>NZ_JBBKXZ010000007.1:0-706 GCF_042715545.1 Aquirufa avitistagni | reverse complement strand
ATTTGCTCTTACTCTTTACTTTATTCTCACAATATGTCAAAGAACCTTGTGTAAACTTTGATAGATAAATCCATCGCATTTACATCGTTCCCAAGTCCAAACTCTCATTCGAGTAGGGGAGGGTGGTGTAGTCCGTAGTCTATAGTCCGAAGTCTATAGGATACTTACTCTTTCAATCTGTTAATCAAACGCGTTTGTCTGATTGTGTACTCTGGTGGAGAATAACGGATTCGAACCGTTGACCCCCTGCGTGCAAGGCAGGTGCTCTAGCCAGCTGAGCTAATCCCCCAGGTTAATGGGTTCTCTTTGTTAATCTCTTTGTTGTTAAACTCGTTTGTCTAACACTTACTCTTTACTCTTTACTCTCTAATCTCTACTCTCACCTCTTACTTCTTCACTCTTACTTCTTCACTCTCACTTCTTCACTCTTACTTCTCATCCCACATGCCTTTCATTTCTTGTGGGCCTGCGTGGACTCGAACCACGGACCTCTACATTATCAGTGTAGCGCTCTAACCACCTGAGCTACAAGCCCGCTTTGTACTCTTGCAATCCTTAAAACTTTTAAAAGATTTGCTTTCATTCAAGCAACCTTTCCTTTAAGCGTGTGATAGAAATAAAAACGATTGACATATGCTTTAAACATATATCAAAAATAAATAGCGTCTCCAGAAAGGAGGTGTTCCAGCCACACCTTCCGGTACGG
>NZ_JBBKXZ010000006.1:0-706 GCF_042715545.1 Aquirufa avitistagni | reverse complement strand
ATTTGCTCTTACTCTTTACTTTATTCTCACAATATGTCAAAGAACCTTGTGTAAACTTTGATAGATAAATCCATCGCATTTACATCGTTCCCAAGTCCAAACTCTCATTCGAGTAGGGGAGGGTGGTAGTCAGTAATCAGTAGCCAGTTGACAGTAGTCAGTCTGGAACTTTAATACTTCTTTCAATCGGATGATTAAACTCGTTCGCTTAATCGGTAACTCTTAATCTTAACTCTTAACTCTTAATTCTTTGTTGGTGGAGAATAACGGATTCGAACCGTTGACCCCCTGCGTGCAAGGCAGGTGCTCTAGCCAGCTGAGCTAATCCCCCAGGTTAATGGGTTCTCTTTGTTAATCTCTTGTTGTTAAACTCGTTTGCCTAACGCTTACTCTCACTTTTTATCTCTCACCTCTTACTTCTTCACTCTTACTTCTCATCCCACATGCCTTTCATTTCTTGTGGGCCTGCGTGGACTCGAACCACGGACCTCTACATTATCAGTGTAGCGCTCTAACCACCTGAGCTACAAGCCCGCTTTGTAATCTTGCAATCCTTAAAACTTTTAAAAGGATCTGCTCTCATTCAAGCAACCTTTCCTTTAAGCGTGTGATAGAAATAAAAACGATTGACATATGCTTTAAACATATATCAAAAATAAATAGCGTCTCCAGAAAGGAGGTGTTCCAGCCACACCTTCCGGTACGG
>NZ_JBBKXZ010000005.1:0-1971 GCF_042715545.1 Aquirufa avitistagni | reverse complement strand
CCTTCAACGTATTCGTGTTCTGACCAGTCGTCATGCTCACCCCAGCATCAAATACCACACTCCCCACCTGCGTACCGCCCACCCTTGCCGACTTAATCTCAACCGAATAATTCACTAAGTAATTTTGGAGCTCCGTGAATAATATATTCGCATTATCAGCACTTGCCGTGAAGGTATAGGTATTGCTCGCATAGGACCATGCGCCATTGCTCGTGGCCACACTCGTAATACGAACATTACTATGACCCGTCACCAAACTGATGTTAGCCCCAGCCACCAACTCCCCATCCAATAGCTGTAAACAATAATGCGTGGCCGGACCTGTGGCATTGTAAAAACGCATCTGATCCAAACGCTCCCGGTTTAAACCCGCACCCGTGCCCACATACACCTTGCCCGCAGTCCCACTGCTGCCTGGTGTACCATAAACCCCCTGCCAACCGTTGATCGTTAGCAACTTAAAATCATAAACACCCGCGCCACTAAAACGTAACGCATGGACCCCTGAACCTAAACTAATACCCGAGGCCGCATATAAACTTAGCTCCCCAAGCGTCTCTGAGTAACCAGCCGTTGATAAATCTCCCCCATTAAACTTCACCGAACTTGTGTTGGCAATACGCTCATCAGCACCCAATAACAAACTCCCACTCACCAATTCCGTCTGGCCCGTGTACAAAGCCTCGCCCACCAATTCTACGCTAGCTCCCACCACCCCATAAATCCGTAAACCAAAACTACTCGATGCTATCGCAGGTACTCCCGTTAAACTCAGCTTACCAGACGCACTACCCATCCCCGCATTACCCGTCAAACTCACCGTCCCACTCCACTCATTAATGCCACTCACATTCCGAAAGCCACCCACAACCCCATTTCCATAACCCGATAAACTCAAGGACTCACCCAACACACTGATCCCGCCGGTAAGCTCCAACACCCCACTGCCAATCACCTCAACTCCACTGCTCGTAGACCCTAAAGCACCTGCCGATCCAACCCGTAATGTCCCATTACCACTCACACGCGTTAAACCACTGTATACATTATCCGCTAATAAATAAACACTACCCGTTCCATCATGCGTGATCGCACCACTACCCAAACTCACCACACCTCCCACACTCAAGATCCCTCCACCACCAAACAACATACTCACATCAACGCCCGTAAAAACACTCGCCGCCGTTAAGCTCAAGCTCCCCCCATTCGAATTCACACGAACGCCCGCGCCAACCGTCACCTCACCCGCGTAAACGTTCACCCCACTTAAATTCCGTAAAGCGCCAATATTGCTCCGACCAATACCCAATAAACGCAAAGGCTCTGCTCCCACACTAATCCCCCCATATAATTCCAAACTCGCGCCACTTGTCACCTCCGTGCCCGATGTTATACTTCCCAAGCCACTCGAACTTCCAATACTCAACACACCCGCTAATACCTGCGTCAATCCACTATACGTACTTGCTCCACTAACACTCCACGTACCCGTACCAGACTTAGCAACACGCAATACCCCCAAACCATCCTCCAGTATGCCCGAGTAACTCGTGCTCGTATTATCTGCTCCAGCTGTTAACAACACACTCCCACTCACACTACTGCTTACCTTGCCACTACCCGCTAAACTTCCCACACTCTCACTCACTCCTCCCATGTCCAACTCCGTCCCAGCACCCAAACTCAACGCACTCAAATTCGGAATACTCTCCGCCTGTAATAAATAAAGCTTTCCCCCACTCACATTCGTCGAACCCGTATACGCATTCGAGCCTCCTAAACCCAGCACCCCTACGCCCAGCTTCGTCACATTTACGCCCTTCAACAAACCGCCCACCTGCCCATCATTCACCCCGCCACCCGTAGTCAATACTCCATTGCCATCACTCAAACTAATATTACCTCCAGTCCCTATCCCAATAGATCCCGCTCCCGCATTCACATCCGAACGTAAACTCAAGCCCCCAA
>NZ_JBBKXZ010000004.1:3354-280008 GCF_042715545.1 Aquirufa avitistagni | reverse complement strand
GATTTGGTATTGAGTGGCAGTGGTCAGGTATTGAGTAAGGGCTGGCGTAATGTGGTTGTTTCTAGTGATTATAATGGTGGAGTTGGCGGCTCACAGAGTTATGTGGTGAGTGGGGGGATTGAGATGGCTGTGGGAAGTGTGCTCAATAGTGTAGGCGGCAATTCGGATCGTGGGGGTAATTATTATACGGTTGCAGGATCTGGAGGTAGCATTAGTTTGAGTGGTGTGAATGGGGTGTTGTTACGGGGGAGTATTCAAAGTGGCGGAGGTAGTGGATATGTTGGCGGCTCTGGCGGTATTTTGAGTGTGAGTAGCAGTGGGAGTTATGTGGATTATGGTGGGGTATTGAGTAGTGCTGGGGGTGATGGAGCTGGAGCGGGCTACACGGCTGGCAATGGGGGTAATATTAGTATAAGTGGCTTTGGGGGCTTGAGTTTACGTTCGGATGTGAATGCGGGAGCGGGATCTATTGGGATAGGGACTGGAGGTAATATTAGTTTGAGTGATGGCAATGGAGTATTGACTACGGGTGGCGGGGTGAATGATGGCTTGGTGGGAGGAATCTTATATGGAAATAATTTTAATAAAGAAGGTGTAGGAGTATTAGGAATAAGTGGAATTCAGGTATATAAGGGTACGACCAACGTGAAAGCAGGTCGGCTTGTTTTATTAGCCTCCAAGGCAATACCATTGGCAAGTAATCTCACGCTATCATCTGCCTCTGTATTGGATTTAAATGGTAATTCTGTCTTTTTGGCCTCGTTGGGTGGTGAGCTAACAAGTAAAGTAACCAACAGTGTTGCTGTGCCAGTTAAGTTGACATTCGGGACTAATTCAGCTACTTTTCGTGGGTTAATTGAGGATGGTGCTGGCGTTGTTAATTTGGAAAAGGTTGGGGGTGGAACCGCTACGTTAGAATTAAGTGCTAATTCATTTACTGGGACAACGACCATTTCAGCTGGTGTTTTGGCAATCCGACATGCCTTATCATTGGGTTCTATTCAAGGGTCTACCATTGCTGATGGTGGTTTGCTCCAACTATACGACGTTCGTGTACTGGATGAACCGTTGTTTATCAATTTACCTTTTGCTACGGGGGCGTTGCAAGCTATGTCAGGTAACAATGAGTGGATTGGAAAAATTAATCTATTAGGGGAAGTTTCCATTTATGTGAATACGGGAGCAAGTTTATCGGTAAGTCCACTAACTGGACCCGCTCTGGAAGGAGCAAATACAAATGTTATATTTAACACGCTTGGAAATTTAACGATTAACGGAGAAATCGCGACAGGGAATGCCACCTTGCGAAAAAATAATACTGGCATTTTGACCTTGAATGGGGCAAATTCCTATAATGGTTTGACTACGCTGAATGATGGCCAAACGATTATCAAAAATGAATTAGGGCTCGGCTCTAATTTGGCGGGTACAACGCTAGGGGCGATGGCCAATTTGACTTTGGATGGTACGCTTAATGTGACGGGTGAACCTTTGACAATGACGAGTAATGCTATTTCTGCAAATGGATCATTTTTGGCCAAAAACGGTGCGAGTTCATGGTCCGGAAATATCACGTTGAATGGAACAAGTGTATTTTGGAATACTGAATCCGATCTAAATATTAGCGGAAATATTACAAATGCAAGTACACTTTGGACCGTCGGTAGAAGCGCATCAAGTACCGGAAATTTAACGATCAATGGACCGATTTCCGGAGCGGGTGCTTTGGAAAAAACAGGTAGTGGATTTCTATTATTGAATGTCGCAAACACGTATACGGGCTTAAGTAAAATTACAGCAGGATCGTTGCGATTAGGTATCGCAGATGCCATAAGTCATACGAATTCGCTAACCTTAAACGGGGGAGAATTACAGACGAATGGGTTTGATCAAACCTTCGCCACGTTGAATGTCAGTGCCAATTCTTCTATTTTATTTGGGTCCGCTACGCCACATGCTTTGCGGGTAAATACACTAGGAACCTTCAATTTTAAAATGTTGAAAATTTATGGTTGGGAGGGAGATTTTTCTGCTGGGACAAGTGGGACGGCAGGTCAGTTTTTTATCGGTTCGAATGCTACTCTTACGCAAGATAAAAAAGATCAAATCCGCTTCTATTCGGCAGCATTGGACAAATATACACCTGTACATGTAGCTAGTGGGGAGGTAGTTCCAACCGGTACTGCAAATGCCACGACGGGAAGGGCAAATGTGCGCATTTCAAATGAACCTACGTCGAATGGGGTTTGGTCCTTAGCGGGAAATGTGAATACATTTAATCCAAGCGATGAAAATGCTAATATCAATTCAGGGGATTTGAATTTGTTGGCCGGAAAATTTACGAATTTTCGGTGGGTGGTTATCAACACGAGTTTGGGGAGTGCAACTCAAGCTGGGATTATTGTGGTGGATGAGCCGATTGCCCCTGTTTACACGGGTGTGGCGGATCGTTACTTGACATTCAATGCGGGTGCTGATTTTCAACTCAATCAGCCGATGAGCTTATTTTCTACTCAACCTACGACAGTTGGCGGAATTGAATTACGCTTAAATAGTGCGGGTGATGTCCATTTTAATGCAAATTTTACAACCTCAGCGGCTGATGTTTCTTATGGAGGAACTCCATTTCCGAGTGCCAATATTGAGATTACGGCGAATGGATCATTCAGCCTGGCTTCAGGTAAATCCATCATCACCAAGGGAGTCAATAATACCTTTTCTGGTTATCGAGGCGGCAACGCAGGAGCTATTTCCATAAGAGCGCTTGGAGGATTAAGTATAGGTGGGGATCTATTAGCGAATGGAGGATCCTCGGTTTCAGGAATAAACTTTTTGGGAACCTCGATGAATGTTCTATTGAAAACAAATGCGACTAGCCTAACAGTGGGGGGTGAAAATGATGGCCAAATCGGTAAGATTAGTGGGGCTAACCTAACTTTATATGGTTCAGGTATTTACCAATTCAAGGGGGCAAATGATTATTCCGGAACGACGGTGGTTGCGGAAGGTTCAACGCTTCGTTTGGGAGCAGCTGGGGTTATTCCGGATTTGAGTGCTGTGACGCTTTCGACCACGGCCAATGTATTGGAATTGGGTGATTACACCGAGACCGTCGGTAGTATTTCGGGGACAGGAAATATTCAGAGTTTTGGCGTGGCGAGTTCTGTTTTGAATACAGGCATTGACAACACGACTTCAACGTATAATGGGGTCATTCGTGATGGAACGGGAACGGTCAATATAACCAAACAAGGTACGGGTAATTGGTGGTTGACAAAGGCCAATACGCATGCTGGTTTAACAACTATTTCTGCTGGTAAAATTATCATGACCCATGTGGGTGCTTTGGGAAGTGACGCTCAAGGTACTGTTGTCGCTTCAGGTGCGGCCTTGGAAATTCAAGGTAGCATGACGGTGGCTAATGAAGCTTTGACTATTTCAGGAACGGGTATTTCTTCTGCCGGAGCCTTACTTTTAGTTAGTGGAGATGTTTCCTGGTCAGGTCCAATAGTTACAGCCGCTGCAAGTCGGTTTGTCATCGCTGCGGGTACCTGGAACCAGACCGGCGATGTGACGCTAAATCAAACCTTGACAACTGCCGTGCAAGGGACCAGTTTGAAATTTGCGGGTATTTTATCCGGAGCGGGAGGTATAACGAAATCAGATGCAGGCTTTTTGGAATTAAGTGGAGCCAATACTTACAGTGGTGCCGTTTCCGTTTCCGCAGGTAATTTGATTGTCAAACATGCCACGGCGCTGGGCACAAATGCTGCCGGAACAACAATCAGTTCAGGTGCGAATTTGACCTTGGATGGTGGACTTTCCATATTGGGTGAAACCTTGAATTTAAGTGGATCTTCCGCAACTGGAAACGGCGCGTTGCGCAGTATCAATGGATCAAATTCGTGGTCAGGAAATGTGACCCTGGGAGGTTCATTGGTTTACATCAATGCCGAATCAGCATTGGAGATTTCTGGAAATATCCTGAACAATAGTACGAGTTTAACCGTCGGCCGGACCATGGGTACCGGAGCGGCCAATGTACTCTTCAGCGGCATTATTTCCGGTACGGGTGCCTTGGAAAAAACAGGAACCAATGAATTAACCCTACAAGGTATAAATACCTATTCGGGCTATACCCAAGTCAATGGCGGGTCCTTGAAACTAGGGGTTTCTGACGCGATACCGAGTACGGTTTTCACGTTGAATGGCGGTGAATTAAACGTCAATGGATTTAATGAGACGCTGGGGACCTTTAATATTACAGCAAATTCGAGTATTCGCTTAGGGGCAGGAACGCCCCATGTTTTGCGAGCAACAACCTTAGGTACGTTCTATTTTAGAATGCTCAATATCCGCGGTTGGGAAGGCGTGTACAACGGGGGTACGCCGGGTACTTCCGGTCAAATATTTATTCAAAATTCTAATTTCTTAGTACGTGATAAATTAGATCAGATTCGCTTCATCGATGAGTCAAACGGTAATGCCAAATATGCGCCATTGCAGTTGTCGGATGGTGAAATTATCCCAACGGGTTCGGCCAATGTACTTTCGGGTCAAGTCAATATTCGGGTTTCGAATGAGCCTACCATTAATGGTTCTTGGGCACTTGCTGGCACGACAAATACGTTTACGGCGAACGATGATAATGCGAATATAAATTACCTCGAGGTACAAACGAATTTGGGGACGTCCAATGTCATCATTAATACGGCTTTGGCAAGTGGGGGACAGGCCGGTGCTATTTTATTCGATGAGGCGATTGCTGTGACAAATAATAATGCGACGGTACGTGCATTTACGGTCGCGGCTTCGCGTGATATCCACGTGAATAAATCCTTGGTTTTAGGGTCTACGGCATCCACAACGAATCGTGCGCCGAGTGTCAGTTTTACGGCGGGACAAAATATCCTGATCAATGCGGCACTGAGTGTTAGTCCTACCTCGTCGAATGTTGCTTCGAACACCATTTTGGCTAGTCCAGCCATCACTTTGGTCGCTGGATCTGGCCTCTATGTAGCTACAACCGGTGCTATTTCTTCGGCCGGTGGGGCGAATACAAGTACCAGCGGTTCTGCCGTTGGCGGTGCGGGAGGTGCCCTAACTTTTCAAGCTGCGGGCTTGACTTTAGCAGGGAATATTTCTGCAGCAGGGGGAATTTCAGTGGTTGCGGGCGCTGGTGGGAATGTGACTTTGCAAAATACCAACTTAGATTTTGTTGAAAATAGCGGACAAACAGCCGGTGTTATTTCCGGAGCCTCCCTGATCAAAAATGGGTTGGGTATATTGCAATTGAAAGGAGCAAATACTTATGCAGGTACCACCACCTTAAATGCGGGAATGATTATTTTAGGAGCATCAGAATCCTTGCCGAATACGAGTGCCATGGTCCTAGCATCCGGGGCAACCTTCGATATGGCTGGGTGGAGTGAGACGCTCGCGGGTATTAGCGGTGCAGGAACGATTCGCAGTAGTTTATCAGGTGCTAGTTTATTGACGTTTGGTTCCAATAATATCAATACCACATTTACGGGCTTAATCGAAGATGGTGCTGGAGTTTTATCCCTCACTAAAATGGGAACGGGTACTTTTGAGCCAACATTCGCCAATACCTATTCGGGTGCCACCACCGTTAGCGGAGGAACTTGGATTGCTTCCCAAGTCAATGCCTTTGGGTCAAATATGGGTGGGGTATCCGTACTTTCAGGTGCTGTCGCACAATTAAAAGGTCCATTGAATTTTGGAATAGAAAACTTCACAATCGCTGGATCTGGAATTTCTTCCAGCGGTGCCTTGCAAGTTCAAACGGGAAATGTAACCATTGGGGGAACGGTGACGGTTGGCTCTGCGGCGACGATCAAAGTCGAATCTACGGGCCTGAATTTGAACGGAGATATCAGCGTGCCTACGGGCGTTTTGACTTATGTAGGAACCGGTACTTCGCAATTGAATATTGCGGGCAATATCAATGCGGCGGCAGGCCAAATTGTGAATGGTATTTCGGAAACTAGTATATCCGGAATTTTCAGCGGGGCGGGTTCGCTAACCAAACGCGGGCTAGGAAATATTACGCTTTCAAATGCGAATACATTTACGGGTGCTGTTTCGGTGGAGGTGGGTACGGTGACGATTGCCAACAACCAGGCACTTGGCACAGGGTCTGGGGCAACTACCATTGCTGCGCTTGCCAAATTGATTTTACCCGGTGACATTACGGTGGCGAGTGAGGTATTGAATCTGACGGGTTCGGCATCGGGTGTGGCTATTTTGGTGTCACAAGCTAGAGCAAATGCTTGGAATGGAACGATTAATTTGAGTGGAACGACGAACACGATTCTTCCGGAATCTGATTTAGTGATTGGCGGAAATGTGGTGAACGCGGGGACTATTTTGAATGTAGGTTTGCCAACGAGCGCCACGACTCTTCGCTTCAATGGAATCATTTCAGGTGCTGGGGCATTTGATAAAACAGGATTGAGTACGGTGGAATTTGGTGCGCAAAATACTTATTTGGGGTATACCAAAGTGGGCGCTGGAATTTTACGTTTAGCCGCCAATGAATCCATTGCCAGCACGGGCGTCATGTTTTTGGATGGTGGGGAATTTCAGACAAACGGCTTTCAAGAAACCATTGGGACTTTACACGTAACGAATCATTCACAGATTACCTTAGGTTCGGGTGTGCACGCCTTAACCTTCAACGCGATGGGGGATTTTAACTTCCGGAAATTACGCATCAACGGCTGGGTAGGTCCGTATGGTTCTGGTACAAGCGGGACAGATGGGCAGATTTTCTGGGGGAATTCACCCTTCTTAATTCGAGAAAAACTGGATCAAATTCGCTTCTATAACGCCGCAGGTCCTAGTACCCATTATACAACACAATTAGCCACAGGGGAATTAGTTCCCATGGCAGATGTTACGAATGTGACTGGCCATAGTAATATTCGAATTTCAGATGAAGTGCGATCGAACGGAGCTTTTGTATTGGCGTCTGGTGTCTATACGTTTACCCCTTCCGATGACAATGCGATGATTAATGCGACGGAATTAAGAGGATTCTTGGCTACGAATTCCGTGGTGATCAATACGGCCAGCCCAACGGGTACGCAGTTTGGATCCGTGTTATTTGATGTGGACATAGTGGCTTTTGGTACACCAACGGTATCCAATACGCAAACCGTGAATGCAGGAGCCAATATTTGGATCAATAAAAATTTGAATTACAGTCCGGTTGGTGCGACGGGTAGAGGCACCAATCTGATTTTTCGAGCAGAAAAAAACATCAGTGTGTTAGGTACGCTAACAACGAATACACTTTCTAGTTCATCGGGTTCGGCAATCCAGGCGGCAGGGGGAATTAGTTTGGAGGCAACGGAAAACTTGCGGATTTCGTCGGCCATTTCTGCGGTTGGGGGGAATAATACCTCTTCTGCTTTTGGCGGAAATGGTGGAGCTATTTTGTTAAAGGGCACGACAGGAATTACGATGTTGGCCAATGTATCAAATAGCGGCGGAACTTCTGGGGGCGGCGTTTCCTTCCATGGAACTGGAGGATCTGTGATTGTTCAAACGGAAAACACGACGCCAACTATCGGTGGTGGGGTAAACGACGGGCAGTCGGCCGGAATATTCAATGGCCTAAATCTGACCAAAGAGGGTGCCGGAATTTTCGTGCTTAAAGGTGCAAATACTTACACGGGAAATACGACCGTGAATGCGGGTACTTTGCGATTAGGCGCGTCCGAGTCCATCACGAATACGAGTATTTTGACGGTGAATGCTTCAGGTATTTTTGAAATGAGGGATTTCAATGAGTCCCTAAGTAACATCGCTGGTGCAGGGCTTATCCGCAATGGAGGTGCGGCCACGAGTTTATTGACCGTGGGAGCGAATAATTTGGCAAGTACATATTCGGGTATTTTGGAAAATGGTTCCGGGATTTTGGCCTTGACTAAAAATGGGGTGGGAATTTTAACCTTGTCAAATGCGAATACTTATTCGGGGCCAACTTTGTTGAATGCGGGAGGTATTTTGGCAACGAATAATAATGCGTTGGGAGATGTTTTAGGGGCCACAACCGTAGCGTCGGGTGCAGTGCTACAAGTCGCAGGTGGGGTTCAGATATCCGAAAATATAACACTATCGGGCGTTGGATTGAGTTCATTAGGCGCATTAATTAGTAGGAGCGGGGATAATAGTTGGCTCGGCTCCTTGACAACAAGTTCCACAGCGACATCCATTCGGGTGGACGCTGGGAATTTTACAATGCAGGGCACCCTGACAATGGGTGGGAATGTGACGATAGGTGGAGCCGGTACAAGTTTGACACTTTCAGGTAATCTTATTTCAGTAGGTACATTGACTTGGGATGGGGCGATTGCGCAAACCTATGCGGGACGAATTTCAGGTACGGCAAATGTGACGAAAAGTGGGGCGGGAACTTTAATCTTGAGTGGCGATAATACCTTTACAGGGACGATGACGGTATCGGCGGGAGCGCTGGTGCTCCAACAAAACAATGCGTTGGGTGCAGCCGGCGGGTTGATCACGGTAAATTCAGGAACGAGTTTGGTGTTGGATGGCGGAATTACGGTCAGTGGTGAATCGCTGTCCTTAAGTGGCGTAACGGCTACGGGAACAGGCGCTTTGCGATCCATCAATGGAGCAAATAGTTGGTCGGGACCTATCACCACCGGAGGCTCATCCGTGTACATCAATGCGGAAAGCGATTTAAGTTTGTCGGCCGTTTCTAATCCAATTATTTTGACTTTGGGTTCTTCGACGGGCGTAGGTAATATACTTGTTACCGGGGTGATTTCTGGAGCGGGTTCTTTAGAGAAAATTAGTTCAAATCGACTCACATTGAATGCCGCAAATAGTTATTCAGGCTTAACGCGATTATCTGCTGGAAAGATTCAGTTAGGAATTGCCCAAGCGCTTCCACTTGCCAGTGCTTTCTATTTCAATGGAGGAACGTTGGCGACAAATAATTATTCCAATACGCTAGGAATGCTGTATTTAACGGCCAATTCTATGTTGGATTTGGGGACAACAAACATGCATAATTTGACCTTTTCAGGTGTCAGCCAACTGTTCGATTTCAAGCGATTGAGTATCCTAGGCTGGCAGGGTGATTACACGAATCAGACGTCAGGGACGGTTGGCCAAGTAAAATTCGCCTCATCCGTGAGTACCTATGTGCTTGACCAAATCTTGTTTGAGAGTCCAACGCCTACGAATCATTATGCGCACATGTTAACAGATGGGACCTTTGAAATTGTCCCAGGGGATAACATGGTGGTCAAGCCCACGAGCTTTAGTAATGTGATTTTGAGTACGGCAACGCCGAGTAATGGTGTTTGGAGCGCGTTGACTGGAGGCGTACATACCTTCACTCCCAATGCGGATAATGCGATATTAAATGTGGTCGAAGTTCAGACTAAATTGGCTACGGGTGATGTGTCTGTTTTGACATCGAATGGGTCAGGAACGCAGTCGGGTGCAATCATTGTCACCGGGGCCTTATCGGCATCTAATGCATCGGCTGTCGCTCGAAAATTAATGATGACGGCACGTGGGACTGTAAACGTGTTTGCAGCAATGACCTTAGGTTCTACGACTGCGGCGCTTGCCTATCCAGGCATTGAGGCCTATTTTGAATCCTTGACTGGGGATGTTACCGTATCTGCGGCTGGTTCAATCAATACATCTGCTGGAAATTTAACGTCGAATATTTCTGCCTCGCGGGCTGGAAGTGCTGGAAATATCACCTTAAAAGCAGTGGGAGGTATCATGTTAAATGGACCTTTGACGGCAACGGGAGGGAATAATGCGTCGACCTTTACGAATTCAGGTGGGGGAAATGGAGGAAATATAACGTTGATTGGGCCTTTGGGGATTACGGCGAATGCCAACATCACCTCGCAGGCGGGAACAAATTTATCGAATGCTTTTCCGGGAATTTTGACGGTAGAAACGGATGCCTTGACGGAAGCGAGTGGGCAAAATTTGGGACAGACGTCGACGAGTCTTGTGAAAGCAGGCGGGTTTGTTAAGAACGGTTCGGGGGCATTCCTATTGCGAAATTACAGTTATGGAGGATTTAGTACTGGGGGCGTTGTAGTGCATACGCCATCCGTGCAAGTAAATGCAGGTACCTTGAAATTAATGTCTGCGACTAGTATTTGGGATTTTGCGGATGTGACAGTGGCTCCCGGTGCGATGTGGGATTTGGGTGGATTTAGCGAGACGGTGGGTTCGATTGCTGGCTCGGGAACGATACGAAATGGGGGTACATTGACCTTGAGCTATAATAATCCGAATTTGACGACTGCTTTTGCGGGTTCTATTGAAGGAGGTATAGCACTTGTGAAAAGTGGGCCAACGGGTATTTTGGAATTGAGTAGTGCAAATACCTATACCGGTTTGACGACGATTTCGCAAGGTATCATACGCTTGAAACATGCGAATGGATTAGGGGCTATATCGTTGGGAACGGTGGTTTCGGATGCTGCTAGTTTACAGTTGGACGGTGGAATTACGTCTGCTGCTGAGCCGTTGACCTTGAATGGAACGGGTGGAGGTTTGGGAGCCTTGCGGAATTTGACCGGTTCAAATACCTATGCTGGGGCGATTACGTTAGGAACACCGGCGGTGCGCATGAATTCGGATGCAGGCGTTTTAACGATTTCAGGAGCAATTGCGAATCCCATCGGTTTGACTTTTGGCGGCGTGGCGAATCATGTTGTTTCGGGCTCGATTTCGGGCGTTTCGACCGTGACCAAAGATGGTGCAGGTTCATTATTATTAAGAGGTAATAATAGTTATGGAGGATTAACGACGGTTTCAGTGGGTAAGCTTTTTGTAGAATCAGCGAGTGCACTCGGTTCTACGGCCGCGGGCACAACGGTAACATCAGGAGCGAGTTTACAAATGCGCGGTGGCCTGACCATGGCGGCAGAACCTTTAACAATTAATGGGTCGATGGTTGCTGGTGATGGGGCATTGGCGAGTGTATCTGGACTGAATACCTGGACGGGGCCGGTGACTTTGGGTGCTATTGCAGTGGTATCTGCAGATGCGGATGAGTTGCGGTTATCTGGATCAGTTTCAACGGCAGGATTTTTATTGATGTCGGGGAAAGCTGCGGCCTTAGGGAATGTCAAGATTTCTGGAATTATTTCGGGTGCCGGCATGGTGGAAAAGATCGGAGATGGGGTACTAACCTTGAGTGGAAATAATACGTATTCAGGCTTTACGAAGGTGACATCAGGTCTTTTAGCATTGGGAGCCAATGAAGTTCTACCAAATGCCAGCGCATTTTATTTCAACGGCGGGACGCTGAGTACAGCTGGATTTACCGAAACGACAGGTGTGGTACATATTTCCGATAATTCCCGCTTACTTTTTGCGTCGGGTGTTCATCGGGTGACTTTCGCTCTTCCGGGGACTTTCACCGCTGGAAAGTTATTAACCGTAAATGGTTGGGAGGGAGATTTCAGTATTCCTGCGGGTGGCCAGCGCCCTAATGTGGAGGATACCGGATTGCTCCAAACGAGTTCTTCGCGTTTTGTTACACTGAATGGGGTGATTCGTGCGGCGGGTGGAATTAATCAATATGGCCAAATCAATTTTACGGGATTCCCAGGCACCGCCGGTAAGTTGTTTATTAACTCGCGTTTAACTTTACCATGGCTGGAGCAAATCAAGTTTGTGAATGATGCGGATAGTTCCGTGCACTTTTCGGTACAGCTGGGCAGTAATGAAATTGTACCGGATTACACGCGATAGGCCAGGTCTCCTACCGGCCGCGTAAAAAGTGAACAATCACTTCTAGGCCTTTTTCGAAATGATCGTTGTTTGGAATAACGATATCACATAAGCGTTTGTGTGGTCTAATATATTGCTCGTACGTAGGTTTGACATGGTATTTCCAGCGATACATCACATCTTGTAAGTCATAGCCACGCTCTTCATTATCGCGTTTGATCCGACGCTCCAGTTTGATTTTATCTTTAGCGTCAATGAAGATTTTAAGATCTAATAAGCGTGCCACATCCGGAAAATGAAACACAAAAATACCCTCCACAACTAATATTTTGCGGGGGTAAAAATGTAACATGTCGGGGACTTTCGTGGAATTATTGAAGGTGTATTCCGCGCGCGAAACGACCTCACCTGCACGTAATTTCTCAATATCTGCAGCGAATGCCTCATCATCAATGGCCCCAGGTAAATCGAAATTCTCGATACCATTGTGGTCTTTAGTCTGATGCTCTATCGGCCGATAATAATTATCCTGTGATAATAAGCAGATGTCATCATCCGGGAATTGCTCCATCAGGCGCTTTAAAAATAGCGTTTTCCCCGAAGCACTTCCTCCGGTAATTCCAATAATATAAGGTTTGTCGATGCTGCTCATGAAGCTACAAATTTGCGAAAAGCATCGCTAGGAATCAAGCCTCATCGGCCGAATTTTATGTAGTCGGCCTCTTCATCTTTAGACCCTTCATACACAACATGTAAGTCATGCGAAGCAAATAGGCCGACGATTTCCGAACGTGTAAACAATCGTTTCCCGCATCCTTCATGCACGCCTCCCGACAGGATTTCTTCCACAATCACGCAGCCATCTGTCTTTAAAACACGGTCTATTTCGGCTAAAACAGCCTCCAAGTTATCCAGCTCATGCAACGAATTTAATAGCCAAATTTGATCAGCAGTCTCATCTGAGAGTGGGATTTGGCCTGCATCCGCATGGAAAATAGATGCAGGGGTCGTCGCTTTTTTTCCGTATTGTTCTTCAAAATAGGCGATGGCCTCATCCAAATCAGGCCAATTCAAAACGTCTTTATTGGTATCTAATAGAAGTAATTCCCCCGCCTCTTGCGCCATAGTTTGTTTGATTTCCCACCATGCGGCCCCACAACCTAAAGATAAAATGCAATCGGTGGGGGACCAGTTGCCAACTTCATATAAACTTTTCTTCATGTAGCAAATTATCAAAATGGTTTATCTTTGGCAAAAAAAGAAACGGATGGCTATTTTTATTGCACCCACAGCGAGCGTCATGGGACGCGTGATCATAGGAAAAGACGTGTCCATTTGGTACGGTGCGGTCATCCGTGGAGATGTTGAGGAAATACATTTGGGTGACGGCTGCAACATTCAAGATAATGCCGTTTTACATGCTGATGAAGGTGATAAAACCATCATAGGCGCCCGTGTAACCGTTGGCCATTCCGCCATTGTTCATGGGGCTGAAATCGGCGAAGGCTCCTTAGTGGGCATGCACGCTACCGTGTTGAATCGTGCCAAAGTGGGCAAATGTTGCCTCATCGGCGCCCACGCTTTAGTCACGGCTGGAATGGAAATTCCGGATTATTCCTTGGTCCTTGGTTCGCCTGCGAAGGTGGTAAAAACCTTATCTGAGTCGCAGATCGAATCGTTAAAACACGGTGCTGACCACTACATTAAGATGGGTGCCAAACATGCCGCAGGTGAATTTCCATTAATCAAATCATGATCGAATTAATCCTCATCCGTCACGCCCATGCGGGACCATATACAAGTCCCGACGAAGCTCGGAAACTTTCCAGTCAAGGTATTGAAGAAGCCAGTGACTTAGCGCAAAAGTTGAAAAACGCTGCTATGCCTCAAGGAATCTGGTTAGTTTCGGATGCTGCTCGTACGCGTGAAACGTTTGAGGTACTCTCGGATGAAAAAGGGGTGTTTTCGGCCTTTTGGTACCATGCGACAGGTCCTCAGTATGTCCAGGAGCTAGTTAAACAAGAAAGTCCTGTCATTTACTTGGTTGCTCATAATCCTTCGATTTCCTATGTCGCCTCCTATTTTTTAGGCGAAACTCGAAACATGGAAACCGCAAATTGTGTTCATTTGCAGTGGCCGAATTTACACGCTTGGGAAGAAGTTACCCAAGGCAGCGCTACATTACATTTTGAAGCTTAATCAGAACAGATGAAAAACCAAAAAATATTCCGCTGGGTTATTATTTTATTTACCCTATTGATGATCGGTTTGGCCATCGATATGGCTAGGAATACCACGGCACCGTGGAACAAGCATAAGAAGAAGTGAGAAGTAAGAGTTAAGAGGTGAGAGTAAAACATTCACCTCTTAGTTCTTACCTCTTACCTCTCACTTCAATACTGATTGAATGTGCTTCAAATGATGCACGCAGTGCCACGCATAAATCCCCAATACTTTATCTAGTCGATAGGTAATCCCACTCTCCGGATGAAAATAGGTGCGGGACCAGTCCGACTCATCCATCGTTTCCATTAAGTAAACCCAGCGCAAGTGAATGTATTTGATGCCTTCAATCGACCAGGCGATTGGAGCTTCATTGCCATCTGGCATCTCCGCCCACGTGTTTTCGTCGTATGGTTTGATTGTTGGGTTTTCCTCCGTCAACGCCATTTTGAAACGGATGTAACTATTGATGTGGCTGTCGTATAAGTGATGAATCACTTTGCGGGCCGACCACCCACCTTCCCGGTAAGGTTTTTCTAATAAGGTTTCATCTACCCCGTCCAATAAAGCGGCTAGTTGGCCAGGTAATTCAGCAATGGTTTGAATCCATTCCTGACGCAATGCCGGAGTGATGATTTCAGGAGCGGCAAACTTGCCGATCGGATATTGTAACGGATTTAATTCCATATTAGTGTGTATAAAAAGCAGTGATTTCAGCACCTGCCTGACGCGTATGCGCAATCAGTGGGTGAACGCCTGCATGAATACTTTCAAAAAATTCTTTACCACTTTCTTTGGCTAATTGCGCCACATGAACAGGATAATCAACTGTCCCTTCTTCCATTTCAACCGGCATGACCACTTGATACGCAACATTTCCTTGCGCAGCTAACGCTGCGGCTTGGGCACGTGCCGACTCAAAACTTCCTTCCAAATCCTCCGAATCAATCACAATCGTCACTGGAGTCTGCAAAGCTTTTTCAGCTAAAACTTTCTTGATTTCAGCATCTAAACCCTCCAATAATTTCCGGAAAGTGTGGTAATTTTTTCCGGTACGTAAACGCTCCCGAATGGATTGGCGAATGAAATAAGTAATAGAATCTGTCACCGTAAGGCCTATTTCAGCCATTTGTTTGAAGATTAATGAAGAAGGCGACATCCCTGGAATCGTATTGGGATCATGTAATACAATCACGCCATCCGCACGTAAAAAACCATCAATGCGCGTGCAAACACCAAATCCCAAATCATCAAAGGCCTGCTTCACTTGCTCCTGAATAAGTTGCAAATGACTCAGCGAAGCATCCATTGGGATGCGCTTACGCGTCAATTTTGATTTGTATTTGGCATTGAAATCAAATACTTCAACCGATTCGTCGATGACAATTTCGGTAGGAGGAAGTGCAACTGCCTCACCACGAGGCGTTTGAATCACTCCACAACTGAATTCATTTCCATTCACAAAGGCCTCCAATAAGACTGCATCTTCCGAATGAATCGAATGGATGCTGGCTTTCGTTACCGTATGCGTAAAGTATTCGCGTAAAGCTGTCAACAAGGCGGATGGATGCGCATAGATTTGGTGATTAAAACGAACAGGGAATCCAATCCCCTCATCCAAATTCACCATTTTTTGTAGCAAAGCAACTTGGTCATCCTCCGAATAAGTCAACCAATCCGTCCGTTGAATCTCTTGTATAAATAGACATTTTTTGATCGCTTGATCAAAATCATCTAATGAATCTTGCTTCACAAATGCCAAGCCAATCGATGATCCTTGATGCGGTGCTTTTGCCACAAATGGAATGCCAATGTCTTTTTTGACTTGTTCAAATAACGTCTCCCGACCATAAGATTCATAGTCAGCGCGCTGCAACACAAAATACTTTTTATCTAAACCGACACTCTTTTCCAACCAAAGATTTTGTTTGGCTTTGTCGATTCCAATCGCCGAACCAAGCACACTAGGACCTGAATAAGGGATGTTATACCATTCTAATAATCCTTGAATGCTGCCATCCTCCGCACCCGGTCCATGCATCGCAATGAAGGCAAAATCAAATTGCGCCGAAAACTCAGCTGGGCTAATCTTCGTGCCAATCGATGCAATCATGGCATCATAGTCACTCAAATCAGTCAATGATTCTGTGTAAACCGAAAATGGGGCTGTTTGGTATTTGGCAGGAGGGAAGAAGTTCCGAATTGATTCTTGATAAATCAACTCCTCCTTAATTAATATGAAGTTTCCTAAACCGTCTACAAAGACCGGAACAGGCGTAAATAATGCTTTATTGATGTGCGCCATCGCCGTCTTTCCACCCGCGAAACTTATTTCGCGTTCACGTGCTTGGCCTCCAAAAAAAATTCCAATCCGCATCATAGGTCTTTAATTTCTTCCACGGAAACTATTTCAGGAACTTCGCGCTTGATGGCTTCTTCGATTCCCGCACGAAAGGTCATGGCCGACATATTGCATGATTGGCAATTGCCTACTAAAGCCAGTTTTAACACATTGTTTTCTGAAATTTCAACAATCTCGACATTGCCTCCATCGGCCACTAAATAGGGACGAATGCTATCGAGTGCACCTTGAACTTTCGCGTATAAAGGATGATTTTCCATGTTGTTATTGTGCGTTAGTAATCGCAATTTGTTGGGCCAAACTCGCGGCAATAGACGTAAATGCTTCCGCACTTGGACTATTATCTGCGGCGATCGGTTTTCCAGAATCACCTGCTTCACGAATCGCCTGTACCAAAGGCACTTCACCTAAGAAAGGTACATTGTATTTCGCAGCAAGTGCTTTACCTCCGTCTTGGCCAAACAAGTAATACTTATTTTGCGGCAATTCAGCCGGTGTGAAATAAGCCATATTTTCTACCAATCCCAAAATTGGCACATTAATTCCTGCCTGCTTGAAAAATTGTAAACCTTTAGTCGCATCGGATAAGGCAACTTTTTGAGGTGTAGTGACGATAACGGCACCGGTCAATTTAATCAATTGGACTAATGTCAAATGTATATCCGAAGTTCCCGGAGGTAAATCGATGAGTAAATAATCTAAATCTTCCCAGTTGGTATCGCCAAAAAACTGACGTAAGGCTTGCGTCATCATCGGCCCGCGCCAAGGTACTGGACTCTCGGTAGGTGCCAAAAAACCCATCGAAATGAGTTTGATGCCGTATTGGTTAATCGGCTGAATGCGATTTTTTCCATTCACTTCTTGCACCAAGGGTTGCATATCTTCTGCGCCAAACATCACAGGAATAGAAGGACCTGAGATGTCAGCATCTAAAATACCTACTTTGGCACCAGCCTTTTTAAGGGCCATGGCTAGATTAGCCGTAACAGTTGATTTTCCTACGCCACCTTTTCCAGACGCAACGGCAATCACATTCTTAACACCTGGAATCAAGGGATCTTGTTGCTGGAGCGTTGTTACTTCCGCAGTCATATTGATGACCACTTTTAAATCTGGATGGACCAAATTATGAATGGCATCCTCACAATCTTTGCGGATTTTTTCTTTTAAAGGACAGGCTGGTGTGGTTAAAACAACGGTGAATCGAACTTCGCCGACGCCCAATTCCACATCTTTAATCATATTCAAGGTCACCAAATCCTTTTTTAAATCTGGCTCTTGTACCGTGCTTAAGGCACCGATGATAATCTCTTTCGTAACACTCAATTCGCCCATATAACTTGCTTTCCTTTGAAACGCCAAATATACGTCATTCTATCAAGATAAGGCCAATATTTGCTGGTCTATTTTCGCGTAAAGCTTGGACTTATCCAGACCTGATTGATCCATTTCAATTTCATTTCTGAGTCGCCTTAAAATTTCACAATGTTGAGGATATTGCAAAAGATGCGGCCGATGTTGAATGGTGGCGATCATTTCTTGCCACCTTTTCGCTATTTCTATCAGGCCATCTTCGAAATGTGTTTGTTTAAAGCGCTTGTAGATATATTCAATTGCTTGGTCCGTCGGATGAATCATATCCGTTTGATAAAAACGATAATCTCGTAATTCATCGAGCATAATTTCATAGGCAGGGAAGTACATCACCTGGTCAGGAAATTTGCTCACTAAGATATCTGCGGCTAATCGAAGTGTTGCTTTCGAAACCGCATTTTCCGGCATCCCATCGCGTGTATGTCGTACAGGCGACACGCTTATAATAATTTTGAGATGTGGATTTTTAAGTATGAAATTTTTGTAAGCCAAACAGATTTCATCTACGGTACTTAGCTTTTTGATGAATCGGTTGGCAGGCTGTTTATGGCAGTTGGCAATCGCCCTACCCAGCACCTGATCTTCATAATAAAAGGCAGTGCCCCAGGTGATAATCAGATATTGACTTGAAGCTAAAAATGTTAAGGTCTTTGCTTTGATTTCGGTCAATGTTGTAATAAACTCTTCTGGATTTTCACCCATGAATTGCGAATGGAAATCGGGATGGACAAATAAGTGACCTTGTTTATACAAATCCGAATGTTGCAGGGTTTGTGGACTCAAGCCTCTTAGAATATTCAAGGGATGAAACAGCGTTCCCAAGGCTTGGTTAGAAACTTCTAAAGGTAAATCAGCCAGCCGCTGTCCCATGTTTTCGGCAAAACAGGATCCGATACAAAGAATTCGGCTGTTGGGCCGAATCAAATAGGGCGAACGGGGGATGGTAAATGTTGTGGTTAGATTGATCATAGGTAAATCCCCAGGCTAAAGCCTGGGGTTATAAAGTGGTTGTTTTCGGATTTTATTTATAACCTCAGGCTTTAGCCTGGGGAATCAAAACGAAATGCCTACAAACTCTTCGCCCAACGGCTCATCTTGTTTTCCATCACATCCAATGGCATGTTGCCATCCTTCAGGATTTCATCATGGAAATCAGACAATTTGAATTTCGGTCCTAATTCCTTGCTCAAGCGTTCACGAATCTCACGAATTTTCAATGCGCCAATTTTATAGGAAAGGGCTTGCGCTGGGATGGCCATATAACGCTCAATCTCAGCAATCGTACCTTCTTCGCTCAGTGGCTCGTTATCCATCATGTACTTGATGGCTTCTTCGCGGGTCATATTTTTGGAGTGCATTCCAGCGTCCACGACTAAACGAATCGCCCGGTGCATTTCATCACCCAAAGCGCCCATGTATTGGTATGGATCGGTATAGAGCCCCAATTCCTTGCCTAAACTTTCGGTATACAATGCCCATCCTTCTGCATACGCTGAGTTACCTCCAAACCGACGGAATTTCGGCAAATCGCCATTTTCTTGCTGTAAACTAATTTGATAATGGTGACCTGGAATTGCTTCATGTAGAAATAAACTTTCCATGCCTGATGTCGTATTGAATTTGGTCGCATCCAAAATAGGTACATAGAAAATGCCGGGTCTTTTACCATCTTCAGATCCTTGGAAATATTCGGCAGATGCTGATGCGGCACGGAATGCCTCGGTTTGACGAATCTCAAATGGAGTCTTAGGTACACGTCCAAACATCGTTTTCAATGACGGTTCCATCTTTTTGTGAATGGCATGAAAAGCGGCCAAAACCTCTGCTGGCGTTTTGTATGGATAAAAGCTAGGATCCGTTTTCATGTGGGTAAAGAATTCAGCTAGTGTCCCCTTGAAGCCTACCGCCTGCTTTGTTTTCTCCATCTCCGTCCGAATGCGCTTTACTTCCGCCAAACCTGTTTGGTAAATTTCATCTGCAGGTTTATTGGTTGTCGTCAAAACTTTAATCAAGTATTGGTAATAAGCTGCTCCGTTTGGAATCGCCGATATCCCGGTGGTTGGCCGCGACTTAGGCAGGTATTCCGTTTGTAAGAATTGTGCCAAACGCGCATAGGCTGGCATAATTTCCGACTGGATGATCTGGGTATATTCTTGGGTGAACTTAGCTTTGTCGGCTTCCGTAAAATCTTTTGGAAAAGCGTTCAAAGGGCCGTAAAACGTGCTTTTTTTAACGTCCACTACCTGGAAAGACTGTAATTGTGGGATTACTTTTTCTACCAAGGCCTTTGGCAAAACGACATTTGCCGCGATACCTCTTTTGAAATAAACGATGCTAGAGTCCATGTAGGCTGCCCCGATATGCATCCGTTTTTCCCAATTTTCATAATCCTTTTTCGTGGCAAATGGTTGCATCACCGAGCCGCTTCCTAGTTGCGCAAAGGTTAAGTGAAAACCGTAAAACTGATTCAGCGGCATCAAGTTGTCTGGATAGGTCAATCCTTCAAGACCTAATTCGATGTCGCGTTTCAATATGTCAAACGTGATTTGATCATTGGCGTCCAATTTGTCGCGATTGATCTTTGCTAAACTTGTTTGCGTTTGCTCTAAAAGTGTCTTGATTTTGGCACGATGTCCATCTGTGAATTCGATGTTCAGTTGATCATTGTATCGATTGTCACCGTTGGCAGTGGCCGCCACCGGATTCAACTTTAATTGCTCCTCATAATAGGTATCTACGAGGGTGGCCAATTCTTTTTTTGCGTCTCCACTTTGGCAGGCAGTAAATGCCAAAAGACAAATTAAATAGGTTAGTTTTTTCATGTTGTTGATTTTGAATTTCGAATATAATGAGAAAGCGGAAGAACTGCTACATCGGTTTTCAAATGTCCTTTTTCTCCAAATTACTTTTCCCTCAAAAATTTTATATTTGTAGCTTGTATACACATACCACCTAAGCATTTTTAATTTATGTCCAATCAAGGAGCCGAACGTGAACGATTAAGTCTTCGCAATGATAATAAAGGCTGGAAAAAGTGGGGTCCTTATTTGACTGAGCGTCAGTGGGGCACGGTTCGGGAGGATTATTCAGTTGACGGAAATGCGTGGAATACCATATCGCACGACATGGCTCGCTCGAAAGCATACCGCTGGGGTGAGGAGGGAATCGGTGGAATTTCAGATAATAAACAACATGTGTGTTTCTCTTTTGCTTTTTGGAATCACCGGGATCATATTTTAAAAGAGCGATTTTTTGGCTTGACGGGCAGTGAATCGAATCACGGCGAGGATGTAAAAGAACTATATTACTACCAGGATTCGACGCCTACGCACTCCTATCAAAAAATGCTGTATAAGTATCCGCAGCAAACTTTCCCCTATCAAAAACTCATTGATGAAAGTCGGAAACGCACACGCCATGAGCCCGAATATGAGCTGATGGATACGGGGATTTTTGACAATAATGAGTTTTTTGATATCTCCATGGAATATGCCAAAGGAGATGAACAAGATATTTTGATTCAAGTAACCGTCGTGAATCGCTCAAAGGTAGCCGCTCCTATTACGGTTTTGCCAACTATCTGGTACCGGAATACCTGGTGCTGGGGTTACGAAAAATACAATTACAAACCGTTGTTGACCGGCGTAGGTCACTCATTTATTGAAATTGACCACCGCATTGTGGGCCGCTTCAAACTTTATGCGGAGGAGGCCGATGAATTTTTGTTCTGTGAAAACGAAACCAATTTTCAGCGATTATACAATTCACCCAATTTGACACATTTTACCAAAGATGGGATTAATGAATATGTTGTCAATAAGAATAAGCACACGGTAAATCCGAATCATATCGGGACAAAAGCCTCGGTTAAATATGCGGATAAGATTCCTGCTGGCGGCACCAAAGTGTACCGATTGCGTTTGACAAATCTAACATTGCGCGAGCCATTTGCGGATTTTGATGAAATCTTTGCTTTGCGAAAGCAGGAGGCGGATGATTTTTTTGCGGATTTACAACCGGGGATAGTAGATGCGAATTTAAAAAATCTACAACGTCAAGCCTATGCTGGCATGTTGTGGACGAAGCAATGGTATTACTATAATGTCTTTGAGTGGATCAAAGGCGATCCAGCGATGCCGAAGCCAGATGCCTCGCGGAGGCAGGGAAGAAATAGTACCTGGCGACATATGTACGCGGCTAATATTCTTTCCATGCCAGATAAATGGGAGTATCCGTGGTTTGCGGCTTGGGATTTAGCCTTTCATACCTTGCCTCTGGCCCGGTTGGATCCAGATTTTGCTAAGCGCCAACTAGCCGTTATTCTGCGCGAATATTACATGCACCCGAACGGGCAAATTCCTGCGTATGAGTGGTCTTTCTCCGATGTGAATCCACCGGTACATGCATGGGCGACGTGGAAAGTGTATGAAATCGACAAGGAGATGAATGGCAAAGGAGACGTCGTTTTCTTAGAGCGCATCTTCCATAAATTATTGCTGAATTTCACCTGGTGGGTGAATTTGAAAGATGAGGGTGGAAACAACATCTTTGGTGGAGGATTCCTAGGTATGGATAATATTGGGGTGTTTGATCGTTCATCGAAATTGCCAACGGGCGGACACTTGGAGCAAGCAGATGGTACCGGTTGGATGGCCATGTATAGCTTGAATATGTTACGTATTGCTTGTGAGATTGCGATTGAAAATCCAGTTTATCAAGATATGGCTTCCAAATTCTTCGAGCATTTCTTGCACATTGCAGGAGCTATGCAGTCAATCGGTGGGGAAAAGTTGAATTTGTGGGATGAGGATGATCAGTTCTATTATGATATGTTGCACAAAGAGGATGGTAGTGCGGAATTGCTCAAAGTGCGTTCGATGGTGGGCTTGATTCCTTTATTTGCCGTTGAGGTTTTAACGTCAGAAATGCTTGAGAAACTGCCTGCATTTAAGCGGCGTGTGGAATGGGTATTGAATAATCGCCCTGATTTGGCAGGTTTGATTTCGCGCTGGTATGAGCCTGGAAAAGGGGAGACACGGTTGTTGTCCATCTTGCGCGGGCACCGTATGAAAATGATCATGAAACGGATGTTTGATGAAACAGAATTTTTGTCGGACTACGGCATACGCACCCTATCGAAGTACCACAAAGAAAATCCCTATAAATTCAATTTTGAAGGAGGCACATTGCAGGTGGATTACACACCGGCTGAGTCTACCGGAGATATGTTTGGTGGAAATTCCAACTGGCGAGGCCCGATCTGGTTTCCGATGAATTACTTAATTCTAGACTCCTTGAGTAAGTTTTCAGCTTATTATGGGACGGATTATGAAGTAGAATTTCCAACGAATTCTGGCGAGATGATGAACATCAAAGACGCCGCCGAAGGTGTTTCCAAAAGGTTGTTGGCCATGTTTATTCCCAACGCCAAAGGCGTCGTGCCTATGTATGATGGCCATGAAAAATTGCATGAGGACTCTCATTTATTCTTTGAATATTTTGATGGTGATACGGGCAAGGGCTTAGGGGCAAACCACCAAACAGGCTGGACCGGCTTAATCGCTGAAATTATTAGACAATTACATACCAAATCATGAGTACTCCAGAAGAAAGATTTGCGGCCTTAGGCCTTGTTTTACCTCCTGCTCCTAAACCTTTGGGCGTTTACAAGCCCGGTTTGCAGGTAGGGGAATTTTATTATGTTTCCGGACACGGACCTGTTTTGCCGGATGCATCCTTGATTATTGGTCGGATCGGTGCCGATATGGATATTGAGGCGGGGAAATTAGCGGCCCAACAAGTCGGACTGACGATATTGGCGACGCTAAAGGCTCAATTGGGCTCATTGAATCGCATAAAACGTGTCATTAAAGTATTAGGCATGGTCAATGCGACGGATGATTTTTTGCGTCATCCCTATGTGATCAATGGCTGTTCGGAATTGTTTGCCAAAGTTTGGGGAGAGGAACATGGCATCGGTGTTCGTTCCGCGGTTGGGATGGGAACACTGCCAGATAATATTCCGGTGGAGATTGAGGCGATGTTTGAGCTAGCGAGTTAGTCGCTAGTCTCTTTGGCAAAGCTTACAGCATTGCCAAAGTTTGAGGCGCTTTTCTGCACCGATTTCCCAGACTTCAGCCTGAGGTTTAATCTCATGTTTAGGAATCGATGCTGCGCATCTCAACCTTTGGCAATCCTAAAAGGTTTGCCAAAGGGCCACAGTCCAACGTCTATTGACTAATTTCCAGCATCCTTTTCATGGCCTTATAGGCCGGAACGCGGATGGATTCTTCTAAGTTGATTTCAGGTAGTTCGTAGTACAAAGCATTGTACAACTTCTCCAGCGTATTCATTTTCATGTAGGGGCATTCGGAACAAGCACATGTATTTTGCTCGTTGGCCGGCGCCGGAATCAAATGTTTGTGCGGAACCGCTTGCTTCATTTTGTGCATGATGCCAGCTTCCGTTGCAACGATGAAAGTTGAATTGGGAGAGGTTTCTACGAATTTTAATAAGGCAGTAGTCGAGCCAACATAATCAGCCTCTTTTAAAATCACTTCCTTGCATTCCGGGTGGGCGATCAATAACGCATCCGGATATTCCTTTTTCAGGGTGTTTAATTTCTCTAATGAAATGTCGATGTGCACCATGCAAGCGCCTTCCCAAAGAATTAAATTCCGACCGGTTTTATGTGCCACGTAGCGACCTAAATTTGCATCGGGTGCAAAGATGATTTCACGATCCGCTGGAATAGACTCGACGATTTGAACGGCATTGGATGAGGTGCAAATGATGTCGGTCATCGCCTTGATATCGGCAGAGCAGTTGATGTACGAAACAACAATCGCATCTGGATGTGCCGCTTTTAACGCCACAAATTCCGCAACCGGTACCGAATCCGCTAAAGAACATCCCGCGTTGAAATCAGGAACTACCACCTTTTTTGTAGGGTTCAAGATTTTAGCTGTTTCGCCCATAAAATGAACGCCACAAAAGACGATTAAATCGGCCTCTGTTTTTTCAGCGGCTTGGGACAAACCGAGTGAATCGCCTACATAGTCGGCCAATTCCTGAATCTCACCATCCACATAGTAATGCGCTAAAATCACCGCGTTTTTCTCCTTTTTCAGGCGCTGGATTTCTGTAATCAATTCGACACCTTTCGGGGTAGAGCGGGCGATATACCCAACAGCTTGTGCTTCGTCTACTAAATTCATTTCGCTTTAAGGCTAAGGTCTAAACTTTTCATTTGGTGCGTAAGGGCACCTACCGAGATATAATCAACGCCTGTTTCACCATAGGCGCGTAGTGTAGTTTCATTGATTCCGCCGGAGGCTTCGGTGACGAACCGACCGTCAATTTTTCGGATGGCGGCGCGGAGGCGTTCCGGACTAAAGTTGTCGAGCATGATTCGTTGCACACCACCGATGGCCAAAACCTCATCTAATTCTGCTTCATTGCGCACTTCGATTTCAACTGGGAGTGGATTAGGTAATTGCGCATTGTAAGCGAATGCTTTTTCTAACGCATCTTTTATCCCACCTGCAAAATCAACATGGTTATCTTTAATAAGAATCATGTCAAATAAACCATAGCGGTGATTCACCGCTCCACCAATCTTGCAGGCCCATTTTTCCGCCAAACGGAAGTTGGGCGTCGTCTTGCGCGTATCCAATAATTTGGCCCGTGTACCTTCCAATATTTGTACCATAGAACGCGTTTTGGTCGCTATTCCCGACATGCGCTGCATGCAGTTTAATACCAAACGCTCCGCTTTTAGAATGGATTGAGAGGAACCAGAAACCTCTAAAACGATTTGGCCTGGTTCGATCCATGTACCATCCTGAATGAATACATTAACTTGTAAAGCCGGATCTACTTCCTTGAAAATCAGCAGAGATAATTCCACACCGGCCATTACCCCTCGGTCCTTCACAAGCAATTGAGCCGCCCCTTTTGCCTCTGCAGGAACGGTGGACAATGAAGTGTGATCTCCGGATCCGATATCCTCAGCTAAAGCCGATTGGATAAATGCATGTAGATAGGATGGTTCTAAATAATTGAACATGGTATGATTTTGGAGAGGCAAATTTACGAAAATTCCCATCGGAATTGATTTCTGAGAAAATTATCCTATTTTTGCTCCCTATCATGCAAAAGAAGGTTCAGTTTTTTCATTTGATTTTGTTTATGCCCGTGCTTTTTTGGCTCGTGGCAAAGCCAATTTCCTTGGTAAAAGCAGATGATGCGCAGGTAAAAACAGAAAAACATCAAAAGACGTTTCAGGTAGCTGAGCAACATGTATACCAAGCAAGCTCCAGCACGAACGTTGATTTTCCACAAGATTTTGTCTTCCCGAGTGTTCAGATTTTCTCGGCGCTAGCTCCTCAATTAGCGATTAAATTGCCGTCTGTTATTCATCGGACGCAGTTCATGCGCATCTTATTAACTCAATTTATAGCCACGCTGGCGCCCTGAAAGGCAGTGGTCAGTGACCAGTTATAAGTGGTCAGTGGTCAGAAGTCTATTGTCTAACGTCTAACGTCCAATAGAATATTTACAATTTATTATTTACCATTTAATTTAAAGTTATGCGTTACAAAAGTGCCATTATTTGGCTGTCTACCATTATTTCAGCCCTGTGTATTTTCTTCCTATCATTTACATGGAAGTCAAACCAATTAAAAGAACAAGCTATTAAGTATGCCACTACTGCCGATGGCAAAGTGGATGCTGCGAAGCGTTTACATTTCATTGATTCCCTTTGGAAGCAACCGGTTTACATCGGATATACGTTACAAGAAGTTACTCAATATGCCTTGCAAAAAGGTCTTGACTTAGAAGGTGGTTTACACGCGGTATTAGAAGTTTCTCCAGTAGAAATCTTGCGTGCACTTTCAGGACAATCAAACGATCCAAACTTCGAGAAGGCTTTGGCAGAAGCAAGTGCTGCACAAGCAACGTCGACGTCATCGTTCAACGAGTTGTTTTATGAGGCATTCGCTCGTATTGCTCCAAATCAAACTTTGGCTTCTGTGTTCTCAAATTCTGTGAATCGTGGAAAAATTTCATCTACGTCAACGGATTCACAAGTGAAGCGTGTGATTGATGGAGAGATTGACGGTGCGGTGGATCGCGTTTACAAGATTATCCAAGCACGTATTGACAAGTTTGGTGTTGCAAATCCAAACATCCAGCGTTTACCAGGTTCTAACCGTATTCAAGTTGAATTACCAGGTGTAGAAAATCCTGAGCGTGCACGTAAATTATTATCAGGTGCAGCGAAATTAGAATTTGTTGAGTGTTATGAATTGAACGAATACGGTGGAGGTTTAAATGCCTTAGGTGCTATTTTAGATCGCGAAGCAAAGGCTCCAGCAGTAGCAGCAACAGCAGCAACTCCAGCAGCGAAAGATACGACTGCAAATGCATTGGCGTCTCAATTAGCAGCTCCAGCGAAAGATTCAGCTGGGAAAGCAAAAGCGGATACAAGTACAGGTTCAGCTTTGTCGAAATTATTCGTTCAAACTGGAAACGGTATTGGTGTGTATGTTAAAGATACAGCACGTGTGAACGCTTTATTCCGTCGTGCGGATGTGAGAGCATTCTTCCCAGCAAATTTAAAGTTTGCTTGGGCGGCTAAAGGAATTCCGGCAACGAACGGAGATGAGATTTTATCTTTAGAAGCATTGAAGCAAGCGGAAGGCCAAAAGGCTCCATTGGAAGGTGATGTCATCACAGATGCGGCACAAGATTTTGACCAAACAGGTCGTGCTGAAGTAACCATGTCCATGAACGGAACGGGTGCACGTATTTGGAAAAACTTGACAGGCGCGAACATCGGTCGTCGCATTGCAATCGTGCTAGACGGTTATGTGTATTCTGCTCCGGTTATCAACGGTGAGATTCCAGGTGGTCGTTCTTCGATCTCAGGTAGCTTCACGGTGGAGGAGGCAAAAGATTTAGCCAACGTATTGAAGGCGGGTAAATTACCAGCGCCAACGCGTATCGTGGAAGATGCATTCGTAGGTCCATCATTGGGTGCGGAGGCAATCAACCAAGGATATATGTCGATGTTGTTAGGCTTGGTATTAGTAATTGTGTTCATGGTAGGTTACTATGGATCTCCAGGTTGGATGGCTAATTTGGCCTTATTCTTCAACGTATTCTTTATTGCAGGCGTATTAGTACAAATCCAAGCAGCTTTGACTTTACCAGGTATCGCCGGTATCGTGTTGACCTTGGGTATGGCGGTGGATGCCAACGTACTTATTAATGAGCGTATTCGTGAAGAGTTACGTTCAGGTAAAGGCTTGTTGGATGCCATCAATGTAGGTTACGAGAAAGCATTAAGTGCGATTTTGGATGGTAATATCACGACGATTTTGATTGGTGTTATCTTAATCATTTTCGGATCAGGTTCGGTAAAAGGATTTGGTGTAACACTTTGTATTGGTTTGGTTACGTCGGTATTTACAGCCGTATATATTTCACACATCCTTGTGGAGTGGATGGCAAAACGTGCAATCAAAGCAGGTAAGGAGAAGGATATGACGTTTGAGACATTTATCTCACGTGATTTGTTCAAAGGCATGAATTTTGATTTCATTGGAAAGCGTAAGTATTCATACTGGTTCTCTTGGGGATTAATTGCTGCAGGAGCGATTGTCGTATTTATGCAAGGTGGTTTCAACTTGGGTGTTGACTTTAAAGGAGGTCGTTCGTATGTCGTTGAGTTTACTCAAGCGGTGCCTACAGACAAAGTGAAGGAAGCTTTGGCAGATGATTTCGGTGGAAAAGGTGTTGAGGTGAAGACCTTCAACGGTGATACGAAATTGAAAGTAACTACATCTTACTTAGTTGAAGATGAGTCTATCACTGCGAATAACACGGTGCGTACGGCATTGGAAACTGGATTGAAAGACTTCGCATCAGCAGCGCCTAAAGTTGTTTCTGAATCGAAAGTAGGTGCGACCGTTGCGGATGATATTTTGATGCAATCTTTTGTATCAATCTTCTATGCATTGATTGCCATCTTTATTTACATCTTGATTCGTTTCCGTAAATGGCAGTATTCATTGGGCGGTATTGTTGCCTTGTTACACGATACCTTAGTGGTATTGGGTATGGTGGGTATCGTTCGTTTATTCGGATTTGAATTGGAAGTTGACCAAGTATTCATTGCAGCCGTGTTAACCGTTATCGGTTATTCAATCAATGACACGGTGGTTGTATTTGACCGTATTCGTGAGGAGATTGGTGTGAATCCAGATTTGGGTAATAAGGCCTTGATGATCAAAACAATTAACGAGTCGATTAACCACACGATGTCACGTACGGTGATGACGGCAACAACGGTATTCTTAGTAGTAACGGTGTTGTTGTTCTTCGGAGGTGATGTATTACGTGGCTTCTCGTTTGCCATGTTTATCGGGGTTGTGTTTGGTGCATATTCGTCTATTTTTGTGGCGGCGCCTATTGTAATTGACTTAGGAACATCATCTAAACCAAAGAAATAAGGACATATGCCGGTTGCTTGAAAGAGTGACCGGCATTTTACTTTTTCATTAAATTAATTGACTATGGACAACAGTATTTGGAGAAAGAAACCCATGCACATGTTTGAGCAAGACATGCAAAAAAGTGAGCTCAAACGCGTATTAGGGAAATGGAGCCTAACGGCGATTGGTATCGGTGCGATTATCGGTGGTGGTGTTTTTGTATTAACAGGAACAGCAGCCCATTTTCATGCGGGACCAGCATTAGCTATTTCATTTATTATTGCGGGTATCGGCTGTATTTTTGCCGCACTTTGTTACGCGGAATTTGCAGCGATGTTACCGGTAGAAGGTAGCGCGTATGCGTATGCGTATGGAACGGTAGGTGAATTATTTGCTTGGATTATTGGTTGGGGATTAATCCTCGAATATGCCATGGGAGCGATGACCGTTGCCGTATCGTGGTCTGGTTATTTCAATAAGCTTTTACATCTCTTTGGGATTCATTTACCGGCGAATTTAACGAATGACCCTGTGTCATTTGGGGGAGCAGCGGTGAATTTGCCAGCCTTGGTGATTGTCTGGTTTGTGACTTGGATTTTAGTTCGAGGTATCAAAGAAGCAGCAAGTGCGAATAACTTAATTGTTATTTTGAAAGTAGCCGTGATCTTGTTTGTGATCATTATGGGAGCTTTTTACATCGATGTTGCGAACTGGACTCCTTTCATTCCTGAGGAGACTTTAGTGAAGCATGAGAACGGTGAAATGTTGCCAGCGTATGGATGGGGTGGTATCATCTCGGGTGCGTCTGCGATTTTCTTTGCCTACATTGGATTCGATGCGGTGTCGACACAAGCGGGTGAGGCGATTAATCCGAAGAAAGATATGCCATTTGCGATCATTGCGTCTCTATTGATTTGTACGGTTTTATATATCGCAGTTTCCTTGGTATTAACGGGTATGTTGAATTACAAGGATATCACGGGGGATGCTTTAAAGGCGCCAGTAGCGTATGCATTTGATGTAGCGGGTCAGCCTTGGGCGGTATTCGTGATTACAGCGGCAGCGACGGCAGGTTTGCTTTCGGTGATGTTGGTGATGATGTTAGGCCAAACACGTGTCTTCTTAGGCATGGCAAAAGATGGTTTATTGCCAAAGTTCTTCGCTGAGGTTCATCCTACGCTTAAGACTCCTTGGAAATCGACGATTTTAGTAGGCGCGGTGGTATCGGTTGTTGCAGGTTTCACACCAATTTCTTTATTGGGTGATATGACCAGTTTTGGTACACTATTTGCCTTTACGATGGTTTGTTTAGCGGTATGGATTTTGCGTTTCCGTGATCCGAATCGTGATCGTCCATTCAAGGTTTCTGGGTTAAACATTGTGGCTCCTTTGGGAATCCTTGTGAATACCTTTTTGATTTTAAATTTAGGTCGGACAGCACAGGTCTTCGCATTAGCGTGGTTGGTGTTCGGTTTAGTGGTCTACTTCTTGTACGGCCGACCGAAGTCGCACTTGAATACGAGAGAGTAATGAAAAAGCCCCTGATGCAGGGGCTTTTTTTTTGTGGGTACTCTTTGGTAAACCTTTGGGGTGTTTTTTTCTTTGGCGAAGCGCGAAGCCTCTTTGGCAAACCTTTTAGGATTGCCAAAGGTTGAGGCGCTTTGTGCGCCGATTATTTTTGAAGCGCGAAGCCTCTTTGGCAAAGCGCTAAGCTTTGCCAAAGAGATAAAGGTTTGCCAAAGAGCTATTTTTGGCGTATTTTTGCACCTTGATTTATCATTATGCAAAAGATTGACGCGGAAATTGCCAAACGACGGACCTTTGGTATTATCTCTCACCCCGATGCGGGAAAAACAACCCTAACGGAAAAATTGCTACTTTTTGGAGGAGCTATTCAGACGGCAGGGGCGGTGAAATCGAATAAGATTAAGAAGGGGGCAACGTCCGACTTTATGGAAATTGAGCGCCAAAGAGGTATCTCGGTGGCGACATCCGTGATGACTTTTGAGTACAATGATGTCAAAATCAACATCCTGGATACACCCGGTCACAAGGACTTTGCGGAAGACACCTATCGGACGTTAACGGCCGTGGATTCAGTGATCTTAGTGATTGACTGTGTCAAGGGTGTCGAGGAACAAACCGAACGATTGATGGAGGTATGTCGCATGCGCAAGACGCCGGTGATTATATTCATCAATAAAATGGACCGGGAGGGTCAAAATCCTTTTGACTTACTAGATGAATTAGAGCAAAAATTGAAAATCTCTGTGCGTCCATTGACTTGGCCCATCAACATGGGTCAAAACTTTAAAGGTGTTTATCATTTATTGGACCGCTCCTTAAACTTGTTCTCGGCGAATAAAACGAAGATTGAAAAGAATGTTGTGTCCGTAGATATCGCAACGCCTGAATTGGATGCGCGTGTGGGTGAACGTGATGCGAATCAGCTGCGTGAAGACGTAGATTTGATTGAAGGAGTTTACGAAACTTTTGATCGAGAAGAATATTTAAGTGGGGAGTTGGCGCCGGTGTTTTTTGGCTCGGCGGTCAATAATTTTGGTATACAAGAATTGTTGGATACGTTCACCAAAATCGCCCCTTCGACCCAAGCGCGTGGAACGGATGTTCGTTTGGTGGAACCCAATGAGAAGAAGTTTACAGGTTTTGTATTTAAGATTCACGCCAATTTAGATCCCAAGCACCGTGACCGGATTGCGTTTTTACGTATTTGTTCGGGTGTTTTTCATCGCAATACGTTTTACCAACATATTCGTTTAAAGAAGAATGTGCGCTTTGCGAATCCATATAATTTCATGGCCCAAGACAAAGAGGTTGTGGAGGAAGGATTCCCAGGCGATGTAATTGGTTTGTACGATACGGGTACGTTTAAAATTGGCGATACGTTGACCGAAGGGGAGGTGATGAATTACCAAGGAATTCCGAGCTTTTCGCCAGAGATTTTTAAGGAACTCATCAACTTAGATCCGATGAAATCCAAGCAATTGGAAAAGGGGATTGATCAGCTCACCGATGAAGGTGTAGCTCAATTGTTTACCCAACCTCAATTGGGAAATCGTAAGATCGTAGGAACGGTAGGAGATCTTCAGTATGAAGTAATTCAGTACCGTTTGGAGCATGAGTACGGTGCCAAATGTCGCTTCGATGGGATGTCGGTCACCAAAGCATGTTGGATTACATCCGAAGACCCGAAAAAACTACAAGAATTCGTGCGTTTGAAAGGTCAAAACATCGCGCAAGACAAAGACGGTAACTACGTGTTCTTAGCGGAATCCGACTGGATTTTGCGCATGAACCAAACGAATAACCCCGAGATTGAATTCCACTTTACGAGTGAGTTTAAGTTGGCATAATCCCTTTGGACTTTGTTTTTTCTTTGGCAAAGCTTCAAGCTTTGCCAAAGTTTGAGGCGCTTTTCGCGCCGATTCCCCAGACTAAAGTCTGGGGTTATTAGTAACCCTAGGCTTCAGCCTAGGGATTTGATGTGAAACATCATCCCGCCAACTGATTTATCTCTGAAATTGCACCACTCTCCTTATCCTTTAAGATGATTTTTTTGTCACCGTTTGGCAGAATCTCTTCTTTGATGAGCCAATGTTTTTCATCGTAAGATTGATACACAGATGGTTTAGATAGTCCTCTTTTTCCGCGCCATTCGGGTAGTTGAACAGGTTCCCAAAGTTTTGTTCTTGCCGATTTATAGGCTGCGTCAATAATCGCATTTACGACATAACCATCGTAAAATGTTTCACGCGGTTGGGTGCCATTTTCATAAGCATCAAACATATCATTGAACATCGTAGGGTAGCCTAATTCATGCGCCTCATCGCCCACGGGGAATTGCCAACCCACATTTGTTTCAGCTTTTTCCGCCACATAATTGGCCGAATTTCCACTGGTAAACATCTCAAAACCGGTACGTAAAAATGAATTAACCCAAATCGTTCCTTCGGTTCCCATCACTTCGTCGCGTAAATCCATCCCACCACGGAAGGTCCAGGATACCTCAAATTGACCTATCGCACCATTTTCATATTTGACTAAACCGATGGCATGATCTTCAGCGTCGATCGGTTTTACTTGGGTATCTGCCCAACACATCACTTCGACAGGCAGGACATCTTTGCCAATAAAATTCCGAGCAATTTCAATGCAGTGACATCCCAAATCGAGCACGGCGCCACCACCTGCTTTTTCAATGTCCCAAAACCATTCGGCATGTGGGCCTGGATGTGTCTCCCGGGATTTGGCCCAAAGAATCCGTCCAATGGCGCCATCTTCCACACTTTTGACTGATTTTAGAAATTTAGGTGTGTAGCATAAGTCCTCTAAATACCCTGCAAAGATGCCGGCTTTTTCACAAGCTAAGGTCATGCGAAGGGCTTCTTCAGCGGTTCGTCCCAGTGGTTTGGTACACAATACAGCCTTTTTGTGCTTCACGCAAAGCATGACTGCCTCTTCGTGTAAGTAGTTTGGTAAGGCAATGACAACGAATTCGGATTCAGCATGGGCGATGGCATCTTCCATTTCAGTGCAATAATGCGGGACATTATAGTCCTTCGCAAAGCGTAAGGCGGTCGCCTCTTTACGTGAATAAACGACGGTGACGCTGTCTTTACTGCGCCGACCGCACAGAGATTCAGCATAAAATCTGCCGATAAACCCGCCTCCTAGAATACATATTTTGGCCATTATTTGTCGATGTTTAGTGTAATTTCTTCTTCTTTGGCAAGGAAATCAGCCCCTAAAACGGCCTTTTTTCCACTCGCCAAAATTGCCTCATCCGGAACCATTGAAATGGGCGTTATGCAGGAAAGATTCTTTTCTCGAAAGGGTATGTTGGATGCTAAATTATAGGCTGAAATAACGGACCAACGGGCCGTATCGGATAAGTTGGCCTCCGAGCGATGCAGTAAATTAGGATGGAAAAAAAGTACATCCCCTGCTTTCAATTCGCAATAAACAAGTTCGGAAACTTTGGCAGCTTCATCGACGAATGCTTGGTCGGCACCTTGTTGTTCCCCCGCAAAGTGATGTTCGATCCGTTGCATGTGATGTGTCCCTTTGAGTACTTGCAGGCAACCGTTTTCGACGGTTGCATCCGTTAAGGCAATCATCACGGAAACCATGGATTCAGGATAAAGGAATCCGTTTTTATACCAATAGCCATAATCCTGATGCCATTCCCAGGCACCGCCTACCCGCGGTTCTTTCTGCATGACTTTAGAATGGAAATGGCAAACGTCACCTTCGCCTAAAATACCTTGAACGGAAGTGACCATCCGTTTACAGCGCGACATCAATCCAAAAGAATCATCTCCCGCGGTAAACCAAAGCGTGAGTTTAGTCTTTTTTCCTGATTGGTCATTTAGGTCAAAGGCGTGATTAACAACGGATTCATCCGTGGCTACTTGAAATAATAAATCAATTTCGTCCTTTGAAAAAAAGTTGGCGACCTGGATAAATCCATCTTGCTTATAAGCAAGTAATTGAGATTCAGTCAACATAGGGATAGGTTTTGTTGGCTGAATTTATGGATTATTTTGATAGCTTGTATTCTTTTGAGGTGTTTGTTGGCGTGGTAAACATTCAATAAAGCTTGTCGCATTGCCAAATAAATTCGCTATTCATTCTCGTATATGGTGGTGAGTAAGAACTTTGGCAAAGCTTGATGCTTTGCCAAAGTTTGAGGCGCTTTTCGCGCCGAGTATTTCGTTTGTGTACATGTGACTTATATGAATCGATGCTACGCATCTCAAACTTTGGCAATCCTGAAAGGTTTGCCAAAGAGCTTACACTAACCCTAAGTCCTTCTGAATCACCCCAACCTTCTCTTGTAAGTTGGCGAAAGTCATATCGAAATCAGCTGCTGATGCTAATGGCGCGTTCACCGAAACATAGAACTTAATTTTCGGTTCCGTGCCCGATGGACGTGCGGAGACTTTTGATCCATCGGCTAGGATTAATTGGATCACGTTGGAGGCTTCGATGCCGCGGCCAACAGCAATTGGTGTTTGCTTTCCGGTGATAAGGTCTGTCGAAACAAGCCCTTCGTAATCGAGAACCGTTACTGGTTTAGAGCCAGCCACAGACGCAGGAACGTTCGAACGCAAATTGATCATCATTTGCTTGATTTCCTCAGCGCCAGCTTTGCCTTTTTTGGTCAATGAGATCAAGCCTTCATAATAGAAATTGTTCTCGATGTACATTTCAGCCAGGAAGTCGAACAGCGATTTACCTTGATCTTTGGCATAAGCCGTTAATTCAGCGATCATGGCACACGAGGCAACCGCATCTTTGTCGCGGACTGCATCGCCAATTAAGTAGCCGTAGGACTCCTCGCCACCGCCGATGAACTTTTCTTTGCCTTCCAACTCACGTATTACTTGTGCGATGTACTTAAATCCGGTCAAGGTATTATAGCATGTGACGCCTTTGGACGCACACATTTTATCAATCAAATCGGTGGTTACAATCGTTTTGGCAACAAATTCATTGCCTTTCAAATCCGTCACTTTTAATAGATAATAGAGGATCAAGCTGGCCATTTGGTTACCGTTCAACAGTACCCATTCGCCGTGTTGGTTCTTCACCGCAGCTCCCACGCGATCCGCATCGGGATCTGTCGCAATCACCAAATCCGCATCGATAGCTTTAGCTTTATTCAAGGCCAAAGTCATCGCTTCTTTTTCCTCCGGATTAGGATATACGACGGTTGGGAAATTTCCATTGGGTATCGCTTGCTCTTCCACAACCGTTACCGCCTCAAAACCTAAAAGTTCTAATGCTTTTGGTACTAGGGTAATCCCCGTTCCATGAATGGGAGAGAAGACAATTTTGAGGTCTTTTTGACGCTGAATGACGTCTGGCTTCCGACAATTCGCTTGGATGGTTTTTAAATAGGCCGTGTCGTTTGACTCGTCTAATAGGTGTAAGAGGGAATCATTGCCCTCAAATTTGATATCGGCAACCGTTGAAATGGCATTCACTTCTGCCACGATGTTCTTGTCATGCGGAGCTACAACCTGCGAGCCATCTGCCCAATACGCTTTGTAGCCATTATATTCCTTTGGGTTATGAGATGCGGTAATGACTAGGCCAGCTTGGCAGCCCAACTCGCGTACCGTAAACGATAACTGTGGTGTAGGGCGTAAGGCAGGGAATAGGTAAACCTCAATGCCATTTGCCGTGAAGATATTTGCTGCGATGCGCGTGAATTCCGGGGAATTATTGCGGGAATCGTGGGCGATGGCTACTTTGATTTTTTGACCTGGGAGACATTTGTTCAGGTAATTTGCAAAACCTTGCGTCGCTGCACCCACGGTGTATTGGTTCATGCGGTTGCAACCTACGCCCATTTCGCCGCGCATCCCGCCCGTCCCAAATTCCAGGGATTTGTAGAAGGAATCCGTCAAAGCGGTCTGTTCGCCGGCTGCGACCATCGCTTGGATTTGTGCTTTCGTTTCGGCGTCGTACGGGCCGTTTAGCCATTGGTCGATGTTTGCTTGGGTCGTTGCGTCAAATGTCATATCCTAAATTTCTCCGGTAAAAACGTGTTTGGCTGGGCCAATTAAAAATATTTGAGTAAATCCGTCGGTGCTATTACCTTCGAATTGCACGGCTAATTCGCCGCCTAAAGTCTTGATTTGAATGGGGCTGCTCATGCCTTTGGTGGCGTTTGAAACTAAAGCAGCTGCTGTCACGCCCGTTCCGCACGAGTAGGTTTCGTCTTCCACGCCACGTTCATAGGTCCGAACGAAGAGGGTTTGGGGATCTAATTTCTCAGCGAAATTCACATTCGTTCCGTTTTGGCCTAGATAAGCCTCCGAATAACGTATTGCGGCACCGATGTTCTTCACATCCGTGAATTGTACTTGTTGGACGTAACGTACCACATGCGGCGAACCGGTATTGGTAAAATAGTCATCGTCATGCTGGGCGATATTCGCCACATCTTGCATCTGCAGCGCAATTTTATCTGTTGATATTTGTGCTACATGTGGACCGTCAATTGCGATAAAATGTGCTTTATCTGTTACGATGCCTTGATCAGCTGCGAATCGAACTAAACATCTACCGCCATTTCCACACATGGTTCCTTCGGTACCATCTGCATTGAAATATACCATACGGAAGTCGTAGCCAGTTTCATTTTGCAACAACATGAGTCCGTCAGCGCCAATACCAAAACGGCGGTGGCACAGCTGGGCAATTGCTGTGGTGTCGAGTTGAAACGTTTGGCTTCGGTCATCGATGATGATGAAATCGTTCCCGGTTCCTTGGTATTTATAAAAATGCATGGTCAAAATTAAGAAAAATGTGGCAAGTACCTTGCTTGAATTATGTTATAATGATGTTTTTCATGTCCGGCGATCATCCAGGCTAATGCGCGGGCACTGATTTTATGACCATTGGCAAGCCCAATCGCATTCCCTTGCGTAAGCGTAAAGGACTGAACGAGTGCTATGGTTGCGGCTCGTGTGGTGCGGTATTGTACTATAACTTCTGCCAAGGTCTGGTTTTCAAAACCGGCATATTGCATGTATTCATTCTCGTCAAAACCGGGTAGGGATTGCATTTCTCCACGGGAAATAGCCAAGGCCCGATAGGTAAATATTCTCTCCGAGTCGACCATGTGCCCGAGGAGTTCTTTCAGACTCCATTTTCCTTCGGCATAGGCATACTTGCCATCTTGCTCGCTGAGTTTGTTGTAGATATGGAGAATTTCAGCCGTTTGCGTTTCGTAGACTTCGAAGAGATTTGCCTCAGCGGGAAAATTCAAGTATTCTGCAAAGTATGGAGCATTCGGGTATTCGTAGGTGGCAGGAAAATGCATTTCTCGAGTTATTTTATTCACTTACCTTTGGCAATCCTCCAAGGTTTGCCAAAGGTAGGGGGGAAAAGGGAATTTTTGATTTGATTAAATGATAAAGAATATTGAGTAACTGATTTTTTTTTAGATCTGTAACCATTCATTTGGTAATCTTGCAAAGCCGTGATTTTCAATTGGATAAAGCAATTAGCTCAATTTAAGCCTATATTTTTACTATTTTTTTAGTAGACCTATTGCATCCAAGTAGAATTTTCCTAATTTTGTGCCACCAAATGCCAAACGGTCCGGTAGTTCAGTTGGTTAGAATACATGCCTGTCACGCATGGGGTCGCGGGTTCGAGTCCCGTCCGGACCGCCAACTATAAATTAAGTCTCTGATTTTCAGGGACTTTTTTTATGCCCGGTGCTAAATGGGGTGCTACAAATGGGATTTCAACAAAATCACTAGAAGTATAAAATAATGTAGAAGTTAATAGATTTGATAACTCTATCGAACCTATCACCACTAACACAAACAAACATCATTTGATTAACATAGAGCTAATTTGATACCCTTGTTTGAACCTGCCAAAGATCGAACTTCATTTAAAATAAAACGATGTAAATCATTTAACTCTAATTTACATCAATGGTATGATGTTTAGGCAGCAAGAATATTTTCATCTTGACCCCAATGAAAATAGAATTATTGAAAGATCACCGAAAGACCTAATGTATCTTATCTCGATATTAGGTATGTTTCATAATTGAATGCTGGAATTTGAGAATGAAGGTAGTTATAAGATAGTTTATTTAATGTAGTATAAACTATTTACCCACTCGATCTAACAATTGTTGTGAATATGGTTTCCTAATTTGAATTTCTCATTAAACTGTAGTTATCAAAGCAGAATCCCTTATTGGAGAATGTAAAATGAGGTATTAAGAATTAATTCAATGACCTAAACTCATTGGGCGTTTGACCCACGCGTTGTTTGAACAGGCGCGTGAAATGTTGTGGATATTTGAAGCCCATTTCAAACGCAATTTCATTGATCGTTTTTTCGGATTCAAATACACGGTTTTTTGCCACGTCGATGGTCTTGTTTTGTATGTAGTCCTTGGCCGTTATACCGGTTTCTCTTTTGACCAAATCTCCAAAGTAATTAGCCGACAAATGCAGGGCATTCGCGAAATAACTAACGGATGGGATGCCGTAAACTTGGGCTTGATCAGATTCAAAATAGTTGTTCATTAAGGTTTCGAATCGTTCCAAAATACCCTTGTTCACATGTTCCCGCGTGATGAATTGGCGGTCGTAGAACCTTTGGCAATAACCTAAAAACAATTCGATGTTTGAGACAATCAACTTCTTCGAATGCTTATCAATGGGTTGCTTGAGCTCGAATTCGATTTTGGCAAAACAGTCCAATATCATTTGGCGCTCATCATCGGATAAGTGTAATGCCTCGTGGGATTCGTAATTGAAGAATTTATACTGGGACATATTTCGACCCAAACTTGTCCCTATCAGCAAGTCGGGGTGAAAGATTAATCCATGGCCCATGGGTTGGTAGGGAATCTTTGTATTTTGGATTTCTGCCACCTGACCCGGAGCGAAAAAAACTAAAGTACCGGCTTGGTAATCATAGGTATGTCGGCCGTACCGAATGTCGCCACATTGGACATCCTTTAATATAACGCTATATAGACCATATTGAAATCGAATGGTATCTGCATCGCCCCAATCACGGAGGTTTGCTTTGGAATAGTCCAAAACAGACACTAGGGGATGAAGAGTCTTATGATTGTTATTGTGGTTGAATTCTGCAATATTATTAATGAGTAAGTTTTTTTCCATAGGAATTGAATAGAATGATCGAATTTACCAATTATCGAAAAGATGTAAACTTCGAATATTCTCAATCCGTAAAAATGGTAGAAAATCCCGGAATTTATCTACTTGGTTGTTCGAAGGAAGTTTGAAATTTGTAGCTTAAACAATAAATCTATGAAATCATTCGCATTATTCTTGAGTATTATGCTCTTGATACTCACCAATGCTTTCGCGCAAACAAATTCGGACGAAACGATCAAACAATTATCGAAAGATAAGTGGCAGTGGATGGCCAACAAAGATGCCGATAAGTTGGCGGATTTGTTTGATGAAAAGTGCGAGTTTGTGCACATGGGAGGAACTTGGGGGAAAGCGCGCGAAGTGGATATCATCAAAGCCGGTTTTATTTGGTATAAACAAGCAGAGGTCTATTCTACTAATGTGAAATTCTACCGGAATACCGCCATTTTATTAAGCGATATCGATTTAGTCGCGCAGGTAGGTGGCAACGTGGTTACGAATCCATTTATGGTAACTGAAGTATATGTATTGGATAATAATACATGGAAAATGGCCCAATTAACATTTTCTCATTTATCTCGACCGGTTAAATTAAAACAATAAAACACATGAAAAAGCTAGTATTTTTATTGAGCATCTTGCTCGTTTCTATTTCATCTTCCTTTGCGCAGACTGCTGCAGAAAAAGAATTGATCCAATTGTCGATGGACAAGTGGCAATGGATGTCAGACAAGGACGTCGATAAACTAGAAAAACTGTTCGATCCCAAAGCCAAATTCGTTCACATGAGCGGAACATGGAAGAAAGACGAAGAATTGGACATCATTAAAACGGGGCGCATTTGGTATAAAAAAGCGACAGTGAAAGATACTGCGATAGAGATTGTAGGGAATACAGCGATCGTTTGGAATCGAATTACATTAGATGCTATCGTCCGGGAACAAGTGGCGGTTACTGAATTCACGGTTACAGAGGTTTATCAAAAACAAGGCAAGGATTGGAAGTTGCTTGCATTGACCTTCAGCAGCGTGCGTGATACGCACCAGATTAAACACTAAGATAAATTGAATATCTTTACCACAAACCTGCTAATTCACCACGACTATGATCAAGAAATATTCCGTTAAGATTAACAAGAAAGTCCACCAGGTAGAGGCGGATGAAAATATGCCCCTTTTGTGGGTGCTACGTGACATCCTAGGCATGGAAGGTACGAAATACGGTTGCGGTGTCGGCTCTTGCGGCGCTTGCACAGTACACTTAAATGGCGACGCTGTTCGCTCCTGCCAATTGCCCATTTCGGCTTTAGCGGGTATGGAAATCACCACTATCGAAGGTTTGTCAGCGAAAGGCGATCACCCCGTTCAAAAAGCGTGGGTGGATGTGGACGTCGCGCAATGCGGTTATTGTCAGTCTGGCCAAATCATGAGCGCCGCGGCTCTCTTGAAAAACACACCTAATCCAACGGAAGAAGATATTGAAAACTTCATGACGGGCAATATTTGCCGTTGTGGAACCTATACGCGTATCAAAAAAGCCATTCAACTAGCCGCTGCGAAATCATGAAAAAGACAGACTCAACTTACAGCAGACGCTCGTTCTTGAAAGTAACGTCGCTCTCCGGGGGAGGCATGATGTTAGGTATTTCTTGGTTCGCAAGTGCGAAACCAGAAGATAGCTTAGCGGAATTAAATATCGAACCCGTATGGCAAGAGGTGACTAGTTTCATCAAAATTGCGTCAGATAATTCGATCAAAATATTCTCTCCTAATCCAGAGTTTGGCCAAAATGTGATGACCTCTTTACCGATGTTAATTGCAGAGGAATTAGACGTGGATTGGAAGCAAGTGGAAGTGGAACAAGGTAATTACGACCCAAAAGCTTTCCCGCGCCAATTCACCGGAGGTAGCCAAGGTATTCGCATGGCTTGGAAGCAATTGCGGACAGTAGGTTCAGCAGCGCGTCAGATGATTTTGACGGCGGCCAGCCAGGCATGGAATTTGCCAGTAACAGAATTGACCACCGCTAACGGAATGGTCACGCATGCGTTCAGTGGTAAGTCTGAAACCTACGGCACTTTTGCCACGGCAGCTGCGAAATTACCCGTGCCCAAAGACATCGTCTTGAAAGGAAATCAATCGTTCTGCTTAATCGGTACCCCACAAAAGAATGTAGTAGCACCCAAAATTGCACAAGGAAAACCCTTGTTCGGGATGGACTACCGCGAGGCGGGGATGTTAATTGCGATGACCGAACGTCCCCCGGCTTTTGGTATGCGACTGAAATCGTTCGATGCAACCGCAGCGAAGAAGATGCCGGGAATCGTGGATATTTTCCCGATCCAAGTGTTTAAAGACGACCATAAATTTGCGGGTTTTGATACGCGTTCGTTCAACGAGGTGATTGCCGTCGTGGGTAAGTCTACTTGGGATGTGATGAACGCACGAAAGAAAATCAAAGCCGTGTGGGAAGTGGCGCCAGAAAGAAAAGAGATGGGCGTGAATAATCGTGAAACGACTGTTCCATCGGGCCTAGAAAGTACGACAAAACATTATGCTCAAATGCTCGAAATGAGCAAAAAGCCGGGGGTCATCGAGCGAAAAGATGGAGATCCAGATAAGGCTTTTGCGGAGGCGAAACACGTGATTGAGCGGACTTATACCGCACCTTTTTTGGCGCATAATATCATGGAACCGACGAATACGTTTGCGCATTATGTGGGCGACAAAGTTCGTTTCGTTGCGCCTATCCAAATCCCCGATTGGATTATGCCATCGATCGTGGCTCGTTTAGGTATCCCTAAAGAAAATATATCGATTGAATTAGTGCGTATGGGCGGCGGTTTCGGTCGGCGAGCGTATGGTCACTACATGATCGAGGCGGCCTTGATTTCTAAGCAAGCGAATGCACCCGTTAAATTAATTTACTCGCGGGAGGATGATGTGAGTGCGGGTATTTACCGTCCGTCCTACCAGTTGACCTACCGCGCCGCTTTCGATGAAAACAAGAAGCTGATTGCTTTTCATGCCAAAGGTGGTGGCGTTCCTGAATCCCCTTTACATGCGAATCGTTTTCCGGCAGGTGCGATTGACAATTACCTAGCGGAGAGTTTTGTGATTCCATCGAACATTACGATTGGCGCTTTCCGTGCCCCTCGTTCGAACTTTAACGCGGCGGCGGAACAGTCATTCTTGGATGAGATTTCGGAGTACATGGGTAAGGATCCGATTGTGTTCCGTTTGGAATTATTGCAGCGGGCTAAAGATAACCCGGTAGGCAAAACCAACGATTACGATGCGAGCCGCTATATGGGCGTGTTGGAATTAGTGCGCGAAAAATCAGGCTGGGGAAAACAGGAAAACGCGGGTAAAAAACGCGGTGTTTCAGCGTATTTCTGCCACAATTCCTATGCAGCACAGGTCATCGATTTACAGGTGAAAGGCGACCAAGTGACGGTTGACCAAGTAACGACAGCCTTGGATTGCGGTGTAGTTGTGAATCCGGAAGGGGCGAAAAACATGGCCGAGGGTGCGGCGATTGACGGGATAGGAAATGCCTTGTTTGGTCAATTAACTTTAACAGACGGTCGCACCGATCAACGTAATTTTGATACCTACCGCATGATTCGTCACAATGAGGCACCGAAGAATATCGAAGTGCATTTTGTGAAAAACGAAATTGATCCGACAGGATTAGGAGAGCCTCCATTCCCTCCGATTTTTGGGGCGATGGCGAATGCATTGTATCAGGCGACGGGGAAGCGTTTTTACCAACAGCCTTTTCAGCCACATTTAAATGGGTAGATGATATATGAAAAATGTCGTTATTATAATTCATTTGGTGATTTCAATTTTAGTATCATTTCAAACTACCGCTCAAAGTTTAGAAAAACCTTTGCAAGGTAATTGGTCAAAAGGTCCCTCTGAAAGGTTCTTTGGCGATGTTTGGGTAGAATATTTCGTTAACGATTCGGAAAGTGACTTCCTTGCTTCTAGGGTTTTATTTGAACCTAAAGCTCGAAGCAATTGGCATAAACATACTGGCAAACAAATTATTTTTGGAGTGGATGGAGAAGGATATTTTAAAGAAAAGGGTAAGCCAATGATTCAACTAAAAAAGGGGGATTTAGTAGAAATTCTTCCTGGTGTCATTCATTCTCATGGTTCTTTAAATAAACAATTTATTCAAGGTGTCATGATGAATGGTATTTCAAAAAAAGAATCTACTGTGTGGCTGAATCCTGTTATAGAGGAAGAGTTGTACGAAAAATAATGGTTGAACATATTACTTATTAAGAGGAGCAGTAATCAAAAAGAGGTTATAGACTTCTTACAATTAAAAGGGTGATTAATTCTTTTAAAACCTAATCAACCAGAATGGACTTATATTTTTTGGAAGTATAGGGGCGGTGCTAAAACCGAAGCAGAACGACCTTATTTGATACAATTTTGATACAATCAGATTAACCAATATAATACTTATACTATTATATTTTGACGTTTTAGTCCGATTTGAGTTCAGTCAGATTTGTTTCATTCCCACCGTCCGGACCGCCAACTACAATTTAAGTCTCTGATATTCAGGGACTTTTTTTATGCCCGGTGCTAAATGGGGTGCTATAAATAAATTCTATTTTTATTTAAAGTAAATATTCCTTCACTAAGTCTCCTGATTAAACATACTTTGTAACATTATTCATAGTATTTGTCTATTTTTCATAAGTATATTTAGGAAGGATTCCCCAACTTTATTGAATGAAGACTTTTATTAATTCGCTTCTTTTAGCTTTTATTATTCTGCTTGCTAATTCATGTTCCTTCAAAAAAGAATACAAATACCGTATTGTTTTTTTACAATGCTGCCACGATGATTGGCGAAATGTGATGAATAGTGAAATGAGAAGGGAGTTGGCATTTCATCCAGATATTAAGTTTGAAATCATTGAATCGTATAGTGATACTAAAAAGCAATTAGAACAGATTAAGGAAATTGATAAGCAAAAAATTGACTTATTAATTATTTCTCCCAACGAATCCAAGTCCTTTTCCACTGCTATCGATGAAATATATAAGTCGGGGATTCCCGTAATTTATGTTGATCGAAAAACTAATTCCGAACAATATTCTGCCTTCATTGGAGCAGATAACTATGAAATAGGAAAAACGGCAGGCAAGTTTATCGCTAGTCAGTTTAAAGGTCGAGGTAATGTCATTGAATTAGAATTGGAAATGACCTCTTCACCTGCCATCGAAAGAAATCGTGGATTTAATGAGGCTATTAACCTTTATCCCGAACTGAATAAAGTGGCGACTCTCGAAGTCAAAAATATCGAATTAGATATAAATAAGAAATTAGCAGGTACATTAAAAAATCACCCTGAAACGAATATTATTTTCGCGCACACTGATTTTTTAGCATTATCTGCCTATCGGACGGCCCAAAAATTAGGGAAAGCAAAAGACTTATTCTTTGTTGGTATCGATGCAATTCCGGTGATAAATGGTATGCAATTGGTTAAAAATGGCACATTAAATGCCACTTTATTGTATCCTACGGGTGGCGCTGAGGTAATCCAAACCGCTGTTAAAATTCTAAATAAACAGGCCTATAATAAAGAAACGAAGCTTTTGACAAATGTGATAACATCGGATAATGTCAATATTATGTTATCCCAAATCCAGAAAATAAAAGAACAACAAGTTGAAATTGAGCGGGAAACATTAAAAATTAATGATTTGAATAAAACCTACTCAACCCAAGGAAACCTTTTATATTTTATAACTGCTTTGCTTACGGTTATGGTTGTTTTAGGGGTTTTTCTATATTTTCTTTTAAATGAAAAACAGCAGTCTAATCGAATTTTAGAAGAGCAGAATTTGGCAATTCTCGAACAAAAAAATGAAATAGAAAAAGTGTCTCTTTTAGCAAAAAAAGCAACAGAAGACAAAATGAGGTTTTACTCCTATATTTCACATGAATTCAAAACACCTTTGAGCCTGATCCTTACTCCGACTGAGGATTTGTTGCAAAGAAAAAGTACCGACTTAAAGGAAATACAATTAACTCTAAAATTGATCAATAAAAATGCTTATCGCCTATTACGTCTCGTTGATCAATTTTTAGAGATGAGAAAGTTGGATGCTGGGAAAATGGAATTAGAAATTGGGCAAAATGATTTAGTTGCTTTCATCAAAGAAATAGTACAAGATTTTAATTTAAAGGCAAAACAAAAACAGATCGATCTTCAATTTATTAGTCCTTTTAAAGAGATTCAATTCGGTTTTGATCCTGAAAAATTAGATAAGGTCTTATTCAATCTCATTTCTAATGCTTTTAAATACACCCCAGATGGGGGCTTTATTCATGTGTCAATTTTAAAAAATATAGATAAAATTGAAATAAACATTGCCGATAATGGGATCGGTATGACCCCCGAAGAAAAAGCTAATGCTTTTGATTTATTTTACAGAGGAAATAAAAATATTTCTTTAGGAACGGGTTTAGGCTTGGCTCTTTCACAAGAGTTTGTTGCCTTGCACAAGGGAGAAATCACGATAAATTCAGAAAAAGGCAAAGGGACCACCTTCAGAATTGTACTTCCTATCATGGAGGTAAAGCACCTTTTGTTAGATAATCCTGTACTAGTTTCTTCTAAAAATAATATTGAATTTGAGGAGGATAGTGCTCCCTTGGAAAAAATCAGTACAAAACCTGCGTTTGAGAATACGCTAATCGTGATTGAAGATAATCATGATTTAAACCAATTTTTAACCCAAAAATTAGAGAAAAGCTATACAGTAGTGGCTACCGATAACGCAGAAGATGGCTGGCAAGAAATTTTAACCTGTATTCCTGACATGATTATTTGTGATGTGATGTTGCCCGGTATGGATGGCTTCGCTTTGACGCAAAGGGTAAAATCTGATTTCAGAACCTCTCATATTCCAGTAATTTTATTAACTGCTAAAAGTCAAATTGAAAGTCAAATTGAAGGGACAAAAGCTGGGGCTGATGATTATATTTTAAAACCGTTCAACCAACAATTATTAGAGGAAAAATTGAAAGGTTTGGTTGAAAATCGGGAACGTATGAGACGCAGATTCTCAACTGAAGTTATCCATCCCAATCAAGTTCAGAAGGGAGAAAGAAGATTTTTAATAGAATTTGAAGCATTAATCGAAAAAAATATTCAAGACAGTTCACTATCAGTCGAGAAATTAAGTCAAGAGTTAGGAATGTCCAGAGTTCAGTTATTTAGAAAAATATCAGCCTTGACAAACCGAAATGTGGCGGATTACATTGCTGATTATAAATTGCGAAAAGCAAAGAATCTCCTAAATGATCATGAAAAAAACATTTCTGAGATTGCTTACGAGTTAGGCTTCAGTACGCCAAGTTATTTTACGACCTTCTTCAAACAGAAGACAGATAAGACGCCAAGTGATTGGCGGAATAGTTAAATGTATCAATTTTGGTATTTCGTGTTACAATCCTTGTACTATGAAATTAATTTCTGTTTAAATATAATATAAAGTATTGACAATAAAGCACTTACAAATTGTTACAGAAATGTAAGTATTTGAAAGAATTCTAATATCCTGCCCTACAGGATTGCTCTAATTTTGATTCATTAAAACGTAATAAGTTTGTAATGAATCAAAATATTAAAATATTTTTCTGGTCGCTCTCGGCTTCTTTGGGTGGTTTTCTTTTTGGCTTCGATACGGCCGTAATTTCTGGTGTTGAACAAACACTTCAAAAACTTTGGGAACTCAATTCCTTAGAACACGGAGTAACCGTTTCTATTGCTTTAATTGGTACTGTTGTAGGCTCTCTAATTGGGGGTATTCTTGCCGATAAATTTGGCAGAAAAAAATCGCTTTTCATTATCGGCATTCTTTATTTGCTTTCTTCTTTAGGTACCGCTTATGCTTTCGATTGGTCGGTATTTTTAATATTCAGATTTATGGGCGGTCTAGGAGTTGGTGTTTCATCGGTCGTTGCTCCCTTGTATATATCCGAAATCGCTCCAGCTCACAAGCGCGGACGTTTGGTAGCGATGTTTCAGTTCAATATCGTTTTAGGGATTTTAATGGCCTACCTGTCAAATTACTTTTTATCTGGTATAGGTGAAAATGAGTGGCGTTGGATGTTAGGAGTACAAGCCTTCCCTTCGCTTATTTTTACCATTACGGTTATGTTAATTCCTGAAAGCCCACGCTGGTTGATTCTTCAAAGAGGAGATGTTTCCACCGCACGAACTATTCTTCATTCTATTGACAAAGATGCTGCTGAGCAGATCATCGTCTCAATCCAGAAAAATACCATTACAGAGAAAGTAGTTTTGTTCCAAAAAGCCTATAGTCGGCCAATCTTGTTAGCAGTATTATTTGCGGTATTTAACCAAGTTTCTGGTATCAATGCAATTATATATTTCGCTCCCCGCATTTTTGAAATGGGAGGTATTGGTAAAGATTCAGCTTTATTGTCTTCGGCGGGAATTGGGCTAATGAACCTCATTTCTACATTGTTAGGTATTTCGATGATTGATCATTTTGGACGTCGAACCTTAATGAAGGTAGGCTCCGTCGGACTTATTCTTACACTTATTTTGGTTTCTCAGGCATTATTTAGCCAACAAATGAGTTTAAATGTTCCTTTTTATCTTTTCGCGTATATCTCTTTCTTTGGTTTCTCTCAAGGAGCAGTTATTTGGGTGTTTATATCGGAAATATTTCCTAATGAAGTCCGAGCTAATGGACAAGCCTTAGGCAGTTTTACACATTGGCTAATGGCGAGTTTCATCACTTTTACCTTCCCTTATTTTGCTGAAACCTTTGGGGGTGGGATCGTCTTTGCCTTTTTTGCTTCTATGATGGTTTTACAATTGCTTTTTGTATGGAAACTCATGCCTGAAACTAAAGGAAAATCACTTGAAAACATGGATAACATAATAATTACGCACTAGAAATATGCAGATTCATAAATACAAGATCATTTGCTTTGGCGAAATGCTTTGGGATATGCTTCCTACAGGAAAAATGCCTGGTGGAGCCCCCATGAATGTTGCTATTCAATTGAAAAATATGGGTAATAATGCTGTAATCATTAGTAGAGTAGGCACAGATGATTTAGGGAATGAATTGCTCAGATTTATAAAAGATAATGGGCTATCAACTCAATTTATCCAACACGGGAAAACGCACCTAACTGGTGTTGTGAAAGTGAATATTGAAGATAAAAATAATGTTAGCTACAAAATTGTCAAACCCGTAGCTTGGGATTATATCGGAGTAGAAATTGATGCATTGGAAGCAGTTAAACATTCTGATTGTTTCGTCTTTGGAAGTCTTTCAGCCAGGTCAGAGGAAACCTTTAATACACTTAAAATACTCTTGGAGGTAGCAAAATTTAAAGTGTTGGACATTAATTTACGCCCACCTTATTACAACAAAGAAACTATCACGTTTTTACTGAAAAAAACAGATTTCCTGAAACTTAATCACATTGAATTAGATGAAATATCAGGCTGGTTTTTTACCAAAGGGACAATTCAAGAAAACCTAAATCATTTGTCCGAATTATTTAACATCGATACGATTTGTGTAACACAGGGTGAAGATGGAGCAATGCTTTTACATCAAAAGGAGTTTTTCCATAGTCCGGGATTTGTGGTTGATGTAGTGGATACAATTGGCAGCGGTGATTCTTTTTTAGCCTCCTTTATCTCAAATTTCTTAAAAAATGTCGCCCTAGAAAATGCCTTGATTGAAGCATGTGCAGTGGGAGCATGTGTGGCCACTCACCATGGAGCTTCTCCTCTAATTTCCAAAGAACAAATTCAGCTTTTAATAAATAATCATTCAGTACGAGTTCCTTTTAGTAAAGTTTAATACATACAATTAAAATAATTCAAATTATGAAAAAAACCTTATTATCTTTTTTTGTGATGTTTTTAACATTACAAGCGGCTTATGCCCAACGCCAGGTGACTGGCACGGTCCGAGGAGGCGACAATAATGTGCCTCTTATCGGTGCAAGTGTACTAGTGACTGGTACAAAAATTGGTGCAATCACCGATGTAAATGGCAAGTTTTCAGTTTCAGTTTCTGAAAGTGCTTCTACTATTCAAGTAAGTTTTAGTGGGTATGAAAAACAGGACGTATCCATTAAAGGAGTCAGCGATGTACAAATTACCTTAGCTTATGGAAAAGAATTGAGCGAAGTAGTAGTAGTAGGTTACACGTCTCAAAGAAAACAAGACTTGACTGGGTCAGTGGTGGTTGTTGATTTGAAACCCATCAAAAATATCAGCTCAGGTAACCCGATGCAATCTTTGCAGGGGCGTGTACCTGGTTTGTACATTGAAAAAGATGGTTCCCCTAATGGTAGTAACTCCCGAATTTTAATTCGTGGATCTAATACTTTGGGGAATAACGACCCATTGTATATCATTGACGGAATTCCAACGACTCGTCCTGAAGTTTTCCAAAACATGAATCCGTCAAATATTGAATCAGTTCAAGTCTTGAAAGATGCCTCTGCTGCATCTATTTATGGTGCAAGAGCCTCGAATGGGGTTATTATCGTCACCACAAGAAATGGAGCTAATTCAGATGGAAAAATTGAATTTCAATTCAATAGCAGTATTTCTGCGCAATCAGAAAAATCCATGCGTTTTAATATGTTGAACTCTTTGGATAGAGGTAAAGCCTTGTGGCAAGCCTCTGTCAATGATGGGCAAGACCCTGCTGCTGGTTATGGTGATATCTATTCCTTTGACTGGAATAATAATTTCCAAAGTCCAAAATTAAATGGCGTTACCCTTAAACCTTTCGTAGGTGGAGACGCCAATACACCAGTAGGTGATACCAATTGGCAAGATGTCATGTACAAAACAGGTATCGTGACACAAAATGATTTCACGGCATCTTATGGAAATAAAAATTCTTCGTTAGAAATCAATATTGGGCAATTGAAAAATACGGGGATGTTGCGATTTACGAACTACGACCGTTTGAGCGGAAGCATCAACGCTATGACACGAGCATACAATGACAAATTGAAGTTTGGTGTTAATTTACGCATTGCAAATTCGAATGAAACACTTACTGCAAGAGATTTGGGAGGTGCTTCAACTACTTTTTTAGCTGCTACCCTTGTCCCTACAATTCCTGTTTTTCAGAAAGACGGCAAAACATATGCGGGTGCATCAGGTGGTGGATATTCGGATAGAAATAACCCTTTGCACATGCAAGAACTTGCGAAATGGAACAATGCAAATCGTTTGAGTTCGTTTGGAAACATTTTCGTAGAAATTCAACCGATCAAAAACCTCTTTTTCAAATCGAATTTGGGCGTTGATAACGCGACATACTTAAATAAGGTGATAACGCCTACATTTTCGGAAGGCGCTTTTAACCGCACGACAAACAGCTTAGCTTTTGACCAAAATCATTACATCAGTACAACTTGGTCAAATACATTGCGTTATGATTGGGATTTGAATGCGAAAAATCAGTTCAAATTCTTAGTTGGTACTGAATATATCAAAACAGATTTGGATTTTCAATTCACGAAGAAAGAAGGATTTGCTCTTCAATCAGAGGATTATTTTACGCTAAATGCTGGAACAGGAAACACCACTGTTTCAGGAGGTTCTACAGGAAGTCGTTTATTCTCTCAATTTGCTCGTGTTGATTATAATTTTTCAGATAAATATTTAGCTGCTGTTACCGTTCGTCGTGATGGTTCATCTCGTTTTGGTTCAGATAATCAATATGGAATTTTCCCTGCAGCCTCTTTAGGTTGGAGAATTGACCAAGAGAATTTTATGAAGAGTAATAAAATTTTCTCTGAACTCAAGGCAAGAGTCGGCGTAGGTCGCGTAGGTAATCAACAAATTGGTGATTTAGCTCGTTTTGGTCTATTTGATACAAGATACGGAACAACTCAGGCTCAATTAGTTGGTGGTTTTTGGGAACAATACATGAACATCGGTACAGCTTATTCTTTGTCTGGAGCTAATACCGGGACATTGCCTTCAGGATTCGTTCAAACACAAGCGGCCAATTCGGGATTAAAGTGGGAAACTACAGATGAAATTAACGTAGGTTTAGATTATGCTATTTTGAACAATAAAATTTTCGGATCATTTGATTATTTCACGCGTAATACTTCCGGCATTTTGATTACGCCACCAGTAGCGGCAACGCTTGGTGAGGGACAATCAAAAGCAGTTAATGGTGCATCAAAATCAAATAAAGGCTGGGAATTTGTATTAGGATACCGTGGATCAGTGGGAAATGATTTGAAATTCAATCTTGTTTCAAACTTTGCACGTTTCAGAGATGAAATTACCGAATTGCCAGAAAATGTACGTCCAGCTTATGCAGGGAACTTGGTAAATACCATTATTGGACATTCACAATTTGATATTTTCGGTTACAAGACCAATGGACTTTTCCAATCGCAAGCTGAAGTAGATGCGGCTCCTAAACAAATAGGTGCTGGTCCAGGAAGAATTCGATATGTGGATATTAACGGAGATAATAGAATTGATGATTTGGACAGAACTTGGATTGGTACCACATTACCAGCACTTGAATATGGATTACGATTAGATTTGATCTATAAAAAATTCGATGCCTCTATTTTCGGTTCAGGTGTAGCGGGTAGAGAAGGTTTTGATGTGTATACTGTTTTCAATAATTTAATGAGAAGTAGAGAAAATGTTGGTCCCGGTGTATTTAACGCATGGACACCCCAAAACACAAATACCAATGTGCCTGCTCTAACATTGAAGGATAACAATGGAGAAGGTCGTACGTCTGACTATTTCATCGTCAATACTTCGTATTTCAAAATGCGAAACATACAAGTAGGTTATAACCTCACTCCTAAATCTGTATTTTCAAGAATTCGTTTTTATGGAATGGCTGAAAACTTATTTTGGTTAAAAAGCAAGAATTACTTGAGCCCAGATCCAGAGCGTATTGACCTTGACCCTGTGCCGATTCCAAAAACCTTCACTTTCGGAATTAACGCATCTTTTTAATCCTAAATCGAATTAATGAATGACCTCCAAGGGGGTAATAAAACTTAAATTTTTAAAAAAATGAAAAACATAATAGTTTCAACTATAATCGTTTCGAGCCTATTTTTATTCGGCTCCTGCCAGGATGAACTAAATTATACACCCACAGGTGTATTGTCTTCATCTGATTTGACCTCTCCAGCGGCCATTGATGGTTTGGTGACATCTGCTTATGCGGCCATTGGAAATGGTGATATGATTGGACCCATCTATAGTGACTGGGTATACGGAAGTGTTCGTTCTGACGATGCCTACAAAGGTGGGGGTGGTACGGGTGACGTTGGAGAAATAGATGCCTTAGAACACTATAATCTGACTACTCCTACGCTTGGTGCCTTTGTAACTCGTTCATGGCAAAACCTTTTCAAGTCAATTTCTAGATGTAATGTCGCCCTTCGTGCCGTAAATACGCTGGATGAAGCCAAATATCCATCTAAAAAAATACGTTTAGCTGAATTGCGTTTTTTAAGAGGTCATAGCTACTTTGTTATGAAAAGATTGTACAAAAACATTCCTATTTTCGATGAAACTATTTCTGATGAAGAGATTCTAAAAGTTTCTAATACGCTAAGTAATGATGAATCTTGGAATAAAATTGCGGCTGATTTTCAATTTGCTATTGATAATTTACCAACTACACAACAAGAGGTAGCTCGTGCAAATAAGGTAGCAGCTCAGGCTTATTTAGCCAAGGTACGTTTGTACCAGGCTTATGAGCAAGATGCAACTCATAAAGTTGTAAATATCAATAAAACAAAATTGCAAGAGGTTGTTTCCCTTACACAAGCAGTTATTTCTTCCGGGAAATATAGATTAAGCTCGGACATTGCAGATAATTTCTTGCCGGAAACGGAGAATGGTCCAGAATCCATCTTTGCTATCCAATTTACTGTGAATGATGGAACGACGGCAGGACGTATGAGCTACGAAGATGGCTTGAATTATCCTCACGGAGCTCCACAATATGGGTGTTGTGGATTTCATGCAGCAAGTCAAAACTTAGTTAATGCACATACCACTGATATTGACGGTTGGCCCAATTTTGAAACATTTAATGACAGCAATGCAAATCTGAATAATCAAACCGTTGATCCGCGCCTTGACCACACCGTTGGAATCGATGGACACCCATATAAATATGATAATTCAAAACCTTTCAGCAATAGTTGGGTACGTGATGCAGGTGTATATGGAAATTTTCATACCATGCGTTTTCAACAATTGGCCTCTAGTGGTTCATATTTCAAACTTGGACCATTTATGGGAACTGCAAAAAATTATGATATTCTACGCTTCGATGATGTCTTGTTAATGCAGGCCGAAGCTTACATTCAATTAGGACAACAAGAGAAAGCTTTAGACATCATTAATCAAATCAGAAATAGAGCAGCGGCAAGTACGGGAAGACTAAAAAAAGCAGACGGAACATTTGCTTCCAAGTATAATGTAAAGCCTTATTCATCTACAGTCTGGACACAGAATTTTGCTTGGAAAGCTTTAATGTGGGAGCGTAGAATTGAATTTGCTACAGAAGGCTCACGTTTTTTTGACTTAGTACGTTGGGGTATTGCTGAACAAACGCTGAATGGGTACATTTCAAAAGAGAAAGTTAGAAGACCCTATTTAGCGACAGCGAAATTTACAGCTGGACGGGATGAATATCTACCAATTCCACAAGCGGAAATCACTTTCACGAATGGATTGTATAAGCAAAATCCAGGCTTCTAAAATACCTATCAATTTTATTAATGGTTAAAAATGGTTCGAATGGTAGTAGTTTTTTACTACTACCATTTTTTTTAATTCATTCATCATAAACTCAAAATCAATGCAAAAATTAGTCACTTTTTTGGCTGTTATATGCCTGCTAAATGCATGTATCCCTTCTGCTACTTACCGTCCCGCTTACCATTACACTCCGGAAAAAAATTGGGTGAACGACCCCAATGGATTAGTCTATTTGGATGGAGAGTACCATCTTTTTTATCAGTATAATCCAGCGGGAGATAAATGGGGGCACATGAGTTGGGGGCATGCTGTGAGCAAAAACCTTAAAACTTGGGAAGAACTACCGCTTGCCATACCTGAAACGATGAACGCGGATGGTTCAACTAACATGGTATTTTCTGGAGCGGCCGTTGTGGATAGTCTAAATACGTCGGGCTTTTTTGAGAAAGGTTTTACCAAAGGTATGGTGGCCATATATACTTCTCACTTAAATAAAAATGGAGAAGGTATGGCACAGAGTCAAAGTTTGGCTTATAGTTCTGACAAAGGAAGAACATGGAAATTCTATGACAAGAACCCTGTCTTAGCTATCGGTTTGAAGGATTTCAGAGACCCCAATGTGTTCATGCAGGAAGGAAAGTGGAAAATGATTGTTGCAAAACCACTGGAATTTATGGTGCAGATCTACGAATCTACAAATCTGAAAGAGTGGACATTATTGAGTGAGTTTGGCAAAATGGGTGATGTAGCAAAGATTTGGGAATGTCCATCTCTATTTAAGGTTCCTGTCGAAAATTCAGATAATTCAAAATGGGTAATGCTGATTTCGAGCGCAGCGGAGGCCACAGAATTTACTGGGATGCAATATTTCGTAGGGGAATTTGATGGAAAATCATTTGTGCCAGACAAACAAGAAGGGGTTTTAAGATTGGATCGAGGGAAAGATTTTTATGCGGCAATCCCCTTTCAAAACCTTCCTGCAAAAGACAAAAATCCGATCATTATTGGCTGGGGTAGCAACTGGAGCTATGCAGGAGATATTCCTTCAGAAGGCAGGAGAGGGATGTTTTCGATGCCACGAAAATTATCTTTGGTCAAAGAAAATGGGCAATTTCGTTTAGTTCAAAAGCCAATCTATTCCAATCGTATCCACTCCAAAGAGTTAATACTGAAAGCGAGTGAATTGACAAAACCGAAAACTTGGGAAATGAAAAATAATTCCTACAAACTAGGCTTAGTTATTGACTTAGGAAATTCCAATGGTTTTGCAATGGAATTGCTAAAAAATGAGGAAGAGAAATGTGTGCTAACTTATAATGCAATGACTCAAAAATTGTTTTTTGACAGAACCAAGTCTGGAAAAATTGACTTTAACAAAAATTTCTCAAGTATAGAAAGTATGCAGGTGGTTCCCCAAAATGGTGTCCTGAAACTAGATATTTTTGTAGATAATTCAATTGTAGAAGTATTCGCCAATGAAGGTAAAGTCGTATTGACTGATTTGGTTTTCCCCCAAAAAAATGGAGGCAAAATAATCCTTTCTTTGTTAAAAGATTAATAAAGCACCAAGTTTAATTTATTCCATTTGGTTTCATTATTCATTAATTGTTCTCAAATATCTGAATTATTAGTTTTCGATTGAAAAGTAATAAAAAAGAATATTTGGGAAGTAATATTCCCAGCTCGTGCCACGGAAAAAGAAACTGGAGGTTGTTTTGAAATGGTGAAAACGATTCCTTTATCATTATTTATATAAAGGGTTGGTCCAGCACTTTTGAGACTACTGGAACTATCATTTATTTTAAATGGGTTGTGAAATTTTTGTGATCATTTTATTATTTTATGGCATTTAATTATGGAAACATTTGCTGCAATTAAACTTGGTCCTAAGCTAAATAAAATTGATGGTACCCCGAATGAAAGACGTGGGATATAACCAAAAAGCAAACCCAAGCACCCAACATTTAAACCTCATATTCATAAATCTGGAGATTCCAAAAAGTAGGTGAGGGTGGTGCTAAAACCGAAGCAGAACGAACTGATTTGATACAATTAGATTAACCAATATAATACCTATACCATTATATTTTGACGTTTTTGTCCGATTTGAGTTCAGTCAGATTTGTTTCGTTCCCACCGTCCGGACCGCCAACTTGGTAAAAGCTTTAGATAAATCTGAGGCTTTTTTATTTATTGCTATATCACTAGCAATCCCATTTCGCGCAATTCCTCTACGATTTCTCCCTCCCAAAAATTTCTAAAATCTCCCAAGCCTGATGGGTTGAACTCTTTTTGGAATTCCTCAAATGTCCATGTTTTGGAAGGTCCAAGTGAGATGCGCGCTAATATGTCAACAAGCCACATGCCCAATTGCTCAGGAACAATTAATTCCTCTTCGTCCCGTCCCAAACTCATTTGCAATATGTACTTATCTCTAGAGCGTTTTTCCAAGGAAGGGATGGGTCCGAGCCAACAAATTTTAGCATTGGGTTTGGGTAATTCTTCTGGTTTTGGCGCTAAAATACGAGCAACGTAGTTCTTAGGAATCTGTGTACGGGGTATCTTAAAATCGAACCATTCCTGCAGCGGCATGTCTAATCCAATGCCATGCATGTAATTAAACAACGATTTTTTTAACCCCTCACTAAATTGGGCATGATCCGTTCCCGTAGGATCCGCATGTTCCAAATCATTATTAGCAAAGCTACCTGGTTCAGGGTTTAGTATTTTTATGTGATATGCGTCCGGATTTAGGCCCACCGGACTATGCGCCGTTAAGGCAAACTGATGCCAAAAACCAGAGTGCATCACCCCATTTTCAATGAATTGACGAACCACTTCCAGCGAATCAACCGTTTCTTGTGCAGTTTGTGTTGGAAAGCCATACATCAAATAAGCATGCACTAATATGCCTGCTTGTGTAAAATGATCAGCTACCTGGGCAACTTGTTCGACCGTAACACCTTTGTCGATTAATGTCAACAATCGGTCAGAGGCAACTTCCAATCCACCCGAAACGGCAATGCAGCCTGACCTCACCAGGAGTTGGCATAAATCCTTCGTAAAACTCTTCTCAAATCGAATATTTGTCCACCAAACAACCGTCAAATCCCTTCGGATAATTTCCAATGCCACATCACGCATCAATGCCGGCGGTGCAGCTTCATCTACAAAATGAAAACCGTTGTTGCCTGTTTGGGCAATCATGTCCTCAATTCGGTCAACTAACATGGGTGCCGAGGTGAATTCGTAGTCTTTGATATAGGATAATGAGATGTCACAAAAGGTACATTTCCCCCAATAACAGCCATGTGCTAAGGTCAATTTATTCCATCGGCCATCACTCCACAAACGGTGCATCGGATTGGCAATTTCGATCACCGATAAATAGTTTTCTAATGGTAAACCCGTGTAATCTGGGGTGCCTACATCTTTTTGCTTCACGTCAGAATCCTTCGATCCATTCAGGTAGGTGACGGTTCCATCGATGCAGCAAAAAGTTCGTTTCAAATCTTTCAATGCTCGATTGCCTTGTAGATGCTCCAAAAGATTCATCAAAGGCGTTTCTCCATCATCCAACGTGATGAAGTCGACAAATTCAAAAACGCGAGGTTCTTGTAAGGAGCGCAATTCAGTATTTGCATATCCACCACCAAAAGCTACTTTGATGTGTGGATGGTGTTTTTTAATCCATTGTCCACAGCGCAATGCACTGTATAAATTACCAGGAAATGGTGCCGTTATGGCGACTAGATCGGGTTTTTCTTGTTCGATTTTGGCCTCTAAATGTGCGACCAATAAGTCATCGATATATGTAAGTGGCGCATCAAGTGCTTGGTGTAATTCATGAAATGTGGAAGCTGACCTACCTAGTCTTTCAGCATAGCGGCTGAAACCAAAATGTGGATCAACGGCTTCGATGATTAAATCTGAAATATCTTCTAGGTAAAGTGTTGCCAAATGCCGCGCTTTATCCCGTGTTCCCATACTGCCAAAGGCCCATTCTAAATCCGTTATTTGCTGAAAACGGGATGCCTCAGGTAGGTAATTCTGTTCAGCAATGACGTGCGCCATTGTTGGATTTTTGTCGTGCAAAAAGGAGATAACCGGGTCGATGGTTCGCAGGTAGGACTTTTTGAGTCGGAGCATACGCGCCCCATTGGCATTTAGTTTTTGTCCTGAGCCTTCAATGTATTCAAATAATTGTTGGAGTCCTGTTTTTGAAAAAAGTTGTAGGATAACCTCCAAACCTAAGTCGGCCTGACCAGACGCCAATCCTTTCGTATTCAAAAACCCTTTTAAATAAGCCGTTGCTGGGTAAGGCGTATTTAACTGGGTAAATGGTGGGGTGATAAAAAATACTTTCGGATTTTTTGTGCTCATGGACGTCAAAAGTACTTCAAAAGCGGCTAAAAGAAAAGTCCCCCCTTAAGGGCAGTTTTGCAAATTCAGCAAAACCACTAACTTGCTGTCCTTAACCTCTACCTATGAAAAAGATTTTACTTTTACTGTTATTCGCATGTACGTTTGTTGCTCAATCGAAGCCTTTGCGTATTATTTTTATTGGTGCTCACCCAGATGATTGTGACATCAAAGGCGGTGGAACTGCGGCGCTATTCGTTGAAATGGGACACCAAGTCAAATTTCTCTCTGTCACAAATGGTGATGCTGGACATCAATCACAAGGTGGCGGGATGCTTGCTAAGCGCCGCATTGCAGAAACCCAGGAAGTAGCGAAGCGTTTAGGCGTTTCCTACGATGTACTAGATAATCATGACGGTGAATTATTACCTACCCTGGAGATTCGCTTACAAATTATTCGAAAGATTCGGGAGTGGAAGGCAGATGTGGTGATTGCTCCTCGGTCAAATGACTACCACCCTGATCATCGTTATACCGGTGTTTTAGTTCAAGACGCAGCCTTTATGGTAGGTGTGCCAAACGTCGCTCCCGATGTAGAGCCCCTTCGTAAAAATCCAGTTTTTCTTTATTTCCAAGATAATTTCAAGAAACCAAATCCTTTTCAGCCCGACATAGCGGTGGACATTACACCTGTGATTGCTAAAAAATTAGCCGGCCTCGATGCCCACCAATCGCAGTTTTATGAGTGGTTGCCTTGGATTGGAAATTATGAGTCCGAAGTACCTAAGGATCCTTCCAAATACAAAGAGTGGTTATTGCAAAAACGGGTGGCGAAGCCTAATCCTGAAGTTCAAAAGAGCCTAGTAAAATGGTACGGGTCCGCGCGTGCAACTAAGGTTCTTTATGCTGAAGCTTTTGAAATATGCGAATATGGTACGCAGCCAACGGAGGCAGACATTCGTAATTTATTCCCCATGTTGAAGGCAGATTAAGATATGTTAATTATGAAAAAAATCTATCTCCTTTGTGCGCTATTACTTGTTCATATTTCGCTTTTTAGCCAAGCGTGGAAACCCCTTTTCAATGGAAAAGATTTAACCGGTTGGCAACATGTTGGAGGAGGCTCCCGCTTCGTTGAAAATGGATTGTTGGCCAGCAAAGGTGGCATGGGTCTTTTGTATTGGACGGGCGGAAAATTAGGCAATTGCCAAATCCGCGTCGTATACAAAATGCAAAATTTCAATAGTAATTCAGGCGTATTTATTCGCGTTCCGGCTGAACCCAAAGAGGAATGGATGCCTGTCTTTTATGGCTACGAAGTGCAAATTGATAATCATCCGGAAACTTCAGGCGAAGACGAATATCACATTAGCGGTACACTGTATGCCTTTACAAAGCCGAAAAGCAAACCTGGAAAACCAGGTCCGGAATGGAATACGCTGTTGATTACCTTGGATGGGCCTAGGACGATTGTCTACCTAAATGATCAGCTCGTGACCGACTACCGAGAAGGAGAACCTGTTCCTCCTCGAAAATTCGATTTTGAACCGTATCCGGGTCGCCGACCGAATTCCGGGTATTTTGGCTTGCAAAATCATGGCGATGAGGATGTCGTTTATTTCAAAGAAGTATCCGTTAGACCCCTAAAAAAATGAAGCGTTCCGAATTTATCAAGAAGAGTACTTTGGCCTCGGCTGGATTTTTTATTGTGCCTCGCCATGTCTTAGGTGGGAAAGGTTTTGTGGCACCCAGTGACAAATTGGTCATTGCGGCGATTGGTTGTGGAGGCGAGGGGGATAATGACATCCAACATTTAGCGAAGACACCTAATAATAATTCGACCATCGGTTTTCTATGCGACGTGGATCAGCGACAAGCGGCTCCGAAGCGTAAGCAATTTCCGAAGGCTAAATTTTACGAAGATTGGCGGGAGTTGTTTGACAAAGAAGGCAAGCATTTTGATGCGGTGACCGTAGCAATTCCGGATCATAATCATGCTTTGGTAGGTCTGCGTGCTATGCAAATGAAAAAACATTTGTACTTACAAAAACCGTTGACGCATGACATTCATGAAGCTCGGATTATCACTCAGGCTGCCTCAAAATACAAAGTCGTTACCCAAATGGGGGATCAAGGCGCTTCCTGTGAAGGGATGCAAACCATGCGTGAATGGATTGAGGCAGATTTAATTGGCGAGATTTCCAAAGTCTATTGTTGGACCGATCGTCCCGTGTGGCCACAGGGAATTTCGTGGCCGAAAACACCTAGTCGGATTCCGAAGGAATTGAATTGGGATTTATGGTTGGGTACTGCTCCCAAAACCAATTACATCGAAAACCTCGTGCCCTTCAATTGGCGGGGTTGGTGGGAGTTTGGTACAGGTGCGTTAGGCGATATGGGTTGCCACATCATGGGCCCGCCGTTTAAGTTATTGAATTTAGGTTATCCGCATGAGGTGTCGGGAAGTGCTTCTACGACCTACAGTGGCGTATTTAAAGAGTCTGCTTTCCCGGAGAGTGGGCCTATTTCGAGTTCCTTGAAATATCGGTTTACGATGAATAATGGCAAGGATTTGGATTTGTATTGGATGGATGGGGGTATCACGCCGGAGCGTTTACAGGCTTTGGCACCTGAGGTGAATATGAATGATGCCTTGGGAGATTATCCTGGGGAGAATGATTTTGAGGGTTCGACCTTATTTGTGGGATCGAAAGGTGTGATTGCTTGTGGCTGGGGTGGTTCGCATCCACGTTTATTTTCAAAGGAATTACAAGAAGCGGCGAGTCACATTCCGCAAAAATATGCCCGAGTTAAGGGTGGCATGGATGGTCACTGGTGGCAGTGGATCGATGCCAGTATTGCAGGTTATGGCAATATGGAAGTGAGTTCTCCTTTTGAGGGTTATGGAGGACCGTTAACGGAAACGGTTTTGTTAGGTAATCTCTTGTTGCGAAGTTTCAATATCCGCGAAAAGGTCAAACGTATAGATCCCGTTTATGGCGCGATGGAGGGTTATGCGTATAGCGGTCGGTACAAAGCTTTAAAATGGGACGGTGCGAATATGCGTGTCACGAATTACGAACCTGCCAATCAGTTTGTGCGAAGAACGTATCGATCAGGTTGGGGGGATTTGGTCCTTTAGTCAAATATACGTTTGTTGGCCACCAGCGGTTTGGCCCAAAACCCAATGCTCATGATGTAGGCCATACTCAGAAAAAGGATACTCATGCCTGTTTTTAGGCCAAAAATATCCCCGATTCCACCGACTATGAAGGGGAAAATAGCTCCACCTACGATTCCGGTAACGATGATGCCTGCAAAGGAGCCATGGTGTTCAGTGACTGAATTGAGCGCTAGGGAAAAGATGATGGGGTACATAACAGAAGCAAAAAATCCAATTAACGGGAAGGCGATTAACGCAGATTTTGCGTTCCCAAATAACGCGAAGGCGAGTGCGATGATGGCCAACGATGTAAATGAAATTAACACGATTCGGCTATCCAATAATTTTAGTAATACAATTCCCAAGATGCCTCCGGCGGTCATAAGTCCCCAATAATAGGCGATGGTATCGGCTCCGTCAGTCTGTGGATTTAAGCCGTGATAGGTTTGTAGAAATTGCGAAATCCAGGTGGCAATACCTTGTTCAGTGCCTACGTAACATAGCATTGCGATGAAATACAGGATCACTTGTTTGTTTTTGAAGAGTTCGAGGTGGATGGCGATGGCACCGGGTTTTTCATCTTGGGCTAATTCAACTGTCGGGAATTTAGTGCTCAGGGTAACCAACATCATTACTGCGGAAATCCCAATGAATAGGATGTACAAACTGAGCCAAGGAAGGTGGATGCCGATGAAATATTGATACACCATGGGACTTAAAAAGGAGGCAAAGCCAAAAATTAACTGGGCCCAAACCGAGTAATTGGCATAGTTTTCCTCGCCTCCTGCAGTTCGCAATAAAGGGTTTATGACTACTTGTAACATGGCCATTCCACTGCCGATGAGGAACAAGGACAGAAGAGCGGTTAGGTAATGAGGGGATAAAACGATTAATAAAGAACCTAATGTTGCGAGTCCAAAAGCCATCAACATCACTTTTTTCTCTCGGTAAGTTTCTAGTAAAATACCCGCTGGAATAGAGGTTACACCGTATGCGATAAAAAAGGCAAAGGGGAGGAGTGATACTAGGGTTAAGCTCAGATGGAATGACTTAATCAGTTCAGGGATGATGGGCCCCATAATGTTCGAAATGAACGAGATGACAAAAAATGTCACTAAGATGATAAAGACGAGATATGGGCTTTTTTTCATTTACTTACCTTTGGCAATCCTCCAAGGTTTGCCAAAGGTAGTGTTTTGAGGATTTAGTGGGAATGTAAAAACTGATTTTTTTGTCCAGCTTCTTGGATTTCGTTTCAATTTTCAATTTTTCAAATTCCGAACCTGTACCTTTGGCAAACCTTTAAGGATTGCCAAAGGTTAGGGGGAATTATATTTTTATCAAGTTTGAGAACTAGTTAAACGTTCCTACTGCATATTGTAACAAGACAGCTTGTTCAATTTTACGCAATGAATCAGCCTTTTTGAGGTATTGATCCGTGGTCAAATTCATATATTTCTTCGCACCATTGATGTATGATGGGCTTGAATCTTCATCTAGTTTAGACAAATCTTTAAAGAAGGTTACCGTTGTAAATTGGCCTTTTCCATCGTCCGACATCGGTGCTAAATGTTGCCAAAACGCCCATTCTTGAATATTCCCTGCCTTAATACGATCACTATGAATTGATTTAACTTGCTTTTCGAAATCAATGTAAGCGAAGTAGTTAGACGTTGTCGTTTTCATGGTTTCCATTAAAACAACAGAATTCAAATCATTCGAGCTACCTGTGTACTCAATTGCTTTTGTTATTACATTACGCATAACAGATTGAACTTTATCTGTTTCTTCTAGAATGGTATACATACTAGGATCTTCCTTAACTAAGGCATTAAACATATCCATGGGATATTGGGTGATTTTATTTAAGTCGTATGAAGCATTCATAGAAACGTAATCATAATCAACTGACTCTGATTTGTATTGATTTAAAATCTTATAAGCGGCCCAGCCTGTAATTAATCCTGCTGATTTGCGTTTTTCTTGAATGATTTTCCAGCGCTTTTCGATGGCCATTGCCTCATCGATGGTGTGGCCCGGCTTTAATTTATGATAAGCGATGTTGATATAAATCGTTTTGTTTTGTGCGAATGTGCTCGTTGAAATTGCAAATATTGCAAGGAATAATAAGGTAAGTTTTTTCATGGTATTGGGGTTTAAAAAATAGTCCGCATGCGAAATGCACACGGACTAGATCAAATTATTTTTTTGTTTTTTCTCTTGCAAATTGGGTAATCGAATCAATTTTGCCTGCTAAGTTGAAGCCAAATAATTCCACTAAATCTTTATCCCAAACAGTACCGTCTTTCAAGACACGCTTCTCTGATGAGTATACCAAAATGCCAGACGCAGGGTCTGTATTTGTCAATTTAAAAGGAAGAATTAAGCCTGGTTTCCAATCCAAAGATTTGTATTGAGCGAACTCCGCAGGAAGCATTGCTTTTGTTAATTTAGATTTAGTTCCGTTATAAGCTTCAATACTTACTTCATCTGCAATGATGTCAGCAAAAGCTTTTACATCCATCGCGTTCCATGCCTTCGCTAAATTTTCGATTGCAGCGATTTCACCACGGTTTGAGAACTGTAAAGAACTTCCATCTGCTTCAGAACCGGGTTTGCTTGAGATGTATTTTCCTCCTGATGTTTTACCATATTCATTTGTTGCAGGAATATTAACGTATTGCTGCATATTTGAAATTTTGCCAGCTTTGTCAATGAAAAACAACTCAAATAAATTCAAGTTTTGTTTCGAACCATTCTTGAAAACACGCTCTTCTGTGGACTGTACCATCACAATTTCATCACTTGAGCCTTGAATTTTGATGGGTAACATGGCCATCGGCTTGTTGGTGACCGATTTCAACGTTGCCATGCTTTTTTTATGTTTTTCTCCACCTGTTTTCACAAATTCATCTGACCACAAGGCCACCTCAGCATCGTGATCAACGGCATTATAAGCTTTGGTCGCTTCTAATACGGTGTTCATGCTTTTGTCAGATCCTAATTGCATGGGTTTTCCTTGGTTATCGCCAACGAAAATTTTTCCAGCTGTTTGAGCATTTGCCATAAATGCAGACGCAATAATTGCGCTAAGTAGTACGATTTTTTTCATAATTTTTTTTGGTTGAATTAATTGTTGGGCAAGAACGGGATTTAGTTAGTTGAGCGGTAGCGTTACGACTTTCCATTTGTTCCTTTTCCTGCAAAAGGGAACAAATGGGAACTGCACATTAGCATAAAAAGCCTCCCATCGGTGTAATTTTGAAATATACAATGGGAAGTCAAGCTACTGCAATCTAGTATTGTAGATTAGATGTAAACCAATAAGATTTTTGATGAAGTAGGTAATACGAAAAGCTCCTGACTAGTTGGTCTGGGGCTTTTTTGATTTAATGAATGCAGAGGGGGTGAGACCGTGCCGACGTTTAAATGCGTCAATGAATTTCGATCTGGACATAAAGCCCGCATTGGTTGCCAATGCTTCTATGGTAAATTTATTTGCCTGTCCCGCCTCAATAAGATCTACGACATAGGCGATGCGCAAATCGTTTTTCCATTCACCAAAAGTTTTTTGCAAGTCATTATTGAAATAGGCTGATAAATTTCGCTCTGAAATTTTCAAGTCAAACGACATTTGTGAAAGCGTAAAATCTTTGTGGATAAATGGATAATTTGCTAGGTATGGTTTAATTACCTGCTCGAAAGCATGTTCGTTTATTTGTATTGGTTTAGCAAATGTAGATTTCAATTTCTCTAATGTACTAGCATTGCTCAATTCGACAGAATAAGATACGTTGCCATACAGAATATTGGGAAACAAAAACAAGAAGAAATTTTGAATAAAAAAACCTCCTCCGCAAATTCTAAAAAAGTGAGATTCACTAAATATTTCTTCGTTGGATATACCCAAAATATAAAAAGGCTCAACGTATAAAGTAACCATGTGCCCTAAACTAGTCACTGCGATTAAGACTTGGAGCGATATAAGTGTAAAAAACCAACGTTGAATTACTAAATGATTAGTTGGCGTTAAGCCATATTTTTTGATTAGGTGCTGTTTGTTCCAAAAGAAGTAAGTAACTGAAATGAGCGCATATAGTACCACATGGATCGATCGGCCGTAGAGTATTTGTTCGAATGTAACCCAATAGAAATTTAGATTATAATCTTCCGTAATATTGACGATTTCATGCGCCATTTTAGTTTTTATGTCAAAGGGCAAGGTAGTGAAAGGGAGCGTGGCGATGCCAACAAACACTGCTGGGAGTAAATGGAATAAGTCGGTTTTCTCAAAACCTTTGTGTTCGGATACGGTATTTTTGACGTAAAAGAATAGACTAGGTCCGAGGAGAAAAGATAAGGGGAGGAAATGGACAAAACAGAAACCTTCCCAAAATTCATTTTTCGAATAGTGTAGGCCGAAATAGACCATCACTATGAGGTTGCAACATAGGAAGAATAAGGCTAAAAAAATATTCGATTTATTCAATGAACTTAAATAGTACAAGAGAATAAACGATGTAAAAATCCCAAAAACAGGGGCAAGTATTTCCAAACAATGAAGCTATTTGCTTACAATATAGGAAAATTTCTAATCTTCTTACCTTTGGCAATCCTCCAAGGTTTGCCAAAGGTAGGGGGAAAAGGGGGATTTTGATCCCCTACTAAACTGAAAATCAAGAACTTGATATCAGGTCAAAAATGTTTTAATAAGCATCGAGACCTAGAATTTTTCTGCCTAGTTCATTTAGTTCCGCAGTGGTGTATTTTGTTTGTTCCCATTTCCTAGGGTCACCCGGAAACGCATACCCTTCAGGTGCAATGCGGTCTTTCCAAGAATTGATGCGCCAATCTTTCAGTGAAGCATTGTCCTCTTCAGCTGGCATCATGGAAATATATTGGGCACAGCGAACTTTGTCGCTATTGTTTGCGCGAATACCATGTGGCTGCGTGCTGTTGAAGATTAACAAATCGCCGGCTGCCAACTTGACTTTGGTGGGTGTAAAACCGGTAATATCTGGTTTGAAGCGGTCGCGGTCTTCGGGTTGGGTTAATTTCCAAGTATCGTAAGTGCGAAATAACTCAGGGATGCACTGAAATCCTCCCATGTTTTCGTCGAGTTGGTCCGCTAAAGCGAGTACCCCTTGTACATTAACTGGTTTTGTTTCTGGGTCATAATCCCAATGAATAAAGGCTTTGTATTCATGGCCTGGTCGGATTGGAAAGTTCAGATTTGCTCGGTCAATGGTGACCCACAATTTTTCTGTTCCCCAAATATCAACAAAGGCGTCATATACGCGTTGCTGCGATCGATTATCCCATAACAATTGGTTATTGTAGCATTCTACCATGCCCGTACCTGCTAACTCTTTCATTTTCATTTCTGCACGTGGGGCAGTGTACCAGGTAGCTGGATCATGTGGATCCTTTTCCTCAAATTCCCATAAAAAATCGGCAGTTTTTAACGCTTGTTCGCGCGGAACTGCCTGTTTGATAACTACGTAGCCATTCGTTATCCAAAACGCCCAATCTTCCTCGCTTAATACGCGAAGTGCCTGACCGTTACTTCGATCATTCAGTTTGAGCGCGCTACTTTTTGCGGTAGACGGGTTTCCAGGAATTTCATAATGAGCATTATTGGGGATTTTCGTTTCCATGCAGTTTGTTTTTGTTGAATCAAATTTCGACTATTTATCGATCCGTGAATTTCTTTGTATTCGCCAATTTTTGACCTGTATTGATAATTTAATTTGACATATACATTAAATTGGTAAATTTAGGTATGAAAATAGCTTTGGAGTCCATCCGTCCTGATGCGGATAGTTCGTTTCGATTTTTGCAGACACCGAATTTAAACGAGGTGTTTTATTGGCATTTTCATCCGGAGATTGAGTTGGTTTACGTGGAAGCAGCAAAGGGTATTCGCCACATTGGCGATCATTTAGATACCTATGAAGGATGTGATCTGGCTCTGATTGGTTCGTACATTCCACATTTGAATTTTGATTACGGAGTAAAAGCGACGGTGGAGACTGTGGTGATTCAGTTTCCGGCGGATTATTTTGAACAAGGTTTGGCACGAATTCCAGAATTAAGTCAGGTTGTAGAACTTATTGATCGGGCAAAACAAGGTTTGGCATTTACGGGTGAGACGAAGCGAATAGCAGGAGCCAGGTTAAAAAAGCTTCATCATTTGGACCGATTTAGTCAGTTCGTGGAATTGATGCGCATCTTTCAGGATTTAGCCGCGAGTTCGGAATACTTGGAATTGGGTGCGCGACCCGTTGCGAATGCATTGGTTTTGAAAAAGCAAGCGCGCATACATCAGGTGTACCAATATGTAGAGGCTCATTTTTTAGAGCCAATCAATACGCATCTCATTGCAGCACATGTAAGTTTGTCGGTTCCTGCCTTTTGCCGATATTTTAAACAGGCAACGCATTTGACCTATACTGACTTTGTAAATCAATATAGGGTCAATTATGCCAAAAAATTACTTATCCAAGGGCGTCATGTTAGTGAGACATGTTATGAGGCTGGATTTGAGAATTTGCCCTACTTTACCCGATTGTTTAAGAAGCGGGTTGGGGTGTCGCCGTCAACTTTCAAGAAACAGACAAGTGGAAACTAAATTTCCTTAAATAATGGCTACATTCGCCCCTATGAGGAAGTTTTTAGGTTTTTTCGTTTTATGCCTGGTCATAGGTTTTTCGAGTCTAGGTCAAAAAAAGACGATGTCCCTGGCTGAGTTGCTCACCCTAGATAGCTTGATTCGTTCTGCCCCATCGCTAGCCTTGCGTATGGCCGATTACAATCGTGGCGCATTGGATTCGATGATAACAGGCCAAAAGCCCATTGACTCATTAGTTGTCCATACACTGGCACAAACATTTTTTAAAGATTTACGCGATGGGAATCGAACACCTAATTTACGCTATCAAGGCTTAAAAATTGATCGTAAGAATGTTAATCTGACATCAAATTTTAAATCATTAGCTAATCATCTAATTAATCGATCACCCGAAGTGGTTCGATTGTTGGCCATGCTTCGAGATTCAGTGGACATCTCGGATGAAAAAAAGGATTTACTCATCAAAGCCATCAATGAATACCGTTGGCTCAGCACCTTACGCCAAAATCGATCCGTTGTTTTAGTTAACATTCCATCTACCATATTACGCACGTTTGATGGTCAGAATGAATATACGAACATGAAGGTAGTTTTGGGTAAAGCTTCAAGGCCATCTAAAACGTTAATTAGTCCCTTGAAAAACCTGATTATTACACCCTATTGGCATGTACCACGAAGTATTAGTGTGGAGGAATTAGTCCCGGAGATTCGTAAAAATATACGGTATTTTTATGCGAGTCATTTAGAAATATTTGATACGAAGGGGAGAAAGGTTGCGCCTGAAAAGGTGCCTTGGTCACGCTTAAACGCTAATTATTTCCCTTATGAAATGCGTCAGCGTTCGGGCAAATGGAATACCTTAGGGATCATGAAGTTTCAGTTTGACAATCCATTTCGGATGTACCTACATGACACGTCTGAGAAAAAATTATTTAAAAAGGAGAAGCGTTTTTATAGCCACAGTTGTATTCGTGTGGAGCGGCCAATTGATTTGGGACGGTTTTTGCTCAAGCCCCATTCCAAGGCGGTGGACACCTTAGATGTTAACGCAGCATATTCAGATTTGACGCCGAGATACATCAAAATCAACCGATCTATTCCACTGGTGATTTGGTATAGTTTGGTTGATTTTGATGCCAACGGCCAAATCAAATTTTATCCGAATATTTACGGACGAAATTAGATTTTATAATATTGCTCCCAGCCTTTTCTTGGCTCAGGACCGGCAAGTAATTTGTTTGCCAAAGCGTTATTCGTGATTTGTTTTGTGTTGCGATCGAAGGCCAAATGCGCATTTAACCGTTGGGCCAACACCCCTAATGCAAACACTTGACTCAATGGTCCTGCGATTTCAAAACGAGAACGAGTTTGTTCTTGCCCCATGCACCCTTTAAGGAAATTAGCATAATGGTTGGATGGACTTTTCATTACCTCTGGTAACTTGATGTCTTTCGCCGCATCGCCGATTATGGAGAGCGTAGAGCCATGTGACCCACCTTTGAAAGTCAAATCTTTACCATAAATAATCTTTCCTGGATTCAATTTAGCAGGTTGGATTTTACCATTACTAGCTGGCGGAATATTCGGATCTAATTCAGTTGTCCCATAGTTTTGAGGAACTGCAGGTAGGTTATTTAAGCCGTCATACCAAGTAATATCCATGGCGGGCATGTCCTTCCGTTTCGGGAATTTGAATTGGATAGTGGATGACATCGGATAGAAAAATGCATTGTGGCCGTCGGCACGAAGCATATTAATCTCGGTAGGTAATCCCAATTCTAAAAATTCATGTGCGGTATCCATAATATGTGCACCCCAATCCCCTAAGGCACCTAGACCATAATCGAACCAGCAGCGCCATTGGCCATTAACAAAATCCTTTTGATAATCATGTGTTTGCGCGACCCCTTGCCAAATATCCCAGTCTAAAGTAGATGGAATTGGTTCCGCAGGAGGGAAGTTTTTTATGTTTGGATCCCAACCATGCCATCTGCGTGGTGAATTCATGTGGGCGGTCATAGAGGTGACATCTTTGATGATACCAGCCTCTTTCCATGCTTTAAATTGGAAGAAATTAGCTTCTGAGTGACCCTGGTTACCCATTTGGGTAACTAATTTAGGATGCTTTTTAGCCGCAGCCATCATAAGTTCTATTTCCTGGAAGGTACGCGCCATCGGTTTTTCAACGAAAACGTGTTTCCCTAATCCAAGAGCCATCATAGTAATCGGGAAATGAGAGTGATCTGGAACACCGATCGCCACCGCTTCTATCTGATTGCCCATTTGGTCAAACATCTTGCGGAAATCTTGAAAACGCGGAACGTTTGGAAATTTCTCTAATACTTTTAGTGTTTGTGGAGCACCCATATCCACGTCACAAAGTGCGACAATCTCAGCCAGTCCTGTGTTGAATAAAGACATTACATCAGATCCACCTTGATTACCGATACCGATACAAGCAAGTTTAACTTTCTCGCCGGCATGTCTACCGTGTAAAATATTGGGGAATGCAGCTGCAGCTGTGATGAGTGCGGAATTTTTTAGAAAATCCCGGCGGGAATTGTTTTGATTTGTCATAGGTTTGGGGTGTTTGAGTATTAAAGACGTAGATGGAACTGATTTACTTAATTTGACACCTTTCTTCTTTACAATCCGCCTCCATTTCCTTCCGTGTAATATTTGTCAAATTTGATTTAAGAATCTCACGCTTTTCCTGTGATATTTTTCGAATGAACTTGCCTTCACAAAATCGCCTTAATTCGGTGTCATTTGATAAAATGAGTCCGGGAACTTCCACTAAATTCCCCAAATCATCTTTAGCAGCCATGGTGAAGTAACATGAATTCGTATGGCGTACAATGCCATTTTGGGGCTTGAAACATTCCACCCGCATGCCCACAATCATGGTTGTCCGACCCACATAATTGACCGATGCTTTAATCTCTACTAGATCACCCACTTCAACTGGACTTTTGAATTCGACACCTTCCACCGCTACCGTCACACAATACTGATGACTATGCTTCGAAGCACAGATATAAGCTACTTTGTCAAGTAGTGATAAAATGATTCCCCCATGGACCTTGCCACCAAAATTGGCATACGAAGGGATCATTAGTTCGGTATAGGTTGTTTCTGAATCGCTGACTTCTTTATATTGCATCCCCAAATCTATTCAATTTTTGCCTAACTTTAAATCAAATAAATGAACCTATGAAACGAAGAACATTTTTGGCTGCTACTCCGCTGATCGGGGTTGCTTTGCCTTCTCAAAACACATCTGCTGAACCTAAATTATTACACCACGTATTTTTTTGGTTGAAAAATCCGGGTAACGCTGCTGATCGCGCCCAACTAATTAAAGGATTAAAGTCTCTCTCAGGTATTCCAAGTATACAAAAAATGCATATTGGCGTACTAGCCTCTACGGAAAAAAGAGAGGTCGTTGACACATCTTGGGACGTTTCCGAGCTCATGTATTTTCAAGATGAAGCTGGACAAAAAATTTACCAAGACCATCCCATCCACGTCGATTTTGTCAAAAACTACAGTCACTTATGGCAAAAAGTTATCGTATATGATTCCGTAGACGTATAACGGATAAACGCTGCTGGGGTCGTAGACCCCGGCAGCATGAATAGTTGTCTTCGGTGTAAAGCGCTAAGCTTAGATTTGACTATAGTAGTACAACGTATTACCCTTAATTATTGATCGATCCTGCATTAATCCAGGACTTGATTTGACTGACCTCGCAGGTACTTAAGGTACTAGTTGCAGAGGGCATTGGTATGAAGCCAGTTTGATGTGCAATTGATCCATAAAGTTTACCATTGACCGCATATTTTTGTACCTGTGTATAGGTTGCCAAATCAATATTTCCCGACGGCTTCGTACCACTATGACATCCGATGCAATTAGTCTTTAAAATCGGTAGGACCGTAGCTTTGAAGCTAATATTAGTCGTCACACAATTCGTAGCAGAAGCATCACACGAATTATTTTTAGCCCCTTGCTTAATCCAAGTTAACACAGAATTAATTTGATCCGCTGGCAATGATCCCGCAGGAGGCATGCGATCCTCTCCCGTGGCGATTAAAGACCTGTATAAATCACTGCTAACAGGGTTACTGACCCTCACCTCACGCATGATGTTCGTATAATCCGTCAGAATGACGCCATCTTTTTTAGAAATGGCATCATGACATCCACTCATCGCGCAATTAGACACGAGTAAGGGTAGAATTTTTTGTTTAAAATAAACGGTATCCGGGCTACACGTCACCAATGATGGTGGCTGTACTGCAGGGATGTTAATCACAGGGTCAATTGGATTCATCGGATTTAGGTCAACTAAAATACTTCCTGATGGCGATGACCCCCGAATCCATTTTCGGATGATCGTAATATCACATACGTTTAACTTCATTGTTGCCGAAGGCATCGGTTTGTACCCCGACGCATGCGTTATGGAACCATAAAGTTTTCCGTTCTTCACATACGGGGTGATTTTGGCATAGCTGGAAAGATCCACGCCCCCACTGGCAATGTTTGCCGAGTGACATGCGATGCAATTGGCCTGCAAGATTGGCCAAACCGATTTGTCAAAGGAAATAAGCATCGTATCACACGATGCATTTGTGCCAGGAATTTCGTTGATGGTTGTGTCAATAACAACTCCGCCTCCCGAAGGCTGGACAGGCAAATTTTTGTCTTGTAAGCATGCCCAAAAGCACAATGCAACAACCAAAAGAAGCAGGTGTTTCATCTTAGCGTAGGGTGTACGTGATGTTCCCCTTTACTTTGATGACCTCAGCTATTTTCTTAAAGACGATTTTAGGAATATCAATCTTGTATTCATCCAAATGTATATCAAATAGGCACGTTAATGCTACCGTTTTACCTGTTGAAACCAAGGTCCCCTTAAGTTCGACTGGTCGAGAAACCCCATGGATAGTTGCCGTACCCGCCGCCGTGACCGCATAAGTTCCAGCGACTTTTAAATCAATGGACTCCTTAATTTTACCTTTAAATGTTGCATTGGGGTATTTGTCCGTCTCCAAATAATTTTCGTTGAAATGCTCTTGCATCAACTTATTCGGAAAGATAAAATTAGTCACGCGCATCTGAACAGCCACTTCATTCGTCGCTGCATTAATGATACTCCCCACTTGCTTATTTACCGCGTCAATATCCTCCATCGGAGTTTTTGAGAAAAACGAAATTTCACCTGTCTGCGTAGTGAATAATTGGGCATTTGCCGTCCAAACTAGGCAAATGAAAAAGAGCGTGATCAGGTATTTCATTATTTCTTGATTTTTGGTTCGAAACTAAACGTTCGGGCAATATTGAAGCCATAAAATATGTCCCCATTTTCCCAGGAGCCTATCGTTTGACCTATAAAATGTTTCTCAATCATCCCACGCGAATTACTCACATGCAATTGAAATACGTGACCACCCGTTTCAATGTCAAAGCCAATGGCCAATGAATTATGATACGGGTATTTTTGACCTGCCGATTCTTCATATTCATCCTTCTCCACGAGATTATAATAATATTCGGCTGACACACTCAAGCGATTGTTCAGTTTATAGCGTCCTCCAAATCCCATCGCCGCCTGCGTATTTTCCATATATACACTCTCCGCTAAATTATTGTGTAAAATCGTGGGCATCACTTGTAAGGATAACTTATCCGAAAACTTTCGGGCTATCAATACCTGGCCGAGGTAGCTTTGACGTTGCAGATTATTGTAAAATCGCATCACCGTTCCTGATTCCATCGTATATCCCGTTTTCATCGTATTGCTAGCTACACTACCAAAAGCCGTCACCGTCACCGGAATCTTATTTGATTGTCGGAGCACCTTGTATTTCGCATAGGTATCATACGTTTTTTCAATGGTAGACCGACCAGCACCCACCAGTAAATTATCCGTAATGGCATATTCCAATCCCAAACGAATACGCGCCTCATCCAGACCAAAAAAATTATCTATAAATCCAGAATTAATCGCCCCAAACCGATGTGAGATCCAAAAATTCACATGCTGCTTAGCGATTGTTTCGACTGATTGTCCATTGATCAACCGGGAAGCTTTAAATGTTGCCAAGGTGTAAGTTGGCTTTTTAGCATCTTCTTTCTCGAGCATGGCCAACAAGTCATCTTGCGCGGCTAGTTGAAACGAACTCAGCAGTCCACATAATAGTAGTAACCTATGCATATACACGTAAAGTTGTGCCCGAAAGAGCCGTTTTATAAGAAGCTATAGCTTTGTTGGTCACCGATAATGCCGTACCCGTCGTACTAAATGTCGCGCCATGTGCTGAGCAATAAAAGTTAGTGCCATTGTAAACAACTTGCGCTCGGCCTTCATGCGAGCAAATTTGCGTCACCGCGGCAAAGCTTGTCGCAGATACCCGCGCGACAACGACCTGATTGTAAATCACATATTTACCTACGGTATTTAATGCCGAATAGGCTGCATTTGATAAATCAAGGGTAAAGTCAATGGCTGATGCAGGACCTACAGATTCGTTTTGACATGAGCTTAAGCTGGCGGCACCGCAATAAACAGCAAGTAAAGAAGCTCCTTTAAATCCCAAAGATCTCAAGAATTCGTGGCGTTGTATTTTAGTAGACATCTATGATTGGTTAATATGTTCGCAATTTAACCGATTTTTAACGCATTTGTTTTTCTATATTCCTGATTATCATCAGTATAAACCACTTAATTTTTGTTTGCCCTATCATAGTTGAAAAAAAACGCTGCCGAAATCCTCAGACTCGCGGCAGCGCTTTCGTTTAATTCTGTAAAGACTTATGGTCGAACCCTAAATACCATCCCTGGGTTTTCCGTAGCTACATATAAATAACCATCAACACCCATTTTGACATTACGCATTCTACCAAGATTCACAAGAACCTTTTCCTGCTTAACAACTTTATTGTTCTTAATTACACATCGGTTCAAGTAGTTAAAACGTAGAGAGCCAACCATCAAATTGCCCTTCCAAGCTGGATATTTATCACTATCAACAAAGGTTAATCCTGAAGGTGCAATGGATGGAATCCAGTAAGAGATGGGTTGCTCCATACCTTCTTTTTTAGAAATAGCCGAAATTGGTTTGCCATCATAGTTGATGCCATAGGTGATGGTAGGCCAACCGTAATTTTTGCCTGCCTGAATGATATTAATTTCATCTCCACCACGCGGACCGTGTTCTGTTTCCCAAATCGCACCGGTTGTTGGATTCAATGTCAATCCCTGCGGATTACGCTGACCGTATGAATAAACACTTGGATGCGCCGATTTTGCAAATGGGTTATCCGCAGGAATACGACCATCATCATACATCCGGTGAATTTTACCATTGTCATTATCTAATGCTTGCGGGAATACTTTTTCCATTCCGCGTTCTCCCACACTGAAAAACAACATTCCCTTTTTATCGAATGCCAAACGAGATCCAAAATGGTGGAATGTCTGTGTATAAGGCAAGGCTTCAAAAATCTCTTGAGATTCCACCCACGCATTATTCTTAATTTTTCCACGGACGATTGCCGTTGAAGTTAAGGTTTTTCCACCATCAGTTTTGAATTTGGAATAGGACATGTAGACCCATCCGTTCGATGCATATTGTGGATGTAAAACAACATCTAATAATCCACCTTGACCTTTGGACATAACTTGAGGCGTTCCAGCAACAAGCGTTTTATTTTTCTTTTGATCTACTAAATATAGTTTTCCTGAACGATCCGAAATTAAATACTCAAGATTTGGTAGTTGAGCAAAACCCCAAGGGCTATCAAATCCGGTGGCAATCGTATCCAATTCCACGCGCATACCTTCTGACTGAAACACATTCGATGTAGGCTTATTGGCAAATTTGTATTGCTCAACTCCAGCCAAATTCTCAACGATTAAATCAGCTAATTTTTCAATTTCTTTCGCCGAAATCGTCTCTTTCCAAGTAGGCATGCCTAACTCGGGGTACCCATTCGTAATACTAGCGAGAATTTGAGCTTTTGAATTACCATGTTTCCATTGACGGTCAACGAACGCTTCTACCTTTTCACCGTGACAAGATGCACAGTATTGCGTGTATGTTTTTTCTGCGGGAGCCTCTTCGACAGGTTGCGTACGTAAGGACATGACGCTCAAAGAGCCAACGAGTAATACACTTAGTCCAATTAATTTCTTTTGCATAATACCTATTGTTAAAGCTACGAATCTAAGGAAAATTTAGCAGTTTTAAAATCCTGATTTAAACGGGCAATCGTTACTTTTAGAAAAAACCTATACCTATGAAATTAGCTTTGATTTTCGTTTTCGTTAGCTCATTTAGTCTCTTTGGTCAAATTCCCGCTGGGTCGTGGAGCGCCGTAGAAGTTCAAACAAGTGGCGCTAAGCGTCATGAAAGTACATTTGTCAATTGCGATGGAGTATTTTATGCGCTAGGTGGGCGAGGAAAGCGACCAGTGGATGCCTATTATCCGAAACAAAATCGCTGGGAATTTGTGGCTGATGCGCCTTTTGAATTTCATCATTTTCAAGCCGTTTCATTTCAACATGAAATTTATGTGATCGGTGCGATGACTGGAAATTATCCGCATGAAAAGCCTTTGAGCAACATGTGGATCTTTAATCCTCGGACCAAAGTTTGGCGGGAAGGTGCGGCGATACCGGCTGACAGATTACGTGGTTCTGCCGGCGTAGTTGTTCGGAAAGATAAATTATACTTTGTGTCGGGAATTCAAGATGGACATTGGGACGGACATGTCAAATGGTTTGATGTATTTGATCCGAAAACCAATCAATGGGAAAAATTGCCCGATGCTCCACGTGCGCGCGATCACTTCCAAGCTACCCTAGTAGGAGATAAATTATATGTAGCCGGTGGGCGTACTTCGCATGCCTCCATTGGGAAGGTTCTGAACGAGACGATTGGGGAAGTAGATGTATATGATTTTAAAAAAGGCAGCTGGATGACATTGGCTAATCCATTACCTACGCAGCGTGCCGGAAGTGCTTCAGTTGGCCATTTCCCTTATTTAATCGTCATGCTGGGCGAAAGTACGGCCCAAACAAGTGCCCATGCGGAAGTTGAAGCGCTGGATGTTCGGTCGGGTGATTGGGTGAAATTTCCGTCACTGAATCAAGGCCGACATGGCACCGGAGTGGTGAATTATAAGGGCAAATTGTATGTGGCCAACGGTAGCGCCAATCGGGGAGGAGGCCCTGAATTGAATTCCATCGAATGTTTACAGCTTAATTAAGCAAGTCCCTACAGGGCCTCGTTGCTAGTTGGCATTATTTTTGTATTATTGTATCATATTATTACAATAGAAAAACCTATCAAACGAATGAAAAAAATCTGGCATCTCACTTGCCTATTGGGCATTTTTGCGTTTGCTGCTCATGCGCAAAGTGACAACAAAATGGCTGTTCAAACCCAAATCGAATCTGGAAAAATCGAGGGTTATTATAGTACGCAGTCGGGCATTCAAACTTATTTTGGTATACCCTTTGCGAAACCACCTGTTGGTGATTTACGTTGGAAAGCACCTCAAGCTATTTCAGCTTGGACAGGTGTCAAAGAAACGAAGCAATTTTCAGCAAGACCGATTCAAGCCATCGTTTTCGGTGATATGAATTCCCGTTCTCAGGGATTAAGTGAGGATTGTTTGTACTTAAATGTATGGACACCTGCGAAACGAAATACCCAAAATTTACCTGTTTTAGTCTATTTCTATGGAGGTGGATTTTTTGCAGGGGATGCTTCCGAGCCGCGTTATGATGGAGAGGCGATGTCCAAACAAGGAATTGTCGTGATTACGGTAAACTACCGCTTGGGTGTCTTCGGATTTTTTGCACACCCAGAGTTAAGCAAAGAAACGAGCTATAAAGGTTCTGGAAATTATGGTTTGATGGATCAAGCTTTTGCGTTACAATGGGTGAAGCGTAATGTGGCTGCTTTTGGTGGAGATCCGAAGAAGATCACGATTGCGGGAGAGTCTGCTGGATCTGTATCAGTTAGTGCCCAAATGTCCTCTCCGTTAGCTCGCGATGTAATTGCGGGGGCGATTGGTGAAAGTGGGGCAGGGATTAACCCAACCTTGTATCCAGTGCCGTTGGCGCAAGCAGAAAAAGAAGGTGTTGAATTTGCGGTAAAAGCAAATGCAAAGTCTTTAGCTGATTTACGTAAATTGACTACCCGCGAGTTGTTTGAGATTCAATCAGAAACGCGTAAAAATTACAATACAGCGGTTATTGATGGCTATTTTTATCCCAAATCAATACCAGCTATTTTCAATGCCAAAGAGCAAGCGCAAGTTCCCTTGCTACTTGGTTGGAATTCAGCTGAAATGTCAGGATTAGCTTTCATGCAAGGGAGACCCTATACGCCTGAAAATTATTTAGAGAAAGTAAAAGCGGCATTTCCAACGGAAGTAGACGCTATCATGGCTTTATATCCAGGCAAGACAGAGCAAGAAGTTGAGTATTCTGCAACGGCCTTAGCTTCGGATCGTTTTATCTCCTATAGTACATGGAAGTGGTTTGACTTACATCGTAAGAATTCTTCGCAAGCGGTTTACCGGTATATGTTTTCAAAACTACGCCCGCCTTTGGTTGACAATACACGTTCTTCCGCTTTAGCTGGTGGAACCGTTAAGGCAGACCCCAATGCACCGAAGCCGCGTCCGGCGATCGGCGCGCCACATGCATGCGAAATTGAATATTGCATGGGGAATTTGAGGTTGATTAAAGAATACGCGTGGACACAGGAAGATTATCAAGTTTCCAATACGATGTTTGCCTATTTTGCAAACTTCATCAAATCAGGTAATCCGAATGGAAAGGATTTGCCTAACTGGCCAGTTGCGCAGGCACAGGATAAAAACCCGGCTGTGATGGTATTGGATGTCGAATCCAAATCCGTACCTGCTGCGAATGATGCGCGGTATGAATTTTTAGATCGTTATTATAAAAACTAAATAGATGAAAAGAATTGTTTTAGCCTGCGGCATCCTGTTTTCGGGATGGATCGCACAAGCCCAAATCACCACGGGTTCTAATGTAGGTGTCGTTCCTACTGAATCAGGTTCTGTACGTGGATATGTTCACGGAGGTATTTACACCTATAAAGGAATTCCATATGCGGAGGCCGCTCGTTTTGAAGCGCCGCATAAACCAAAACCTTGGTCAAATGTGCGTAGTTCGTACACTTATGGACCGGTAGCTCCGTTATTGGACCCAACGACCAATGTGCAAGATGAATCTGAATTTGTGTTTAATCACTCCTGGGGATTTACGAATGAAGATTGTATGCGTGTGAATGTGTGGACGCCAGGCATCAAGGATGGCAAGAAGCGTCCGGTGATGTTTTGGATACACGGAGGTGGATTTACATCAGGATCTTCTCAAGAATTACCTTCGTATGACGGAGAAAATTTGGCTAAAAAAGGTGATGTAGTTGTCGTTTCGATCAATCACCGGTTGAATATCTTGGGGTATTTGGATTTGTCGGCCTATGGCGAAAAGTATAAATATTCGGCCAACAACTCTGTGCTGGATATGAAGGCGGCTTTGGAGTGGGTGAAAAACAACATCGAAGCATTTGGGGGTGATCCGTCTAATGTGACGATTTTTGGCCAGTCGGGTGGTGGGGCCAAAGTGAATACCTTGATGGCCATGCCATCTGCGAAGGGTTTATTTCACAAGGCAATTAATCAAAGTGGTGCATTCCGTTCGGAGATGTTAAGTAAGTCTACGACGCAGGCGATTACGGCTGAGGTGATGAAGGCTTTAAACTTAGCGCCGAATCAGGCAGATAGTTTACAAAAGATTCCATTTCCGGTGTTAGCGAATGCAGGTAAAAAAGCTTTACAGGTTGTGGCGGCGCAATTAAAAGCAGCCGGTAAGCCGGTTGGTGGATTTGGTTTAAGTTGGGGCCCAAGCCTAGATGGAGATGTATTACCTTATCAGATGTCGTCCAAAGAGGCACTAGACCTATCGAAAGATATTCCTTTACTGATTGGAACTGTGAAAAATGAATTTGCGCCATTTGCGAATATGGCGATGGCTAATGCAACGGCTGCCGAGGTGGAGGCGGTTATTCAAAAAACCTATGGAGCCAAAGCGGAGGCTTACAAAGCAGCCGTGAAGAAAGCATATCCGAATAACACCCGCCCATCTGATTTATTGGATGTGGACCGTATGTTCCGTCCAGGCGCCGTGGAGCAAGCAAATGTTAAGTCGGCCATCGGCGGAGCACCCGTGTACATGTACTTATTCACCTGGCAATCACCCGTGGCAGATGGCAAGTACAAAGCAATCCACTGTGGCGAATTACCGTTCTGTTTTAACAACATCGCGCGTTGCGAAGAGATGACTGGTGGCGGCAAGGACGCGTATGTGTTGGCAGATAAAATGAGCCAGGCGTGGATTAATTTTGCCAAAGTGGGCAATCCAAATCACAAGGGATTGCCTGCATGGCCAACGTACAATGCGACGAATACAGCGACGATGCACTTGGACAATACCTGTGTGGTGAAGCCGCAATTGGATAAAGACCTATTTGCTTTGTAATTATTATTACAGTCAGTTTAAATCCCAAACTTCGGTTTGGGATTTTTTTTGCCTTACGCAATAATTCGTTTATTTAATGGTAATGAATTTCAATTGCGTACCTTTGGTTATCGGATTTTTAGTGGCATCGATACCCATGAATTTTGAAAAGTAGCTAAACTCCTATTTCTTTGTACTCTTTAAATTGGCCTAATACGCATATTTCGATCTCAATGAGATCTTTGATATAAGACAATAAATTAGAACTAGGATTAAGTAAACCCTCCCTGATTTTCGGGGAGGGTTTTTGTTTTAGAATTGTCTAATTGCACGAACACTAGCAGGATCTCTTTTTGAATTTCCGCCTGAAATACCGCCGTAAATTCCAGAAAAGTTCATACCAAATGCATTGGAAATACCGGTACTATTGTCTTGAGTTGAACTCCAATAATAGGAAGGGAACATTTCACTTCCATCTATAAATCCGCCAATTAAGGCCTTGTTTTCATATAATGTGTATAACTCAGATCTACTAGGTAAATACCAATCGTCATATCCATTTAAAACCAGATCATAACATAAACGCGCTGCAATATTTTGTTCGGCACAATTTGCTACAATATCCAACGTATTTTGTAAACCGTCAAAAATATTAACCCCATTAGCGCCATTAATACGCAGCCCGTAACATCCCCAAATCACCCAATTTTCTTGGCTATTATTTAATCTCGTCGCCTGATCAAATGGCGCTGCAATAATTCCATGCTGAATGAGTGGATCATAGCCTCGATCTCCAGGTCGTAAAATGTATGAAATAATTCCGCCTTGATGTGAGTCGCCAATTTTCAATATGGTTTGACTCGGCGGCGTACTGGTTGAACCACCTGAACTTCCACTACTACCTCCGCCCGAACTTGGTGGCGTACTTGAAGAACCACCACCCGCACCTGGAGTAGAAACAACCGGAGGAGGTGTTACTCGAATTCGGACACTTCGCTCCTCCCCATAAGCTACCCCTTTTTGATTGATGGCATAAGCCCGCGCGTAGTAAACTTGACCCTCCACTAAATTTCGAAACGTATAGCCAAAAGAGCCTGGACCGCTGCCGACAGCAATTTTCGTATTTTCGATTGTTGGGTTGCGATTCGTGCCCCAACAGATTCCGCGTTCCGTTACAGAAGTGTTTCCCTCCGAAATTACCTTTCCATTTACCTCGGCTGAATTGGTTGAATAGGTCGTGATTTCATGCGTAAATACCTCAGCAAATGTATAGCCAATGGTCTTAAATGAAATGGTCTCACCGTACCCAATTCCCTTTCTGTTTTTTGCAAATGCTCTGATATAATAAGTCGTTCCATCTTCCAAATTTTTGAGAAAGAGGTTCAAATTGGGCGATAGGGCTATTGCATCATTGATATCCGGATTAGGTTGTTTGCTGTAACAAAATCCTTGTTCAATAATGGGAACACCACCATCATCCAAAAGCTTTCCGCTTATATTGGCACTTGAAAATGTTTCATTTGACACACTTGTAGTTTCTATTTTGGGCAAACGAATATCTTGTGTTTGGAATATTTTGTCCTCACCGTAGGCATATCCTTTTTCATTTTGGGCAAAGGCGCGCACATGGTATTTTGTGTTTTCGACCAACGACCTCACCAAGATTTTATACATCCCTAACCCATTCGTGCTCGACGTAAATCGGGTGTCCTCGATTGTTGGGTTGGGTGTTCTGCTCAAGCAAATGCCCCGTTGGATTATTTCTCCTCCACCTGCATCTTGGGTTTCGCCACCTAATGTTGCTTCAAAAATTTGGACTGCTTCCGGATCCAAGGTACGCAAGGTAACTGGCTGATAGTCCTGCGTTTTAAAGCTGAGTTCGTTTCCATAGGAAATGCCAATTTCATTGATGGCATACGCGCGAATAAAATAGGTTGTAAACGGTTTTAACTTCGTAATGACAATTCCATAATCTCCTTCCCCTTGACCAATCTGAATGCGTATATCTTGGATGGTTGGGTTGGCGGATAAACTCAAACAAACGCCACGGTCAACGACCGGTTTGCCCCCATCATAGGAAATGTTTCCACCGGCCAAACACGTAGTAATCAGTATGTTTTTGACGTCCGAGGTGGTTAAAGTAGGTGCTTGAAAAGCTAAGGTTTTAAATCGTTTTACAGGTCCGTGTACATCATTTGACGCCGTTTTGGCAAACGCAAAATAGGAGTATTCGGTATTGGCTTGTAAGGACATGAGTGTCTTGGAAAATCCAGTATCAGCAACAATAACCTTATTCTCTAAAATCCGAGATGCAGTATCATTTTTGGCATAATAGAATCCTTTTTCGGTGATGGATTCCTCACTTGGATTGATAAAAATGGCCTCAGCTTGAACGGAGGTGGCTTTTATTTTTTTTGCATCCTGCGTAAGCACCTGAATAGGAAATTTGTAAATCTCCTCCTTGCAACCTGAGATTGATAACATGATCACCAACATCCATAACCCTAGTTTTTTCATAGCTGCTAGTTATTCAATTGGTTAAATGTATTTCCTTGTCTGATGTGGTAAATAAGTTGGATTTGCGTACTGATAAAAAGGTCATTTCCTTTATTCGTGAATGAGCTATTTTCGTTAGGTAAAATAGGTATTCGATTGCGCAAGGTATTTGCACCAAAAGGCTCCAAACTCCGATCAAAAAAATCACTCTTAGGCGAAATGGACATGTTACTTCGATTATCAGATGCATCATCTAGATAATCTGAAAATGTAAAATGAACCGTTGAGGTTAGGCCTAGGTCAAATTGGTCACTCAGTTTTGTTTGTAGGCTAAAACCTAATGGTATGGCCACAATAAATCGGGAATAATCTTTTCCTTCTGTATTTACAGCGGCTAGATTTTGCCATTTTTTTTGTTGGGGAGTATTCGAGGCTAATGAAACCATGGGCCTAGCGAAAGGTGTATGGAAAATCAAGCTCAAACCAACATGTACTTGGGTGCGTATACGCTGCCTTTTTAATACATTACTTCGAGTTCTCTGGAAATGATAGGCGCCTTGTGCACTCAGCTCATGGACGTAATTTTGAAAATGTAAGTTTCGAATAAAATTACCCCCAAACTTTCCATTCGCGATATATTCATTGTCATCAGCGTTTAGTTGGGATAGCTGATAGCTAAATTTTCCAGAAAATTTTTGCGTATAGTATCGATTCAAGCCTACTCGGACGTTAAAACCTGCTGTTTTAGGGCCCATGGTGGGAAATGCCTTCCAGGGAACAAGATCGCCGATGTAATTGGCGGAACCGCCACCTAGTTCAAGAGCATTATAGCGCTTAAAAACACCTTGATATACTTCTTGACCAAATGAAATTTGGCACAAAAGGAGCGCAATAATCAAATGCTTCAGTTGGCAATATCCCATGGAATTCGATCAATTTACTCTGCAAAATGAACCATTTCAAGTGTAATTCCGCCACTTTTTTATTAAGTGGATAGGGAATTTTATTTTTCGGTTTGTCTGTCTTAATTTTAGCTAAATGAAACAACACAACTTCAGCCCCGGACCGGCGGCACTGCCCGAATCTGTTTTGCAAGAAGCTGCCCAAGGTCTGCTCAATTATAATCAAACCGGTTTGTCCGTTGCTGAAATCAGCCATCGTTCCCCTATATTTTTAGCTATCATCGAAGAAGCTACGGCGCTAGTGAAGGAATTATACCAACTAGACGACCGTTTCGAAGTATTGTGGATGCCCGGTGGGGCATCGGGCCAACTGGCCATTGCGCCCATGAATTTGGTTTCAAAGGATGAGCGTGTCGCTTTTGTAGATACCGGTTTTTGGGCCCAAAGGGCCATAGATGCCGCCGCTGAAATTTGCCAAATACACGTGCTTGCATCATCATCCAAGTCAACATACGACCATATTCCCAAGGATTGGACATTACCCAATGACATAAAATATTTACATGTCGTGTCCAACGAGACAATAGATGGTACCCAATATCATACCTATCCAGACGTTGCGGTGCCGTTAGTTGCTGATATGACCTCCGACTTCCTAACGCGGCCATTGCCGATGGAAAAATTTGGGGTGATTTTTGCCTCTGCCCAAAAGAATTTTGGTATCGCTGGTGTGACTTGTGTGATCCTAAATAAGGATCGAATTTCGGAAAAGATGATGGGAGAAATACCTACTATCTACAACTATCAAACGCATATCCGCGAGCAATCACTTTACCATACCATTCCTACTTTTCCCGTTTACGTCAGTTTATTGATGCTTCGCTGGATAAAAGCACAAGGTGGCCTTATCGCCATGCAGGCGCAAAGTAGCGCAAAATCAAGCCTTTTATATGCAGAAATTGACCGACACCCCTTGTTCACGGGGAATGTTCACGTCGAAGATCGCTCGGTCATGAACGCCTGTTTTCGTGGGATAAATGCCGAGGTAGAAGAAGCGTTTTTGGCATACCTAACCCAGCACGGGATTGTAGGAATTAAAGGTTTCCCGACCGTCGGTGGTTTCCGCGCCTCCATGTACAACGGCCTTGCGCTGGAAAGTGTCCAATATCTCGTCGACTTGATGCATTCATTTAAATGATAAACCCTATGAAAATTACCATTGCGGGAGGTGGAATCGGTGGATTAGTAACTGCCCTTCGTTTGCATCAAGCTGGATTTCAAGTCAAAGTTTTCGAATCTGTTAAAGATGTCAGTCCACTCGGGGTTGGGATTAATTTACTTCCACACGCGATTCGTGTGTTGACGAACATAGGTTTGCAGGAAAAAATCCAGTCAATTGCCGTGGAGACGAAGGAGTTGATTTATGCGAACCAACAAGGCCAATTGTTTTGGTCTGAACCACGCGGTCGATACGCAGGATATAAATGGCCACAATTCTCCATTCACCGAGGCAAGTTTCAGATGCTGCTTTGGCAAGAAGCGATACGCGTGTTGGGATCCGAAAACGTATGTAGTAATTGTCATTTGAGTTATTTTGAAGAGTTAGACGGTCAGGTAATCGCACGTTTTACGGATAAAGATTCAGGTGCAGTGGTGGCGGAAGAGACGAGTGATTTGTTGATCGGGGCGGATGGGATTAATTCATTTGTGCGCAAAACACTCTATCCAGAAGAGGGGCCTGTCGTCTTTTCAGGTAATATTTTATACCGTGGAACGGCCATGATGCCGGCCTATTTGACGGGTTCGACCATGGCGATGATTGGTTCGATGCGGCAAAAGATGGTCATTTATCCGATTGGAAATGGGGTAGATGCGGATGGGAATCAGCACATCAACTGGGTCGCGAATGTCAAAGAAGCAGCTGGAGCTTCGATGACGGTTCGGGATTGGAACCGACAAGTAGGTAAGGAGAAATTAGTGGACTTGTATAAAAATTGGCAATTTGACTGGATCAATGTGCCCGATATGATTGCGCAAACGCATGGTGGAATTTTCGAATTTCCCATGTCGGACCGCGATCCACTGCCTCGTTGGTCTTTTGGGCGGGTAACTTTGTTGGGCGACGCCGCACATCCCATGTACCCGATCGGCTCTAATGGCGCTTCGCAAGCAATTTTAGATGCAGATGCGCTGGCATTAGCTTTGTTAAACGAGGTAGACCCGATCAAAGCGTTAGAAGTTTACGATGCAGAACGCGTTCCAGCAACAGCCAAAGTTGTCTTGCAAAATCGGCAAAAAGGTCCCGATTTCATTATGGATTTAATGGAAGAACGATTCCCGAATGGGTTCGCGGAAGGCGAAATTCCACATGAGGAATTAGCTGAAATTATGGCGCACTATAAGCAAGTGGCCGGTTTTGATATACAAACATTAAATGCAAAAGACTGATGCAGACGCCTGAACTTATTCCCGTTTTCGAAGCTACCATTCAATTAGGTGAGGTACAAACTGTGGGTGATACACGCCGGATTGTGCAGGTTGTGGGTGGCCAATTTTCAGGTCCTAATTTTCAAGCCAAGGTACTAGCTGGCGGTGGCGATTGGCAGGTTATTCATGCCGATGGTCGCGTGGAAATTGACACACGTTATACGCTAGAAACTCCTGAAGGATCATTGATTTACTTGCAAAATAAGGGAATGCGCTTGGGAACGTATATGCGCACTGTTGCCACGTTTGAGGTGCAAGATGCTAGAAACTCCTGGCTAACTGAATCAATTTATATAGCTACCGGCAAAAAAGAAGGTGACGTGGTGAGTCACGAATTTTACCGATTAAGCTAAATTCCCCACGTTTTTGCCCGCAATAAATCCCGTTGTCCAGGCCGATTGAAAATTAAAGCCGCCGGTTATGCCATCGATGTCCATCACTTCACCGGCAAAAAACAAACCTGGGCAAATTGTACTTTCCATCGTATTCACATGGATTTCAGCCAAATCCACTCCGCCAGCCGTCACGAATTCCTCTTTAAAGGTCGTTTTCCCTTTGACTTCATAACGGTCATTGATCAAGGTATTCACGAGTTTATTTAGGCTTTTTCCGGCTAGGTCGTGCCAACGGCCCGAAGGGTCGATTTCGTTTTTCGCAAGTAAAAATACCCAAAGCCGATTGGGCATCGGGAACGGATTATGATTACTCATCATTTTGGATCCATGGTCCCTACTAATCTGTTTGATTTGCGCGCGAAGCCCTTCCTCTTTTTCATCCTCAAGCCAGTTGACAAGAATTGAACAATGGTATTCTTTTTCGGCAAGGATGCGTGCGCCCCAGGCCGACAACTGTAATATGGCTGGACCGCTCATTCCCCAATGGGTGATGAGTAATGGACCGCGGCCGATTAGCTTTTGGCCTTCGATGCGGACCACAGCTTTTTCAACGACGATACCCATCAATTCCCGAATGGGATCTTGCGGCATATTGAATGTAAAAAGCGATGGGACAGGCGAAACGATTTGATGGCCGATATCCGCGAGCCATTGGAGTCCCGAAAATTTCGGTTGGCCTCCGACGGTCACAATCACGCGGTCAACTTCCAATTCAGAATCCTTAAAATGCAGTTGGAAGCTGTTTTTGGTGCGTTTTATAGCGTCCACCCCTTGGCTAGTAAAAAGTTCGACGCCTAGTTTGCGGGCTTCGTACCAAAAGCAATCGATGATGGATTGCGAGTCATTGGAAAGTGGGAAAATACATTGATCCGGATATGTTTTCAGTGCAACGTCACGCGACTCAAACCAGTCCACCGTGTCTTTGGCATCAAATTGCTCGAAAGCTTTTCGTAAGAATTTTTCACCACGTGGGTAATTTTCGGAAAGGATACGCTTGTTGAAGGTTGCGTTGGTTACGTTGCACCGTCCGCCACCAGAAATTTTCACCTTACCCAGAAACTTAGACGTTTTTTCGTATACGCAAACCCGTGCGTCGGGGAAATGTTGTTTGGCTGATAAAGCGGCGAAAAATCCGGCGGCACCCCCACCGATGATGGCAATTGTGAGCATACCCTTAGGACTTAACGACCTTTAAATAAGTTTTATACAGCGTAACGGGATAACGTACGAGTCCGCCCGTGATACTGTTTGAATCGCAACCGACTAGATTGACTTCCGTGGTATTATACGAATTTCCATGGTTCTCGCATTTGAAACGACCATTAGCTAAAACCCAAGAACCGCGTGCGCCTTGATGCGGACAGCAGTTGTCGAAGGCTTTGATGGTATTCGCATCTGTTTTCAATAGCAGGATTCCGGCTTCGATGACGTTGCTAAAACCTGAAATATCTCCTAACTTAACGAAGTTTTTGTGTGCCAAATTAACGAAAACGGTTTTGCCTTCTATCAAAAAGCCGTCTGCGTTAAATAAAGCCGAAATTCGTTTGAATTCTTTTTCCTCCTCCGTCGTAGCAGGAAGCATAGGTTCTTCCTCTGTTTGGCAGCTACTACTTAGTAAAGCGATTTGTGTAATCGTGAGCGCAGGACAAAGATGTTGAATGAAGTTTCTACGTTTCATGGTCGCAAGAAACAACATATTTAGGAAAATATAGATGGCAGACGAAAAAATACCTAAGGTTAACACACCTAACCTAGTGGATTTATTTACCAAGGAAAACATTCGCTTGGAGACCGTAGGTATTCGAAAGGATCGTGTATACACCTCTAAAAAAGGGCTTAGTCTATATACCGGGGAATTTGGTAAAGCACAAAAAATGCATTTGCTCAATCGAGCGCTGATTGGCTTTAGTTACAAGAGTTACCAAGAGATCAAAGACTTTTCACTTAAACAAAGCATTGATTTATTGCTAAACCCTGAAAAGCCATTTTCTTTACCCATCAATGATTACTATTTAGACGTTTTAGATAATGCGGATGTCGTGAAGGCTGATGTTCCCAAAGGTGCAGTTTGGGTAACGGCGCCTGAATATGTGAAGGATAATGGTACGTTGAATGGTAGTCGTACGCAATCATTAAAAGCATGGCTTTCGAAGCAGTTTGTGAATCAAAAGACTTCGATTCATTGGCGTATGTTCTTGTTTTACCACAATTTATTAGTTGCGTCGCTGCAAAATGGGGGTCCCGTAAAGAATGCATTTCAGTATGTGGATACGCTGTTTAAATCTTCTTTAGGAAATTTTAAGGATCTGATTTACCACATTACGTTGGATCCTTCGATGCTCGTTTATTTGAATGGCAATCAAAATAATAAATTTTCACCCGATGAAAATTATGCGCGTGAGCTGCAAGAGTTATTTACGGTAGGGAAAGGTCCCAACTCCAAGTTTACCGAAAAAGATGTGGCTGAAATGGCGCGCTTGTTGACAGGCTGGAATTTCGACTGGGATAAAACCATGAAAACGGAAGGTCGGACCGAAGTGACCAATGGATACTGGAATCACGATATTGGCGATAAGCAGTTTTCAGAATTTTATGGTAACCGTAAGATTTCAGGAGCTAATAATCCTGATCGTGCAGATGGTGAATTGCGCGAGGCGATCGATATGATTTTTACGACGGATGAAGTTGCCAAATATATGTGTCGGCGCATTTACAGTTTCTTCGTCAACCCCATGATTGAACCGTCGACGGAAGATTTAATCATCACACCCTTAGCTAAAGTTTTCAGAGATAATAAGTTTGAGATTTTACCGGTGTTACGTACGCTGCTTTCCAGTGAACATTTTTTTGATTCGATTCATTATAATTCGATAATTAAGTCGCCTGCCGACTTTGTTATCGGCTTGGCCAAAGAATTTGATATGCCTTTATTGGACAACAAATTCGTACCTGTTGTCATGGGTGAGGATGCGATTTATTATGATTATAAACGCTACAATGGGATTCATAATCAAATGAATAATTTGGGGATGAATATGGGTGATCCGCCCAATGTGGCTGGTTGGCCGGCATATTACCAAACTCCTGCCTTTGATTTGTTTTGGATTAATTCAGAAACAATCGTTAAGCGCGCCCAGCATACCGATTCCATGTTCAATTGGGGGAATTGGGTGTATTACAATAATGTCACCAAAACGGGTATGCTTGTTCGTGTAGATTTAGCGGAATATGTCCGCAAGTTTAATACGCCTGAGAATTTAGATGCCTTGGTGGATCAGTTGATTGACCGACTGATCAATATCCCAATTAATTCAGCTACACGGGCAAATATAAAAGATCGGGTCCTGCAGGGGAATACGAATCCGAATTATTGGACGGGCGCTTGGTATACGTTTGTGGGTAATCCCACGGCGGATAACCGACAAGTTATCCAGAATCGGTTAGCGCAGGCGATGGGCTTAATTTTCCAATTGGGTGAAACACATTTACATTAACGAGCCATGAATAGACGTAATTTTATACATAATATGGCTCATTTGGCAGCAATGCCAGCCTTCATTCCGGGAATGGACTTGTTTGAACAAAATGAGTTGCTGCAAAATACCGTGGCAGAAGGTAAGATATTGATTATCATTAGGTTAGACGGAGGAAATGATGGTTTAAATACAGTCATCCCGATGGACCAATATGAAAGTTTGAAAAAGGTCCGCCCCGGTGTGATTATACCTGAGTCAAAAATCATTCCGATTAAAGGGACTGCTGCGGGTTTACACCCAGCGATGGGAGGCTTGAATAATTTAATTGACGAAAAGCGATTAGCAATCATTCAGTCCGTTGGCTACGCCAAACCGAATTATTCCCATTTCCGCTCCTCCGATATTTGGATGTCGGGCTCTGATGCGGACATCAATGTGTCTTCCGGCTGGATGGCGCGATACATTGAATCGCAACACCCCAATTACCCCAAGGCATATCCCAATGCAAATTTCCCACATCCTTTGTCCATTGAAATCAGCTGGCAATCTAGCTTACTTTTTCAAGGCCAAAATTCATTTACCAGTCTAATCTACAACAACCCAGATAACTTTTACAAGTTGATGAATCCATTTGTCAACACCTATCCGGAGACGTTGCAGGGGTCAAGATTGGCATATTTACAATTGATAGGCCGACAGTCCCAAGAATATGGAGCTGTGGTTCAAGCAGCTTATCGGGCGGGTACGACGCCTCATCCGTTTGAGGAAAATGATTTAGGGAATCAGTTTAAGATTATTCACCGCCTCATTTCGGGAGGCTTGAATACGCGGGTGTACATGTTGCGCTTGGGCGGTTTTGATACGCATGGCCAGCAAGTGGATACGCAAGATTTTACGAAGGGTCAGCATGCGGTTTTATTGAAGCAGTTGAATGATTCGATTGTCACGTTTATGAAAAACTTGGATGCGCAGAATTTGGGCGATCGGGTTGTAGGCGTAACGTTGTCGGAATTTGGCAGAACGATTCATTCGAATGGTAGTTCGGGAACGGATCATGGAACTGTTGCGCCGATGTTTGTTTTCGGTAATGCCGTGAAAGGTGGTGTGATTGGTAAGAATCCTGTGATACCGACGAATTATAAAATGAATGAAGATTTGCCAGTGTTATATGATTACCGACAAGCTTATTCGTCTTTATTGAATCAATGGATGGGGTCGCCAGCATCCATGAATAAACAGATTTTGTATCGTGAGTTCGAGAAGATTCAATTGATTAAGGATACGTTTGCGGATTCAGATTCGGATGGCGTTCCCGATTTATTTGATCAATGTGCGAATACGCCGCTCGGGACGATGGTCGATATTAATGGTTGTCCGGTGTTTAAAATGCCAACGGACAATTATTCGATACAGTTGACAGCCACGACCTGTCCAGGCACCACCAATGGCGCGCTTCAAATGACGTTTAAAGATTTGAAATATACCTATTTGGTTGATATTAAAGGGCCTTCATCGTATGCCAAAACACTCAAGGCTGTGGCAGGTGCGAAGCAAGTCTTGGATAATTTGGTGATCGGAACCTATACGATTTCCATCACGATTGAGGGGCAAAAGGACTATGTGCAGTTGTTTGATGTTCAGGTAAAACAGCCAGATCCGTTGGCCGTACAAGCAAGTTTAAGTCCAGATAATCAAACCTTGAAACTGGATTTACAGGGGGCGGATGCCTATTTCATTCAGGTGAATGACACGAAGTTTGAAGTGAAAGCGGGAACGTGGTCGACAGATTTAGTCACCGGGAAAAATCAAGTCCGTGTGTGGACATCGCAAGGCTGTCAGGGTGAGTTTAGTCGGGAGATATTCCGTTCAGAACAGGTTCAGTGTTTCCCGAATCCGACGATGGGTCCGATGACCGTTTATGTGGCAGGGCGAGATCGCGAAGTGGAGATTGGACTATATGATTTACAAGGAAAAATGTTTGCGCGTGCGCTACATGTGGTGGATGCCATGCGAATGGTCTCGTTAGATTTGAGTTCGTATGTGACGGGAACTTATCTGTTGGAAGTAACAGGTCAAACGGTGCAACAACAAGTTAAATTGATGAAACTATGAGGCAGTATATCGCATTGATTTTGGTTGGGATTTATTTGATGTCTTGCAGCGCTAAGAAGGAGGTAGAAGTTGTGCCAGCCGTACCTGAAAAGGCACCGGAGGTGGCGGAGTTGAGTAAGCCAACGAACAATTCCGTTTGTTTGGTGGGAGGGAACACGCGTGCGGATGAAGTTCAGTTTACGTGGGTTCCTGCAGCGGGGGCTACGAGTTATGACTTAAAGATTACGAATTTAAAGACCAATACGACGGAGACTAAAAGTTTTCCAACGAGCCCAGCTACGGTTACGTTGGCGACGGGATTGCCGTATGAGTGGCAGATCGTTTCTAAATCGGTGAAGACGGCGATGACCGCAAGTTCGGCTAAATGGAAATTTTATTTGACGGGTGCGGGTGAGGTTTCTTATGCGCCATTTCCGGCAAGTTTGACGTTTCCGGCCTCGGGCCAACAAGTCTCTGCGGCGTCGGGACAGTTGAAATTGACTTGGTCGGGATCAGATCCTGACACGGGAAATTCGTTGTTATCGTATGAGGTATTTGTTGACACGGACATCGCCAAAGTTAGGAATCGCGAGGTTGCTGCGCAAAAGACTAAATCGGAGACATTAACGATTCCGGTGAAGTCGGGGGGCACGTATTTTTGGATGGTTAAAACCTCTGATGCTACTTCTACGAGTTACTCGGCCGTGTATGGGTTTCGGGTTAATTAAGTAGACTTTCGAGAAGTTCGAGTGATTTTCTAGCAGGTAATTCCTTCGATTCTACCTGAATATCAAGCAATTGCGTTTGTTGGCCTTCATTCTCAAATCGTGGCCAATTCGGCAAACTTGCCCCATTGGGGTTGTTGGTTTTTGTAAAATTGGTGAAATAGGAAAGCATTTGATTACTTAATTTTCGGTCGGTTTCTTCCCAAGGACGGTTGACTTTAGCTAGGTTTCCATACGCGTAAGGCACCTCGCCCGTGTGAAATGCACCAAATGTAGTGGAGGCATCGTAACCGGGTACTGCTCGGTTGAAGTTATACATAAAGACGGGAGCCTTCCCTGATTTATTTTGCAGTTTGGCCCATGAATGAACTTGAACACCAAAGCTTTCATCTCGGTTAATATCTCCTTGCTTGGTTACTGGATATGCCGCTTCGACTTCATCTGCTTTTAATTTATACCGCGAAGAGAGTTGGCCTTTATAGACATCTAAAGCCGCTGGTTTTCCCATTAATTTATCGTCTTGATTCCATCCCATGAGGAGGGCTACGTCATTTTGTTTTCCTTGCAGGTAGGTATCTCGGATAGAAATTGGCATAACATACCCATCTGTATAAGGTGCACTGAGACCTCCTGCGGCTTTTTGTATCGTTTCATCTGGAAGTTTGCGTAGTTCGGCCAGTGAAGTTACATGCAGGTCAGTTGCGAATTTAGTGCCTAATTCTTCGGCTTGTTGGCGCGTAATTGCCGGTCGAATCGGACTTGGCAAAATACTTCCTCCACTTTCAGCAATGGCACCTTTAAAAAGTCCTTTGGCTAAGGGAGATGCGCAAAGGAAATTGACGGCAAAGGCCCCGGCGGATTGTCCGGCAATGGTGACCTTTTGGGGATCTCCTCCGAATGCTTCGATGTTTGCTTGGATCCATTGAAGGCCGGCGATCATGTCGAGTAGGGCGTAATTTCCGGAGGATTTATAGGGAGCTTCGGCGCTGAGTTCGGGATGAGCGAGGAAGCCGAACACGCCCACACGGTAATTGATACTGACGAAAATGACATCTTTTTGTGCGGTGGCTTCGCCGTCGTAGATGGGGCATGCGCTACCTCCGGATCTAAATCCGCCTCCATAAAAATAGACGAGCACGGCTTTTTTTTGTTTGGTATTTTGGGGAGCCCAAACATTTAGGTAGAGACAATCTTCGCTGATGGGTGCTTCGGGAATGAGAAATTCGGAAGACCAATACATGAAAGGAGCTGGTTTATTTTGGAATGGGCTTGCGCTAAATGATTTGGTGTCGCGGATGCCGGTCCAGGCTTCGGGAGCTTGGGGTGCTTTCCAGCGTAAGTCGCCGATAGGTGTTTTGGCAAAGGGAATCCCTAGAAATTTATTGATTTTTGTTTCGGGATTGGAGAGGCCGGCTATGCGTCCAGATTTGGTCTGAACGATGGGACTTTGGGCGATGCTTGTATAGGTTAATGCAAGGACGAGGCAGGTAAAAATATATTTCATAGGTGCGAGGTTTCTGCTGTAAGTATACAAGAAATTCTAGGTTTGGCAAGCTAGATTTAGGGGGATTCTCGGAATATTTTCCGTACTTGTTGGCCTAAACCCCAACACCATGGCTAAAGGCATGAATTCCAAGAAGGCGGAGAAGAAGGAACCCGCGAAGACTCCAAAGGAGAAAAAAGAAGAAAAAAGAGAAAAAAAGAAAGCAGGCTATCAATAGATGGCCTGCTTTCTTTTAAGCACTCACTTTGCCTATCGCACAACTCACATACGATTTGGCTTCTTTGAACAATGTATTGTTGCCTTTTTCCGGATAGCCCATACCATCTAATTTCTTAGCGATTGTAGCCCGGTTTAAGTGATCTCCTTCAATCGTAATTTTTTCATCTTCTAACGCAATGTCTACATGCGTGACTCCCGCTAATTCGAGAATTCCTTTTTTGATGCTCGTCATGCACCCTCCACATTTAATGTTTTCAACGAATAATTCGAGCTTTTTCATGTTACTTGTTTTTTCTGCAAGGTAGTGGGAGGGCGGGGAATGAATCGTGATTAACATCACGTACTTGGGGAATGCCAACTGATTATTGCCATAAAATATATGTTTACGAACGCGAATAACATATTTTTTTTGGAGCTCACCTACTGGTTTTCGTATATTTAGTTTGAATAATTCTAATCTAAACTATGCGCTTCTTTTTTAGCTGTTTATTATTTTTCTTGACTGTTAGTTTATTTGGCCAAAACACCATGCCAAAGGTTTTGGATTTGAGTGCCAAAAAGATTCTAACGAAAAATGGATATGAAGTCTACCGACTACCCGTTCCCTTCAAAGAATTTGGTTTTTCAAAAAATGCATTGCCGGTGCCGTTTGATCGTGGTTTGGTTGCACTCGATATCAATCAAGATGGGTTACAAGATTTAATCGCCAGTTATGGGCCGATTGCAAACGGGGAGGAGATTGGATTGGGGCACATGTCATTACCCTTATATTACATCAATCAAGGTAATTTTAAATTTAAGAGTTACGTCAACCCCAATTTTAAAGATTATTCCATTTTTCACGCGCTTCAAAACTATATCGTTGAAGATGTAAATGGAGATAAGAAGCAGGATATTTTATTAGGAGGAGAGCATTATCATTTGGAAAATATTATTCCCGGCATGGAGCAAAAGTCCATTCAATGGCTGGCAACGAATGCTAATCATGTCGAATCCCGTGATTACAGTAAATATCAATTTAAGTTAAACCGTTATTATTCCTTTGATGAAAATGGCTTGATGAAAGATCAAGTGGGTAAAATTGATATTTCGTCTGTGAACACAGAATGTGAAGGTCAGTTTAACTCCATCCAATCGATTGGGTCTGGGGATTTTGACAACGATGGCGATGTGGATTATGTGACCATGGCTACGACCCACTGTCAGGGCAACGTGATGAATTATCTTCAAAATGATGGTAAAGGCAATTTCAAGTTGACCAGACAGCCTTCACTTTATTTTTTAAATGAAGGTCGAATGATCAGCTTTGATGTTAATCGCGATGGAAATTTAGATATTATAGCCATAGGGGATCGAACAGAAACCGGCAAGAAGAGTGATGTCGTATTTTACCCAAATAAAGGAAAGGGTGTTTTTGATTTTTCTAATCCGATTGTCATCGAGACTATCACATCGCCCAACAATTTAAGTCAATGTTTGAGGTCGTTTAAAATCGCCGACTTGAATAATGATGGTAATCAGGAAATTATCATTTACAGTACGAACATGTATGCCACCATTGGGAATGATATCATCAATGACCCCATTAAGCGTGCAACTTATGAACCATTTAATCGGATTTATGTATATACACATCGGGGAAATGCACTTAGCAATGTCAGCTCGCAATATATTGGTGATTTAGGTGGCTTTGATAAAATTTATTTTAACCACAGTGGGATGCAATTTGAGGATATCAACCAAGATGGTTTTCTTGATTTGTATCCATATACCACGCAGCATACGTCGGTAAGTTGGAATGCCAAAGATGACATCAACTATTTTGAATGGGACCCATCCCAAAGTAAGTTTAAATTCAAAAATCTAAATGGCTTCAACTCATTCTTTACTAATGGAATCTATCAAGGCATGTTCCAAAAAAATAGTTTTGATCTCGTTGATTTAGATAATGACGGCCGGGTGGAGTTTGTTCGAACGCATGGGGATAGTTTGACAATCGTTAAGAAAATTGTTATTTCAGATGTGGATAAGGATGGGATAGCAGATGAGCTAGATAATTGTCCCAAGTCTTATAATCCGGATCAGGTGGATGCCGACAAAGACGGAATAGGAGATGTTTGTGATGTGATAAACTCCTATCTCGTAAATCCAATCAAGCTAAAAAGTACAGAGACGGTTGATATTTATGCCATCAAAAATCCATTTGCATTCGAAAATGAGACCGGTCGGATGGTGAACGGATTAGCGGATTTTCATCCACCTTTTGATCGAGGAACCATTCCTATTGATTATAATCAGGATGGAAAAATGGACATAATTCACTCAAGTACGTTTATTCAAGGAATAGATACTCCCATAGAAATGGGGCATACTTCCGCTCCTATTTATTTTAAAAACAAAGGGAATTTGAGTTTTGAAGTCTATCGCAATCCGAATTATTTAGATTATTCGATCTTTCATGCGATTCAAAACTATGAGCTCGTTGATGTCAACAAGGATGGTAAACTAGAAATATTTCCAGGTGGAGAGCATTATCATGGAGAGAATCCGGGTCCTGAAAATTACAAGAACTTGCAATTTTGGCTAGATAAAAATCATAATCATCGGGTTGGGGTTGATTACAGCAAATCTGAATTTAAGTTGAACCGATATTATTCATTCAAAGATCAAAGCTATTTGATTGATGAGGTCAACAAAATCGATATTTCTGCCGAACGCGCGAAGGATCCAAGTAATATATTTGAATCGATTCACTCAATTGGTTCAGGTGATTTAGACCAAGATGGTGATGTAGATTTAGTTAATATGGCCCAGTCGTCAAATGGCTATACTTTTTCAATTATGTTGAACGATGGTAAAGGGAACTTTACGTTGAAAAAATACCCGACCAACTATTTCCTTTCTGAGGGCCGATTGATTGTGGATGATTTTAATCAAGATGGTCTCTTAGATATTGTTGGCCTAGGTAAAAAGCTCGACACGAAGCCGAATTACATGTTTCAATTTACGAATTTAGGTCAGGGTAGATTTGATTTCAATAATCCGAAATTGCTTGAATTGGTCTATGCAGCGGATAATCCGATTAACCCTGGGAATCAAAGTTTGCGTGCATTCAAGAAACAGGATTTGGATGGGGATGGGAATCCAGAATACATCTGTTACTTGACAAATCAGTACTCAGGTTTGGGGAATTTAGATTTTCAGCCTGCGAAATTAGCGCTTATTGAACCTCACAATCAAGTAATAATTTATACGAATACCAAAGGTGTTTTAAGCAATACGACGTCCAAGTTCATTCCTGATCAACGGAATTTAGGCAAGTGGTTTACCAATGAAAGTGGGATGTATTTCATCGATTTAGATGCTGATGGGAATCTGGATTTGGTTCCTTATGTGAACACGTTGGAGCCTAAATATTTGTGGAATGGAACAGCTGATTTTCAGTATTTCGCGTTTAATTCGGGCACAAAGAAATTTGAATATAAAACTAAACCGAACTACATTTCCTTGTTTACCATGGCGGAGAAAAATTATGGTCCTTTAGCCAATAACCTCGGGCGTTATGCCTATGATTATGTGGATCTAGATGGTGATGGAATCATAGAAGTTATTCAGCCCTCCATTAAATTGGATTTGGATCCTGCCGTTAAAGGGAGCGAGAACTATATGTTAATTATTAAAGATAAGGCGCTCGATAAGCGGCCGGACGATGATAATGATGGGGTAAAAAATGTGTTGGATAAATGCCCTAATACCGTGGCTGGTGCGAAGGTGGATGCCAATGGTTGTGAGATTGTATTAGCTATTACGGAGGATGATACCCCGTTTTCAGTGGCCCCTAATCCATTTGTTCACCAAGTTCAAGTATCATTTCCTAAGGATTGGGGACCTTCGGTGCAAGCTTCAGTGATCAATGTTATGGGTCAAGAGGTATGGTCGAAAGGGCAAGTGAACGATGGAGAATGGGTTGATTTGGGCAATTTGGCTCCTGGTACTTATTTTATGCGCATAGATGAAAAAGTTTCGGGTGTTTCAAAAAGTGTGAAACTTGTTAAAGTTAATCCATAGTTCTTTACCGTTTAATAAATTTTTTAGTGTGCTTTTTTATTTAGCGGTAAATTGTTAGAACTACTAAGGTATAGAGATGAAGTATTTTATCATTTGTTGAATTTTTATCAACAAGTACTTTTGGTGATAATTTCATTTTCCTGCTAATCAAACATAGTCGTAGGCAAATTTCATTAATTAATTTATTCAAACTCGTGTTTAAATGTTTATAAAGAGAAAATGTTTTTTTTTGATTGTCATGTTTTTGCCAAATCTTCTCGTCGGACAAGGTACAAAAGCAGTTGTCTCATTGAAGACATTTAATTTTAATCTGTCATCTCAAGTTCCAGTCGGTCTGTTGGATTCAACTCAATTGCAAATGGGAAACACTTCCACTCAATCAGTTATTTATACTGTGGATGGAAGTGAACATATGGTTACGATTCCAGGGAATGATAAGCCAAGTCCTAGTATGCATTTCATAAATAAACAAGGTAATTGGGTATTTGAAGGATTTAATTCAGATGTGCTCATGGATGGCGCCCGAAACTATTCATTTATGGATAAGATGGGGACATTTGCTTACTCGAATACTGGAACCGAAAGTATCCAACCATGGCCATTAGGAGAAATAGTTGTTGTACAAACAAAGCAAGGCAAAATTGTGAAGAAAAAGATCTCCACTGACAAAGCATTTTTTCATTCGGTGGCCACTGGCGATATGAATAATGACGGTCTAGTTGATGTCGTTGGGATGCATATGGGAACTTTATCCATGAGAAATGGAAATAAGAATTTTTATTGGGGAGTTGAAAACTTTATCCCCTACACCCAAAACAAGGATGGTAGTTTTACTGAAAATCAAGATATAATTGCAGATGATAGAGCTTGGCCAGGACTACATGGTGCTGGTGCGATTATTATGGCAGATCTTATGGGAGATTCGCGGCCAGAACTAATCAAGGCGGATTATGGATTTAATGCTGATAGTGAGCGATACAGTTTAGCCATTTTTGCGTACAATCCAAAAATCAATAAATATCAATTTGTAAAGACAGCAAAAGAATTGGGTGTTTTTTCGAATAAATACCAAGGGGCTACATCTATTATTGCACAAGACTTTAATAAAGATGGTTTTCTTGATTTGGCAGTTGCGACAGAAGGCCAACTGGAAAATGGAAAGCCAGCTGGAATTGTACAGATTTGGTGGAATGATAAAGACGGTAATTTAAGTCCAGGACAATCAATTGTTGGTCAGGCTGATCTGGTTCAATTCCGGGAGTTTGAGGTAGGTGATGTGGATGGGAATGGGTGGGTTGATATCATTCTACATGCGGGTAACGGAACAAGTGTGAAAGGCTTGCCAGGACCGAATAAAGAAAATTATCTAAATCTAAAATATGCGATTTGGCTTAATTCTGGAGGTAAATTCACCCAATTCGATCAAGACTTATTGATGAATAAGGCTAGTCAAACAAATGGGTTTAACGTGGGGCCAAAACCTTCATATATTAAAGGGTTTTTAGTAAATGGGAAATTGAAATTTTATGGTTTCGAGCAAAATTGTAATAAATCAACGTGTAATGTTTTCCCTTCCAATGGATTTAATTTATATGAGGCAACCATTACTTTTTGCAATCCCATAAAGCCTCAGCTAAGTGTTCCTGTATTAAGGTTTTGTTCCGGAGATTCAACTAAAGCATTGATCACAAATAGTCAAAAGGGGGATTCATTTAAGTGGTTTGCAGGAGAAAAATTGATTTCAGGTTCAGAGGTGACAAAATCAATTAAGGTTGGCGGAAAACTATTTGTCATCAAGAAGGATAGTTTAGGATGTGAGATTTCCTCTGATACGCTAAGTCTAACTCAATTGCTTTCGCCTGAAACGCCAACGATCTCTCGTGAAGGGAATACATTGATTTCTTCATTTGCTGCAAAAAATCAATGGTATGTTAACAATACACTGATTCCTGGAGAAACAACTCAAAAAATTAAAGCCACTGATATAGGAAATTATTCTGTTCGCGCAATTGATTCAAATGGATGTATTTCAGGTTTTTCTGGTTCTATATTAGGGTTAATTACGTCTATCGCAAAAGAAGAGGCAGGCTCAATCGTAATCCCAAATCCATTTACCCAAGTTGTCAAATTGAATTTTAAATCAACCCTAGGCATTGCGGCGGATCTAAAAATTTACAATATGGTTGGGTCTCAGGTGGGTCATAAACCAAATGTAATTCAAAATGAATTAGTTGATTTGTCCTTCTTGCCAAAGGGTAATTATCTGTTTTTATTAAGTTCAAAATCGAATCAAGAGAACCAAGTTATTAAGGTAAGTAAAGAGTGATTTTCTGATATTATATTTTCGAAACATCGAATGAACAAACGCCAATTCCTCAAATCATCCCTTGGTTTAAGCCTCATGCCATCGTTGGCTGAGCTATTGCGCCAACCGGCCACTGCGGAAGATGAGGAATTTTGGGCACAAGTTCGGAAAGCCTATCGCATTAAACCTGATTACATCAATCTGGAAAGTGGATATTACAATATCCTACCTGAGGAAATACTTGAAAAACATCTCCAACATATTCGCGAAGTAAACTACCATGGGGCATATTACATGCGCACCAAGCAGTTTGACGACCGCAAGGCAATGAGTAAACTCGTTGCCGATATAGTAAACTGTTCTCCCGATGACCTGATCTTAACGCGGAATACGACCGAATCCCTGGATATGATTATTGGCGGATATCCTTGGAAAGCAGGGGATGAAGCAGTTTTTGCCATTCAGGATTATGGCGCTATGCAGGATATGTTTGACCAAGTTGCGCGGAGGCATGGTGTGATCTTAAAAAAAGTATCTGTCCCCATACATCCGAAAAATGATGCGGAAATTGTCCAGGTTTACGCAGATGCAATCACCGAAAAAACGAAACTATTGATGGTCTGCCACATGGTCAATGTGACGGGACAAATCCTTCCCATTCGTAAAATTTGCGATATGGCTCATGCGAAAGGGGTAGAGGTGATGGTCGACGGCGCCCATGCTGTGGCGCATTTCGAGTTTAATCTGCCCGATTTACAATGTGATTACTATGGCGCCAGTTTGCACAAATGGTTAGCTGTGCCACTTGGTGTGGGGATGCTATATGTCAAACCTGAACATGTATCCAAAATATGGCCTGTTTTTGCGGAAAATGAGGCTGCTGCCAAAGGTATCGAACGTTTAAATCACCTCGGGACAAATCCTGTTCACACCCATTTGGCGATTCAAGACGCGGTACATTTTTATCGCCAATTAGGCCCAGCTCGAAAGGAAGCACGCCTTCGTTATTTACAGCAATATTGGACCAGTCAAGTACGCGGCATACCCGGAATTCAGGTAAATACGCCTGCGGATTCTAAGCGCCATGGTGCGATTGCAAATGTGGGAGTAAGCCAACTGAAACCAGCCGAGTTAGCGAAGACCCTTTTGGAAAAGTATAAGATCTACACCGTAGCCATCGATGGAAACGGTGTTCATGGTTGCAGGATTACGCCCAATGTTTTTACAAGCACCCAGGATTTAGATCAATTAGTTCGTGCATTAAAGGAACTAGCCTAAAAAAGGCAGCCCTCGCGAGCTGCCTTCTATTTTATTTACCTTTTTTCTGGGCTGCCAGCCATTCCATAATCGTCACAGGTTTCCCGTTGACGCGAACTGCTGAGCCATCTAAATCAGTTCGTGGTAAGTTCTCATGTAAATATACCCACGACCAGTGGCCATTGTATTGGAAGCCTTTACCACCATAAAAATTCGTGATGTCATTCACATGATCATAATAGGTAAAGTGGACATTCTTCGCACCCACCGCACGCAAGCGATCGAAAACGGGTTCAACGGTCAGCTTGGGAATGGTCGTCATGTCGTCTTTGGAGTGCACGAACCACATAGGTACTTGCTTGATTTTCTGAATATCCGCGTCAGCAATATATTCAGAACGATATGCCAACGCACTGATGTATCCCGCCGCAAAATAATCCGGGTACAACAAAATCAATTTCAAGGCCATATACCCACCATTTGAACAACCGCCTACATAAATGCGGTTGGCGTCAATTTTCGGATTGGCTTTGACATAATCCTTAATCAAGGCCATTAATCCTTCGTTATAGATATCGTTGTCTTTTCCTTGGGTGCCAACGCCCTTTTCATTGTGCATCCAAGCGCCCGGGCATTGTGGAGATAAAACATAGGCCCCATCAAATATCGCTTGAATTCCTTCAGACGCATAATTAGCTGCCTTGTTGCCCAGTAAAGGGATCGTTGGATCGGTGCCGCCCTCACCGCCACCATGCAACCAAATCACCAGTGGCGACTTCTCTTTAGTTGTTTTTGGTGCATAGGACGCGTACGACATGGTTAATTTATCATTAAATGTAAACTTTCCTGTCAAGTCAAATTGATCGACCAAAGGCATGATTTTGCGCTCAGGTGTATCCCAAATCTGTTGGCTTTTCGTATGCATCACCGTCATCGCATAATCGACCCAGACATTACCTTTACTGCGCAGGTATTGAATAGGAGAAGTGATCGGAGCAGTTGGGCTCACCGCTAATACAAGCGTGATGTTTTTCCCTGTTTTTACGCGATTCCCTTGTTCGTCGGAGACATAAGCGGTAACAATGTCCCGGGTATTTTGAAGATCAGCAATAGGGCCTGCGGCTGATTTCCGACTGGCAAAAACCTGATATTCGGATGCCGATACTTTCGAAGTGGTGTCAGCCAAATGAATGATTACTTTATTAACACCCGCGCCCCAGTCGAATCCTTCGACAACATAGGAATAGGTGCCGGTGGGCTTAGCTAGGACACTTAGGCAAAAAAAGAGCATGAAGCTCAAGAGTAATGATTTTTTCATGGGGATAGGTTTGGTTGGTTGCCAACAAATAAACGTAAAATATCTAAAATTCCTATCCCTAGTTTTGAATAGATATACGAGGTTCTTTTATTAATTCGCCTCCATCACCAAGGTCATGACGGAGAAAGCAGGAACTTGAACTTTTCCATTGCGAACAGATTGAAAAGTCAAATTCTCATTTTCTGCCGTGGTGTAGGTTTTGATTACATGTTGGCTCGGCCAATTCATTTCAAATGCGTTCCCTGAATTAACCAGCACAAATACATTTGATTTTTGATCCGTAAATCCGGTGATCAGGCAATCGGGTTGAGTAATGCTAGCTTCAATACGTTTCATTCCGGGTCTTACAAATCTGGAATAATTACCCATGGCCCACAAAGTCTTTGAATCATACAGGTCAGCGTCATACTTATTGGCGTCATTTTCACCTTTATTAGATCCATTAAACGTATAAATCAATCCATCTTTAAAGTCATTCGCGCTGACGGCTAGCCACCAGCTCCAGGATGTTGCGTTCGCATCATGAATATCTGCATGGATGACTTTGGCGACATAGAGCGCTGTTTTTATGCCTAAATCCACTCCGTTGCCTTTTATTTCACCTGCGTTATCTCCTAGAATGCAAAATTCAGATTGCCAGTAATCGATTTGTGCTTCTTGTGCTTTTTTGCCAACGGCCTGTCGGAGTGCGACACGTCTACTTGTGGGCGATGTGGTAAAGTAACTATGCCCAGCGATGACCTTTTCCACGGTAGGTTCATTCCCAAGATTGTTCAGGGAATTTGCGCTGAAAAAATCATCTATTTGGCCATCCTGACCAGGTCGATTGCTCTTGGTATCCACCAAGTAATTCAATTGGCCCGCCTCCGAAATCACAATCTTAGTTTTGGTATTTGTTTGTTGGAATTTCTGGGCAAGTTTACGGGTCGCCCACGCCAAATCCTGATTGTTGATAGGAGTCCCTTCTTGCGAAGCCTCGCCCGACTTTCCAGGTCCCCAATCCCACTGGGGTTCATTGAATGGGCTTAGGTAGGTGAATTGAAAATGGCTTGAAACGTTCGTGATGAAATCGGTCCACGCATCTATTTTCTCTTTATTAAAGTTCCACTCAGCTAATTTTCCACTCCCGATGGCTAATCCATTTTGAGTCATTTGAACGGGAGATGAATTCAAAAATCCCAACGTATACGGAACACCGTTTTTCTTTGCAGCGTCCAAGAAATATTGTTGGCCTTTTTGTTTCTCCCAATCATACGTGTTGCCAGTTAGAAAACTTTCGGAGCGTCGCCATTCGTTTGAGATTTTACTGGCTTGTCCTTGTTCAAAACTTCCTGCTCCGATATTGAATCGCCAGAGCGAAAGTCCGATTCCTTTGGGGGTACCTGAGGTATCTGTTTCCAGACTAAACAGCCATTCGGCAATTTGCTTTTTTTTGCTTTCGGGATAGTATTTCCCGATCATGGCCATGGACCAACAGTCCGACGCGCCGAAGCTGTGCATTGTCTGATACGTCTTGTGAGTATCGAAGGTAATTTGTTGGCCCTGTGCATGTAAACAAATCAAAACCAAACCGATCCAAGCGTATTTTTTCATTTAAATCGGGTCGAATCGATGACTAAACATAGGCCTGCTTGGAAGACAATTAATGCGCCGGTTCCGTACCAGAACCATTCTCCGCCTTGCATTTTAGTCATTCCAGCATCAATGGCGAGGGAAAGTCCGCTTCCGGTGAGGAGTAGTCCGCTGGTGGCTTGAAGGACCCAGCGGGTCGTAGATTTATTTTTCATCAGTTTAATAATTTGGAATAGATTGGCTTTCTAGTGTAGGTATCGTCAAACAAAAGTGGATACTCTTTGGGTCTTTTAAAGTATCCACGTAACCAGGAGTCACGATCGCTAACATTCCAGAACGTAATGCCGTATTGCTGGTGTTTAGGCAACTCTTGATAGGCCTTGAAAACAAGCTCAAATTTTTCTTGTTGGGCCTTTTTTGCCGTTTCATGGTAGACAAATGTGGAATCATTTTTTGGATTCACGGCGATGTCTAATTCAGAAAAATGGATGGTCAGCCCCGTCTTTGCGGATTGATTAATCACATCAACAAGTTCTTCATTTTTGGAGTTAATATTGATGTGCATTTGTAGACCAAGTCCATGGATAGGGATATTTCGGGCTTGTAGGTCTTTGACTAGATTCAATATGGCTTGCATTTTTTTAGGCTTACCGTCTTGGCCATAGTCGTTGTAAAATAAGATGGCGTTGGGATCGGCTTCATGGGCCCATTGGAAACTTTTGGCGATGTAATCGGGGATGTTTTTTGACCAGACCGTTGGCCGTAAACTCCCATCATCCAAGAATGATTCATTGACAACGTCCCAGCCAGCCACTTGGCCTTTATAGTGTTTGGCAACGGTTTGGATGTGATTTTTTAGCATTGCTTCCCAGGCTTGGGTATCGCCTGAAAATTCATTCATCCATTTGGGAACTTGATTATGCCAAACCAGCGTATGTCCATGAATGCGTTTTTGGTGGTTTTTGGCAAAAGCGACAATTTCATCCCCTTTACTAAAATCGAAGCGATCGGCTTCGGGGTGAACTAGCATCATTTTCATGTGATTTTCTGCCGTTACGCTCGTAAATTCAGTGATTGCCACGTTTCGATAGGCGTTATTTTCTGCCAATAATCGGGGGTTCATGGATGCGCCGATGGGGAAATTATATCGGTCTTTGAGGTAAGGTGCTTGTCCGTAAGAAATATGGGTCAAGCCGATGAGTAGGCAAAAAATTAGTGTTTTCATATCCAAGAGGTTTCTGCAAGATAGTTAATATTGTCAAATCTCATGATTGGACTATCGGCTTGTTATTGTCTTTTTTTTCTGTTAACTCGCTAAAGCTTAGCTAATAAACCTATGAAAAAAACTTTTCCAATCCTTGCTCTGTTAGCCTGTTTGATTTCCGCATCATTACACGCTCAATCTCCTAAAGTTCTTGTAGTCACTGCGCATCCCGATGATGAGACTGGCTTTTCGGTCACCATGTTCAAGATTACCCATGAGTTAAAGGGTATTGTGGATATGGCTGTCATGACGGATGGCGGAGGTGGATTTGCGGATTCGCAATTGGGAGCCATGTACTATAATTTGGATTTGACGGACTCTGTTGTGGCTCGTACGCATTTACCTATGTTGCGTAAACAAGAAATTTTGAATGCTGGTAAAATTATGGGTGTGCGCAATATCTATTTTATGGAGCAACCGGATGACTGGTATACCTTGGATGTAAAGCCATATATCTCGGGTAAAAATTGGGACATTGCCTATGTGGAACGGCGAATGGATCGGCTGTTGGCCGATCGCGATTATGATTTCATCATCACTATGTTGCCGCATGCGGGGCAGCATGGCCACCATAAGACTTCGGTGCTAATGGCATTGCGCGCGGTGCAACGTTTCAAAGGTCCAAACAAACCTATCATTATCGCCGGAAGTCCTATGTCGGCAACGAGTAAGCCCACCGAATTCACCCAATTGGAAGGCTATCCCGAAACAAGAATCAATCCCAATACACCTACCGTTACGCTGAATCGGGCATTTCGGTTTAAGGAGAATGATAAAGTGAGTTATAAGATTGTTGCCGACTGGGTTATTGGCGAGTACAAATCACAGGGAGCGATTCAAGAAAATGGTATTCATAAAACTGATTTGGAGGTATATCGCTACTATGATATCAATGATCCGAAGGGTTTAGCGAAAGTTCAGAAATTATTTGATGCGTTAGCGAAAAGTGGGTTTGCGGCACCTGGACATTAAACTAGGTAGATAAGGATAGAATTGGCGCATTTCTATTCAGGACACTCATGACCAGTTTTTTGACTGTCAACATTTCATCGGGATTACTTGATGCGACAAAGAGTGTTAATCCCGCTAATGCATCATTGCTAATCAGAGGTTTATTAGCCGCATTGAAAAGTAACTTGTTTTTATCTAGAAATAACAAGAAGCTAGCGGCAGCGATGCGTTTGTTCCCATCGACAAATGCATGGTTTTTCACAATGAGGTAGAGAAGCATCGCTGCTTTTTCTTCAATGGAAGGATAAAAGTCGGTTTGTCCCCAACCTTGTTTTATTTGATTTATGGCGCTATCAAATCCACCATCTTTTACCTTTCCGAAAACCTTTGAATTGAATTCGGCGCACATCACTTTGATAAGCTCTTGATATTCAGATAGGCTAGGATAGGAGGGCGTTACGGTATGAATTCCATGTGAATCTAGTGCCTCGTGATCATAGTCATCGAGCAACTGTAATCCTTGATTAAATTGATGGAGCCAATCAAAACCTTCAGAAGCATGTAGCTTCTCCTCAATCGCCCTACTTAGTATGCGAATGCCATCGTGCAGTACTTCGATTTCTTTGTTTTTCTGATTGAGGCGTTTCTCATTTAGCGCAAAGCCTTCAATCAAATACTCTTTAAGGCGTTGCGTGGCCCATTGGCGGAATTGAGTACCACGATTTGATTTGACTCGATATCCTACGGATATGATGACATCAAGACTAAATTTTGAAATTGGTTTGTCGGATTTAGCAATATGCATTTTTTGCATATTGCTAAATTGATTTAATTCACCCTCATGGAAGACATTATTAATGTGTCTTGAAATTACGGATTGATCTCGATCAAATAGAATTGACAGCTGTTCTTGACTTAGCCAAACAGAATCATTATGAACTACTACACTTAATTTGACGCCATCCTTACTTTCGAATATTTCTATTTGATTTTCCATTTTGCTTTTTTCTGGCAAAACGAAATCGTGTTCTTGCTGGTATGAAAAAACCTTTTTGAAAACCAGATTATCAACTACTTGATCATTCGAATTCTAGATTTCCGGTCAGGTTTTTAACGCATTTTTTTTATCTTTAGCGCTTACCTGCATCAACGCTATGAAAAAAACAGCTTTACTATTTCTATTCGTATCCCACATCATTTTTGGCCAAGTGCCCAGTCCCAAATCTCATTTTGGTTTTTCGATCGGTGATAATTACCATCTAGCCACCTTCACCCAAACCGAAGCCTACTTGCAAAAAGTAGCGAAAGCCTCGCCCCGGGTAAAATTGCAATCCATCGGGAAGACTGAAGAAGGAAGAAACCAGTACATGGTCATCGTTTCCGATCCCAAAAACATCAAGAACTTAGCCAAATACAAAGCTATTTCCCAACGCCTCGCACGTGCGGAAGGCCTTTCTGAATCCGAAGCGAAGGCCCTAGCCAAAGAAGGTAAAGCCGTTGTTTGGATCGATGGAGGCTTACACGCCACAGAGACCGTGGGCATACACCAATGGATCGAATCCATTTACCAGTTTACTACGCGCACCGATGAGGAAACGAAGCGTATCTTAGAAAATACCATCATCCTTTTTGTGCACGCGAATCCAGATGGACAGGAGTTGGTGTCCGATTGGTACATGCGCAAAGAAGATACGCTGAAAAGATCTACGGAATTCTTGCCTAGACTGTACGAAAAGTATATCGGGCATGATAATAATCGAGATTTCTACATGATGAATATGAGCGAGTCGGCAAACATGTCGCGCCAACAATACATCGAGTGGATGCCTCAGATTCTTTATAATCACCACCAAACAGGTCCAGAAGGAACTGTAGTTGCCGGGCCTCCATACCGCGATCCGTTTAACTATGTCTACGATCCATTATTAGTAACTGGAATCGATGCCTTAGGAGCTGCGATGAGTTCGCGTTTAAATGCGGAAGATAAACCAGGTTATACGATGAAGTCAGGTTCTGTTTACTCGACCTGGTGGAATGGAGGTTTACGTACAACCGCCTATTACCATAATATCATTGGCCTGTTGACCGAGATCATTGGCGATCCAACGCCCAAAACCATTCCTTTAGTTCCGAATCGATTAATTCCTAATTCGGCAACTCCCTTCCCGATTACACCCCGTAAATGGTTTTTCAAAAATTCCATCGACTATTCACTTTCGCTAAACTATGCAGTGCTGAATTATGCAACACGCTACCGCGAAGAGGTATTGATGAATATCTACAAAATGGGTCGTAAATCCATTGAGCTTGGATCCAAAGATTATTGGACCCTTTCACCGAATAAAGTGGAGAAATTGACCAGCATAGCAGGAACCAATCTTAGGTCGAAAAGCGACAGTTTATTTAGTGTCGTGTATAAAAATCCGGAAACACGTGATGCCCGTGCATACATCATCACGGCTGATCAATCGACCACCCGTTTTGCTTTTGTAAATATTTTATTGAAAAGTGGAATTCGGGTTGAAAAAGCAACAAAAGCATTTGAATTCAACGGAAAGAAATATCCGCAAGGATCGTTTGTTGTTCAAACCAATCAAGCTTTTCGACCGCACGTGATCGACATGTTTGAGCCACAAGATCACCCGAATGATTTCCAATATCCTGGTGGTCCTCCGGTACGTCCGTACGATTCGGCGGGTTGGACACCTGCCTTTACCATTGGCATTCAGTTTGATCGGATATTGACCGACTTGCAAGCACCGTTGGAAACGATTCCGTATGGCCAACTGCAAATAAGCACACCTTCGTTTGAAGCGGCTAATTTCTATGCATTCCCTACCTCAGATAATGCCTCATTTACGTTGTTGAATGACTTATTGAAAGCGGGCGTTGAAGTGACCAAAACCAAAGACGCATTTTATGTTACACACAATGCAGCTGCATCATCGATCCTATCGAAGGCCACAGTGAAGATTACGCCTTTGGCAAGTCTTCCTAAACAAGATTCGAAAAAAGTAGGCGCTAAGCGCATTGGTCTTTGGGACGTATATGGTGGTTCGATGCCATCTGGTTGGTTGCGCTGGATTTTAGAGCAACATCATTTCGATTTCAAATTGGTCTTTGCCAAAGAAATCGATAAAGGTAATTTGAAGTCTAAATTTGATGCAATCATTTTTGTTAGCAGAGCTATTCCAAGTGTGAAGGCAGAAGCACCGAATGAGTATATGAGTAGAGAACCTTTAGAGGCTGATATTCCTGCTGAATTCCAAGAAACATTGGGTAAAATTACCGCAGCAAAATCGATTCCATCGTTGCGTGCTTTCTTAGAAGCGGGGGGAGATATCATCACGATTGGTTCAAGTGCGAACCTAGCTTACCACTTGAATTTGCCAGTTAAAAATGCCTTAGTGGAGGTGGTTAACGGTAAAGAACGAGATTTGCCGGGTGAGAAATTTTATATCCCGGGTAGTGTGATGCAAGTTGCGGTGGATGAAGGGGTGGAGGCCAACTGGGGTATGACGCCAAAAGCAGATGTTTATTTCAGTGCAAGTCCGGTGTTTCATTTATCCGCAGAGGCGATTGCGCATGGTAATCTAATTCCATTGGCGTGGTATGCATCAGATAAAACCTTGCGAAGCGGATGGGCTTTTGGTCAGACGTATTTAAAGGATGGCATTGCTGCTTTTCAAGCGAAAGTGGGCAAAGGTAACTTATTCGTCTACGGTCCTGAGGTTACGTTCAGAGCACAAACGCATCATACATTTAAGATGGTGTTTAATCAGCTATTTGAAAATAAATAGGTCAATGCGATTGAGAAGTTACCTTGTTTGTTTTGTATTGGCCTGGTCCTTAGCCTCTTGTACGTTGCCTGCATATATTGTTCAGGAATATACTAAGCTACCTGAGGGACTTAGCAAAAAGGAATATAAGCGGGTCGTCGAAGAGCGAAATAGTCGTATTTCGAGTGAATTAGGCTATGTGAAAATGTATGATTTGGTTAAGGTTTCTTCTGTAGAAAAAAGAAATAAACTGTTTTTAGAACGCGAGTTGTTTGAGCATTCCTTTGTGTTACCCAAAGACTCTTCAGTTATTGCTGAAAATTTAAAACGCTTGATTTCAATAAATAATAGATTGAAAGTTTGGCCTTCAGTTTATGAGAAGGTGTATGGCAACAAGCTAAATCCTCATTATTGGTCCTTTTGGATGAGTCATGAAAAACAACAATTGGTTCGAGACTCCATTGATCGAGCCACCTTACCCATTCTTGCCGTTAGTCAATACCGGTTTGATCCTACTTATTACATCGTTTACAAACAATCCATGAAGATTAAGAAGTTTCAGCAGGCACGCAAATAAAATGCGCTTGCCGAAATTTATTTGAGCTTAAACGTGAATACATCTGATTTGACAGCGATGGATTGGTCTTTTACAACCACCGACCAGTAGTAAATTTTGCCGGGCTGTAACTTCACTTCGTAAAATGGATTCTTGGTGTCAAATGAATTGCCTGCATACTTTTGAGTACTTGCTGATAGTGTGTCGATGCGGATGGTGTAACTGAGAACATCCGAGTCGGGGTCCTGAGCCAACCAGTCAAATTTAACGTTGCCAGCAGCATTCGCACTTATCGTAGAACCCGGAACAGGTGAGATTGCTTTTGCTGCATTGGGAGCTCGATTGGCTTTACCTTCTCCGGATAAATAGAATTTCCATTGAGCAGATGTAACCGTTTTGGTGCCCGTATTAGCTGCCGTTATCGTCCAGGAATACGATTTTCCACGAGATAATGAGATCGTTTTTTTAGTACCTACGATATCTGGGAATTTGGTCGCTTTGGCTTCTTGGATATCGGTCACTTGAAGTTCATACTTAGTTGCATTCGGAGCGGCTTTCCATTTAAATTCCACTTCAGCCTTATCCTGTGTGATAGTGCCAGTTTCACAATCTTTGTTGTTTTCAGGAATTTCTAAATTCATTTCTCCAATTTCTAAAATCGGAGGAGGTGTTACAGGCATAGGATCTGCCGAATCCTCTTTAGAGCATCCTAAGACAAATAAACCAATCCATACAAGGTAAATAAGGTTTCTCATCTATTAATATTTTATCAATTTACACGTTGTTCTGACCGTATTGCCACTCATTTTAACTAAATACATTCCTGCGCTCAAATCGCTCAGGTCTACATCAACTAATCGGTTCATCGGTATATTATGCCTTGTTTGCATGGCGCTTGTGCCATGCATCGAATGGATACTGATGTCCACAACAAAGTCGTTACCAGGAATGAAAATTTTGGCTGGACCTGGTGTTGGATTCGGGAAGATATTAGTCTCTTCCGACAAAAATATTTCTTGATTGTAAGCCCCCTGGCATTCTTTCGTGGTCGTAATTCGTAGCGTATTGAGCCCTTTTTGTAAGGGCAAGTTGATTTTTGAATTGTCCGTTTCCGTTGAAATCCCATTCAAATTGATGAAATACGTTTCAGCCCCTTTCAGGTTCAGATTCAAACTTGCTGTCACGGAATCTACTGAAGTGACCGCATTGAGCGCTTGAGGTTCACTTATTTTAACTTCATATTTTCGCTCGTAGGAAGGCTTACCTTCTACTCGAATGGTGATGGAATATGTTCCAACGGCCAGATTTTCAATTTTTTGCGTATAATTGTTTGCCTTGGTTAACACCCCTGCACTGGTTTCACCAATCGATAAGGTATAGTCGAAATTCTTGTTGGAAGTACTAATGGTGATCGCGCCATTTTTTTGACCTATACATGAAGTTGAGCTTGCTATAACTGAAATAGCATCTGGAGCTAAGGAAAAAACTTCACAGCCATTGGTGTCAACCATCGCACCGATAGGCGTATTTAAGCATTTGTCATCCCGATCCAATATCCCATCCATGTCGTCATCTGCATATGCTTTGGTCAGGCCTACTTGGGTATAACTCTTGGTTAATACATTTTTCAAGGTCGCATCATTTCCCCCTAGCCATTGCTCAATGACGGAGGCATAAATTTGTCTAAAGTCAAATTCAGCTTCTAAATTATCTTCCCACGTGATTTTAGGATCTATCTTAGGGTTTTTGCCTAATACATTCGCATTTAAGTTGTTGCCAAAAATCATCATCGGGAAGGCCGTTCCATGATCTGTCCCATTCGTTGACCTAGAAACAATTCTTCTACCAAACTCGGAGAATGTGACCAACATAATTCGGTCAGAATCCCCTGTTTCATCTAAGCATTTCATTAAGGCAATAATGCCATCATTTACCGTTTTGAGGAGTTTCGCATGGTTGCCTTGTGTATGATCATCTTGAAGTACTTGCGAATCATGCGTATCAAATCCTCCTAGAATTGCATGATATACTCGGGTGTTTAATCCTCCGCGGATTAACCGACTCATTTGATAAAACTGACCTCCAAGTTCAGTATCCGGGAATTTGACCGAGTGATTTCCTTTTAAATAAGCCTTTTTAACAACAGTGCTGTATAAGTTTGACTGTTTGGCAATGGTCTGAATGTAATTTAGTTTATCGCCTGCGTAGGTACTTGGGTAGTTTGTGTCAAATTCATTCAGAATTTCATTGATATTTTGAGGGTCTCCGGCTATAAATCCTGGAAAAGTGGTTTTGCCAGTTAGCAATAATGAATTCGAATAACCTAATTCAATCGCCAAAGGGTCAGGGAATTTATTATTGGGATAGGCGGTTGGGAAATTTGGGTGCTCATGTTCGGCTAATCTACCTAACCAACCTGATGAAACAAACTCATTAAAATCGGATGCCGATTGCCAAATATCGGAGGACCTAAAATGTGACAAGTCTGGACTCGCATAACCAACATTCTGAATAATTTTCATTCTTTTTTCATCAAAAAGAATTTTCATATCCTTAAATTCCGGATGAAAGGCTAAATCGTTTTTCCCAAGTTGAATTAATTTCTTTTCGGGTATGATCACATGGGGGCGGACCTTATTCAGGTTAGCATATTGGTCCATCGGCGTAATCATGTTGAGTCCATCATTACCCCCATCGAAACGCAATACAATTAATATTTTGCCAGGTTCTACCGTATTTTCAAGTAGAGAATATTTCTTAGATGCGTCCAGATACGATAAATGAGGCATCATCGTACTGGCAGCTAGTGCATGAGAAAAATTATGTATAAAGTCTCTTCTTTTCATCTAAAAAACATGAATTTCATTTAAGTCAAATATTTGAGATAATATCTGTCCAACTCGTATATATAAAACGTTGAAGTTGTCTTTATTTGGGTTTTTTTGAAATGAATTAACAGCATCTGACCAGTAGTAATCTGGAAAGTTGTCCCCCAAAATGGATTTTTTAATTCGCAAAAATGCTTTTTCATTGATTTCTACACCTAAAATAAGAAAAGCCAATTCCCGAATGAATGAATTGATATTGCTTGGGTCTTTGATTTTCTTGAGAAGTAAGTTCACGTCAAAACGTACTTTAGGTCGATCAAAGAAATCGAGTCCATTTTTGGCAATTGCCTCGCCTAATTCTTTACGTCTTTTAATGGAATCAGAATTAATCCAAATCAAGTCATAGACTGGTTCTTGGTAGTACGCTTGCCAGCCGGAAACACTTGGCGGATTTCCAATCGAATATCCTTGCCTGCCAATGGAATGAAATTTTACTTGTGAAAAAATACGGTATGCTAGGTAAATTGGATCCAAATATTTGGAATCAAACTGCTTTTTGTCCTCGTCAAAAAATGTGTTGAATTTATCATAGCCTACATGTCCTTTTAATATTTCAAATTCCTTGTACATCCCCATGGAAAATTCCATCGGTGATTTAATCATGGAATTGTAAAATTCCTCTGCAAAGAAATATTCACTTTTTAATAATACTTTTAATGCCTCTGCCAACGAATAATTACTCTTCCTCAAAACCTCGGCCATGGGTTTGATGATATTCTCGTCTACGTAAACATTGATAACCGGGTAGACAAAGAATTGTACTAATCTTCTGCATAGGTGAATGGCGACCTCTTCTGTTTGGAATACCATGTCGAAGAACTCCTTCATTTCAATCAACCCTCCATCTTGGCCGGTTTTACCCTTAATCAAGCGGTTCCCATAGAATTTGGAGAATTGTTTGTCCCCCGTGTCATGGTTAAATTCATTGTAGTTGTTTTTCGTTACATAACCTTCGCCAACTATATTTTCCCAATACATTGAATCCCAGCCAACAAATAATCTGGCGGCTGCTTTCACATCAGATTCAGTGAATTTGGAAAAAGGCCTTTTACCTACCGTGAATAATTCTTGAATTTCACGTGCAAAATTTTCGTCTGGAGCTTCTTTTTTGCTGTATCTCAGATTCAGCAATTCAAGCATTCGTTCAGAAAGCGTAACATCGATTATGTAATCTTTATAACTTCTCCATGCCGCATCAAACGTTAATTTCATGCTATAATAGGTAGATTTTTGTCTTCCCCCATCATCTTTAAATGGCACGAGTGTATGAAAAAACAAAAAGAGCCTCCATCCTACAGAGGTAGGTTGATTATAAATACTGGTATAAACCCATGAATCAATCGCCCCCAATCTTTCCGCTCCAGCGAATTCAGGGACAAATCCTTCTCTTTCTTGTTTCGAATAAGGTTTACTGATGAAAGGTTCCCCAGGCTTTACATCATCTACTAAGTATTTTTTCTTGTAAGCTTCTGGCGGAAAATCATGGTAGTAATTGTTGACAGGCTCTCCGAAATCTGGTTTCTTGAAAATTAAATCAATGGCCTGATCTAAACTCAATCCATCCAGATCTTTCATGTGGCGTTCTGCATAGCCTACCAATACTCTATTGAGTAAATGCCTTTTCTGTTTATACCCAAATTCCCCCGTGTATTTGGCTAATGTTTTTTTAACATCAACCGTTTTATTTCGAGATTCTAATAGGGGTTTTAAATCAAAATTATCTTTCAAAAATGCATCGTATGCACTAGGAAGCTTTGCAGGATTTTTATTTAAAGTTGAATTCATATCCATAATCAAGAATCGGTTTCAGCCTATAATCAAGAGCTAATTCTACAAAGAGGATGGCCAATTCTCTAGAATAAATTTGAATTTAAGTAATTTTTTGGACTTCAAGTGTTTTAGCCAACAAGGTAATGTAGATTCAATTCATTAACTATTTCCCACCTACCGGCGCACTAATCACCTGTAAATAGCGTCCAAGCCAATAGGGCAACAACCAAATGTCACCTGCACTATGTTCAGAAGTCCCGTTGCTACGGGTATAGTCCAGCGTAAACATATTCGCATTGTGGCGTTGAATCGGTCTTTCATCAGGGGGTAGCACTTCTTTGGTCATTTGATTTCTGAAATTGGGGGCTAATTTTTCGATATCATTTCGGTGGCTATTTTGAATTGACCAATCTACCATATCAAGTGGATGTTCACGCAAATACCAAGCTGCCTCATTCAAATCAAATGCTTTCGCCCCTGTAAGTGCTGTGAAAATATTCCATGCTCCTTCCTTTTCAGGTCGTTCCATTTCCCAATGATCCAGGATGGATTTCTTGAAACTTGCCCGCAAGGTATCATTAAATGCATACCGGTATAAACCCCAATAGCCCACGAAATACATCTCGTCATCGGAATGATTCCAGCCGTCCGAAAGGTTTTTGGCAAATGGATCCGCATCGGTAGGAGCCTGGCCAATTTGACTCATAGGCCGCATTAAGTTTTCATAGTAACCATATTTTGCCATCAGCTCAAATGCCTTCTGCTTGTACATGGGCTTTTTTGTGAACCGATACGCAGTTTGTAACATGGCGATGATATTCGATGAATTGAGCTTGCGATCTCCAATGTGAATCGAAAAACCATTTACATATTTCGGATTCCATTTTCCCCACAACGTTGGCTTTCCATCATAGTCGATGAGATACATATCATTTTTAACAATATGCGACATCACGGTGTCAATCAAGACGATAGCCCGTTTTTGTAAATCAGGTACCTGTACCAATTCTGCTAAGGCACCAAATGCAAAAATATGGCCAATTACCTCATCCGAGGAGGTCGTCGATTTCCAATCCCACTCAGGTTCAGGTGAATGCTGCCAGCGTTCTGGATCTGATAACTTTTCGATAAATCCGCGTCTTTCATATGAACGTGCCGGGAACCCCGGAACAGGATTAACGGTATAGAGTCTTTCCATCGACTCAAACGCTTCGCGCACGTTTTCTAATGCCGCTGGCTCCTTCGTCACAGCATACCGAAAAATCTCCCCGCCCAAATACATGGAGGTCCATAAACCATCATTGTCTGAATCTGACAAATACCCAGTAGAAATATTTCCATGATCCATTCCGCTCAACCAGGCATTAAATCCATGTCGGATATGTCTCTCCCGAACTTGTGCCTCATAGTATAAAGCCTTCTCATGCAAGGTCATCGACTTAAAACAAATTTGACCTAAACCTCCATTGGTAACTATCAAAACGGAATTTTTAGGACCTTCAGCGATGGCATCAATGTGGTTGCCTGGAAGCCATCGCTCTCCTTGATAATAATCGAATTTGCCATCCTTGCGTAAGGCAAACGCACCATTTGTCGAACCAAACCAAACTTTATCCGCAATGATTTTTACCGCCGTTATTGCTTTTACCGGTATTTTCTGTTGGAGTACCCCTTGTTTTTTGCTCACTAAATCAACGGAGAAGTAACCATCCGTTGTGCCAATAATCCCTAAAGAAGCATGTACGTCAAACGCAGTGAAATTCGTTCCGGAAATCCATGGTGCCAACTGCCCTAATGCCGGATTAAATCGATACAAGCCTTGATTCGTTAACACCCAAAAATAACCACCCTTTGGTTCATGCCGAATGGACAGAATGGTATCGTTGGCTATTCGCGTTTTGAATACTGTCTTGGATTTATTGACCAAATGTAATTCCGATCCATCACTGATTAAAAAGGTGAAGTCGGTTCCTCCGGCGAGGATATTGGCATTTGCCAGCTCATGTTTGGCATACAGTGTGCCGGCCCAAGCGTGACTAAAAATTGCCTTGTCGTCCATGAAAACAAATTGATTTTTATATACCGTTATGCTTTGTATTTTTTTGTGGCTACTTGTACGGTTTCGTTGGTCCGGCCTTAAGCTTCCCGGATATAAAAAGGCACCATCGTGGGGTAGCATTAATCCCGTCGAACTCAAAATTTTGATGGCCCCATTGCGGTCAGCAAAGGCTGACTTGAGAGGTGATTTATCTTGATTATAATATTTAATACTATAATCTTGGTTGAATGGTTTATCGACATAGACAGGTTGGCCTGCATTTTTTTGACCCAAACAATAGGTGCTGATAACCACTAAAAGAAGGCTCATTATTTTTTTCATCTCACTGGATATTTTACCACGTATGTGCTTGATTGAATGTGATGTAAACGTCAATTGATAAACTACTGGTCCTGCGGTTTAGGACTCTCTTTAACTAGTTTAATCGCTTGTTCCATGTAAATTTCTGCGGTCATTTCTCCCAGAGACGTTTGCGTGATATAATCATAGCGTTTGAAAGAATTAAAGTCGACTTTAGCGAGCATGTATCCAAAGGCGTCATTTGTTAAGCCAAAAAGGAAAGGCATTTTGGTGTGCATATTTCGTTTGACATAATAGCCCACATTGGGTAAGGCCTCTCCGGGAACAGTTAAAATTTGTGCAGGTCCAATATTCAACAGATTCAATTGAGTCGTTACGAAATTCTCCTTAGTCACCTCATATTTCAAAGGTGATTTTTGCAGGATATAACGCATGATTTCGGAATCAATGGGAAATTCCAATTTTCTAGAGGTACAATAGATTGTTGGATTTTTTAGGACAGGAGCCTTGTCAACGATGCGCATCGCTTCCACCGCTAAAAGTTCACCGATTCGAATACATTCCTCCCAGGTGTTCGCCTCTTTCTGTTGTTCGCCTTCTTTTACATAGGTTAAACGCGTATCTGCCGTGACCATACCTCCCTGTGCACCATTCATAAATAAGGCGACCCCGCCAATGGTTGACTCGATTTTTTGATACATCGGTCCGATCAAGTCTGGGCTTAAAATACCTCTAGAGTTACCCAAAACTTCGGGATGCACAGCATAATTGACCAACGTTGCAATAGGCTTTCCTGCTCGAGGACCCGAGCTTGCCAGCGCCTGAATGATTCCACAACGTGGATCATATAGCGCTGGGGCATAATAATTATAGGCAATTTTACCTTGCGCTTCGCCCATGGCAACTTTCAATGTAGCAGGTTGTAAGTTGGCCGACGCCTCATTTACAGCTTCAGCGATTTGGTCAACACACCAATTTAAATACGCCAAATCTGCATAGCTTTTTCCCGATGCATCTGGAAATCCATAGGCATCCGGCGCACTGTGTGTATGCGTAGCGCCAATCAAAACATTTTCAGGTCGAATGCCTTTGATGCGTGCGCGTGAACGATTTCCTAGCACAGAGGTCCAGCCTAAGTTATCGACATTTACGATGGCAAAACGTTCCGTGCCTTGTTCAAATACCATGGCTCGAGCAAATAAATCCCCTCGTTTTTCAGTTACAGGATGTGGAATTCCTATACCGCCGGAGACAGGCAATAAGGGGTTTGGTGTTATAACTCTGACCGCTGCCCCCACACGGAGGTTTTGTGCTTCCAGCGTTCCAGTTAAAAAGAAAATTAGCATTAGACCTTTGAAGGTGGCATGAATCATTCCTGAAAAACTAGATAGTCGTATCATGGGGTTATAAAATAGGTTGAGGATAACTAGGTGTAAGCTAGCTAGTTTACAAACTAAATTAAGTAGAAAATTTCTAAACCCAATTAACCAAAAATATCCATGGCAAGACGGAAGGTATTGCAATGTGCGTCAACGATCACTTTGATATCGGGCGAATAGCCGCCTCCTAAAGCTACTACGACCGGAATTCCGTGCGATTTGGCTTGTTGGAATACAAGCTGATCCCGCATTTTACAATCTTCTAGACTCACGGCTAATTTGCCTAATTTGTCGGTTGCTAGAATATCTACGCCCGACAAATAAAATACAAAATCAGGTTGGACTTCCTTGAAAAGTTTGGGTAGTACATCGCTTAAAATCGCTAAATAGGTTGGCCCATCTGTTCCATCCGCTAAGGGAATATCCAAATCCGATTGCTCTTTATGAAAGGGGTAATTGGACCCACCATGCATACTAAATGTGAAGACTCTCGGCTCCTGTTGCATCAAACTTGCGGTACCATTTCCTTGATGTACATCTAGGTCAATGATTAATATTTTTTTGCTTTGTTTCGTCGACAGCAGGTAATTGGCCGCGATGGCCATGTCGTTGAGTAGACAAAATCCTTCTCCTCGATCTGCAAATGCATGGTGTGTACCACCTGCTACATTTAACGAAATGCCATTTTCGAAGGCAAATCCACAGGCATCAATTGTACCTTGTGTGATAATAAGTTCGCGATTGACTAATTCGGGGGATTGAGGAAAACCGATACGTCTGATTTCAGCTGGACTGAGGGCCTGATTTAGTAGTTTATTCACATATTCTTCTGAATGAGTCAGTAAAACGTGCTGTTTTGAACACCGAGTAGGTGAAAAAAATTGATCCCGACTGCAGGTCCCCTCATGGATTAGTTGGCCCGGAATCAGCTCATATTTCAACATAGGAAAGCGATGATTTTCTGGCAATTCATGGGCATAAATCGAATCGAACGCAATCTTAATCATGTGAGTAAAGGATGGATATTCGCAATAGTAACTAAATAATCCTGGGAAGGTTCGATTACTTATGGCGAAACCAGCAATCCGTTCGCTCCGTTTCGTATAACTTAAATACGGTATTTACCGGTGGACCCGAAATTATTTGATCCGTATATTGGGTCCGAGCCAAGTAATTAAATGCACCCATATCGCCGGTATAAGCTGTTTTATTGTTGGCATTATACCGTTCATGCAACGCACATAATTTTTCTAGGAAGCCCATAAAGACGGAAGTATGCCCACCCATAATGCCGCAATTGAGCAAAGTGTCCTGCCCAAAACGATTTTCGTAGGCTGCATATTCAGCTATTTGTTCCCGTAAATGTGCGGCATGATCGCGCATCCATTCATTATGGAGCGGTTTATCTTCATCGCCACAAAAAATGGCGCTGGGTTGATTGATAAATCTTTGATCTTCAAATGGGTTATTCACGAGGACAACATCCGAGACATCCGTAACAAAGACCCCGCGCGTTTCTAGCGCATGTTTTTCTAGGTAGTCACGGTAGACAAAATACCGGAAAACATTCGGGTTGAATGTGGGATTGTAGTCAATGCCAACAAACGAAACATACGCATTGGTATAGGTTTCGCAGGTCTTTGGACTCAAATTATTATGAAAAATGACTCCCTTGATTTTGGCAGCTGCAACGGATTCTGCCCATTCTTGGACTAAACGGTAGTCATCAGGTTCTAAGGTAGTATTTCGATTTACATCGTAAACTCCCGTGATGTGACAAGCCATCAGTAGAAAATCTGTTGGGTTGCCTGCCATTAAATATTCAGCATTAAATTCTCTTTCTTAACCGTGGAGCAGGTGCTATTGGGATTATTTCGGTAGTATATATACGTCTTAAGCGCCACTTTTTTAGTAGGAAATTGCGCTAATGCCTTCTCATAAAAATGGGAATCTGCCGCAAATCCACCCTCAAAATCGATGGCATTAAATACATGCTTCCGACCAAATAGTGTCCCAAATAATATCACTTCATCTAAATGGATATGCTTGGACAAATCGTTTTTATCGGGTACATAATAGTCTTCTGGCGAGTCAACGATGGTTTCGGTAGTCGAACAAATCAAATCGACGTCATGCATTTCGCGTAGACATGCACTCAAGTGATTGGGTTTATATTCATCATCGCTATCTAGGATGGTGATGAAATCCCCTTTACTATTTAACACGCCTCGATTAATCGAATCGGCCTGCCCCTGATTGCGATGACGTATGTAGACAATTTTGTCTTCATGCGCTTCCACTAAACGTAATAAGGAATCGCGATCATTCGCTAAACTGCCATCATCGATGATAATCAATTCGAATTCTTGAAAATCTTGATTTAAAACGGACCTAATGGCGCGTTGGCTAACTTCAAAATCCGTGTTATACAACGACATTAACACGGAGATTTTTACCGGAATAGACATGAATTAGAAGCGATTTTAGGCGGAATTAAACGGTGCAAACTTAGCTGGATAATCTGTATAAAACTAATCTAATGGCTAGGTTCATCCCAATGAAGTATGAATTATTTAAGCGTCAGGTAGCTTTCGTTTATTGATTAAAATGAAGACCAAAAAATCGGCAATATCATGGAAAAAACTTTGCAACGTAATGCGTGTGATTAATGCAAATTCATTTTTGTTCGCACATATCCGTTCACCCGTGAATTAATCGGTTGGATTTTGTCAAATATATTACCAATTTGTGACCCGTAAATATGAGTCGGACGCTCGCATATTTTGGCGTTACGACACCTACCTGTTTATCACATACTATGAAAAAAATTATCCTACTTTTTCTCCTATGTAGTTTAGGAGTCCAAGCGCAAATTGCCGACAAACTCAAGTTGATGAAAGCCTATTCCGGCTATTTCAATTTCTATTACGACGACTCAAATGACAAGATTTACCTCGAGGTCAATAAACTCAACGAGGAGTTTTTGTATGCCTACTCACTTGCGCAGGGGGTGGGGAATAACGATTTGGGTTTGGATCGTGGCCAATTGGGCAACGAACAAGTAGTCTATTTCGAGAAACAAGGGAATAAACTTTTCCTCGTTCAACCCAATACCCGTTATCGGGCAAATACGACGAATGCGCTGGAGAAGCTTTCGGTCCAACAAGCCTTTGCGAAGTCGGTGCTGTTTGGATTCAAAATCGAACATGCATCCAATGGATCCTATTTCATCGATTTTACGGATTTCCTTCTGCAGGATGTGCACGGTGTTTTGAAACGCCTTTCACAAGCCAAACAAGGAACTTATAGTTTGGATAAATCCAAAAGTTCATTGGCCTTAGAACGAACAAAATCTTTCCCAAAAAATTCAGAGTTTGAAGCACGCCTCACTTTTGCAGGTAATGGAACTGGTGCAGAGATTCGCTCGGTCGCTCCCAATGCGGACTATGTGACGGTTGTGGAACATCATTCATTTATTGAATTGCCTGATAGCAAATATCAGCCACGTTTATTTGACCCGCGATCAGGGGCAAATGCCATTACTTTTCAGGATTATGCCTCTCCCGTTCAGGAAGTCATTGAAAAGAAATGGATTACCCGACATCGCTTAGAAAAGAAGGATCCAAGCGCAGCGGTTTCTGAGGCGGTAAAACCAATCATTTATTATTTAGATAACGGAACCCCGGAACCCATTCGCTCTGCCTTGATGGAAGGAGGTCGCTGGTGGAATCAAGCGTTTGAAGCGATAGGTTACAAGGATGCATTTCAAGTCAAATTATTGCCTGAAGATGCGGATCCGTTGGATGTCCGTTACCATGTTATCCAGTGGGTGCATCGTTCCACCCGCGGTTGGTCCTACGGCGCCAGCATCGCAGATCCGCGAACGGGTGAAATTTTGAAAGGTCACGTAAGCCTAGGTAGTTTACGCATTCGCCAAGACTTCTTAATTGCCCAAGCACTCATGAATGCACCTTTTGCGGTTGACGGTTCCCATAATGGGCCAATGCTTGCGATGGCTTTGGCACGAATCCGACAATTAGCGGCGCATGAAATAGGCCATACGCTTGGATTTGCCCATAATTATGCGGCAAGTGCGCGTGCGAATACCAGTGTCATGGATTACCCGCATCCACAAGTTGAATTCAAGGGAAAACAGATGGACTTCAGCCATGCCTACGACACCAAAATTGGGGACTGGGATAAGGTATCTGTCGATTATGCTTATGGAGCGCACAAGACGCAAACGGAACTTAATCAGGTTCTTGATCAAGCCTATGAAAAAGGACTTCGGTTCATTACTGATTCGGATGCGCGTAACCCGGGTGGAGCCCACATCTATGCGCACCTGTGGGATAATGGCACGACCATTGTAGATGAATTGAAAAACATTTTGACTGTTCGCCAAAAAGCAATTGCCAATTTCTCCGTGAATAACATTCGTCCCAATGAAACCTATTCACATTTGGAAGATGTATTTGTTCCCCTGTATTTCTTGCATCGCTATCAGACGGAAGCCGTGTCCAAGATCATAGGTGGTTCGGAATATAATTATGCCGTTCGTGGAGGTAAGGAACTCGTAATGTCACCAGCTCCACTTGCCTTGCAGATCGACGCACTTCGTACGCTGAACACAACATTGGACGCTCAAACCTTGGCCATCCCCAAAGATAAACTTGCTTTGTTTCCGCCCCGCGCGTTCAATTATGACCGGACGCGGGAATCGTTTAAGGGGAAAACTGGTATCACGTTTGATCCGTTCGGTGGGGTAGAGGCGGCGGCCGACTTCACATTAGATTTTCTATTACACCCTGATCGACTATCGCGATTGGCCGGTAACAAGGCCGTGGACGCGAAACAATTAGGCGTCGCAGAAACCTTACAGTCGCTAACGCAAGCAACGATTTTCAAATCGCATGCGGATTCCTACCTGCAAGCGACCCAGGAAACGATTAATTTCAAGGTGCTTTCAGCTTTATTAAATGTATTAAACGCACCATCGATTTCGCCTCTTGCCGCAGCGGAGGTGCAGGAAACGGTACAAAAAATTCGTGCCTTTTATGGTAAGAATCCTAGTACGATGGCCAAATACATGGTTCAAACGATTGATCAATTTAAAGCAAACCCAAGCGATTGGAAACCGATGCAAACACCGAACATTCCCGACGGCGCCCCGATCGGGATGGACTGTTTGGATTAAACCTATAAAACGATGAAAAAAGTATGTGTGATAGGTGCCGGACCTTCCGGCATCACGGCGTTGAAAAATTTACGCGACGAAGGGCTTGATGTGGTTTGTTACGACTTCAACACGAATGTGGGCGGTAACTGGATTTATAATGAAAAGCTGAGTCATTCAAGTGTCTTTGAAACGACGCATATCATTAGCTCGAAAACGCTTTCGCAATATGAGGATTTCACCTTTGATGATTTCGAGGCGGGTTTGCCGGATTATCCTTCGCATGACCAACTGCGCCGTTATTTTCAGGCTTACGCTGCAAAATTTAATTTGTACCCCCACATTCAGTTTAATACGCTTGTGGAATCATGTGTGTTAGATGAGTCGAATCAATGGATCGTTCAAACGAGTCACGAAGGCGTATCAAAAACGGAGGAATTCACCCATTTAGTGGTTTGCAATGGCCATCATTGGAAACCTCGTATGCCGCACTATCCAGGAAATTTTACAGGGAAACTGATGCACTCCCATGAATTTAAAAACGCAACACCATTTAAGGATCAGCGCATTTTGGTTATTGGCGGAGGAAACTCGGCGTGCGATGTGGCCGTAGAGACGAGTCGGGTGAGTGCGAAAACAACGATCAGTTGGCGCCGCGGCTACCGCATCGTTCCTAAATTCCTCTTTGGCAAGCCGAGTGACGTAGTCGCATCCCGCATGGCATTCTTACCTACCAAGTTGAAGTTTTTCTTTTCGGAATTAACGGTCAAGATTTTTTCGGGGTCCAATAAGAACTACGGATTGCCTGAACCGGAACATGCGATTACCGGAACGCATCCCACGATCAATGAAGAATTGTTGTACAAAGTACGTCATGGTAAGGTTTTTCCGAAGGGCGATATCGAGCGATTTGATGGAGAACAAGTACACTTTAAAGATGGATCTGTGGAGGCATTTGATACGATTATCGCTTGTACAGGGTATATTTTGGCGCATCCATTTTTCCGACAAGACTTTTTGAATTACAGTGAAGGGGATGTTCCCTTGTATTTAAAAATGCTCCATGAGAAATACGAGAACTTGTTTTTTGTAGGCATGTTCCAGCCTTTGGGTTGTATTTGGCCGGCTGCTGAATTGCAGAGTAAGATTGCCGCTAGAGCCATTGCAGGAACGTGGAAGCGACCTGAAAATATGGCTGAATTATGCCAAAGGGAAGTGACGCATCCACATTTAAATCAAATCAAAACACCGCGTCACACGATAACGGTGGACTTTCATTTGTTTACAAAGCAGTTGAAAAAACACTTGCCGCAAAACTACGTGCGTAAATCACTCGCTTAATGAAAGAAACCATCGTTTTTGTCCATGGGATGAGTCATGGTGCTTGGTGCTGGGAGGAATATTTTGTTCCTTATTTTGAGCAGCAAGGGTATGCGTGCGTGGCGATAAACCTTCCCGGTCATGAGGTAGCTGGGAGCACAAAAGCGATTCATTATGCAATGAGTGATTATGTTCATGCACTTTCAGAAGTCGTTGGCAAGCTTTCCCTAGACCCCATCATCATGGGGCATTCCATGGGAGGGATGATCTTGCAACGGTTTTTGGCCAAAGGAGGTAGATGTAAACAAGCTATTTTGATGTCCTCTGTTCCACCAGTCGGGGTGCTTATGCCCAGCCTTCGCGTGTTGTTTCAAAACCCAGGTGCATTTAAATTCTTGTTTCAAGCAAATTTGTTGGGGGTATTCAGAAAGTATCCGCGTTTAATGTTTGGTTCGAATGAAAAGACAGAACAGTACGCAAACTTGATGTGTGCCGAATCTTTTTGGGCTTATTTACAATTAATGATGCCGATTGGTCGCGTCCAGAAAAAGTTGCCGACGCTCGTGATGGGTGGTTCTGCAGATGCATTGATTTCGGTAAATGAGTTCAAGCAAACCGCGGAATACTATGGAACTTCGTTGGAATTGATCGAGGGAGGTTCACACGATTTAATGTTGGATCCCAACGCCCATCAACATGCCGCTTTGATCCATCGGTGGCTTGAAAATTCTTAGTAAATCAATTAATGAAAAACCCCACCTCGAATCAGGTGGGGTTTTATGTTACTTAAAATAGCTTGTCTTTCCGGGAACTGCGACACTGTATAGGCCATTGGCATCCGGTTTTGAAGGCATATCTGCATCCCAAGCAAAGCGCGATGGGGCAATGTTGATGCCTGAATTAATGGCCTTATCCCATTCGATTACTTGGCCGGAGTAGGTTGCCATACGGCCTAAAATCGATGTCATCGTTGAATAAGCGCCATTTTCTGCATCCGCGTACTTATAATCTCCCGCGGCCACGGTCGCCCAAAGTTCATCGTGTTCGGTTTGGTATGGATTGTTTTCCTTCGTTTTCTTATCAAAGGCATATTGAACATTTCCTTTGTGATCAAGGATCTTAGCCGCATCAAAATGTACTTTGCCTTTTGTCCCAACCACGTGTTCATCCACTTTAGCCCAGGTACCAGGAATATGCCGACACTGACTATTTAAAATCGTTCCGTCTGCGTACTCAAACTCTACGATGTGGTGATCGAAAATTTCACCGAAATCTTTTCCTTTCCGAACCTCGCGTCCACCGGTACCGCGTGCACGAACAGGATAGCCATTTTTCACCCAATTAATCACGTCGATATTATGAACGTGTTGTTCTGTGATGTGATCCCCACAAATCCAGTTAAAGTAATACCAATTGCGCAATTGATATTCCATCTCAGTTTGTCCTTCTTTACGCGGTTTCACCCAAACGCCATCGTTGTTCCACCAGCAAGAAGCAGAAACCACATCGCCAATTTGGCCATCTTGGATGCGCTTCATGATTTCGCGGTAGGAATTTTGATAGTGACGCTGCAAGCCTACAACGACATTTAATTTCTTTTGCTTGGCAATTTTGGCAGCGGTTAATACGCGCTGGATACCTGCGGGATCAGTTGCCACGGGTTTCTCCATGAAAATTTGTTTGCCTTGCGCAACCGCCTCTTCGAAATGCAAGGGACGGAAACCCGGAGGCGTTGTTAAAATCACGACATCGGCTAATTCCATGGCGCGTTTATAGCCATCGAATCCCACAAATTTTCTATCCTCGGGTACATCTACTTTTTGTCGGATAGGTATGGCTTTGGCAGAGGCGTCCTTTTCACGTGATTTCATCAAATTACCATAGCAATCATCTAGGCGATCACGAAAAACATCCGCCATCGCGACTAATTGAATATTTTCTTTCGTGCTCAATGCTTGTGTAATGGCACCTGTACCACGTCCTCCACAGCCAATCAAGGCAACCTTAAGGGTGTCATTCACTAAACTTTGGCCTGAAAAAGCATTCGATGCCCAAGGAGCTAAAATCAATCCACTCGCTGTTAGGCCGGTTTGCTTCACAAAATCTCGTCTTGTATTTTTCATTCGTTTTATTTGAGGTTTAGTTTATAAGTATTTTTCAAAAAATGAGTTAATTTCTTTTGCAGAGGGTTGTTTTGCGGGACGCATAATCCGAAACCCCACAAAGGGAGCATCTGCATTCCACCATATACTTTTCGGAATTTGAGGGTCCCGTCGGTTCCAAATGGGATCAGCCGGAATGCGATGGGTTGCACTAACCCGATTAGCTGGATCTTGGTAATTTCCTCCTCGGACAACGGCATCCCCATATTTGTCAATAAAAACGGGGCTCTCTTTGCCGGGGTAATTTGCGTCATCATACTGGTCCAGTACCCATTCAGATACATTCCCGAGCATGTCGTGAAGACCCCAGGCGTTTGGTTTCTTTAGGCCCACTTGATGGTATTTGTCTCCTGAATTTTCCTGAAACCAGGCGTAGTCTCCAAGTTTTTCGCTGGGTATTTGGGCTCCTGCCCGGCAGGCGTATTCCCATTCCTGCTCGGTAGGTAGGCGATAGAAAATGCCTGTTTTAGCGTATAACCATTTGCAAAACATGATTGCCGCGTATTGTTGCATGGAATTGGCTGGATATCCGCCTACTTTTCCCATCCCCAAGGTGAAATCTATGTAAGGAGGACTAGGTCTAGTGATGGCATCAGGGCCGTCTTTGGGTGGCTTGGGTTCTGGGTCTCGGGATTCCTCGAAAAATAATTGGTATACATCGTAGGTTAACTCCGTTTTAGCCATCCAAAAATCCGGTATTTGTACTTTTTTTGATGACGTTACGGGTAGGCTTCCTGAGGGAATGGCGACCATGTCAAAAGAAACATGGGTCTGAGGAATGGCTTGTTGGTACGATTTCAATCCCTGCGCAATAATCCCATGGGAAAACAGTAAACTAATGAAGACCAGCTGCCTCATGGGGTAATAGATTATAGTTGAATAGGATTTTGGGTTCGCCAGATTCATTTTCAAAAATGAGGAGGCGAACATTTGCCAATTTTACTACTAATTTTTCAATTTCTTGCAAGGTCATTACCGTGGCGGCGGTGGCAAGCCAGTCGGCCAGCGTCCCGTCCACCGCGATGGCTGTCGCGGATCGAGCATGCGTTAAGGCCATTCCGGTTCTGGGATCGATTACATGTGAAAATTGTTTTCCTGCTAAGCGTAAAGTTTGATACGTTTTGCCGCTGGTGGCAATGGACTCATTTTTAAGGGCAATGGTTTTCGGTAATAGGGCGTTAGATGCGGGCAGTTCGATGCCCACTTCCCACGCCAAACCGGAGGGGCCTTGACTGGTCATGACGATTTTTCCGCCTGCATCCACGAGGGCGTAGGGAAAGCCGGATTGTTTTAATTGTTCTAACACACGTTGTGCCACGAATCCCTTTCCTAAGGATCCAAGGTCTAGTTGGCACGCGGAATCCAGCAACCTAACCGCAGTAGAGTCGCTTGAAAATTCCAAACACGTCCCTTGTATCTTTTTGGCTAGTTGGACTAATGCCACCTCACCCGGCATTTCTTGATTCCTGCGTGCTTGTCGCCACAAACTCACCTGTTTCCCTGCAAATACATTTAATGCGCCATGGCTAAGATTTTTGGCGATGAGCGATTCGTTTAAAATGGCTCGAAAAGCTTCATGGATGGGAAAGAATTTACCGGTTCCTGCCAAGCGATTTACTTGGCTAAGTTCGGAGTTTGGCTGATAATCGCTGAGTATTCCTTCCAGTTGGGAGGCCAATTGAAATGCGCGTTTAACTGCTTTGGAAATTCCGGTTGAGTCTGCACACGAAATAGTTATTTGGAAAGGGGAGCCCATGCGCTGGGTTTCGTAGGTGTATTTATGAAACTGCGCATGTGCATCGGTAATGAAAAAAAGAAATAGTAGTCCTAGGATATGTTTAACCATCAGTCTATTCTTTCGATAAATCTAGGAGCTCAATGTGACGGAAATCAATTTCTTGACCTTCGCTTTGCAGGGCAATGAAACCACTTTTCAATAATTTTCCGTCGATTTTCAGGGCAGGAATGTAGCGATTAGCGACACCGCCGCCTATTTGTGGCTGCGTGTATTCCAAAACCGTTTCACCGTTTATCATGTGGGTAACCAGCGAGTCTCCGCGAACGATTAACTCAGCGGTGATCCATTGTTCGTTTTCAAATGTTTTGGAAGTGGAGTTGATGCAATGTCTCGGGTCGATTTTCCCTTGAAAAACTACGTCGGTACCAGGTGAGCACATGTTGCCCGTGGGTCTTGGTTTGCCATCTGCTAAAATTCCTAAGAATTGCATTTCGACGGAAATAGGCCAATCTTGTTCTTTGGGCATGGTATTGGGATCTTGGGAGTGGAACATGACCCCGGAATTTTTCTCTGTATAGTCAGGTGCATCTTTTCGCCAAACGCCTGTGAAGCGATATTGCAATCGAAGTTTATAGTGAGAAAAAGGTTTGTTGAAGTACAGGTGGCCGTATCGCTCGTTGAATTGGTCATATTGATCGTAGCGAACTTTGATCATGCCGTCTTCTGCGCGAAATGTGTTTCCAAAATTATCGCCCACCTCATGGTGGTGGATTTTTACGGTCCAATTAGTTAGGTTTTTTCCGTTAAATAATTGAATCCATTTTTCCTTTTTTGGTTTGGCTTGGGCTGAAAAAGCCATGCAAGACAGCGCAATGAGTAGAAATCGTTTCATAGGGGAGGTTTATTGTTTTAAAGTAAGGCAATTGCAGGTAAAAATAAAATTATTGTTTCGAGAGATCGGGAAACTATTTTGTAAGTTATTCAGTTTAAGGTCAGTACGAACTAAACATTCCTTGACATGAAAGCTTTTTACATCATCGCGAGCATTGGTTTTATATTCCTAATGATCCAATCATATCAGTTGGTGAGCAGTAATTTAAAAACCGAAAATCAGAAATATAGGCTCGTGCGCAAGGAGGCTAAATTTGAAATTCGTTTTTATCCTGCAGCTACGTTTGCTAAAATTTACAGTCAGGGTACCAATTACAAGTCGGTGGCCAGCAGTGGTTTCCGCAAATTAGCCGGTTACATATTTGGTGGAAATGATCAGGGTAAGAGTATTGCTATGACTTCGCCGGTGCGTATGGAGATTGGAAATCAGGGGTCGACGATGAGTTTTGTGATGCCTGAAAAATACACATCGTCAGATTTGCCTAAGCCAAAAGATTCGGGCGTACATATTGTCAAGTCTAGCCCACAATATGTGGCAGTCATTCGTTTTGGTGGCTATGCGGATGATGAAAAAATTACCGAAAAGCGGGATGAGTTACTGGCATTGATTCAAAAAAAAGGCATTAAGGTCGCTGGAGAATATTCGTTTTTAGGCTATAATGCTCCTTTTCAGTTTTGGGGAAGGAAGAATGAGGTGGTGATTCCCATTGAATGGAAGGAGTAAGTTTGTCATTTGCCATGCTATCCATGTGGCTTAATTTGCATTAGATAAGTTTTTAATCAAATTGATTTATTCTTAATTTCGGGGCAACTCATAGCCCTTCCTTTGGATGCGTGCTTTTAATTTAGATACGCATGGCTTGCAGGATTTTGTATATTTTTTTGGGGTTACTTTTTTCACAAATATCTTTTGCTCAGTCTAAGCTTTTGGGTGAGAATTGTCAAATGGAGGTTGGTTCAAGTCAACTTTCAGAAGTGGCTAGTCAATCCACAAATCAACATGCGAATACAAAGCCCGTTGTCAGATTGGCTTATTTGATCCCAAAAAATCGAGTGGCCAAACCTTATGCAGTCGCTAATATGCAGTATGCGATGAAGCAAATTCAAAAGTTCTATCAGGATCAAATGGAATTAAATGGCTTTGGAAAAAAGACTTTTACCTTGGAACTTGATGCGAAGGGAGCTCCTATAGTACACACTGTGAAATCACAAACTTTTGATGATACCTATTTCTGGTCAGATATGTGGGGTAGGTCATTGACTGAAGCCTCTAAACTTGGTATCGGTATCTGGAAGCGAGGAGAAACGTGGGTGGTTATTACGGAGTGTCATGTGATGGGTCAAGATGGGTCTATCAGTGGTGGGACTGCTTTGGGTGGTGGTTTTGGATCGGGAGATGGGGGTGGCGTTGCGATGATTGGATCAAATGCTTTAGCCTTATTTAGTGAATCTAATTTTACTTCTAATCAGGCATATGCAGGTCAATTGAATGCGGATTTGGGCCCATTGCCATTGGTCAAAGATAAATCCTTTGCATGGTTTGAAGGAACTACGTTTAGTTCGGTTACATCATCTTATTTGGGAGCATTGGCACATGAATTAGGGCATGCCTTTGGATTGCCTCATGATTTTAGAAATGATGAAAATTTTTATGGAAATATGATGGGGAATGGCTTGAGAGGAATTCGGGGTAATTTTTATCCAAATACCTATGAGCAAAACTATACACGTCTTTCATATGCAGATGCGCTGATTATAAACAGAAGTCATTTTTTTAATCAAGCGCTAAATCAGTCAATTTCTCCGGTTGAAATTTCGAGTCTTCAATTACAAGGTGGCATGATGAAAATCGATTATAAAATTTCAAATGCCAATCCGTTAAGTTCAATTCACTTGCAATTAAACGGTGATTTTGTTGAGGAGCGCGTGTTGAATGGGCGAACGGTGGTTGGCTCTTTTTTAACACCATATTTGTCGGAAAATGCGACGAATAACTATCAAGTTTCGGTATATGACCAACAAGGAAATAGAACTAGCCAAAGTAAACCCATTACCTTAACTACAGTGCCTACTCGAATGGCAACACCATTTATTAAGGTGAGTCCTTTGCAACGATTACCTCAAAATTTACAAGTGGAATATGCGGCTTCTAATTCTGCAGAATATCTAAATAAGAACCTCGTCTATACGTGGGAGCAGAGTAATGATCGTATTACCTACCGGAAATTTGGTCAAAATAAAAAGGAGGTCATCACAGATGATTTTGATAAGAAATTTGTCCGACTAAAAATTAAGTCAGACAAGGATAGCGTGTATTCCACTTCGATTTTTGTTGTGTCTTCGCCACATTTTGATCGAGACGTGGATGGTGTTTTAGATCATTTAGATTTATGTTTGAACACTCCTGTAGGTAGTAAAGTGGACACAAATGGGTGTGCGGATAGTCAAAAAGATACGGATAAAGATGGACTGATGGATCATGTGGATGATTGTCCCACTATTCCTAATCCGAGTACGCCTATTATTGAGATCAAGAATTTTATAGAGCTTTCAGCGAATAATGGCACTAGTTATACATGGTTTTTGAATGGGAAGGCAATAGCTGACCAAAAGACAGCCTTAATTAAAGCTACATCTTCAGGAATTTACACTGTAATGGCATTTAATTCACAAGGGTGTAAAAGTAAATTGTCTACCTCCGTGTCTATACTAATTACTGGAAATCAAGTGGAAGAAGCATTTTTGCCCCTAGTTTATCCAAATCCTGTGCATGATAAACTACAGGTTAAGATCCCATCTAATTTTTTGCCCAATGCAAAAATTAAACTTTTTAATCTGAATGGCATTCCTTATCTACAAAGGGAAAACTTGGTAGAAGATTGTATACTTGATGTTCAGGCGTTACCTGTAGGAACCTATTTACTTCAGATTTTAGATTCAAGTGAAACGCATACCCAATCCGTGAAAGTCAGTAAGCAGTAAGGGGTTTTTCAGGCTGAAATAGTTTAAATAATCATTTTTTACTTCAAATACTCCAAAGAAAGTCGCATCAAACTTTCGGCTGCCGTCTTCGATTTTAAGGATGTAAATTCCCGTGAAGTGTTATCGCCAACTTCATATACCAATGCTTCAGCGTTAAACTCCCGATTAAAAAATGCTTTAGAAATTACCCCAGAGGTAGGTTTACTTCCTCTGGCATTTACTTTATAATCTGGAATTGCTTTTTCTAGCGACTCGAACCAACGGCTAATTAGTCCGTCCATGTGGGTGGGCTTTTCCGTTATATTCGTATAAAATATATCATCCCAAGTGGAATGAAAATCAATCCCAAAATAGAGTTTACGCTGCGTTCCAGTGAGTTTTTTGCGTAGAAAATCACGCACAATTTGAGTCTCGGGTTGATTAAAGTCCTCCCAATCCCGATTGAGGTCAATTCCCCCGGTGTTATGTCGCCAATGTCCATTATCTACTCCATCTGGGTTCATCATAGGGACCACATAGACGGTATATTCTTTTCTGAATTTTTTCGCAGTTTCAGAATCCACACAAAGTGACTCTACAAATGCCTGCAAAGCAAATTGACCCGTAACCTCAGGCGGATGCAAACGCCCGATCACAATCATAATCTTTGAGTCCGACTGATCTTCACCAATACGTAAGCATTGAAATGGTCTATTTTGAGGTGATTGGCCAATGATTTCACTGGATACAAATTTGTTTTTCAGTATACCTTTCGACCAATCATTTACAATCGACGAAGTCATCAGTTCTTGCGCAGCTACCCAAGTGGTTTTGCTATCTGCACGAACGCGCACATAGGCAGACTCCGACAGCGCATTGTCTTGGAAATTTTGATTTTTTGCTTGTGGATCTTTGACTAAGATACAATCGGTTGAATCAACTACTTGCCACGTTTTACCATCCCGACTGATCTTTGGGAAATAGCGATGTTTGGCATTTAAATAGGTTAGGTGAATCCAAATAGTCTTAGGGTTCTTACTTGTTACTTTAAACGCGTACCAGGGACTCGGATTGATAGGGTAATTTTCGGCGGCAATGATTGCCGTATACAGCGTATCATTATCTTGCGTGATTCCGTTGAGTCTCGCTCCGGCAAAATCATTATCAAATGAAATGTTCCCTAAGGTTTGTTGGCCACGCCACTGTGGAATAATCGCATGGTTACGTGTGTCTACTTTTCCAGTACTAGAGGCTGATTGTCCCTCAAATTTGGGTTTGGTATTCTGTGAAAATCCTGAAAAAGTTAAGAAAAATAGGAGAGCAGTAAATAGTTTATTCATTTTGAGTTAGCGTCTAGGATGAAGTAAAGTTTCAGCTGGCAATTTTTTATAGTTTCAAAAACACTTATTTAATGGATTTTTCAACCAAAATAAGTCTAAATTCATCTCATTCTAATAAATAATTATACAATTGAAAATGATAATAAAGCAATAAATAGTTTTAATAAAGCAATATAAGTTTTATGTTTGACTTTTATAAAAGTTTTTAATTTACTTAAATCAAACCCTAAAACACGCATGAATTTAAAACTACCAATTTTACTTCTTTTATTGTTTAGTACATTCGCGGGATTCGCCCAAAAAACAATTAAAGGCCAAGTAAAAGATGACAAAAGCCAAGAGGGACTTCCAGGAGTTTCCATCTTAGTTCGTGGAACTAATGTAGGTACTTCTACTGATTCAAATGGGAATTTTTCCCTTACGGTTCCAGAAAATGCCAAAGACCTAAACGTTAGTTCTGTTGGGTATACTCCTAAAGTTATAGCCATCGGAACCCAGGCATTTATCAATGTAATCTTACAAGAAGACGCCGTTAATCTACAAGAAGTTGTAGTCAACGCGCTAGGATTTAAGACCAAGAGAGATCGGACGGGTTCTACTTCCTCCAGTGTTTCTGCAGAAGCAATTCGGTCAAGTGGTGAAGCCAATATTTTAAATAGTCTTGCAGGTAAGGCATCGGGTGTTAAAATTGCACGTGCCAATGGAGACCCGGGAGCAGGAACAAATATCCAGATTCGTGGAGCAAATACCATTGGTGGTTCTTCACAGCCTTTAGTGATTGTAGATGGTGTTCCGTTATCCAATGACAACTTATATGGTTCAGGAAGTACAAGATCTGGGGGAGTTTCCCAACAATCCCGTTTGAATGATTTGAACCCAGAAGATATCGAATCTACTCAGATTTTGAAGGGTGCTTCGGCAGCTGCTTTGTGGGGTTCAAGAGCAGCCAATGGTGTTTTGGTGATTACGACCAAGCAAGGTAAATTAAATCAAAAAATGAAGGTTAGTTATTCGGCTACCTATTCAATGGATGAAATAAACAGAAAACATCCCCTTCAGACCACGTTTGGTCAAGGTACGGGTGGAAGGTTTAATCCAACAGCCACGAATTCATGGGGAGATAAAATATCCTCAAGATCAGGTGGCCCAGATGTATTTAATACGACCGGTGAATATTTCTTAGGTAATGATGGTCAAAAGTATTATCCAATCATCACTAAAAACTCAAAAGATATCTTTGCGGATAAAAACTTTGACCAAGTTTTTCAAAAGGGCTCATTCTTAGAGCATAACCTGAGTATTACGGGTGGTAGTGGAAAAACAACAAACTTTTTTAGTTTAGGTTATTTGGGACAAGAGGGTATCATCAAAAACAGTGATTACGATCGATTTACCATGCGATTTAATAATCAGACCTTCTTTAACAATAACGTTAACTTAACGACTAAAGCAAACTACATTCGGACTAACAGTAATCGAATTCAACAAAACTCAAATTCGGCGGGTCTATATTTAGGCCTTCTTCGTCAACCAGCAGATTTTGATCAAACGGCTTACATAGGTACTTATTTTTCAAGTACAGGTGTTCCGACGGAAGGAAGACATCGGAGTTATAGAAGGTATTTAGGTAACAATATCAATCCATTTTTCAACAATCCATTATGGACCATTAACGAGCAAGAGGCCACTTCGGTCGTAAATCGTTTTAATGCGAATACCAACTTGAACATCAACCCGGTCAGTTGGCTTAACATCGACTTACGTGGTGGTATCGATACCTATGTAGACAAGCGTGTTTACTTCGCTCCAGTTGGTTCTACTAGTTTTAACAATGGAAGATTAGACAATGAGAACTTTATTGTTTCTGAAATCAATTTAGACGCCATCGCCCGTGCAGACTTTCCTGATTTGGTTCCGGGAAAAATTGGATTGAATGCTACGGTCGGCTATAATATTAATGATCGAACTAGAAATTACTTGTATGTAAGGTCGCAAAACTTTTTGGTGAATAGTCGGATACAATCATTCACTAATAGTGTTGCTCCTTTTGAGGTTGAAAATAGTACAAACCACATTCGATCAAATAGATTGTACTCTATTTTGGCGTTTGATCTTTACAAGCAAGTATTCTTTAGCGTTTCTGGAACGCAAGAAGCTGCATCAACAATCAAAGGGGGGTATTTTTACCCTTCCATGGATTTAGCTTGGCAGTTTTCACAATTGCCTAATATGACAAACAAAGTGCTTTCTTTTGGTAAAGTGAGAATGTCTTATGGACAAGTGGGGGTACAGCCTACGGCCTATAAGTTTGGCACGACCTATGAAAATTTCACCTATGGTACCTATGATGACGCACTTGATATCAATGAATTTGGAGGTGGTTTCCGTCTAAATGATGATCAAGGTAATAATGTACTAAGACCAGAAATCAAAACGGAAATGGAGTTAGGTACAGATTTGCGCTTCTTTAAAGACCGTTTAAGCTTAGGTTTAACGTACTATAAAAATGAAATTAAAGACATCTTGCTTGCGGTTAACTTATCCCCTTCATCTGGATTTTTATCTAGATATTCCAATGCCGGTAGAATGGAAAACAGAGGTTTGGAGGTTGATTTAGGATACAAGATTATCGCTCAAGCTAATTATGGTTTAGAATTGTATGGAAACTGGAACAATAACAGAAATAAAGTTTTAGACTTAGCTGGTGTTCAACGAGTTGCCCTAACAGACCAATCCATCACTTCTAATGCAATCGTTGGACAGCCATTAGGTATTTTATTCTCAAGTAAAGCACTTAGAAATGATGACGGTAGTTTGGCATTAGATGCTAATGGTTTCCCAAGACTAGCTCCTCAGCAAGGCATTATTGGTAATCCAAATCCAGATTGGAGAGGTGGTTTAGGACTGAAAGGATTCTACAAGAAATTGAATTTCAATGTATTGTTTGAGACATTCCAAGGTGGTGATTTTGCAGAACGTTCACGCTTTGTCCTAAACGCATTCGGAACCTATGCTGACACGGGCAATGAAGTTACGTTGACAAAAGATCTAAAGAACTCTGCAGGAAGAGTTTTCCCAGCCGGAACAACTATTCGTGGTAACATTTTTAATTATGGTGGGGGAGATGTTTTATTAGATGAAGGCTGGTACAATTCACTTGGTGGTGGTCTAGGTGGTTCAGCCATTAACGAATTCTCGATCACAGATGGTAGCTGGACGCGTCTACGTGAGGTTTCAATGGGGTATAACTTCGGCGGTGCGAAGTTTAAAAAAGCAACCAAATTTGACTCGGTAGATTTATCTGTTTCAGGAAGAAATCTATTTATCTGGACGAAGGTTAAAGGAATTGACCCTGAAGTAAATCAATCCGGTGTTGACAATGGATTTGGTATTGAATACTTCACGAATCCAAGTACACGTTCGTGGGTATTTTCTGCGAAGTTTAATTTTTAATATCTTAATTAGAAACGATGAAAAATATAAAATATGCAGCGCTATCACTATTGTTAGTATTTAGTGTAGGGTGTGAGAAAGTTGTTGAGGGAATCAACGACAATCCAAATGAAATTTCCTCAGATTCCTTTGAAGCGGGAGTTTTATTATTAAAAGGAATTGAACTTGCCAATATTTCAGTTCAGGCTGGCCACCAAACACGTATTAGTGGGATGTGGGCTGGTCATACAAGAGGATTGATTTTATTGTATAAAAGTTTAGCCGAATACAACATCTCTGCTGAGGAAAGTAACAATGTCTGGCAGAATGCTTATCAAGGTGTTGTGAAACAAGCGCGTATGTTGAGACAACAAACCGCCACAAGCCCGAAAGCAAAACAATACTCGGGGATTACAAAGGTTTTGGAAGCTAATACCTTAGGAACCATGGCTAGCTTATTTGGCGATATTCCTTATACCGAAGTAGCGAAAGAAGAAGTTGCTGACCCTAAATTTGATAACCAAAAATTTGTTTTTGCTCAGCTGCAACTTTTGCTAGATGAAGCAATAACTGATCTGGGTGCAGCTCCTAATACCGCCATTCCAGAAGATTTAATGTTCGCCGGAAATACCCAAAAATGGATTAAAGTAGCACGTACCTTAAAAGCGCGTTTGTACATGTACACACGTGAATATGATAAGGCGTATCAAGAAGCTTTATTGGGTGTGTTAGTGACGACAGACGCTTTGGTTTTCACTCCTCCAGCTATTGGAAATGGAAGTCAAAATCTGAACTACAAAATGATTAATCAGCGTGGTGGCTATTGGGGTTTTACGGGATCTCATCTTGATAATTTATTAGGAAAGGGACGAAACAACGCAAAAACTCAGGAAAATGCGCGATTGAGCTATTACCGATTTGACGGAGCGTCAGCAACCAACAATAAAGGTATCGCCGCTATTAATACACCTATGACACTAGTTGGTCTTGAAGAGAACTTATTAATCTTGGCTGAAACCGCGGTTAGAGCTGGAAAAACAGCTGAAGGAATTGTTCAATTGAACAAGCTAAGAGCTTATTTAGCTGGTGGTAGAGCGTTTATTAAATTGAACGCAGCAGATGCATTAAAATATGATGCGTATGTATTAGCCGACTTTGAAAAAGGTGGCATGGAAAACCTAGATGGAATCCCTACCGATAGAGCTTTACTTCGTGAAATTATCGAAGAAAGATATGTTTCTGGCTTTACAAGTTCAATGGCTTTTGATGACTTGAGAAGATTAGGCTCAAAAGAAAAAGATATCGCTGTGTTACCTCCATTTAATTCAGCGACGATCAAGCAATATCCACAACGCTTTATTGTAGCACAATCAGAGTTAAGTGCGAATCAAAATGCGCCTAAAGATGCTGGTATATTTAGTGTTACAGAAGTAAATAAATAGTCCATATTTTAATTGAATTATATTAAAACCCTCCAAGCACTTTACTTGGAGGGTTTTGTTTAGCCTCCTAAAACCATGAAATCACTTCTTCACTTACTGGTCCTCAGTCTTTTTATTCCAATGTTCGGAAATGCCCAGGATGAAAAGCCAGCAGCAATCGAAAGAGCTTGTCCCAATGTCTTTTCTTTCAAAAAGAACGATAAAATCTATTCGTTTCGCTACGCCAGTAATCATCCAATCGCAGTGAAAAATGATCAAATCAAGCAACTGGTGATCTACATTCACGGTGCCAGGAGAAATGGACTTGACTATTATGAGTGGGGTGAAAAAGCGGTCAATGCAGCCAATAAGAAAGAAGAGACTTTATTTATTTCTCCTCAATTTAATTCGGAGAAAGATTTAGAAGATCATAAACATGATGCCACGCATTTGTTTTGGGTAAAGAATAATTGGCGCATAGGCGATGAATCGGTATCAAGTGAAAAACGTAAGATGGCAGAGGCATTCAGCAGCTTTAGTTTAGTGGATTCGTTGATTTCCCGGGCATGTAATAAAAAGCTTTTTCCGAGTCTGAAAAAAATTACCATCATTGGTCATTCGGCCGGAGGACAATTTGTTTCCCGCTACGTGGGCATGACGCCCATGCCTTCGATTGCTTCGAAATACAAGTTTAATTTTATCGTGATGAATCCTTCTACGTACATGTACTTAGATGACCGAAGACCTGTAAAAACGGAAACTGGTTTAACGTTTATCAAGCCCGATACTAGTGGTTGTCCTGGTTTCAATGATTATCCCCGAGGCATGGATAAGCTAAATCCGTATGCTTCCCTAGTGGGTGTTGAAACCATCAAGAAACAATTTCTGAATCGAGATATTCGATTTATTCTGGGGGAGAAAGATGTCAATATGAACGATAGTAGTTTAGATAAGACATGCGAGGGTAATATGCAAGGGCGTTTTCGTTTAGAGCGGGGGCAATATTTTTATGATTACGTCCAACTGTATTCCCCAAAAAAGAAAATATACCAAATTGCCGTTGTACCAGATGTAGCTCATGACGGAGATAAAATGGTTAATTCGAAGGAGGCTCGTTGGCATATTTTTGGTATGTAGTTTAATTTAAATTTGATTAAATGAATTTTTTCCAAATCGAGAACGATGCCATTATCGCAGGACTATTTTTAATTCTATTAGCTGGAATTTTTTATAGTGCTGATTCCAATCATGGTTTTTGGAAAAAATTATATGGGGTAGTTCCTCCCTTATTGTTTTGTTATTTGATTCCTGGTTTTCTGAATAGTTACCATGTTATTAGTGGTGAAGCATCTGGTTTATATCGTTTTGCGACGGCTTACTTACTTCCTGCCTCCTTGATTTTATTATTATCGACAGCAAATCTGAAAGCAATTTTTGGTTTAGGTAATAAAGCACTACTCATATTTTTTACGGGTTCAATCGGTATCGTTATTGGTGGCCCTATCGCCTTATATATTGTCTCGTTCTTTTCTGATAGTTTTCATGTCGCAGCTCAGGAAGCGGGGTATTGGAAAGGATTGGTTACTATCACGGGTTCGTGGATCGGTGGAAGTAGTAGCCAATTGGCATTAAAAGAGATTTATGGATGCTCAGAGGAGCTATTTGTGATCATTTTGGTCATCGATGCCTTAGTGGCAAATGTATGGACAGCGCTCTTGTTTTATGGCGCAGGAATCACCCATAAAATTGACGCCTGGCTCGGGGCAGATGCAACGTTGATTGAGGATGTCAAAAAAAATATCTTGAAATTTAAGGAAACGAAAGATAAACCTGCCGACTTAAAAGATCTGACATTTATATTGGGCATAGGATTTGGTGGTACGGCTGTTGCACATGCCTGTAGTGGCTTAATATCAAAAATGTTTGCACCACATCGCGACTGGCTTATTTCGCATGGTTTAGAGCCTTTTTCATCCCAATTTTTATGGCTGATACTTTTGTCAACAACGATCGGTATCCTTTTATCGTTTACCCGCGTTCGAAAAATGGAAAAGCTAGGGAGCACAGATTTTGCTACGCTCTTTATTTATTTCTTAATTATGACTATTGGGATGCGTCTAGATTTATTTAATATCGGTGCCAACGTTGGATTACTGGCAGTAGCGGTAATCTGGATGCTGATACATATTATTTCTATGATTGTGGCTGCCAAAATGATCAAAGCCCCTTTCTTTTTTGTCGCCGTAGGGAGCCAAGCCAATATCGGTGGAGTGGCGACTGCACCCGCTGTAGCTGCTGCTTTTCACCCCTCCTTAGCGCCTGTAGGAGTTTTATTAGCAGTTTTGAGCCATGTCATTGGTACGTATGCTGGGATTATTTCAGCCTGGTTGATGCGCTTGGTGGATGTCTAATCTGCTTGCTGCGTTAAGAGCGCAATACACATCTTCATTCCTTCCTCGTAGTTTTTGATTTTAATGTTCTCGTTGGCAGCATGTATGTTATTATACGGATTAGGAATTCTAAGTGATACCGCTGGCACGTTTAAAGTTTCGATGAAAGAAGCCATAGGTTGCGAACCACCTGTGGCACGCACCTTTAGAAATTTGCCCACAGCTCTTTCTGTTGCTTTGGATAACCATAGGCCGATTTCAGAATCCATGGGAGTTCTAAAGGGTAGTGATCCTTCTTTTTGTTTCAACGTTGCCAAGGTTTTGAATTGGGCTCTTTGTTGGTCCGTAGGTAAACTATCAATTAGCGTTACACCTTGTTGTGTCAAGTAGTTTTTGATTAAACCGATTTGTCTCGAACCGGGTGTTTCGGGAACCAACCGTAAATCTAATTCAGCGATGGCCATACTTGGAATCGTCGTGGTGACTAGTTTTCCTACGTTGGATGCTTGTAAGCCACGGATATTTAAGCTGGGGTACTGCATGGCTTCTTGATAACTTTCTCCCACTTTTTCGGCTTCTGCAATGCCAATTTCCGCATTTATTTCCGCCATATTTTCAGGGATTTCAGCAAATGATTTTTTGTCGGCCGCTGTAATCGTGACCCCATCATAAAATCCTGGAATCGTTACCCGACCATCATCGTCTTTCATGCCAGCTAACAGCTTGGCTAATTTTAAGGCTGGATTGGGGGCGTAGTTACCATATTGGCCGCTGTGCAAATTTTCTTTGGCACCATATACCGTTAAAGTCAGCGTTGCAATACCTCTAGCACCAAACATGATCGTGGGAATATCGGATATGTGTCGTGTTCCATCCATTATGACTAAGCGGTCGGCCGCCAAAAGTGCGCGATTCTTTTTGACTAAATCAGCGATAGTCGGGGAGCTTAACTCCTCTTGAAAATCCATGATCACTTTGACATTATAAGCAGGAGCTATATTTCTTTTTCGTAGCGCGTTTAGTGCAGAAATTAAACACATGGCAGGACCTTTTGAGTCGGATGTTGACCGAGCAACTATTTTCCATTCAGGATCTATTTTGGTCTCAATCTCTTGCCACGAAACTTCTTCTCCTTTTTGGTTTTTGATTACCGGCTCAAAAGGATTAGGTTGATTCCAAGCGGATTTATCTACGGGTTGTCCGTCAATTTGTAGATAAAATAACACATTGGGCTTTTTGGGGTCGGTTATGTATTCAGCATATAAATGAGGTATTTTCGACGAAACTAGCTGCGTGGTTTTAAACCCTAAATTTTGAAATGTTTTTTCACACCATTTCAGATTGGTTTCAATTTGTTGGGGATAATTCCCATCGTTGGGCATTTGGAGGAATTCTCTGAATGTCAAAAGCGAGCCTTTAATCTCTGACTGTTCAATTTCATTTATTTCGAGCTTGGTGAATTTTTGGCCATATACGGACAAAGAGGTAACCAAAAGAAGGGCAAAAAGAATTCTCATCTGCATGAAGATTTTATGTAAAATGGGAGAGTGAAAATAGGCAGAATCAAGCAAATAGCATAGTTATTTTGAGACTTAAATATTCAATATGCTGGCTGGCTTTCCTTTTCGAAATACCCTTCTCGTGCTACCCACTCTGCTACTCCTGCCATAAATTAAAAAAACCACCTCGTTTGAGATGGTTTAAGTGGTCCCACTAACCGAGTCGATGCGGCTACAATCAAATTTTAATCTTATCAGGATCTTACCAAGTTAAAACTATTCCAATTTAGTTGACTTATTCAATATGATTTGAGCGGGTTTAAATTAGTTTCTTGTGCGCTCTTGTTTGCTGCTTTGAATAAAATGAATCACTGTTTGATGTAAGTTTGACTTTGTAAATAAAATATAAAAATTTATTTTTAAATTCAAAAAGATACTTATGTTTGTTCTTACATAAATTCTAAACCAAATTTAATATCATGAAAAAAATCCTTTTTTTAGTAGTGCTTGGCTTGGCTATTGGCCGGACTGCCTCAGCTCAAAACGCTATCAATTCTGTTCATTTTTACGATGTTAAAAATGCTTCAGCTGAGCAAACCTATAAAGCAACTTTGAAAGAAATCAATGCAATTATGGTTGAGATTGGCTATCCTAAAAATTATTATAGCCATCTTAAATTGGCTGCTTCAGATACCACAAAAACGTTTCGTCATTGTACCATTGGTCATTGGAATTCAGAAGCTGAATACAAAGCGATACATGAACATCCAAAATTCAAAGCGTGGGCAGAAAAAAACAAAGGCATTAACGCTGTTTTTATTTCAGGCCAATTATATCGTAAATTTTATGAGGACTAGTTACTTGCTCAAGTAACCATAAAATTAAGAAGCCCAGTAAATTTGTTGGGCTTTATTTTTTATTTACAATTGATTTGTTGAAATATTAATATGCAAAATGGATATTTGGGATTTAAACAAACTCGCATTTCTATCGAAATCCCCTGTCGTGCTACCCACTCTGCTACTCCTGCCATAAAATAAAAAAAACCACCTCGTTTGAGGTGGTTTAAGTGGTCCCACTAGGATTCGAACCTAGGACCCCCTGCTTGTAAGGCAGGTGCTCTGAACCAGCTGAGCTATAGGACCATTTCGTTGAATTGGTTTGCAAATATCTGTCTTTTATTTTTTTTATGCAAGTTGGCGCTTGAAAATACTTCATTTTTTTTATCTCTGAGGCCTGTTTTTTGATTATCTGCCTGAAACACACCATCTTTACGCCAGAAAAAAAATGTACATGGAATCACTATTTAGTTTAGATAATCTGGTCAGTTTACTGACATTAACTTTTTTGGAAATCGTTTTGGGGATTGATAATATCATTTTCATTTCGATTACGGCTTCCCGACTACCCAAAGAAAGTCAAGCTCAAGCCCGTAATATCGGTTTATTACTCGCTATGGTCTTTCGGGTGATCTTGCTTTTTGGGATCTCTATCTTGATTTCGCTGCAAAAACCATTCATGCACATTGATACGACCTATTTCAAAGCAGCACCTACGGGACAAGGAATTATCTTGTTTATTGGTGGCCTATTTCTGCTTTACAAAGCCACGAATGAAATTTTTATGAAACTGGAAGGGGAGGAGGAGCACCTAGGCGCGACCGGTAAAGCGGTGAATAGTATTGCCAAAGTTGTCACCCAAATCGCACTGATCAATCTCGTATTTTCAATCGATTCCATCTTGACAGCCATTGGCCTATCCGACAACATGATGGTCATGATTATTGCCGTCGTGGTATCGGCAGTCATTATGATGGCCTTCTCAGGTCCCGTTGGCCGCTTTGTAAACGATCACCCTTCCTTACAAGTGCTCGGCCTTTCATTCCTAATAATGATTGGTTTTATGCTGATCGCAGAAGCGAGCCATGGTTCTGAATTAATCATTCTAGGCAACAGCATTGGTCAAATACCTAAAGGCTATCTGTACTTCTCAATCGCATTCTCCTTGTTCGTTGAGTTTATCAATATTCAGATGCGGAAAAGGTCGAAGCCAGTAGAGTTAAAGAGGTAAGAAGTAAGAAGTGAGAGGTAGATGTTTTTTTAAATAAAAAAGCCCAGGAAAATTTCCCAGGCTCTCAATATCTCTTACCTCTTAGTTCTTACCTCTTACTTCTTTACTGCTTTCGCTACGCCCAACAACTCCTTAGCGCCACCCTGTGGTAAACCCAATACCTTCTTTTTTACCTTGCCTGTGGCATCCATAAACAAGATTGTTGGGTAGCCTTCAATCGGATACATATTGGCTAAGGCCGGACCTTCACCAGCCTCCATGTCGACACCAATCGACACGAAATTCGCATTGATGTAATCGCCCAACTCTTTATTAGGGAATACTTTGTTCTTCAATACTTTACACGGGCCACACCAGGTCGTGTAGGCGTCCAACATGATTAATTTGTTTTCCTTCTTTGCCTTCTCTTTCGCCTGGCGAAATGTTCCCTCAAAGAAATTAACTCCATCACCCTCTGCCGCTATTGCAGGGAGAGTTAAAATGGAAAGGAATAGGATGCTTAATAGTTTTTTCATAACACAATGAATTAAGAAGTAAGAACTAAGAAGTAAGAGGTATGATGTTAGAACTGAGAATACTCTCACCTCTTACTTCTTACCTCTAGTTATATGAATTTAACATGACTGGCATCACCAGCAACAACACATCTTCGTGCTCATCCTGGTCAGACGGGATAATTAAGCCTGCTTTGTTTGGCTCACTTAATTTAATATCTACAAATTTTGACGATAAATTGCCGAGTAACTCAGAGATCAATTTGGCATTGAAGCCAATCTCCATGTCCTTGCCAGCATATTCGCAGGCTAAAGATTCATTAGCCTCATTCGAGTAATCTAAATCCTCTGCTGATAATGTCAAGCTATTTGCTGTTAACTTCAAGCGAATTTGGTGCGTCGTCTTATTCGAGTAAATCGAAATACGCTTCACCGAACTCAAGAATTCTAAGCGATTAATCGTCACAATCTCATTGTTCTCTTTCGGAATCGCATTCTCATATTCTGGGAAACGCTCATCGATAATCCGACAAATCAACTGGAAACTATCAAAGCTAAAGAAGGCATTCGAAGAACTAAATTCAACCGTTACTTGCGTGTCCGCCGTAGGCAATGTCGACTTCAATAAGGACAACGCTTTCTTAGGTAAAATTAAGCTGCTTTGCGCCTCTGGACGAATATCCGTTCTACGGTAACGTACCAAACGATGTCCGTCCGTCGCCACAAAATTCGTGTGATCACCCATCATTTGAATCAACACACCCGTCATCGCCGGTCGCATATCATCATTTGAAACAGCTAGTAAGGTATTAGCAATCGCTTCGCCCAACGTCAAAGCAGATAATGAAATTGATTGGTTTTTAGCAACCTCTGGGATACGTGGGAAATCAATTGGATTCTCACCACTTAATTTAAACCGACCATTTTGAGTCGAAATCTCCGCTCCAAATGTTCCTTGGTCCGCGCCAATCGTAACCGGCTGATCCGGTAAGCTACGCAAGGTCTCCAACAATAAACGTGCTGGTAACGCAATCGATCCATTCTCGAATCCCTCCACGTCCAACGTCGTCGTCATGACCGTCTGTAAGTCAGAAGCCGTTAGCTTCAAGGAATTACCCTCTAATTCTACTAAAATGTTCTCCAAAATAGGGATGATTGGATTACTTGCGACAACCCCATTAATGGCGGAAATCTGCTTCAATAATACATTGGAGGCGACTAGAAATTTCATTGCTTATCGTTAATTTATGACGTACGTTTTCAAACCTCGAAGTTAAAAGAATTAAGCTACAAAGCCAAGCCCTTTAGCGATTGTATTTATTCCGGCGATAGAGCACCACCGCCAAACTAAACAAGCCACCAAACAAAATAGGTAATAGCATATTTAAGCCCTGCCAAAAACCCTTTTCTTCCTGAATTTTGCCCTTATCGAGCGGACGTAGACGGATATTTTTGCTGCGCGCCAATAATGCTTTTTGGTCGTCCAGTAAGTACTGAAATCCATTTAAAATAAAATCCACATTCGCAAAGGTATGCTTCGAAAATGGGTCAAAACCCAAGGCCATGGGCCCCTTCGTTTCCGGGTCAATATCATTCAGCGCGATGTCCCCATCAGCTACTAGAATTAAGCCACCTGCTTGGTCGGATTGGCCAATAAATTTTTGTTGCAAACTGTCGTTTGGCAGCGGTCTATTTTGGAATATCGAGCTAAACCGACCTTCTATTAAATAGGATACCACCTGAACGCCCGCTTTATATTTAGCCGGATCAAAATCCTTTCCGGTAGATGAAAATGGCAATGTCGCTGGGGCCTGTTGGACTTGCGTATAGGTACTCGTCTGCAATAAAGGGGTCTTTTTTAAATGCATCGCACCCGCCACAGTATCAATACTCGATACAAACCGACCGTACACCGCATCCAAATTCTTGGTAATCAACGAAGCCTGATTTCCACGCAATAAAGGAAATGCTGGCCAAGGCATTAACTCGATGCTTGGCTTATTTCCATAATTGCCTACTGCCAAGGGAATCGCTCCTGACAGCTGTGCATCTTTCACCCAATTACTATTTAAACGTAATCCATAGCGATACAACATTGCCTGTAAGCCCACATCTACGGCTGTACTCACCAAACCTTGATTCGCAATGGTATCCGTCCGGACACCCTCCATAAAGAAAATTCCCTTTCCTCCTTTGACCAAAAATTGGTCTATCTTATACTGATCCGATGGACTGAAAACTCGGTCTGGCTGAATCAAACAAATCGCATCCAAGCCATCCAATGTCGCCGAAGCGCCCAAGTCAACCGGATATAAATCGTAACGTTTACGTAAAGCCGCAATCAGACTCAACTGCTTCACGGCCGGTACATGATTGTAATCCATCAAGAACCCAATCTTCTTGCGTTCCGTTTCCGCCAAGCTTTGAATCCCCTGCATAATCTCATACTCCAATCCCTCAATGGACTGATTCAATACCTCTTGCGAATTGGCTAGTTGGTCCCCTTTCAGCAACAATACCCCCACTGATCTTTCCCCTTTCGTAATCACTAAACCCGGAAAGGCCAATTGCTGTACTTGCTTCCCATCTTGCTTATTGACAATATTCGTGGGCGGTAATCCCAATGAATCCAACTGGAATATCTTGCGCTCCCGATCCTTCTCATCTGGATAGGCGGCATACATATCTACTTGCTCGATGTCAATGGTTTGCGGGCTTTGGCTTTTAATATCAGACAAGATACTTAAGGTAGCTTTTTCGAGTCGCTTAAAGCCACCTGGTAGTCCATCGCCGCCTAAATACACCTCAATGCGAATCGGTGCATCCAAAGCCTCCAGCGTTGTTCGTGTGGATTCGCTTAGGGTGAACTTTTTGTCCTCACTGATGTCCCAGCGAAAACGTAGTAAAGGACTCGCCACGAGAAGGGCGATTCCCAATCCAAGCCATAAGATCCAACGGTTTCTTTTCATGTTTAGCTTTCAAACAAGAAAAGCATTCCTTGCAGAATGCTTTTCCTTATTTCTTACAACGAACTATTAATAGAATTTGTATCGCTTGTCTTCAATTTTTGCATTTTCTTTAATCGCTTCATTGATGTAGAATGAAGTACGTTGCAAATTCATTGATTGAATTTGGTTCTTGTAAATTGAGTAATCCGCTAATGAAGGAGCTACCACTGAACCTGTTTTCTCAGCGATGAAAACTCCATTGTCACCAACAAACACCGCACTACGCTTTCCGTTTCTCAAACCAGCGATACGTCCTAAAGCAATCGCGTCTGGACCAGCTGTGTTTAACATGCCCGATGATAAAGTTAAATCTTGTACAGTTTCTACCAAAGCACCTGCACCATATTTCTGAGCGATTTGCTCCAATGAACCTTTAATGCCTGAAAGTTTCGCTGAAATTTGCTCACCTTTCAATTGGTTACGAACCATTGCAGTCAACTCCTCACGGAAGTCGTTTATTGTGACATTGTCTTTATCTGTTTTGCCAGTTAAGTAAGCCACGATGTATTGATTTTCTTGTTCAAACACTTTCTTTGAACCATCACCTACGGCTGTGTTTTCGTCAAATGCCCAACGAACAATTTCGCGCGCATTGCTTAAGTTATTTACTGCAGAGGCATTTTCTAATAAACGATCGGCACGCATCATGATGATGTTCTTATCTTTCTTCATTGCTACTTCGAAAGCACCTTGTGTTCCGTTTGCATTCGCGAAAGCATCTGCTTGCGTGAATACTTTGTCTAACGTAGCTTGTGATGGAGCGATTGTTTTGTTGATGGCTGCCAATTTATAGCTTGTATTTGTTTTGGCATCCGTCACTTTCACCACATGGAAACCGTAATCTGTTTCAATAACACCTGGCATCAAACCTGTACCATTAAATCCAAACAAGGCTTTCTCAAATGATTTAACCATAGATCCATTATTTTTGAAATAACCTAGGTCTCCTCCATTTTGTGCTGTGCCATCCATGCCATTCATTTGAGCCAATGTCTCAAAACTTCCGCCACCCTTAACTTGCGCTAAAACAGCCTCAGCACGTTGTCTAGCTTGCGCCTTCGCCGAATCAGACTTGTTGGCCGGTGCAATCAAAATATGACTTGCACGCATCGTGAACAATGAATCTTTCTTCACGCCACCATACTTGTAGATCGAGTACGTTAAACCTTCTTTAAATGGTCCGTAGATACCACCCACTTGGAACGTAGCTAATTGAGTCTTAACCGCTGCTGGAATTTCAGCATAAGGCAATAGGTAAGGTGTGCGCACATCTGAATTCAACATCGCAAATGCGGAGTCATTCGGTGCTACAGCTAAGTCTTTGGCTAATTTCTTAATTTGATTGTAGAACTCAGCCGTGTCTTGCTTCGTAGGAATCACTGGGAAAGTTGCGTATTGAATAGAACGCGTATTGGTTCCTTTGTACTGATCCTTATGCTTCGCTAAATAATCTTCTAATTGTGCATCCGTTACTTTAACCGTTGAATCTGAAACGGAGAAGAAAGGAACGTATACGAAACGTGCACTAAACTTCGCAGTTTGCGCTTGGTATTCTTTCGCCGCATCTGCTTGTGTCACGTAGTTAGACAAACGCATCAAGTTTTCATACTTCGTACGGATACGATCTTGCGAAATTGATTTCTCAAAATTAGCCCATGCTTGTTGTTGCTGAACCGGCATCGTCTTCAAATTCTTCAAGAATTGAATCACGAATGTCTTGTCAAACTGTCCTGTTTGCGGATTAGTGAATTGTTGGCGCACAGACGGGTGAATGTAATTCCCTTGCACCATATCAATCAATTCTTCTTCAGAAACCTTTAATCCTAAGGCATCAAATTCTTTTTTGTAGGCGATATCCAATACGTATTGGTTCCAAACTTGGTCACGAATCATCGTTGCTTCTTGCTCGGATGGACCTTTTCCTGTTTGTGCTGTGTAATTAGCCGTAGCTTCTTCTACTTTCTTTTGGAAATCTTGAATGAGAATACTTTCTCCAGCAATATTGCCAACCTCCTGTGAGCTGCCACCGAATAAGGATGATTTTCCTTGGAAAATATCACTTCCTATGAGAAACAACACTAAACTGATCGCGATAGCCGCTGCTGCAATCCCTGATTTCTCTCTAATTTTTGTAATTAATGCCATTGGTATGAATAAATAATTGATTTAATCTCTCGCTCTGTTTTTCGATTTTCTCTTGAACAAAAGAAACGCAAAATAATCACATTTCTATTCAAAAAGCAAGTCGGAACTAAACTAATCTATGCCTTCAACGTCTTTGTCAAACTTTCTAGGAAACGATCCGCGATCGCTTGATCCATCCCTAAACTTGGCAATAGCCGCAAGGTATGTTTTCCGGCATAACCGCAAAATATGTGATGGGTGTTCAATAAAGCATCGCGCACGGGTCCTACGGGTGATTCAAGCTCAATCCCGATCATCAAACCGCGACCACGTACTTCTTTTATTCCCGAAATTCCTGCCAATTCCCTCATCAGGTAATCCCCTTGTTTGGTGGCGTTTTCCATTAATTTTTCTTCCTGAATGATATCTAATACGGCATTCGCTGCCGTACAGGCTAAGTGATTTCCACCAAAAGTCGTCCCCAATAAGCCATAGCTTGCTTGAATATGTGGCGCGATTAATACGCCACCGATCGGAAAACCATTTCCCATACCTTTGGCAGTAGTCATCATATCCGGATGAATATCGGCAAATTGATGTGAAAAGAATTTACCAGAACGTCCGTAACCACATTGTACGGAATCTAAAATTAATTGAGCGCCCGTTTCATCACAACGTGTTCGTAACGCTTGCAAAAATGGGGTAGAGGCTACTTGAATTCCACCTACGCCTTGAATTCCTTCAACAATTACCGCTGCCGTTTCTTCGGTAATGACCTGTTCCAAACCTTCCAATTGATTGAATGGGTGGAAGCTTACATGCGACGTGTCATTGATCGGAGCGACGATGCTTGGGTTGTCGGTGACTGCCACCGCTCCCGCCGTTCTGCCGTGAAATGCTTTGGTAAATGCAACTACTTTTTTGCGTCCTGTATGAAATGAGGCTAATTTTAAGGCGTTCTCATTAGATTCAGCACCGGAATTCGTTAAGAATAATTGGTAGCTTGGATAGCCTGAAACGCGACCTAATTTTTCGGCTAATTCTTCCTGCCCCGAAATGATGATGGAGTTCGAATAAAAACCAATGTTATGTAGTTGCTCGGTCATCTTGGCCACATAATGTGGGTGCGAATGCCCGATGGAAATCACGGCATGACCTCCATATAAATCTAGATATTCCTGCCCATCTTTGGCCCATACCGTGCTTCCTTGTGCTTTCACAAGTTCGATCGGGTAGAGTGGGTATACGTCGAATAGTTTCATAAGTCAGTTGTCAGTAGTCAGTAATCAGTAGTCAGTAATCAGTAATCAGTAGTCACCTCTTACTTCTTACTTCTTACTTCTTACCTCTCTAAAAGTTTGCTGCTTTAAGTCTCAACCCCGCCGATTCGTCCCAGCCGAGCATTAGGTTCATGTTTTGAACGGCTTGACCTGAGGCGCCTTTTAACAGGTTATCGATCACGGAGCTTATTAAAATTTGGCCTTCGTGAACTTCTAGGTGCAAAAAGCATTTGTTCGTATTGACCACTTGCTTGACATCCACCGCTTGGGAGCTGACAAAAACAAAGGGTGAATCGCGGTAGTAGTTTTCAAATAATTCCATGGCCTCTTCCTGCGTACCTGAATAATCCGTGTACACATTCGCCATGATGCCCCGCGTAAAATTACCGCGATATGGAATGAAATTGACCTTTGGCGCAGGGTACTCGGACCCCAAAACCATGCCTATTTCTGTTAAATGCTGATGTGTGAAGGCTTTATAGATGCTAACATTGTTATTTCTCCAGGAGAAATGACTCGTGGGCGATAATGCCTGTCCTGCACCCGTGGAACCTGTAATCGCCGAAACATGCACGGCTGATTTGATCAATCCCGCGGTGGCTAATGGCAACAAGGCTAATTCGATCGATGTGGCAAAGCAACCCGGATTGGCGATCTTGTTGGCCGTACGGATTTTTTCCTTTTGAAACTCTGGCAGCCCGTAGACAAAACCTTCGGATTCATCTCGGAAATCTGTGCTTAAATCTATGATTTTGGTATGCCAAGGAACCTCGTTGGCCGCTAAGAATTTCTTCGATTCCCCATGTCCAGAACATAAAAACAATACATCCACAGGACATAGCTGATCACAGAATCGCGCATGCGTCGAGCCCAGTAAGTCGGTGTGCACATCTGAAACCAATTTTCCAGCCTGCGAATTTGACATAATACACGCCAAAACTACATCCGGGTGGTTCACCAAAATGCGGAGTAATTCACCTCCTGTGTAACCTGCAGCACCTACGATTCCGATCTTTGCCATTAGTTTGATTCGTTAACTTTCCGGTGGATCATGGTTTGGTTCGAAACAATTTTCGAGAATCCACGTACATCATCGCCCGTCCAGGCTTTATTCATTTCGCCATACGCACCAAATGCGGATGACATTAAGTCAAATTTAGACTCAATTCCCGTTACCTGGAATTGATATGGCGACAACACCACATGTACCGTTCCCGTCACATTATCTTGGGTATCAGCCAGGAATGTTTCAAAATTACGCATTACGGGCTCCAAGAATTGGCCTTCGTGCAACAAGGTTCCATACATATCACCAATGTTCTGCTTCCAGTATAATTGATGTTTGGTCAACACATGTTTCTCCAATAAATGGTGTGCCTTGATGATGATCAATGGGGCAGGGGCCTCAAAACCCACCCGGCCTTTGATCCCAATAATCGTATCGCCCACGTGAATGTCCCGACCGATCGCATAAGCACCCGCGCGAGTAGTCAATTCACGAATCGCATCTACTGTACTTGGGAAGGTATTTCCGTCAATGCCCACTAATTGGCCATATTCAAATTGTAATGAGATTTTTGTTGGCTTAGTTTCGGTCAACTGCGTTGGCCAAGCTTCTTCCGGTAAATAACCATCCGAAGTCAAGGTTTCTTTTCCACCTACCGACGTCCCCCAAAGACCTTTGTTGATGGAGTACGTGGACTTATGCCATTCTTGAACGACGCCTTTTGATTTCAAGTATTCGATTTCCGCTTCGCGTGATAATTGCATGTCACGGATTGGCGTGATTACTTCGCATTCAGGAGCTAGGATACGAAAGACAACGTCGAAACGGACTTGATCATTTCCGGCACCCGTACTGCCGTGGGCAATCGCTTTCGCGCCTATTTTTGCCGCATATTTTGCGACAGCTGTTGCTTGAAAAACACGTTCTGCAGAAACAGAAAGTGGATATGTGTTGTTTTTGAGTACGTTACCAAACACTAAATATTTGATGCAATCTTGGTAATAGGATTCAACCACATCCAATGTCACATGGGAGGTCACACCTAAAGAATAGGCTTTTTCTTCAATCGTTTTTAATTCTTCAGGAGAAAACCCGCCGGTGTCTACCAGCGCCGAGTGCACTTCCATGCCACGCTCTTCTGTTAGATACTTGACACAAAAAGAGGTATCTAATCCACCACTAAAGGCTAAAATTACTTTCGGCTTGCTCATATTTACTTCGTTTTTCCTTTCGAATGGAAAGGCATTAATAATTTTTCTTTCATTTTTTTCAGCTGCATGAAGTCGGCAATATTCTTCAAGAATATCCACTTTTCATCTTTTTCAACTTTCACCGCAGCTTGGTTTGGATCAAAAATCATGCCGGTACATAAGCAGATTTTTCGTTCTGTTCGCGTCAAAATATCGTAATTCACGCAGGATTGACAACCTTTCCAGAAATTATCATCAACAGGTAATTCGGAAAAGGTGGTTGGCTCATAGCCCAAATCACTATTGATTTTCATCACAGCGAGTGAAGTCGTGATACCAATGATTTTTGCGTCGGGAAAGCGTTCGCGCGATAATTGAAACGCTTTTTCTTTGACAGCTTTCGCCACGCCAAATTGGCGATGACTCGGTCTGACAATTAAGCCTGAGTTGGCCACGAACTTTCCGTGTTGCCACGTTTCAACATAGCAAAAGCCCACAAACTCACCGGTTTCATCATCGGTAGCGATGATTGCTTTTCCTTCGGACATCTTCTCTCGAAGGTATTCTGGAGTTCTTTTGGCGATACCTGTGCCTCTGGCTTTGGCAGATTCTGCCATTTCGTGGCAGATGGATTCCGCTAAGTCAAAATGAGATTGACTAGCGACTTGAACAGTGTATGAATTCATGAATGATAATCAGAAAAATAAAAAAATGTGTACGTAAATGCAGTACAGGGTATCAAACCCTGAAAATGAACCTTCGTCGTCGGACGGAGGTAATGACGTATTTCATTGAATTATTTATCTTCATGTGCTTGCTAAACAGCGGATAAAGCCGCTAATTTGTTGCCAATAAGGGCCAAATTTCACTAATTCGACGGGTAATTCCCAATAAACCCGCAATTATTTCATGGAAAATACGAATTCCTTGAGCACAGATCAGTTGATCTACGCATATGCCTCTGGTGTTTTTCCGATGGCAGATGCAGAAACGGGGGAGATTAATTGGTATCGTCCTGACCCTCGGGCGATTATTCCAATTGATACATATCAGCCCAGTAGATCGTTAAAGCCAATTCTAAATAAAGGTATTTTTGAGATTAAGGTGGACCAACAATTCCGTCGGGTGATGGAGTTTTGTGCAGAACCTCGGCCTTATGAACCGGAGACTTGGATTTCAACGGAGCTTATTGATGTGTATACGGAATTACACCGCATGGGATTTGCGCATTCGGTGGAGGCGTATGTGGAAGGGGAGTTAGTTGGCGGTTTATATGGCGTACATATTGGCGCTGCGTTTTTTGGTGAATCGATGTTTACGCGTGCCTCGAATGCCTCTAAAGTTTGTTTTCATTATTTGATTGAGCTTTTACGGAAAAACAATTTTGAGTTGTTGGATTCTCAATTTATGAATGATAATGTGAAGCGTTATGGGGCCATTGAGATTTCGCGCACTGCTTATGAAAAGCGCTTAGCCAAGGCGATCAATCGATCTTGTAATTTTGTTTTTTAACTTTATATAGCCCTAATTTCAGCCGAAAGGCCTAAATTGCACATTCATAATTTACCTGATGTCAAAGCCAATTCTCGTTATCAAGTTCGGTTCTTCTTCCATTACCCATGCCAATGGGGAAGTGGATGAGCAAACATTGGCGAAAATTGCTGCGCAGGTGGCAACCTTACATGCGCAGTATTCGATTGTTTTGGTTTCATCTGGTGCGGTTGCCGCGGGTAAATCCGCACTTCGAAATTACAAAGGCACGCTATCTGAACGCAAGGCTGCCGCGGCCATAGGTAATCCTATTTTGATTGCCAAATACAGCCATTATTTCCATCAGTATGGTATTTCCATTGCCCAAAGTTTATGTGAGCGTCACCATTTTTCGCAACGTGAATCGTTTTTGCAGCTGAAGGAAACCTATCAAGAATTATGGCAAAGCGGTGTGATTCCCATTGCCAATGAGAATGATGTCGTGAGTAATGTGGAGTTGAAGTTCTCAGACAATGATGAATTAGCGACATTGATTGCGACTGGATTTGGGGCAGAGAAGTTATTGATATCTACTTCGGTGGGTGGTTTACTAGATGCACAAGGTCAGATTATTCGTCATGTGGAACGCATTGATGCTGATATTTTACATGTAGTAAATTCGGATACATCGAGTACTGGTTTGGGTGGGATGATTTCTAAATTGACCTTTACGCGCTTAGCTAATCGGATGGGAATTAAGGTCGTGATTTTCGGACTTGATCAGGGTCAAGGAATCGTAGATGCCCTCCATGAAGAAATAGGCACTGTTTTCGAGGCAGAGGAGGCTTCGCTTTCGGCTCGCCAAAAATGGTTAGCCTCCGGCAGTCTCATCGCCGGCAAAGTAGTCTTAGACAAAGGCGCCACGAATGCCATCCAAAATCGTAAAAGCTTATTGTCGGTGGGTGTCATCGAATACCTCGGCGAATTCGATAAAGGTGAGGTGATCGAAATATTAGATGCCAGCAGAAATCCAATCGCCGTTGCCCGTGCCAGATATTCAAAGGTAGAATTGCAACAAGCTAACCAAGGAATGGAAGTTGCGCATGCGGATGATATAGTCCTTTATTAGAGGTGAGAGGTGAGAAGTGAGAGGTGAGAAGTGAGAGGTGAGAAGTGAGAGGTAAGAAGTGAGAGGTAAGAAGTGAGAGGTAAGAGGTATTAGGTGTGTGGTGAACTTTTATTTTACTGAATTTTTCCTGAGTGTGATTATTGCTGACCCGATTAACTTCTGAAGTTCCTCAACTCCTTCATGCAATTCTTTGAGTTCTTCTTTTTCTAATAACATATTCGCCTCTATGAGTTTTAGCCAATAGGCTGTTTCGCGAGCCTCTTTATAGGCAATTGATAATTTAAATTCAAAGTCTTTTCTTGAGTATGCGCCACCACTTTCGACAATATTGGCACCAATTGATGTTCCAGATCTAAATAATTGCTTACTCAGCACATTATCTTTATTGGATTTTATAATTCGTTGATTTGCTCGAACAATTTTGAGCGCAAATTGAAATGATTTGGAAGTTATGATGCTTTCTGATTTCATTTTTTCGGATTTATGTCACAAGCATAGTCACATAAATCCGAAACTAAACATCAAAAATTGATAATTGGAATTAATATCATTTACTCGATAACCTCTTACCTCTCACTTCTTACCTCTTACTTCTCACCTCTTAACTTATCACAACTGCCTTGCCGCTCTCCACATCCGCCTCCACAGCCTTATATTTCACATTTTCTTTGATGCTACCATCGACGTATTGAACCGTCACACGCTGGTTGCGGTCTGCGATTTTGATCGCCTGACGCGGTGCCACACGCTCTTGAGTCGCTTCGGATGGATCGTAATATCCTGGATCTTCTTGTGCGCCAGCTAAGCCTCCCAATAGTGACGATAAAGCCTCATCCTTGCTCATCTGCAATTTAGGCGCCTTTTCTTTCGGTGCTTTTGCCGCAGATTGATTTGTCGACTGCACCTCCGGAATCTCCGCCTTCACCACAAAGCTGATCGTGTCCATATTCACCCGCGCCACAAAACGCTGGAATAAATTCACCGCCTCAAATTTGTAGATCAATAATGGATCCTTTTGCTCGAAAACAGCATTTTGCACCGACTGCTTTAAGTCGTCCATCTCACGTAAATGCTCTTTCCACTCTTGGTCGATTAAGGTCAACGTGATGAATTTCTCCATCTCGGTGATTACTTCTTTTCCTTGGGTGACAATTGTTTTGTCTGCATCAACTACAATTCCTGTGACCATTTGGCCATTTGAAATCGGTACCTGAATACCTGAGTATCCCTGACGTTTGGCTTCCTCCGCCACTTGAATCACCTGATTTGCGATGACCTCATTCTTCGATTTATAATGTTGCTCAGCCGCCAAGAACAATTGTTCCGTCTTGCGATCAGGTGCTAAACGATCAAATTCCTCTGCCGTAAACGGTGGCTCCATACCCAAAATCTCAATTACCTTCAATTCTAATTCAGCATAGTTGGTGTAATTCGCTGATAAATCTTGGCAGACATCAAATAAGATATTGACAATATCTAAGGATAATCGCTCACCCAAAAGGGCATTTTGACGACGCTTGTAAATCGCATTTCGTTGGTAATTCATCACGTCATCGTATTCCAATAAACGCTTACGAATACCAAAGTTATTCTCCTCCACTTTTTTCTGCGCACGCTCAATCGACGACGTAATCATCGAGTGCTGGATCACTTCTCCCTCTTCCATTCCCAAACGATCCATCACTTTCGCTATACGATCCGAACCAAACAAACGCATTAAATTATCTTCCAACGACACAAAGAATTGTGACGACCCCACATCTCCTTGGCGTCCCGCACGACCACGCAACTGGCGATCGACACGACGTGACTCATGACGCTCCGTACCAATAATCGCTAGACCACCCGCAGCCTTCGATTCCGGACTTAACTTAATATCCGTTCCACGACCTGCCATGTTGGTGGCAATAGTTACTTTACCCGATTGTCCCGCTTCGGCAACAATATCCGCCTCGCGTGCATGCTGTTTGGCATTTAATACATTATGCTGAATCTTACGAATGCTCAACAAACGACTCAATAATTCCGAGTTTTCAACCGAAGTCGTACCCACTAAGACCGGTCGGCCTGCCGTAACCAATTCCTGAATCTCCTCTGCAACTGCATTATATTTCTCACGAACGGTGCGGTATACTTTGTCCTCATGATCTTTTCGTTGGATCACGCGATTCGTTGGAATGGAAACAACGTCTAATTTGTAAATCGTCCAGAATTCGCCCGCCTCTGTTTCTGCTGTACCCGTCATACCACCTAATTTGTGATACATACGGAAGTAATTTTGCAGGGTAATCGTCGCATACGTTTGAGACGCATCCTCCACATTAACTCCTTCTTTCGCCTCAATCGCCTGATGCAAACCATCCGAATAGCGGCGACCTTCCATCACACGACCCGTCTGCTCATCCACAATCTTCACTTTACCATCAACCAAGATATATTCGGTATCTTTTTCGAATAGGGCATAGGCTTTCAATAACTGGCTAACCGTATGAATACGGGATGCTTTTTCGTTGTATTCAGAAATCAGTTGCTCCTTTTGAGCTAAACGATCCCCATCACTCAACTCCTTATTTTGCTCGATTTTATTTAAGTCAATCGACAAGTGAGGTAACACGAAGAAATCAGGATTTTCTGTATTTCCACTCATGAACGCTAAGCCTTTTTCAGTCAATTCGACCTGATTGTTTTTCTCCTCAATCGTAAACAATAAAGGCTCATCAGCCTGAGGCATCAGTTTTTGATTCTCTGCCAAATAGATCGATTCCGTCTCATTCATCAATTGCTTCATGCCGCTTTCCGACAAGAATTTGATTAATGGCTTGGACTTAGGAAGTCCACGGTGTGCACGGAATAAGGCTAATCCACCTTCTTTGCGGTCACCCGCTGCGATTAGTTTTTTGGCCTCAACTAAGAAATTTTGTACGATTTGTTTTTGAGCTTCCACCAATTTATGAACACGCGGTTGAAACGTCTCAAACTCCTGCTCATCGCCTTTTGGTATCGGACCAGAAATAATTAATGGCGTACGTGCATCATCAATCAAAACGGAATCGACCTCATCCACCATCGCAAAATGGTGTGGTCTTTGCACCTGATCTTCCAGGCTTCGCGCCATATTATCACGTAGGTAATCAAAGCCAAATTCATTGTTGGTACCATACGTAATATCCGCCAAATAGGCTTGTCGGCGCTCTTCCGTATTCGGCTCATGCTTATCAATGCAATCCACTTTCAAGCCATGAAACTCAAATAATGGGGCATTCCATTCGGAGTCACGTTTGGCCAAATAATCATTGACCGTTACGATATGTACACCCCGACCTGCCAAAGCATTTAGATAGGTAGGTAAGGTAGACACTAAGGTCTTTCCTTCTCCTGTTCCCATTTCAGATATTTTACCTTGATGTAATACGATTCCACCGATCAACTGTACATCGTAATGCACCATTTCCCAGGTGATTTGATTGCCGGCTGCTAACCACTGATTATGCCAAATAGCCTTATCTCCCTCAATCACAACATTAGCCTTTTTCGAGGCGATGAATTTATCTTCAATCGTAGCCGTAACGACTAATTTCTTGTTCTCAGTTAAACGACGAGCTGTTTCCTTCACGACCGCAAAGGCCTCGGGTAAAATCTCTAAAAGCACAATTTCCAATTGCTTGTTGCGCTCTTCGTTTAATTTATCAATTTGTTGGAAAAATGTCTCCTTCTCATCCACATCTGCTGTGGCCATCCCTTGCGTGTGTAATTCGCTGATTTGCGTATCGATATCCGAAAGGAAATCGGCAATGCGTTGCTTGAATTCAATGGATTTGCCCCGAAGTGCATCATCTGAAATCTGGTGCAGCTGGGCGTAAGCTTCTTTGATTTTGTCAACAATCGGTAGGATCGCTTTGATGTCGCGGTCCGACTTAGTACCAAATATCTTTGTAACGGTTTTGCTTAGTATTGAAAACATGTATAACAGTGCCTACCTAGGCTTGGTGAAAATTTAAATTGCAATTTACCAATTTGAATTTTTATCCGTGCTATGTTCGAACAATTAATCCAGTTTTTTTGAGAATTTGCGTTTGAAATTGTTTTGTTTTGCATGTCAATTTAAGATTTTCCATGGCTGATTATCCTGTACCTCCGCGTCGCGCTCCGCGCAAAAAGTTAAAAATGCCAATTTTCGGCAACATGATGGGTGGTTCTTCCGCGGGGCCAGCGGATTCAGGAAAGAATTTTTCGACCTATCTTTTTGGGATTGTGGCCGTGATGATGGTGGCACAAATTTATTTGCCTCAACTTTGGGCAGAAAAGTTATATGATACGCCGGATGAATTGACAGAGTTGACGTTAGATGGAGCGATTCGAAAAAAATATGCAGATGCCTCCAATAAAAATGAAATCCATTACATTTTGGTTGTTAAGGAAAAAGGAGATACCCGTAAAAAAATCGATTTGTATTTAGCGGATCCTAATTTTTTCGATCAGGTAGCCGTTCCCATGCGATTAAAAAAAGAGGCTGGAAGTCTTGCTGTTCGCGTAATTAGATATGCTAAACCAGATACCGTGTTGAATATCAGGATGATAAAAAAATAATCAGTTTATTGATTATTCGGTTATAACGTATAATTTTGAGTTATAACATACTTATATGCCGGTCGCATCTCCAGCAAATTATAAACATATTTTAGCCAGAACCTTATTCGGTTTTTCGGCTTTAGATTACGAAAAGGCGATGGGCTATGGCTCATTGGAGTCCCTCGTTGATCAAGCTATTTTAGCTCCAATACCTCTTCCTGCTCCTCCTAATGCATGGGTTTCACTCACTCCAGCGCAGGCGCAACAAGATTCGGGTGATGCGGGACGCTGGTATACCGAGCTATCTCAATGGTGGAACAAACGCATGTACACACAAGGGTTAAACATGCAAGAGAAGATTGTTCTATTCTTACACAGTCATTTTGCTTGTGAAAGGGATAAGGTGAATTATCCTCAATACATGTATCAACAAAATCAGTTGTTTCGGAAATTTGCCTTTGGCAATTTTAAACAGCTGGTCAAAGAAATCAGTATAGATCCTACGATGTTGATCTACCTCGATGGTAACAATAGTCGTGGGTCAGCGCCTAATGAAAATTATGGTCGGGAATTGTTGGAGTTATTTACCATCGGAATCGGTAACTATTCGGAGAATGATGTCAAACAAGCTGCCAAAGCACTTTCTGGATATCAAGTGCGTGGTTTAACGGTTACCTATGACCCCGCTCGTTCCTACACAAATGCTTCGTTAACGATATTAGGTAAAACAGCCAAGTTTAATGTGAATACGTTGGTTGACCTGATATTCGAACAAAAACAAACAGCCGAATTTATCTGCCGAAAGATTTACCAAAATTTCGTGTACTATAAAGCGGATGAAGTTTTTGTCAAAAAAATGGCCGACGTATTTCGGGCAAATAATTATGAGTTGAAACCTTTGTTTCGCTTTCTATTGCTTTCGGATGAGTTTTATAAGCCTACCATCTTAGCGAGCCGAATCAAAAATCCTCAGGAATTAATGATTGGAGCCTTAAAGGTATTGCAAATTCCAGCGCCTGATTGGGCGAACGTGGATGCGCTTTCACGTATGTTGCAAATGCAATTATTTCAGCCACCCGATGTGGCCGGTTGGCCTGGTCAGCGCGAGTGGATTAGCTCAACGACCTATTCACATCGGGGAGGATTTACGGACTCATTGCTTTCAGGCAAGCGTTATAACGGCGCCAATGTAACAGGAAAAATAAATGCATTGGCGTATGCACGTAGTTTTTCAACGAGTGAGAAGGCCGTTGCTTTTGTGAACCAACTCATTGATTTGTTTATTTTATTTCCAATCTCGGATGCTAAGCGGAGCTTTTTGCTCGAGACGATGTTAGATGGAACGATTGCGGCCAACTGGTCAACGAATACAGCCCAGGCAGATGTGCGAATCTTACGTTTATTAAAAGCGATGATGCGAATGCCCGAATTTCAATTGAATTAAGGATGAAAAAGAAGATCAGTCGGCAATCATTTTTACAATCCATGGCAATTTTGTCAGGAGGTGTGTCATTTGGCATTGCTTCTATGCCTGGAAAAGCATTTGCGCAGATTCCTGCTGCCTATGCGGGGCAGGCTGAGCCAGGTAAGATTTTGGTGATTATTCAATTGGGCGGAGGAAATGATGGATTGAATACGGTCATTCCTGGTGAAGATGATTTGTACTACGCAGCCCGACCGAATATTGCGATTCAAAAGACAAATGCTTTAAAGTTAGATCAAGATATGTATTTGCATCCCTCGATGGTGGGGATCAAAAAATTATATGATGCGGGGCAAGTTGCCATTGCCCAAAATATTGGGTATCCGAATCCGAATCGTTCCCATTTTCGCGCGACGGATATTTGGAATACCGGTTCAGCGGCTAATGTGATGTGGGAAGAGGGTTGGGCTGGTCGTTATTTAATGACGCAATACCCTAATTTCCCGATTGAAATGCCAAAGCATCCGATGGCCATTCAACTAGGTTCTGTGGAGTCGCTTGCTTTACAGTCGGACGTGGGCCGTTTTGGTACTGTTTTTGAAGATCCGAACCAGTTTTATCAATTGGTCAATGGGTCCACGGCGGACACGGATGCGCCACCTGCGACGCAGGCTGGCGATGAATTAGGCTTTCTGAAGCAAGTGGCGGCGTCTTCGATTCAATTTGCTAATGTGATCCAGTCGAGTGCGACGAAGGGAAAAAATTCGTTGACCTACCCAACTACCGGTTTAGGTAGACAACTTGGTATCGTGTCTAGATTGATTGCTGGCGGTTTGACCACGCCTGTTTACCTCGTTAATATTGGTGGATTTGATACGCATGCGAATCAATTAACGCAACATGCCAATTTATGGAAGACCATTTCAGAGGCTGTTAGTACATTCCAAACGGACATGACGAATCAGAATTTGGCTGATCAAATTAGTGTCATGACCTTTTCGGAGTTTGGCAGACGCATTAATCAAAATGGCACTCTGGGTACCGATCATGGAACGGCCGCTCCGATGTTTGTTATTGGGAAGACCGTACGAGGAGGTATTATAGGTGCTAATCCGGATTTAAAATTGGTTGATGCCAATGGGGACATCAAGTTTACATACGATTACCGCCAAGTATATAGTACGGTTTTACGGGATCACTTAGGCTTAGACAATGTACGTACGGCTGCAATTTTTCAATCGACCTTTGAGCGTTTGCCGATTTACAAGAACTCGATTGAGGGTATGCCTGAGCAAACTACCATGGAATTATTGGTTCCTTGGCCGAATCCAATTCGTCAATCTGCCTTGATTCAGTATGGTATTTTTGCGGAGGCGACTATTTTATTAGGTGTTTATGATATGCAAGGTCGCTTGGTGCAGACCTTGTTTGAAGGCAAGCGTGCCGTGGGTTCTTATGCCGTTACGCTAGAGGGTTCGTCGTTTGCATCTGGACATTATATTTTGAGTTTGCAAGATCAGCGCGGGGGTCGATTGACACGTAGCATTCAGATTCAAAATGATTAATTTTTTCCAGCCAAGCATTATTTCTTACCTTTGATGATTAAACGGAGGCAACAATTCCTCTTTTGGTTCGTTATTCATCAAATTTTTACAACATGCGTTTATTTCTGCTGGTATGTTTATGCTTGATCGGACTTCCATCGATGGCTCAAAACCCGTTTTGGTTTTTAGGTCAGCGGGATGGTCGGTACGTAGACAAATTTGATGCCCATTCGTCTGTTTCGTTAGGGGTTGGGACTACCAATTATGTGGGAGATTTAGCTCCTTTGGGAGGTTTAACTCAGGTGGGTATTCAATCCATGCGTTGGAATTTAGGGGCCCAATTTACCCGTCATTTCTCGAAAAATTTTAGTGCACGTTTTGGCTTGTCGTATGTGCGTCTGGCCGGGGATGACAATTATTTTGATCAATCGGGAGATTTTGCGGGTAGTTATTACCGGAATCTACACTTCAAGAATGATTTGAAAGAATTGACCGTTTTGGGTGTTTTTGAATTGATGGGGAATAAGGAATTTATTCGCAAAAGACCACAATTTGCGCCGTACATCATGGCCGGGATCGCGGCATATTCGCATGATCCCATGGCTCGAAAAGATGCCAATGTATCCAATGGAACCGTAACGAAAAGTGGGTGGATTAGTTTACATGGGCAAAATACTCCATCTGAAGGCAATTCATATAGTTTGGTGGGGCTTGCGCTACCGGTGGGCGTAGGTTTTCGGTACCGCTTAACGGATGATTTTGACGTATCATTTGAACTTATGCATCGGGTGGCGTTTAGTGATTATTTGGATGATGTATCTGATAATCGAATGAATCCTGAACTTGTTGCACCGGCAACTAGTTTTTATACGAATCGTTCGACGCTACCGATAGCACCTAATACCTTAGCTGTTCGCAATATTTCGAATCCCAATATTCCTTCTGTGTTTTCTTGGGGCCTGGATCAGTATTTTACGACCCAAATTCAATTGGTCTATCACATCCCTAAAAAGTAGTCTTTTGAATCGTTTTCTTCTTTTTGTGGGCTTAATCTGCTGTTCGATGGTGTCAGAGTTGCAAGCGCAACGCTGGGCTTTATCGGCCACTACGGGAACTAATTTGTATAAGGGAGATTTAAGTGATTGGAAATTATTGCCAAATTTAAATCAATTGAAAGATTTTACCTCCACAGTCAAATTTGATGTTCGTTACCAACGAACTCAAGCATTTGCTTATCGAGGACAGGTTAGTATTGGGCGTATAAATGGATCTGGATTTAACAATCCTAGTCCGAACTTTGATTTTAATTCAGATTCATTTAAATCTTCTCTAGTAGAATTTTCAGGTATAGTTGATTATAATTTTTTAGACTATCAGACGGATAAGAAGATTAAGAATTGGTCGCCTTATTTATATGCGGGGCTTACCTATCTTTTTGTAAATCCAAAAGGTGGAACTGATCCTGGCTTGCCATTTTTCACTTGGGCTATCCCGTATGGGGTGGGCGTGAAGTATCAATTAACTCCTCGGCTAGGATTGCAGTGGGAGTTTGGTTCGAGTAAGGCATTTTCGGATATGCTGGATAATACGCCTTCCGAAGGAGGGAGTATTAGTAACTTTACGACCCAACGAACGGATCAGGTTTTACAGAGTTCAATTACCGTAACGTATGTGATCAAATCCGTTTTTTGTCCTCGCGAATAATCCCTACCTTTGCCACCTATGTGTAAGTTTAGTTAGTTGTGAATCAGAATTTAAAAGAATCTATTGACCTAGGCAATCTGCCGGCGCACATTGCCGTTATTATGGACGGGAATGGTCGGTGGGCAAAACAGCAGGGATTTGCAGATCGTATTTTTGGTCACCGTAACGCGTTGACAGCCGTTCGGGAGACGATTGAGGGTTGTGGGGAATTGGGCGTGGGTTATTTAACCTTATATGCTTTCTCTACGGAGAACTGGAATCGTCCACAATCAGAAGTGAAGGCATTGATGAGTTTATTGATCAGTACCATTCATGATGAATTGCCTACGATGATGAAGAATAAGGTGCGTTTGCGTTCCATAGGTGATATCAGCTCATTGCCTGCTAATTCCCAAAAGGTGTTGCAGGATGCCATTAGCCAGACGGCTAATAACACAGGTTTAACCTTAGTTTTGGCATTATCCTATTCAGGTAAATGGGATTTGGTACAGGCAACAAAGCAGGTGGCGTTGAAAGTAGCTGCCGGTGAATTATCGTCTGATGCAGTTAATGCAGAGGTGATTGATCAACATTTGGCTACCGCAGGGATGCCGGATCCAGACTTAATGATTCGCACAGGTGGGGATCATCGAATTAGTAATTTTATGTTGTGGCAATTAGCCTATGCAGAGTTATATATTTTTGAAGAGTTATTTTGGCCTGATTTCCGTAAAGAGCATTTACATCAGGCAATTTTAGATTTCCAAATGCGGGAACGTCGGTTTGGAAAAACAAGTGAACAAGTTAAACGCGAGGGCTAAGCCTATCCATGAAAAATATCAAGTGCATGCAGTGTAAAAAAGAATCTAAACGTGTCAATTTATTTCGCTTATTTTTAGTGGGATTGATTCTTTTTAGTGGTCAATTAAGTTTTGCTCAGATTCGTGGGGGACGATTATTTCCATCAGCTACCCCTTCAGGTCCTACGTTCTCATTTGCGGATCCTCAAGAATATGAGATTGGCGGAATTGAAGTTACGGGTTCTCAGTTTTATGATGGAAACTCCATGATTAATATCTCTGGTTTACAGGTAGGGGATAAGATTAAAGTTCCTGGAGATGCCATTGCCACGGCGATTCGTAAGATTATGGATCAAGGAATTTTGGATGAAGTTGAGATTTACGTTGCCAAAACGGAAGGGACTAAAATATGGTTGGGGATCCAACTGAAAGAGCGTCCACGTTTGTTTGCGCTCAAATATACTGGTATTCGTAAGGGTGAGACGGAGAGTCTTAATGAGAAAGTGAAGACCTATAAGGGTAAAATTATTACGGAAACGTTGCGTAAAAACTTAGAATTGGTGGTGCGTAAATACTACCAAGAAAAAGGTCGATTAAACATCAAAACGAAATCACAAATTATCGTGGACACCTTGCGTGGAAACAATGCAACGCTGGTTATTGCCGTTGACAAAGGTCCTAAAGTTAAGGTCAACAAAATCATTTTGAATGGTATTGACCCCAAGCAGCGCGCATTGATTTTGCGAAAAATCAAGAATACGAAGCAGCAGCGATTTGGTCGGGTATTTAAGCCGTCAAAATTTGTTCCTAAAAAATGGGATGAGGATAAGGAGAAATTACTGGAGGCGATGAATAAATTAGGCTTCCGTGATTTTCAAGTTGAGTCGGATTCTATTTCTCGATTTAATAATGAGTCTGTGAATTTGACCATTAATTTGGTTCAAGGAAAGAAATACTACTATCGTTCCATCACCTTTGATGGCAATTACATTTATCCAGATTCTGTCTTACATGATGTATTGGGGATTAAAAAAGGTGATGTGTACAACACAGAGGAGTTAGATAAGAAAATGGCTGGAAATCCTGGGGAGGATTTAAGCTCTGTGTACATGGATAATGGATATTTGTATTATAATGCGGAGCCGGTAGAAACAGCTATCGTGGGTGATTCGATTGATTTAACGATACGTATTAGTGAGGGGAAACAGGCGACCATCAACAAGGTAATTTTGAATGGAAATACCAAAACGTCTGATCACGTAGTTATGCGTGAAATTCGTACGCTTCCTGGTCAAAAATTCAACAAGTCGGCCATTATTCGTACCGTTCGCGAGTTATCTACCATCGGTTATTTTAACCCGGAAAAGATTACACCAAATCCTCAGCCTAGACCTGATGGAACGGTGGATATTGAATATAATGTGGAAGAGAAACCTTCGGATCAGATTGAATTATCTGGTGGTTGGGGTGGATTTATTGGATTTGTGGGAACACTTGGGGTGGTATTCAACAATTTTTCTGCGAAGAATTTAACCAATTTATCTTCATGGCGTCCATTGCCAGCCGGGGATGGTCAAAAGTTATCTGTTCGTTTTCAAGCGAATGGTGCTGCCTTTCAAAACTATAGCTTAACATTTACGGAGCCTTGGTTAGGGGGTAAAAAGCCGAATTCATTTTCAGTTTCATTGAATCGTAGTGTATCTTATCCCTATCAATTCCGTAACACGGGATTTGGTGGCCAAAATCAGTTTGGTGGTGGCGGATTCGGTGGAGGCGGTTTTGGCGGCGGAGGCTTTGGCGGACTAGGTGGATTTAATGGTGGCTTAGGTGGATTTAATGGAGGATTAGGTGGTTTTAATCAGTTTGCCGTACCTGATTCATTGCGTACCGCTCACTTTAATGTGACAAGCGTTACATTTAGTTTGGGTAAACGCTTGAAATGGCCAGACGACTATTTCTCGTTAAGTAATTCACTTGCTTTTTCTTCGTTTGATGTAGATCGATATTATACTTGGGCATATCCGCAGGGTATTTCTACGTCGATCACCTTCATGACGAACTTTTCACGTAACAGTATAGATAACCCTACTTTCCCACGTAGTGGTTCTAGTTTTTCACTGACGGGTTCACTGACACCCCCGTTCTCCTTGTTGGGCGGTAATAAATCGGGCAACTTAATTGAATACCACAAATGGATGTTTGATGCGAGTTGGTTTACACCACTCATCGGCAAACTCGTCTTACACACCCGTGCCCACTTAGGCTTCTTAGGTTCTTATGGGAATCGGGAGACGACACGATTCGAGCGATTTGATGTAGGTGGTTCTGGAATGGTGCAAGGATTTCAATTTAACCGCGATATTATCGGGTTAAGAGGGTATAAAGATCGGGTGATTGGGCCATCAGGCTCGTATGGTAATGGTGGAGTTGCCTACAATAAGTTTGTATTGGAAGCGCGTTATCCTGTTTCATTGAATCCGTCTGCGACGATATTTGTTTTAGGATTTGCTGAGGCGGGGAATAACTTCGCTACTTTAAAGGAGTATAGTCCGTTTAATTTGTATCGGACAACTGGTTTCGGCGCGCGTATTTTTATGCCGGCATTTGGTATGATTGGTATTGATTATGGATTTGCGTTGGATAAGCCGAGACCGGGTGATTCGGATTTTGGCCGACAAGCCTTTACATTCTCGATTGGCCAGCAAATTAGATAAGCATGAAAAAGTCGATTTTTTTCTTAATTTTGGTGCTTGCTTTAATAGGTCAACGGACCTATGCGCAGAAATTTGGATATATCGACACGGAGTTTATTACGTCTAAGATGCCAGAGTATCAGAAGGTTCAAGTAAAAATTGACCAGATGACGGAAGCTTGGATGAAGGAAATAGATGTCTTGAACGAGGAAGTTCGCAAGCTGGAGAAAGACTATCATTTGGAGGAATTATTGCTGACGGATGAATTACGTCGGCAGCGTTTAGAGCAAATTCGTCTGAAGAATAAGGAGGCTTTAGATTTTCAAAATAAGATCTTCGGATCAGAAGGAGAATTGTTTAAGGCCAAATTAAATGGATTTAAGCCAATCTTAGATGAGATATCAAAAGCAGTGGAGCGTGTTGTGCGCCAAAAGCGATTGGATTTTGTCTTCGATAAAGCAAGCGAGGGTTTAGCGATGATCTATACGAATCCAGTACATGATTATTCTGATTATGTGTTAGAGGAGCTTGGGTTGGAACTGGATCCTAATATAAAGAAGTAACGATACGATTATCGTACCCATAGTAGATAAAAAAAACAAAAAACAACTAGATTAAATTTTTATGAAAAACAAACTATTCTTAGCTATGAGCCTTGTGTTTGGTATGGCTATCTTACCTGCAAAAGCACAAGTTAAAATTGGATTTATTAACGCGGATTATATCTTAAGCCAAATGCCAGAAGCAAAGCAAGTGGAAGAGGATTTGAAAAATACGCAAAAGCAATACGAGACCTTGTATCAAGGTAAAGTGAAAGATTTTCAAGATAAATTAGCCGCATTTGAAAAGTTAAGTGCAGATCCAAAGGCAGCTGATATCATCAAGCAAGACAAGGAGAAAGAATTGCAAAACTTGCAGACTTCGATTCAAGAGTTCCAACAAAATTCACAGTCTTCTTTACAAAAGAAGCAAGCACAATTGTTGCAACCTTTGTTGAAGAAAGTAGAAGAGAACATGCATGCGGTGGCTAATGAGAACCAATATACTTATGTATTCAATTACGATGCAGGTATGGGAACAGCTCCAATTTTGTTACATTACCCAACTGAGGCGAACATCTCGGATTTGGTATTGAAGAAAATGGGTATCACGCCAAAGCCAGCTACTCAGGCAGCAGCTCCAGCAGCAGCACCTGCTCCAGCTCCAGCAGCAGCACCGAAGAAAAAATAAGATTTCTTAAAATCTTTTAGAAAGCCCTGACTATTGTCGGGGCTTTTTTGTTTTGTAGGGACGCGATACTTCGCGTCTATTTTGATTTAGACGCTAGGTATCGCGTCGCTACATGTTACCAGAAATACTTGATGGTTTGTAGTAGAGCGGTCACGCCGATTACACTGAGCACCACATAGTGGAAGGCTTTTTCTGGAATGCGACGTAAAACTAATTTACCTAGATAAGAGCCTGCGATACTGATTAGGATTAAAAAAGGGATTAAGATTAGGTGTTCTTTTGTAAAATAACCGTTGGCGATGTAGACCGCAGCGCGGCTTGAATCCACACCTAGGTCAATGATGGCAGAGGTGGCAATAAATACATTTTTCTCTAGGCCGAAAGCAGTTAAGACAATGCCCCGAACGGCTCCACCCGTGCCAATTAATCCAGCCAAAAAACCAGAAATGGTTCCTCCTACATACAGGTTTGTGTTTGTTTTTTGTAGTGATCTCGCATGTCCGGATATTAAATAAATCGCAAGGGCAAGAATGAGCATATTCATCGCTAATTCGATCGAATTCTGAGGAATGTAATTCGTTAGTAGGGCACCGATGGTAACGAAGATAACGGCAGGTACGCCAAGTTTGATGACGATTTTTTTGTCTATCCCCTCATGGAATAAATAGATTTTCGCCAGGTTGCTAAACACATGAAAAATGGCGGTTATGCCGAGTACCAATTTGAAGTCTAGAAAAATAGAGGCAATGGGTACAAAAAGAATGGATGAGCCAAATCCGCTGACGGTGCCAATAATCTCTGCAAGCAGCGCTAGAAATAGGAAAAGCGAATAGTCGCCCATGTGCGTTATTCTTCTTTTTGGAAGAGTTTATTTTGGAAGAGTAAGATAATGACTACTCCACAAAATATCGCAGCATCGGCAAAGTTAAAAATGGGTGTAGAGTAATAGCTACCACCCCAAACGGGTATCCACGTGGGCAAAATACCTTCCCAGAAATCAAAGAAAAACATATCAATGACTTGGCCATGAAAAAGTCGAATGGGCGACTCAACAGGTGCGTTATCGAACCAAATTCCATAGAACACTGAGTCAATTAAATTCCCTACGGCTCCTCCAAGAACGAGTGCAACGCTGGTAAGCAAAAGAGGCTTATTATTCTTGGTGGTTAGTTGGTACAAGAAATAACCAATCGCAAACATGGCAACAATGCGAAACAAGGTAAGAATCAATTTGCCGTATTCGGATCCTAATTGCATCCCAAAAGCCATACCTGGATTTAATGTATAATGTAATTTCACATAGGGCCCAATGAGTTCAATCTGACCGAAATACCCAGGTTCCATGAAGAAATGTACACTGATCTTGATCAATTGATCCAAGAAAATAATGAGTAGACTAAGCAGAAAATAACGGTAGTTAGATTTCATTAGGCAGTTTTTCTACGACGTACTTCTTTTTGTAGGAGTGAGAATTCACGGGATGTCTGCCCGGCAATTGAGCTATTCTCGTCTGCTCGACGGAATAAATAGGGCATCACCGATTCAACCGGCCCGTAAGGCACATATTTAGCTACATTGTATCCGGCAGCGGCTAAATTATAGCTGATGTTATCTGACATGCCCAGCAATTGGGCAAAATAGATATGTGGATGGTTGTTAGGGATGTGTACCTCAGCCATGGCTTGAGTTAACTGGAGGCAACTTGCTTCGTTATGTGTTCCTAAGCAAAAATTGACTGCTCCAATGTGTTTTAAGCACAAAAGCATGCCTTGGTTGAAATCGTGATCTGTTGCTTCTTTTTCTTTATGTAAGGGCTCAGAGTATTCGTCTTCATGAGCTCTTAGTCTTTCTTTTTCTAAATAGGCGCCGCGGACAAGTTTTACACCTAAATGGTATGCTTTCGTTTCAGCGGTAGCGATGGCCTCGGTGAGATTTGCCAACATATCTACGCGGTACATCTGGTAGGTATTGAATATAATGGCTTCGTCTTTATTAAACTTTTCCATCATTTCGTACGCCAAAACATCAATCGTTGTTTGAATCCAACTTTCTTCGGCGTCAATGAATAATTTTACGTGCAAATCAGCGGCGAGTTGGCAAATCTCCGTTAAGATATCTTTGCTATGTTGAAACGCAGCTTCGTTTTCTTCTGTTAGTCCGGATTCGGTTTGAAATTCTTCCAATAGTTCTGCTTGAAAAATTCCCGTCATTTTAAATACAGCGAAAGGGATTGCTGAATCTTGGTGGGCTTTTCGGATCGTTTCCTGAATTTCTGATTTAGTTTTTTGGAAAGATTTTTCACTTTCTTCACCTTCCACGGAGTAGTCTAGGATGGTGCCAATTTTTCCTTTGTGAAGTTCGGCTATAATTTTTTGGCACTCTTCGATGCTTTCGCCACCGCAAAATTGCTCAAAAAGGGTTGATTTGATGAGTTTTTTGATGGGAAAATGTAGGAAAAGGAGCAATTTGATGAAAAAAGTCCCTAACTTTACAATCCAAATTTGATTCATAGCAGCGAAAATCCAATAGGATTTGCTGAGTTTGAAATCAGTTTTTGATGAGAAGGCAATTTTTGTGTCTTCGAATGATAATTGATTCAAGGTCTTTGAATACGAAGGTTGATTCATTTATTTCAAAAGTAGGGTGCAAATATAAGCGATAATATCTTCCGATTTTCGGAATTTTTAGAAATTAATAAACAAAAAATTAGGGGCCTTTGGTCCTTGTTAATCCAAAAAATATGAATGCCAATTTAGACATAGTACCTATGCAGGAGTGGATTCAGACAGGGGGAAAACCGTTGATTATTGCGGGTCCTTGTTCTGCCGAGACTGAGGAGCAAGTATTAGAAACTGCTCGCCGTATTAAAGCGGAAGGATATGCACACATTATGCGTGCAGGTGTGTGGAAGCCACGTACACGTCCAGGTAGTTTTGAAGGGATGGGAGAGCCAGCTTTAAAGTGGTTAGTAGAAGCTAAGAAAGAAACAGGATTACCGCTTGCGATTGAGGTAGCGACTCCGGAGCACATTGAATTGGCATTGAAATATGGTGTTGATGTTTTGTGGATTGGAGCTCGTACGACTGTTAATCCATTTAATGTACAAGATTTAGCGGATGCGTTGAAGGGCGTGGATATTCCGGTATTGGTTAAGAATCCGGTTAATCCAGATTTAGCTCTTTGGGTAGGTGCTTTTGAGCGTTTACAAGGATCTGGTATTAAGAAATTAGGTGCTATTCACCGTGGTTTCTCGAATGCGCAAGAAACGAAATATCGTAATTCACCTATGTGGGCAATGGCGGTAGAATTAAAGCGTTTGTTCCCACAAATGCCTTTGATCGGAGATCCTTCGCATATGGCGGGTAAGCGTGCTTTGTTGATGGAATTATCTCAACGTATTTTAGATTTGAACTACGATGGTATGATTATCGAGACGCACCGCGATCCGGATGCTGCTTGGTCTGATGCTTCACAACAAGTTACGCCTGAGAAATTAGGGGAGATGTTGCGTGAATTAGAGGTTCGTAATGCAAATTACGGGGCCGACTTCTCTGATGAGTTAGCAGGTCTTCGTGAGAAAATTGACAACATCGACCGTGAATTGTTAGAAGTTCTAGCAGCTCGTATGTCGGTTGTTGAAAAATTAGGCGAGTACAAGCGTGATAATAACGTAGCGGTTTTACAATTGGATCGTTGGAAGCAATTGCACAATGATCGCGCAAACCAAGCGAAAGGCTTAGCCTTATATCCAGAATTTGTTGAAGAACTATTTAAATTGGTGCACTTAGAGTCTATCCGTAAGCAAACGGAAGTGATGAATGCTGCAACAGCTTAAAGTTTGATATTTATTTTCAAAAAGCCTCAGGAGAATTCTTGGGGCTTTTTTTATGCAAAACAAGGTGAGAGGTGAGAGTTAAGAGGTGAGAGGTATAAAAATAATCGTCAACCTCTTAACTCTTACTTCTTAACTCTCACCTCTTACTTACTCGATAGCTCCCCCACACAACTAACCCCATCCCGATACATACGATTGCCGAAGGGAACCCATGTCCTAAACTAATTTCAATTAGTATGGAAAATAAAACGGCACTATTGCCTGCAGCGCCCACGATGCTAGTCTTTTCATGCAGTAGTGCTTGCGTTGTGAAATATTGGACGCCTAAGGCCAACAAGCCCATGATTAATGCCCAAACCCATTCCCAGCCTATGGGTGTAACCCATTGTCCCGTGAAAAAGCTGTTAGGGTAATCACCCCACGTACCCAAGGCTAAAGAAATACTTGATGCCACAAAACCTGCGGCCATAAATGAAACTACGACCCAGCGCGAATCATAATATTTTTGAGCTTCTTTAATGGCTAAATATCCCAGCGCTGTTCCCATCGCGTAGATGATTCCGGTAGCGTGATGGACGAGTTGGCCTTGCGCCTCTGGTTGGAAAATGAGTATGATTCCAAAAAAGCCAACTAATAAAAACAAAACTTGCTTCGTAGACAGGCGCTCATTGGGGAAAATAAAAAAACTAAAGATGGCGATGAAAAGTGGAAATGCTTGGCCGTAGGTATTTGTTAAGGAAAGGCCTAGGTGCTCCAATGTGTAAAATAGGCAATACAGGGTAAATGCACCCAATAATCCGCGAAGTATGATGAAGTATAACTTGCCGCCTTTTTGAACTGCTGGTTTTTGATAAAGACTTGTCAATAAAAATGGTAAGCCCACCGCACTGCGGAAAAATACAAGTTCAACGGATCCGAACCGAGTGCTCATGGATTTTGCAATGGCAGACATGAGCGCGAAACATAAGGAGGAAATTAGCATATAGCCAATTCCTTTATTCCGGATAATTAGTTTTCTGAAGTCTGTACGCATGAAAAATCAGTCTCTGGCTCTTCGGGGATTCGAGCAAATTTTGGTAACTTGCATCTCAATTTCAAAGGTATGACAAAAAAAATCATTTTTTCTCCTGATGCCCCCGCTGCTATTGGTCCATATTCACAGGCAGTAGAAGTAAACGGCACCTTGTACGTATCCGGTCAAATTGCACTCGCTGCGTTTGAAGCTGGTGCTACGATCGAAGACGAGACGAATCAGGTGATGAAAAATTTAGGTCATATCTTAACTGCTGGCGGTTATTCCTATCAGGATATTGTAAAATGCACCATTTTCGTCAAAGACATGGGGCACTTCGCTCAAATCAATGCAGTTTACGGTTCTTTCTTTAGTGATCATTTCCCTGCACGGGAGACTGTCGAGGTAGCTCGTTTACCTAAAGATGTACGCGTTGAAATTTCTTGTATTGCCTATAAATCTTAAATTATGTCTCAAAAAGTTCGCGTTCGGTTTGCCCCAAGTCCTACGGGTCCATTGCATATTGGTGGTGTACGAACAGCTTTATATAATTATTTGTTTGCTCGAAAAACGGGCGGTACGTTCATTTTGCGTATCGAAGATACCGATCAAACTCGTTTTGTACCCGGTGCGGAACAATACATATTAGACAGTTTAGCTTGGCTTGGCATTAGTCCAGATGAAGGTGTAGGTTCCGATGGCCCCCATGCACCTTACCGCCAAAGTGAACGAAAAGCACTTTATAAGCAGTATGCGGATCAGTTACTTAAAGAAGGTAAAGCTTATTACGCATTTGATTCATCGGAGGAATTAGATGCCATGCGTACGTTATTTGAAAGCAAAGGTTCCGCTTTTCAATATAATGCCTTGACTCGGGTAAAATTGCGCAATTCGCTTGCCATGCCACCGGCTGAAGTGGATGCATTGTTAGCATCAGACACGCCATATGTGATTCGATTAAAAGTTCCTGCCAAAGGGGAAATTCGCTTTCAAGACAGTGTACGCGATTGGGTACATGTGCATACCTCAAGTATGGACGATAAAGTTTTAATGAAGTCGGACGGCATGCCCACGTATCATTTGGCCAATGTGGTCGATGATCACATCATGGAAATCACCCATGTTATTCGTGGTGAGGAGTGGTTGCCATCTGCACCTTTGCATATTTTATTGTATCAATCTTTTGGTTGGCAAGCACCACAATTTGCCCACCTTCCACTTTTATTGAAGCCCGAGGGAAATGGTAAGTTGTCCAAGCGTGATGCTGATTTAGGCGGTTTTCCTGTTTTTCCGATGGAATGGATTGATCCACAAACTGGAGCTGTGTCAAAAGGTTTTAAGCAGGAAGGTTATTTGCCTGCAGCAACGTTAAATTTTCTAGCCTTTTTAGGTTGGAATCCAGGAACGGAGCAGGAATTGTTTAGTTTAGCGGAACTTGTAGATGCGTTTTCATTAGAGCGTATCAATAAAGCAGGTGCTAAATTTGATGTAAATAAAGCCAAATGGTTTAATCAGCAATACTTAAAGCAAGCGGATATCGCTGAATTAGCTCAGGTCCATTTACCTAGTTTGCCACTGAAAGATGCTGAGGCATTTGTTCATTTGTTTTTAGATCGGGTTACGTTTCCTCAGGAAATCGGGCAATTAGTTCATGAATTTTCGAATCGGCCAGCCGTATATGATGAAGCTGTAATGGCTAATAAATGGAATGTAGAGGCTAAGAATGGCTTGGAAGTGATTGCAGCTCAGTTACCATCTTGTACTACATGGGAAGCTGAAGGAATTAAGCAATCGATTCAAGTAGCCCTAGAGGAATCTGGAATTAAGATGGGAAAAGTAATGCAAATGTTACGTGTTGCATTGAGTGGAAACGGTGCTGGTCCCGATTTGATGATATCTATGCAATTGTGGGGGAAAGAGGAAGTGATTGAACGATTACATGCGGCTTTGTCCGTTTTCCCTAAACTTGCGTCATGAAAAACAAATCTAAAGTAGCTCCTAAGGGACCTAAAGTGCATCCTGATTTAGCGGGATTTGAAATGAATATTGATTCATTTGGACAGATAACCACGACATTTAATCGCGATGTGCTCAATAGTTTTTTGGATAAGGAGATGCCAGAGGATAAAAAGTTAAAGCCAAAAAAAGATGAAAGTAACGAAGGATGATGTTGTCAAAATTGCGCATTTAGCTCGCTTGGAGTTAAAGGAAACGCAAGTAGGGGAAATGCAGGATTCCATAAACAAAGTGTTGGATTGGATGGAAGCATTGAATGCTGTAGATACAACTGGTGTTGCACCTTTAGTGCACATGACTTCTGCCTTAAATCACTTGCGTGAGGATGTTGCCTTAGATGGCTTGGATCGCTCCAAGGCCCTTGCTTTAGGTCCTGATGCGAACGAGAAATATTTTAAAGTTCCTCAAGTAATTGAGTAATTAACCGATGTAATAGGCAATTGCCTTTTTCATTTCAGCAGCTGTCACGGGGATATCATAGCCACAATCTCCGATACCCGTGAGTAGCGAGAATCGAATTTCACTTCCTTTGTTTTTCTTATCTTGTGCGGTCAATTTAATGATGGCAGGAATTTCGTCTGCAGTTAATTTCACTCGACCGTAGGTTTCAAAGAGATAAATCTCTATCGACTCAAGTTCTTCTTGACTAATTAAGTTACGATCAAAGGCAATAAATGCCTCCATGATCATACCTACTGCAATCGCTTCGCCGTGTAAAATGCGTCGTTTACCTAAATTTAGTAAATACGTTTCCACTGCATGACCTAGGGTGTGGCCAAAGTTTAATATTTTTCGCAATCCTGCCTCTTTGGGATCTTCGGCAACGACCGCCTTTTTAATGTCAACGGAATGGCTAATCAAGTCGGCCAGGTTAACTTCATCAAATGCTTTGTGGCTAATTTCTTCCCACTTTTCTTCGTCACGAATCAGGCAATGCTTAATGATTTCGGCATATCCAGACAGTTTTTCTCGCTCAGGAAGTGTTTGAATAAATTCTGGGTCAATGAGTACCGTTTTGGGTAATTGAAATACACCAATGTGGTTTTTATAATGTTGAAAGTCAATGCCTAATTTGCCACCTACACTAGCGTCCACTTGGGCTAATAGGGTCGTTGGGATTTGAATAAAATCGATACCACGTTTGTAGGTTGACGCACAAAAACCGCCCATATCGCCGATTACCCCACCACCTAGATTAATCACCAGGGCGTGTCGGTCCATATTAGCTTTGGTCATCGAATCCCAAATACGCGCACACGTTTGAATGGTTTTATGCTCTTCGCCAGATTTAATGATGACTTTAGTGAATTTGGCAGGAAGTAGTGACTTTATCTTTGGTAAGCAATATTTGTTTGTATGTTCATCCACTATGATCGCTATATGCGAATAGGTATTTTCGGCTAAGTAGCGAGTAAGTGATGCGGAAATTGGGCCGATTTGAACAGACATGTGCGAAATATTTCGATTTAAATTCAAAAATACGAGGAATTTGGCAAAATGGGTGTTTTCTAACCTGAATTTTGGTTTTGTGGAATGCTTTTTCTTACCTAATTTTGTTCCCGCTTGGGTAGTCCCACAACTAAGAACATATTATGAGAGAAATTCAATTTAGAGAAGCCTTACGTGAGGCGATGCAAGAGGAAATGAGACGTGATGATACCGTCTTTTTGATGGGAGAGGAAGTTGCTGAATATAACGGTGCTTACAAAGTTTCACAAGGTATGTTGGATGAGTTTGGTCCAGATCGCGTGATTGATACACCGATTGCTGAGTTGGGTTTTGGAGGAATTGCCGTAGGTGCAGCCGCTAATGGCCTTCGTCCGATTGTTGAATTTATGACATTCAATTTCTCATTAGTAGCTATTGACCAAGTGATCAATTCTGCAGCGAAGTTGATGTCTATGTCAGGAGGTCAATATTCATGTCCAATTGTTTTTCGTGGGCCAACAGGTAATGCGGGACAATTGTCATCGCAACACTCGTCAAATTTCGAGAATTGGTTTGCTAATACGCCCGGTTTAAAAGTGGTTGTTCCCTCTAATCCAGCAGACGCAAAGGGATTATTGAAATCATCTATTCGCGATAATGATCCTGTAATTTTTATGGAATCAGAAGTGATGTATGGTGACAAAGGGTTCGTGCCAGAGGGTGAATATTTAATTCCTATCGGAAAAGCTTCAATTGTTAAAGAAGGAAAAGATGTTACGTTAGTTACGTTTGGTAAAATGCTTTCTCGCGTGGTTATGCCAGCGGTGGAGGAATTAGAGAAACAAGGCTTTAGCGTAGAGGTAATTGATTTGAGAACGGTTCGTCCGATTGATTATGCGACGATTGTTGAGTCAGTAAAGAAAACGAATCGTTGTGTTGTTGTCGAGGAAGCTAATCCATTGGCAGCTATTTCATCTGAAATTACGTATCACTTACAGCGTTGGGCATTTGATTATTTAGATGCGCCGGTTGTTCGTGTTAATTCACGTGACTTACCTTTACCTTATGCACCTACGTTGATCGATGAGATTTTACCTAGTGTTGAGCGTACGATTGCAGCGGTTAAAACGGTGACATATCGGAAGTAGTAGTCAGTCGCTAGTCGTCAGTCATTAAGTTAAATTAAAAGCCCTACTTGGAAATCCAGGTAGGGCTTTTAGATTACTGGTCACTAGCGACTGTCGACTAGTGACTAAAGACTAGCAACTGTCAACTAGCTACTGACCACTGACAACTGTTTACAGTACATAAATAAATCGAGAACCATCTACATCGACGCCTTCTAATTTCGTTCTTCCCTTACGAGCTTCTAGTAATTCAGCTGCCTCTTTTGGATTCGTAACCGCTTTATCATTGATTTTGGTTATGATTGATCCCTTCGATAAGCCATACATTTCCAAGCGGCCATCTGGCAACACCTCAACTACCTTCACTCCTGCACTCACATTGAATTTCTCTTTGTCGGCATTCGTAATCGGGCCAAATTTCGCTCCCAGGAACTCTGATTTATAAGATTCGCCTGTTTCGCCTTTGATGATGGATGTATTTCCGTCTTTGTTTTTAAGCGTCACGTTGAACTCTTTGATTTGACCATCGCGGTTAACTGTCACGCGCACTGGCTCGCCTGGACGCTTACTGCCAACAATCTCCATTAATTTAGAAGTTGATTTTGTTTCTATACCATCTACTTTAGTGATGACATCATTAATTTTTACACCCGCATCTTTAGCTGCTGAATTTTCAGAGAATCCACCTACATAAATTCCTGTGGTTGTTTTTAAATCTTTTTCTTCCACAAGTTTTGAGTTGACCTCTGAGATATTTACCCCTAGGAATCCGCGTTGTACATTGCCATATTTGATCAAATCTCCTGAAACTTTTTTAACGATGCTTACAGGAACGGCAAACGAATATCCGGCGAATTGACCAGTACGAGAATAGATCGCCGTGTTAATTCCGATTAATTCTCCTTTAAGGTTGACTAAAGCACCTCCAGAATTTCCTGGATTAACAGCTGCATCTGTTTGGATAAATGATTCTAGCGGGTTCGCGGCACCATCGCGATCGATGATATTTTGCCGACCTTTTGCTGAGATAATACCAGCGGTAACAGTCGATTCTAAGTTGAAAGGATTACCTACAGCAAGCACCCATTCGCCTACTTTTAAGTTATCGGAATCGCCAAAATTCAAGAAGGGTAGGCCCGTTGCCTTGATTTGAATAACCGCTAGATCAGATGATGGATCTGTTGAAATTACTTTTCCTTTAAATTCACGTTTGTCATTTAACATGACGGTAATTTCAGAGGCCTCTGCTACCACATGATTATTGGTAACGATATATCCATCTGAACTGATAATAACACCAGATCCGGATGCTTCTTGTTGCTGAGGTGATTGTCTGCGCCCTCCTCCGCCAAATGGATCACCGAATCCACCAAAAAAATCATCAAATGGGCTTGAATATTGGCGTGCGCGTTGTTCCATTTTAGTTTTAATGTGTACAACGGCAGGCGTGGTTTTTTCAGCGGCATACGTGAATTCACCTGGATTGCCTGGCGTGTTGATGTTGGAAACGTTGCTTGTGAAAGCAGATGGCGCATCGCTGATCGAAGCGGGTGAGCCTAAATTGAATAATTGATAAGCCCCTAGGGTGGCACCACTAGATAATAAGGCAATGACTACATAGGATTTTAACTGATTTTTCATTTCCATTTTTTGCTTGTTTAATGATTCACGAATTTAACGCAAAAATGAATTGCATATTGAGTTGTTAACAAGTTTTAAGAATTTTGTTAAAATTTTATTTGCCAAGGGAATTGGCTATTTTTGTGGCTTCAATTTACCCAACGAACATTCGAATGATTTTAAGTGAGCAAGAACAATTAAGACGACAAAAGCGAAATGAGTTGATGGCATTAGGTATTGATCCGTATCCAGCGGCTGAATACCCTGTAAATGTGCATTCAGCTGAAATTTTGGCTCAGTATAAACCGGAAGCGAATAATTATCAAGAAGTCGTTTTGGCGGGCCGTTTAATGGGTTTTCGAATTATGGGGAATGCTTCTTTTGCTGAGTTACAAGATGCAGCAGGACGCATTCAATTGTATTTTCGTCGGGATGATTTATGCCCAGGGGAAGACAAAACCCTATATAATACCGTATTCAAGAAATTGTTAGACATCGGCGATATCATCGGTGTCAAAGGATACGCCTTTACTACCCAAGTAGGCGAGATTTCAGTTCACGTTCGTGAGTTTACTATTTTATCGAAGGCTTTACGTCCTTTACCTGTTGTCAAAGAGGCTGATGGCCAAACGTACGATGCATTTTCTGACCCAGAAATGCGTTATCGTCAGCGATATGTGGACCTAATCGTGAATCCGCAGGTTAAAGATATTTTTATCAAACGTGCCAAAATCGTTTCCACGATGCGTCAAATGTTCGATTCGCGTGGCTGGTTAGAAGTAGAAACTCCTGTGTTGCAGGCTGTCCATGGTGGTGCTGCTGCGCGACCATTTAATACCCATCACAATACATTAGATATGCCACTTTATTTGCGTATTGCAAATGAATTGTACTTGAAGCGCTTGATTGTTGGGGGTTTTGATGGAGTATATGAGTTTGGAAAGATGTTCCGTAATGAAGGGATGGACCGGACGCATAATCCAGAATTTACCTCTTTGGAATTCTATGTGGCCTACAAAGACTATCATTGGATGATGGATTTGACGGAAACGATATTTCAAACTGTTGCGCAAACATTACATGGTCAAACCAAGATTCAGGTAGGTGAAAATCTAATTGAATTTGCCGGACCATATCCACGTTTAACTATATCTGGAGCTATTTTGCAGTACGGCGGAGTGGATGTAGATGCTATGTCCGAGTCTGAGTTACGTGCACATTGCCTAGGATTAGGTATGGAAGTAGACGAGCAAATGGGGAAAGGTAAGTTGATCGATGAGTTGTTTGGTGAAAAGGTGGAAGCGAATTTAATTCAGCCTACGTTCATCACCGACTACCCAGTTGAAATGTCGCCATTGACCAAAAAGCATCGGTCGAAGCCAGGTTTGGTTGAGCGATTTGAATTGTTTGTCAATGGAAAGGAGATTGCCAATGCTTATTCGGAATTAAATGACCCAATAGATCAGAAAGAGCGATTTGAAGATCAATTACGTTTGGCTGAGAAGGGAGATGATGAGGCAATGGCCATGGATTTCGATTTTTTAAGGTCGCTTGAATATGCGATGCCGCCAACTTCCGGTATTGGTATTGGGATTGACCGTTTGACTATGTTGATGACCAACCAATCTTCTATTCAAGAAGTATTGTTTTTCCCTCAAATGAGACCAGAAGTGATTAAAGAAGTTTCTTCTGATAGTGATTTTGTTGGAGCAGGTGTGCCTGAGGTATGGATTCCAGCTTTACAAAAAATGGGAATCCTGACATTAGATGCTTTAAAAGAGGCAAACCCGAATAAAGTATTTAATGATTTGGGAGGTATGCGGAAGAAATTGAAGATTGATGCAGCCATGCCTACGAAAGATGAGGTGACTGCCTGGATTGGATAAGCCACCAAATAAAAAAGCCTTCGAAAGAAGGCTTTTTTATTTCTCTTTAACTAGAGATCAATGGGGCAATAAATATATATTGAAATCTACTGATTTGCTCTAATCAAAAATCCGTAAGAAAATTAGATTTTCTTTACGTTGATAGCGTTTGCTCCACGCTTTCCGTCAGTAACTTCGTAAGATACTGAATCATTTTCGCGAATTGTAACACCTGAAAGGCCAGTTACGTGTACGAAAATGTCTTCACCTGTTTGATCGTCAACGATGAATCCAAATCCTTTAGTTTCGTTGAAAAATTTTACTTTACCAGTTTGCATAAAAAAAAATGTTAAAAATTAATACCTAAATAAACCTTTCTGCGATCAAGTCAAACTTTGCAAACTGTAGAATCAAAAACTAATTAAAGAGGAAGATACTAGAGAGGGAAGGTCTGAGCTATGGCTGAATTAAATCTTTTAAGTGCTCAAATGTATAAAAAATTAAATTGTATGCAAGCTATTTAAAATAAATTATCAGTTTATGAAAAATAATTTAGTATTTTATTTATAATTTATATAATAATTCCAATTATTGCTATTTTGATTCTGCAAATACCTATTTTTTCAAGTATTTTTGGGTTCTAATTTTTTTCACTTTATGAACAGATTAAAATACTTCGTTGAAAATCAAGCCTTTGGAGTCTGCACACATATCGGTGAAAAGTTTAAAATCTCTACCAGTAGTATCCGATTGTATTTCATTTACACGTCTTTTCTGACGTTAGGCTCCCCCATTATTATTTATTTGATCCTTGCCTTTTGGATGAATATTCGTCGCTATTTACGACAGCGAAACAATCCATCTGTCTGGGATATCTAGAACTTTAAGGATTGAAAGGATTTTACTCCTCGAATGAAATAGGCCCAAACAATTGATTTCGGATAGCTTTTTACCCAGTATTTTTGTTGGCTCACGGTCAAATTCGACTTCCCTTTTTGGCCAAACACATATCTGTAAAAATCGCGGTGGGCTTTCAATATGGCAAATAACTGTTTGAATTCTCCTTTCAAGATAAATTGAATACCTGCTATTCCATCTAATACCATGCGACTAAAAATGGTACGCCATTTTGATTGAGGATCCCAATTTTTATAGAGTAAAATCAAGTTGTTTCGAAAATTCAAATAAGTTTTGCGCGGATTTCCTTGCGGAAGTGTTCCTCCGCCCACGTGCAACACTTCGCTGGCGGACACAGCTGCTACGTGGTAGCCGGCTCGTTGTAGGCGCCAACAAAAATCTATTTCTTCCATGTGGGCAAAAAAGTCGGCATCTAAACCACCTACTTCCCAATATGCTTTAGCCCGTACGACTAGACATGCTCCTGTGGCCCAATTAACCAGACTCGTAGGGTATTGCCCGCAATTTTCTTCGACCGTATCAAAAAGTCTACCTCGGCAAAATGGATAACCAAAGGCATCCCAATATCCTCCAGCTGCACCTGCATATTCGAATTTAGAAGGATTGTCAAATGAAAGTATATAGGGTTGAGCGGCTGCTACGCTTGGGTTGCTCTCCATGTATGACATGATTCCATTGAGCCAATTTTGTTTAGGCTCGATGTCGGAGTTCATGAGAACATAGTAATCTGCATCCACTTGTGCTAAGGCCGTATTGTATCCGCCCGCATACCCTTCGTTGATCGAAGATCGAATTAATCTAACCTGTGGAAAATTTTCTTCCATCCAGGCTACTGAGTTATCTGTCGATCCATTATCAGCTACAATCACCTCAGCTTGTGTACTTGTTTCGAGTACTTTGGGGAGAAATTTCGCCAAGAAATGTTGGCCATTAAAATTTAAGATAACCACTGCGATCGACATGTTGCAAAGGTAAGTGTTTTCGTTTAATTAGAATTTCTTTGATAAAGATGTATTTTTGTTGCTTAGTCAACAAATGAAACTTATGTGGGAATCCTTTTTTAGAAAAAAGTCTATCGATAAAATTCTTTCTGATCAGTTGGAAATGGAGAATTTGGCAGGAGATCATTTAGTCCGCAATTTGGGCGTGCGCGATTTGACATTCATGGGAGTTGCCGCAATTATTGGTGCAAGTATCTTTTCTGCGATTGGCCAGGCATCTGCAAATGGTGGTCCAGCTGTCTCGATGTTGTTTGTCTTTACTGCATTGGCATGTATGTTTACGGCCTTTTGTTACGCACGTTTTGCTGCTACTGTTCCTATTTCAGGTAGTGCCTATACCTATGCCTATACGAGTTTAGGTGAAATTGTGGCTTGGATATTAGGTTGGAATTTATTGTTGGAATATGCCATTTCAAACGTTGCTGTAGCTATTTCTTGGTCAAAATACTTTGTTGACTTAGTCGAAGGCCTTGGTTTTCATGTGCCGGAATATTTAACCATGGATTATTTGTCGGCAAAACGTGCCTTTTCCGCAGCTGAGGTAGGTATGCAATCCGGCCAGTCGATTGAATCTATGTCGGTTAATATTCGAGAAGGTTATGCTGCCTTTGCTTCAGCACCCACCATTTTTGGCTGGCACTTTGTGGCAAACATTCCCGCTTTAGTCATCACCGTTGCCATTACCTATTTAGTTTATATAGGTATCAAGGAATCGAAAAATACCAACAATGTATTAGTAGTATTGAAGTTGGCCGTTATCGCAATTGTTGTTGGCGTAGGTGCTTTTTATGTTCAGGTTGAAAATTGGACACCTTTTGCACCGAACGGAATTTCAGGCGTATTGAAGAGTGTGGCTGCCGTCTGTTTTGCTTATATCGGTTTTGACTCCATTTCAACTACAGCAGAGGAGTGTAAAAACCCGCAACGAGATATCCCTAAAGCCATGATGTGGGCTTTGTTAATTTGTACTGTATTGTATGTGATGGTGACATTGGTCTTAACGGGTATTGTTCCATCTCATTTATTGGCAGGTATTGAAGACCCTTTGGCCTTTATGTTTATGAAGGTTAATTTGCCCGGGGTAGCTGGAGTTGTGGCTGCGAGTGCAGTCATCGCGTTAACTTCTGCTTTGCTTGTCTATCAACTAGGTCAGCCGCGTATTTGGATGACGATGTCCCGTGATGGTTTACTGCCAAAGGCTTTTTCTCGTATTCATCCTAAATACCATACGCCCTCTTTTTCTACAATCATGACGGGTGTGCTGGTGGGTGTACCTGCCTTGTTTGCGAATTTGGAAGAGGTGATTAATCTGAGTAGTATTGGAACGCTTTTCGCCTTTGTACTCGTTTGTGGAGGTGTATTGGTATTGGATTTGGATCCTGAAAATCAGAAAAAATCCAAGTTTAAAATTCCTTATGTCAATGCGGGAATTTGGATAGGTGCCGCGTGGTTAATTGCCCTATATCTTTCATTGCCGGATGCAGCTTCATGGTCTACGTGGATTCAAGGCTATTTTGAAGGCGATGCCAAAGCGGACCATGCAATCATGACTGGATTTTTCATCATTTGGTTAGTCTTGTCGGTGTTTAGTATTTCACACAAGCTTTCATTGATACCTGTTCTAGGCTTACTTGTCAATTTGTATTTAATGACGCAGATGGGCGCCACGAACTGGGAACGTTTCTTTTACTGGTGTCTAGCTGGAGTGATTATCTATTTTGGATATAGTTATCGGAAGAGTAAACTTAACTAGAAGTAAGAGGTGAGAGGTAAGAAGTAAGAGTAATAGTGGAATTTAAATTTTCCGCAACCTCTTAATTCTTACCTCTTACTTCTCACCTCTCACCTCTCACCTAATAATTCTACCTCTTACCTTACCTAGTCTTCTCTTCTCCCCCCCAACAAATTAACGTAGTAAAGCAGTTGAGCTAACATGCCTAGTGCAGCGACTACGTACGTCATGGCTGCCCACCAAAGTGCATCTTTGGACATGCTATATTCAGCTGGGGTAACAATATTGTTTGCTTTAATCCAAGCCAATGCACGATTTGATGCATCAAATTCAACCGGTAGTGTCACAAAGCTGAAAAGTGTAGCCATCGCGAAAAGGAGTACCCCGATTTGTAATACGGTAGTATTTCCAGTGGAATATAGCAACATCATGCCTCCCATTAACAATAGGGGCATAAATCCATTTGCAAAATTTAGCATAGGGACCATCGCACTGCGGAATTGTAAAAAACTGTAAGCGCGCGCATGCTGCACAGCGTGTCCACATTCATGCGCCGCAACTGCCGCTGCCGCCGCATTTCTGCCATGAAATACATCAGCACTTAAATTAACTGTTTTGTCGGCTGGATTATAATGATCTGTCAACTGGCCATCTACTGTAATGACACGCACATCGGTGATTCCGTGGTCGGCCAACATCCTATTTGCAATTTCCTCACCTGAAAGATTGCTTTGAAGGCTTTGCTCAGAATAGGTTTTGAACTTAGATTTTAAGCGCCACGAAATGAGCATGCCCATAACACCGAAAATAATCGCAATGATATACATATGTTTTATTGTTTTAGTTTTTGAATAATTCCTGTGGTTGAATAACTAGGTACAAGTGGAATGGTTTTTACGTGTCCGCCTGCAGCGATGACTTCTTTGGCGCCAACAATCGTGTCGATGGTGTAATCGTCTCCCTTCACTAATATATCGGGCAGAAGTTGATTGATTAATTCCAAAGGAGTTTCCTCATTAAAAACGATAACTAGGTCAACAAATTGTAGGGAGGCGATTAAACGCGCTCGCGCATATTCTGTGTTGACTGGGCGCTCTGGCCCTTTTAACGCGCGAACGGATGCGTCTGAATTTACGCCAACAATCATTTTGGTGCCAGTTTGGCGGGCCTTTTCTAGGTAATCAACATGTCCTAAATGTAGAATGTCAAAGCACCCATTCGTAAATACGACTTGTTCGCCTGCCTTCTTCCATGCACTTCTGCGTTGAACCGCATCGGCTAATTCACAAATTTTATCACTCGTTGACATGGGCATGTTTCTTTGGTAAAAAGAGCGTTAATAAAAAACTTAATCCGCCCAATAACAAGATGAGGGCCATTTGAGTTCCGTGAAAAAAGGTGGCAAGTAAGGTAGCTTCCTTCAGTGGAAGGAGGTAAAATCCAAGTGCGGATGCCACCAGACTATGATATGCGCCTATTCCTCCTTGGGTAGGTGTTGCCATACCAAACGTACCCATGACCAGCACGGTTAATGCCGCCGAAAGACCTAATGATTCACTTACCGGAAATGCCAAAAATAAGGCGTATGTATTTGCGAAATAGGCGATCCAAATGGCTATCGAGTAAATGATGAATTTGCCGGGATTGCTTACCTCTTGTATACTGCTGATACCTAGAACCCAGCCCTGTATTTTTTTTCCAATACCTGTATTTGTTGTAAAATACCCCCAGCGGTCCAATAATGCACCTTTTTTAACCCAGAGTAGGGCCAGGATCGCAATTGCCCCACTAGCTAATCCAGCCAGGGTCAGTGCGGAAGGAAGCTTGAAGTTAGGAAACAAGAACTGTTGGATCGGCTTCCATTCCACTAAAAATGTTAAACCCACTAAGAGTACAAGTCCTAGCAAATCAACAATGCGCTCCGTGATTACTGTACCAAATGATTTCTCAAAGGGTATGTCGGCCGTCTTTTGCAAGGATCCACATCGAGATACTTCACCCATTCTTGGAACTAGAAAATTGGCAAAATAACCAATCAAAACAGCCGAAAGCGTGCGTGTTGTTCCGGGGTAATAGTGCATCGCGCCCAGTAATTGCTCCCAGCGCAAAGCCCGAAAAATATGTGAAATCAATGCAATGAGTAATGAAATGCCAACCCATGTGTAATTGGCTTGCTGAAATGTCAGATATATATCATTCCAGCGTAAATCACTTTTGTCTATTGCCCAATAGAGCAATGCGGCTGCTAGTAGGGTTGAGAAGGTGTATTTGAGGAATGATTTGATCATTTAGCTGTGGCGAATTCGATATCAAAGGGCAAAATAAAGACCTTTAGTGAATTAATGATGCGGATTTACGATTAATTTTTTATATTTTTGCATTTGTTTTTTGGGATAAACTCCCCTAACTAATTTTAGCATGTCTAAATTACGTATTCTTTACGTTTCCAGCGAGGTAGATCCGTTCCTCAACACTTCCAAAATAGCTGATTTTGTTCGCGCGTTACCTACTGCGATGCAAGAGCGCGGAATGGAAATTCGAATTTTGGTTCCTCGTTTTGGTTCTATAAATGAACGTAAAAATCGCTTGCATGAGGTAGTTCGTCTTTCAGGAATTACGATTCCGATGGGAGATGAGGAAAAACCTTTAACCATTAAAGTAGCTAGTATACCTGCTGCTAAATTGCAGGTGTATTTTATTGATAATGAGGATTATTTCCAGCGGAAATATGTATTGACCGACAAAGAGGATGCGTTTTATGCAGATAATCATGAGCGTGCAATCTTCTTCTGTAAAGGTGCATTAGAGACTGTAATTAAATTAGGTTGGTCACCGGACGTTGTACATTGCAATGATTGGATGGCGAGTTTGGTTCCTTTATACATTTCGACGTACTACCGTAGTCATCCAATTTTCAAAGATTCAAAAACAATTTTCTCTCCACACAATTCTGGATTTGATTTTACGTTCTCATCAGAGGATTTGAATGAGAAAGTGAAAATTGGCGATATGGATGATTCAGAATTGTCCAGTTTGAAGACAGCAGATTATGCTGCATTTATTAAAATAGGGGCAGAGTTTGCCGACAGAATAGTATCCTTAGAAAATGCGGATAATTCCCGTATCCAATCGATTATTGATGAATTTCAAGATAAAACCTTCCAAAATATTGCCGAAAATGACCTCGATTTCTTCGAAAAAGCCTACATTGAACTGGCCGGCAATTAAATGGTTGGGAATTATTTCCCTTTTTCTTGCTTCATGTGATACGCCTAAAGAAATTGGTGCTGATCTTTTCAGTGTTGAGGTAGGTCTTAATTTAACGGATACCCTTCGCGTTGAGTCATCTACTGTTTTGGTTGATTCGATTCAAACAGGTGGCGGTAGTACATTCTTACTTGGTTCCTATCAGCATCCAGAACTTGGTACCTTCCAATCTTCCTTTTTTGCACAGATTTCGAATGCAGATACCTTAACTTCTAAGGCTACATCGGTATTGGATTCCGTGCGTATGAGTTTGGTTTACAGTGGATATCAGGGTGACACTTTGCAGCCTCAGACGATTTCTGTGTATAAACTGAAGGATAGTTTGAGTCTTTCAGCGAGTTATTATACAAATTCTAGCATTCCTTTTGACGCTAATCCGGTGGCAGTTCACACGTTTAAGCCACGCGTGATTAGAGCACGTTCAAACAACGGAGATTCATTGAAATTGGATACTCTATCTTTTCGCATGTCGGCCGCATGGGGAAATGAATTGATTAAGAATTTTTCGGATAAGACATTATCTGGAGGAGGAAAAACGTTTCGAGCTTCTTTCCCAGGTTTGTATTTCAAATCTACCAGTGCATCGAAAGCAGCCTTATTAGGCTTCTCACCCACTTATTCGAGTATGACAATCTACTGGCGTAATCCAGGTGATGCGACTCAATATTCGTTGACTTATTATTTTAGTTTATCGACCTCCCTTTCGGCGGAAGTGCAAGCTAGATTCAATAAATTTCAAATCACGAAAACAGGTGTACTTGCGTCGCTTGTAAAACCTGGTGATGTGGTTCCTTCCACAAGGACAAATAATACGACGTATGTGCAGTCTGGATCTGGTATCGTGACGCAAATTAAATTACCTACGCTGTTAAATTTAAAAGGTAAAAATAATGTGGCGATCAATAAGGCGGAACTAATTCTTTCGGGAGTAGACGGCTTGGATTTGAATAACACATTGGGTCAGTTGACCTTGTTACAAGCGGATGGGAATAATAAACCGATTCGTAATGCCTCGGGCTTGGGTTACATAATTTCTGAAGGTGGTGGCGGTATTCAAATTGCGAATTACAATGCAGCATTTAATTCCTACACATTCAATGTGACGACTGAGTTACAATCCATTATGGCTGGTCGTAAATCAAATGTGGGTTATCTAGTTACACCTACCTTAGCTACTGCGACTACTGGCATGACTAAAATGGTCAGCGAAAGTGCACGTTTTGTGCCTTTGAACGCGCTCAAAGCTAGGTTGCGTGTGTATTATTCTTATATTGCCAAATAAATTACTGGCAAGATGTCTGATGCTTCTTCTAACTTACGCGTAAGTTTAGTTCAAACCGATTTGGTTTGGGATAGTCCGCTCGCTAATTGTGGACATGTAGAAGAACAGTTAACGCAACTAATAGGTCAAACAGACCTAGTTATCCTCCCTGAAATGTTTACCACCGGCTTTAGTATGTCGGCAGTAAACGCCGAAATCCCTCAAGGTCCTAGCACCCAATGGATGCAGATGCAAGCCAAACGCACCCAAGCGGTCATCATCGGAAGTTTAAAAATCAAAGAGAAATTCGGTTTAGTTAATCGCCTGGTTGTCGCTTTTCCAGATGGCTCGATCCAGACCTACGATAAAAAGCATTTGTTTCGGATGGGGAACGAGCAGGAGCATTATCAGCCTGGTACTAAAAAGCTTATCTTTTCTTTAAAAGGATGGCGGATCTCTCCATTTATTTGTTATGATTTAAGATTCCCTGTTTGGTCTCGAAATGTAGATTTGGGGTATGATTTGGCTGTTTATGTGGCGAACTGGCCAGCAGCTAGGACGCATGCCTGGGATGTCTTATTAAAGGCGCGTGCCATTGAAAATTTAGCCTATGTGGCTGGTGTTAATCGAATTGGTTTGGATGGAAATGCACTGGAATACTCAGGTAGCTCTGCTTTGATTTCGTTTAAAGGCGAGGAAATAGGCCAACTGGCTTCTGCTGCTACGATTCAAACGTTTAGCTTAAGTCTAGATCAATTGAGATCTTTTAGGGAATCGTTTCCTGCACATTTAGATGCAGATTCCTTTCAACTTATTTAGTTTTATCTTGAAAAAAGGCTGGTAATCCACCCGGGTAAGACTTTGCCTCCTGCATACTGCAATCAGCTCTTAATGTACCTTTATTGATAAGTAGAATGCGATCGCAAATACTCTCTACCTCGCTCAACAGATGACTTGAAAATAAAATAGTCTTATTCGATTTTAACGATAGAATCAAATGACGTATTTCCTCCATTTGGTTTGGGTCAAGTCCACTCGTTGGTTCATCTAAAATCAAGATGTCTGGGTTGTGAAATATGGCTTGCGCAATGCCAACCCGCTGCTGGTAGCCTTTAGAGAGTTCACCTATTTTTTTCGATTGTTCACGGGATAGGCCTACGAGTTCAATGACTTCGGCTATTCTTCGAGCACAATTTTCAGCAGAGAATCCATGTAAATTACCAATGAACGCCAAAAATTCCTTAACATACATATCTTGGTAAACCGGATTGTTTTCAGCTAAATAACCAATTTGTTTTTTGAGCGCAATGGCATCTGATTGTACTTCGATTCCATGTATGCTGGCAGTTCCTATGGATGGATTTAGTAGGCCAACAAGCATTTTAAGTGTGGTCGATTTTCCTGCGCCATTGGGACCTAAGAACCCGATTATTTCACCAGGTTGTGCTTGAAAATTCAATCCTTCTACAGCCCATTGTTGGCCATATTTTTTACCTAAATTTAAAACTTGAATGGGCATAGCTGCAAAGGCATATTTTATCTGACAAAGGTAGGAAAATGGGAACTAATTCTGATTACCTTTGTGTTTTCGTTTCAAAAATCAAATACATGCAAGAGGAAAGTATACGTTTAGATCGTATTGAGGATGCCATTGAAGCAATTCGCCAAGGGAAAATGATTATTGTGGCTGATGACGAAAATCGAGAAAATGAGGGGGATTTGATTTGTGCTTCGGAAGCCATCACACCAGAGATCGTTAATTTTATGATCCGTGAAGCGCGCGGACTGATGTGCGTTTCGTTGACCAATGAGCGTTGCGCAGAGTTAGGTCTTGAAATGATGGTGGATCAAAATACCACTTCGCATGAAACTCCGTTTACCGTATCTGTTGATTTATTAGGTCATGGCTGCACAACGGGTATTTCCGCACAGGATCGTTCCAAAACAATCAAAGCATTAGTTGACTCAGAGACAAAGCCAACTGATTTAGGTCGTCCGGGACATATCTTCCCACTAAAGAGTAGATCAGAAGGTGTATTGCGCCGGACTGGTCACACAGAAGCCTCCATGGATTTCGCTAAACTTGCAGGATTTAAGCCATCGGGCGTCTTGATTGAAATCTTAAATGAAGATGGATCTATGGCCCGCCTACCAGATCTACGAAAAATTGCAGATAAGTTTGATCTTAAATTGGTGACCATCAAAGATTTGATCGAATATCGATTAAATACAGAATCATTGATCCAGCGGGAGATAGGTGTAGATATGCCTACCGAGTGGGGACATTTTGATTTGATTGCCTTTAAACAAACAAATACGGGTGATACCCACTTAGCCTTAGTGAAAGGTACCTGGGAAAAAAATGAACCTGTTTTAGTGCGTGTTCATAGTTCGTGTGTGACCGGAGATATTTTTGGGTCTTGTCGGTGCGATTGCGGTGGTCAGCTACACAAGGCGATGGAAATGGTTGAAAAAGCTGGTAAAGGAGTTGTATTGTATATGTTCCAGGAAGGAAGAGGCATAGGTTTACTAAATAAATTACGCGCTTATAAGCTTCAGGAGTTGGGCCGAGATACGGTGGAAGCTAATTTAGAATTAGGCTTTGCAATGGATGAGCGTGATTACGGGGTAGGAGCACAAATCTTACGTGATTTAGGTGTTCAAAAAATTCGATTGATTTCAAATAATCCTAAGAAGCGTGCTGGACTATTAGGTTACGGTCTGGAGATTGTTGAAAGTTTACCGATTGAAATACCATCGAACCCGCATAATGAAGCTTACTTAACAACTAAGCGAGACAAAATGGGACACACCATATTAAAATCATAAAAAAAGGCTCCAATTAGGAGCCTTTTTTGTTAGTTGTTTCCGAGTATGATAGGAGTTGATTTCCCTCCACCCATGATGATTACTTTTGCATTGGGTGATTTGGCAAGTTCTTTCTGTGCGATGATTGCTTCATATTGCAATTGTTTATCACTTAAACCCGTAGATAAAATCTTCTGATAGTCTGCAATTCCTTGTGCTTCAACGCGTTTTCGTTCTGCTTCCTGTTTTTCTTTCTGTAAAACAAATTGCATTTTCTGGGCATCTTGCTCGGCATTGATTTTTGACTCAATCGTCTGCTTTACGGAATTCGGTAAGTTGATGTTTCGAATTAATAACTGTTCCAATACTAGTCCACGCTTTTTGAAGTTCTTTTCAATGTCAGCATAAATTCTTCCTTGAAATTCATTTCGCTTTAATGAGTATAAGCCGACTGCATCATAATAAACAGCATTATCTCGGATCATGGTGCGGGTTACTGGTCTTACAATTTTGTCCCGATAATCTTCTCCGATTTCTTTAAGTATGCGCGGTGTTTCTGATGGAAGTATGCGGTAGAGGATTGTTAGGTCAACAACCACTTCAAGTCCATCTGCAGTAAGTACTCGAATGGCGTCATCGCCGCTTTTATCTCCTTCGTCATGCACAGCCGACATGGTATAATTTTGTGTCTTGGTATCAAATACGGTAACTGAGGCTAAAGGATTCACGAAGTTTAGTCCGCTGGTAAGTGTTTGATTTTGAACCTTTCCGAAGATACTTTGAACGCCAACTTCACCTGCGTTTACTTGTTTGATTACTGAGCTGGAAAGTCCGAGAAGAAAAAGTACGAAAGCAACTATCCGTAACGGATTAGCATATTTGGAGAAAATCAAATTTGGATTTGAGATGGCGCGACTAGCAATGAATAGAATGACGCCGATGAATATAAAAAACATACGCTTGTTGATTTAAGGTTTTTTCTCTGTGAGAACACAATAGTACAACTAAATTCGCAATTAAAATAGGCAGAAAAGTAGATAATAAGTTTGTTGGACTCTTTGCGTGCCAACGATAAATTGGCAAAAAATCCCTAATTTTGGGCATGATTGAGATCAAAAATATTCACAAAGAATTTGATGGCCGCGTTGTATTAGCGGATATTAATGCTGCCTTTCAACAAGGTAAAGTTAATATGGTGATCGGTGGTAGTGGAACAGGGAAATCAGTTCTTTTGAAGTGCATGATCGGAATTTTGACACCAGAAAAAGGGGCTGTTTTATACGATGGTCGGGATTTTATTAAATCTGATCTGGATCAAGTGAAGGAGATTAGACGGGAAATGGGCGTATTGTTTCAAGGTGGCGCTCTTTTTGATTCGAAGACGGTATTGGAAAATGTTCGTTTTCCTTTGGATACCTTGACTTCTCAAACGATTGAAGAAAAAAATGCGCAGGCCATGCTTTGCTTGCAACGTGTAGGTCTTGAAGCCTCTGCACATCAAATGCCCTCAGATATATCTGGTGGAATGAAAAAGCGCGTGGGAATTGCCCGCGCTATTGTCATGAATCCCAAATACCTTTTTTGTGACGAACCCAATTCGGGTTTGGATCCCTTGACAGCCGTCAAGATTGATTTATTGATTCAAGAGATTACCAAAGAATTTAATATGACCACGATTGTCATTTCACATGATATGAACTCCGTCATGCGTATGGGGGAATACATCATGTTTTTAAAAGATGGTCATAAAGTCTGGGAAGGCAACAATACGAATCTGTTACTATCAGATATCCCCGATTTGCAAGAATTTTTATCTACCAAATTAACCTAGTATGCCTCAAGTTTATTCGGCACCGCTTGTCTTAGAAAATGTATCATTAAAGCCTTATAATACATTTGGTATCGATGTTTCTGCGCGCTATTTTGTAGAAATTAACCATTTGCAAGAATATGTGCAGCTCTTAAAGGAACAAAACTATAGCCACGTTCCGCATCTTTTTCTAGGTGGTGGTAGTAATTTATTGTTGACCAAAGATGTAGAGGCTCTTGTTGTAAAAATTTCATTTGTTGGCATCGAAGTACTGGACGAATCAGATGATTTTGTTTGGGTGCGTGCGGGTTCAGGTGTTAATTGGCATGAATTTGTGCAATATACCGTAGATCATCACTGGGCAGGTTTGGAGAATTTATCGCTTATTCCTGGAACGGTAGGTGCGGCTCCAATGCAAAATATCGGTGCCTATGGGGTGGAGATTAAAGATACATTTGATCATTTGGAGGCATTTAATTTAGAGACATTGGCGGTTGAACAATTTGATACGGCTGCATGTCAGTTTGGATATCGCGAAAGCTTCTTTAAACATGCTGGTAAAGGTCGTTATTTGATCGCTTCAGTTTGTTTTAAATTAGCCAAAAAGCCTTCACCTCAAACCTCTTACGGAGCCATTAAAGACGTATTAGCCTCTAAAGGAATTTCAAATCCTGGTATCAGAGATGTGGCTGACGCTGTTATTGCGATCCGTCAAAGTAAACTACCAGATCCCAAAGACATTGGTAATTCAGGTAGTTTCTTTAAAAATCCAACCGTTTCTGCTGCTGAGGCCTCGCGTTTGCAAGATGAATTTCCTGGTATTCCACATTATGCCGTGACAGGAAGTACGGATATTAAGTTTCCGGCTGGCTGGTTTATCGAACAAGCTGGTTGGAAAGGTTACCGAAAGGGTGATGCCGGTGTGCACCTCAATCAGGCCTTAGTGCTCGTTAATTATGGGGAGGCTAGCGGCAATGAAATCAAAGAATTATCGGAACAAATCAAAGCTTCCGTTTTAGCCAAATTTGGTGTTCCTCTGGAGACCGAAGTAAACATTATATAACATGCAATTACCTAGTTTAGCATCCATCGGCAAGGGCCCTTTCTTTTTAATGGCCGGAAGTTGCGCGATTGAAAGTAATGATTTGGCTTTTGAGATTGCGGAACGTATTCATCTTATGACCCAATCGATGGGTATTCCTTATATTTTTAAGGGGTCATATCGAAAAGCGAACCGGACGAAAATTGATTCATTTACGGGGATAGGTGATATCAAAGCACTTGAAATTTTAAAGGCAGTAGGTGCGCATTATGATATTCCTACTGTTACTGATATTCATGAGAGTGGCGAAGCTGCCATGGCCGCTGCGTATGTGGATGTGTTGCAGATTCCGGCTTTTTTATGCCGACAAACAGATTTATTGGCCGCTGCCGCGCAAACGGGTAAAGCTGTTAACATCAAAAAAGGTCAATTTATGTCCGGCGCCTCGATGAAATTTGCCGTTGAAAAAGTGTTACATGAAAATCCTAATGCTCCCGTGTATTTAACGGATCGTGGGAATTCGTTTGGCTATGGTGATTTAGTGGTTGATTACCGTAACTTGCCGGAGATGTCGGCATTTAATGTACCTGTTATTATGGATTGTACGCATTCGTTGCAGCGTCCGAATCAGGGAAGTGGTGTGACGGGTGGCCAACCGGCTTTGATTGAGACGATTGCCAAAGCTGCGATTGCAGTAGGAGCTGATGGGCTTTTTATTGAAACCCACCCGAATCCCTCGGTAGCTAAATCAGATGGAGCGAATATGCTTCCATTGGATCAACTAGAGGCCTTGCTTGAAAAGTTATTAAAAGTGCGCGAAGCAATCGCTTAATATTGATAAACGATTTGTAAACCAACATCCGATTTATGGTTTGTTGGGATTAAATCTAAGCCAGAACCTACCGTTTCTCTTGTGAAATAATGGGTTCTGGCTATTTTTATGCCCAGATCCCAATGTTTAGTTGGGTTGATGCTGATTAAAATCGTATTTCGAATACTGGGATCATAATAAGCAGGGAGGCTAAATGAATATCGTAAGGTGGGTTCATACGCATATAAGCGTGTATCGTAACTGGGTGTTTGAATCCATGCCAAACGCGCTTGAACTCGATACCATTTGCGAATTAGTGTGATATCGTGTAGCCACATGGCACCCAACTCATTTTGAACGGGCGAAACTAGGTAGCTCAGCATAATTCTGCTGTGCCATTTAAATCGGCTGTGTACATCGTAGTGTACATCAAAACTAGCTTGCAGATGGTTTTTTCGTTGGTTATGTGTTATTGATTGATTCGTCCATTTCATTTGCGCAAAGTATTGACCTTTGCGTTTTCGATCCCATTGAAAACGCGTGAGCATTTCAATTCCCCAAGCTCCCGGAAATGCATACGTAAAACTGCGCTTGGGGAAAAAGAAATAGTCAAGATAGGATGAGAGCCGTTTGTATTTTGAAATTTGGAATTGATTCCCCAGAAAGAGCCCCACTTCATTTTTAGTTTGTGAACTTTCGCCAAGGGCTTGTGCCATGGGGCTAAAATACCCTTTAGTGTAATATCTAAACAAGGCTGAAAAATCTAGTTTTTGTGAAATTGGGAATGCGACAGATTCTGTGAGGGCAATTGATTTTGGGTTAGCAGAAGCGAATTCTCCAGCAATAAAAACTTGTTTCCAGGGTATGTGATGTGCGAATGCAAAATTTGTCAAAACCTGCCCATGCCATTCACCTTGATTGTATAGGGAGGTGTTTCTTTTGGGATGATTCCATTGATGTTGGGTGGTTGAAAAACTAATAAATCCTTGCTTGATTGGTATGAGCGCTTGTAATCCCCAAGCGTGTTCAGTCAGACTGTTTTTATTTGTTCTTTCTGTACTTGTTCTGTGGAATCCGTCGGTATCCAAACTTTGATAAAATGAACGATTCAAACTGTCTTTGGATATCGATGCATCAAGGAATCTCACCGACCGAAATGCTGCAAATATGATGGGTCCTCCATGAGCCTGCATGCTTATACCTCTGTAAAATGTGGATTCCCCGCTCGACGAATAGGGGAGGCTACCCAAATTGAATTTTTGTGTGGCACGAATACTTTCGTATGTTTTGCCCAACGAAAAGCCGCCTGCTTGCAGTAAGCCTTGGCCCCACTGATGTATGTAATCGCCCAGTATTAGTTTATCGATCCATTTAGTAGGTTTTATTTCCACGTAATAACTTACAAAATCAGTCAATGTCACCTCGCCTGGATCTTTTTGTAATGTGAATCCAGCCCGGATATGGCTATTCCATTTGCCACGGTAGCGTATGTTTTGCCCCCAGGGATTACCGAAATACCGAGTTTTCGACCGCGCGGTGGGCTGGCTAAATCCTACCTTTTCCTCCAGGGTTCGTTCCGTTTTCAGTAAGAGCTGTTGGCTCATCTCCTCAGGTCGATACCATTTTTTTTGAGGAGGATTGCAAATGAGTAGGCCAACTGTTTTTCGTAGTGTTTCCGCGTCCCACCCCGAAATCACCTGCAGTTCGTGGACAGATAGTAGTGGACCGTTGGAAGCACGGTATGCAAAGAAGGCACGTATTTGGCTTAAGCTGAAAAGATGTAAGCCTTGTAATTCCTCCGCGCTAACCTGGTTTAGATCAAACGGGTTTTGTTGGAAAAATTGCAGTCGGGTTTCCTCCACCTCAAGTACTGAGTCTGGAGCAGGCGACTGCGCTAGGGCACGAAAAGAGCAGATTAGTAATAGAATGAAATACTTCACAAACTAGTTTTTGCGAAACTAGGTTATGTGTATGTCAACTATAGCCTAAAAACTGATAATGAATATCAACTAGTTGAATTTCCGATCTACTAAAATGTAGAATTCATTCCACGTATCTTCGTTTTCAGCGTTCAGATATTGGCCAAATTTGCCTTCAATTTCAGATTTCCATTTGGTGGCTGAAGCTTGTGTATCTACAAATTCGATCAGGCGCTGAAATTCATCGGCATTTCCTTCAAACAAATCTTGGATGAAATTCAATTTTTGGAACAACGAAATGCTCTCTCCTAACGAATTGGTCATGTTGATTTCCACCATATTTTTCAATGAGTGGTCTGTCACCTGAATGGTATCCAATACTTTTTCTTCACTTGATGCTGCGTGAAGTTCGTTAATGGACTTAGGTTTTTCGATTTCAGTCGGTTCTTCTTCCTGTATTTCTTCGATAGGCTGTATTTCCGGTAATTCATCACTAACCTCAAAATAGTCTGGAATAGCCTCTGCTACGGCCGGTATTTCTTCCACGATCTCTGCTTCGATAGCAGCAGGTATTTCTTCCACAATTTCCTCTTCGATGATTGGTGTTTCTACCACGATCTCCTCTTCAATTATTTCCTCAGGAATCGGTTCCTCCGCGACTTCAATTAGGTCAGGAAGTGAATCACTTGGAGATGCATAATACACATCTGCGGTTAATAGATCCGAAAAACTTGGAATTTCATCGGCTGGTGCTGAGTTATCTTGACTCAGGGAGGCGATCCAACTTTGCCAAATCATGTCTGGAAGTATTACATGGGGTAGGAGTAAGTTCACTGCCGACTGCCATTTTTCTTGCATGCGGGCATTTTGCCAGTCGAAATTCGGTAATTTTTCAGCCAATACCGCGCCCGATAACTGATGTACTAATTCTTCTTGAATGACTGTTAATATTTCAGGTGCAACATCAGATTGCATGATTTCCAGAAAAGAGACAGCCGCTTCGTCGCTGTTATAGTAATGAAGAAAAATATTGGGCGTTTGCATGGTGTGCGTTATTTTATGGCTAATACTTCGCAGGCCTTCATGGCTGCATTTTGTTCGGCTTTTTTCTTGGAATATCCTTTGCCGCTACTAATTTTTTCTCCCTCGAGCAGGACAAGCGCTGTAAATTCCTTATCGTGATGCGTGCCTTCTTCATCCAAGGTGAATTGAACTTTCTTTCCTTCTTTTTGAGCCCATTCGATGAGTAAAGACTTGAAGTTAGGATTATTCTGAACAACCGTATCCAAATCGAAATACTGTGTCAAAATTTTCTTGACAATAAATTGCTGTGTAAAGGCAAATCCCTTGTCAAGGTATACAGCTCCAATAAATGCCTCTAATGCATCTCCATACATACTTGAGCGAGACATGGAACTGCGTTTTAGGCTCTCATATTCGATTACTTCCTCTAATCCTAATTTACGTCCCAGTACATTGAGCGATTCTCGACTAACCATTCGGGAGCGAATTTCGGTTAGAAATCCTTCATCTTTAAATGGGAATTTTTGGAAAAGGTAACTGGCTGTAATCATGCCAAGGACGGAATCGCCTAAAAATTCGAGACGTTCATTTGACTCTTTGTAGGATTTGGCAACAGATTCTTTGGAGGCAGAGGCATGCAAAAAGGCTAGTCGGTACAAATTTAAATTTGACGGACTAGCCCCAATAAGATGTTTGACTGATTTATAAAGGTGCTTCTCACGTTCGTCTTTGGGTTTTTGAAAGAACAAGAAAAACGGAGAAAAAATCGTCATAAACTAGATCTTTCTAAAGATAACGGTTGCATTATGGCCTCCAAAACCAAAGCCATTGCTCAATGCAACATTGATTTCACGTGATTTACCCACATTTTCTGTCAAGTCGATGCGTTGATCGATCTCTGGATCACGATTAAAGACATTGATTGTAGGTGGTACAAACTGATGTTTAATCGCTAAAACGGATGCAACAGCTTCCACGGCTCCAGCTCCCCCTAATAAGTGGCCTGTCATGGATTTCGTCGATGAAATGGATAGTTTGTAGGCGTGGTCACCAAAACAATCTACGATTGCTTTGATCTCTTGTGGATCACCAATTGGCGTAGAAGTACCGTGGGTATTAATGTAATCCACGGCTTCCGGTTTGATTTGTGCATCTTCCAATGCGTCAATCATGGATAATAATGCGCCATATCCATCTGGATGTGGGGCTGTTATGTGATGGGCATCAGATGAAAATCCTCCGCCAATTAATTCTGCGTAAATTTTTGCACCTCGTGCTTTGGCATGCTCATATTCTTCTAAAATAAGGGCACCTGCTCCTTCGCCAACGACAAAACCATCCCGATCAACGTCATATGGACGTGAAGCGGTCGTAGGATCGTCATTACGTGTAGACATGGCGTGCATGGCAGTAAATCCACCAACAGACGCGATGGTTACCGGTGCCTCAGAACCTCCTGTGACACAGACGTTTATGCGTCCCGTGCGGATGTAATTAAATGCGTCAATGATGGCATTGTTTGCCGAAGAACAAGCAGAAACTGTTACATAGTTGGGTCCGCGAAATCCATTACGAATGGAAATTTGACCTGAACTAGAATCTGCAATCATTTTAGGAATGAAGAAAGGGTTGATTTTTGGCGTTCCATCCCCTTGTCCGAAATAAATCATTTCATCTTCAAAGGTTTTTAATCCGCCGATACCCGAGCCCCAAATGACACCTACCTTATTTTTATTTAATGTCTCCATGTCAAATGCCGCATCCGCAATGGCTTCATCGGCAGCAATCACCGCATACTGGGTGAATGGATCCATTTTTCGAGCTTCTTTCGTATTGATATAATCTTCTACTTTGAAGTCCTTTAATTCGCAAGCAAAACGAGTTTTGAATTTCTCCGCATCAAATCGGGTGATTGGCGCACATCCACTTTTTCCAGCGGCTAAGCCTTCCCAAAATGTATCTACCGTGTTGCCAATCGGTGTTAGGGCTCCTAGACCCGTTACTACTACTCGCTTTAACTCCATAATTTGATATTAATAAACTGGTTCCAATAAAAAATGTCAATTAGTAACGGGTATTAACTTAGGATTACATCCGAAGGAACTACCATGTACCAATTGACATCATTTTTTATCGTAATTCGATTACTTTGCGTTTTCTTCCAAATAAGCAACAGCTTGTGCTACTGTTTGGATGTTTTCAGCTTGGTCATCTGGGATAGAAACATTGAATTCTTTTTCGAATTCCATGATCAATTCTACCGTGTCTAAGGAGTCAGCTCCCAAATCGTTTGTGAAAGATGCCTCAGGAGTAACTTCTGATGCTTCTACACCTAACTTCTCAACGATGATGCTCTTAACTTTTTCTGCAATATCTGACATTTTATAAAAATTTTGGGGTTCAAAAACGATGCAAAGATTAGAATTAAATGTTACAATATCAAACAAATTTTATTCCATTTTGCACTATAAAAATATTAAGTATAATCTATCTAATTCTTTTTCGAAAATATTCAACTCCTCTAGGCTGTTTCAATTAAAAACAAAGTGACGCAGCACCTAATAATCCTGCATCATTCCCTAGTAAGGCTTTTTTTATCGTTAACTTTTCAAGGTAGGCTGGGGTAAGCCAATAGTTTAATTGCTTCTCCATACTAGGCAAAATAAAATCATACGAGGCTGATAAACCTCCGCCAATGAAAATATTCTTGATATCAAGTATACGAATCAGCGAAACGAGCATGTCGCCTAATAGTGTACCTACTTCATGCCATACTGCTAAAGCTAATTCATCACCTTCTTCGGCAGCCACAACTAAAGCGGTGGTTGAAATTGTTCCATCAGAAGCTAATACAGTTTTTCCAGTATATGCGGCACGCATTTCAGTGGCTAATTGAAGTAATTCTTTTTTTCCCACATTGCGTTCCAGCACCTTTCCATTTTTAGAAGGTACGTGTCCAGGCTCCATGGCATTGCCATCACCACCTAAAAATATTTTACGGTCAATCACGGCTGCTCCACCTACACCTGTGCCTAATGTGATGAACACAAAATCTTCTGGCATAGTTGCCTTCTCAGGGGAGAAGTAAAACTCGCCTAATGCTGCTGCATTGGCATCATTCTCCATGAAAAATTGATGCTCAGGAAATCTTTTTTCCAGCATATCAATCATCGGAGAACCATCAATTTCAGGAATTGCGGTGATTTCAATTAACGTACGGCGATTTTTTGTCAGGATGCCTGGCAGACCAATACCAATTTTTTTGACGTTTTTATGTTGGTATAATTGCAACGCAATCGCGTCAGCTAAACGATCTAAAAAATGATGTGATTCGCGCCAAGTGGCTGTATCGTAACTTTGAAAGTTATTTATTTGGCCTGTGTCGGAATGAACAATACCCATTTTAACTCCGGTACCTCCGACATCTATGCCTAAATATTCTGCTGCTGACATGTTGTGCTATTAAATTGAAAGTTCAATTTCCTGATTTTTCATGTCAATTTCAAATCTGATGTGCCTCAATTGTAAATTCGTTCCAATTTTTCCATGATTTGCGCGACCCCAGGGCATATTACTGCATTTTTTTGAGTTAGGGCTATGATTCCCTGCATGTTTTTGCGGTTGGTATGTGGGTATTCCCGACAGGCTTTTGGTCGGTGTTCATAGATCTGACACGTATTGTCAGCCGTGGTTAAAAAAGGGCAAGGAGCTGCAGGATATACCCAGTCGCCATCCGCATCTTTAATCAAATATTGATCTAGAAATTGGGTCACTTTCATCTTAAGTAGATGGGCCACACGCTGAATATCCGTTTCATTCCACATGGGACTCGTTGTTTTGCAACAATTCCCACAGGTTAAGCAATCTAGCTCTTCAAAAACTTGATTATGGGCCTTTTCAAATTGCAAATCAAGATCACGTGGCTTTTTGGCCTTGATCCGTTGGAACACTTTTTTAAAGCTAGGATCTTTCGGCATACTAAATGGACGCTTGAAAGCAGGCTCGGCACCGCGCTTGGTAAGATTCGGTTTCTCCTAGAAGTACGGTTTCTTCTTTGTCAACAATCCGGTAGGAGTAATTGGCAACGTCACCGCATTGCACGCAAACGGCGTGTACTTTGGTTACATATTCTGCGATAGCCATTAAATGTGGCATGGGGCCAAAAGGAATTCCTTTAAAGTCCATATCTAAACCTGCGATGACAACGCGCTTTCCTTGATTAGCTAGGGAATTAGCTACTTCAACAATGGATTCATCAAAAAATTGGACTTCATCAAGACCTACTACATCACAATCGCCGGCAAGCAATAAGATCTCACTGGCACTAAGTACAGGCGTGGAACGAATGGAGTTTTGATTGTGTGAAACGATGTCTTCGTCGTGATACCGCGTATCGGAAGCAGGTTTGAAAATTTCTACCCGCAATTGAGCTATTTTTGCCCGTTTTAAGCGTCGAATTAGTTCTTCTGTTTTACCAGAAAACATCGAACCACAGATAACTTCAATCCATCCAAGTGATGGTTTATGTTGGGCAGAGCGTGAATGGGTAGGTTCTAAAAACAAGGGCGTAAAAAGCCCCTGAAATTGCATTCAGGGGCTATTAATTAAGTGTTATTTCGAAGAAAAAGTAGCTGAGAAATATTCACGATTCATGCGTGCAATATTCTCAAGCGAAATACCTTTAGGACATTCCGCCTCGCATGCACCTGTATTAGAACAAGCACCGAAACCTTCTTCATCCATTTGAGCAACCATCGCTTCCGCACGTTTCGCAGCTTCTACTTTACCTTGTGGTAATAGCGCTAATTGTGAGATTTTCGCTGATGTAAATAACATCGCTGAAGCATTTTTACATGCGGCAACGCACGCACCGCAACCGATACACGCTGCTGCTGCAAACGCATCATCCGCATCTTCTTTTGGAATAGGTAATGAGTTCGCATCTTGCGCATTTCCCGTATTAATAGAAATGAATCCACCCGCCGCAATAATACGATCAAAAGCAGAACGGTTCACCACTAAGTCTTTGATAACTGGGAACGCACTTGCTCTCCAAGGTTCTACCGTGATGGTTTCGCCATCTTGGAATGAACGCATGTGTAATTGACAAGTCGTCACACCGCGGTTTGGTCCGTGCGGACGACCGTTAATGTACATCGAGCACATACCGCAAATACCTTCACGGCAATCGTGGTCAAATGCTACCGGATCATCTCCTTCTTCGATCAAACGGTTGTTTAACACGTCAATCATTTCCAAAAATGACATATCTGTGGAGATGCCGCTTACCTGATAAGTTTCGAACTTACCAGCTACGCTTGCATTCTTTTGTCTCCAAATTTTGAGTGTCAGGTTTAAATGTCCTTCCATTGTATCGAATTATTTATAAGATCTTTGAGCAATTTTGATGTTTTCGTATTTCAATTCTTCTTTGTGAAGTTTGAATTTCGATTGTTTTTCGTATTCCCAAGCGGCTACATAAGCGTAGTTCTCGTCATCACGAAGGGCTTCCCCATCTTCTGTTTGGTATTCCGTACGGAAGTGACCTCCACAACTCTCGTTGCGATCTAAGGCATCAATACACATTAACTCGCCTAATTCAAGGAAGTCGGCCACGCGACCTGCTTTCTCTAATTCAGGGTTTAAGTTGTCAATCTCACCTGGAATCTTCACATCCGACCAGAATTCTTTCTGTAGTTCTTGAATTTCTTTGATAGACGCTTTTAAGCCTTTCTCGCTACGTGCCATTCCACATTCATCCCACATGATTTTTCCTAAACGCTTGTGGAAATAATCCACTGGTTTATTTCCTTTGATGTTCATCAAAGTCTCTAAACGATCGCGAACCGCTTTCTCTGCCGCGACGAAATCTTCAGAATCCGTTGACATAGAAGGTGTGCGAATCTCAGAGGCTAAGTAATTTCCAATAGTATATGGAATCACGAAATAACCATCCGCTAAACCTTGCATTAAGGCTGAAGCTCCTAAACGGTTAGCACCGTGATCAGAGAAGTTAGCCTCTCCTAAAGCGTATAAACCAGGAACTGTCGTCATTAAGTTATAATCAACCCAAAGTCCACCCATCGTGTAGTGAACCGCTGGATAAATACGCATAGGCACCTCGTAAGGATCTTCACCGGTAATTTGCTTGTACATGTCAAACAAGTTGCCATATTTCTCTTTTACGACTGCCTTACCCATCGCTTGAATCTCTTCGTCAGATGGATTGTGCATATTGTTTTTATTGGCTTCTCCTTTTCCGTATCGGATGATCGCAGCAGCATAGTCTAAGTAAACCGCCATTTTAGACGTTCCTACACCAAAACCTGCATCGCAACGCTCTTTCGCCGCACGTGACGCAATGTCACGAGGTACTAAGTTACCGAACGCAGGATAGCGACGCTCTAAGTAGTAATCTCTTTCGTCCTCTGGAATCTCATTCGCCTTGCGGGTATCGTTTTCCTTTTTAGGAACCCAAATACGACCGTCATTACGAAGGGACTCGGACATTAAGGTTAATTTCGATTGGTGATCACCAGAAACTGGGATACACGTTGGGTGAATCTGTGTGTAACATGGGTTAGCGAAGAAAGCACCTTTTTTGTGCGCTTTCCAAGCTGCTGTTACGTTGGACCCCATCGCGTTTGTCGACAAATAAAATACGTTTCCGTATCCACCGGTACACAATAAAACCGCGTGTCCGAAGTGGCGCTCTAAAGCTCCTGTTACTGAATCACGTGCGATAATTCCACGAGCCTTTCCGTCGATCGTTACGACATCAAGCATTTCGTGGCGTGTATACATTTTTACGTTACCCATTCCCACTTGACGTTGCAAGGAAGAATAAGCTCCTAATAATAATTGTTGGCCTGTTTGTCCCGCTGCATAGAACGTACGTTGAACTTGCGTTCCACCGAATGAACGGTTAGAAAGCAAACCGCCGTACTCACGTGCGAAAGGAACACCTTGAGCCACACATTGGTCAATGATATTGCCAGATACTTCAGCTAAACGGTGAACGTTTGCCTCACGTGCGCGGTAGTCACCACCTTTAATAGTATCGTAAAATAAACGGTACACAGAGTCTCCGTCATTTTGGTAGTTTTTTGCTGCATTGATACCACCTTGTGCCGCAATGGAGTGCGCACGACGTGGAGAATCTTGGAAGCAAAATACTTTTACTTTATAACCTAACTCAGCTAACGAGGCTGCAGCGGAAGCTCCAGCTAAACCTGAGCCTACAATCACAATTTCTAGTGAACGCTTGTTGGCCGGATTAACTAAAGGTACGCTTGAGCGATACTTGGTCCATTTTTCAGCCAGTGAACCTTCTGGAATTTTAGCGTCTAATTTTGTCATAACCGTATCTGCTGAGGAATTATTGAATCAAATTAAAATAGAAGGCAACTGGCATAGCAGCAAATAATGCGGCGATAACAATTGAATAAATTGCCCCAATGGCCTTAATCGTAGGCGTATATTTTGGGTGGTTCCAACCCATCGTTTGGAATGCACTTTGAAAACCATGTAATAAGTGATATCCTAGGGAAATACAACCAAGCACATAAACAATAACGACGATTGGGCTTTGGAAGACAACTTGCATTTCGTTGTACAACGTATGAGACTCTGTTAAGTCGTTTGTCAAACGGGAGAAATACCAGAAATGCTTCAAGTGCATAATTAGAAACAATAATAATAAAGTTCCTAAAAGTCCCATCGAACGCGAGTACCATTTGCTGTTTGCCGCACCATCTACAACGGCATAAGCGACAGGTCTTTTCTTTTTATTATCTAACCACAAACGAAGGCCATCAAAAATATGGAGTAACAACCCACCGAACAAGACAATTTCCATGGTACGAATGATGGGATTGTGTGCCATGAATTCAGCACCTTCATTAAATGCGACACCTCCGTCATTAAGGAAAATAGTTGCATTTAAGCCGCAGTGAACGATGAGGAAGCTAATCAAAAATAGGCCTGTAATTGCCATGAGGAGCTTTTTTCCGAGGGAAGAATTAAATGATTTTGCTAGCCAAGCCATAAATAAGGTTATTAGATTAACGTAAAAACAATCTAAGCGATTGTTGATTTAAACTATGCTACTGAATTTTAGCGCTCAAAACTACAATCCAAACGCTTGTCAATCAAATTAATCGCTTAAAAAATCTATTTTTTTTAATTATTCAATTTGCCCTTATTAACTTGCCTCTCTTCTCATTTGTTTTATGCGGAAATATATATTTTTCTTGTTTTTACTCCTCTTTTCAGGAAGTCGTTTGATGGCTACACATTTAAAAGGTGGAGAGATTACGGTGAAGCGTATTTCAGATAAATCACTAACGTATGAGTTTACGTTAACTACTTATACTGAAAATAACGCAGCGAATGATCAGCAAGAAGAAGTTAACTTTTGTTTCGGTGATGGCTCGGGAATTTTTAAAGCCAAACGCTGCTGCGGGACGCCTATTAATTTAGGTAATGGAACCTTAAAGAATATATATAAGATTGAATATACTTATCCAGCGCCCTCACTCGTTTACCGCGTATCCGCTGCCATTCCGAATCGGAATGATGGTGTCCGGAATATGACTCGATCTGTGGATGTTGCCTTTTATGTAGAGACAAGTTTTTCCATTAATTCGGGCCTTGGGTTAAATTCAACTCCTTTACTGCTAAATCCAGCTGTGGACCTAACAGCGATTGTGGGTCAAAAATTCATTCACAATGCCAATGCCGTGGATGCTGAAGGAGATAGTTTAGCCTATCGCTTATCTGTTTCAAAAACAGGTGAAAGCGAAACGTGTAATTCCGTTAGTCGTGGGGTTACAACTCCTAATTTTCGTCAGCCAAATGAGGTTTCATCCATCAAATCTACGTTTGACATAGATGCTTTAACCGGGGATTTAGTGTGGGATACGCCGCAAGAATTAGGTTTATATAACTGTGCTTTTATTGTGGAGGAGTGGCGCAATGGTGTCAAAATTTCCGAGACGGTTCGTGATATGCAAATCGAGGTGAAAGATGCGGATAACAGAGCACCCAAATTAACCGTTCCCGCCGATGTCTGTGTGTTAGCCGGAACCAACATTGTTCAAACGATAACGGCAGAAGATATTGCCTCCAAGACTGGACGAATCGACCCATTGACGATATTTAGTTCGGGAAATGTGTATGCGAATGTTGATCCAATCTATGCTGTTTTACAGCCATTTGCGTCATTTAACTCGATTCCTCGCCAAACATCTCCTGCCAGGGCAAGCTTTTCGTGGCAGACAGCCTGTCAGCATATTCGAAAAGAGTCGTATGATGTGTTGTTTAAAGTGGAAGATAATCCGCCAACGGCCATCGGGAATTCCATCAAATTAGTTGACAGTAAAATATGGAAAATTCGTGTTTTAGCACCTGTTGTTCAAGGGTTAAAAGTGGTGACAGGAACTTCCAGTGCTACCTTATCCTGGACCGCCTATACTTGTTTGTTGCCCAATACCTCTTTGATTATCTATCGAAAATCGGGTCCATGTGTTACCGTTGTCAATAAGTCGTGTGGGACTGGAATGACCTTACCTGGTTTTGTGGAGATTGGCCGTTTGAAGGCTACTGAAACAAGTTTTGAGGATAAGTCACTTCAGAAGAATACCAATTATACCTATGTGATTGTCGTTGCATTTACGAATTCGAAGGGATTGGAGGATTTTAGTCCGATGTCAACGGGTGTTTGTGCCTTGATTGCTACGGCCGCACCTGTTATGACGCAGGTATCTGTTGTAAAGACCTCGAAGACTGTTGGCGAAATTCGCGTTCAATGGTCCAGACCGATCAATTTGGATACGTTGTTATTTCCAGGTCCTTATCAATATCAATTGAAGCGTGCTGAAAGTATTTCAGCGGTGGAATTTAAAGCTATTGGTACTCCGATGACCGATACACTGTTTGTTGACAAAGGCTTAAATACCCTGGAGCGTGGTTACCGCTACCAGGTAGATGTCTATTTTGTCAAGAACCAGAAATTGGAACTTTTGGATTCGCCTTCGCCGGCTAGTTCAGTGCGATTGCAGGGGGTGACTGCTGGAAAGACCATCAAATTAGCGTGGGAGGCAAATGTTCCTTGGAATAATTCATTTCAAGTTCATCGTATTTATCGCGCACGCCCCAATGGCCAGTTTAATCAAATTAATGAGATCTCCGTTGCTGATCCAAGTACATTTCAATACATAGATCTAGGTGTTGATTTTGTGACAACAGATGGCAAATTCGATGTGGTCATTTCACCTGATTCGACGTATAGTTATTTTGTAGAGACCGTAGGTGAATATGCGCGGCCAGTTTGGGCGAAGGGATTGGTTAATGCCTCTCAAGTGGTGTCAATCAAATCCGTAATTCAGTTGAACCCCTGTCCGCCTGTATTGAAAATAGGTTCAAATCCGTGTGATGCGCCGGGCGGGGATTGTTTGCCAACAACCTTCACAAATACCTTAACTTGGACTCCTACGGTCACAAATTTGTGTGATCCGCAAATAGAGACCTATCGTGTTTATTTCTCGAAGACTCCGGATGGAAGGTATGGATTGGTTGGTGAGAAAAAGGATTTGACTTTCTTACATAGCCAAACAACTTCATTTGTAGGTTGCTATTATGTCACTGCGGTAAATTTTGATGGGAAAGAAAGTGCGAAGAGTAACACGGTTTGTCAAGATAATTGTCCTGCGTTTGATTTGCCCAATTTATTTAGTCCCAATGGAGACAATAAGAATGATGTGTTCTTACCGATGCGCTGCCCACGATTTGTTGACCTAGTCACATGTACCATCGTGGACCGTTTGGGTCAGGTTGTTTATAAATACAATGGTCCTTTACTCGGTTTTGGTTGGAATGGGAAAGGATTGAATGGTCGCGATGTTCCGCCGGGATCTTATTTTTATACTTGTGATGTCCAGTTTGAGGTAGTTGATGAATCGAAGAAAAAGAAATCACTGAAGGGATGGGTCGAGTTAATTCGTTAGTCGTTTTTATTGACGGGGATTGTGGTTTTTGTCAATGGGCCAGTGGTATCCTTCGTCGGATTTCTGCTGAGGACTTAGCTATTTATGCTCAATCCACGGATCTTTGTCGGTCCTATCAAGAAAAAATTCCAGATGCTCGTTGGTCTTTAGCCACAGTACAAGTAATATCAGATGGTCGATTGTACATTAAGTCTGCAGCGATTTCCGAGGTACTCAAGCATGCAAAATGGCCGTTTTTGCCCCTTAGGGTGTTATTTGTGTTGCCTGAAAGGCTATTGGATTGGATGTATGATTTCGTGGCCAAGCATCGATACTTTTTCAACGGAAAAAATGCTTGTCAGATTAATTCGCAGGAGTAAATGGTTTTGAAACCTGGAAGAATAAAGGTGTAAGTACTTCTTTCCACTGGATTGCGGCTATTTCTAGAGCAGCAAAATTGTAGTGAACACCATCCCAGCGCATGCCTCCGTCTTTAATTGCTTGCAGATTAGCACCTTCAAATGTGTTATCAATTTCCTGTAAGATTCTCTTTTGTGCTCGCCTTACTTTAATTTGATCAGGGGTATCTTGGCCTGCATTGGATAATGCAATTAAAAATGGGAGGTTGGGTTGCTTGATCAGGTCGCGTGTTTTTTGAATATACCGTCTGGTAAAATAGATAATGTCATTTTCTGACTCGTTATAATCGTTTTCCCCATGAACAACTAAAATGGCACGAAGGCCAGTTTTGCTCATGTCTGCTAATAAGCTTTGTTCGAAACGCGCATATGGATAGCGGATTTTCCAATCATAGATTTTATTTTCGAAAGGTTCTCCGTAAGCTGATTTTCCCCATTGAATGGAGGTGGTTCCGCCTTGGCCTGTATTGTAAATGAGAACAGGCACATTTAAATTCTTTTTCGTGTATTCTGCCACGCGGCCCCAAAATCCTGGGTTAGCGCCTGGAATTGGCCATAATTTAATCTGGCACCAGGTTCTGTCGTAATCCAAAATAACATAGGGCTCTTGTCCTTCTGCGAGCGAATGACCAATAACGGCAAATACTTCACCCACATTGATTGTAGTGGGCAACAAACCATCGGTCACCACTTTTCCGTCAGCTATCAGCTGAATTTGCGCATAATATCCACCGCCAATTAATTTATACTTACCCGAAAATTGCTTGTTGGCCACATCTACATTCAAATTTTGCCAATCAGTCGATTGTCCGCCAACTCTATTGGTAAATTTAATTTTGGCTGTTTGGAAGGCAGCGCCGGCTTGACCTTGAATGACAATTTCACCTTCATTAGTATTAGATCGTTGCACAAAAGTTTTACTTTTTTGAAGATCTAGGCTTGCAGTAGCTGGTGCTAAAAAGGTATCATTAGGTGAAATGGGTTCCTTGTCTGAGGAACATGCACCCAAGATAAAAATGGATATGAATAGAATGCTTACGGTTAATAATCGTTTGTGCATTAGTTGGCTTTGTTTTTAAAAGCAGCAAGAAAAAATTATCTTTGCCGAGCTAAAATTTAGTCCAAATTTAATAAATATAATATGAAAGCATATATTTTTCCGGGTCAAGGTTCTCAATTTCCAGGTATGGCCAAGGATTTGTACGAGCAATATGAGTTGGCACGTTCCATTGTCAATGAGGCGGATTCAATTTTAGGGTTCTCATTAGCGAAGGTGATGTTTGAGGGGACGGAAGAGGAATTGAAGCAAACACGCGTGACACAGCCAGCCATTTACTTGCATTCCGTTTTGGTTGCTAAATTAGGCAAAGATTTTATGCCAGGTATGGTGGCAGGGCATTCATTAGGGGAATTTTCTGCGTTGGTTGCGGCAGGTGGATTGGCTTGGCAAGATGGTTTACAGTTAGTTTATAAGCGTGCTTTAGCGATGCAAAAAGCCTGCGAAATTCAACCATCTACGATGGCAGCCGTTTTAGGATTGCCTGATGCAACAATTGAAGAGATTTGTGCTGCATATGGCCCTTCGGTCGTTGCAGCAAATTATAATTGCCCGGGTCAAGTAGTCATTTCTGGTTCTTTGGAAGGCATTGAGGCAGTTGGCATACAACTAAAAGAAGCAGGAGCGAAGCGTGTATTGCCATTGCCGGTAGGAGGGGCGTTTCACTCACCATTTATGGAACCTGCACGCATTGAATTAGCTGCGGCTATTGAAGCGACCGCCATTGCTAATCCGGTTTGTCCGATTTTCCAGAATGTAAATGCCCAGCCATCTCAAGATTCAGGTCAAATCAAGGCCAACTTGATTGACCAATTAACCGGTGCGGTTCGTTGGACGCAATCTGTTGAAGCTATGGTAGCTGCCGGCGCAACTGAGTTTATTGAATGTGGTCCAGGTAAAGTTTTACAAGGATTGGTTCGTAAGATTCATGCGGAGGCAGTTGTGTCTTCTATGGAATTAGCTGATTTATAGGGAGTCGCCTTGCGAGAGGTCAAATAAATCATTTTTTTTTGAGTCTTATTTGATTTTTTCCGAGATAGACCTTACTTTTGCATCACATTTTGGTATTGACCTATGGTGTAATGGTAACACACCAGTTTTTGGTTCTGGTTTTCTAGGTTCGAATCCTGGTAGGTCAACAGAATAACAGATTAAAGCCTTCTGCAGCAATGCAGAAGGCTTTTTTTTGTTTTACTCGGAGAGTAATTTTTTGAGGTTTTTGTCGCTTCCAGATTTTTTAAAATCCTTACTTTGTTTTCCCCAAGTCCATAGCGTTAACGGCAAGGTTACCCCTCGTTGAAATTCCTCAGGAATTCCAGTAGCTGTTGTTCCCCCTTTGATTGTACTAATGACAATCACCCCATTGGCTCCGCGAACGCCATACATGGCAGTTTGAGAAGGATCTTTTAGCACGCTAACAGAGGCGATGTCACCTGGATTAATCGAGTTAATATTACCACTAATTGGTACACCATCGACGACATACAAGGGACTATTCGCGTTGATTGAACCAATTCCACGAATGCGCACCATGGCACCACCACCAGGTGAATTATCATTTCCTATGGTTACCCCGGACACTTGTCCTTGCAATTTTTGATTGACCGTGGCAACATTTACTTGGTTTAATGTTTGATTATCCACGTCATTTAATGATTTTGATTTCACTTTTTCAACGGAAACCCATGGAATTAATTGCATCCCAATTCCAGGCTCACCTTGGGCATTTCGACCTTTAATAAACTTAACCTGATTAATTTGATTCAATGGAATCGCGGAGGTATCCCTAAATTCTTGTGGATTTATTTTGTCGGCAGGCTCATTCCAAATAACCCATAAAGTATCTTTTCGAATACTGATCTGCTGGCGATCGCTATGAAAGTATTTTTGTAGTATACCTTCAGCTGACTCAGATTGTCCCAATGCTTGCAAACTAATAAGCATTAAAAAAAGGAGTTTATTTTTCATAGATTTAATTCGCCTAGTTTCTCATAGGAGAGAATCATCGAACGAACGTTATGGTAGTTGATTTTCCAATTATGTGCCATGTGGCGCCAAATAGGCTCGCCTTCGCGGGTCATTAATGGCCACCATTCACCGGTTTGTTGATTGATCATTTTATCGAATACAAATCGATGCACTTGTTTATATGCATCGATAAAACGAGAGTCATGCGTTAATTTATATGCATCCAGCATGCCGATCAGCATTTCGGCTTGTTGCCAAAATTCTTTTTCATAATCAGAGGCATCTCCCGTATGTGAGCCTTCCACAAATACGCCTCCATATTCCCAATCAATTCCATGGTTAAGTGCATGATAAAAAGCTTTTTCTAAATGTGGACGGTACTTTTCTAAATGAAATTGGCCTATTTTAATGGCATGCATCAGAAGCCATCCAAATTCAGCATTGTGTCCATAAGACGTATTATCTGTCGACGATGCTTTTTGTCCTCCGTCTGCAAATCGATCCCAACCCCACACAATGTCAAATTTTATTTGCGGTGCAACCTCCCAATTAGCCCAAAACTGAGGAATGCCTGTTCCTGTTTCAGGATGCATGATTTTATATATCAAAATCTCAATCACTTCCGCTAATTTCCGGCGATGTAGGGATTTTCCACTCGCCTCATAAAGTGTCGTAAATGCTTCCATTAAATGCATGTGTACATCCAACGTTTTGCGATCGCCACCTGGAGCCCCTGGTCCCATAAGTGACCAATCTTCCGCAAAAAATTCCCAGTAACCTCCATAGTTTGTATCTACGGCATGTTTTTGCAGTAAATCAAAAACCTTTTCGGCATATTCAAGTCCAATGGGATCTCCAGTTGCCAACGTGTATTCGCTCAAGGAATAAATGGCAAAGCTATGTCCGTACCCAATTTTTTGCTTGTTTGTTGGCCTTCCCGCTCGATCGGTCATCCAATAAAACCCACCATGCGTGTCATCCCACATTTTTTCGAGAAGAAATTTGACGCCATGTTCCGCCATTTCTTTCATGATGGGTCCACCAAATCCGTGACGATAGGCTTGTGAATAAGTAAATACGGATCTCGTTTGTGCAATTAATGATTTTTCATCATCGCCCGCGTCATTTCCAAATTCGTCAAAATGCGTAATGAACCCACCTTGACTTTTGTCGATGGTCCTTGCCGTCCAAAACGGAAGTAATTGATTTTCCGTGTAGGTTTTAATTTCCGATTGCATCATGTACATTTTTTATTTCTTGTGGATTGGCACTGCCTGTTTCTCCTATTTTTTGTATGCTAATGTGTACCGCTAAACTCGCAAATTCGCATGCTTCCTGATGGGTAGCTCCTGCTGCTTTGGCAGCACTGAACGCGGCAACGACCATATCTCCTGCGCCAACAGTATCAATTGGGCAATGAACTGGGATTGCTTTTTGCCAATGGAATTCAGTAGGACTTGCATAAATCATGCCCTTTTCTCCCAATGTGGCGAGTACAGGTTTGTTGCGTTGGTTAACCCATTGTTTGAGTTGGGTTTCTATGTCAGTTAGTGTTCCTATGATCTTGGTTAATTCAGCTTCATTGACTTTAAGAAGTGTACTTTTTGCTTCATTGCCCAAACTCCGAAGATCAGCGATGGCATTGGTGCCCAAGAATGTTTGCAGTTGGCCAAGCGTTTCTTTATTCAAAAGTGGTAATCTGAATTGTTCATTGATGATGACCCATTGATAAGAATTGATTGAGCTTTGTAGTTGGCTCAATAATGAATTCGCATGCTGTTGGAAATCCAAATTTCGTGTCCCAAAATCCAATCGATTTTGTTCCATCTGATCTCGCATGGGTTTGGTGTATGTGGGGGTATCAAGTCCCGGTATGGTTAGAAGGTGTTCCGTTGAAATGTGCCATTTATCTGCTTGGTGTGCCATTTCTCTCCCAAAGACATCATCGCCTTTGATCCCGTATGCGTCCACATTAACTCCTAGATTAGCCAAATTTTTGGCTACATTTCCGGCTCCTCCTAAATATGATTTTGGTTGCTGACAAATGTGTACTTCTTGTCCTGTTTCAACGGAAAATTCGGAGCTAGTTGGGTTGATGTCGAAATAGAAATCCAAGGCGAAGTCACCGATGACAGCCATGTTTAGTTGGCTGATCTGCGCTAGAAGTGCGTCTAATCGCTTGGAATTCATGATTATAGGTTTGTGTGTTTGAAATTACACAAAATATGGTTTGAAGGCAATTAAATACCCCCTACTTACCTTTGGCAATCCTCCAAGGTTTGCCAAAGGTACGGGGGTGGATTTTTTTTCCAATAGGAAATACTGATAATTCGCAATCACTAACTTGATAATTATATCCCTAGAATTCCTTAATTTTGACCTTCTTTTTACCCTTATCTTATTCTGTTTTGGCATTAATTAAATCTATTTCAGGCATACGAGGTACGATTGGCGGGAAACCCGGTGATGGCCTTAGTCCCATTGATATTGTAACTTTTGCAGCTGCCTACGGGGCCTGGTTAAAAGGAACAAATCCTGCTTCCAATCAAATTGTGCTCGGCCGTGATGCACGTATCTCCGGATCGATGGTATCCTCTTTAGTTGCAAATACCCTGATCGGGCTTGGCTGGGATGTATTGGATATTGGATTGTCTACTACACCCACTGTTGAACTAGCCGTCCCTTGGACAAAATCTGCTGGAGGAATTATCATTACTGCTAGTCATAATCCTGCACAATGGAATGCGTTAAAACTATTAAACGATGCAGGGGAATTTATTTCCGATTCAGATGGTAAAGCCATGCTCGAACTTGCTGAAAATTTAGATTTCAACTTTGCAGAAGTAACTCAATTAGGTAAAATTACCCAAGATGATACGTTTTTGCAGCAACATATAGATCATGTTTTAGGACTTCGTTGGGTGGATAAATCAGCCATTCAAGCAAAGAATTTTAAGGTATTAGTCGATGCCGTTAATTCGACGGGAGGAATTGTCGTACCTCAATTGCTACATGCCTTGGGTGTGAACGATGTGGATGTGATTTTTGGTGAGCCTAATGGACATTTTGGTCATAACCCCGAACCTTTACCTGAGAATTTAACGGATATGATTGCCAAAATGAAGGCAGGTTCATATGATTTGGGTATCGTAGTCGATCCAGATGTAGATCGCCTATGCTTTATCTCCGAAGATGGTACGCCTTTCGGCGAAGAATATACCTTAGTGGCGATTGCAGATTATATCTTGTCAATCGAAAAAGGAAATACTGTGTCTAACCTTTCATCGACACGAGCGCTTGCTGATGTGACGCATCAACATGCCGGTACCTATTTCGCTGCGGCCGTTGGCGAAGTAAATGTGGTCGCTAAAATGAAAGCCGAACATGCCATTATTGGCGGAGAAGGAAATGGCGGTGTAATTTTCCCAGAATCACATTATGGTCGGGATGCTTTAGTGGGCATTGGTTTGTTTTTAACGCATTTAGCCCGTAAGAATAAAAAAGTGAGTGCGCTACGTGCAGATTATCCAGCGTATATTATGTCAAAAAATAAAATCGAACTTTCGGCCGATTTGAACGTGGATTTAATCCTGGCAACGGTAGCTGAACAATTCAAAGATGAACGGGTGAATACCATTGATGGGGTGAAAATAGATTTCGCTGATCGCTGGGTCCATTTACGTAAATCCAATACGGAGCCAATTATTCGTATTTATTCCGAAGCACCTACCGAGGCAGAAGCGAGTGGGTTGGCCCAACAAATTATGCAGGTAATCACAGCGATTGCTGGCAAATAAGCATCACATGACATCAACAACAAAAACACCTATTTACCTCGATAACGCGGCAACCACTCCGGTGGATCCGGCTGTTTGGTCGGAAATGCAACCATTGTTTGAGCAATTTACAGCGAACCCTTCGTCGATTCACTCACATGGCCGACAAGCCAAAGTTGTTGTTGAAAAAGCACGGAAGGCCGTAGCGGCTTTGTTAAACACGTCACCTGCCGAGATATTTTTCACCTCGGGTGGGACGGAGGCAGATAATACCGTGATTCAATCGGCCGTTTTATACGGTGGAGTGAAAACGATCATTACATCTCCACTCGAGCATCATGCGGTTTTACATACGGCTGAAGCTTGGGGTAAATTAGGTGTAGCCGAGGTTAAATTGGTACAGATTAATGCGCAAGGAGACATTGATTTAGCTCATTTGGAGGAATTACTGGCTGGAAGTTCCAAGGCTTTGGTGAGTCTGATGCAGGGTAATAATGAAATTGGAAATCTATTGGATCTGCATGCAGTAGGTTCATTATGCCAAAAGTACGGAGCTCTTTTTCATTCCGATACAGTTCAAACGATGGGGCATTTTCCGCACGATTTACAAGTATTGCCTGTTGACTTTATCGTAGGCGCCGCCCATAAATTTCATGGACCCAAAGGCATTGGATTCTTGTATGCACGTGCTGGGGTAGGTTTTCATCCGTTGATGCACGGTGGTGCGCAAGAGCGAAATCAGCGCGGCGGAACAGAAAATGTTTATGGTATGGTGGGTTTAGCTAAGGCGTTAACGATGGCCTATGAATCCATGGATGCGCATATGTCCCACATTAAGTCCATTAAATCCTATTTTATTGAAGGGCTGAAAGCTCGTTTTCCTGGAGTCGAATTTAATGGTCGGTCAGGCGAAGTAGACAATAGTTTATACACTGTTTTGAATGTTCGCTTTCCAAGCGTTCCAGATGGAGATATGCTCTTGTTTCAATTAGATATCGAGAAAATTTCTGCGTCTGGTGGTAGCGCGTGTTCTAGCGGAACGTCGGTGGGTTCACACGTGTTGACATCTTTAAATCCAACGGCCACAGGAGCAGCTGTTCGTTTTTCATTTTCGAAGAATAATACCAAAGAGGAGATTGATCGGGTACTTGAGGTGCTAGAAAGATTGGTAAAATAGCATAAAAAAAGACGCGAACCTCGCGTCTTTTTTTGTTTTTCGTCGTCCAGCGTCTAACGTCCAATATTTTAATAAGCACGCGCAAACATCACACGTTTGTTAGACGGATTACCTGTCAAAATACATTGTCCAGCTTCCTCTTTGGCATCTAAAGGAATGCAACGAATTGTTGCTTTGGTTAAATCCTTTATTTTGTCTTCCGTTTCAGATGTACCATCCCAGTGGGCTGAAACGAAACCTCCCGCATCTAGTTTGGCATTGAATTCATCCCAGGTATTTACAACGTGTGTATTTTCGGTACGGAATGCCAAAGCCTTCGCATAGATTTTCTCTTGAATATCTGTTAAGGTGTCAACCACCACTTGCTCAATACCTTCGAAAGCCATCGATGTTTTTTCACGTGTATCACGACGCGCTAATTCAATAGTCCCATTTTCCATATCACGGTTTCCAATCGCCAAGCGAATAGGTACACCCTTTAATTCATATTCGGCAAATTTGAAACCAGGGCTTTGATTCTCCGATACATCAAACTTGACAGATACGCCTTGCTTACGCAATGACTTGACTAATGGATTCACTTTTTCTTTAATCGCATTCAGTTGGTCTTCTCCCTTATAAATTGGTACAATAACCACTTGGATCGGAGCTAGTTTAGGAGGCAAAACCAAACCTTGATCATCCGAGTGCGCCATAATTAAAGCACCCATCAAGCGGGTAGAAACTCCCCATGAGGTTCCCCAAACATAGTCCAATTGGTTTTCCTTACTTAAGAATTTAACATCAAATGCTTTGGCAAAATTTTGACCCAAGAAGTGTGATGTTCCAGCCTGCAAGGCTTTTCCATCTTGCATCAAAGCTTCAATACAATAGGTTTCATCTGCGCCTGCAAAACGCTCATTAGCCGTTTTAATACCTTTAACAACCGGCATGGCCATAAAATTCTCTGCGAAATCAGCGTAGACTTCTAGCATTTGCTCGGTTTCTTCGATGGCTTCTTGCTTAGTCGCATGCGCCGTATGTCCTTCTTGCCAAAGAAATTCAGCCGTACGAAGAAATAAACGTGTACGCATTTCCCAGCGAACAACATTGGCCCACTGATTAATTAACAAGGGCAAATCGCGGTAAGATTGAATCCAGTTTTTATAGGTCGACCAAATTACCGTTTCTGATGTTGGCCTTACAATTAACTCTTCTTCCAATTTGGCATCCGGATCCACAATCACTCCGCCACCATTGGGGTCATTTTTTAGTCGGTAATGTGTTACAACCGCACATTCTTTGGCAAAACCTTCTACGTGCGAAGCTTCTTTTGAAAGAAATGATTTGGGGATAAATAACGGAAAATAGGCATTCGTGTGGCCCGTTTCTTTGAACATATCATCGAGTGCGCGTTGCATTTTTTCCCAAATGGAATACCCATAAGGTTTAATAATCATACATCCACGAACTGCAGAATTTTCGGCTAAATCAGCCCGTTTGACTAACTCATTATACCATTCTGAATAATTTTCAGACCGACTTGGAAGGGATTTACTCATCTGTTTTTTTTGCAGTTTTATTTTCTAGTCTCATCGTTCTATAATCGAGTCTGTAGGTTCTAATATTTTTGTTCTATAACTTAGACTAAAATTGCAAAACCTATCGTTATTACATGTAACTTTATCGAACTTTGAACGCCAAAGATACGTTATTGTCGGTAGTTTTAGCTTATAATTTAATCACTTTAGCCATGAAAAATTATTGGAATGCCTTCGTAGTTGTGGCCAGTTTATTGATTTTTTCCGCATGTTCGCTCTCGCAACCCGGAACACAGCAGTCTTTAGTAGCTGATGATTTATATGATTCTTTTCAAAAACCAGCTTCTGCATATACCCCTAAAAAGAGTTCTCATTACCTTAATCCAGATGAAGATGCAACCTTAATTCAAGAAGAAGAAGGTGTGATGATTCGTGAGGATGAAACCAATTTTTTAAATTCACGCAGTGTTTATGCGAATTCTTTCGCTGATGGTTTTGATTCCGGCTTTCGTTCCGGTGTATTTTCGGCTAATCCCTGGAACAATTGGTATACTAATCCCTTCATTACATTTGGTATGGGAGGATTTTATGGTTCGCGCATTATTGCGCCGATCAACGCCTGGGGAATGTATGATCCGTTTTTTAATCCGTATGCCTTCAACTCGCTAAATAGCTTTTATGATCCATTTTTTGGATATAATGCCTATAATGGATTTCGTAATCCGTTCGGATATGCAGGTTTTGGTATGGGAGGGGTTCGATACATGGGCAATTTTAATATGATCAACGTGTATGGTGGGAATAATTACATAGCTCCTTCCGTAGGAAATGTAAACCGCCGCGAACCTGTAGCACGTCCTAATCGTGGTCCTCGTGATGCCAGCGCAACGAATCAATATCGCGATGGAAATATGAATAATTCGCCTCGTGGTAATAATAATTCGTTCAATACGCAAGGAACGAATCAGCCGCGTGTGAATAGCAATCAAGAATATAGATCACCTGTTCAGGCGGCGCCACGACGGAATACCAATTTTGAATATCGATCTGCTCAGCCTCAAACAAATTACGGCCAAAGTCAGCAGAATTATTCAGCACCCTCTTCAAACTACAGCTCAGGAGGATCTTACTCGGGTGGTGGTGGAGGTGGTTCATCACGTGGTCCAAGATAATTTGTTCATGAAAAAGCTAATTTTACTCTGTGTATGTGTGTTCACAGCGGCGCATGTACACGCGCAGATTTATTCTTATCCAAATTTAGCGCGACAATTTAGCACAAGCTATGCAACTGGTTCCGCGCGTATGCAAGGACTAGGAGGTAATTACGGGGTGCTTGGAGCTGATTTAAGTGCTATTGCAGGTAATCCAGCCGGTCTAGGTTTTTACACCCGTTCTGAAGTAGGGATTACGCTCGCTACGCATGATGCTCAAACGAAGGCAACCTACTTAGACCAATCTACCCAAGAATCAAATTCGAGTTTGCGTATCCCCAATTTTGGTGTCGTCATCACGGGGGATTATATGAATCGTTCGGATTGGCGTGGTACGTTTGGTATTGGATATTCACAGCGGGTCATATTTTCGCAGCCTTTGAAAATGGAAGGCACCAACAACCGGAGTTCATATTTGGATAAATTAATTGAGAAAGCTGATAGTCGGTACAACTACGCTGGTGGCAGGGATATCGATGGAAATTTTATTGACGATGAATATGACCCTGACTTTAAAGCAGCCAATACACCTGAGGGAGTGGCCTATCAAACCTTTTTAATTAACAATTCCAATTCGGGTGGCGCACCATTTAGTCGATTTGAGCCCAATTTACCTACCTATCAGATGGGTTCAGCTACCAACACAGGTTTGGTTTCACAATGGAATATTAGTTACGGAGCGAATTATCAAGAGCGCTTATTTTTAGGTATCGGTCTTCATTTTTCTAGATTAAAATCAATAAGCGATTTCAGTTGGACCGAAGATTTTATTGGTGCCAATTATGTAGCCGGTTTTGAATCTGTTGAAAAGCTCGAAACAACGGGCTCTGGCGTCTCAGCTACCTTAGGATTAATTTACAAAGTGTCACCTAGTTTGCGCGTTTCGGTTGCCGCGGAGACACCTATGTATTATGATCAAATGGCCGAACGCCTGACTGGTATTACGTATCCACGTATTTTTGGTGTGCCATCCGAGTTAGATGGGAAGCCAATTACGATTACCAAGGTTAATCCTGTACGTTTATTGCCCAATGAATTTGCATATCAACTACTAACACCCTTTAAATTTTCAGCAGGAGCAGCCTACTTTTTTGGTAAGCGCGCATTGCTGAGTTTTGATGCGGAATATATGAATTATGACGGTATGCGTGTTGGAGCTACGGAATTAGGGGCGTTTGCCAATCAGCAGTTTAAAGATCGATATAACGGACAAATTCAGTCGACCTTTAAGTCCGTACTTAACATCAAAGCGGGTGCTGAGATTCGCGTAAGCTCATCTTGGAGCGTGCGTGGTGGCGTTGCCTCGTATGGTCAAATTTTTGCTCCAAGTTATGACTCCATCGATCGGACACAGTTTCAAATCTCAGCTGGAGTAGGGTATCGGACAAATGCTTTTTACATCGATTTGGGTGTTTGGCAGCGGACGGGTAAAGATGCCTATACACCATATACATTAAAAAATGCGGCCGATTTCAGTTCAGCCGCATTACAAATTACAAATACCCAGATTGTGCTTGGGGGAGGAGTCTATTTTTAGACTGGAATGTATTGTTCTAAAAGCCAAAGAATTTGACTTACAGTAATTTCACCGTCTACTTGAATATCAGCTTTTTGGTATTCGGGTAGGCGCTCTTGAAATGTTTTCTTGATTGATTCAATAACGACCTCTTCACTTTGAGTTTTGTCTAATAAGGGGCGATTATTGCCCTGCGCCTTATATAATCGCTTGGCCAAGTCATTCACATCCACATTCAAAAAGATACTCACTCCATTCGCCTTAATAAAATCCATGTTATCGTTAAAGCATGGAACACCACCTCCAGTTGCAATCACCATCGATTGATCCGGCTGGAAGCCATGTAATGTTTTCTTTTCTAATTCTCTGAAGTGCGCTTCTCCATAATTTGAGAATATTTCAGATACGGTCTTTTGTTCTCTTGTTTCAATCAACTTGTCCATATCGGTAAAGCTGTACCCTAAATTCCGTGCTAATTCTTTGCCTAATGTACTTTTTCCCGAAGAGGGCATGCCCACTAAATAAATGTTTTTCATTCCTGAACTATTTTAAACTTTGATGAATTTCATCCGCGGATGGCAGGCTATAGGCCGACCATTTTCCTTTAACGGTGCCTTGGCTAATAAGCCAAAGACCTGGACTTGAGCGAATGATTGTTTTTAATACTTTGGTATCTGCAGACAAAGCAGGGTAGGCCAATTGATATTGATGTCTCAATGCATTAACCTCTTCATCCGTAGACGCGCTGACTAGCCATATAGGTATCTTTAATTCGCTCGCTAGTTTTGCAATCGCTGAAAACGCGCTTTCGTGCGTATGGTGTACATTTGGGACGATGACCAATGCATGATTTCCTTTGAATAATAGTTGCGTGTAGTTTGTCGTATCTCCATCTACCCACAATTGATAATCCGTAATCAATGGCCGCGCTTCCTTCTCATTAATGGCTTGCATGGAAACATACTCAGCTTTTGGATCCGTAGGCATCTCTGTTAATTCAGTTTCTTTGCCATTAATCTTGTAGATATAACTGAATTTTAGTTCCTCCCGATTTTTCATGTTCGCAGGAATGTTTTCCCCAACGGCATAGGGTAAACTATCCCAGATAGGTAGGAAAAAGTAAGAATATGTGCCAAATCCAACACTGAGTACCGCACTTAATAAAACCCATTTGCCACTTTTTGAGCGAAGTGTTGGTTTATCTGTCAAAAACAGTAAACCGGTCAGGACTAGTAAAAAGATATCTTTCCCAAATGACGTCCAAGGAGTTAATTTGATGGCTTCCCCAAAACACCCACAGTCGGTGACTTTATTAAAATAAGCCGAATAAAACGTCAGAAAGCTAAAAAATAGAATTAATCCTATAAAGCTGTAGAGGATTTTTTTGGTTTGAAAATTAAGCCATAAAGCGATTGCAAGTACTACTTCGGCGCTGCTTAACAAGATAGAAAGGAGTAAGGCTTGCGGAATAAGTAATTTCCAAAAGCCAGAGATCCACGGAAAATCTACCGAAAACACATCAAAATATTCCTCCAACTTAAGTTGAGTTCCGATTGGGTCATTTAGTTTAATGAGCCCCGAAAAAAGAAATAGTCCTGCCAGTAGGAATGTGGCAATTTGACGGGTTAGTTTCATGTGACCTATTGTTGTTGGGCCATCTGAATTTGCCCTTGTTTTAGTTGGATGAGGCAGAATACAGCATAATTCAACATATCTTGGTAGTTGGCCTCCACTCCCTCTGAAACGAGTGTAACTCCTTGATTGTTTTCAATTTGCTTGGTCCGGAAAATTTTCATGAGGATCAAATCGGTCATGCTGCTGATGCGCATATCTCGCCACGCTTCACCGTAATCATGATTTTTATTTCGCAATAATTCCAGCGTAATTTCGACTTGTTGGTCATAATGCTTGCCAATTTCCGCCGGACTAAACTCCATTTGATCTGAGTTTTCAAGCGATTTTTGGATTAAGGCAATGATGCAATAATTGATGATGCCAATGAATTCACCTTCGATGCCGTCCTCGATTTTTTGAAGACCCTTATCTTGGATACTACGAATGCGTTGGGCTTTAATGAAAATCTGGTCTGTTAGGCTTGGCAAGCGTAAAATTCGCCAGGATGTACCGTAATCTTTGTTCTTTTTATCGAACAAGGCTTTGCAGTGTGCAATTACTTGGCGATATTCGATTTCGGTTTGGGAAGGCGATGAGTCCCTATTCATACGGTCTTGATTTTTACGATGCTCGTTTTCTTTTAGCCTACAAAAATATTTAAATTATCCTAAATTTCAGCTCATTTGAAATCTCTTTTTCCATCTTTTCAAACAATTCGATTTCAAGGTCGGCTCATGTCGTTTGAACGACCTCTGATCATGGGGATTTTAAATATTACGCCCGATTCTTTTTATGAAGGAAGTCGCGTAGCAGATGTAGAAATTTGTCGGGAACGTGCAGCTGGCATGATTGCGCTCGGGGCAAATATTTTGGATGTTGGCGGTCATTCAACGCGGCCTGGTGCTGCTTCAGTTTCTACACAAGAAGAAATTGATCGCGTGGTTCCTGTGATTCGCATGTTAAAAGAGGCTTTCCCGGATGTAATCATTTCCATAGATACTTATCGTTTGGCTGTTGCCCAAGCCGCGTTTATGGCAGGAGCTGATTTATTCAATGATATAGGTGCCGGTCAAATGGACGATGGTATTTTCGAATGGGTGGCAGCACATAAAATTCCTTATGTCTTGACCCACAGTGTTGGGAAGTTCGCAGAGGTACATGAGGTGCCAAATTACCAGCAAGTTGTTGAAGATGTCTGGTCAAATTTGGCTTTGAAATTACAGGAATTACGCCAATTGGGCGCTGTGGATATATGTATAGATCCCGGTTTTGGCTTCTCTAAATCGTTAGAACACAATTATGAGTTATTAGCCCACTTAGAAAACTTTACAAATTTGGGTGCTCCGGTACTAGTTGGCTTATCGCGCAAAACCATGATTTATAAAGAATTAGGCATTACAGCTGCTCAATCTTTAAATGGAACCAGTGTGTTACATACGATCGCCTTGCAGAAGGGGGCATCTATATTGCGGGTACATGACGTTGCGGAGGCTGCTGAAGTCATTCATTTGGTTGAAAAAATAAAACAATATGGAATATCCAATTTGGTTTAATGGTTCTTGGAAAAAGGCCTCCGAGGTACATGTCTCGGTTAAGGATGTTGGCTTTTTAAGGGGTTATGGCATTTTTGATTTTTTCCGAATTATGGATGGGAAACCGGTGTTTTTGTCTGATCACCTCGATCGATTTATGCGCTCAGCGACATTGATGGGATTGCCATTAGGCTACTCCAAATCCGAGCTAGCTTCATTGATACATGAATTAGCGGCCATGTCAACGGATGCTTGTTTGGGTGTAAAAATGGTGCTGACCGGCGGAGAAAGTAGTAATGGTTTTGAACCTGCTGAAACTTCTAATTTGTGGATATTACCTGGTGTTTTTCAATTTGCGGATCCAATCAAAGGCATGCGTTTGATGAGTCAGGTGTATGTACGGGAAATGGCTGAAATCAAGTCGTTGAATTATGCGTTTGCGATACGGAATTGGGCGCAAGTAAAAGCCTCCGCGGCGGATGATTTAATATATCATACCTTGGAACACGGTGTTTCAGAATCATCGCGGAGTAATTTGTTCTATGTCAAAGATGGTGTTATTCATACGCCTGATGTCCATATTTTGGAAGGGATTACGCGTAAGCATGTGATTGATTTGGCTTCTGAAAAGTATCAAGTCAACATTGGGCCTTGTTCATTGGTAGATTTTATGCAAGCAGATGAGGTATTTACGACTGGAAGCACGAAACGTGTTGTTCCCATTGTAGCCATTGATGGCAAAGAAATAGGCAACGGAGCACGTGGATCTGTGACGAAGCAACTCTATGATCAATTATTGAGTTTAGAACTAAGAACTAAGAACGAAGAGTAACAAACCTCTCACTTCTCACCTCTTACCTCTCACCTCTCACCTCTTACCTCATTTGGGTCTAAACGCCTTCATATTTTCCTCATTGCATTCCAAAAAAGGTCCGCCTATCAGATCAATGCAATAGGGGATGGCAGGGAAAACGACTTCTAAGCACTGGCGAATAGCCTTTGGCTTACCCGGTAAATTAATAATTAATGTTTGGTTTAGAATCCCAGCGGTTTGTCGGCTTAGTATCGCCGTGGGCACATATTGCAGACTTACTGACCGCATTAATTCACCAAAACCAGGGAGCATTTTTTGGCAAACAGCCTCAGTCGCTTCTGGAGTTACATCGCGTAAGGCTGGACCTGTACCTCCAGTGGTTACCAATAGGCAAACCTCTTCACTCATTTCAATCATTTTGGCCTCCAGTAGTGCTTGCTCATCTGGAATAACGGCATAAACGACTTCGAATGTTGAGATTAAATATTCGTTCAACAATTCAACGACTGCCTTGCCCGGGATATCTTCATAGATACCCGCACTCGCTCGGTCAGACACATTGATGACTCCTATTTTGATCATTTTTTGTATGCTTTAAGTTTTTTCTCCATCGGAATAGGCTCGTCGAGTAAATCTCGAATCACGATGGATGCGACCACGCCACCAAATGCGGCAGGTAAGTAGGAGATGGTGCCGTAGGCCGACTTCTTAAAGTTGCTGCCATCGGTTAAAATTAGGGATTCGTCTTTTACTTTTTCAAGTGAAAATACGGTTTTGATGCCTTTCCCGACGCCCATTTTTCGAATCCGTTTGCGGACTAATGAGGCTAAATAGCACTGCCGCGTATCAAATAAGTCTGCCGTGCGCAATTGAGTAGGGTCCATCTTTCCACCTGCTCCCATCGAACTAGCAATGCGGTAACCCAAATCATATGCCGTTTTCAAAAGCGTGACTTTTGGCGTAACCGAATCAATGCAATCCATGACATAATCAAACTTCGTGTTCTCCAGAATTTCCTTTGCCGCATCTGGACTTAGAAATGTTTCATGCGTAGTTAAGTGTAGGGCAGGGTTGATGGCCAATAACCGTTCCGCCATAATCTGAGCTTTTGATACACCATGATTGGTTGACAAGGCCGGTAATTGTCTATTTCGATTGGTTGGATCCACCACATCACCATCCACAATGGTCATGGTTCCTACGCCAGCTCGCGCGATAAATTCTGCCGCAAATGAACCGACACCACCGAGGCCTACAACCAATACGTGTGCTTTTTGTAATATTTGAATTCCTGTTGAACCAATTAATAGCTCAGAGCGACTGAGCCAGCTAAGATCATTCGTTTGCATACTTAGGCAATTTCTTCCTTGATTTGGTATTGAGTCGTCTTATCTGAATTCGTAATGAGCAATTCGCCTAAGAATCCAGCAACAAACAATTGCACGCCTAGAATGATGGCCACCAAGGCTAAAAAGAATAGCGGATTATCCGTGACGTTCCGGTATTTTAGCTGGTTTGCAATGTTATATAATTTCTCGCCGATTAACCAGATGGTAATCAGGGAACCAGAAAAGAACGATAAGATCCCCAAGCTACCAAAAAGGTGCATCGGTCTTTTGCCAAATGTTTGGACAAACGTGATAGATAAAAGGTCTAAGAAGCCATATAGAAAGCGTTCTAAACCAAATTTCGTTACGCCATATTTCCGAGATTGATGTTGGACTACTTTCTCACCAATCTGTGTAAACCCATTCCATTTGGCTTGAACCGGAATATAGCGATGCATTTCACCGTATAATTTAATAGTCTTGACAACTTCAAGTTTATAAGCCTTCAAGCCGCAATTGAAATCATTCAATTTTACCCCTGAAAGTGCGCGGGTCGCGGCATTGTATAATTTGGTGGGAATTGTTTTCGAAATTGGATCAAAACGTTTTTGCTTCCAACCTGATACTAAATCCAACCCATCCTCCTTGATCATTCGATATAATTCCGGGATTTCATCTGGAGAATCCTGCAAATCCGCATCCATGGTAATAACTACTTCGCCACTGGCTAATTGGAAACCTTCGTGTAAAGCTGCCGATTTACCATAATTTCTGGCAAACGATATTCCTTTTAGGGACTTATATTCTTTGGATAAGGATTGAAGGACAGACCACGATGTGTCCCGACTTCCATCATTCACAAAGATCATTTCGTATTGAAATGAATTTGCCTGCATCACGCGGTCGATCCATGCGCATAGCTCGGGCAAGGATTCGGCTTCGTTATAAAGGGGCACTACGATGGATATCTGCAACATATTGTGGTGTCAAACGGACAAAAATACGAATTCTCGTGGATATTGTTTAGTCGAAAATTAAATAGTAAGGTTTCAGCAGGTGGATGAATTCAGCAGTATAGCTTTGGTCGGAATTTTTGATGCAAATCATTTCTCTTTTTTGCACGCCAGTAAGGCGTGAACCTAAAGCCATGACGCGTAAAGTTTCTCGGTCTTTTTGATGTTTTACTTCTAACAAATGATTGATAAAAAGCCCTAGTTTTTTCGCCTCAACTTCGAATTGTTTCATGCCAAATGGCGGATACAATACAGCAAATTGACCATCCGGATTTAGGTTTTTTGAAATTCCCTCCGCAAGTTCTGCAGGACTTAGGTGGTCCGTGTGCATGGCAATTTGCTTGCTTGCATTTGGGTTCGCCAAGTGATCCATGAAAAAGGGTGGGTTACTGATAATAAAGTCGAAGTGATCTGCGAACCTTTGAATGGATTCGGTGATAATTTCGATGGAATAAGGCAAAATGAGCACATTTTCACGTGCGAGTACCCCCACATCTGCTTGGATTTCTAGACCTGTGATGGTACAAGATGGGTTTCCCTGTGCAATCATACAAGCTAATAATCCACATCCAGTTCCTATATCGAGCACATTTCCAGAGGCAAATTGCTGGGCCCACGCGCCGAACAAACAGGCCTCCGTTGTAATTTTAAGACCTGGACTTCCATGTGCCAGTTGGAATTGTTTGAATTGAAAGATCGATCTACTTTCGGCCATAATCCGCTGGATTTTCACCCCAATCTTCCGTTTCCCATTTTAGGATTTGTGTGGTCGTTGGGTTGTTTTTTAGCCAAGAAATCGCCTTGTCAACTAAATCGAATAGCTCCTCTGTTTGTGCGTTTCGCTCTAGATTAGTCTTTATCGCTTTATTTCGAACCCAGGCAATAGCTGTTCTTGAATCGGAATAGAGTGGGTATGGACAATTGATTTTTTTCAAATAGGAAAGGCCGTGAACGATGGCAAGGAATTCACCAAGGTTTACAGTACCCACTGGGAATGGCCCACGTTTAAATAACACTTCTTTGGTTTCTGTATTGACACCTTGATACTCCAAAACGCCTGGATTTCCCGCACAAGCAGCGTCTACCGATATGCTTGGTTTAATGCAAGGAGCAGCGTTTACCGTACGCAAAACAGATTTAGCTTTCGGGTTTACACTCGCCCAATAATTCTTTTTTGAAGCGGCATAGGCTTCATCCCGCGTATCGAAGGATTTATATTGTGCCCCGGCAAAACCTTTAATATGCTTTTCTGTCTCAGCCCATGAATCAAAAATACCTTTTTGATGGCCTTCCCAAATCACATAATATTTTTGCTTTTTTGCCATGTTAGAACATTCGTGTCTTGAATATCTTGATTGCAATGGCAATTAAGATAACACCAAAAACCTTGCGTAAAACCTGTGTGCCTGCATTGCCTAGTTTCTTCTCAATCCAAACGCTGGAACGTAAAACGAGGTAAATAAATATCAAGTTGATGAATATACTGACCATGATATTTTCTTCCTCAAATTGAGATTTCAATGAAATAAGCGTTGTCATCGTCCCTGCGCCGGCAATAATTGGAAATGCTAATGGGACAATACTATGCGATGCACCTTCTTGAAGTTCTTCTGATTTGAAAATATTGCGCCCTAAGGTCATTTCAAGGCCGATTAAGAAGATGATTAATGCACCTGCCATGGCAAATGAATTCGTGTCAACTCCCAGAAAACGTAAAATTAATTTACCTGCAAAGAAAAAGCCAATCATAATGAGGCCTGAAACCAAGGTTGCTTGCTCTGCGTGAATGTTACCATTTTTCTTCCGCAAATCAATGATGATTGGAATAGATCCCAAAATATCGATTACTGAAAATAAAATCAAAGACGAGGAAAGGATTTCTTTGAGGTCGAATTTCATAAGGTTAATATGTTGATGAGTTGTTGAATATCTGCTTCCGTATGGCTAGGAAAATTGGCTATTCGAACGGTATTGGATTTCCATTCCCCATATCCTTTTCCTAATTCAATGCCATGTGCTAAACAAACACGTTGGATACGTTCGATTTCCGCTGCTGGACCTGTTAATGCCAAAACAGTGGGTAGTCGGCGTGCTTTTTCCGGAATTAAAAATTGAAGATCCCAATGCTTTTGGGTCTCCCAAAATTGCTCCCAGATAGCTAATTTTCGTTGGGTCTCCTGTTCGATTTCATGTAAATCAGGCAGTGTTTGGGTGAGTCGGCACATTAAATATATGCTCAACACATTGGGTGTATAATGCGTTTGGAAGCTTTTTCGATTGTCTTCCATGAGCAAAATATCATTGTAATGTTTGCGATGGTTCAAGCTATGTGCGCGTTGCAAGGCTTTCGGCGAACAAATCATGATACCAAGTCCAGCCGGAATCCCAAGACATTTCTGTACTGAGGCAAACCATACATCGGCCTCTTCCCAAGGCAGCACTATTCCTCCCATAGAAGAAGTAGCATCCACCGCAATGAGTACATTGGTTGGGTAATCTGACCGACAAATTTGTTGGCCCGTCCCATTCGATGTTTCACTTTGGACTAAACAAACTGTGTCGACATCTGACGCTAATTGACTAGCGTTTTCAGCCAACGATTCATGTAAGCCAAAGGAAATCAATTGGGTATTCGGATTGATTTGCGAGGCATATTGGCCCCATTTTTTCCCAAAAGCGCCATTGTAGAAATGAGCACTTTTTGAGCCAACCAGCGATTGAGCGACAATTTCCCAAGCTTCCGTGGCAGAGGAAACAAAATAGATGGTGTAATCTGGCGGTATATTCCAGGAAGCAGTCATAGCTTCCATGGTTTCTTTTAATAAGATTTCAAAGCGTTTGCTTCGGTGATTGATGCTAACAATACCTTGGTCAAAGGCCTCTTGAATGAAATCAAGCGCCTGAGGATAAACCTTAGATGGACCCGGGTAAAATGAAAGCATCTTTTTATACGAAAGAGTATAAACCTAACTCATATCCACGTAAGCCAAAACCCACGATGATACCTTTGCAATTTGGGCTTAAATAACTGTGTCCTCTAAATGATTCTCGAGCATGTACATTTGAAATATGTACTTCAATGACCGGCGTTTTAATCGATGAAACGGCGTCAGCAATTGCGATAGAGGTATGCGTGTATCCGCCCGCATTTAATAAAATGCCTTCATACGTGAAGCCCACTTCATGTAGTTTATTGATGATTGCACCTTCTTCATTGGACTGAAAATATTCGATGTCCAATTGTTTTTCGAATTTCTCTCTCAGGATATCCAAGAACTGTTCAAATGTTTGATGTCCATAAATTTCTGGCTCACGGGTGCCTAGTAAATTTAAGTTGGGCCCATTCAGGATGAGTATTTTTTTACGTACCATGGTCTTCAAATAAAAGCGAAACAGTTTTCAAATTTCCCCTAAATTTACGGGATAGTTTGAATATTATGTCCATGTGGGAAAAGGAAATCCAATTGTTTGGTAATTATCTGAAAATTGAACGTGGCCTTTCCGGACATTCACATGAGGCCTATTTGCGAGATGTGCGCAAATTTGCCCTCTATTTAGTCCCCGTTGTGGGGAAGGATTTTTCAATCGATCGAGTAACAGAAGATCATATACTTGATTTTTTCAACGTCTTGCACGGTTTAGGAATTGAGGCAAGTTCACAAGCGCGCTGCTTGTCAGGACTCAGGAGTTTTTTTCAATTTTTAGCCACGGAGAATCCTTTGATTTCGGACCCAACTACCCACATGAAATCTCCTCAAAAGGGACGACACCTTCCTGATACCTTATCGTATGATGAAATTGAATTGATTTTGCAGGCAAATGATTTGTCAACAAACGAAGGTGTGCGCAATCGGGCAATGATTGAATTACTCTATGGATCTGGACTTCGGGTATCGGAATTAGTGGGCCTTAAGTTAACGGATATTTATGCTGATTTAGGTTTGTTGAAAGTACGCGGAAAGGGTGATAAGGAGCGTTTGGTCCCCATCGGACGTGAGGCATTTTATTATTTAACTTTATACCGTGAGCAAGTTAGGCCGAGTATATCGTTGAAAAAGGATGCGCACAATGTCCTATTTTTAAATCGGCGCGGCGCCATGCTGAGTCGGGTGATGGTCTTTCTGATTTGTAAGGATTTGGCAGCTAAAGCGGGAATTCAAAAATCCATTAGTCCGCATACCTTTAGGCATTCATTTGCAACACACTTAATTGAGGGGGGCGCTGATTTACGTGCGGTACAGGAACTGCTCGGGCACGAGTCCATTTTGACAACTGAAATTTATACCCATTTAGATCGGGCATATCTAAGTCAAATGGTTCAGGATTTTCATCCAATGAATCGAAAAAATTAAGCCTCGTCGGGATAAGGAATAAATATAAAATTGGTGAATTGACCATCCACCACGAATAAGCACGCGAACTCCTCGATATCCTTATAATTCTGCTCAAATAGTTCGCGATTTTCCTCCGCGATTAGTTTGCGCTGAATAAATTCTTCCAGTAATGATGCATGGTAATTCCATTTATTCTCTCCTAATTCGGAGACGCCGATCAACTTTTGGCCTATTTCAATCGGCCGTTGAGAACAAACAAAAATAGGAAAATCAGAGAATCCCCGTTTTTTAATTTGGTATGCAGCTTCCTTCAAGGCATCGGCTACTTTGATAAAGTCACTCGATATAAGTCCCAAATATTTACCGTTTAACTCAGGTGAATTGGGCGCGTTGGATAGGGCGGTGTAGTCTTCGATCATGGAATTAGCTTCTACTTAGTAATAATAACTGAATGTCTTTCACTGCTTTTTTAAATAACTTACCCATGTGGCCGTTGGTCACATGGCCTTGATAGCAATAGATTCCCTTCATAAAGGATTTTCCTTGCCAAAGCATCTCCTCAATTCCTCCTGTTTTCCCCGCTTTTAAAATAAATGAGGTCAATAAATTACTCATGGCTAAGCTAGCAGTCTGGGCAACTAAGGAAGGGATGTTGGGAACGCAATAGTGCGTGATGCCATATTTGGTAAATGTAGGTTTGCCCAAATGGCTTAATTCGGATGTCTCAAAACAGCCTCCTTGGTCGATACAAACGTCCATAATCAACGTTCCTGGCTTTAATTTGCTAACCATTTCTTCTGTGATGATGCAAGGGGTAACTCCTGAATCGGAACGGAGGGCGCCAACGATCAAATTAGACTCCTGAAGGGCATTCGGGAGGTTTTCGGAATCAATTACTTGCGTGACCAATGGGAACCCGAGGCTTTGTTTCAAGCGTTGCAGCTTGTAAATATCTTTATCAAAAACTTGAACTTGAATGCCTGCATGCCAGGCTGCACGAGCGACTTGCTCTACGACATTTCCGGAGCCTAATAAGACGATCCGACAAGGTGAAACGCCGGTAACATTTCCTAATAAAATGCCACCACCCTGTGAGGCACTTAGTATTTGACTGGCTATGGGCATGACCATTTGGCCAGCGATTTCTGCCATGCTTTTGACAAAAGGCAATCCTCCACCATTATCTTCCACATATTCCAACCCGATGGCCATGATTTTTTTGGCATTGATTTGATCAATAGACTCTCCGCTTAGCTGGTACTTGGCTGCACTCGCCACAAAAGCTTGACCGGGTTTCATGTGACTAATCTCTTCGATGGTCGGCGCATTAATTTTTAACACGAGGCCACATTGCCAAACTTCTTGAATTTGATCCGTCACCGAGGCCCCTGCCAATAAATAATCCGCATCACTGAATCCTGCCCGATCCGCCGCTCCGCGTTCCATGATGAGCTCGTGTCCATTGGCCACTAGTAATTGAACCGCCTGTGGACTTAGACTAATGCGATTTTCGTAGGTGGAGCTTTCTTTTGGTAGACCTATTTGAATGCTTTTTGCATTCTGCTTCGTCCAAGACATCGCCTCCATGGGCATAATACCCTGTTGCGCAAGTAGTTCGTGAAAAGGATTAATGGTGCTCATGGAGTGTTAGACTTCGTGTATTTTCGTCAATGGGTGTTATGTCAAATTCCACATGTGGAATATTCCAAAGTTCTTCTGCTTGCTCAGGCCATTCGATCAGGCAAATTTTTCCTGAATCTAAATAATCTTCGATGCCAATGTCTAAAGCCTCTTGTGCATTTTTCAATCGGTATAAATCGAAATGGTAGATGTCCGAATCATTTGCTCGCGCATATTCGTTGACCAATGCAAACGTGGGGCTTTGCACATGACCAGTAACGCCTAATTGACGTGTGATTTCTTTAACAAGCGTTGTCTTTCCAGCTCCCATTTGGCCTCTAAATAACCAGATAGAACTATGGGCTAAGGCAACAGGAATTAATTCCGATGCCACCTGAGCCAAATCTGTTAATGCATACGCTTGCCAAGTTCTCATAAATCAATATCGCCCAATTGTGGTCTAATGAGAATTTCTTCCAAAACAGTCGACGGGTTCATTTGATAAGCTGCCCAAATCGTGGAAGCAATATCATCCGCCGGTATAAATCTTTCCGCGGGTAATTCCACACCATCCCAAGACGGGGTTAATGTAGCGCCTGGTAATATAGCTGTCACGCGAATTCCTTGAGTTTTAGTCTCCTCGCGCAGGACTTTAGTCATACCCAATAAGGCAAATTTGCTAATGCAATAAGAGCCACCTAAGGTGTATGCCGTTATCGAGGCCGTTGAACACATATTGAAAATATGCCCTGATTTTTTAGCCTGAAACGTAGGCAATAAGGCACGTGACAAATGATATGCGCTATATAAATTTGTCTCTATTTGCTTTTCCAATACGCCATCTTCTTCATTTTGAATTTGACCTGGAAGAAAAACGCCTGTGTTATTTACTAAAATGTCGATGGATGTAGCTTTGTTAAGTACCCAGGCCGCAAAGGCTTGTACTTGTTTTTTATCACTCAAATCTGCTGCATAGGTGTGCAAGCGTGGATTATTGTATTCGTGTGCTAAGGCATTTAACTTCTCCTGACTCCGAGAACAAGTAAAAACTTGGAAACCTTCTTGAAGGAATTTTTTTACTAATGCCTTGCCAATTCCCTGACTTCCGCCACTAATTACTATCGATTTATCCATTATCTTTGGTGCTCATTGTTTGTGCAGCACATGTCAAAATTAGGCAAATATTTACTCTTCCTAGGTAAGCTTTTTACAAATCCTGAAAAATTTCGGGTGAATTGGAAATTGATTATGCAGGAATCAAAGGATATCGGCATTGATTCCATGTTGATCGTCACGATCGTTGCCAGTTTTTTAGGAGCCGTAACCTGTGTTCAAACAGCTGCCAATATGGAAAATCCATTTGTGCCCAGATACATCATCAGTTTAATTGTACGTGATTCGACCATTCTGGAATTGGGACCTACGATTACGTGTGTGGTTTTAGCGGGTAAGGTGGGGTCTAATATTGCGGGCCAACTAGGCACCATGCGGATTACAGAGCAAATTGATGCCCTTGAGGTCATGGGAATTAATTCTTCATCTTATTTAGTACTACCTAAAATGATTGCGGCCATGTTGACCTTTCCGATGCTCGTGACCATGGCTTGTTTTCTGGGAATCTACGGAGGTTATTTGGCGGGATGGTTAACAGGATCAGTGACGCCACAAGATTATATCCACGGATTGCAATTTGATTTCAAGCCCAACTATGTACTTTTTGCCTTGATCAAATCGTTGGTTTTTGGCTTTTTAGTTGTCTCTATTTCAGCTTTCCAAGGGTTCTACACCAAAGGCGGTGCGTATGAAGTGGGCAAAGCCGGAACCGCCGCAGTGACGAATGCGTGTATTGCTATCTTGGTTGCAGATTATCTATTGGCCCAATTACTCGTAGGCTAAACGCGTTGAATAAAGACTTCAGTCGTTAATGTCGATGTCGCCGCTCCTCGATACGTTCCATATACCGGTGTGATTTCCTCAGGAAGGCAGGAAGCTGCCAAAGGAATGTGATTACCTGCTACGACTTCGTGCTGCGTTGGGTCATATCCACGCCAACCGCCACCTGGCAAATAAACCTCTACCCAAGCATGTAAATGATGCGTTTGATTCGGAACATCGACCGGAGCAATCCCTGTGTAATATCCGGAAACGAATCTGGTGGCTAATCCCATGGCGCGGCAAAGTGCTGAAAATAGTACCGCATAATCCCGACATGAACCTTTGCGGTTCATTAATGTAAATTCAGGAGTATTAGGTGCTCCTTCTTCGCGAATTTCGTAGGCAAATTGTTTGTAGATAAACGCATTGACATCACTTAGGAATTCAGAGGTACTCCACTGCACTTGAGAAGCTAGGTGACGCGCTGTTTGCTCAATCACAGGTGTGACACCGTCTAAACCTAAATAGGGAGCAAGTGTCTTCACATAAGCGTCTGAATAACGCATGGGAAGGCGTTTGCTTTCAAATGGGAAATACACAAAATCAAACGGATTGAATTCTGTGGTCTCCACAACAGCATTTATTTTAATGGCTAAGCTGCTGGTAGGCTCCTTAAAGAATAAGATATTTTGGATATTCCCCTCGGGATCTAAATTTTTTGAAATTTGGACGGGTGTAGGGGAAATACTTAGGTCAAATGATTTGACCGTTAATAATGAACTTTTTCGGGGATGAACATATAACACATGCGGCTCCAAATAAACAGGTTCGCTGTACGTATAAGCTAAACTGTGGTGGATGTTAGCGATCATTTCGGGAGCGAAATTAGGTCTTTCATCCAGCTTTCCTCAATGCCTTCCAGTGAATTGCGCAAGGCTTGATTCCAGTCATCTGAAATTTTCTGCATGTCTTCTTTGTATAAACGCACTTCTTTGGCCTTAAAGGTGCCTTTTTCGTATACGACTACGTCGATAGGAAAATCGACATCATTGGTACTGACTTGCGTGGCATCAAAAGAAAGAAATCCCATTTTTAACGCATCCTTTAGTGGAGTATCAAAATGTAGGTTACGATTTAATAGTGGTTTACCATAGTTTGAATTACCTATAATCTGGTATTTCAGTCCATCGTTTATCTCGATCCAATTGCCTTCCGGGAAAATGAGGAACAGCTTATGGGTGTCGTCTTTGGGCATTTGGCCGCCTACGATGGCATGGAGGTTAAACTGGTAACCTTCTTTTTCTAATGCTTCTCGATCTTCTTGAGCTACTTTTTTAAGCATTTGGCCAAACGCTGTGGCTGCTTGAAACATATAATCATAACTCGCTTCATCTTCGTCGACAGTCTGATTAAAGTACGTCACAGCTTTATCTCGTACGGAGCGCAAGCCGGCGGTCATAATGAAGAGGCTGTGATTTTTAATCTCGTGAATGGAGATTTTTTTATTGGAATACATCTCATTTCCAGCCGTGATACGTGTATCCGCAATGGCAATGAGTCCTTCTTTAACGGTGATTCCTAAGCAATAAGTCATATATTCAATGGTGGCAAAAGGGAGCGCAATATTACAAATTTTTCTGGTATGCCACGGTTAGTTGACAGGCTTCAGGTCAAAATAGGTATTGAAAATGGTTTGGCCTATTTCGTTGTTTTTCGTTTGGAAATTATCTAGAAATTGGTGTAAGCCAGTCAATAAGATATCGTCAATTTCAGTGAATTGAACTTCTGAAAGCAATTTGGAAACCTTTTTTTCGGCCAAATTTGAATAGCCATGTTCAAAAGAAGTTCCAGAAATAGCATAAAGTGACAATTCAGATTCTTGCAAACAATGCACCACGGATCTTGGAAAGCTTTTTTCTAAAATCAAGAATTCCACGATGTTACGCGGGTTAATGACTTTGTACTGTTGGCGAAACATATTGTATGCGGAATTCGACTTTAATACGGCTGACCACATAAGTAAGTCCAACGGCGATCCGATGGCCTCTACATCAGGCAACAGCGTAAAGTATTTGACATCTAAAAATCGGGTCGTTTTATCTGCCCGTTCAAGCAATTTGCCCAGTTGGCCAAAATGCCAACCTTCTCCACGTGTTATCGTCGAATCCACAATCCCGTAGAATAATTGACTACCTGATTTAATTTCTTCCAGGAATCCTTGATAGCGCGAAATTTCCCATTGTTTACTTCCTTCAACGCGGTCTTTTACTTTCCAGTAAACTTGGTTGACATACTCCCACATCTCCCTAGAAATACTTTCGCGAATGGTACGAGCATTTTCGCGTGCACTGTACAGGCAAGAAAGTATCGAGTTGGGGTTTAGTTCATCAAACGTCATGAAATACAAGACATTTTCGCGATTGGCTTTGGGATAATGTTCGAAGAAATTGTAATGATCTGCCGTGGCGACAATAAGTGGTTCCCATTGTTCGGGCACATTCGGAGGTAAATCAAGGGCTAAATTAAAATTCACTGAGATAAAGCGCGCATAGTTGTCGGCTCTCTCAATGTAGCGATTCATCCAATAAATGGAATTGGCAACACGACTTAACATAGGCTTACTAATTTATTAAATGCTTGATTACCACAAAGGTTGTTTTAAAATTAGCCTTTTTCAGTAAAGTGTCATCACGTCTAAATGATTTTTTTAAAATGTCTCAGGAATCTTCAGATTATCCTTGATTTATTCCCATTATCTAGGGGGCATTTTGTATTTTTGTTGCTTCGTTAAAATTGCATACCTGTTATGATTTATCAAAAGCTAATTAAGCCATTCTTCTTTTTGTTTGACGCAGAACGTGCGCATTATTTGCTGGCTGATTTGCTTACATTTTCAATGAAAATCCCAGGTGTTTCTAGCCTTTTTCGTGCCATTTACGGGTACGAGCACCCTAGCCTTCGTCGGACTGTTTTTGGTATTGAATTTCCGAATCCGGTTGGTTTAGCTGCAGGCTTTGATAAAAATGCTGTTTTGGTGGATGAGTTGGCCACCTTAGGTTTTGGATTTATAGAGGTTGGAACGGTTACGCCTAAGCCACAAGATGGAAATGAGAAACCACGTTTATTTCGTTTGCCGGAAGATTCGGCCATTATCAATCGCATGGGATTCAATAATGATGGGTTGGCTCAAATGAAGAAACGTTTAGAAGCTAGGCAAGCTCCCGTGATTATAGGGGGTAATTTGGGTAAAAATAAAGTGACGCCTAATGAATTAGCAGATGATGATTATTGCCAAGGATTCGAAACCTTGTATCCCGTGGTGGATTATTTTGTGGTCAATGTAAGTTCGCCCAATACGCCTAATCTGCGCGCGTTGCAGGAAAAAGAACCATTGAAGCAATTGCTATCCCGCTTACAGGATTTGAATCAACGCAAACCTAAATTGAAACCTATCTTATTGAAAATTGCGCCTGATTTAACGAATGAGCAATTGGATGATGTCGTTGACATTGTATTAGAGACAGGTATTGCGGGTTTGATCGCTACCAATACGACACTTTCCCGGGAGGGTTTACTTGCTGATCCTGCCGTAACGGCAGAAGCTGGGGGACTAAGTGGAAAGCCGGTAGGAGATAGGTCTACGGAGGTTATTGCGTATATCCATAAAAAATCAAAGGGAAAGATTCCGATGATTGGGGTTGGGGGGATTCATTCAGCAAATGATGCGATTGAAAAGTTACGCGCTGGGGCATCCTTAGTTCAAATTTACACCGGTTTTATTTATGAAGGGCCAGGGTTAATTCAAGAGATTAATCGTGCCATTGTTTCTGAAGGACTTTAATATTTGATTTTGTAAATCAAATCAAAAAGTCGAAATTTATACGTTATTATTACTTCTGCATTAGATGGCCAAAAAGATTGTTAATCCAACCAGTACGCTTCAAATTAATTTTGATAAAGAATCGAAAAAAGACCGTGTTCCGGGTGAGGTTTCTTACCGCATTCGATTGATTCTAGGCTGGTTTTTGTTTTTCATAGGAACTTTATTGACGCTTGCTTTTGTCTCGAATTTTGTGGTGGGGGTGGCTGATCAAAGTGAGGTTGAATTAGGCGCTGCCGATGTGATTGCGGGTTCAGATATTCCCGTAAAAAACTGGGCTGGTTTGTTAGGAGCCAAAATTGCCCATTTTTTTATCTTCCGAACGTTCGGTTGGTCTTCATTGCTCTTGATTCCCTTATTCTTTTTGTCAGGACTTAAGCTAGCTTACAAGCGTGAGATCTACCCGGTTGATCGCTTATCTTGGCAAGTATTATTTTACATTATCTGGGGTAGTTTAATTTCCGGTTTTCTAGTATTTCAATTAGAACTTCCACATTCTTTTGGAGGTGGTGTAGGCTTTTTCATCACGGAGAAGTTGACACAGTTAATCGGCTACCTATCTATTTTCCTAGTGCTATTTTTAGGCTTGGTATTCTTCGTACTTTTTTACCAATGGAATCCTGCAAAACCTAAAGTAGCGTCAGTTGTCCCAGGAATTACAGATGTTGAGGGTGGTGTTGCTGCAGAATTAGAGGAATCGTTTATCGATGATGATGAGACATTTCATGTCGATAATGAGGATTTAGAAACGTATCGTCCACATGTTCCTCCCGTTAAATTAGAGGATGAATTAGCTGACGTGCTGCCTGCAGATTTACCTGTTATTGAGGAGCAACTAGCTGAAAATGCGTTGGAGGAGGTGGATGAAACACCATTTACTTTTAAGGTGGCAGATGAAGATGATGCAGCCATTGAGGAAGTAGAAGAGGCTCCGATGAACTCGGCTGTGCAGGCGAATGATTTAGTAGCTCAGTTTGGTTTATACGATCCTACTGCAGATCTACCTAAATATGTGTATCCTACCTTAGATTTATTGAAGGAATACGATCAAAAGAATCAAACAACTCAGGTGACCATGGATGAGTTGAAGGAGAATAAGGAAAAGATTGTGGAGACGCTTTTGAATTACGGAATCGGTATTCAGAAGATTGAGGCGACGATTGGGCCCACCGTTACGTTGTATGAGATTGTTCCAAAAGCAGGTGTTCGTGTGAGCAAAATCACTTCATTAGAAGATGATTTGTCGCTTTCGTTAGCCGCTATGGGTGTACGTATTATTGGTCAAATGCCAGGTAAGGGAACGATTGGTATTGAAGTTGCCAACAAGAACCGCGAGATGGTTCCAGTCCGTGCGGTAATCGGTTCCGAGAAATTCCAAAAGTCTACATTTGATTTGCCAATTACATTAGGTAAGACTATTTCCAACGAAATATTTGTAGCTGATTTAGCCAAAATGCCTCACTTGTTGATGGCAGGTGCCACTGGTCAGGGTAAGTCGGTGGGTCTAAATATGTTATTGACTTCGTTAATTTACAAGAAGCACCCAGCAACATTGAAGTTTGTTTTGGTGGATCCTAAAAAGGTAGAGCTTTCTTTATTTAATAAATTGGAACGCCACTTTTTAGCATGTTTGCCAGATTCCGCGGAGGCTATTATTACTGACACCAAAAAGGTTGTTGCTACCTTGAATTCCCTGTGTAAGGAGATGGATATGCGCTATGACAAGTTGAAAATAGCGGGTTGTCGGAATATCAAAGAGTATAATCAAAAATTCATTAACCGTCGGTTGAATCCGAATGAGCATGATTTCATGCCTTATATTGTGTTGGTGATTGATGAGCTTGCCGACTTAATGTTGACCGCCGGAAAAGAAGTAGAACATCCAATTGCCCGTTTAGCACAGTTGGCCCGTGCAATCGGTATTCACTTAGTGGTTGCCACGCAACGTCCTTCCGTCAATGTCATTACAGGTACGATCAAGGCAAACTTTCCAGCGCGTTTATCGTTTAAGGTTATGTCTAAAATAGACTCGCGAACGATTTTGGATGCTGGTGGTGCGGATCAATTGGTTGGCATGGGCGACATGCTATTATCGATGGGTTCGGAAGTAATCCGTTTGCAATGCGCGTTTGTGGATACCCCTGAGGTAGAAGAGATTTGTGATTTTATTGGGAACCAACAAGGCTATACGACGGCTTATTTATTGCCTGAGGCGGATTCGGAAGAGATGGGAGGTCAAGATCGTGGAGATATCGATTTAGGCGATCGCGATGCTTATTTCGATGAGGCTGCTCGTTTGGTGGTGATGCATCAGCAAGGAAGTACCTCATTGATTCAGCGCAAGTTAAAATTAGGGTATAATCGAGCGGGCCGTTTGATTGATCAGTTGGAGGTTGCTGGTATTGTGGGATCATTCGGTGGTTCAAAGGCGCGGGAGGTATTAGTCAAGTCCGAAACTGAATTGGAAGAAATTTTGAAAAATCTATAAGTATGAAACAGGTAATTGTATTCGTTTTCCTTAGCTTATCCGCCTTTGCTCAATCGAATCCAGCGGTTAGTTTGATTGACAAGATGCAGCAGAAGTATAAGGGGATGGGCTCATTTTCGGCCAACTTCAGTTATCAAACGGATGGGAGTGCTGCGATGACTGGGTCAATCACAGTGAAGGGGACTAAGTTTAGATTGAAGACAGCCGGACAAGAGATCTTTAATAATGGAAAAGAAGTTGCTACGTACATTAAGGAAATTAACGAAGTCAATCTTTCCTCGTTTGATCCTGCGGACGGTGATTTAAATCCCGCAAAAATTTACACATTTGACAAGAAAGGGTACAAGTTTAAATTAGTGTCCCAAGCTGGTGGTATCGCGACGGTAGACATGGCACCTGGTGCTAAATCGACTCAAGTTAAACAGATTACGCTCAAGATAAATACAGCAGATAATACCGTCAAAGAATGGACGATTGTCAATAAGGCAGGTAAAAAACAGGTATTCAAGGTGACTAAATTAAATCCCAAAGCCGGTGTAGATGATGCTTATTTTACGTTTAGTAAAAAGGCATTCCCCGGAGTAGAGGTGAATGATTTAAGATAGAAAACAATTGTAGAGACGCGATACTTCGCGTCTTTTTTATGCGTTGATGTTTTTAAACCAATTGAAGCACCAATTGCTTCATGATTTCCAAGCCATCTGTATTATTCAAATCTGGATCGGCAGCACGCTCGGGGTGCGGCATTAACCCAAATACATTCCGTCCTTCATTACAGATTCCGGCAATGTTTAGTAAGCTGCCATTGGGATTAGCAGCATCAGTCACTTGGCCTGCCTCGTCACAATAGTAAAACAATATTTGATCATTTGCCTGCAAGGAAGCTAAGGTAGCTTCATCAGCAAAATAGCGACCCTCTGCGTGTGCAATTGGTACTTTATAGGCTTTGTTTAAATCTAATTCTTGGGTTAAAAGGGCATTGTTTGTAGCCGCTTTTAGGAAAATATTCTTTGAGATGAATTTCTGCGAGTTGTTGCGTAATAATACACCAGGAAGTAAGTGCGCTTCTACTAAGACCTGGAATCCATTGCAAATTCCCATTAAATAGCCTCCGTTTTTAGCAAATTCGATGACATGTTCCATAATCGGTGAAAAGCGTGCGATAGCACCTGAACGAAGGTAATCTCCATAAGAGAAGCCACCTGGAACAATAAGAAAATCGCAGCCCTGTAAATCCGTGTCTTTATGCCATAACTTAATAGCTTCATGGCCTAAACTTTGAATAACACCTACGGTATCATCATCGCAGTTTGAACCCGGGAATACAATCACACCAAATTTCATATCTTTTTTGTCTTAATTTGCTGCAAATTTAGGGCTTTTCGCTGATTTATTTTAGCAAAAATTGCATAAAAAAAGCTGCACGTTAGCGGTGCAGCTTTTTCTTTGATTTACTAAATCCTAGTAACGGTAATGCTCTGGCTTAAATGGACCTGCTTGAGGTACGCCGATGTATTCCGCTTGCTCTTTTTCTAGTTTCTCCAACTTAGCTCCGATGTGTGCTAAGTGTAAGAACGCTACTTTCTCATCCAAGTGCTTTGGTAAGATGTATACTTTGTTTTCGTAATTCTTAGAATTAGCCCACAATTCTAATTGAGCCAATGTTTGATTACAGAATGAGTTTGACATCACGAATGAAGGGTGACCCATTGCGCAACCTAAGTTTACTAAACGACCTTCAGCTAAAACGATTACGTTTTTGCCATCGATGGTGTACATGTCCACTTGTGGCTTGATTTGATCCTTAGTTGAACCGTAATTGTTGTTCAACCATTCCATGTCGATTTCGTTATCGAAGTGACCGATGTTACAAACGATCGCTTTGTCTTTCATCGCTTTGAAGTGGCGATCACGGATGATTTTCACGTTACCCGTTGCTGTGACAAAGATGTTGGCACGTGTCGCTGCTTCGTCCATTGGAACTACTTCGTAACCATCCATCGCTGCTTGTAATGCACAAATAGGATCGATTTCAGTTACTAACACACGGCAACCCGCACCACGTAATGAATCTGCAGAACCTTTTCCTACGTCACCATAACCTGCTACTACGGCTACTTTACCTGCCAACATTAAGTCGGTTGCGCGACGAATCGCATCCACTAATGACTCTTTGCAACCATATTTATTATCGAATTTCGATTTGGTAACTGAATCGTTTACGTTGATCGCTGGCAAGAATAACGTGCCATTTTTCATACGCTCATATAGACGATGAACACCAGTCGTAGTTTCTTCTGATAAGCCTTTGATGCCTTCGATTAACTCAGGGTATTCGTCAAAAACCATATTCGTTAAGTCACCACCATCATCCAAGATCATGTTCAATGGTTGCTTTCCTTCACCGAAGAATAATGTTTGCTCAATACACCAGTTGAATTCTTCTTCGTTCATGCCTTTCCAAGCATAAACTGGAATTCCTGCTGCTGCAATCGCTGCTGCAGCGTGATCTTGTGTAGAGAAAATGTTACAAGATGACCAAGTAACTTCTGCTCCTAAGGCAGTTAATGTCTCAATCAAAACGGCTGTTTGGATTGTCATGTGCAAACATCCTGCGATACGCGCTCCCTTCAAAGGTTGTGCGGCGCCGAATTCTGTACGCAATGCCATTAAGCCCGGCATCTCTGCTTCCGCTAATTGAATTTCTTTACGACCCCAATCGGCCAATGCAATGTCTTTTACTTTGTAGGGTACATACGTACCAGCTTGTGATGCCATTATGTGTTTAATTTTATTTCTAAATCTTATTAAAGTGCAAATTTACTGCTTTCTATTATACCAACAAATTTTTGTTTGGCCCAATAGGCTATTTCTTATTTATTGGTTACTAGTCATTTGCCAAAAACGGCAATACGCTTTCTAATTGAATACCTCGCGATCCTTTGACTAATAAATAACTTGACTTGATGGGATGATCTTGTAACCAGTTATGAAGTCCAAACTTATCAGGAAAGTAAAATGCTTTAGGTAAATGAGTTAGGGCGTGTTGCATGTGTTCGCCGATTAAAAGAACTTTTTCAAACGAAAACGAGGCAATTAGTTTGCCAAGAGCTTCATGTTCGGCTGCGGACAAGTCACCTAATTCAAACATGTCCCCTAAAATCAGAATTTTGGGTTCGTTATCAGTTTCTGCAAAATGGGTGATAGCAGCCTGCATCGAGGATGGATTGGCATTGTATGCATCCATTAAAACTTGGTTGGATCCAATTTTAATGTACTGAGATCGATGATTAGTTGGCTGATACGTAGCTATTCCCTCCTTGCATTGTGCATCACTTAAGCCAAAATGCTTGCCCACCGCAATCGCCATTTGAATATTTTCAAAGTTGTATATACCGGGTAAGTGTGACTGAACAACTGTTTTGTCTGCACATGAAAATCGAATGTAAGGTTTCGCTTCAAGTAAATCAGTGGGCATCGCTGAATTAGCTAAAACCACTTCCGTGATTTGACGCTCTTCAGACATTTGATGTACGATGTTTTTTTCTTTGGGTAAAAAGACGATTCCACCGTGTGCGGAGACATAGTCAAATAATTCACCTTTGCCTTTAATGACACCTGATTCACCGCCGAACCCCTCTAAATGTGCTTTACCTATATTGGTTATTAAGCTATGTGTAGGTTGAGCTATATCTACAAGTTCCTTGATATCTCCTTGCTTATTTGCGCCCATTTCAATGACTGCGATTTCATGTGCAGGTAAAATGGAAAGGATGGAAAGTGGTACGCCAATGTGATTATTCAAATTACCCGAAGTGGCGAAACAATGGAATTGTTGAGATAATACGGAAAAAATCAATTCCTTCGTAGTTGTTTTTCCATTGGATCCTGTTAGGCCAATAATCGGTATGGTTAAGGTATTACGGTAAGCAGTGGCTAGGTCTTGAAGTGCCTTCAGTCCATCTGAAACAAGTAATGTGTTTTCACCTGTTTCAAAGGCTGGGTCGTCAATGACCGCGCAAGAAGCTCCTTTGGCTAAAGCTTCTTCTGCTAATGCATTGGCATTGAAATTTGGCCCTTTTAAGGCAAAAAACATATTTCCTTTTTGTATTTTTCGGGTATCCGTACAAACGCCAGTCGCGGATTGGAAATGTGCTAATAAAGATGAGTTTGATATCTTCATATGGATAATCGTCTGCCATTTTGCATATTGCGACTACAAATATCGAATGAAAAATCTTTTAATCCTTTATTTAGCGCTGATTCCTCTGCAATTCATGGGGCAAGGGATCAAATTGACGCAAAATTCACGATTAGCTGTTCAGAAATCGGGCCAAAATTTGTTGAATGCATTAGCAGGAGGCATGAATGCGACCCAGTTTGAATCGGTCGATTTGACGCAAGATGGTCGGGAGGATATCGTTACTTTTGATCGTACGACTGAGCAACGGGCTGTTTTTGTGAATCAACCATCAGGCTTTGTGTTTGATCCAGTTTTGTCAAGTCAGTTGCCTAAATTCACCCATTGGATGCGTTTTGTTGATTACGACAATGATGGTAGAAAAGATTTGTTTTGTGCAGCTCCTGCTGGTATTCAAGTATTTAAAAATACAAGTACTAGCAGTAATCTTTCATTTCAATCTATCGCAAATCCTTTATATACGGAAGGTTTTTCTGGTCGGATAAATCTCTATGTTTCTAATGTGGATATTCCAGCCATTGCTGATATCGATGGCGATGGGGATGTGGATGTACTGGCTTTTGATCCCAGTGGACACTATGTGGAGTTTCACCAAAACCAATCTAAACAATCAGGTAAGTTGCTAGATTTTAAGAAAATAGGGGATTGTTGGGGTGACTTTGTCGTTCGTTCGTGTGGAGATATTGTTTTAGGTACGCCATGTTCTGCAGATATAGCCTTGGAGTCTGTCCAACAGCCCAATCGTACCTTTCATGCGGGTAATTCGCTCAGTGTGCTATTTCGCAATGGAATTCCTGATTTGGTCTATGGGCATATTGGCTGTCGAGATCTTATTTTTCTAACAAATGAGGGGACTCGAAATTCCCCCAAGTTTACCAAAGTTACCGTTGGCTTTCCTAAATCAGTAAATCTTGGGACATTTCTACACGCATCCGTGGTAGATGTGACGGGTGATGCACAACCTGAACTAATTGCCTCCTTGTTTTCAACGGATAACAATGGGTATATGCAGGACTTCCAACAATCAAATGTTCTTTTTTCGAAGGCAAATGGTACGTGGGTGGCATCTTCCAAGACCTTTTTGCAAGCTGAAATGATAGATGTAGGGGAGCGAGCAAGTCCATGTTTCTGGGATGCTGATCAAGACGGTGATTTGGATTTACTGGTGGCTAATGCTGGTATTAGGGAAGGGAACGAGGTGAAAGCTTCCATTAGTTTTTTTGAAAATAAGGCTGGCGTTTTTGGATTTATTACATCGGATTATTTGAAGTTAAAAGATCAGTTGAATGCCACCAATTTAATGCTGCAAACCATTGATTATAATTATGACGGAACGAAAGATTTAATTCTATCGGGTCAAACAAGTCTAGGACCACGTGTTTTTGTCTTATTCAAGTCGGGTTTAAAAGCGGTAGATATTCCTGATTTGGGATTCAATGAGGTGCCTATTTTTGCGGATTGGAATCAGGATTCTAAGGTTGATTTGCTTATTGTTAATCGAGTAGGTAAAGTTAGAACCCATGGGAATTCAGATTGGGGGAAGTTAGGTGCGCTAACGGATTGGCGTTTACGCAATTTTTCGATGGCAGATTTGGATGGCGATGGATCCGTTGAATTTATTGGGCTTGATCAAGATGGGGCAGTGCACGTTGGGAATTTTGATGCGTTAACAAATGAATTGGTTTGGAAATCACAGGATTTTAGTAGTGTATCTGTTGGTCGAAACGCACAAATTCTCTGCGAAGATTATAATGCTGATGGTAAGAAAGACTTGATTTTTGGTACCGGTGCGGGTGGTGTCTTCATCTATGATAATCAATCAAGTTCACCTGTTTGGGATAATCTGAAGACCTCAATTTTTCAAATTTGGCCAAATCCAGCCACGGATTTTATCTATGTCCTCTCCAATGTGTCAGGTACAATACATTGGGTTGATATGTCGGGAAAAATTATTGAGCAACGAAATACCAAGCCGAGTGAAGTAATACGATTTGACACCAAAGGGCTTAGTCGGGGTGTTTATCTACTCCGATTTGTTTCAGATACTGGCCAAACAGAAACGCAAAAGTTTGTGCTGAACTAAAAAAACTTTCCTGCACCTAAGACAATTTGACGCAGGCTGACGACGATAATGACGATGCCAACTAATATCATCATGCTCTTTACGGGAAGTTTGTTGGCTAATCGGGCTGCAATCGGTGCAGCAACAACTCCACCTAAAATTAATCCTGCGATCACTTGCCAATAGCCGAGACCAATAACCGTGAAAAAGGTAAGTGAGGAAGCTAGTGAGACGAAAAATTCGGTCAAATTAACGCTGCCAATCGTATATTTTGGATGACGACCTGACGCAATTAATGTGGATGAAACGATTGGTCCCCAGCCACCACCGCCGATTGAATCTAGGTAACCTCCAAAAAGAGCTAACCAGCCCACCCGTTTTAATTGACGCTTTTCTTGACGTTTGATTAATGCTTTACGTATAATGATGGCACCTAAAAACAAGGTATAAATGGATACGATCGGTTTGATGTAGTCGGCATAATTTTCCAACGACGAGATTACATACGCACCTAATATGGCTCCAATGATACCTGGTATGACCAAGGTTTTGAATAGTTTAGAATTTACGTTTCCAAATTTCAAATGCATATATCCGGAGACGCCCGACGTAAACACCTCAGATGCGTGCACGCTGGCTGAAGCTGCAGCGGGGGTGATGCCCACCGACATTAAGAATGTGGTTGCGGTCACGCCATAAGCCATTCCCAAGGCGCCATCAATCATTTGAGCAATGAATCCACCTAAGATATAGTATAAAATTTCTGAATTGACAGTGCTAAATACGGCGATTACGTTTTCGGCAGTTAGGTAACTGAAAACTAAATGCCCAACAATCATGAGGGCTAGAGCATTGCTAATGTGAATGATTACTTCCGTAATGCTACGTTCTCGTTTCCAAATGATGCTTATCGCTTTTAGTAGGCTAGGAAATTTTGGCTTGTTGGGCGTGGAGTCAGTTTGTAGTGACATACGGTGAATTGATTATCCTACAAAATTAATAGACTTTACTTAATCTACCAATAAAGTAGAGTAAATATTTTTCACAAAAATTCCCGTAAATTGCATGCCCTTTTGAAAAACAAATAGTTATATGCGTTCAGAGTATCAATTTCGTGAGATCGAAAAAGCTTGGCAAGGATTTTGGGAGCAAAACCAAACATTCAAAGCACAAGTTAATCCCAATAAACCTAAGTATTATGTGCTAGACATGTTTCCGTATCCTTCGGGTGCTGGATTGCATGTTGGCCATCCACTCGGGTACATTGCATCAGATATCATGGCGCGTTATAAGCGTTTGCAAGGGTATGAAGTGTTGCACCCAATGGGATTTGATTCCTTTGGTTTGCCTGCGGAGCAATATGCGATTCAAACTGGCCAACATCCCGCGATAACGACTGAACAAAACATTACGCGTTATATTGAGCAATTGAAAAACATGGGTTTTTCATTCGATTGGTCACGAGAGGTGCGTACATCTGATGCTTCTTACTATAAATGGACACAATGGATATTTATGCAATTATTCAATTCTTGGTATAATCAAGAGTCGGATAAAGCGGAGTCGATTGAATCCTTGAAGGATATTTTGACTGTTAAAGGTTCTGTTGGCCTGAAAGCAGTTTGTGAAGATGATATTGAGCGTATTTCAGCGGAGGTTTGGAATGCGATGGGTGAGGAGGAACAGTATGCCTATTTATTGAATTTTCGCTTGGCTTATTTGGATGATTCGGTTGTCAACTGGTGTCCACAATTAGGTACGGTTCTTGCGAATGATGAAGTTAAAGATGGCCTTTCTGAGCGTGGAGGATATCCTGTTGAGCAGAAAAAAATGCGTCAATGGTCGATGCGCATCACAGCTTATGCGGATCGTTTATTGCGTGGTTTAGAAGAGGTAGATTGGTCGGATTCTTTAAAGGAACAACAACGTAACTGGATAGGAAAGTCGATTGGTACCGATGTTGAATTTGCCATTGAAGGTATTTCAGATAAGAAAATTAAAGTTTTCACAACACGTGTGGATACCATTTACGGGGTTTCGTTCATGGTTTTGGCACCTGAGCACGAGTGGGTGGCGGAGTTAACGAAGCCAGGCCAACAAGCCGATGTGGATGCTTACATTACCTGGACAAAGTCACGTTCTGAATTAGATCGCGTTTCGGAGGTTAAAACAGTTTCCGGTGTATTCACGGGGTCGTATGTGATTAACCCATTAAATAATGAGCGTGTGCCATTGTTCTTGGCTGATTATGTATTAGCTGGTTATGGAACGGGTGCGGTAATGGGTGTGCCGTCAGGTGATCAACGTGACTGGAATTTTGCCAAACATTTTGACTTGCCAATTCCAACTATTTTGGACGGACAAAAAGATATTGATAAGCAAGCCGATAATACCAAAGAGGGAAAATACATTAACTCGGGTATCATTAATGGCATGGGGTATAAAGAGGCTACGGATACATTAATTCACTGGTTGGAGGAACGAGGAATTGGAAAGGGAAAAGTGCAGTATCGGATGCGAAATGCGGTATTTTCACGCCAACGGTATTGGGGAGAGCCGGTACCGGTTTATTTCAAGCCGAATGCTTCAGGCCAACTATTACCTTATTTGATTCAGGAATCTGAGTTGCCTTTGGAATTGCCTAAAATTGACAAGTACTTACCTACAGAAACAGGCGAGCCACCTTTAGGGCGTGCTGCGGATTCATGGAAATACCAAGGTCAGTATGATTACGAGTGGTCGACAATGCCAGGTTGGGCAGGATCCTCTTGGTACTGGTATCGTTACATGGATGCTCAGAATGGTTCTGAATTTGCCTCTAAAGAGGCTGTCAATTACTGGAAATCCGTCGATTTATATATTGGTGGTTCAGAGCATGCGACTGGGCACTTGTTGTATTCTCGTTTTTGGAATAAGTTCTTGAAGGACTTAGGTTATGTAGCGGAAGAGGAATTTGCGAAGAAACTGATCAACCAAGGAATGATTCAAGGTCGGTCAAATTTCGTTTATCGTTTGAAAAATTCAGATAAGGTGACTTTTGTTTCTCATGGTTTGAAAGATCAATATGATGTAGCTGCGCTGCATGTGGATGTGAATATTGTGGAGAATGACATCTTAAACGTAGAAGAATTTAAGCGTTCTCGTAACGATGTACCTGCAGATGCACAATTCATCTTGGAGGATGGCAAATATATCTGCGGTTGGGAAGTCGAGAAAATGTCCAAATCGAAGTTTAACGTTGTTAATCCGGATGATTTAATTGCCAAATATGGTGCGGATACCTTACGTGTATATGAGATGTTTTTGGGGCCGTTGGAGCAATTCAAGCCTTGGAATACGAATTCGATTTCAGGATCGCATAATTTCTTGCGCAAGGTGTGGCGTTTGTTCTTTGATGAGCAGGCTCAAAAATCAGTTTTGGTGGATTCACCTGCAACGCCCGAAGAATTAAAAGTATTGCATACGGCAATTCGTAAGGTGCAAGATGATTTGGAGCGTTATTCATTTAATACGGTCGTTTCTACTTTGATGATTTGTGTGAATGATTTAGGCCAATTGAAATGTCATAAGAAATCGGTTCTTCGTGAACTAGTCTTATTGCTTTCCCCGTATGCCCCACATGTGGCTGAGGAATTATGGGTGGCTTTAGGAGCAGAGGCTGGAAGTATTTCCCATGCCAAATTCCCTGTATTCAATCCGGAGTTCTTGGTGGAAAACGAATTCAATTATCCCATTTCATTCAATGGTAAGGTGAAGTTGACCTTAGCCTTTTCAGCCACAGCAAGTCCTGCAGAAGTGGAGGCGGCGGTTTTGGCTAATGAGCAAGTAAAGAAACATTTGGATGGCAAAGCACCCTCTAAGGTGATTGTGGTTCCGAAACGGATTGTCAATATTGTTTTAGGAAAATAGATTGAAAGGGCTGAGAAATCAGCCCTTTTTAGTTTTGGACGACTAAATCAATGATTTTAAATAGCGTGAGGCAGAAGGTCATCAAGCCGAGTGTCCATTTTATGTTTGATTTCATTGTCTTTTCACTGGTGGCCTCCATTCTTGACTCAAAAGAAATGAAACTCGCCTCTAAGGTTTCGAATCTCGCTTCGAGCGTTTGAAACTTACCTTCAAGTGCATGAAATTTGCCTTCAAGGGCATAGAATCTACTTTCAAGATGATGGAATTTTACCTCAAGTTCAGAAAAGTCTAATCGTAGCTGGGCCACATCCGCGGCCAACTCATCCAATCGCATTTCGAAATGATTGATGTGATTGAATGCTGATTTCAATAAAAATGTATTGACATCTTGATCTGACAATGCTTCTCCATTTGAAAATTTGTTCTCAATCTGCTGTATTCGAGGCTGAATCATTTCTAGGAGCTGATTCTCAATTTTAGTATTCTTTTTCATTATCCGGGCTAGGTTTGATAAATCAAATTTCCCACGATAAAATCCCGTTTCCTATTCAATAAATGACTAATCGAAAGATTATTAGTTTAATGATTTAATCCACTCACGGATAAGTGCAACGCCTTCTTGATGTATAATAGACCGACCGAGTTCCGGCATCATGACGCCCGGATCATGCGAATTCATTCGGTAATGAAGGATACTTTCGGCAGGTTTTCCTGCAACAATATCGTATTGCAATCCACCCGATCCTCTGCCCGCCGCTACAGGTGATTTCATTATCCCATATGCAGTGGTGCCATAATAGCGGTGATCTAAAAACAAGCCAGAACTTTTTGCGGGTCCTTTCGGGTTATGGCAATGCGCACAATTGATATCTAAATAAGCTTTTACACGTTCATTTAATGATGCACCTTCGTCTATATAAGATACGAATTTAGGACGCGATGTAGGGACGTCACTCATTTGGTTCGTCCGTCCCCAATAGTCCAATTGATTTTCATTTCCATGCGCATACTGTATCGATGCATTCATCTGCCGCGCTGAAGGACCTATCGGAGTCATTGCGCCATCGCGCTCGTGACATCCTTTACATTGATTAACATTAGGTACAACATAATTTACTTGCTGCTTTTTGCCTTGTTGGTTCTTAAACTCCACCAAGCTTGTTCCTCCAGCCACCTCTAAATATGCCTCCGTTTGCTCCTCATTCCAAATATAGGGTAAGGCCACCCATCCCGTTGGTTCGTGGCTGAGTATACGTGTTTCCATGAGGCGCCGACTGCCATTAGGCTTGCGCTCATCCATGGGATAATAAAAGGTCTTAGCGATACGGGTCCCAACAGGAAATTGGAATACCGAATCGGGATTGTAAGCCACAGATTTACCCGATGGCAATTGTATAAATCGTAATTTATGTGCGTAATCTGAAAATAAAGGAGATATCAATGCATAGGGTGTCACACCGGAATGGGGTAATTGATATTTTAATTCTCCTTCAAACAAGCCATAATCCGATAATTTACTCGGAAATTTCGGCCCCGGTTGATAAGAAAATAAGCCCAATAACAAGATAAATCCTAAGTATCGCATCGCTAAAATTGATTCGATTTGACATATTCTTGTACACAATCAAGCTCTTTGGGATTGCGACGCACGTTCTTGAAATCATGTTCCGCATCCATATTGGCTACAGATTGGTTTATATTTTGATGCACGCAAATCCGATGCTGAGGTAAATATTGCCCATCACTTCCAAAGCGCGTTGAATCCAATACGCCATCATAAACGATTTGTGGTACATCACGACCAAAACGTAGTTTGAATCGGTAGATCTGCGCAAAGCGACCCTCTAATGGAACACGTCCAAGCCTACGCTCAAAGGTGTTTTTGTATACCGAAATGGCGGTCGGGTAGGGGTCATATTCTTTATCTTTAATGGCTATTTCTGCCATGAAATAAGAGATGATACCGACACCAACGGTGCGATGATTTAAGATTTTATTGTCGAAAATGTCTACGTGGCTCGTCGCAAGAATTAACATCCCAGTTCCGCGGGGAACTTTGCCAACAATATTGCCTTTGGGCGCAAAATTAGACAGGTTATTGTCTTCGATGAGGTTATCATGCACCTTGACGAATCCACCCTTTTTCTGAATTAGATCAGGTAAGTCAAATACCAAAATGCCGCCTGTATTTCCATAGGCATGATTGTGATGGACATCCGCATAAAGGGAGTTTTCAATTTCAATACCTGCCACATTCTGGTAAGCGGTACAGTTTTTCACCTCGATATGTTTGGATTGGCCCACATAAATGCCCGCATCAGATGCACCGATTGCGATACAACTATCGATTAAAATATTTGTGCAAAGTACTGGGTATAAGGCATAGGAACCATTTTGCGGTTTTGGGCCTCCAGTCCATTCCGCTTTGATGCGTCGGAATATAATATCCTTTACGTGCATCGATTTGATTAAATCACCTTTGGAATCCTGAACGGTCAAATCTTCCAAAATAATATTTTCACAGTTGGTGATTTTAATCCCTTCCGCACCCGTTTTTTGATTTTTAAAGCTTAAAACGGTTTTGTCCATTCCTTTTCCACGAATGGTGATTTTCTTCTTTCCCTCTAAGGATAGACTACCTGAAATTTGAAAATTACCTTCCTCCACTTCAATCACATCACCATCTGAGGCAAGAATTAATTGTGTCTGGAGAGCTTTTTCAAATTGGGCTTGCCCCATGACTGGAGAAAGCCCAATGAATAATAAAAATATCAGTAAATATTTCATTCGAATTAGTTACGTGGAGGACCGCCCGCACGCATTTGCGTTTGCATAGTCTTGTATTTTTCTAATTGCTCAGGTGTCAAAATAGCCTTCAATGTTTCCAGTTGGCCCTCATTAATCTTCTTCATTTCGCCCATCATCTCCTCACGATCCATTCCTGCTTGACGGAATTCCATCATTTTTTCTATCCGGGTAACAATTAGAGGTTCGATTTTATTCTCTTGTTCTTTCGTCAATTTCAACTCTGAACTCATGCGGTTCAATTGATTCATAGCCATTTCCTGTGGACTTGGCATTTGCGCGTGTGCAGCTTCGCCAGCTCCCAAAAGGGCAACGACCATGGCGATTGTTGTTAAGATCTTTTTCATTTTTTATAGTTTAGTTTTTCAAGTTAATTAATTTATTCAAATACCGTGTTCCAAATCAATGAATAAACTTCCGTAGGCTCCATGTTATCAGTTGGCTGATTATCAGCAATATACAAAGGGTAGTAAGCTTCATCACAAAACGGACTTCCATGCGAACCTTTAACTAAAGTCGCGTCCAATGGAATGACATCCATTCGATAGCGGAATCCGGCTAATTTACGGGCCAATTTATAGGCAGCCCGCAACTTAATCAACGGATTTTTAGGGTCCATAAACATCTCAACTGGATCGTACCCCGGTTTCTTGAAGATGTCCACGCAACGGGCAAAATCGGGGGCCTTGTTGTCGTCCAACCAGTAATAATAGGTGAACCAAGCATCAGAATCTGCAATCAAAACTAAATCGCCCGCTCGTGGGTGGTTGATGTTAAATGCAGCTAATTCATCTCCTGAGAGCACTTTTTTGACACCTTGCGTTTGCATAAATAACTGCTTGACCTCATTTAAAACGGATGCATCGGGACAATATACATGTGCAATTTGATGATCAGAAACAGCAAAAGCACGTGATGCACCGGGATCCAATAATTCCAATCCTTGTTCCTCCCGCAAAGCGATATACCCACCTTTCCGCAAAATACGGTTCAAATGAACAGGTTTTGACACATCATTAATTCCATATTCGGAAAGGATAATTACTTTCGCCCCTTTGCTTTCGAAATGCGAAATCAATCGTTCAACAACTTGGTCGATTTCCTGCAAATCGCCTTTGATTTTTTCAAAATCTACCCCAAATTTCTGTAAGCAATAATCTAAATGAGGCAAATAGATGAATGTCAATGTCGCATCAAATTTCTTATCTACATAAATGGACGCGTCCGCTATCCAATTCGTCGATTTGATATTCGCATTAGGTCCCCAGAAATTAAACAAAGGAAATGTCCCAAAAGCTTCTTGTAATTCATCTCGCAAATCAGCCGGATGGCTGTAACAATCAGGCATTTTCACACCATCTGAGTGATATTGAGGCCGAGGTGTTACAGAATAATCCGCCGATGAATACATGTTGTACCACCAAAATAAGTTCGCACAGGTGAAATTTGGGGCTTTTTTATGTCCGGCATCCCAGATCTTTTCATCGTCCACCAACTTATTGGATTGCTTCCAGAACTTAACTTCGGAATCGACTTTATCATACCAACCGTTACCTACGATACCATGAGAACTCGGATACTTTCCAGTCAAATATACACTTTGAGATGTGGTTGTTACCGCCGGGAATGGAGGCTTGATTTTCGATTTCTTTTTACCCGAAATATATGCGTCCAAAAAGGGCGTATATCGACCTAATATGCTTTCACTTAGGCCAACGATATCAATGACTACGGTTTTTTGCATAATAAGTCTTGAATATATGTGACCTCTCTTGCGATTGAGGTTTCAATCGATTCTTGATATTCTGCTGGCAATACGCCCCAAGTATAGGTTTCAATTTCCATCATGCGTGTGACATAGTGCTGCTGGTGGTAGGCCAATGTTTCGCCTATTTCTGCTTGGGTGGAATTCAATAAACCATACGAATCTAGGAACAAAGGCACATGGAAATGCACGCGCCATTCGTCATAAATTCCTTCTTTGAATTGAGCCAGTGCTTCGGCTAAATCTTTGAACTGCACAAAGCTTCCATCTTTTTTCAAGGCTTTGACCTGGTGTAAATAAGTCGGCTCTTCGTATTGTTTTAATGCTTCAATTCGTGCTGAGGCATCTTTTCTCAAATCTACGCGCAAGGCGGAACTGATTTGAATCTTGCCGATAGAAATGTTTTTGTCCACTAATTCTTGTAAACAGTCAGCAGGTTTATCGTATGAAACTCCATAATGGCACACATCGAAACAGATATGAATATGTCGGCGCACCCAATCCTCTGGAATCCCTGCAGTAATCGCAAAAGGAATCAATGTATCTGTGTACCAATCAACGAATTCGCGATGATTTTCTAATAAACCATCCGGTTCAGGTTCGATGTCAATGTGAATCCATTTACCCGTCTTTTGTTCAGTTTGTGCCAAATAAGGAACAAGTTTCAGTAATTCCATCGTAGCTTGACCGATTGCCGCACCACGTTGATCCCACCAATATTTATAAGAAAGGGGAGAAGTGGAAATCCCTCCTTCATGCTGATCTGCTGGCAATAATTTTATGAGTAAATCGATTAACCGTCGGGTATAATTCACGCGATCCTGAGTTGTCCAGTCGGGCGCATGCACTTGATCTTTAACTATCGTATTGTGGAATCCTCCATAGGGGAATCCATTCAACGTAAAAATGTATATATCTTCTTCTGCTAGCCAGTTCTTTAAAGCTGCCAGCTTGTTGGGATCTTCGATTAAATCTATACTCGCCTGATTGGCAATGCGCAAACCCAGTCCCATCGCTTGGTCAGGGCAAACGGCAGTTTTTACCTTCGGTACGGTCGCCTGTAAATTGGCAAAATGTTCTTCCCAAATCTCTCCAGGGTGGATATTGCTACAATAACTGAGGTGTCCGTTGGCTGTTTTCATGTTATGCGTAGGTGGCAAGTAAAGCAACGGATGCTTGGATCGTTTTGAAGTCCATTTCGTGCATTTCTTCCCCTTTTCCTAGGGCTTTCAACAAGGTGATGGTCAAGTGACCGCCCAAATGTTCTTGGAATTCTTGTAAGCCTTTGTGTAGGTTTTGGCATTCGTTTTCTGCCAAAGCTGGATGATATAAATCAAAGCCCAAGACTTTAATGACGGCTAAAATTCGTTCACAATCAGCAAGGCTTATCGCTCCAATTAAATGTGAATACACGCAATCTAAGGCAATTCCGATAGCAACTGCCTCGCCATGTCGTATGTTGAAATCTGATAGGTATTCCAGTTTATGTGCTGCCCAGTGCCCAAAATCTAATGGACGAGCAGAACCCAATTCAAATGGATCTCCGCCCGAAATATGCTTCATATGTAAGTCGGCACAGCGATAAATCTGTTCCACCATGACTTCTTCATTGCGGGCATTCATGGCTGAGACATTAGCCTCTAGCCATTCGAAAAAAGTTAAATCTTTGATCAAAGCAACCTTTATCGCTTCCGCTATTCCAGAACGCCAATCACGATCTTCCAAGGTCGTTAAAAATGCTACATCATTAAATACGGCTACAGCAGGAGCGAAGGTTCCCAAGAAATTCTTCTTTCCTAAGTAATTGACACCATTTTTAACGCCTACCCCTGAATCATTCTGGGAGAGGACGGTAGTGGGTATACGAATCAACTTGACTCCGCGGTGGGAGATGGCTGCGGCGTAGCCCGACATGTCTAAGAATGCACCACCGCCTATCGTCGCAACAAATGAATGTCGATCGATGCGATGTTCGTCAATAGCTCGAACTATTTCTTCGTAAAATCTTGGATCATTTTTGCATACTTCGCCACCAGGTAAGACCAAGATTTCAGGTGCTAAATCGGCTACAGAATTTGATTCAAAATATGAAACAATTGCGCTTGTAAGTGAAGGATGTGCGTCCGCTACTCCTTTGTCAATGACAAATAAGATGCGTTTGCGGAAATTACTTTGACCGAAATTCGAAATAAAATCACACAAGGTTTTATTGCTCACATCAAACAAGTGTTTTGTGAAAATCACTTGATAATGAAAAGGAACTTGAAATTGCTGTTGTAATACTTGCATGAATATAAATTATGAAACGGCGAATTTTTTGCCCACCCACATGGAAATTGGCAATAATGCTAAGGTAACAAAAGCCATGTAATATTGTTCACTTAAACTCACCCAAGCAGCATTCATTAAGATTAGTGTCAAAACCCCAGTCTTTACCGTTTGGCCTATATTAGGACCGCTTGGTTTTTTAATGGCCGGGATTAATTTGGCAAAGATTAAATACACATGGACCAGAACGAAAGGTAACATATAAATCATTTTACCGGCTTGATAGCCTACGGCCAATTGGCTTACATGAACGATGACGAATAAAATGGCAGCGAACCATAAAGGTGCCGACTGGCTGCCGTGTACCTCTCCGCGACTCACTAAGGTAATGGCAGCGATGTAAATCAACGGAATTAGGATCAAATAAAAATGTTCCAATACGCCTAATTCATAAACACTCATGCCTAACATTAAATTGAATGCCCGACATAATCCCATATTGATTGGGCCAAAAATACGCATGTGCTTGCCCTTGAAATCGTAAAATAATGCATGCAGGGTAACAAGCACGGCAACGATTCCGCTTAGTCGGCTCTGCCAAAAAGCTAAGAATATCCCCAATGATAATAACACAATTCCACCGAATACCGCTTCAGCTCTTTGGATTCGGCCGCTTGGTAAGGCTCGCTCTGGACGTTCTAAATTATCCAATTCGTGGTCAAAAACATCATTAAATACGACTCCACCTGCATATAAACACATGGTGGAAATTCCTAAGAACACGACTGGCCAGAATTGGTAATCTAAGGTCCCAAAGGTAAATCCCACGATAGCCATACCCGCCAATACATCCGTTAATGCCGTGATGACATTAGCAGGACGCATGAGTTCAAGAAAGGCTCTAATTTTAATGCGCATTAGCGAATGATTAAGGAATCTTTGTTGATGCGTGGTGCTTGTCCTCCACGTAAAATAGTATTGCCGTTGAATTTTTGTGTTTGATCTATGTCCAGTCCATGGATGAAATCAGCTTCTTGAATCTGGCCACTTTGAGCAAAAGCATCAAAGGCATTTTGATACGTGACCAACCGAATATGTTCATCAGGAACCTCTTTGATTTTCATTAAGGCAGCCGTTTTTGGAATGGCCAAAGGATCCGAAATTCCCCAGTCGGCAGCAGAATTCACCATAATGCGTTCCGGTCCGTATTGCTTGACAATTTCCACCATGCGCTCATTGCCCATTTTGGTAAAAGGATAAATCGTAAATGCCGCGTAAAATCCTTGATCTAAAACGGATTTCACTGTTTCTTCATTGTTATGGTCGATGATGACCATATTCGGTGCAATACCATGCTCTAAAGCAATGGCCATACTACGTTCCGTTCCTTTTTTCTTATCACGGTGGGGTGTGTGAACCTGAACGGGCAAATTCATTTCCTTCGCAAGTTCTAATTGCGCCCGGTAATATTTTTCTTCAGCGGCTGTTTGGTCATCGAAGCCAATTTCCCCCACGCCCACAACGCCTTCTTTTTGCAAGAACAAAGGCAAAATTTCCATTACTTGTTCTGCCAAAGCTTCATGATTTGCCTCGCGTGAATTTAACCCGATGGTACAATAATGTTTAATGCCAAACTGAGAAGAACGAAAGCGCTCCCAACCCACTAAGCTGGCGAAATAGTCTTTGAATGACGCCAAACCGGTGCGTGGCTGACCCAACCAAAAAGCGGGCTCAATCAATGCAACAACTCCAGCGTCCGCCAATGCCTGGTAGTCATCCGTTGTCCGTGATGTCATGTGCACATGCGGATCAAAGAATTTCATGCCTTGGGTATATTGAGCGAAAGTTCCATCAACTGCATGCGCAGTGGATTTCTCTTGTTCAGTTCCCTCAAAATGGGATGGATTACCAACGGGTTTATGATCTTGACACATATTAGGCGGTATAAATCGGTTCTGGTTTCTCTAATTCATGCCAAAGCCCCTGCGTACTGCCTGGAATTTGGACTTCTTGTTTCACTAAAGATGCCGCAAGGACGTCTCTTGCATTTTCTGATTCAGCTAATTTTTCAATATCAGTCCGTAAGGTTTCGTTCATAAATCGAGGAACAAGCCTCCATACTTGTGAAGGAACTCTTCGGTTGGCAGACCACCGTTCATGTGCAAAATCGGAAAGTGTATTCGCTAAATCTTGATTTACGCGCTCATCCAATCCGATGATTTGATGTATCGCTTTATCATTGAAAATACATTTTAGGACTAATTGGTTCCAAGCAGCTTCACTGAAATAGTCTTTTGGATACGTATTTCCAAAAGCGATTGCATCGAATACCGGTCCCATGTTAGATCGTACAGCATCCGTGGCGCGCAACAAAAATGATGAAGGGTTATTTAAGTAGGGTAAGGAACGGGTTAAAGCGACAGCTTCTTGCATTTCAGCTGTTTCAAATAACATATCTATCTGAGCTTCGTCTAATTGCATCAATATGTCCAAGCGAACGACTTGGTCTAATGTCCAACCTGAAAACTCACCCCTTTCAATGATTTTTTTAGAAATAAATCGGGGAACTTTTACAAAAGCTAATACCAATGCTTTACCTGATAAGGTTTTTTGCTCAATTAGCCAATTAGATTCGGCTTCACTGGCAAAGGCTGCAAGGGTTTCGGTTATTTGTAAATTCGTTTTCACGGCTAATTAGGTTCCTTTCAACGAAAATACTAAAAAAAATGAGGATTTTTATGATTTGATGACTTGATCAATATTCTCCTCTGGTTTTATTTGGTAAGGGCCATTTAAGCGAAAGAGGATAGGGAAAAAGTAACGATATAACACAGCTACTTTACGACCAAAAATACGTTGGTTTTTTGTGTCATACTTCCATGATTTTCCGGTTGTTAGATTAAGGCCAACTTTCCAAATCCAGAAAATAGGGGCAACAATTGAATAGTTAAGATAAATTAGAAGAAAGGCAATTGCCCCATAGCTTTTTCTTATCCAAAGTAAATTTGATACTTGAATTTGGACTGAAAATCGATTGACCCAAGAGTACTCCGTGCGACGAAATTCGTTTTCCTTGATCAAATGAATAAAGTTGACATCTTCGAAATAAGCTAATTTCCCCAACTTGCTTAATCGGAAACTAAGTTCAGCATCTTCAGCGTACATGAAGAAATCCTCATCCCAGCCATTTAGTTTTAGCAGATTTTCCTTGGAAGCCATGAGAAAAGCTCCCACCAAATTGTTTGTTTCCTCAGGACGAGAAAATTTTTGATTCGGTAATAATGCATTGATCAATTGATGGAAAACTGGTTTATTGGGAACGATGTAAAAATCTCTTCGAACATCATTTAAAGTTCGATAATAGGGTAACGGATTTTTGTTAGTATCTAACTGATTTCCACCAATAGCTACAAGCGTTTGGTCCGCCTTCAAATGTTTCCAAGCATTTCCTATACTGTTGTCAAACACAAGGGTATCAGCATTTAGAAAAAGGATAAATTCACCTGAAGCGGCATGTAACCCAATGTTATTAGCAATTGAAAAACCTGTATTCCGCCCAGCATCAATCCACTTAGTTTTAGGGAATTCACTCAAAATTTGTTGATTGGCAGTAGGAATAAAATGATTGTCAATAACAATGCATTCAAAATTTAGATTTTCCGTATGATCGTAAATGCTACGCAAGCAATCTTGTAAGAGAGCCTCTGTTTGATAGTTAACAAATACAATTGATACATCCATGCGACCCAAAATTAGTTTGATTTTATTTTAATTAGACTTCTTGCGGGGTATTTCTTTTCCATTGTCTCGGTATTTCTCTATATTTCCTATTCTAAAATATATCAAAATGAATTTACGTTTCCTGTTTTTCTTCATTCTATTCACTTGTATCCAAGTGGGTGTAATGGGTCAAAATTTTACATTTGAGGCTATTAAATCATATGCTTTTCCCACGGAGTTAGTTCGGTCAAAACAAGGTGATAAAATTGCTTGGTCGATTGATGAAAAGGGTATTCGTAATGTTTATGTGGCAGAAGCACCGAGTTTTGTCGCGCGCAAATTGACCAATTTCAAAGAAGACGATGGACAAGAAATAACTTCAATTTCCATTTCAGATGATGGCAAGTGGGTATTATTTGTTCGAGGAGGAGATCATGGAGCTAATTTTGATGATGAAAAAGCGGTTAATCCTGCTGGAAATGCCGAGCCTCAAACGGTACGTGTCATGCAAATTGCTTTTGTAGGAGGACCCATACGTGTTATTTCTGAGGGGGACTTTCCGGTAATTTCACCTGACAACAAGGTGGTATCTTATATCAAAGAAGGCCAACCGTGGGTCTGCAAATTAGATACGAATGAAAACGAGGACTTTTTAGAGGCTCCCGTACGCTTATTTAAAACACGCGGTTCTGTGCACTCGTTGGCTTGGTCCCCCAAGGGTAATAAATTGGCTTTTGTTGCGAACCGTTACGATCATTCCTTCATCGGTTATTTTGAATTAGGGAAGTCACAAGTCAATTGGCTTGACCCTGCTTTTGCGAAAGATTTTAGTCCACGTTGGTCACCTGATGGTACTCAAATCGTATTTATTCGCACCCCTGCTTCTGGTGGATCTACTGACTCATTGACACAACGGAAGCGTATTCCATGGTCTATTCGGAAAGTCAGTTTGTCGGAGGGAGAGAAGTCGTCTCGTGTTTGGGAAGCACCTAATACGTATCGTGGTTCTTTACCTACCACACAGGGAGGTACCAATTTATTCTGGCCACGGATGGACCGTTTAATATTTACTTCCTACCACGACGGCTGGCCTCATGCTTATTCAATCGCACCATCGGGTGGCCCCATATTATTGCTAAGTCCAGGTGATTTTATGGTTGAACATGTGCGCACAAGTGCAGATGGAAATATGGTGTTATTTGATGCCAATACTGGGGCCGACATCACCGATAAGGACCGTCGGCATATTTGTCAGGTATCTGTGGATAAAGCTGACATGAAGGTTATGACTCCCGGAGTAGGTATTGAATGGTCCCCTATTTCTGTGGTTGGCGGTTACGTCTACATCGGAGCTGGAGCCCAAATGGCTCCACAAGTTATGTTGGCCTCATCAGGTGCCACGCGATCCTTAACATCTAATTTGATTCCAGCTGAATTTCCAGAGAAATTATTGGTTCAACCGAAGCAAGTTATTTTTAAATCATTGGATGGATTAACCATTCATGGTCAAGTATTCGATTCGTCCAATGGAACGCAGAAAAAGCCAGCGATTATTTTTGTCCATGGTGGACCTCCTCGTCAAATGTTGTTGGGTTGGCATTATTCCGATTACTACGCGAATGCATATGCCTTAAATCAATATTTAGCGAATTTGGGATTTGTTGTTTTATCTGTTAATTATCGATTAGGGATCGGGTATGGTTATGATTTCCACAATCCGAAATCTGCAGGTCAATGGGGTGCATCTGAATATTTAGATATTAAAGCAGCAGGGGAGTGGCTGGCCCAACAATCCTTTGTGGACAGCAAAAAGATTGGGATTTACGGAGGGTCTTATGGAGGATATTTAACTGCTTTAGGTTTGGCTCGGGATTCAAAATTATTTGCCGCTGGTGTTGATATTCATGGGGTTCATGACTGGGCGCATCAGCGCGAGATTCCTTTGGAATCATTGTCTGGTCCACATAAAGCACCCGATGCTGATTGGGCTACTAGTTTATCCTTTCGTTCTTCACCAATATCATCAGTGGATACTTGGAAGTCGCCTGTGTTATTTATCCATGCGGATGATGATCGCAATGTGCCATTTAGCCAAAGCATTGATTTGATTAATCGATTGCAGAAGAAAAAGGTGCCGATGGAGACCATGGTTATTGTAGATGATACGCATCATTGGATGAAGTTTTCAAATGCGTTGAAGGTGTTTCAAGCGACTGCAGATTATTTCAAAGCCAAGCTGTTAAAGTAGGTTTCAAGTTGATTTTAGCTTAATTTTGCCGCATGCAAGAAAGACCTATTACCGACTGGCTTCCGTTGACAAAAAAGGAAGTTGAAAAACGTGGCTGGGATGAACTCGATGTTATCCTGATTTCAGGGGATGCCTATGTTGATCATCCCGCGTTTGGTACGGCGGTGATTGGTCGTATCATGGAGAGTGAAGGGTTGAAAGTGGGGATTGTGGCTCAGCCGAATTGGCAAGATGATTTGCGTGATTTTAGGAAATTAGGTAAACCCAAATACTTTTTTGGTGTAACCGCAGGTTGTATGGATTCCATGGTGAATCATTATACGGCAAATAAGCGGTTGCGTTCAAATGATTCCTATACGCCGGGCGGTGAAGCGGGCTTTCGTCCTGATTATGCGACGACGGTTTATTCTAATATTTTAAAGGAGATTTACCCAGATGTTCCTGTTTTAATTGGTGGTATCGAAGCTTCATTGCGTCGGGTAACACATTATGATTATTGGGCTGATAAATTATTTCCATCGATTTTAGTGGATTCCAAAGCGGATATGTTGGTATATGGCATGGGAGAACAACCCTTGCGCGAAATCATCCGTGGTGTAAAATCTGGTAAGCAATTGTCGGAATTAACCGATATTAATCAGGTGGCATTTATTCAAAAGCAATCAGATGCTTTGCCGGCAGTAGGTGACTGGGAAACGGTTGAGTTGGCAAGTCATGAAGTATGTTTGGAGGATAAGATTAAGTATGCGTCCAACTTCAAGATAGTAGAAGTTGAGTCCAATAAATGGCAGGCGAATCGGATTACTCAAGCAGTAGGAGCGGACCTATTAGTCATTAATCCACCGTTTAAGACGATGGAAGAAGTGGAGATGGATAAGTCATTTGATTTGCCTTATACGCGTTTACCACATCCAAAATATAAGAAACGTGGGCCAATTCCGGCTTATGAGATGATTAAATTTTCGGTGAATATGCACCGAGGCTGTTTCGGAGGTTGTAGTTTCTGTACGATTTCAGCGCATCAAGGGAAATTTATTGCTTCCCGGAGTGAGAAGTCGATTATGAAAGAGGTGGATGAAATTACGAAGCATCCAGAATTTAAGGGTTACATTTCGGATTTAGGTGGACCATCAGCGAACATGTATCGTATGAAGGGGAAGGATGAGTCGATTTGTGCCAAATGCGTGAGTCCATCATGCATTCACCCCGTGATTTGTAATAATTTAGATACAAACCATACGCCGTTGACTGAGATTTACCGCAAAGTTGATGCCCATCCAGGAATTAAAAAAGCGTTTGTTGGCTCGGGTGTACGTTATGATTTGTTGGTGGATGACTTCAATAAAAATAATCAAGATGGTAACCACGATGAATACATGGAGCAATTGATTACGCGTCATGTATCGGGTCGTTTGAAAGTTGCCCCAGAACATACATCTGATGCTACATTACGTGTGATGCGTAAACCTTCGTTTAAGTATTTTCATGCGTTTAAGAAGAAGTATGATGAGATTTCTGCCAAATTTGGTTTGAAGCAACCTTTGATTCCTTATTTCATTTCATCGCATCCGGGATGTGAGGAAGAGGATATGGCGAACTTAGCGGCTGAAACGAAGGATTTAGGATTCCAGTTGGAACAAGTTCAGGATTTCACACCTACTCCTATGACAGTGGCTGAGGTGATCTATTATTCGGGTGTTCATCCATATACCTTACAGCCGATTAAAACAGCCAAGACGAGAGAGGAAAAGCAGAATCAGAATAAATATTTTTTCTGGTATAAGGCAGAGTATAAGGATTGGATTCGTAATCGGTTGACGTATTTAAAGCGACCGGATTTAGCCCAACGATTATTAGGGTTTAGAAACAATAAAACGAGTTGGAAAAAGTAATTCTGAATTTTAATTTAAGCAAGTGTTTGATGGAAGATAGTGAAGAGTTAATCGTTCGCGATAGCAATGGTGCAGTACTTAAGGAAGGAGATGCTGTCACGGTGATAAAGGATTTGAAGGTACGCGGATCATCTGGTGTGATCAAACGCGGTACGATGGTAAAAAATATTCGACTGACAGATGATGCAGATGAAATTGAGGGCAAGGTGGAGAAGTCTGTGATGGTTTTAAGAACGGAGTTTTTGAAGAAAGCGTAAGGCAATACCCAGTAGACAGTAATTAATGGACAGTCGTCCAACAATTTTAAAGATCATGATGACATATCGCAATGCTTTGATTTTACCGATTGCACTCGCAAGCGGCTTATTATTCACAAATTGTGATTCTAAAAATGAATCGGTTGCTAAAACTCCTAATAGGCCATTAACTGCTGCTGAAAGTAAGGCTGCATTAAAGCAGTGGGAAGCTAGCTCGGATGGCATTCAATTTAAAAATTGGGAGGCTTCACCAGAAGGCAAGAAAGTGCATGCCGGAGCAGTAAAAATCAATAAGTTTATTCGTAGCAATTCCAATTTGGAGGGTGTTGTAACCTCACTTACTCTTCCAGAAGGTTCTAGATTGGGTTTTGGAGTAATGGTTAGAATTGAAGGAGAGGAATATATCCTTTCCATGGGCCCAGTTTCCAAAGCCGAAATGGAGCAATTGAAAAGTCTGAAGGTGAGAGATAAAATTGTTATCAAAAGCCGCGGTGTTTCGAAAGCTCCTAAATATGCCTATGCTATCGTTTCAGGCGACTATCTTGAAAGAAATAGTAAAGTGATTTATAAGCGCGTACCTAACAAAGGAGGATGCTAAATAGAGCAGAGAGTATAGATTGTTTTTCGCTACTCATTTCTCTTTAACCTCTAATCTGAATTTATTCCTCCTCGATCTCCGGTTCTTCGTCCTGAATAAGTCCTTGATTTAGTTTTTTGGTCGATTTAATACCCAGTTTGTGTAGTTTTTCAGCGCGGTTAATAAGGTTTCCTTTTCCTGTGCTCAATTTGTTAAGCGCTCCAGTATGGGCGTCTTCAGCACGTTTAATGTGCTTGCCAACATCTTCCATGTCTTGAGTAAAGGATACGAATTTATCGTAAAGATCACCGGCTTGTCGGGCAATTTCAATGGCATTTCTGGTTTGGTATTCTGTTTTCCAAACGGAAGCGATGGTACGCAAGGTTGCCAATAGGGTAGAAGGGGAGACTAAGACGATTTTACGTTCCCATGCGAAATTAAATAAGGTGGTATCTTGGCTAATAGTTGCCACAAAACCTGATTCAATGGGGATAAATAGAATAGTAAAATCTGGGCTATTTAGATCGAGACCAGTATGATAATCTTTGGCTGATAATAACTTGATATGTGTCTTTAGTGACTCGATGTGTTCTTTGAGTGCTTGGTCTTTTTCAATGGTACCTTCTTCGGCACTAGTGTAGCGTTCGTAGGCAATTAGAGACACTTTTGAGTCGATGATTAGGTTCTTATTGTCCGGCAGAAAGATAACTGCATCTGGTTTGATGGTCTCGTTGATCTGGTTTTTGGTCACGAATTGGGTTTCGTATTCCATTCCTTTTTTTAAGCCTGAACTCTCCAAAACGCGTTCTAAAATCATTTCACCCCAGTTTCCTTGAGATTTGTTCGATCCTTTTAAGGCATTTGTGAGGTCTTCAGTCTTTTGGGTAACGGTTTGATTTAGGCTTGTCAAATTCTTGATTTGCTCTAAAAGCACTGTATTTTGATGTGTTGAATTTTTTTGTCCTTCGTTTACGCGTGTTTCAAATGCCACAAGTTTTTCTTTGAGCGGATTTAAAACATCGTTTAGCTTAACTTGCTGTTGGTCGCTCAACATACGTCCTTGTCGGAGCACGGACTCATTACTTATATCGGTAAGCATTTTCCTCAATTTGTCTTCGTCGGCCTTTTGATTTTCCACTGCTATTTTGAGTGTCTCATTTTGGCCTTCGAGTTGGGATAATTTCCCAAACATCGATTTATTCTCTTGTTCAAGTGTGTCTGCTTTGGTTTGTATGCTGCTTAATTGCGCCAATTGGCTCGTTAATAGCGTTATTTTACCTTGGAGTAGGAGGTAGGTAGCTCCGGCTCCGGCGATACTGGCGATGAGGATATAGAGAATTGTCATGTCGCAAATATAGGGAAAAGAGTGGGAAGTAGTAGACAGTGGTTAGTGGTCAGTAATAAGTAGTCAGTGTATAGTCCGGAGGGAATGAGTCCGGAGGAGAGGTAAGAGGTAAGAAGTAAGAGGTGAGCGCTTTATGTTTCCTCCGGACTATCTCCCTTCGGACTAATCTCCTTCGGACTCATTCCCTCCGGACTGACGACTAGCGACTAGCGACTTTTTGGGCACAAAAAAACCGCTCTCTTTCGAGGCGGTCTTTCTTAAATAACTTGGAGCTTACTTACTTTCCCGGGTTTGATCCCAGTATCATCAGCGGTGCGGGGCTTAACTTCTCTGTTCGAGATGGGAAGAGGTGAACACCCGTCCTATCGGCTCCATACTTTTTACAAGGTCTTAGCCTTTTTCCATATTGTGAGATAAAATAAACAGCAGTGTGTAAATTAATAAAATGTAAGCTTTCGGGTAATTAGTACTACTCGACTTTGACATTACTGCCTTTACATCTGTAGCCTATCGACCGTGTCGTCTACACGGACCCTTCATGGAATACTCATCTTCAGGTCAGTTTCGCACTTAGATGCTTTCAGCGCTTATCTGGTCCCGACGTGGCTACTCAGCTATGCCCTTGGCAGAACAACTGATATACCAGCGGTCAGTCCAACTCGGTCCTCTCGTACTAAAGTCAGAACCTGTCAATATTCCTACGCCCACAACAGATAGGGACCGAACTGTCTCACGACGTTCTGAACCCAGCTCGCGTGCCACTTTAATCGGCGAACAGCCGAACCCTTGGGACCTTCTCCAGCCCCAGGATGTGACGAGCCGACATCGAGGTGCCAAACCTCCCCGTCGATGTGAGCTCTTGGGGGAGATCAGCCTGTTATCCCCAGAGTACCTTTTATCCTTTGAGCGATGGCTGTTCCATACTAAACCACCGGATCACTATATCCTACTTTCGTACCTGATCGACTTGTCGGTCTCACAGTCAAGCTCCCTTTTGCTATTGCACTCTACGCACGGTTACCAAGCGTGCTGAGGGAACCTTTGAAAGCCTCCGTTACTCTTTTGGAGGCGACCACCCCAGTCAAACTACCCACCAAGCAATGTCTCCCCTTTGGGGATTAGAATTCCAGTACAAGAAGGGTGGTATTTCAACGTTGGCTCCCCGATGCCTAGCGACACCGGCTCACAGCCTCCCACCTATCCTACACATCCAGTACCAAAACTCAATGCTAAGCTATAGTAAAGGTTCATGGGGTCTTTCCGTCCCGTTGCGGGTAAACGGCATCTTCACCGTTACTACAATTTCACCGAGCTCACGGCTGAGACAGTGCCCAGATCGTTACACCATTCGTGCAGGTCGGAACTTACCCGACAAGGAATTTCGCTACCTTAGGACCGTTATAGTTACGGCCGCCGTTTACTGGGGCTTCAGTTCAATGCTTCGCCTTGCGGCTAACATCCCCCCTTAACCTTCCAGCACCGGGCAGGTGTCAGGCCTTATACGTCATCTTTCGATTTAGCAAAGCCATGTGTTTTTGTTAAACAGTCGCCTGGGCCATTTCTCTGCGGCCACGATTGCTCGTGGCTCCCTTTATCCCGAAGTTACAGGGTTAATTTGCCGAGTTCCTTAGCCGTGATTCACTCGAGCGCCTTAGAATATTCTTCTCGACCACCTGTGTCGGTTTACGGTACGGGTTACTTATTA
>NZ_JBBKXZ010000004.1:1511-3257 GCF_042715545.1 Aquirufa avitistagni | reverse complement strand
TAGTTATACACGCCTAGACTTTTCTTGGAAGTTTACTCACTACACTCGTTTTGGCATTGCTGCCGCCTCTCAAAGACACTATTCCGTCAGTATCTGGTAACCTGTAATCTCCGTCATCTATTTGCCCAATAAGTAAGTACAGGAATATTAACCTGTTGTGCATTAGGTTGTCGCTTTCGCTAGACCCTTAGCCCCCGACTAACCCTCAGTTGATTAGCATAGCTGAGGAAACCTTAGTCTTTCGGCGTGAGGGTTTCTCGCCCTCATTATCGTTACTCATGCCTACATTTGCTTTTCTGAACGCTCCAGCAAAGCTCGTCGCTTCACCTTCACCGCAGATCAGAATGCTCCCCTACCAGTATATAAATATAATCCAAAGCTTCGGTACTTTACTTGATGCCCGTTTATTATCGATGCCCGCCTCGCTCGACCAGTGAGCTGTTACGCACTCTTTAAATGAATAGCTGCTTCCAAGCTAACATCCTGGCTGTCACTGCAATCAGACTTCCTTAGTTCAACTTAGTAAAGATTTTGGGACCTTAGCTGTTGGTCTGGGTTCTTTCCCTCTCGGATTGGGACCTTAGCACCCCAACCCTCACTCCCGGGTATATTTTAAGCCATTCAGAGTTCGTCAGGATTTGGTAGGATTTGACTCCCCCTAGTCCTATCGGTAGCTTTACCTGCTTAAAACTTAACCCCGAGGCTGTTCCTAAAAACATTTCGGGGAGTACGAGCTATTTCTCAGTTTGATTGGCCTTTCACCCCTACCCACAAGTCATCCAAATACTTTTCAACGTAAACTGGTTCGGTCCTCCACTCCGTGTTATCGGAGCTTCAACCTGCTCATGGGTAGATCACAAAGTTTCGCGTCTACTCCCACTGACTAAGCGCCCTATTCAGACTCGCTTTCGCTCCGGCTGCTCACGTCAACGTGATTAACCTCGCCAGTGAAAGTAACTCGTAGGCTCATTATGCAAAAGGCACGCCGTCACCCCAAAAAGGGCTCCGACCGCTTGTAAGCGTATGGTTTCAGGGTCTTTTCACCCCCTTACTCAGGGTACTTTTCACCTTTCCTTCACAGTACTCGTTCACTATCGGTCTCTTGGTAGTATTTAGCCTTACCGGATGGTGCCGGCAGATTCAAAGGGGATTTCTCCAGTCCCCCCCTACTCAGGATACCACTACAATTATATAAGCTTACCAATACAGGGCTCTCACCTTCTACGGCCCGCCTTCCCAGACAGTTCTCGTTCCTTTATATAATCGATATCGTGGTCCTACAACCCCAGTCTTGCCGCAACAACACTGGTTTGGGCTAATCCGCGTTCGCTCGCCACTACTTACGGAATCACTTTTGTTTTCTCTTCCTCTGCTTACTTAGATGTTTCAGTTCAGCAGGTTCGCCTTCTATATTAAATAGAATAATAGATCTTCAATCTACTGGGTTGCCCCATTCGGAAATCATCGGATCAAAGGTCTTGTGCACCTCCCCGAAGCTTATCGCAGCTTAACACGTCCTTCATCGCCTCCAAGAGCCTAGGCATCCCCCATACGCCCTTAATTCACTTACTATTTTATAAAATATCTTCTATCTCCAAAGAGATATCAATAATTCTAATTTGCTCTTACTCTTTACTTTATTCTCACAATATGTCAAAGAACCTTGTGTAAACTTTGATAGATAAATCCATCGCATTTACATCGTTCCCAAGTCCAAACTCTCATTCGAGTAGGGGAGGGTGGTGT
>NZ_JBBKXZ010000014.1:0-212 GCF_042715545.1 Aquirufa avitistagni | reverse complement strand
CGACTGGTCAGAACACGAATACGTTGAAGGGTTTGACTGTTACGAGTGGAGGAGAGGTTCAGTTCAATTCGGGGTTAACGATGCGTTTATCGACGAGTTACGTTAGTTATGTGGGGTATGATTTGACTGTGAATGCGGGAGGTAGTGTACGCATAGGAGGGGTATTGGATGTGGGGAGTTGGGATAATAATAGCATCAGGAATCCTGGCCGC
>NZ_JBBKXZ010000013.1:0-255 GCF_042715545.1 Aquirufa avitistagni | reverse complement strand
TGGGCAAATAGATGACGGAGATTACAGGTTACCAGATACTGACGGAATAGTGTCTTTGAGAGGCGGCAGCAATGCCAAAACGAGTGTAGTGAGTAAACTTCCAAGAAAAGTCTAGGCGTGTATAACTAATAAGTAACCCGTACCGTAAACCGACACAGGTGGTCGAGAAGAATATTCTAAGGCGCTCGAGTGAATCACGGCTAAGGAACTCGGCAAATTAACCCTGTAACTTCGGGATAAAGGGAGCCACGAGCA
>NZ_JBBKXZ010000012.1:0-255 GCF_042715545.1 Aquirufa avitistagni | reverse complement strand
TGGGCAAATAGATGACGGAGATTACAGGTTACCAGATACTGACGGAATAGTGTCTTTGAGAGGCGGCAGCAATGCCAAAACGAGTGTAGTGAGTAAACTTCCAAGAAAAGTCTAGGCGTGTATAACTGATAAGTAACCCGTACCGTAAACCGACACAGGTGGTCGAGAAGAATATTCTAAGGCGCTCGAGTGAATCACGGCTAAGGAACTCGGCAAATTAACCCTGTAACTTCGGGATAAAGGGAGCCACGAGCA
>NZ_JBBKXZ010000011.1:0-268 GCF_042715545.1 Aquirufa avitistagni | reverse complement strand
ATCTCAGTGCCAGTGTGGGGGATTGACCTCTCAGTTCCCCTACCAATCAAAGTCTTGGTGAGCCATTACCTCGCCAACTAACTAATTGGACGCATGCCCATCTTACATCGATAAATCTTTAACAGCTACTGGATGCCCAGTTACTGTCTTATGCGGTATTAATCTCCCTTTCGAAAGGCTATCCCCCAATGTAAGGTAGGTTGCATACGTGTTACGCACCCGTGCGCCACTATGTCCGAAGACACCGTTCGACTTGCATGTATTAGGC
>NZ_JBBKXZ010000003.1:0-377216 GCF_042715545.1 Aquirufa avitistagni | reverse complement strand
TGTAAAAAGTATGGAGCCGATAGGACGGGTGTTCACCTCTTCCCATCTCGAACAGAGAAGTTAAGCCCCGCACCGCTGATGATACTGGGATCAAACCCGGGAAAGTAAGTAAGCTCCAAGTTATTTAAGAAAGACCGCCTCGAAAGAGAGCGGTTTTTTTGTGCCCAAAAAGTAGTCAGTAGTCAGTGGATAGTAATCAGTAGTCAGTCGCTAGTCAATAGTCGCTCGTCGTCAGTCTGGAGGGAATGAGTCCGGAGGGAGATAGTCCGAAGGGAACATAAAGCGCTCACCTCTTACTTCTCACCTCTTACTTCTTACCTCTTACCTCTTACCTCTTCTTCGGACTCATTCCCTCCGGACTATACACTGGTTACTGATTACTGACGACTAGCCACTCCTTTTATCTTCTAAATTTATCTGTTTACTATTTGTTTATTTTGCAACAATGTTGCATATTTGCATCATAGTATCGTGTACCACTGTTACAATTAAACTAAATAATACCTATGAAACAGATTATAACATTTTTGGCTTTATTAGCTATTTCTACAAGTTGTTCAAAGGAAGAGCATGAACCACATGATGACAATGAATTAATTACTACCGTCAAATTGGAATTCAAGCCAGTAACTAATGCCTCACTTCCTACTAAATCATTTTTTTGGAAAGACACGCAAGGGGATGGTGTAATGGATTCTGTAGATCCAATCGAATTAGACAAAAATACTACATATGAAATGAAGGTGTCATTACTTGATGAAACCAAGAAACCTGCTTTTGATATTTCTAAAGAAGTTGAAGAAGAGGGAGATGTGCATTTGTTTGTATTTAAATCCAATCCACTAAGCTTATTGAGTGTACAGATTAAAGATTTAGATAAAAAAGGAATGCCAATTGGATTGCGTTCGGAAGTGAAATCTCAATTTGCTGCTGGTACTGGCAAGTTCAACGTAATTCTTAAACATCAGCCTCCTGTTAATGGTAAAGCCGTTAAAACTGGTAAAGAAGAAGGTGGATCTACGGATGTAGATGTCACATTTCCGGTAACTATTAAATAATTAGTAATATGTCTAAACGAAAGCCCGTCAAACAATTTATGCCGCTCGAAAAGTTAGGATTATTCCTTTCTTTTGCGTGTGCCATTCATTGTTTGGCGATGCCTTTTGTGCTTTTTTTTGCTCCCTATTTTATTGGGACCTACGCTTTTGGTCCTGTTGTAGAGTGGGTTTTAGTGGCAAGTAGTTTTGCGTTGGCGGCTTATTTGCTTATTGCCGACTACCTCTTGCATCGAAATGTTTGGCCATTGGTATTTCTAGGTATCGGATTGTTTATTAAGTTAATTGATATTTTTATAGGCCAACAATCCGATGAGTGGATTTTCGGCTCCCTTTTGGGCGTATCTGTCGCTTATGCGTATTGGATTAATTTCAAACACAAATCAGCCTGCACCTGTAAAATCAAATCCTAGCGCTTTTTAACACGCAGGTTTTTGTATCTTTATGATGTTTTGCATCGTTTAAGATCTTTATTTAGTGAGTACATATCAATCTGCTGTTTACGAACCGGTCATTGGGCTTGAAATTCATGCCCAGCTTCAAACAAATTCTAAAATATTTGCTAGCGATCGCGTATTGTTCGGACAAGAAGCAAATACCCTTATTTCGCCAATTACCCTCGGCCACCCGGGTACACTTCCACACCTAAATAAAAAGGCAGTGGAATTTGCAATTAAAATGGGGATTGCCCTTGGCTGCGAAATAACCCGTTGGCAAAACTTCGATCGCAAAAATTATTTCTACCCCGATCTTCCCAAAGGATACCAAATTACCCAAGATAAAACACCCATCTGCATGGGTGGTTCCATTCAAGTACATTTAGCTGCTGGTCCAAAGCATTTGCCTTTTCACCACATCCATTTAGAAGAGGATGCAGGTAAATCACTTCATGAAGGCGATAATCCTTTCAGTTTCATTGATTACAATCGAGCTGGGACTCCGCTAATCGAAATGGTTACCGAACCCGCAATTCATTCTGCCGAAGAAGCTTTTGCTATGATTTCAGAAGTGCGAAAATTGGTTCGCTACCTTGGAATCTGTGATGGTAATATGGAAGAAGGATCCTTGCGTGCAGACGTGAATATTTCACTACGTCCAATTGGTTCACAAACCTTAGGTACCAAGGTCGAAATCAAAAACATGAATTCGTTGCGTAACATTCAACGGGCAATTGAATATGAATGTCGCCGACAAGAAGCTGCGTTACTCGCTGGGGAAGAGTTGGTGCAAGAAACGCGGACTTTTGATGCGCATACAGGCAAAACAGCTAGCATGCGTGTTAAAGAAACCATGAATGACTACCGCTATTTTCCGGAACCGGATTTGGCGCCTTTGGAAATTTCAGATAAATGGATTGCCGAAATTAAAACAAACATGCCCCTGTTACCCTGGGAGCAAGAATTACAATTGATTAATACCTACCACCTATCAGCCTACGATGCTCATTTCTTAGCCGAAACGCGTGAAATGGCTTTGTATTTTGTTGAAACGACTACACATACGAAGGCGTATAAATCGGTGGCCAACTGGCTTATGGGACCCGTTAAATCTCACTTAAATGATTCAGGGAAAACAATTGAGCAATTTGAGTTGGCACCTGAGACATTGGCCGCGATCATTGAGCTAGTCGAAAAAGGAACCATAACACATAATTTAGCAGCCCAACAATTATTTCCGTTGTGCTTGCAATCGCCTGCATTGGCACCAAGTACCCTGGTGGAACAGCAAGGTTGGTTAGTGCAATCAAATACGGATGAGCTTCCAGCTTTTGTTGAAGCGGCTTTAGCGGCTTATCCAGAAAAGGTCAACGAATATCGTCAAGGGAAGAAAGGATTACTCGCATTGTTTATTGGCGAAGTAATGAAACGTTCAAAGGGTACGGCGGATCCGAAACGCGTCAATCAGTTAGTCGCTGAAGCGCTAAATAAAAACTAATATGAAACAGCTATTTTTTTTCCTTTTATTTTTAGGCCCATGTGCTCTTTTTGCGCAAGACTATGAAGTTCGTGTACAAGCAAATCAAGTAGTTCCTTCTAAGCGCATTTTCCTAGAGGTAATTAATGGACGTGGACAGGCTGTCAAAATAGACTCCATGCTTCCTAATGCGAAAAAGGAAGTTGTATTTAAGGGAAAAGTGTTGGATCAAGGAGGTTTTTATTTAGTAAACTTTTTTGACATAGCTAATCCACAGAAGGTTCTTTTAATCTTGGAGGGTGGAGAGAAAATTAGTGTTCAAGCGGAAGGAATCAATACGCCTGAAAAGAGTGGGGCATTCAGTGTCCAAGGCAATACGCCTAACATTCAGTTTATGAATCAAATTCTTGAATTATCATCTAATTTACAGAAGCGCGTGGCCGTTTGGAATGCGGAGTTTCAGAAGAATCCGAAAGATCAGGCACGCATTCAGGCAGCCTTTGAACAAGCGCAGCAAGAGCAATTCACGCAAATAAAGGCATTAATTCCTCAGATGGGTACAAATTTGGTGGCCTTATGGGCGACTAATTTTTTGCCAGCTGAATCTGAATTAGCAACTTTGGAAGAAATTGGAGCTCGTTTTGCACAAGCCCGCCCCAATCACCCCCAGGTAAAGCCATTTCTTGAAAATTTGACTCGACTTAAGGGCGCTGCCGAAGGGTCTGAAGCTCCAGAAATTGCCCTAAATACTCCTGAGGGGACTGTTTTACCTTTGTCTTCTTTACGCGGGAAGTATGTATTGATTGATTTTTGGGCAAGCTGGTGCGGACCTTGTCGGCGCGAAAACCCCAATGTTATCAAAACATACGCCAAGTATAAGGATAAAGGTTTTGAAATTTATGGGGTGAGCTTGGATAAGGACCGACAAGCCTGGTTGAAAGCAATTGAAGTAGATCAGCTAACTTGGAAGCATGTTTCAGATTTACAATATTGGAATTCGGTGGCAGCGCAGGCATATCAGGTTTCGTCTATTCCGATGACTTTTTTAGTTGATCCACAAGGTAAGATTATTGCCAAAGGCCTTCGTGGCGAGACCCTGAATCAATATTTAGAAAATTTGTTTAGCGGGAAATAAATATGAAAGTAGCGATCATTGGCTGTGGAAATATGGGAATGGCATTTGCTAATTCCTTTATTCAATACAATTTGGTGCAAAAGGCAGATTTGCTCTTAGTGGAGAAAAACCAGGAGCGAGGTTTGCAGTTGCAAGAGCAGAAATCGGGCATTGTGGTTGACACAATTTCGAGCAAGATTTCGCAGGCTGATTTGATTATTTTGTCGGTTAAGCCTCAGGATTATCCAGCTGTTTCACTTGATTTGAAATCATACATTAATATGAGTCAAGTGATATTATCGATTATGGCTGGAATTCCAATTGCTCAAATTCAGTCAAGTCTTTCGCATGATTTGGTGATACGTGCGATGCCAAATACACCGGCGCTTTTAGGCATGGGGATGACCGCTTTTGCGGCGGCGGAGCAGGTAGGTCTATCGGATATTCGAAAGGTGGAGAATTTAATTAATTCTACTGGCCGTGCCGTGTTTTTGGAAGATGAAAAATTGTTAGATGCTGTTACCGGCTTAAGTGGTAGTGGTCCTGCTTATTTTTTCTATTTGATTAAATCGATGATTGATGCGGGGGTTGCCATGGGATTTGACCCGGCGATGTCATCTTTGTTGGTCAAGCAAACCATGTTAGGTTCGTATCATTTGATGCAAACAAGTGATAAAACGTTAGATGAATTGATTCAAGCTGTGGCATCCAAAGGGGGCACTACAGAAGCTGCGCTACGGGTTTTTCAGGAAAAGCTTGTGGGAGAAGGCCTACAGCAGGGTATTTATGCTGCGCGTGATCGTGCGGTTGAGTTAGCTAAATAAGCCTTCAAAAGACGCCATTGGCATCATTTGACTTATACTTTCTCCATTTGGGGAGAAATTCGGATTTGTGCTCGCGAATAATTGTTCAATTAGCGACCTAGTTTCCTCTTGATTTAGTGCACGTTGTTGGAATCGAATGGCAGATCGATTGGCCATAGATTGTGCGATCTTCTCTGATCGTTTGACATCTAAATCGGAAGCGGCATGTTTAATTTGTTCTAAAATGCCTTCAAGGATTGATTGCCCATCTTCATCCCCAATTTCGGTTGGTACACCTACAATATGCGTTTGTCCCTGCTCATTCGTTTCTAAACGAAAGCCCAAATCATTAATTTCTGCACCTATTTCAGCCAAGAGTACCTGGTCGGCAGGGTTAATGGTCATCAACTGTGGAAATAAGACTTGTTGGGATGCACCATTTTTTCGATTCAAATTCTCCATGAATTGATCGTACATAATCCGTTGGTAGGCACGTTTCTGGTCGATGACCAATGCGCCATTGGACATGCTAACGATAATATACTTATTCAATACTTGAATGTATTGCAGTTTATTATTGATTTCAGTTCCGCGTTCCCACGCATTTGCTTTGCTTTGAATCGTTGTGGATTCGTCGAATGAATTAATTCCGCTGGCAAATAAGTTGGCTTGTGGGGCCGGCGCCTGTTGTTCAAAAGCGTCTATATTGTTTTGTAGACCTTCGTATAGTTGTTTCCAAGCGTCGTGCGCGGCCTTGGGCTTATGTGATTCGGTATAAGCAGACTGAGGTTCTTGTCCGCGTCCTTCTGCCCGAAAGGGGCTATTGAAATTGACATTACTATCAAAGTCGAGTGAAGGAATTAAATTATGTATCGAGAGTGTTTTCCGAACGGCCGCTTGAATGATTGCATAAATAGATCGTTCGTCATCGAATTTAATCTCTGTTTTTGTTGGGTGCACATTGATGTCAATGTGCTGGGGATCGATACTTAGAAATAATACATAGAAGGGGAAAGCTCCATCGGGTAATAAGCGTTCGTAGGCGCTCATGACAGCGTGATTCAGGTAAGAGTTCTTGATGAATCGATCGTTCACAAAGAAGAATTGTTCTCCACGTGTTTTTTTCGCATGTTCGGGTTTTCCTACATAACCTTTTATGGAAACATAATTGGTATTTTCTTCGCAGGATGCAAGTTGTTCGCGGTAGCTTTTTCCGAAAAGGTCAACAATCCGTTTACCTAGTTTTTCAGTAGGTAGTGCATAGGTTTCTTGTTCGTTTTGGATGAATGAAAAGGAAACTTCGGGGTGTGCTAGGGCGATTCGTTGGAATTCATCTAAAATATGTCGGATTTCAACTGGGTTAGATTTTAGAAAATTGCGTCGTGCTGGAATGTTGTAAAACAAGTTTTTGACGGCAATGGATGTCCCTATTGGGGATTGAATGTTTTCTTGTGCTTTGAAAACGGAACCATCAATTTTGATGTGGGTGCCGAGTTCGTCGCTGGGGCGTCGTGTTTTTAGTTCGACTTGCGATACAGAAGCGATGGAGGCCATGGCTTCGCCACGGAATCCCATGGTTTTGATGCGGAATAGGTCTTCAGCTTTTCTGATTTTGGATGTAGCGTGGCGTTCGAAACACATGCGTGCATCGGTTTCCGACATGCCTGAACCGTTATCGATGACTTGCACGATTCCTTTTCCGGCATCCTTAATGATGAGTTGGATTTGGGTTGCTCCGGCGTCTATGGAGTTCTCCATGAGTTCTTTGACAACGGAAGCGGGTCTTTGCACGACTTCTCCGGCCGCAATTTGATTTGCGATAGCATCGGGGAGGAGTTGAATTAAATCGTGCATGGGTAAAAGGGCAATTAGAGTTCAAATAAAGCAAAAAAAAGGGAATGTTGCCATTCCCTTTTTTTATAAATCAAGTAAGTGATTACTTAACTTCAACTTCAGCACCAGCTTCTTCTAAAGATTTTTTCAAACCTTCAGCTTCGTCTTTAGATACGCCTTCTTTAACTGCTTTTGGAGCAGCATCTACTACGTCTTTAGCTTCTTTCAAACCTAAACCAGTTAAGTCTTTCACTAATTTAACGATTGCTAATTTGTTAGGACCAGCAGCTTTCAAGATTACATCGAAAGATGTTTTCTCAGCAGCAGCGTCTCCACCGTCAGCGCCACCAGCTGCAGGACCTGCAACCATAACAGCACCAGCAGCAGCTGGCTCGATACCGTACTCATCCTTAAGGATAGTAGCTAATTCATTTACTTCTTTTACAGTTAAATTCACTAATTGCTCAGCGAATGCTTTTAAATCTGCCATTTTTTTAAAATTTAATTGTTACAAATTAATTATGTGTTGGAGCTATGCTCCGGTAAAACGTGTTAAAATTATTCAGGACGCTCAGACAATGTCTTCACTAGACCAGCTAATTTCTTCTCACCGCTAAGCAATGCTGAAACAACATTTTTAGCAGGCGATTGCAATAAGCCAATCACTTCGCCAATCATCTCGTTTTTCGACTTGATGTTTTCTAGGGCTACTAATTGACCTTCGCCAATGTACAAACCGCCTTCGATCGAAGCTCCTTTGAATGTAATTTTATCCTTTCCTGCCGCTTTTTTGAATTCTTTGATCAATTTAGCTGGAATTTTAGCATCTTCTGGGGAGAAGATAATTCCAGACATTCCTGTCAAGACTTCAGCGTCGAAAGGTGTATAATCGGTCCCTGTCTTAGCAAGGGCTTTCGCGATTAATGTATTTTTGAAGATTTTGTATTCCAAACCCTTCGCAAAACACATGCGACGAAATTCTGTTGCTTCAGCTACAGTTAAACCGGCTGTACTTGCAATGTAGAAGTACGGAGTTGCTGCGAACTTTTCGCCCAACTCATCAATAATCTGATTTTTTTCTTCTCTTGTCATGATTACAATCCGGCTACAGTTCCCTTATCGATGATGATGCCCGGAGACATGGTCGATGATAAGTTGATCGATTTTACATAAGTTCCTTTTGCAGAAGAAGGCTTTAATTTAATCAACGTGTTGATTACTTCTAAAGCGTTATCTACAATTTTATCAGCTCCGAAAGACACCTTACCGATTGAGGTATGGATGATACCGGTTTTGTCAACTTTAAAGTCGATTTTACCTGCTTTTACTTCGTTAACTGCTTTTCCTACTTCCAAAGTTACAGTACCTGACTTTGGATTAGGCATCAGACCGCGAGGTCCTAACACACGCCCCAAACGGCCTAATTTCGCCATCACGGTTGGCATGGTAATGATTACGTCGATATCGGTCCAACCGCTCTCGATTTTTGCAATGTAATCATCTAATCCAACGTGATCTGCGCCGGCTGCTTTTGCTTCCTCTACTTTATCTGGAGAACACAATACGAGTACACGTACGTCTTTACCAGTTCCATGAGGTAGGGCAACCACACCACGAACCATTTGGTCCGCTTTGCGGGGGTCTACTCCTAAGCGAACATCAATATCCACTGAGGCATCGAATTTAGTATAAGAAATTTCTTTCAAAATCTCCGCAGCTTTTTCAAGCGAATACGCTTGCGTTGCATCGTATTTAGAAAGGGCTTCCTTTATTTTCTTCGTAAGTTTTGCCATTACCTTTTAATTAAAATGTTTATTTCTGATGGTTAAATCAGAACGGTTTATCACCAGAAACAGTAATACCCATTGATCTGGCCGTTCCAGCAATCATACTCATTGCTGCTTCGACTGTAAAACAGTTTAAATCCGGCATCTTAGTTTCCGCGATCACGCGCACTTGATCCCAAGTCACTGAACCTACCTTTTTCAAGTTAGGTTGAGCTGAACCAGATTTCACCTTAGCTGCTTCCAATAACAAGATTGGTGCTGGAGGTGTTTTTACAACGAATTCAAACGATTTGTCCGCGAAATAAGTAATTAGGACCGGCAATACTACGCCGTTTTTATCTTGAGTACGTGCATTAAATTGCTTGCAGAACTCCATGATATTTAATCCTTTCGAACCTAATGCAGGACCGATGGGTGGTGAAGGATTGGCTTGGCCACCTTTGCATTGAAGCTTTACGTAGCCAGCTATTTCTTTTGCCATGTTAAAACATCGTTTATTTAGTGAATTAGAGGTTTATCTGCCAATAAGGGTGGAAGCTTCCTTATCTGATTCCCCTCCGGGTGACTCTTCCGTGTAACAAGACTTCGGAGCCCAATCCCCTTCTGAAATTTTCAAAACAGAGATTGCCGCTTTTTAAACGGACTGCAAAATTAGGGATATTATTTTGAAATGCAAAAGTAATTCTAGATAAAACTAGAAGTTAGGCGGATTTTTGAAAAATTACCTCATAAAAATCGCCAAAACCATGTTTGATGGATACCTCTATCACGTAGCCATGATCATGTAAAAACGATTGTATTGATTCAAAGCTATCTAGTGTTTGATACATATCATCTTGATGGTTTTCAATTTGAATGCGATCAATTTGACATGATTTTAATGGGAACAATCCGGTAAGGCATTTTAATTCATGACCCTCGGTATCAATTTTTAGTAAGTCGATATGTTTAATTGCTTGTTCTTCGATATAATCTCGTAAGGCAATGGTCTCTATTTCGATTTGCTCACTAATTATTTCAGTAGGCTTCACGCCCATCACCTGCGCTTTTTTCGCTAGATATTTACTATCTGGATTTAGTGGCTCGAAAGAAGAGGTTAAATCCAGTTTATTGATGTAGAAAGTTAGCATTTGCTTCGCATTTGAAACGCCCTTATTAATTAAGGTCATATTTTTTATGCCCTGATATTTATTGGTTAAAAATTGAAACAAACTAGGGTTAGGTTCAAAAGATGTAATTTGTGCCGTAGAACGAATTTTCAAAAAGAAATCAGCCGATTGTCCTTTGTTGGCCCCCACATCAAATATTGTCGGATTAGCCGGTAATACCGTTTTGTAAAAGCGTTTAAGCTTAGGGTAAAAAAGGACAGCTTCGTTGAGCTCAATTAAATAAGTAATTAGTTTAATACGGCTGATCATGCTAATACTTTGGATTTGTCAAAAAAAAACCCTGGAATCCAGGGTTCTTAAGTTATAAACGTCAGTTATTATTTTTCTACCTGCGCATAATTCAATTCAAGTGGCGTATTACGGCCAAAAATCTTAACCATAACAGATAGCTTTTTGCTATTCTCGTGAATTTCTTCAACCGTACCTTCGAATGTTGCGAATGGACCGTCGATTACACGAACTGTTTCACCTTTAATGAAGCTAATTGAAGCGTATTCTTCGACTGCGGCTGACTCGTCAACTTTACCTAAGATACGATTAACTTCTGCTTGGTTGATAGGCATCGGTTTTTTAACAATAACCTTGACCTTCTTCGTCTTTCCTCCTTCGATTTTCGTCTCCTCGATTTCTTCATTATTTGTTTGCAAGAAACCAATAACACCAGGTGTCGAAGTTAAAATGTGACTAACCTCGCCCGCTAAATCTGCTTCCACCATGATATACCCTGGGAACAAGTTCTTCTCACGAATCACTTTTTTCCCTTTACGGATTTCATAGATCTTTTCTGTCGGAATTAATATCTGTGGAACTGAATCAGACACACCTTGACGCGCCAACTCATTTTCCATATAGGTCTTAACCTTCTTTTCTTGCCCTGAGATTGCTCTCAAAACGTACCATTTAGTCTCTGCCATGGCAATTGCTCGTTGAGGATTGGGAAAAACCCGTGTTTAAAATGAACTATAAAATAAATCCAAACCAGATTTAAATGCCAAATCAACGACTCCTACCAATAAGGCAAAAATCAACGAGGCAACTAAAACCAATACTGAACTCGATTGAAGTTCCGTGAATTTTGGCCAAGTAACTTGTTCGGTTACTTCCGTCCAAGAATCCTTAATCAATGATGTAAAACTGCTCATATCTTACCGATTGTCGGTTATTTAAAATTTCGTTGCACGGGCACAAGGATTCGAACCCTGACCAAAGGTTTTGGAGACCTGCATACTACCATTATACTATGCCCGTAGAAAGGATTGCAAATTTAGATAAAAAAACCTAATTAACAAACGTCGGCATAACTAATTGAATGTTTACCACTGGGAGTAACTCGTAGGTTCCAAAAATTTGCGGACTGTCCGAGAATGGCTATTCGCATACCGAGGATCTCCACTCATGCGCTTCCAATCCGGATCAGCACTAAATTTCCCCCAATTGGCATCACGCTCCGCCATGTTTTCAAAAGATACCATGTAGCTCAAACAAGGGGTGTTTTCACCAGCGAGTACCTCGCCGAAAAAGACGTTGTGTAGGCCAACTTTATCAAAAATAGCTAGCTCACCTTGATTGAACATATCGATTTTACGCTTCAATGCATCCTCGTTATATGCTTCATAGGTACGCCATTCATATATTCGGCCCGGATTAGTCACAGGTAATTTCATCGATGGGTGACCTGCAAATCCTTTCGCCAAATAGGTGGAAACCCGATCAAATAACGGTTTATCAGGTCCTACCTGATCAAAATACGCACGTGATGTTGTTTGGTAAGTAGCATCTTTCTCCAATGCCTCTTTATATCCGGCATAGGCCATCAACGATTTAAAGGGAATCGTAACGATAACAACTGCCGGCTCAGGTTTGCCAAGATCTTTGAATACGCCAATTTTTGAGACGCCATAGGCATTCATCGCGGGAATAAATGATTTAGCTAGATAACTTTCCAGGAGATTTGTATTACCCCTGAATTTCATATGATACGTTCTGATTTCGTAATATTCCTGACCGTAGGATTGAAAGGCGAATAAACAAACTGATAAAAAGAGTAGTAATTTTTTCATGAGACAATATAGGTTAAATTAAAAACGTTCAAGCCTCAGGCGCTAGCTTTGGCAAACCTGAAAGGATTGCCAAAGCTAAAGGACACGCCTAGGCTTCCTACAAGTATACAAAAAAAAAGAGCGGTCAATGACCGCTCTTTCCCATAAAGACTAATAAAATTAGTCTAAGATTTCAGTTACCTGACCAGCACCTACAGTACGGCCACCTTCACGAATCGCGAAACGTAAACCTTTATCCATAGCAACTGCGTTCAATAACGTAACATCAATTGTTAAGTTATCACCAGGCATACACATTTCAACTCCTGCAGGTAATAAGATTTCTCCTGTTACGTCTGTTGTACGGAAGTAGAATTGTGGACGGTATTTGTTAAAGAATGGAGTATGACGTCCACCTTCTTCTTTAGACAAGATATAAACCTCAGCCTTGAACTTCGTGTGAGGCTTCACTGAACCTGGCTTACAGATTACCATACCACGACGGATATCAGTTTTCTCAATACCACGTAACAATAAACCTACGTTATCACCAGCTTCACCACGATCTAAGATCTTACGGAACATCTCAACACCAGTTACTACTGATTTTAAGTTTTCAGCTCCCATACCTAAGATATCAACTGCCTCACCTGAGTTAATAACACCAGTCTCAATTTTACCTGTTGCAACCGTACCACGACCAGTGATCGAGAATACGTCTTCAACTGGCATCAAGAATGCCTTATCAACATCACGCTTTGGAAGTGGAATCCAAGAATCAACTGAATCCATTAACGCATCGATTGTAGCTACCCATTTAGCATCTCCGTTCAATCCACCTAAAGCAGATCCTTGAATTACTGGAATGTTATCACCATCGAATTCGTAGAATGAAAGAAGCTCACGGATCTCCATTTCAACTAATTCTAATAATTCTGGATCGTCTACCATGTCCACTTTGTTCATGAAAACTACCAATTGAGGTACACCTACTTGGCGAGCCAAAAGGATGTGCTCACGAGTTTGTGGCATTGGTCCGTCAGTTGCAGCAACTACCAAGATAGCACCGTCCATCTGAGCAGCACCAGTAACCATGTTCTTCACGTAATCCGCGTGACCTGGACAGTCAACGTGTGCATAGTGACGGTTAGCTGTTGAATACTCAACGTGAGCCGTGTTAATCGTGATACCACGCTCTTTTTCTTCTGGAGCAGAGTCAATGGAAGAGAAATCTTTCTTCTCAGCAAGACCTTTTTCAGAAAGAACTTTAGTGATAGCAGCTGTTAAAGTTGTTTTACCGTGGTCAACGTGGCCAATTGTACCAATGTTAACGTGGGGTTTACTTCGGTCAAAATTCTCTTTTGCCATGATTATTTAGTTCTTAATTAGTTTATAAAAAATTCAAATGTTACAATTTCAAATGATTACTCTTTCAAATAATCTGTGTTAGAGCCTTTGAGCAGGATTGAACTGCCGACCTCTTCCTTACCAAGGAAGTGCTCTACCACTGAGCTACAAAGGCCAATTACCTTGCGGCCACAATCAAACCTCTTTTGGTTTAACATAACAAAAATATCACCTAGGGGGAATCCTCCTAAGCAACATTTTTATTCGAGCGGGAGACGGGGCTCGAACCCGCCACCTATAGCTTGGAAGGCTATCGCTCTACCAAATGAGCTACTCCCGCTTATAAATTCTCCTGTAAAAAGAACTTAAATCATTAAAAGAATGTGGGGACAGATGGATTCGAACCACCGTAGGCATTCACCAGCAGATTTACAGTCTGCCCCATTTGGCCGCTCTGGTATATCCCCGAAATTCTGCATTCCAGTAGAACGTTTTACTGAAATAGTTCGCAAAAGTAGCTCCTTTTTTGATTTCCGCAAAACTCTCGTCAAAAAAAATGTGATAAATTTTAATTATAGTTTAAATCCGAAGCTAAATGCAGTTAATTCTGGACCCATTCCCTTCTGAAATAGTGGTGCTAAATCATAATTAAAGAACAACTCACCTACATGTCGTAATGCCACTTCCGCTTTTACGCCATATCTTACCTGATTTAAATTGAAATTAGATCCAATTCTCGCTAAGTCATCACTCTTTTCCTCAATCGTTTTGGTCCAACTATCCAATCGGTAACTAACATATCCCCCCAATCCAATCATTTTAATGGCCGATTGCTTATTGAATACAACATGTGGTACAATCGGAAGCGTAATGTAGGATACAGTCAATTTATTTTTCTTCAACGCGACCTCGTCTCCTCTCGTGTCCAATATCGGCTGGAAATTCGTAGCGGATGTTGCCTTGGTAACCACCCGATTGTGATCAAACATGAAGTTGTACCAATCAAATGAAAAACCATAGCCCAATTTAAACGCACTTTTTTTGCCGCGAGCTATCGTTGCCGCATGTGTAAAATCTAAACTCACAAATCTTGAACCTAGTGGCTTTAATTCTGGATCAGAATTTAAGTAGGGACTAGGATAAATGGCTATTACATTCTCAGGCATTTTTCCAGTTAATCCATTGAGTCCTATGTAGACATTAAATCCTTTTCGTTCATACAAATTCGATTTTTTATCTTTTGATTGTGTTTTTGTTGAATCTCTCCCCCAAATCACTTTCGTTTCTTCCCCATTAGGTTCCTTCACATGTACACCATTCCAATCCACATGTACCTCTTCCTTCCCATCTTTCACATGAATCCCATTCCAGCCTACCCGCACTTCGTCTTTACCCGTAGATTCAATGGTAACACCACCTGGTTTGGCCTTCGTCCTAATTTCAGATTTATAGTTAACGCCGGACTTTAGGATCCCAATCTTCACCGAACTATTCCCAATCCGAACAGAAATACTGCTATCTCCATCCGAATCCGTTTTGATGACTGTTCTAATTTGTTGCCACAAACTATCCGTCAGCACTAAGCCCTTTTTCTCAAAGACACCTTCAAGTTCTTCCCGTAAGGTCTTTTTCGAATCTGCTTTCGCACCGATAATTTTTTGATCACGCTTATCAATCTTAAGCAATAAGCTATCATTTGTATTTTTTGCCCAAAGCCCTTGGCTAACTAAAAGGCATGTCATTAGTAGTAGGTTTTTCATATTTTATTTATTGAAATTGTAATGTTTGTTTTACGGATTGTTCTGTTCGAATTACGGTATTAGCCACCAAGTGAATACCATCACTTAATTTATCATTTGAATTAGCTATCTCACGCCAGCCACCAGGCTCGCCCGAAATTACTTGACGGAAAATTTGCCCCAGCAAATTTCGCTTTCTTTTCACGGGCTTTTCAACGGTCTCTGCTACTTGCATTGCCTTCCTTTCTTCAATAGGATCAATGTCTATGCGTACCAGTATGACCTCTTCTTCATTTTTTGTTTCAACTGCTTTTGGTAAATCCACCGCTTTCGCCACGGCGATTTCTTCAACGGCCACGGGTGAGTTGTCAGCAGGTTTAGTGGCTATGCCAACAGGCTTGATCGTTTGCGCACGCACTTTAGGGGCATCTTGTTTCGAAACCAACTGCTCAGAAGGTTCCTCAATCTGCTTTTGAGTGACAGCAACCGTTGGTAACACGGTTTGAGCAGTTTCTACATTTTGCCAATTCAAGCCAATCGACAAACCAAGCACTGCCGCCCAAGCCCATGGACTCTGAGCAACCCTACGCCATAACGGTATGATTGGCCGCGAGTTAGTTGCATCTAATCGATCCCAATTAAAGGCTGGAGCAGGCTCTTCTTGCTGCGCCATTTGGCCACGCCATTGGGCTTCCACGTGTTCCCAGGTAATTTTGTTTTTGTCTTTCATACCGCTACGTTTTTCATTTTGGTTTGAAGTAATGCTCTTGCGCGTGATAATTGCGATTTCGAGGTCCCCTCGGATATATGTAACATTTGACTAATTTCTGGATGACTATATCCTTCAATCGCATATAAATTAAATATGGTACGATAGCCATCTGGCATATCGGCAATTAACATTTCAATTTCTTGCGTCGTCAAATGCATTAATGCATCTGCCGGCTGACCTACATCCCATGTCTCATCAATATCTTTTAAATAAATCGATCCATTCTTTCTTATTTTCATCAGCGATTCATTGACCATAATTCGGCGAATCCACCCTTCAAAACTTTTTCCCTCCGTAAACTGATCAATCTTCGTAAACACTTTCATAAATCCTTCTTGCAACGCATCTTCGGCATCGGGGCTTTGGCCTAAATAGCGCCTGCAGACCGCCATCATTCTACCTGCATAATGCTGATAAACAGCATACTGCCCCTTTCGATCCTGCTTTTGGCATAATCGAACCCATTCGATCTCTTTAGCTTGGGAAGGTAAAACGTCTGTCAATGCTGGTGAATTAATGAATCCGACCGCAAAGATGGTAAAAATGTCTAAATGGTTGCGTGGGTTTGAAAAGAATACCAAATTCCCGTTATTTACATTCTATTTTAGACTTATGCCAAACGCTGCACCCATCGGAATTTTTGATAGTGGAATTGGGGGACTCACCTTAGCTCATGCCATAACCGAACTTATGCCCAATGAACCCATCATCTATTTTGGGGACACCGCGCACTTGCCTTATGGCGACAAATCAGCCACTGCGATCCAAGCATATTCCGTTAAGATTTGCAATTTACTGTTAGAGAAAAACTGTAAACTGATATTAATTGCCTGCAATTCAGCTTCCGCAGCGGCCTATGATTTAGTGAAGGCTTACGTAGGAACAAAAGCCATTGTTGTGAATGTCATCGATCCAGTCATTCAATACCTGGATCATGACTGGTCAAACAAAAAGCTAGGCCTTATTGGGACCAAACAAACCGTAAACTCTGGAATTTATGCGCGCAAGGCAGCGGAGCTTGATAAAAATATTCACGTGCAGTCTCTGGCAACTCCACTATTAGCGCCCATGATTGAAGAAGGGTTTTTCAACAATCGGATTTCAGAGCAAATTATTCAAGAGTATTTAGCTAATCCAACGCTCAGCGGTATCGACGGATTGATTCTAGGATGCACACACTATCCGTTGATCAAAAAGCAAATAGAAGATTATTATCAAGGGAGCATCTCAGTCATCGACACGTCCATCATCGTAGCCGAAGCCATCAAACAGATGCTGACTGAAAAAGATTTATTGGCTGCAGGACCCACAGGTAGTCGGCAATTCTATGTATCAGATTACACAGAATCTTTCGAGCAATCAACCAAACAGTTTTTTGGGGAGGCAATCAAATTAACGCAATATCCAATCTGGGATTAGGCTTGCTTACTTAATAGCTGGGACACCTTTTGGCGTAATTGCCATTTGGAGATACGGGCCAACTGTTCTTTTTTACTCTGACGAAACCACATCCATGCGATAACGCCCACGAGCAAGTAAGGCGCAGCTAATAAATACAAAATACCCGTATTCAGCCCTGTCGCAATATTTGATCGACCATTTGATATCGTACTTTCCACAGTCGTCCGGCACATGGCACATTGCGCCACCCCATCTAGTTGGAAAAGCAAAAAAACGATTAAGAAAAATATAATTCGCTTACACATAAAAAGGAGAAATCATAAGGTAAACAATCACACCTGTCAGAGAAACATATAGCCAGATGGGGAAAGCCCATTTAACTGTTTTTTTGTGCGCTTCAATTTGATTTGTTAAGGCTTGATAAATCGCATACAAGACTAAACGAACTACGCCAATCGACAATACAATATGTGTTATCAGAAAGAAGTAATAAACTGGTCTAGTCCAACCAGTACCTCCGTAGGGAGTAGATGGATTTGAGATATGATATAAAATATATAGCACCAAAAATAATCCACCTTGGGCAAAGGCCAACTTCATCGCGGTCTCATGACCGCTGATGTTTTTAGATTTAATCGCAATGAACCCAAAGATTAAACAAATGGCTGTAGTGGTATTTAAAAACCCAATCACATGGGGTAATACTTTAGTCCATTCCCCCAACGGAAGTTTGATTTGTATGCCGATCAGTGCCGCAACTGCCAATGGGATAGCTATCGAAACTATATTGATTAGCTTATCGTTTTGTGGGTTTTGAGAAATCGTACGCATGTTAATTTTCTGTTGAATATATACTTTTTAAGACCTTTATCTCGACGATCAGTCGGTCTACCTCTTTTTTATCCGTCCCATCGTAAAAACCACGAATGACTCCAGCCTTATCTATCAGTACTAAACGTTCTGAATGGATAAATGTTTCATCTGGATTCTTAATGGCAGCGTCATATTCAGAGGCATCCGCCAAGGGAACATGAAAGCCTTTCAAAATTAAAGGATAAATGATTTTTTTATCTCCCGTTAAAAAAGACCAACGTGTGCTGTCTGCATCGAACCGTTTGGCGTAGGCTGCTAGCTTCTCAGGCGCATCGAATTTAGGGTCTACTGAAATGGAAATAAATCGAATGTCTTGATCTCTGATGAAGGTATCAGTAGCCCGGCTAACCTGCGAGGTAATTTTTGGACAAATTGTCCCACAACGGGTAAAGAAGAAATTAGCTACATATATTTTCCCTTTCAGATTTTCCGAGCTAAATGCCTTGCCTTGTTCATCCGTTAAGTTGAATGATGGGATTGTCTGGAAAACGGTATCTAATTCGGATTCATTCCAGCGCTGATGGAGGCGCTTGGCCATTTTGATTTCACCGGTCGTGGAGTCAATAGCTGGGATGTAGCGCGGTAGACTGTAATGATTTTGGCCAAAAAGCTTTAGGCCTAAATAGATAAAGACAGGCACTATTAATGTCATTAATAAAATGCCTGTCTTTTTATTCATTGTGTGGTAGGGGTTACCCCATTAATACATGTTGCCGCCTTCGTAAATCAACGCGATCAAAAGCCAAACGACGAAGATGGTTGGTATAAGTACCGCCCAAATAAGTGATTTAACCTCATGCTTTAAGTGCATGAATTCACCTACGATATAGAAGGCTTTTACGATTGTCATACCACAAAATATTGCTACACGTAATGTGTTTGCTGGCATGGTGAAGGCAATAACGAATTCGATTGCCGTTAAGATCAATAAGATCCAAAATGTTTTCCAAATAGCACCGGTATTGGGTGCTGGAATTTCCTTTTCAGAGGTTTCGTGAGCTACGTGCGAAGCCATATATAAATCAATGTTAAGATTAAACTAAATAGAAGAAGGTAAATACGAATACCCAAACAAGGTCAACAAAGTGCCAGTAAAGGCCTACTTTCTCCACCATTTCATAATGACCTCTACGCTCATAAACTCCTGTAGCGGCATTAAAGAAAATAAGGATATTTAAAATTACACCTGAGAATACGTGCGTTCCGTGGAATCCAGTAATGAAGAAAAATAAGTCTGCAAAAGCTGGAGGGCCATACGGGTTACGAACCAAATTAGCTCCTTCAATGGGAGTAATTACCCCATCGATTACTTGCTTAGCAGCTAAAGATAAATCTTCAGGACCATGAATAAAGTGTGTCCACTCCCAAGCTTGAGATCCTAAAAAGGTAAATCCACCTACAATTGTCCAAAGCATCCATTTCTCCACATCCTTACGATCGCCACGGTGACCAGCTTCCACAGCTAATACCATGGTTACAGATGATGCAATCAAAATAAATGTCATGATTCCAACGAATACTAACGGTAAGGAGATACCATGTAAAAATGGAACAGCTTCGAAAACCTTCTCTGGAATAGGCCAATGTGTCGTAGAGAAATAAAAATCATCCGGAGTTCCTTGCCAAGCTGGTTGGCTAAAACGGATCATTCCGTAAGTAATCAAAAGTGCGGAGAATGTGAATGTATCCGATAGAAGGAAAAACCACATCATCAATTTACCGTAACTTGCTTTTAGAGGTTCAGAACCCCCTTGCCATGTTAAATTTTCTGGAACCGCTGGGGCAGCGTGTGCTACTGACATAGGTATAAGCTTAATTGTTAATCAATAAAAATAAAAATAAATAAACCCATAAAGCATCTAAAAAATGCCAATAGGTGGAACAAATTTTAATTTGCGTCAATGCCTTCGCATTAATTTTCAATCGGAATGCAGCTACTAAGGCAACTAATAAAACTACTAATCCGGAGATTAAATGTAGTCCGTGCAGACCTGAAAATACGTAGACAAAAGAACCTGACGGATTACCCACGAAATACACGTTCATCTCAACTAATTGAGACCACCCGTAATATTGCATTACTAAAAAGAGCAATCCGAGCACAAAAGTAATAGAAATACTTAATCTAAGGGCATTAAATTGGTCTTTTTTTGCAGCAATTAATGCAGCGTGCATGGAAATACTGCTGGCAATCAATACCCCTGTACTGTAATAAAATAAGTCCGGCAGGTTAAATTCAACCCAGTTTCCTTCTGCTTTACGCACTAAATAGGCACTCGTAAAGGCTGCAAAGAGCATTACGATGGAAACGATAAATAACCACATCGTGAAAATTTTAGGATTCACGGATCGAGGCGTTTGCGCTTCAAGTAATTCTTGTTCTGTTTTCATGATTTATGCTTTATCAAATAAAAAGGCAATTTGGACTACTAACAAATAAATAAATGATCCGAACATCATCCACCGAGCAGCCTTGTCGGTGGGATTCATCATCAAGTAAAACGTTTGACTTAAAAATAAAATTCCAGCTGTTACCGCAATAATTGTCGACGTAATCCCCGTCATCTGCATCAGGTATGGTAAGAAGCCTAATGGGATTAGGAACAACGTATAGATCATGATCGTAAATGCTGTTTTTAAATCCTTCTTGCCATCATTAGGCAGCATCTTAAATCCAGCTTTCTTGTAATCAGCATCCGCCACCCATGCAATCGCCCAGAAATGTGGAAATTGCCAAAAAAATTGGATAGCAAATAAGATTCCAGGTTCCCAACCGAAATGGCCTGTTGCTGCGACCCAACCAATCATCGGAGGAAATGCACCCGGGAAGGCGCCTACGAATACGGAAATGGGGCCAACGCGCTTTAAGGGAGTATACACATAGCCGTATAAAAAATAGGAAAGCAAACCTAATGCTGCGGCCTTCCAATTAAAACTTAAGAGAATCAACAAGGAGACAATGGCCACCATTAGACCATAGATATTGGCTTGCTTGGGCGTGAGCGTCTGTGTAGGTAGGGGACGTTTAGCCGTCCGCTTCATTAATTTGTCAAATTCTATTTCCTTTAATTGATTAACAATATTGGCAGCACCCGTTAATAAAAACCCTCCCAAGGTAATCAGCAAAATACCCCACCATTCATGTTTACCTGGGGATAAAACATAGCCGAATGTTCCCGAAAAAGCAACAGTAATCGAGAGTCTCGATTTCAATAGGTCAATATAAGGTTTTACCTGCATCATGCTCTTTCAGTTCGTTGCCACGCGTGAATATGCAATCCTAATAACAAGAGTGAGCTAGCCAAATGTATCGGCTGACTTCCCAATGGAAGCGCGATATAGGCCATGATGACGCCTGATAGGAGTGAAAGACTGATTAAGCCAACAAATCCTTTTTTGTATTGCATGAAATCAGATTCTCCCATAGGTATTAGCTTCCATAGATACAGATGACTAAGCAAAATCAGCCATGAAAAGGTACGGTGAATGATATAGATCATATCTAACTGATCTATCCATAAATTTTTAGCACCATAACCTAGGTTAACAATCACGTGATCCATGTTCTCTCTTACCTGCGTACCTAATAGTATTTGAGCAAAAATGATGACTGCATTGATTAAAATCCATGAACGAACCTTCGAAGTTAAAACATGGATTTTAGCCGAATTGTTTAGGGCTTTAAGCAGGAAAAATAGAACCCCTGTGGTTAGTAACATGTGAGCGGTTACCACACCCGGTAACAGGAATGAATCAACCACATATTTGCCCAAGATGGCATTAGCCATAACTAATACGAAAGCTGCAAAAGTGTAGAGAAATGTGCGTCTAGATTCTTTCCATGCCAACAATGTAGTGATCGCCATGAATAAGCCAGTTAATGCACCAAGTAGTCTATTTAGATATTCAATCCACGTTTTTGTGGCATTGAATTCGATTTCACCATGCAGCTTTTCCTGGTAAATTTCCTGGTAATTCAGGGGTAGTTCAGAAGCATGTGTAGGTGGAACCCATTGGCCAAAACAACGTGGCCAATCCGGGCATCCCATTCCCGACCCTGTACTTCGTACGATTCCGCCAGCTAATACCAATAGGTAAAGGCAGAAAAGTGTGATGTAGCCGAATCGCTGAAATGTCATGTGTGGAGCTAAAAAAAGGATGCATCCAAATGAAACTCATTTCGATGCATCCCCTTTATTTGGTTTTTCTATCGGTTATAACTCTCGTTCTGAGCAGCTAATAAACTTTCGATTGCTTTTTCTTTGGCAATTTCCTCATTCTCTTCCGGTAGATTTGATTCCGGAGTTGCAGAGAAAGGAATATGCTGCGGGATGAAATCCGATTCAGCACCTGGCTTTGAGTAATCGTAAGGCCAACGATAAACCGCTGGAATTTCGCCTGGCCAGTTACCGTGTCCTGGATCTACTGGAGTTGTCCACTCAAGTGTATTTGAATTCCAAGGATTTTCAGTCGCTTTCTTTCCTTTAAATATCGAATAAACGAAGTTAAAGAAGAATATAGCTTGTGATGAGAAGGTTAAAATCGCAGCAACAGTTATGAACTGGTTCAAGTCTGTAAATGCGTTTTGTCCATCATTACCTAATGCTGTAAATGAATAATACCGACGAGGGAAACCTGCAATACCCGTGTAGTGCATTGGGAAGAATACCGCATATACACCTACGAAGGTTGCCCAGAAGTGAATATATCCCAATGTTTTATTCATCATACGACCAAACATTTTAGGGAACCAGTGATATACACCCGCCATCAATCCAAAGAATGATGCAGAACCCATAACCAAGTGGAAGTGAGCTACAACGAAATATGTATCATGTAAGTTGATGTCCAACGCAGAGTTTCCTAAGATAATACCCGTTACACCACCTGAAATAAACAACGATACTAGACCGATTGAGAACAACATCGCTGGCGTAAAGATCAAGTTACCTTTCCAAAGCGTCGTAATGTAGTTAAACGCTTTTACTGCAGAAGGAACTGCGATAATCAATGTTAAGAACATAAATACAGATCCTAAGAAAGGATTCATACCCGTTACGAACATGTGGTGAGCCCAAACGATAAACGCAAGGACCGTAATACCCATTAATGATCCAATCATCGCACGGTATCCAAAGATAGGCTTACGTGCGTTTGTAGCAATAATTTCTGACGTCATACCCAACGCAGGAAGTAATACGATATATACCTCTGGGTGTCCTAAGAACCAAAATAAGTGCTGATATAAAATCGCTGATCCACCTACATTTGGCAATGCTTGTCCCTGAATATAGATTTCAGATAAATAGAACGAAGTACCAAAGCTACGGTCGAAAATCAACAACAATGCAGCCGACAACAATACTGGGAATGACAACAAACCTAAAATTGCAGTAAAGAAGAATGACCAGATCGTTAATGGCATTTTCGTAAATGTCATACCACGTGTACGCAAGTTGATGATAGTACAGATATAGTTAATCCCACCCATCAAAGATGATACGATGAAAAACGCCATCGATGTCAACCATAATGTCATACCTAATCCTGATCCAGGCATCGCTTGTGGCAATGCACTTAATGGAGGATAAATTACCCATCCACCTGATGCAGGACCTGTTTCAATAAACAAGGATGAAAACATGATCGCTGATGACAAGAAGAAGAACCAGAAGGATAACATGTTAATGAATCCTGAGGCCATATCACGTGCACCAATTTGTAATGGAATCAAAAAGTTTGAGAATGTTCCAGATAGACCTGCTGTCAATACAAAGAATACCATGATGGTACCATGCATGGTCACAAGGGCTAAATAAAATTCTTTGTCAATTTTACCCGATTCGTCGATCCAAGAACCTAAAATAGGACGCAACCACTCCAATTGCATTTCTGGAAAACCCAATTGCAAACGGAACATGATTGAAAGTGAACCTCCAATGAACGCCCACAGAATACCCATAATCAGGTACTGCTTAGCAATCGTTTTATGGTCTTCCGAGAAGATATACTTCTGGATGAAATTTGGCTCATGATGCTCGTGCTCGTGATCATGTGCGTGTGTGTGAACTTCTTCAGCGTGTGAAATTGCAGTTGACATAGGAATTATTTTTTCTTTCTTCTGTTCGATTAATTAGTTTACACTTACAGCTTCTGTAGCTGTTGAATCTACTGAAATAGGTTCAGCAGGAATATATTTAGCCGCTTTCGCTTTTAAATTCTCAGGGACCTTAGCTAGGTAAGCTGGATTTGTTGCCAAAAATGGCTTTTGCTCAGCACACCATTTTTTGTAATCAGCAGGCTCATCCACAAAGACGGTAATCGCCATACCAAAGTGTCCACGTCCACATACCTCTGTACAGTTCAACTTAAAGTTGAAATCTTTTTTACCCAATTTGGCACGCATTTCATCTGTAGAAACGGTAGGCGTAAACCAAAATTTAGTAGGCATCCCTGGAACCGCATCCATTTTAACTCGGTGAAACGGCAAGTAAACAGAGTGCAATACGTCTTGTGCGTGAATCTTTAAAAGTACTGGCTTACCTTTTGGTAAGTGTAGTTCAGTAGCAGTAAAGTCATCAAATGAATGCTTATCTGTGAAATCAATACCAATGTTGTTTGTCTCGTCGATTAACTTGTAGTTGTAATTACCTAGTTGGTTATCATCTGTACCACCGTAACGTACGTACCAGCCGAACTGATGACCTGTAATTTCGATAACTACAGCATCGCTTGGAGCTTGAGACGTAATATCACGCCATGTTCTCCAGCCAGAGAAAACTAGGATTGCCATAACTACAGCTGGAATGACCGTCCAAATTAATTCTAACTTATGATTAACAGGATAGAATGTAGCTTTTCTATTCTTGTTGTACCGATATCTATAAGCAAAGAATAACAATAACGTATTTGTTACAAAAAACGCTAGCGTAACTACTGACATAGAAATCCAGAACATTTTATCTGTTGTTATTCCATGCGCAGAAGCTGCTTCAGGTAAGAAATCTGGAGCACTTGCATTGAATGACCATACTCCTGCAACGGTTCCGAAGAACCAAAATGCAAGCATACCATAAGCATTGATATTGTTAGACGAATCTGCCGCAGTATTCGGGTCTTCTGCTTCAGATAAGTTTTTGTTAATCTTCATACTTTTCACAATCACAGAGATTGCAAGGATGAAGAAAACGATGGATAAAAGACCAATTAGGAAATTCATATATAATTAAGTTAAGTCGTATGCCAAATATTAAATATCGTGATGTAATGCTTCTGGTAAGAATGGGTGATTCTTCGCAACTAAAGAAGCTTTTGTCAACTCATCTGAAATAATATAAATGAATGCAGCAGCAAACACCGTAACCATTCCAAATTCTACTAAACCGTAACCGCCATGTTTACCAACTACACCAGGCATAATCATTTGGTAAAAGTCAATGTAATGACCCACAATAATCATGAATGCAGCTATTTTTAAGAACAAGCGTGTACGTTTCGCATCACGTGTCATTAGAACTAAGAAAGGGAAGAAGAAGTTTAGCAAAACCATTAAAATTTCTGAAGTTTTGTAAATTTTATTGTGTCCTTCCCAACGCTCTAAGAAGTAGATGGTTTCCTCAGGTAAGTTTGCATAGTAAATCAATAAAAATTGCTCAAACCATACATAGGTCCAGAAGATAGAAAATGCGAACATAAACTTACCCAAATCATGTAAATGGTTTTCGTTTACATAGGCCATCAAACCTTTGTCCTTCAAGTACAAGATGGCTAATACGATTACCGCATAAGTTGTTACATGCCATGAAGCGAACATGTACCATCCAAACATCGTTGAGAACCAGTGCGTATCGATTGACATCACCCAGTCCCAAGCAAAGATTGAACTAGATGCACCGAAGATCACGATGAATGCAGTACCAATTTTTACTAACTGATTGAAATATTCTGTTCCGCCATTCAAATCCTCTTCTAACGATTTTTTACGTAACATCTTCCAAAGAAGAATCCATAATCCACCGAAAACGACTAAGCGAATCAAGAAGAAATTCTTATTTAAATAGCCCGATTTACCAGCAATGATTTTGTCATAGTTTTCACTTCCTACTTCCGTTACACCATGGTGCATCCAGTGGAAGATTACATCTCCTTTGAATAAGAATACGGCGATCAAAATCGGCAATGTGATATATAAGAACTTAGGGAATGCCTCAGGCACACGCTTCATGACAGAAGACCAACCTGATTTTGTCAAGTATTGTAAAGAAACAAAGAACATACCTACTACAGCAATACCTGTAAAGAAAACCGCATTCAACCATACGTTGGCCCAAATACGATTAGTCCAATCATAATGCTCTTCTGCAGATGCTTGGTGTGAAACTGCTCCACCTGAAACATGCTCTGCAGCTGCTTCGTGTCCTGCTTTTACTGCTTCGTGTCCTGCATTGGCTACTTCATGTCCACCAGACTCTCCTTTAGATAATAGGTAAATGCCTAGTAGTAAAGCTGCTAATCCAGCGATGAAAGCATAAATAATTCTTTTTTTGCCTTCAGAACTGAATTCAAAATGCTCTTCAACGTTTGCTGGGGAAAAATGTGAATGTCCCGCCATCTTGATCTCTATTTAATTTTAATTGATTGAATTATTGTTTTTGCAATTCGTGTACATACAACACGATTTTCCATCTGTTTTCAGAAGATATTTGTGATCCATGTGCCCACATTCTGCCTTTTCCGTGCGTGATTACATGGTAGATGTGTCCATCATTCATAGTCTTTAATGCATCACTTGAATACACGGGAACACCTTTGTACGCTTTGGCTACTAAACCATCTCCTTTACCAGTCTCTCCATGACAGTGCTGGCAAAAACGCTCGTACTGTAATTTACCTGCCTCAATGTTTTCCGGAGTCGCGGCAATTGGATTAAAAAGTGACTTCTCAGAATATGAGATGCTATCCGTAGGAATTGCTTTAGCGGTTAGCTCTTGCGTTAAAAATGCTTGCTTTAAGCTATCTGAACCTGTATAAGACTTACGTGAAACAGTACCTTTAACTGGCAAACGCATGTTCATGCCTAATGGGTTAATGGTATTAGAGTCACCTGCTGTTTGGCTCATGGGTTCGTATCCAACTGAATGATACATATTAGGAGCGAATTCAGTTCCTGTATCATTTGGGTCAGATCCACAAGACATTAATCCTGCTACTATACTGGCTACGAAAATGAATTTTATTCTTGGATTAAACATGTTGTTATGCTTCTTCGTGAACAATTGTTCTGATTAATTATTTAACATTTACTTCCACTGCACCAGACTCTTTCAAGGCTTTCTTGATATCTGCCGCACTTACTTTGTTTTTGTCTACATTGATAGCCATCACAAATTTATCATCTGTTGTACGGATATCTAATGGTAGCGTTTTGTTACCTGGCCATAAGTCATTCGAGATACAGAAAGTTGTTACTAAGCCAAAAGCCGTGAACAATACTGTTCCCTCAAAAGTGACCGGAATCCAGTTTGGCAAAGCAAAAAAGTCTTTACCTCCAATGTTAATTGGCCAATCAAAAACCATTGTATAGCTGATTAATGATAAGGCACTGACTAATCCTAATGAACCAAACATGAAAGCCGCGATCGGCAAACGTGTACGTGCATGGCCCACTGCAACGTCTAATCCGTGAATAGGGAATGGAGAATACACATCCTCAACTTTGATTCCTTTAGCTTTTACGGCAGAAACTGCATGTAAAACCTCATCCTCATCGTCGTAAACTCCTAAAATGTAATTAGTTGTCGAACTCATATTATTTTAATTTCGAATTTGCTAAATAGAATTACTCTTCAGTTTTTTTTGTTGGCTTAATGCGTTTAATCGTAAATTCCGTAGAAACGCCTTTCATTACCGACTTCACCTCAGCCATATTGACAACTGGTAAATATTTCGCGAATAAGAAGAACAGTGTAAAGAATAAACCGAATGAGAAGATATAATCACCAATATCATACATCGTAGGGGAGAACATCGCCCAAGATGAAGGAATATAATCACGGTGTAATGACGTCACAATAATTACGAAACGCTCAAACCACATACCTACGTTTACCACGATCGATAAGAAGAATGAAACCATCAAATTTGTACGGATCGCTTTCGACCAGAATAACTGTGGAGAGATTACGTTACACGTCATCATCATCCAGTATGCCCACCAGTATGGACCCGTTGCACGGTTAATGAATGCATAGCTTTCATATTCCACACCTGAATACCAAGCAATAAAGAATTCAGTTAAATAAGCGATACCAACTACGGAACCCGTTACCGTGATAACGATGTTCATCATTTCGATATGCTCAATCGTGATATAGTCTTCTAATTTGAAAACCACACGTGTGATTAACAACAAAGTTTGTACCATCGCAAATCCAGAGAAAATCGCTCCTGCCACAAAGTATGGAGGGAAGATTGTCGTATGCCATCCTGGGATAACAGAAGTTGCAAAGTCCATCGATACAATCGTGTGTACCGAAAGTACAAGTGGAGTAGAGATACCCGCTAAGATTAACGACATGTATTCATAACGTGCCCAAGTCTTCGAAGATCCAGTCCAACCTAAGCTGAAAAAGCCATACCAAAACTTACGACCTTTCGTTGTCGCACGGTCACGAATCGTTGCCAAATCTGGCACCAAACCCATATACCAGAACAATAAAGAAACGGATAAATACGTAGAGATCGCAAAAACGTCCCAAACTAACGGAGAGTTAAAGTTAACCCAAAGTGAACCGAAAGCATTAGGAAGTGGTAAAGCCCAGTGAGCTAACCAAGGACGACCCATGTGCGCCAGGATAAACGATGCTGCGCAAAGAACGGCAAAGATCGTCATCGCTTCCGCAGAACGGTTAATGGATGTTCTCCACTTTTGACGGAATAATAATAATACGGCAGAGATCAAGGTTCCCGCGTGACCGATACCAACCCACCAAACGAAGTTTGTGATATCCCAAGCCCAACCAACGGTTTTATTTAATCCCCAAACGCCAATACCTTGCCACCAAGTGTAGAATAGGCAATAAGCACCATAAATGAATACAAGACAAGAGATCCCGAATGCAATTTTCCATTCTTTGGTAGGCTCTCCTTCTACTTGTTTGCAGATATCGTGGGTAACATCGGAATAAGATTTTCCACCAGTAACTAGTTTCTCTCTTATGGGTGATACAACGTGCGACATATTTTTATTTACTGTTTTACGATTAAAAAATTATGCTTTTTTAGCATCCTTGTTACGAACTTTCTTCAAGTAAGAAATATTTGGTTTCACGTTAATTTCTTCAATTACGTGATACGCACGTCCTTCTTTTTCGACCGATAATAATTTAGAGATCTCTGATGCTGGATCATTCATATCTCCAAATGTAATCGCATTCGTAGGGCATGATTGTGCACAAGCTACTTGGATTTCACCATCTACTGGACGGCGCTTTTCTTTCTTCGCTGTCAACTTACCCTCTTGGATACGCTGAACGCACATCGAGCATTTTTCCATTACCCCACGTGAACGAACAGTTACGTCTGGGTTAATCACCATACGACCTAAATCGTTGTTGAAGTGGAAATCAAAATCATCTGTTTGGAAATAACGGAACCAGTTGAAACGACGTACTTTGTATGGACAGTTATTTGCGCAATAACGAGTTCCGATACAACGGTTGTAGGTCATTTGGTTCAAACCTTCTGTTGAGTGCGTTGTTGCCAAAACAGGACAAACAGTCTCGCAAGGAGCATTGTTACAGTGCTGACATAACATCGGTTGGAAAATTACCTCTGGATTATCCGAAGCAATTTCTAATCCTTTCAAATCTTCAACTTCAGCATCTGATGAGTAATAACGGTCGATACGCATCCAGTGCATTTCACGACGGTTGATTACCTCTTGACGGCCTACTACAGGAACGTTGTTTTCAGCTGAACATGAAATCACACAAGCTGAACATCCGGTACATGTATTTAAGTCGATCACCATACCCCACGCGTGGTTGTTGTATTCGTGACCATTCCACAATGATAAATCAGTTGCGTCTTTTTCGCCTTCTGAAGTTTTTACACGCGGTGTAAAGCTTCCAGCTTTCGCATCTTTTACAAAGTTAGCCAATACCGTTTCTTGAACGACCGCTTGACGCGCCATCACTGTATTGTGTGTTTGTGTTTGTGCAATTTCTTTCGTCTCACCAGTTGGCGCAACTGAAACACCCTGCGTACAAATACCTACACAAGCACCATTAATTTCAGAGATAAATGGATACGCATTTACACCTACGCCATCAGCAGACTTACCTGCTTTCGTGCGTCCGTAACCGATCGCAATGGCAACCGTATCTTGTGCTTGGCCTGGTTGAACTAACACTGGTAAAGTCACTTCGTATCCTTTAGCGCCTACTTTAACTAAGTCGCCTTGTTTCAAATTCAATTTCGTAGCCGTTGGCTGCGAGATGGATGCATAATTGTCCCAACAAGCCTTTGAAACTGGCTCAGGGAATTCTTGCAACCATGGGTTGTTTGCTTGAGAACCTGTTCCTAAGCCAACTTTCTCATACACTGCGATTTCTAAACCAGTAGATGATGCGGAGTATGATTTGCTGATTGCAGAGGCAGCTGAAGCTACATCAACAGATGGGCTAGCTGCGGAGATTGAACCTGCATTTGGTTCAAATACACCATTGTGCAATGCTGAGTTCCAGGCAACTTTTCCACCTTTCAAGATTGTGCTTTCCCAATTGCGCTCTAAATACGCTTGGTAATCACTTGCTAAGCCAGCCCAAGTTAAGAAACTTGATTGTGCTTGACGCGTTTTGAAAATGGTTGAAATGGCAGGTTGTGTTAATGAGTAGAAACCAGCTTTTGGTTCTGCATCATTCCATGATTCTAAGTAATGAGAATCTGGTGCAACGAATTGACATAACGAAGCTGTTTCGTCTGCACGATCATTGGTTGCTAAGCTAAGTTCCACTTTCGGTAAAGCAGCTGCTAAAGCGGCTCCCATTGGGTGGTTGTATACTGGGTTTGCATTGTAAACAATGACAGCGCTAATTTTACCAGCACCAGCTTCTTTAATGAAATTAGCCATCGCCATGTCATTACCTTGACGGTAATTCATTGGGATTGCTGTATTTAACGTGCTACCATAAGCGCCAACTAACGCGTTAGTCGCGGCAACGATTTTTTGAACTTCCGGGTCGTTTGATCCAGCTACTACGATCGAAGCGCCTTTTGAAGCGACTAAGTCTTTGGCAGCTTTATCTAAATGATCAATTTTAACAGAACCACCTGCTGCAGATGCTGCGCCAGTTAATTTAGCAACCGCATTGTAAAGTGCAACAGCTACTAAACCTTCTTGTGATGGCTTGTAGGTAGCACGGTAATCTGCATTCGCACCCGTATTTGAAAGAATTGTTTCAAATTGGTAGTGACGAGACATGTCTTTTTTACCACCTTTTTCCGAACTAACACGACGCGTTAACGCCCATTGAGCTGCAAATTCAGTTGGTGCAATCCAAGAACCTAAGAAGTCAGCTCCTAACGAAACGATTGTTTTCGCTTTGCTGAAATCAATGCTTGGCAAGATACCTCCGTGTGCTTGCGTTAAACCGTAAGCTGGATTAGCATCGTATGAAATGTGTTGGGTTGTTGGGTATTTCGCAGCAAATTCTGCGATCACCTTTTTAGTTGTAGGAGAAAGAATCGTGTTTGAAATGATTCTGATTTGACCTCCTTTGGCAGCTACAGCAGCTAATTTTGCTGTAAACTCTTTATCTAATTGAGTCCAATCAGCGGCTTTTCCTCCGATTTGTGGTCCCTTTAATTTCTCATTGTCATACAGACTCAAAACCGAAGCATGTGCGCGACCTGAAAGCGTTCCTTTAGAAACCGATGATAATTTGTTACCCTCGATTTTGATAGGCCGACCTTCACGTGTCTTCACCAAGATAGAAGCGTAATCGCCTCCGTCCGTGTAAGTCGACGCGTACCAGTTGGCAATCGTTGGCTCTACATCTTCAGGTTTGTTCAAGTAAGGAATCGTTTTCTTAACGGGTGCTTCGCAAGCAGCTAATGAAACGGCTGCAACACCGAATCCTAGCATTTTAAGAAAATCACGACGATGAGTCCCTGATCCATCTACTAAGGCATCGCCTTTTGAATCATTTTCGGATGGCATATTGCCAAACTCATTGTGGACATTTTTGACAAACGATGGTTCATTGGTTAACTCCTCAATCCCTTTCCAATACCTCTTGTTCGAATTTTCCATATAATCTTTCTTATTCAGACTAATTTTGAATCTATTGTATACCTATTAATAATGGCACTTAGAACACTCTAAACCACCAATGTTTTGAACTTTTAATGGAGTCTTGCTATCCTTATTATGAATTTCAACTAACTTATCATAGTAAGCATTCCCCTTCGCGTTTACGTCTGTTTGACGGTGGCAATCGATACACCATCCCATTGTCAACGAAGAACGTTGCTCAACAACTTCCATTTTCTCAATTTCTCCGTGGCAGTTTTTACACTCTAATCCACCTACGTTTGTATGTTGCGAGTGATTGAAGTACGCCAAATCCGGCAAGTTGTGTACACGAACCCATTGGATAGGCTCATCATTTTCCAATGCCGTGTAAATTTTTTGAATTTCTGGTGATTCACGCTTGATCGCGTTGTGGCAGTTCATACAAATGTTAGCCGATGGTACGTTACCGCCTTTTCCTGAATACACACCTGTATGGCAGTAGTTACAGTTGATTTGATATTGACCTGCGTGTAATTTGTGTGAAAATTTAATTGGTTGCTCAGGAGCATATCCTTGGTGGATACCTACACCATAAGCAGCATCAATCGTTGCTTTGCCGCCTAATAATAAGGCTAACACTAGAATACCCGTTTTTACTGCTGAATTAGCTGCTAATTCTTTTAAGTTAGCTGAAATACGTTGCATTAACGGCGTCTCGGCTGCAGCAGCTGGGTCTTGTGTAATTTTACCTAGCGTATTTACGATAGAAAGTAGCGCGATTAATACTAAAACCATGATGATTAAAAGTCCTAATAACAAAACTTCCATCATACCACCTGAACTTTGAGCTGCGGGTGCTGCGGCTCCATCTGCTGCCGGAGCTGCTCCAGCTGCTGGTGCTGCAGGTGCAGCATTCGATGCATCGATGTAGGCGATAATACCTTTGATTTGATCTTCAGAGAAATTCGGATAAGGTGTCATGGCAGCCTTATTGAATTTATTGTATAAATCGTTTGCATACTTGTCGCCTGAAGCGATAACAGCTTGTGGGTTATGTACCCACTTAACGATCCACTCAATTGGGCGACGCTCACTAATTCCCTTCAGTCCTGGTCCTACTAGAACCTCATCTGTGGATGCGTGACATGCCGCACAGTTGTTTTTAAACAATGTTTCCCCTTCTGCAGCGTCTTGTGCAAATGTTGTGCCAAATGTAGCGATTAACAGTGTGAAGGATAATAGAAACTTAACGAGAGTGATTTTTTTGGAAAACATAAATATTGATTTTTCTCATTTTAATTCAGTCCGCAAAACTACAATCCGAATTTTTAGGAAACAATTTATTCATAGAGCAATTTCAGGTTTTTTTTAAGGTTTTTAGCCTTATTTAGAATTTTTCAAAATAAGCCTAGGAAGAAAATGTAATTTTTCTAGAGTAGTTTGTACAAAACAGAGTTGAACAAAAAAACCTTCCGAGGTGGAAGGTTTTTTGAGGTTTCGAGCGGATTCGAACCGCTGTAGAAGGTTTTGCAGACCTCTGCCTAGCCACTCGGCCACGAAACCAATGAATTGGGATGCAAAAATAGCTTTTTTTCAGTTAGGAGCAAGGGGAAAGTCAAAAAATAGTAGACTGTAGCTAGTCTACCTCTAACCTCTCACCTCTCACCTCTCATCTCTAACTTAATGTAAAGATGGTTATCTCCGGCGGCATCCCTACGCGTCCCGGATATCCCAAATAGCCAAAGCCCCGATTCACATAAAGTTGTTGGCCATCCTCCTCATACAATCCAGCCCATTGTTTATATATGTATTTAGCTGGTGACCATTTTTCAAACCCAGGTATTTGTACACCAAACTGAGCCCCATGGGTATGTCCAGCAAAAGCCACATCGATGGATTTAAATTTGGCATTTTTTGTTACCTCAGCATTCCAATGCGTCGGATCGTGCGATAATAATAATTTAGTCACAGCCTCCTCTGTTCCCGTAAATGCTTTGGATAAATTACCATACCAAGGGAACCGGCCGATACCTATGTTTTGAACGCCTATGATTGCCAACTGCTCACCTGACTCTGTGATGATGTGATTTTCATCCATCAGAAGATTCCAACCCATCAATTCGTGTGCTTTCATTAAGTCATGTAGGTTTTTCTTTTTAGCCTCTGGATTTTTCCATTTGACATAATCACCATAATCGTGATTCCCCAGAGTACTGAAAACGCCATAAGGCGCTTTGATTTTCGAAAACATGGCGAAATAATCCGTCACTTCCTTCGCTTCATTATTGACCAAATCGCCTGTAAAAAATGCTAGGTCGGGTTTTTCGCGCATCAACATATCCACTCCACCTTGGACGGCCGTCTTATTAAAAAAGCTTCCCGAATGGATGTCTGAAACCTGAGCAATGCGCATGCCCCTGAATTCTTTGGAGAGTTTTGGGATCTTTAAACTGATTTTTTCAATGCGGTAATCATGCGCACCAGATAATATACCAAAGGCAAATGTGGCTGCCGGTACGGCTCCTACGGCTAATGCTGCTTGGGAAAGGAATTCATGCCGACTAATCGCGCTGGGATCTTTTTTGCGAATTTTATTCGTGCCCCAGCGGAAAAAGCGGGTGATGTCTTCCAATAATAAAAAGATGATGATAGATAATTTAGTAAAGACCGATATCATGACGATCGACATGAATATGAGGCGAATTTCATTTTTCCAAGCATGTAAAGGCAACATGTTGTAGGAAATAATCCCTAGAATAATAAAGACTGTAAATCCCCAGAAGACAAACTTAGCCGTTTGTTGCGTGCGCGTACTCGTTTTTTTGAAGGCAGTTTTTACCGCCATCCACACATAATAATCCAACGAAATAAGCACTAACGTGATAAAAGGCACAAAAAACATTTTATTCATGGGTTCTAAACTATCTTTGCGATTCAATTGTTCCAAAGGTGCAAAATTATATGAAAAAGAAGATAAGTATTTACGGAGGCGGTTGGGTAGGCGCACCATTGGCATTTAAACTAGCTTTAGCGGATTTTGATGTAAGCGTTTCTGCGTCTCAAGTCCATGCGCAGGCCAAACACCCCAACGTACATGTCGTGGATTTTCGTGCAAACGAAGAAACAACCGAAAGTGATTGGGCGCAAATGAATCAATCAGCGATTCAAATTTGGGCCATTCCCCCACGACGTAAGAAGAATTCGGAGGAACAATATTTGCGAATCCTACATGATTGGGTTAGCGTGCTGGATCCCAAAAAGGTGGAGAAAATCATCTTTTTATCTTCCACCTCCGTCTATGCAAACGTATCAGCAATCGTAGATGAAACTGCCGAAATCAATTCCACAACATTAATGGCCCAAGCCGAAGCAATCGTTTCAGCATCTCCAATTAAATCAATTATCCTACGTTTAGGTGGATTAATGGGTGGTGATCGTTTTGTGGCTAAATATTTCGCCAACAAACGAAATGATGGGGCTAATTGCCCTGTCAATTATGTACATAAAGACGACGTAGTCAATCTGATTGCGTTAACAACAGAGAAAATTCAATCCGGGGTTTACAACATTGTTGCTCCAGAACACCCAACCAAGCAAGATGTGGGGATGAATGATTGCGAAAAACGCGGAATGAATCCAGGGTATTGGGATTCAAGCCAACCGTGTTTAGGGGGAAAAATTGTATCAGGAGATAAAATCGTTGAGCAACTGAGTTACGAATTCAAGTGGCCTGACCCAATGGAATTTTAAATTTTTCATCACGGTCTCTCATCTCTCACCTCTTACTTCTCACCTCTTACCTCTTACCTCTCACCTCTCAATTCACTCACCGCCAGCCACGCCATTAACCCCGGCCCAATGGCCAACGCTTTTTCATCTATGTCAAACGTAGGCGTATGCACGCCACTCGTAATTCCGCGCGCTTCATTCCGTATACCAAGTCGATAAAAACAAGCATCCACATGGTGCGTATAGAAAGCAAAATCTTCTCCTGCCATCCATAGGTCCAAATCCACCACATTTTCAGCACCCATATACTCGATCGCTGCACGTTTCGCTTTCCTCGTTAACTCAGGATTGTTTTGTAAAAACGGGTAACCTTTTAATACGTCAAAAACGGCTGATCCACCCATGGCGTCCGCGATTCCTTCGGCTAACTTTTTCATCTTCTCCAAACCTTCCACCCGCCAAGTTTCATCCATTGCCCGGAATGTCCCCGCGATATTCACTTCATCCGGAATGACATTCGTTGCCCCTAAGCCTTCGATTTTCCCAAAGGTTAATACCGAGGGTAATTTGGGGTTTTTATTGCGTGAAATAATTTGTTGCATCGCCACAATGATATGCGATGCAATGACAATGGGATCTATGCAAGCATCCGGCATGGCTCCATGGCCACCTTTTCCAATCACTTTAATGTATAATTCATCGGTACTTGCCATGTACATCCCTTCCCGAAACCCAATTTTTCCTACCGGAACGTTGGTAGCTACATGTTGGCCAAAAATACTCGCCGGCTTCGGATTTTCTAACACACCTTCCTTAATCATAATGCTCGCTCCACCTGGTGCTTTTTCTTCCGCTGGTTGAAAAATCAACTTGACCGTTCCTTCAAATTCGTCTTTAATGGATTGCAAAATAAGTGCTGTGCCCAACAAAGATGATGTGTGCACATCATGTCCACAAGCATGCATGACGCCTGGATTTTGAGACTTGTAGGGCACATCATTTGTTTCTAAAATGGGAAGTGCATCCATATCGGCTCGCAACGCAACTACCCGACTACTTGGGTTTTTTCCTTCAATCAAAGCCACCAATCCCGTATTTGCTAATGGCGTACTCGCAATGCCCATGTTAGCTAATTGCTTTTGGACATATGCTTGTGTTTCAAATTCTTGAAAAGACAATTCGGGATGTTGGTGAATGTGGTGCCTATACGCAACTGTTTCAGTCGTGTGCGCAGCTGCTAAGGATTTGATCTTTTCGATTATTGAAGGCATCAGAAAATATTTATTTTGACAAAAGTACAAAATGTGGCTTAAATAGCCCTAAATCGAAATGAGAGCTCCCTTAATTATTTTGTGGCAAGCCCTTGTCAATCAGGTTATTATTTTTTTTAACTTTAAAGCATGTGCTACTGAACGCAATAATTTTTCTCCCAATGAGTCAAAAAGTATTAGTCCTTAATCAAGATTATAGTGCCTTGACCATTTGCTCAATGCCCAAGGCTTTTTTGCTTGTCTATCTCAATAAAGCTGAATTGATTGCAGAATCAACTTCTGAAAAACTCCACTCCATTCACCAAACATTTCCTTATCCATCGGTCATTCGACTGAATCGATATGTGTATTTTCCGTATAAAGGGGTGGTGTTAAGCCGACAAAACATCTTCAAGCGTGACGGAAATCAATGCCAGTATTGTGGTTCGGGAGACCATTTGACATTAGATCATGTTATTCCTAAATCACGTCAAGGGCGTACCTCATGGGATAATTTAATTACAGCATGTAAATATTGTAACTCCAAAAAAGGACACATGACTCCTGAAGAAGCAGGCATGCGTTTATTACGCCAGCCATTCAAGCCATCATTTGTTATGTTTTTGCGAAATTTTTCCGGAATTTTGAATCAACAATGGCTCCCCTTTGTAGGATCTAAGACTGAACCCATTTATTAATGTTAAAAATCTCGTTTATTGGTGCAGGCCACGTGGCCTGGCATCTTTCGCAGGCTCTTGAAAATGCCGGGCATAGTGTTCAAGAAGTATTTAGTCGGAACCCTGCCAAAGCAAAGGATGTCGTTTCTTACTTATATAATGCCCAAGTACAAGAACATCTAGACTTTTCGGAATCTACCTCCACTGTTTTTTTTCTTTGTATCCCGGAGTCGGCCTATGCGTTAGTATTGCCTGAGCTACTCCTCCCCAAATATGCCACCCTGATATTAGTTGCCGGAACAACTTCGCTTCCAGAGGCGATGATTCAATATGACCCGCTTCGCGAGAGTACCAATCAGTTGGGCGTGTTTTTCCCGGTCCAACATCTACAAGCAGAACGTAAAATTAATTTAAGTCACACCCCCATTTGTATTGAAGTTTTGGTGGAGGAAACAGAGGCGCTGTTAGTGCATTTAGCCAAAGACATCTCAGATTCCCTTTACTTAGTGAATGAAGAAGAGCGGAAACGTATTCACTTAGCGATGTTGATGGCAGGAGTTTTTACCCAACAATTGTGGTTGCAAGCGCAGGCGTTACTGGAATCCATTGAATTGGATAAGCAATTGATTCAAGGCTTATTGCAAAATTACATGCAGGCATTTTTTGCCAATCAAGTATTGGCTTCGAATCAGGAATCAGCGAAGCTTCAAGATACACGAATCAGTTTAGATCACCAATCCTTACTTGAGAAACCTGAAATGCGGGAGATTTACCGCAACATGGTGGAATTGATTCGACAAAAAACTATTTAATCAGCTTGCGATCCATTTTTTGGATGACTTGGACTTTACTAAATCCAATCATAACCAGCTGATTTTTTGCTGTTGGGTAGATGTAATACAAACTGTCTCCTGCCACATTTTTTTGAATACTAGGTGGGACTTCTTGATTCATAGATTGGCTATATTCGAGCGCATCTAACACCTGTTGGATTTTAACATCTTTTACTTGTCCACGCAATGATTGTGCATCGCCCTCTAGATACCTCACCGCATATTGGGAACGTAGCGCAGTATCCAATGGCTTTGTTTGCATTTGTTGGCCCCACTCATCTACTTGATTAACAATTTCTTGTGGCAGAACGCGTTTGACTTGCCTCGCTTTTAGTTCTTTAGCGGCTGCAGTGGTATCAATACGGGTTGAGAAATCGCATTGTACGAACAAAAATAGAATACCAATTAGGTAGCTGTTTTTCATGTTGAAAAATGTAAAGCACAAAGGTATTCATTAATTGGTTATCTTTGCGCAGATTTTTAACCCCACAGAAGACATGCTGGAGCAGCTAGAAGCCATCCGAGAGAGATTCCTTGAAGTAGAACAACAGATTGCGATGCCGGAAATCGTTTCCGATTTAAAGAAATTCAAAACGTTAAGTAAGGAGTACAAAGACCTGCAAAAAATAGTTGATCAATACATCACCTACCAAAATTTGTTGAAGTCAATCGACGAGGCGAAGTCGGTGATTGCCACCGAAAAGGATGAGGATTTTCGCGATATGGCGAAAGCAGAATTGGAGGAGTTAGTTCCTCAGGAGAAAGAGATGCAAGAGGTGTTGAAGGAATTATTAATTCCGCGTGACCCGAACGATTCTAAAGATTGTATTTTGGAAATTCGTGGTGGTACAGGTGGAGACGAAGCATCTATTTTTGCTGGAGATTTATTTCGAATGTATCAGCGCTTTGCTGAAAAACAAGGTTGGACGTTCCAAATCATGGATTTCACCGACGGTACAGCGGGAGGTTATAAAGAAATCATTATCTCCGTTCAAGGAGAAGATGTATATGCCAAATTGAAATTTGAATCAGGTGTTCACCGCGTGCAACGTGTTCCGGCAACGGAGTCTGCAGGACGCATTCATACCTCAGCTGCTACCGTGGCTGTGATGCCAGAAGCCGATGAGGTCGATGTGCAAATCAATATGAATGACATTCGTAAAGACACATTCTGTTCTTCAGGTGCAGGTGGGCAGTCCGTAAATACAACGTATTCAGCCGTGCGTGTGACGCACATTCCTTCCGGATTAGTCGTTCAATGTCAAGATGAGCGTTCGCAAATCAAGAACTTTGACAAAGCGATGACGGTATTACGGTCTCGTCTATATGAAATCGAATTAGCTAAACGCAACGCGGAGATTGCAGGTAATCGGAAATCTATGGTAGGAACCGGTGATCGATCAGATAAAATCCGAACTTATAATTACCCACAAGGGCGTGTGACGGATCACCGCATTGGATTGACGGTTTACAATTTGCCAACTGTCATGGACGGTGAAATTGCCGAGTTTATCGAGCAATTGCGTATCGCGGAGAACGCGGAGCGTTTGACGGAGGGAGCGGTTTAGATATGTCTCTTTGGCAAAGCTTTAAGCATTGCCAAAGTTTGAGGCGTCATGGACGCCGATTCTGCTAAGCCTTCTCCAACTTAAACTCAAAGGTTGTCCCTTTATTTTCAGCTGAATGAACGGTGATTTTTCCGTTGTGCGCCTGAACGATGTGCTTCACGATGGAAAGCCCTAATCCGGTTCCACCTGAATTTTTTGCCCGACTTTTATCGATGCGGTAGAATCGCTCAAAAATGCGATGTAAATGTTCACTGGCAATACCTGGTCCGTTATCAATCACAGAGATTTGAACCACCTTCTTTTTCTCGGTTAACAACACGGTTACCGATCCATTTTCCTTGCCATATTTGATGCCATTTACCACCAAATTTAGAATTACTTGAGAAATCCGTAACATATCCGCTTTTACATAGACGGGAATTGCGGGTGCTTCAAGCGTTAGGGTAACCCCCCGCTTTCTCGCTTTTGCCTCTACCTGTTCGAAGATTTCCTCCACCAGCGCGCGCAAGTTCATCTTCTTTTTCTCAATCTTGATCGCCCCTGTTTCAATCTGTGAAACGGTTAATAAATCTTGCACTAAATTGTCCAAACCATCCAAACTCTTGGCAGCTTTTTCTAAAAATTTAGAACGGATTTCAACGTCTTCGTCTGGGTTGTCCAATAAGGTGTGTACAAATCCTTGTGCTGCAAAAATGGGGGTTTTGAGCTCATGTGATACATCCGCTAAGAACTCCTGGCGGTATTTTGCCGCTTTTTTAAGTTCGAATACCTCATCCTCTTTCGAGGTTACATAGGTATTTAACTCCTTTTTTAAGAGCTCGATGGGGTTAGTCTTTTCGACTAATTGCTTGCGCGGGGTGATCGAAAAATCCTTCTTTTTGATTTGCTTAATCCGGTCATATAATTGATTGACTTCCTGAAACACTAAATAGTCCAGTGCAAAATAGATTAAGATTGAGCCGAAAATAAAGCAACTAATGAAGCTAATGACTAAAATCGTTAAGTCGCTCGAAGGCAAAAAGGATATAAATGCGGTCGTTACACCTGAAATAAAAAAGGATAAAACGACTGAAAGATATCTGGGCTGTAACATGTTCGAATTTACAGATTAAATTTTAAAATGTTGTACCTTTGCGCTTTGAATAGATCTTATGGACTTAAATCTGCTTACGGCAATCTCACCTGTTGATGGTCGTTACCGTCGCCAAACGCAATCACTCGCACCTTATTTTTCTGAGTTTGGGTTAATCCAATACCGCGTTCGTGTCGAAATTGAATATTTCATCGCATTGTGTGAAATTCCATTAGCTCCATTAGCGAGCTTCCCTAAGGAACATTTTGCCGCTTTACGTGCGATGTATACTAATTTCTCGGAAGCAGATGCGCAATGGATTAAGGAGACTGAAAAAGTAACGAACCACGACGTAAAGGCCGTTGAGTATTTCATTAAAGATCGCATGTTAGCCCTTCCAGGTGATTTAACTCCTTATGTGGAGTTTATTCACTTTGGTCTAACCTCACAAGATATTAATAACACAGCGATTCCGCTTTCTATTGCGGAGGCTCACCAACAAGTGATTCTACCTGCATACCAAGCAGTCGTTGCGATTTTAGATGCGTATGCTACGGAGTGGAAAGAGATTCCATTGTTGGCCCATACCCATGGCCAACCGGCTTCCCCAACCCGTTTAGGTAAGGAAATCAAGGTTTTTGTTGAACGTTTAAATCGCCAATTGGACTTGTTGGCGCAAGTCCCATTCACAGGGAAATTTGGTGGTGCTACAGGAAATTTCAATGCGCATCAGGTTTCATTTCCGGAGATAAATTGGCCGGAATTTGCAGCAAAATTGCATGCAAATCTAGGAATCACCCGTTCGAAGTACACGACACAAATTGAGCATTACGATAATTTAGCCGCCTATTTTGATGGCTTAAAGCGTTTGGATACCATTTTGATTGACTTGTCACGTGATATTTGGCAGTACATATCGATGGGTTATTTCAAGCAAAAAATCAAAGCTGGGGAAATCGGTTCATCTGCGATGCCACATAAAGTTAACCCCATCGATTTTGAAAATGCTGAAGGAAACTTAGCTATGGCAAATGCCTTCTTTGAATTCTTAGCAGCTAAATTGCCGATCTCACGTTTGCAACGCGATTTGACAGATTCGACAGTGCTTCGTAATGTGGGAACACCTTTGGCGCATGTCGTGATTTCTTTGAATTCATTGCAACGCGGCTTAGGGAAATTGGAGTTGAATAATAGCAAAATCCAACAAGACTTAGAGGATAACTGGGTAGTCATTGCGGAGGCGATTCAAACGGTCTTGCGTCGCGAGGCATTCCCGAAACCATACGAGGCATTGAAGGATTTGACACGTCACCACGGCAAAATTGACCAAGCTGTTTTCCACGCATTCATTGATGGATTAGCTGTGACTGATGCCATTAAAGCCGAATTGAAATTAATTAGCCCATTTAACTTCGTAGGCCGCGACGAAAATTAAACTGATAACTGATAACTGTCCACTGACTACTGAATGATGAACCACCGCCTCATGCATATCGCCCTTGTGGTCGCCGATTACGACGAAGCGATCGCTTGGTATACCGAAAAACTTGGTTTTACCTTGATTGAGGATACGCGTTTGAGCGATGTGAAACGTTGGGTTTTAGTGCAGCCATCGGGGGAGGGGTCATGCCAATTGTTATTAGCTAAAGCAGCTACTGACGAACAGCGTTCTCGCGTAGGGAATCAAACTGGCGGTCGTGTTTTCTTGTTTTTACATACAGATGACTTCGAAAAAGACCATCAAAATTTGATGAAGCACAACATTAAAATTGTCCGCGGTCCGGTGGTCGAAGAATATGGTAAAGTGCTCGTATTCGAGGATTTATATGGAAATTTGTGGGATTTAATTGGCTAAAATTTTGAATTAAGAGATTTCAGTTTACATTTGCATCAAATAAATACCAAAATGACAAAAGCAGCATACAACAAAAACTGGTGGCAAGGCTAATAATTCCTTGAACAGTTTTGCTGTGTGTACATGATATGTTTACCAAAGGCTTGCTGTTCTCAGTAAGCCTTTTTTAATTTTGTCCCTAGAAAACATGTCTATAATACAAATTCGAACTGCTAGAAAAACCCTGTTGGCTGACACCCTCACGCCAATCGGCATTTTCATGAAGATTCGTAAAAACTTCAAGAATTCCGTTATCCTTGAATCCGCGGATTACCACGGCCGGGAACACGGATTTTCCCATATTGCCTTTGACCCCATTGCTTCATTTGAATTAACGGATTCCAAGGTAACGCAAACATTTCCCGACGGGTCCACAGAAAAATTTTCATTGGAAAACCGCCGGGACGCCATTCAAGCGCTCAAAGCTTTTGCGGATCGATTTGGTTTTCAAAAAGAAAAAGGGGATTCGCCCATGGCGAATGGCTTGTTTGGCCATATTTCATACGATGCGGTAACCTACTTTGAGGATATCGAAATCCAAGCTAAGAATCCTGAAACGGAGATTCCATCCATTCGCTATTTTGTGTACCGTTATGTGGTTGCGGTCAACCATTTCAATAATCAAATGTCGCTCTATGCGCACAGTTATGACGGGTCTGAGCCTTCGTTTGATACGATTACGTATTTGCTGAACATGCCGCATTACGATTCGGAGCGCTTTGAATTAGTCGGGGAGGAAACAAGTAATTTGACAGATCCACAAGTAAAAGAGATTGTGGAAACCTGTATCAAACATTGTTTACGCGGGGATGTTTTCCAAATTGTCCCATCGCGTCGTTTTGCACAAGGATTTAAAGGGGATGATTTCCAGGTGTACAGAGCTTTACGCTCCGTGAACCCTTCTCCCTATTTGTTTTATTTTGATTATGAGCAATACCGTATTTTAGGCGCGTCGCCCGAAAAGCAAATCAAAATCGAGGGGGATATCGCAGAGATTCATCCAATTGCGGGAACATTCCGTCGTTCAGGTGATGATGCACGAGATGCGGAATTAGCCCAAGAATTATTGGCAGATCCTAAAGAAACCGCCGAACATGTGATGCTAGTCGACCTAGCGCGCAATGATTTGAGCCGTAGTGCGGATCAGGTCAAAGTGGAAACCTTCAAGGAAGTTCAATTTTTCTCTCATGTCATTCACCTGGTTTCTAAAGTGACCGGCCGATTGCAAAAAGGTGTTAATCCCTTGCAATTGGTGGCAGATACGTTTCCTGCGGGAACATTAAGTGGTGCGCCTAAGCATAATGCCATGACGATTATAAATCGCTTGGAGCCAACCAACCGTGCCATTTATGGCGGAGCGATCGGGTTTATGGATTTTCAAGGAAACTTCAATCATGCGATTGCGATTCGTACGTTCTTGAGTAAAGGCGACACGCTTTATTTCCAAGCGGGGATGGGGGTCGTTGCCAAATCCGTCGTAGCCAGTGAAATGCAAGAGATACACAATAAATTAGCAGCTTTGCGTCGCGCATTGGAAGTTGCCTCCACTTTAAGCTAAGTCGATATGAAGAACGTTTTGGTACTAGACAATTATGATTCCTTTGTATATAATTTAGTTTACTTACTAAAGGAATTAGGCGCGCACGTAGATGTGTTTCGCAATGATAAGATAACCTTAGAGGAGGTTGGCAACTACGATCAAATCCTATTATCTCCTGGTCCAGGGATTCCCTCTGAGGCTGGGATTATGATGGATTTATTGAAGGAGTATAAGTCGACAAAAAAGATTTTAGGGGTTTGCTTAGGTCATCAGGCCATTGCAGAGGCCTTTGGTTCGGAACTGCAAAACATGGGAGAAGTACTACACGGAGTAACGACGGAGTGTCAGGTACTCGACCCTGCAGAACGCATGTTTTTGGATATTCCAGCCCGTTTTGAGGTCTGCCGGTACCATTCCTGGACCGTAATTCCGGATTCGATGCCAAGTGATTTAAAGATGACAGCGCAGGATGACAAAGGGTATGTGCTAGCGGAGGCGCACCAGCGATACGATGTGCGTGGGGTGCAATTTCATCCCGAGGCGTATTTGACGCAACATGGTTTACAAATGATTAAAAATTGGTTGAAATAAATATGAAAAAGGTTCTAGAAAGAAGAGTTAGTGGAGAGGCGTTGTCAGAACAAGAGGCGCGTGAAGTAATGCTGGAAATTGGTAATGGCGGAGTTAATCCAAGCCAAATTGCCGCATTCTTGTCATCCTATTGGTATCACCCCATTCAAGTACAAGAATTAAAAGGATTTGTTTCTGCCATGCTTGAGCTTGCCGTTACGATTGATTTGTCGGAGTTTGATGCCATGGATGTGTGTGGAACAGGTGGAGATGGAAAGGATACGTTTAACATCAGCACGACTTCTTCATTTATCATTGTAGGTGCAGGTCAAAAAATTGCCAAACACGGCAATCACGGGGTGTCGTCCTCTGTGGGATCTTCGACAGTTTTGGAATTTTTGGGATTAAAATTTAACAACGACCCGAAAGTATTAAAGCGTAAAATGGAGACATCAGGGATGTGTTTTTTACACGCACCTTTATTCCATCCAGCGATGCGTTTCGTAGGCCCGATTCGGAAAGAATTGGGTATGAAAACCTTCTTTAATTTGTTGGGGCCTCTGTTGAATCCGGCAAATGTCAGTAAGCAATTAACAGGGGTGTATTCGCCCGAAGTGTTCGATTTGTATGCGGGATTCTTTAAGGATTCGAGTAAGAAATATGGGATTGTTTTTGCGGAGGATGGCTATGATGAGATCTCATTGACTTCCAATTTTCGGTTGGAAACAAATGCGGGCCGACAGGTTTATGCGCCTTCAGATTTAGGTTGTGAATATGTCCAACAATCCGAGTTGTTCGGTGGGGCGAACGTAGAGGAGTCGGCCAATATGCTATATAAGATTTTACAGCGGGAAGGTACACCCGCACAAACGAACGCCGTGCTTGTGAATGCAGGTGCAGCGTTATGGGTTGCGGAGAAAGCGCCGTCATTAACGGATGGTTTTGCCATGGCGAAAGAATCCTTGGAAAGTGGTAAAGCTTTTCAGGTATTCAAGAAGTTTATTATGGATTAATCGCATAGATAGTTATGAGTATTTTAGATCAAATCATTGCCACCAAACGAGAGGAAGTCGCCGCTGCCAAAGCGCGCGTTTCGATCGCCGCATTAGAAAAGCAAGGCTATTTTGCCCGTGCTTGTCACTCGTTGGCCATGTCTTTGGTCCAACCTGCTTCCACGGGTATCATTGCGGAATTCAAACGCAAGTCTCCTTCCAAAGGCATCATCAATGATTCCATGGGAGTAGACGAAGTGACTAGCGGATATGTCAAAGCCGGGGCAGCATGCTTGTCGGTGCTTACAGATACGCAGTATTTTGGAGGGACGTATGCCGACTTTGATCTGGCACGTCGGACAAACCCGAACACGCCTATTTTGCGTAAGGACTTCATGATCGACGAATACCAAATCATTGAAGCGAAATCGATGGGTGCGGATGTAGTTTTGTTGATCGCTGCTGCATTAAGCCCGCTGGAAATCAAAACATTAGGTTCGCTAGCGCGTTCATTAGGTATGGAAACCTTACTCGAGGTGCACGACCAAGCCGAATTGGATCGTTCCTTGTGTGATTTTATTTCAGTGGTGGGTGTAAACAATCGGAACCTAAAGAATTTTTCCGAGCAAAATGTGGAGGCATCCAAAGTCCTTGCGGATAAGATTCCGGCACAATTTGTCAAAGTTTCAGAGAGTTGTATTTCAGGCCCTGAGATCATTGCCGAATTGAAAGGTTATGGATATCGTGGATTTTTGATCGGAGAAAGTTTTATGAAAACAAGTAATCCGGGTCAAGCTTTAACTGATTTCTTAAAGCAATAACCATGAAGTGGAAGGTTTGTGGCATGCGGGATTTGAATAATATCGAGGCAGTGGCTGCATGCGAACCGGATTTCATGGGGTTCATTTGGGTGTCTAAATCTCCACGCTATGTGGGGGAGGATTTTGTGATTCCTGCGCTGCCTGTGAAGACAAAGGCGGTTGGTGTATTTGTGAATGAGTCCACCGCTAACATACTTGCCTTATCAAAAAAGGCGGGATTTCAAGTCGTGCAATTGCATGGGGATGAAGGCCAAGAGGTTATTGATGAATTGCAAGCGGCAGGGTTGCTTGTCATCAAGGCAATTAGCGTGGCCACTGACGAAGATATGAAAGGCTTAGACTTGAGCCCTGATTTTTATTTGTTTGATACTAAAAAAGGATCGCAAGTGGGCGGAACGGGAGAGCAGTTTGATTGGTCTATACTAGCAGCATATAAACTCGATATTCCGTATTTTTTAGCAGGCGGTTTGGACGAGGCGAGTATCAAAGAAGCGAAGCAATTACCGGGCTTATATGCCCTAGATTTTAATAGTAAATTGGAGCTGAGCCCTGGGTTAAAGGACTTAGCAAAGGTGAAGGATATAATGAAAAACATATGAAACAGTCATTTCAAGTTGACGAGCGCGGATATTACGGGGATTTTGGCGGAGCCTTTATTCCAGAAATGTTGTATCCGAATGTGGAGGAGTTACGAAGCCGGTATTTGGATATTATGGCGGAACCTGCTTTTCAAAAAGAATTTCAGGATTTGTTGAAGGACTTTGTAGGCCGACCGACCCCTTTGTTTAAGGCGGAGCGATTATCGGCCAAATACAAAACGAACATCTACCTTAAGCGGGAGGATTTATGCCATACCGGGGCACACAAGGTAAACAATACGATTGGCCAGATTTTAGTGGCAAAGCGTTTAGGTAAAAATAAGATTGTGGCGGAGACGGGTGCGGGCCAACATGGCGTTGCGACGGCGACGGTTTGTGCACTGATGGGCATGGAGTGTATCGTATACATGGGTGCCATTGATATTGAACGTCAGGCTCCTAATGTGGCGCGGATGCGTATGTTGGGCGCTCAAGTAGTCGCAGCGCAATCCGGGTCTAAAACCTTGAAAGATGCGACAAATGAGGCGATGCGTCACTGGATTAATAATCCGGTTGACACGCATTACATTATCGGCTCGGTCGTAGGGCCACATCCGTATCCCGACATGGTAGCTCGATTCCAGTCGGTGATTTCCGAAGAAATGCGTATCCAGTTACAAGAGAAAGAGGGGCGTGATTATCCAGATTATGTGATTGCATGTGTGGGTGGGGGTTCGAATGCGGCGGGTGCGTTTTACCATTTCTTGGATGAGCCACGTACCCAGTTGATTGCGGCGGAGGCAGCAGGAAAAGGTGTTAATTCCGGTCATTCGGCAGCAACAACCTTCTTAGGAAAACCGGGGGTTTTACATGGTAGTAAAAGTTTATTGATGCAAACAGCTGACGGTCAGGTCATTGAACCATATTCGATTTCGGCAGGTTTGGATTATCCGGGCATTGGACCGATGCATGCTAATTTATCGTATACGGGGCGTGCTCGGTTTTTTGGCATAACAGATGCGGAGGCATTGGATGCAGCGGTTGAATGTTCTGTTTTGGAGGGAATTATTCCGGCATTGGAGACGGCACATGCGCTGGCGGTGTTTGAAAAATTACACGCGAAACCGGATGAGGTGATTGTGGTGAATTTGTCGGGCAGAGGGGATAAAGATTTGTCCACGTATCAGCAGCACTTAAAATTGAATGACTAAGATGAATCGGATTACAAAATTATTTGCGGAGGCAACTGAGCCCATATTGAACGTATATGCGACGGCGGGTTATCCTAATTTGGGGGATACGATGACGGTGTTACAAGCCTTGCAAGAAGGCGGGGTTGACATTATTGAGATTGGGATGCCGTATTCTGATCCGGTTGCGGATGGGGAGACGATTCAGCAATCGAATCAAGTTTCTTTAGATCAAGGTATGACCGTAGCGCATTTGTTTGAGCAATTACAAGCGATGCGTCAAACCATCACCGTTCCCGTATTATTGATGGGTTACATCAATCCGGTGTTGCAATATGGCGTGGAGGCATTTTGCAAAAAATGTGCGGAAGTGGGTATTGATGGGGTGATTTTACCCGATTTACCGATGGCCGAATATGAGTCGGAATACCAAGCGATCTTTGAGCAATATGGATTGTATAACATCTTTTTGATTACGCCACAGACGACAGATGCGCGCATTGCCCAAGTGGATGCGATTAGCAAAGGGTTTATTTACATGGTTTCTTCGGCGAGTACAACGGGTGCTAAGACGGGGATTTCAGATATTCAGGAAACGTATTTTAAGCGAATTAATGGGATGAACTTGAAAAATCCACGTTTGATTGGCTTTGGTATTTCGGATCGTGCGAGTTTCTTGAAGGCTTCTGAGTCAGCGGCTGGTGCGATTATTGGAAGTGCATTTGTTAAGTTATTGGGGCAGGCCCAAGATCTTCGTGGTGAGATTGTTGCGTTTGTTCAATCGATTAAAGGGAAAAAGTAATTGATTGTTTTTAGAAAGAAATATTTTTTCTATCTTTGCAACCCAATCAGCAATTTTATGTACAAAGTGACCGCTAAGTGCTGATATTACACAAAATAAAAAGTCAGATGAGTGATTTAATTAAATTTGTAGAAGCTGAGAATGCAACGCGTCGTGCAGAGCATCCAGAATTTGCTGCTGGAGACACAGTAAATGTACACGTTAAGATCCGTGAAGGTAACAAGGAGCGTATCCAGGTTTTCCAAGGATTGGTAATCCAACGTAAAAATTCAGGTGCTGGTGAGTCATTCACGGTACGTAAAATTTCTAATGGTATTGGTGTAGAGCGTATCTTCCCAATCTTATCACCAAACATCGATAAAATCGAAGTTATGCGTCGTGGTAAAGTGCGTCGTGCACGTTTATACTACATGCGTGGTAAGCAAGGAAAAGCTGCTCGTGTTAAAGAGAAGAAAAAATAGGTTTGAGATTTTTTTATATAAAAGAAAGCTGTTCAGAAATGAGCAGCTTTTTTTGTGGGCATACACAAGTAGATATCTCAATCATTTAACTTTTAAACATAGTTTAAACCTATTCAATCATGAAATCAAGTTCCTCGAATCGTCGGAAGTTCCTTCACGACGCGAGTCTATTGAGCGGATTGGCATTTATGCCTTCAATTAAAGATGCCACCAGCTCTTTTGTCCAAGTTTCTTCGCAGAAGGTCATCGCGCCTCGTTTACGTTTTGGGGTCGTGGGCATTAACCACGGACATATTTATTCCATGGCAAACTCCATCATTCGTGGAGGCGGGGAGTTTGTTTCCTATTATGCCAAAGAGCCCGATTTGATTAAAGATTTCGCTAAGCGATATCCACAAGCAAAACTCGTTAAGAGTGAAGCTGAGGTTTTGGAAGATCCTTCGATCAAATTAGTCTTGAGTTCGATTACTCCACATGAACGTGCGCCTTTAGGGATTCGCGTGATGCAGCATGGCAAAGACTACATGGTCGACAAGCCCGGCATTATAAGTCTAGAGCAATTAGCCGAAGTGCGTAAAGTTCAAAAGGAAACGAAGCGCATTTATTCGATTTCATTTAGTGAGCGTTTTGAAAATAAGGCGACGGAATTGGCGAGTCAATTAGTCGCTCAAGGAAAGATTGGCAAGGTGATGCAGACGCTGGGAACGGGTCCACACCGGATGAGTGTCAACTCGCGTCCTGATTGGTTTTTCGACACCAAATATTATGGGGGGATTATTACAGATATTGCCTCACATCAGGTAGATCAATTTTTACATTTTACGGGTTCGACACAAGGGGAAGTTGTGGCTTCGCAAATTGCGAATCACCACCATCCGCAGTATCCCAAATTCCAAGACTTTGGTGATTTGATGTTACGCAGTAATAAGGGTTCGGGCTACATACGCGTGGATTGGTTTACACCCGACGGCTTGAATACCTGGGGGGATGGTCGTTTGACGATTTTAGGAACGGATGGATATATCGAAGTTCGTAAGAATACCGATATTGCCTCGCCGCATGGGACAGGTAGCCATTTATACATTGTGAATAAGAAAGAGACCTTGTATGTTGATTGCAAGGATGTTAATTTGCCTCACGGCGAATTGCTCGTGGATGATGTGTTAAATCGTACGGAAACGGCGATGACACAAGCACATTGTTTCTTATCAACGGAACTCGCATTAATTGCACAGAAAAACGCAACCAACATATCTATTAAAGCATGAAAAGGAGAAAATTTATCAATAACATAGCCTTGGGAGCCGTGGGTACCCTTGGATTTCCTACGATCGTTCCAGCACATGTGTTGGGTGGAAAAGATGCCCCAAGCAACAAGATTAATATAGGTCAAATCGGCTGTGGTCGTATTGCGCGTACCCATGATTTACCAGGAACGTGGAAACATGAGAAGGCGCGGATCATGGCGGTGTGTGATTTGGATCGTCATCGGACGGAGGAGACGAAGCAGTTAGTTGAGGAGTATTACACGAAAAAAACAGGTCAGTCAAATTACATCGATGTGAAGATGTATGACGATTACCGGGAGATGTTGTTGAATAAAGACATTGATGCGGTGATGATTAGTACGCCGGATTTTTGGCATGCGCAGCCTGCCATGGAAGCGGCACTTGCGGGTAAAGATATTTATTTGCAAAAGCCTACTTCGTTGACAATTCATGAAGGGCGCCAGCTCGCCAATGTGATTAAGAAAACGGGACGTATTTTACAGGTGGGTACTCAGCAGCGTTCTACCTCGCAATTTCGTATTGCAGCAGAATTAGTTCGCAATGGCCGAATTGGAAAATTACATACCGTGAAAGTAGGTTTACCGGGGGATCCATCTGGCCCGCCGGCGCCAGCGATGCCTGTACCTAAAGGATTTAATTACGATATGTGGTTAGGCTCTACGCCTTATGTGCCGTATACTGAAATTGCGGTACACCCGCAGAAAGGTTATGATCGCCCGGGATGGTTACGTATGGAGCAGTTTGGTGCAGGTATGATTACGGGTTGGGGGCAGCATCATTTTGATTCAGCAGCTTGGGGAATGGATACGGAATACACGGGTCCAGTTTCAATTGAGGCTTTAGCTGAATTCCCTAAGTCTGGTTTGTGGAATGTGCACGGAGATTTTATGGCCAAAGCAGAGTACGCAAACGGAATCACCATGTATACGTCGGGCGGATTTCCAAACGGTATTCGGTATGAGGGTTCAGAAGGATGGATTTTTGTTTCACGCGGGGATTACGCAGCGACGCCTACAGATCCTACTTCAAAAGTACGTTCAAAGGCTTTGGACGCGTCAGATCCGAAAATCTTGAGCTCTGTTATCGGGGCAAATGAAATTCATTTGTATCATTCAGATGATCAGCATGGCAACTGGCTAGATTGTATTGAGACGCGTAAAGAGCCGATCTCGCCGATTGAGATTGGACACCGCGCATGTACCGTTTGTTTAATTACGCACGTGGCTATGAAGGTGCCTGGTAAGTTACAATGGGATCCTTCGAAAGAGATTTTCGTGAATAATAAGGAAGCGAATACTTGGTTGCAACGTACGCAGCGCGCACCGTACGGAACTGACCGCGTGAAGGTTTAGATTTTTTCTACCTTCCGAACGTTTTTATTGATGGTGTCAGATTCTACCACACCATCACGTAAACGAATGATTCGGTGAGCATATTGGGCAATATCGTCTTCGTGGGTAACCATGACGATGGTATTGCCTTTTTTGTGCAATTGATCAAAGAGATCCATGATCTCATAGGATGTTTTGGTGTCCAAGTTACCTGTTGGCTCATCGGCCAATAAAATAGAAGGATCGTTTACAAGTGCACGCGCAACAGCGACACGTTGTCTTTGACCACCCGAAAGCTCATTTGGCTTGTGAAGGGCACGGTTTTCGAGTCCTACCCCTGCTAGTGTTTCCATGGCAATGCGTGTACGCTCTGACTTAGAATATCCGGCATAGATTAGCGGAAGGGCTACATTTTCAAGGGCGGATTGACGAGGTAATAAGTTGAAGGTTTGGAAGACAAACCCGATTTCTTTGTTTCGTACGGCGGCTAATTCATTTTCCGACATGGTCGAAACATCTTGTCCGTTCAGGACATAGGAACCTGTTGTGGGGGTGTCTAAACAGCCAACGATGTTCATGAGTGTTGATTTTCCTGAACCGGATGGACCCATGAAGGCCACATATTCCCCTTTATTTACAGAGATACTAACGTCTTTTAATGCGTCGATTACCTCTTCTCCCATCACGTAGCGTTTGGAAATATGCTTGGTCTCTATAATTTTTGTCATTGTTTCAGAAAAATTCGACTCAAAATTACGCGCTTCCTGCGATAATCTTGGAACTTTTCGACAAAAGATATTTTGTGGGGATGAAACGGTCGTAGGAAGGATAAGAGGTTTTCCTTAGTTTTGTTGCTATGAAATACATCCCTGCGCTGGACGGAGTTCGCGCTTTAGCGATTTTATTGGTGTTAGTTTATCACTGGTTCCCGGAGGGTCAAGGGATTAATCTTATGCCAAATGGCCCGATCGGTGTAACCTTGTTTTTTGTTTTAAGTGGGTATTTGATTTCGAATATCTTAATGGAGCAGCAGTCTTTAGGGACTTTTGCACGGTCGTTTAAAAATTTTGTGGTCCGCCGGGCGCTACGGATTTTTCCCATTTATTTTCTGGTGTTGATCGGGCTGTTGGTTTTACAACGTTTTTCAGTTGTAGTGAATACAGACTTTTACACCCATCCTGGGTATTACTGGACATATTTAGTGAATTATTGGATTGAGTTGCATGGCAACTGGTCGGATGCGCTATCGCCTTATTGGTCACTTTCCGTGGAGGAGCAGTTTTATTTGCTTTGGCCTTTTTGCATACTGTTATTGGCCACGCGCTTTCGTGCATATTTCTTGTGGTTTACGGTCATTTTTGGGGTGGTTTATCGGTATTTCTCTATCCATGTTTATGGTGGATTGGGCGTGAGTATGTTTTCGTGTGTGGATACATTTGCTTGGGGTGCGCTGTTGGCTCATTACCTCCGTGCAGGGCAGTCAGCAGCACTAGCTGTATGGATTAAGCGTTTGATCATTCCGGTTGGATTTTGCTTTCTGATGATATGTTTAAAACACTCGGATGGCGACCTAGTGAAGCAATTGTTTTTTCGGACGTTTACATCTTTGGCCTCGTTAGCTTTGTTGTTTTACGCCATGCAGCCCGGATGGGTTGCGAAGGTTTTTTCGGTTCAACCGCTCCGTTTGATTGGCCAAATGTCTTATGGTCTTTACTTATATCACATGCTGGTGCCTGATTTGTTTTTTAAGTTAGCGGCGCGCATGGGGATTTCGGTACCGGTCTTGCCTTATAACCTTAGCTCATTAATCGTATTGTTTGTGGTAGCCTATGTTTCCTACCGGTTGATCGAATTGCCCATTCAGTCCTTCAAGCGCTATTTTGTTGCGTAACTAAATTTGTATTAGGCATAAAAAAAAGCCCGAACTGTGAAGTTCGGGCTTTTACTATGTTCAAAGAATCTTACAATCCTTTTGCTTTCTTAACTACTTCGTCAGCGATGTTTTGCGGAACGAATTCATAGTGTGAGAACGTTAACGATGCTGTTGCACGTCCTGAAGACATCGTACGTAAATCTGTTACGTAACCGAATAATTCAGAAAGAGGCACATCAGCCTTCAAGATTACAGCTCCTTGACGTGAATCCATACCTTTCATGATACCACGACGACGGTTTAAGTCACCTGTGATCGGTCCAGTGTATTCGTCTGGAGTAACTACGTCAACGGCCATGATTGGCTCCATCAACTTAGCACCTGCTTGTTTCGCTGATTCCTTGTAACCCATACGCGCTGCTAATTCAAATGATAATGAATCTGAATCGACATCATGGTATGAACCGTGGAATAAACGAACTTTCATTGAATCCATTGGGTATCCAGCCAAAGCACCTGTTTTCATTGCTTCTTCGAAACCTTTTTGAACCGCTGGGATGAATTCACGAGGAATCACACCACCTACGATATTGTTAACGAATTCTAAACCTGGTTTGTCATCTTCTCTTGGTCCGATTTCAAATACGATATCTGCAAACTTACCACGACCACCTGATTGTTTCTTGTAAACCTCACGGTGTTCTGTCGTCTTAGTCAATGACTCTTTGTAAGCTACTTGAGGAGCACCTTGGTTAACTTCTACTTTGAACTCACGACGCATACGGTCGATGATGATCTCTAAGTGAAGCTCACCCATACCCTTGATGATCGTTTGACCAGTCTCTTCGTTTGATTCAACTTGTAACGTTGGATCTTCTTCGATCAATTTCGTGATCGCTTTTGAGAAGTTATCTGCATCAGCCGTTTTCTTAGGCTCGATTGCGTATCCGATAACTGGCTCTGGGAAGTCCATTGCTTCTAAGATGATTGGGTGTTTCTCATCAGAAAGGGTATCACCCGTTTTGATATCTTTGAAACCTACTACCGCACCGATATCACCAGCACCTAAGCGCTCGATCGCGTTTTGCTTGTTCGCGTGCATTTGGAAGATACGTGAGATACGCTCCTTATTTCCTGAACGGTTGTTCAATACATAAGAACCAGAATCCAATCCACCTGAATAGGCACGGATGAAACATAAACGACCTACGTAAGGATCCGTTGCAATTTTAAATGCCAAAGCCGCGAAAGGCTCAGACTCACTTGGCTTACGCAAGATCTCAGCACCAGTATCTGGGTGAATACCTTTAACGCCTTCTTTGTCCATCGGAGATGGTAAGATTGCCATTACGTAATCCAACATCGTTTGAACACCTTTGTTTTTGAAAGATGAACCACAAAGCATTGGAACGATTTTCATAGAGATCGTAGCTGCACGTAAAGCGGCTAAGATTTCATCTTCTGAGATAGATGCTGGATCTTCGAAGTATTTCTCCATCAAAGACTCATCAAACTCAGCTACTGCTTCTAATAATTTCTCACGGTATTCAGTCGCCTCCTCTAACATATCATCTGGGATAGGTACCTCAGTGAATGTCATTCCTTTATCTGCTTCGTTCCATTTGATACCACGGAAGTTAACTAAGTCAACCACACCTTCGAATCCTTCTTCAGCTCCGATTGGCAATTGAAGTGGCACAGCGTAGCTACCTAACATTTCTTTCACTTGCTTACACACGTTTAAGAAATCAGCACCTGAACGGTCCATTTTGTTAACGAAACCGATACGTGCTACGTTGTAGTTATTTGCTAAACGCCAGTTAGTCTCTGATTGAGGCTCAACACCGTCTACGGCAGAGAATAAAAATACTAGACCATCCAATACACGTAATGAACGGTTTACCTCAACCGTAAAGTCTACGTGACCCGGAGTATCAATGATGTTGATGTGGTAATCTTGATCGCGGTATTTCCAACCTACTGTTGTTGCAGCCGAAGTGATCGTGATACCACGCTCTTGCTCTTGCTCCATCCAGTCCATTGTTGCCGCACCATCATGTACCTCACCAATTTTGTGGGACACACCTGCATAATACAGAATACGTTCCGTCGTGGTGGTTTTACCAGCATCAATATGCGCAGCAATACCGATGTTTCTAGTGAATTTTAAATCGCGTGCCATTTTAAAAGGTTAATTATGAAATGTTTTTTTTAATCCGTTTGCTAATAATCAAGTACTTGGACAATGAATTGACTAGGTACTCGTTTAGGGGTGCAAAATTACTGAAACTTAATTAAATACAAAAATTTTTCTGAGATGTTTAAAGCCTTTTTACAATTGCTTTACCCAAAGCTTTGTTTTGCCTGCCAGGAGCCTCTATTCCCAAGCGAAGAATTTATCTGCACAACTTGTCGGATCGTACTCCCCCGTGTAGAATTAGCCGAAAATACGCCGAACTGGGTTCGGGCAAAGTTTGATGGCCTCATTGAATTCGATGAGGCGCATGCCTTTTTTCATTTCATGCCCGGTAGTCGCGTGCAGCAAATGATGCACCAAATTAAATATAAAGGAGCCGCTGAACTAGGTGTATTTCTCGGTACGTGGGCCGGGGACGCATTGAAAAAGTCCCATTATTGTTCGGAGGTTAATGCCATCGTCGCCATTCCTCTACACCCCAAACGCCTGAAAGAACGCGGGTACAATCAGGCCGCTGTCATTGCCAGGGGACTCGCGCAATCCTTAGACATTCCCTTACATGAGGACGTACTGGCAAGAACCATGCAGTCACACTCCCTCATCGGCCTAAACAGAGCCGCTCGATACGAAGAACTTGAAAATGTTTTTGAGGTAATTGATCCCGTTAAACTACAAGGATTACACGTACTGATTGTAGATGATACGCTGACGACTGGTGCTACATTTCTGGCCGCGGCACAAAAAATAAGGGCTGCCGGAGCGACAAAAGTTTCCTTCTTCGCACTGGCAGCCCTCAAATAAATTACTTATTCGTACCTGCAGAAATCATCGCACAACGGAAACCAATAGTTGCTGTTGACGAATCTTCATCCAAATAACGACGTGTTCCCGGTGCTAACCAATACGCTACGTCAGCCCATGATCCACCTTTGTACACACGTACTTTGTTCGTGATTAAGGAGTTTTGATTTTTACTATCGTAACGAGATGCTTTGTCATCTTTATCTGTCCGACGAACCGGATTCAAGTCATTGAAATCTTGAAATGATAACGGACGATACAAATCTTGTACCCACTCATTTACGTTACCAGCCATTTGGTATAAACCAAAATCGTTCGGAGAATATTTGTAAATCTCAGCTGTGATAATCGCTCCATCGTTTGATTTCCCTGCAATACCTGCATAGTCACCACGTCCACGCTTGAAGTTGGCCAACATATTTCCGCGACCTTTTCCGGTAGATTCACGTAACGAAGGACCATCCCAAGGGTAAATACGCTGATTCACCTGATTTTCATCTTGTTGCTGCGTACCAATCATCGCTTTCGCTGCATATTCCCATTCTGCCTCCGTAGGTAGGCGGTAAGAAGGTAAAACGCGTCCTGATTCGATCGTTAAACGCGCTGGAGCTGCTGCACGAGTCGTAGCTGAAGCTGTTGTTGCTGCCGCTGCTGCCCCTTTCTTAGGTTTTTTCTCTTTGGCTACAGGAACTGTGGCTAAATTATTATTCACTGCTGCCGTTCTCCACACACAATAGTCGGTCGATTGTTTCCAAGAAACACCCACTACTGGGTACATACGAAAACCAGGGAAACGTAAATATTGCTCCACATAAGGATCATTAAACGCTAAATCATTACGCCAAACGGTTGTATCTGGCAAGGCTGATTCATAGAAATCTTGCGTTGAATCACGCTTTACAGCATCTAAATATTCCAAATAATGTACGTTGGCAATTTCAGTTTCATCCATATAAAATGATTGAACTGAGACCGTACGCTCAATATTATCATGGATTCCCATGATATCTTCCTCCAAAGAACCCATCGTAAAACGACCGCCCTCGATAAATACCAAGTTCGGTCCGGTCAATTGTCCTGTGAATTTTTTGTCAACTTGAAAACCACCCTTTTGATTATATGCCAAACCTGTGGCTGTAGATGCATTTCCGATATTGATACTGTTCGGTTTTCCGCCAGAAAGACCACCTTTTAATCCATTCTTCAAGCCATTAGGGCAAGAAGTTAGCAGGAGAACGCTAGCACAAAGGCTAAGTACAATTTTTAATTTAGCAATCATTTAGATTCTTTTTCGTAAGAATTTGAAAAGCAAAGGTATGAAAATCAAACAAAATGCTCAATGCTATCCCAAAATATCCACTAAAATAGTATTTAATTCTGGTATCGTACTCACTTTATCAAGTTGTAAGATCATTTTACCCGATTTTTCCCGCAATTGACATTGTCCTTTTTTCGAGTTCACAAACTGAATAACGCGAACAACGATGTCTTGTGGAATATCTGTTGAAACGAAATAGAGCTTCAACATATTGTTCTTGAGTAATATTTTTTCAACCCGAAGCAGTTGCGCTTTCCAGCGACAACGAACTAATTCCGTCATGTCACGGACTTCGTTTGGCATTTGCCCAAATCGGTCTTCCATTTCAGAGACAAACGTTCCCAATTCCGTTTCGTTCTCTAGCTCATCTAAGCGGGTGTACAAGGCCAGTCGCTCAGAAATACTTTGGACGTATTCCTCAGGAATCAGCACGCGCATATCCGTCTCAATCTGACAATCCACCGTTAAGGCCTCTGCAATTTGGGCGAGGTCTGTTTCAAATAATGCACGGAATTCAGTTTCTTTGAGCTCCTGAACCGCCTCATCCAAAATTTTGTGGTACATATCGTATCCCAAATCATTGATAAATCCGCTTTGTTCCGCACCCAATAAATTACCTGCCCCACGAATATCCAAGTCCCGCATCGCCACCTTGATTCCATCGCCTAAATCAGAGAACTCCTCCAACGCACTGAGGCGTTTCCGCGCATCACTTGTCAAATTTGCCAGCGATGGGGTTACTAAATAACAGTATGCTTTTTTGTTTGACCGACCTACTCGGCCACGCATTTGGTGCAAATCAGACAAACCAAAATGGTTCGCATTAATGATGTAAATCGTATTCGCATTCGGGATATCAAGTCCCGATTCAATGATATTGGTGGCAACTAGTACGTCGTAATTTCCTTCGATAAAATCCATCATGATTTTCTCCAACCGGTCTCCTTCCATTTGGCCGTGCGCGACGCCAATCTTGGCATCTGGAACCAAACGTAAGATCCGGTTTGCCGTACTCTCTAATTCATTAATTCGATTGTGGACCACAAAAACTTGTCCACCTCGCGCTAATTCTTCTCTTACTCCATCACGTAATAGTTCATCGGTCATCACCACCAGCTTCGTTTCGACCGGCTGGCGATTCGGAGGTGGCGTCGCAATGATCGACAAATCCCGCGCTCCCATGAGTGAAAAATGTAATGTCCGTGGAATCGGCGTGGCTGTCAGCGTTAACACATCTACATCCACGCGCATTTCTTTCAAGCGATCTTTGACTTTTACACCAAACTTCTGTTCCTCATCGATAATCATGAGGCCCAAGTTTTTGAAAACGACGTCCTTGTTGACCAATCGATGCGTGCCAATTAATATATCTGTTTGACCATTCGCCACCCGCTCAAGCGTTTCCTTGATTTGTTTCGCGGATTTAAAGCGATTCACATATTCTACTTTGCATGGAAATGCGGCTAAGCGATCATGAAACGTCCGGTAATGTTGCATGGCAAGGACCGTGGTAGGAACGAGAACGGCCACTTGTTTCGAATCGGCAACTGCTTTGAATGCGGCACGAATGGCAATTTCTGTTTTTCCGAAGCCCACATCACCGCAAACCAAACGGTCCATTGGGTGCGGTTTTTCCATATCTACTTTGACATCGGCCGTCGCTTTTGCTTGATCTGGCGTGTCCTCATAAATAAAGGAGGACTCTAATTCTGCCTGTAAATAGGTATCACGCGAAAAGGCAAAACCTGGGGCATTTTTACGTTTGGCATACAAAGAAATTAGCTCCTTCGCGATGTCTTTTACCTGCTTTTTAACGCGGGATTTTTTGTTATCCCATTCCGGCGAGCCTAATTTAGACATGGAAGGAGGAGCTCCTTCTTTGCCGGAATATTTGGAAATCTTATGTAGTGAATGAATCGAAACCGATAACACATCGTCGTCGCGGTAGATCAGTCGGATGACTTCTTGTTCCCCATTCGACGTGTCGATGAGGTTCAATCCTGCAAAACGACCGATGCCATAATCTACGTGTGTAACGAAATCACCCACTTGCAGCGAGCGCAATTCTTTGAGCGTTAATGCCTTACTTTTTGAGAATTTATTTTTCTCTTTGAAGCGATTAAAGCGATCAAATAATTGATGATCTGGATAAAAAGCAACTTGCGTCTGGGTATCAATATACCCTTCACGCAACGAAATTTGCAAGGGTTTAAATTGGATACTCGTATTAATCTCATTGAAAATCACATCGAGCCGTTCGAGCTGACGAGGTGATTCGGAACAAATGATATTTTGAATTCCGGCTGTTTGATTGTCTAATAGAGCGGCGGCAAGCCGATCAAAGTCTTTCTGAAATGCGCCCGGATTTTTAGCTGGATAGGCAATTACTTCGTTTTGTTTCAGGTGTGAACGCTTCCCAAATTCAACACAGACAAATGCCTGAAGATGTTTTTTTGTTGTCTTGACGGTCTCCCATCTTTCCTCAGGTTTATTCAATACATTGATATCTGAGCTGCTATTCGCATCGTAAGCCGCTTGGCCTTTGTCGAAATACTGCTCAATGACATCCATCAAAATTGAATGATCTTTGATCCAAATTTTCGTCTTTTCTGGTAAAAAGGTAAAGAATGATTCGCGCGTCTCTTGGACCAATTTGGTTTGCACATCCGGGATGAGGTGCATGGCTGAAACCGATTGAATGGAAAGCTGTGTTTCTGGATGAAATGTTCGAATGCTATCTACCTCATCTCCGAAAAAATCAATGCGGTATGGATATTCAGCCGCATAGGAAAACACATCGAGGATACCACCGCGAACGGAATATTGCCCAGCTTCGTAAACAAAATCTGTCCGTTCAAAGTCATATTCGTTGAGCGTTTCAGCTACGAAATTTCGGTCGATTTTATCACCCACACGAATGGATAAGGTATTCTTAACTAAAGATTTTCGGTTGATTACCTTTTCCGTCATGGCCTCGGGATAAGAGACAATCACTAAGGTTTGGCTGGAATAATTGCTGAGTACATTTAATACTTCAGCCCGCATGAGCACATTGGCATTATCAATCTCCTCCCACACATACGGTTTTTTGTGTGACATGGGAAAAAGAATGACAGCAGCTTCGCCGAGGAGGGATTGCAAGTCATTAAAGACGTATTGCGCCTCTTCCTTTTCTTCGCAAATAATGAGGTATGGTGTTTTATTTGGCAGGGTAGCTGCCATCAAAACCGTATCTAATGCGCCACAAAGGCCTTTGATGTGAAACGATTGCCCGGGTGTAGCTTGCTGGATCCGTTCCGAAATGTGTTGAACAATACCGTCAGACGTGTAAATGGAAAGAAACTCTTTAACAATCATATGGATCTATACCTGCGAATGGCTTGCAAAGGTAGAAAAATTTATATCTTTGTGCATCCACAAAAAGGGGTGCTCTGAATAAGGGCTGAGATTATACCCAATGAACCTGATGCAGGTAATGCTGCCGAAGGGATTTTGTCGAGTTTTTAGCGCTGAAAACTCAGAAAAAATCAAAATTAAGGGTGTTTGTTAAATTCATACAGGATTTGACTCCTTTACCTGTTGTTAAACTTTTCAACTCAATATGAAAAAGCTAACGACGCTATTATTTTTATTTTGTACGCATGTCATGTTCGGCCAAAAGGTCGAGGGAATCGTTTTCGATCAAGAGACAAATGCGCCTCTATGGGGAGCATCGGTTTCCGTGAAAGGAAGCCAGAAAGGGAACGTAACCGATTCAAAAGGGCGGTACCAACTAGCCGCCAGTTCTAATTCGACTATTTCCGTCAGTTTTGTCGGGTATGAACCCGTAGAAGTTCCCGTGGAAAAGTCTAAGCAAATCGGCTTAAAAAAATCTAATTTCTTGCAGGACGAAGTCGTTGTTCGTGCGACACGGGCAGATGAAAATTCAGCCATGGCCTATTCCAATGTTTCAGCCACGGAATTAGGGAAAAGTAACCTGGGTCAGGACATGCCAATGTTACTTAATTTTACCCCATCGGTGGTAACTACCTCAGACGCAGGTGCGGGAGTTGGCTATACCGGTATCCGAATTCGGGGCTCCGATGCGACGCGTGTGAATGTGACGGTCAACGGTATTCCCATGAACGACTCGGAATCGCAAGGGACTTTCTGGGTGAATATGCCCGATTTTGCAAGTTCCGTGAATTCTGTTCAAATCCAACGTGGGGTAGGAACGTCAACGAATGGTGCGGGGGCTTTTGGAGGGTCTGTCAACATGCAAACAAATACCTTTGAACCCAAAGCGTATGGAGAAGCGAATGCTTCTGGAGGGTCTTTTGGGACGCTAAAAACGACGCTTAAATTTGGATCGGGATTGTTAGGCGGGAAATTTACCTTGGATGGACGTTTGTCGCGCATTGTATCGGATGGATTTATCGATCGAGCTTCATCTAATTTAATCTCTGCCTATTTTTCTGCGGGTTATTTTGGTGCGAAAAGCTTCGCTCGTTTTAACTATTTTACAGGAAATGAAAAGACCTACCAATCGTGGTATGGAACTCCAGAAAGTAGAGTTAATGGTTCAGTAGCTGAGATGAAAGCTTTTATTGACCGGAACTATTTGTCGGAGTCTGACGCAAACAATTTGTTGACAAGTGGCCGTAGATACAACTACTACATCTACGATAATCAAACAGATAATTACGCGCAGGATCATTTTCAGTTGATTACGAATCACCGATTGGCTGAGGCGTGGAATTTGGATTTGAACGCGCATTACACGTATGGACGTGGGTATTTTGAAGAGTTTAAACCCAATGCTGATTTGCAATCGTATGGGCTTGGCGCAAAACCTATCGTTGATGTAGTACGTCGAAAATGGCTAGATAATGATTTTTATGGGTCGACATTTGCGTTGAATTATGCTGGTTCGCAAAAATTCAAGTTCACTTTTGGCGGGGCCTGGAATCGATACATTGGCCGTCATTATGGTTTACTTGTTGCACCAGTTGCTTTTGCAGGTCATGAGTGGTACCGCAGTCGATCGCAAAAAACGGATTTGAATTTATATGCCAAAGCGAATTGGGATCTAGCTACTGCTTGGAATGCCTACCTTGATATTCAATTCCGTACCGTGGGTTATCGCATGCTAGGAACAGCGGATAAATTTTTAACATTAGACTCGGATAATACCTATTCATTTTTTAATCCCAAATTTGGCCTAACGCATCAAATTTCAGAAAAATCTAAAGTTTACGGTTCCGTTTCTGCGGGAAGCAAAGAACCTAGTCGGCAAGATTTTGTCGACAACGCCACCGCAGTTCCGCGTCCGGAATACTTGCAGGATTATGAGTTTGGATACGAGCGATCTGGCCTTCGATATGGATTGCAGTTAAATGGTTATTTTATGAATTACCAGGACCAGCTTGTCTTAACCGGCGCTGTTAATTCGACCGGCGATGCCATTCGAACCAATGTGGAAAAGAGTTACCGCTTGGGTTTAGAGGCTGTGTTAAATTACCAATTTTCAAAGCGCTTGATTTGGAGTGGTAATGTTACGTTAAGCCAAAACCGCATTCAGAATTTTCAAGAAAAAATGTTCGACTATGATTTGAATGAGGAGGTGGTCATCAATCATGGAAATACGGATATTGCTTATTCGCCATCGGTGATTTACGGAAGTACGTTGACATATACGTTGGGAGCTTTCGAAGCAAGTCTTTTACGCAAGTTTGTTGGGAAACAATATTTGGACAACACCTCGGATGATGCTCGTTCGCTGAAGGCTTACAGCACGCATGATATTCGCTTAAAGTACACGATGAAGAAAGGACCTGCCTTTACGTTGTTATTGAATAATGTGCTGAACGAGATGTATTCTTCGAATGGGTACACCTATTCCTATCGGTATGGAGGGGCAACAACGACCGAAAACTTTTACTATCCGCAAGCTGGATTTAATTTCTTGCTAGGCGCGAGTATTCGATTCTAATGCACACAAAAAAGCCTCAGATTTCTGTTCTGAGGCTTTTTTTAGTTCATTAAATCCCATTTCCATCCCCATTTGGCGAGGCGGTAGCGGACGGAGTACCAAAGAACACCTAATCCATAAATGGAGCTTCGTGTGAAGTTGATCGAGGAGGCCTCCTCAAAATATTTTGTGGGGCAGGTTACTTCGCCTACCTCGAATCCTTTCCAGAATACTTGTAAAATCATTTGGTTGTCAAACACAAAGTCGTCGTCACATTTCGTGAAGTTGACCGCTTGAAGCACTTCTTTTGAGAATGCGCGGTAGCCTGTGTGATATTCAGATAATTTTTGGTCGATTAAGATATTTTGAAACAAGGTCAAAAGCCGATTCGCTATGTATTTGTAAATAGGCATTCCTCCTTTGAGCGCTCCTTTGCCTAAGATTCTAGAAGCAAAAACGACTGGATATAATCCGTTGCCAATGATCGAAATCATGGCTTTCAACAACATCGGGGTATATTGGTAGTCGGGGTGCAGCATAATCACAATGTCGCCGCCAAGTTCAAGTGCTTTCGTGTAGCACGACTTTTGATTTCCTCCGTAGCCTTTATTTTTATCGTGGCGGATGATGTATTTGATGCCAATTTGCTGGGCCACTTCCACGGTATTGTCTGGGCTAAAGTCGTCAACTAAAATAACTTCATCCACCCAATCGTGTGGAATTTCATTATACGTTTTTTCTAATGTGAGTGCTGCTTTGTAAGCAGGCATCACGACGATTACCTTTTTACCTTCGTACATATGATATTGGTCAAAATTTGCGACCTTTGTCCCTTTGAAAGCGTAAAAATACTTATTTATGAGTGAATCTCTATTTTTTCTTGTCTTTTCAGTGCTCGTGATCCTAGTCATGTTAATTGATTTAGGCATCTTTAAAAAGGCAGGGTCAGCGGAAGTTACGTTTCGCGAAGCTGGATTTTGGTCGGGGGCGTGGGTATTATTAGCGTTGATTTTTTACATATTTCTGGGCTATAATGGCGCTTTAGTACATGGGATTAAGGATTTGGCTGGGTTGCAGGCAGTCCAACAAGCCTATGCGTCGCATATCGATTTGGGTACAGGGTCATATTATGACCAGTTGGCCATTTTCCAAGATAACTTATCACTTGAATTTATCACCGGTTATTTGGTCGAGTATTCATTGTCGGCCGATAACGTCTTTGTCTTCATTTTGATTTTCAATTCGTTTGGGGTTCAGAAGCGGTATTACAAGAAGATATTGGTTTGGGGGATTTTGGGAGCGATCATATTGCGTCTGATTTTCATCTTTTTGGGAGCGGCTTTGCTACAGAAATTTGATTGGATCATTTATTTGTTTGGGGCATTTTTGGTTTACACGGGGATCAAAATTTTGGTGTCGAAGGAACATGAGGAGGAGATAGATACGGCAGATCATCCGGTAGTTAAATTGCTTTCAAAGTATTTCAATGTCTATAAGCGGAATGTGATTGGGCACTTTTTTGTTCGATTTAAGAAAACAGGAAAAGTATTTATTACGCCAATTTTTGTTGTGGTTGTGGTCATTGCGTTTACTGATATTTTGTTTGCCGTGGACTCTATTCCGGCGATTTTCTCCATTTCAAAAGATCCGTACATCGTATTTTTTAGCAATGTGTTTGCGGTCATGGGGCTGCGTTCCCTCTTCTTTTTCTTATCAAGTTTGATGGGCTTGTTTCGCTTTTTACCGATGGGCTTGGGGGTGTTACTCAGTTTCGTCGGACTGAAGATGATTGGTCATCATTACTTGGAGCAATGGGGTTTTGGAACCCTCGCGTCTTTGGGTGTAATCTTAGGAATATTAACTGCGAGCATCGGATTGAGCCTTTTATTCCCGGCGAAAAAATAATCAGGTTTACCCCACTTGCCATTCCTGAACTAATTTCCGGTACTGCAGCGGTGTTTCGCTCATGTAATGCTTAAACTGTTTATTGAAATGCGATAGATTTCCGAAACCGCTTTCAAAGCAGATTTCAGCCATGCTTAATTGGCTACTGCGCAATAATTCACAGGCGTGTTTGATGCGAAACTCAGTCACCATTTCCACAAAAGTCTTTTTCGTCACCTTCTTAAAATAACGGCAAAAGGCCGTTTCAGTCATATTTGCTAAATGCGCAACTTCATCCAAATGCACCTCCTGGGTATAATTGGCGATGACATACGCATATACGCGATTGATTCGCGCCAGATCCACCGCTGATAATGCATAACTGGAGTCATTGACCTCAATCACCTGAGCATCCGATCCTGCCTGACTCAACTGGTGTAAGATGTTTAAAAACGCGAGCATTCTTGGGAATGGTGCCAAATCCCCCAATTGCATGAGCTCCCGCGCCACGCGATCTTGAGTAGGTCCTTGAATGGAGAGGCCACCCCGCGCTTTGTCAAAGAGCTGTCGGAGCGCCGCACATTCCGGCTTCGAAAGGAAATCATTCCCCAAAAATTCTTTTCTAAAATGAATCACGAGTGCTTGAGCAGCCATTGGGTTTTCTTCGGTGGCCAACCAGTCTTTGCGGTGGTTTTGCCAACAATGCGGTACGTTTTCGCCCAAGAGTACTAAGTCGCCAGGCCCAAAGTCTGTAATTTGATTCCCCACAAAGCGTTTGCCTGTACCAGCAATGATGAGGGTTAATTCAAATTCAGGATGAAAGTGATAGGGTGCATCAAAGCGTGCTTGAATAACCTCTTTCAGTTGGATGGAGCTTCCCGTAGGTTCTCCTAAATGCTCTAAACTCGCCTTCATTGTTTTATCAAATTACCTGCCTCGCCCTAAAATGCATAAGCTTCAGGTAAAATTGCATTATTATTGGCAAATTTTCAGGTAGTCTTTGCCATAAAATTTCTCAAATTTTGGGTATGCTTTCAACTACATACCAACTCGATGCCAATCAAATCGCTGAATTTCAGCAGCATGGCCACATTTATTTACCTAATATACTCAGCCAGGAAACGCTTGCGCCCTATCGAAGTGCCATTCGCAATTGGGCTGCCGAATTTCAAGCGAAGCAAAAACCCATCGCTGAACGCGATACCTACGGCAAGGCTTTTTTACAAATGATGAATTTATGGGAAGAAGATGCGACTGTGCGGGAATTTGTCTTGGCTAAACGGTTTGGTCAAATTGCTGCCGATTTATTGGGTGTTAAACAAGTGCGTTTATATCATGATCAAGCGCTTTTCAAAGAGCCCGGCGGAGGATTGACGCCTTGGCATCAAGATCAATATTACTGGCCCATGCAAACCCCAAAAACGGTGACCATGTGGATGCCTTTGGTCGATATTGACGCAGACATGGGGATGTTGACTTTCGCGTCAGGTTCCCAAAAGGCCGAATTACCGCCGATGCCTATCTCCGATGAATCCGAAGCCATGATTGCGCAATATGTTCAAGATCAGCAATTTCCAATCGCTGCTCAAAAAACGATGCAAGCTGGTGATGCGACTTTTCACATGGGTTGGACCTTGCACGCCGCACCTGGGAACGCATCTCAAACCATGCGCGAAGTCATGACAGTTATATTTATGGATGCGGATGCGGATGTGATGGAACCTAAAAATGCCAACCAGGAAGCAGATCGCTTGCGCTGGTTATCCGGTTACGCACCAGGCCAAAAAGCTGATTCGCCCTTAAATCCTGTGATCAATTAACTAGGTAGTGGCGGGCATTTGCACTTTTTCTTGCGTTTTAAAAACGAGAAAAAGCCTTTTTTCTTTTGGTAAACTTTAGGTTTCGCTATCGAATAATGCGTGGAGACGACAACCGCAGCTTCCGATTCGACAAACGAACCGAGCACTAGTGCACCTACCCACAAGACGATCACTTTTTTCATTAGTTCAAACGAGCTTTAAAGTAATTGGTCGCTAATTTCCAGGCCTCTTCAGTTGCGGCCTTATCGTAAGCCGGGTTTGAGGGATTAGCAAATGCATGTTCTGCATCAAACGATTTAATTTGAATTCCCTTACCCGCTAATTTCATATTGTCCTCAAATTCTTTCACGACAGCTGGTGAAATGAATTTTTCTCGTCCAGCAAATAAGCCCAATACATCCGTATTCAATGTTTTTAATTGCTCCACATCCTTAACCGGCATGCCATAATACATGACGCAAGCGGTGGCTTGGGATCCAGCCAGGATAGATGCTTTCAACGAGAGTGCCCCGCCAAAACACCAGCCCACGGTGGCAATTTTTGCTTTCGGTCCCGCGTAGGCGATGGCGCCTTTGATGATACTTTCTAAGCGTAAGGGATTTGCGCCTCCCATATATTTACCCGCTTCTTCGCGAGTGGTGGCCACTTTTCCATCGTACATATCAATCGCTAACACATTGACATTGCCTAAATCCGTGTAGAAATGTTCCGCTTCCCGCTTGATGTGGTCATTTAATCCCCACCATTCTTGAAAAACAAATAAGGTATAATTGGTTGGTTTTGCGGCCTTAATGAAGAAGGCATTGGCCTGTTGGCCATCCGGGGTCGCGAAGGTAATCATCTCTCCCCCAGCTTTACTGATATGCTGGTATGGTTTTGGCAATTTGTGCGAACGCATGAAGGCTTTGTTGGACGCCATTAATTGCATTTCGTCTTTGGTGACAAAGCAGCACGATTGGCCGAAGGTGAATGTGCTAACGAATAGACATGCGAAAACCGTAAATAATTTATTCATGGTAGAAATATTTCAGGAAAATTATGAATAAAATTCGCATTTAGGCTAACTTGCGCAACCTATTGTTAAAATTATAACCTATGAAAAAGAATTTGTTCGGCTTAGGCCGAGTGGTACTTGCTACGCTTGTTGGCATGTTATCAATCACCACTGCCTTCGCTCAGGAGGCAAATCCATTGAAAGGACAAAAAGTATTGGTCTTCTCACTCACTAAAGGTTTCAGACACAGTTCGATTAAGCCGGGTCAAATTGCCTTATTTAAAATGGCTAAAGAAAAAGGTTTCTCAGTCGATACGACAGAAAACCCCGCCATGTTTACGGAGAAAAACTTGAAAAACTACCGAGTAGTTGTTTTTATGAGTACCACCGGGAACGTATTAAATGAACAACAACAAAATGCATTTGAGCGCTATATTCAAGCAGGAGGTGCCTATTTTGGAGTACATGCAGCGACAGATACCGAATACGATTGGCCTTGGTATAATAAATTAGCGGGTGGCCAGTTCGCTTCGCACCCAGGTCGTCCAAATGTTCAAAAAGGAACATTTACAGCGGTTGACCAATCTCATATGTCAACGAAGCATATGCCTACGACGTTTGATCGTACGGATGAATTCTACGATTTCAAGAACTTCAACAAAGACGTTAAGGTATTAATTACCTTGGACGAAAAGACGTATAAGGATGGCAAAATGGGCGATTATCACCCGATGGCCTGGTACCATGAATTTGATGGTGGACGTTCATTTTACACCAACTGGGGTCATACGCATGAAACATTTGATGAGCCTTTAGTTCTTCAGCATATTTGGGGTGGTTTGCAATGGGCTGCTTCAGGTCCTGCCATTAACTTCAATAAGCCATTGCGCACGGGTCCACTTCCTGAGGATAACCGTTTTACGAAAACGATTTTAGATAAAAATTTGGATGAGCCTACGGAGTTGGCTTTAACAGATGGTGGAAAAATTTTCTACGGAGAAAGAAAAGGTAAGTTAAAGATGTACGACCCTAAGAAGGGGAAAGTGAAAGTGGTAGCTGATTTGAACGTATTTTCTAAGTTTGAGTACGGTTTGATGGGTGTAAACGTGGACCCGAACTACAACAAAAATCATTGGATTTATTTATTCTATTCACCACAAACAGGTCAGGCTGACACAGCTCAGCACCTTTCGCGATTCGTTTACGATGATGTGAAAGATACCTTAGTGATGGATAGCGAAAAAGTACTTTTGCGTGTTCCTGTAAAGCGTGACGGTTGCTGCCACACGGGCGGTTCAATTGCTTGGGATAAATCAGGTAACTTATATTTGTCAACTGGTGATGACACCAATCCATTTGATTCGAATGGATACGGACCAATCGATAATCGCGACAAGCGTTCTGGTTGGGATGCACGCGCAACCTCTTCAAATACAAATGATTTGCGCGGAAAGATCTTACGGATTAAGCCGACAGACGATGGAAAATATACGATTCCAGAGGGGAATTTATTTCCTAAAGGAGTTTACCATGCTAAACCAGAAATTTATGTGATGGGTAATCGTAATCCTTATCGGATTGCGGTAGACCAGCATACTGGATTCTTGTATTGGGGTGAAGTAGGTCCAGACGCTGGAGAAGATTCGCCAAAGTACGGTTCAAAAGGACATGATGAAGTGAATCAAGCGCGCGAGGCTGGATATTTCGGTTGGCCTTTATTTGTGGCCGATAACCGTCCGTATAACCAACGGGATTTCAATAAAGATTCAACGTGGGCAAAGTTTAATCCCAATGCCCCTGTAAATGATTCGCCACATAATACAGGTTTTGCGCATTTGCCAAAAGCACAAAAGGCATTTATCTATTACCCATATGGCGATTCGCCGGAATTTCCAGTGATGGGAAAAGGGTCTCGTAATGCGATGGCAGGTGGCGTTTACCACTATGGGGATTATCCAAAAGATTCAAAAGTAAAATTGCCATCTTATTACGATGGTAAATTGTTTGCATATGATTGGTCGCGCGATTTAATTTATACAGTTAGTATGAAGGCCAATGGGGATTACTTAAGTATGGAGCGGTTCTTGCCTAACATGGGCTTCATACATCCAATGGATTTTGCCTTTTCGAAAGAAGGAGCTATTTACGGGTTGGAATATGGTCCTAACTGGTTTGCGCAAAACGAGGAAGCTGTTTTATTTAAATTAGAATATAACGCAGGAAATCGTACACCTAAAGTAGTTGCGACAGCTAGTAAAAAAGAAGGTGCTGCTCCGATGCAAGTGAAGTTCTCTTCTGAAGGAACGATGGATTACGACAAGGATCCAATTATGTACAGCTGGAATTTTGGTAATGGCCAAACGAGTTCAGCGGCTAATCCAACACATACATTTACCAAAGCGGGAGTTTACAATGTTGTCTTGAAAGTAAAGGACAATAAAGGCAATTCAAATACAGCTTCCATACGTGTGAAAGTAGGGAATGATGTTCCTAAAGTGGACGTTCAAATTGAGGGGAACAAAACCTTCTATTGGAATGATAAAGCGGTCAACTACCAAGTAGCAGTGGAAGATAAGGAAGATGGAACGTTGGCAGCAAATAAAATTTCGGAGGAAGATGTTATCCTAAACATCAACTACCTGGAGGGATATGACCGTACAATTATCGAGCAGGGTCACAAAAGCAATACGACTTTCTCTAACGGAAAACGTTTAATTGATTTGTCGGATTGTAAGACGTGTCACGCGGTTGAGAAGAAATCTATCGGACCAGCGTACAAAGAGATTGCGAAGAAATACCGCGCAAGTTCTCAAAATATCGATGAGCTTTCGAAGAAGATTATTAGTGGTGGTGGTGGTGTTTGGGGCGAGCAAGTAATGGCCGCTCACCCACAAGTTTCCAAAGCAGATGCGCGTGAAATGGTGATATATATTTTGGGCTTATCGGATAAGAAGAAAGCAACGCAGCCGGTTAAAGGTTCGTATGTGACTTCAGATAAGGGCAAGCCAGGAACGTTTATCTTCTCTGCATCTTACACGGATAAAGGAAATGGTAAAATGTCACCAGCAACGGGTCAGAAAGTAGTCACATTGCGGGATGCCAAAGTTGCGGCTGGCTCATTTGATGGCAATGCGAAAACGATGAAAACGAAAGTGGATGGTGTAGGTGAAATTGTCGTGGCTCTTGGTGATCAAGGGTACGCATCTTTCAATCAGATCGACTTGACTGGGATTAAAAATATCAAAGCTTCCGCATTTGTTATGGCTGGCCAAACAGCTGGAGGAAAACTTGAGTTGCACTTAGGTAGCCCAACGGGTAAACTTGTTAGTAGCGTGGATATTCAAAAAATGGGTCAAGTATCGTTGCCAGTTTCCGTAACAGGGGTTAATGATTTGTACTTTGTATTTGTTAATCCAGGCGCTGGCGAGAAGCCATTATATGCGTTGAAGGAGTTCTTCTTTGAGAACTAGCGTTTAAATGACCCCAGGTTTAAACCTGGGGTTATAAACAAATGATTATTAACCTTAGGCTTTAGCCTAGGGATTTGATACAAATAAAAAGAGGCCCCATTTGGGGCCTCTTTTTATTTCGGCGGATGCTCATCCATGCGGATGGCCTTGATGTATAAGTTCTCTACTTTCTTTCGCGCCCAATCCGTTTTTCGCAAAAAGGTTAAGCTCGAATTGACACTGGGTTCATGCGCGAAGCAATTGATTCGAATGCGACTAGCTAGGCCTTCCCAACCGTATTTGTCCACCAAATATTCGATAATAAATTTAAGCGTTTTGCCTTCTAATGGATCCATCGTTTATACTCTTTCGGATAGTTCTAACCAGCGTAATTCTTTTTCTTCTAGGGTGTTTTTAATGACTTCTATTTCCTTTGCCCAATCAGCCAACAATTGGAAATCATCTGAGCCGCTATTTAACTTTTCAATCAAGGCGTCTTTTTCAGATTCTAATTTAGCCATCTCTTTTTCCAAATCCTCAAACTCTTTTTGCTCTTTAAAGCTCAATTTGGCACCTTTTTGAACCGAGAGTACCTCTTTCTCAATGACTGCAGCTTTGGGTGCAGGAGCGGGTTCCTTTTCCTTATTTTCAAGCGCAATCCGATAGTCAGTATAATTGCCATTAAAGAAGTTCACCTCTCCTTCGCCTTCCACTAGGATTAATTGGTCCACCAAATTATCCATGAAATAACGGTCGTGCGAAACGAGCAATAAACAGCCTTGGAACTCACTCAAAAAGTCTTCTAATAACTGAAGTGTGTCTAAGTCCAAATCGTTTGTGGGCTCATCCAGAATCAAGAAATTCGGATTCTTTACTAAGACTTGCATCAATTGCAAACGCTTCTTTTCGCCACCGGACAATTTTGAAACCGGCGTGTATTGTTGGGCCGTCGGAAACAAGAACTTGCTCAAAAACTGACTTGGAGATAAAGACTCATTCTTCCCATAAGGAATCACCTCGGCAATTTCCGTAATCGTATCGATGACGCGTTGTTCTGGTTTGAATTCGAAAGGTAATTGGGTGTAATACCCGATCACCAAAGTTTCACCGGGATCAATCGTTCCGGAATCAGGTTGCTCTAATCCGGTCAGTAATTGTAAGAAGGTCGTTTTGCCTGCTCCGTTTTTGCCAACGATACCAATGCGGTCTTTTTTCTTAAACGTATAGGTGAAATCATTGACGATTTTCTTCTCGCCCCAAGCCTTTTTCAGGTGGTTTATTTCAATGATTTTATTGCCCAAACGGGACATTTGAATATTCAATTCCAACTTACTGTCATCCACTTTCCGATGCGCCATTTCCTCTGTTTCGGAGAAGGCGTCGATGCGGGATTGTGATTTGGTGCCACGCGCTTTCGGTTGGCGTCGCATCCATTCTAATTCCTTGCGGTATAGGTTTTTCGCCTTCGCAACGGTACTCGCTTCGGAAGCTTCGCGTTCGGCTTTTTTCTCCAGGAAATAACCGTAATTTCCTTCGTAGGTGTATATCGACCCGAGGGCCAATTCCATCATTTTATTACAAACCTTATCTAAGAAATATCGATCGTGAGAAACAACTAAAACGGTCACATTGGGACCAGATAAAATACCCTCTAACCATTCAATGGTCTCAATATCCAAGTGGTTAGTTGGCTCATCCAGAATCATAATATCCGGACTTTCAATCAATAACTTGGCCAAAGAAAGGCGCTTCTTTTGACCGCCTGAAAGCGTGGAGACTTGTTGGTCCCCATCCGGAATCCCTAAACGCGTAATAATTTGTTTGGCTCTGGCCTCGTAATCCCAGGCATTATGTGCCTCCATTAAGGCAAATGAATCTTCAAGTTCCTGTGGATCGCCTGAAAGCATGGCTTTTTCATAGGCTTTTATGGCCACGGCACTTGGTAAATCATCCGAAAACAAGTAATTCAAGACACGCTCGTTCTCTTCGAAAATGGGGTTTTGAGGAAGGTATCCTACACGGATGCCTTTACGAATGGTAATCTTACCTTCATCCGGGGATTGCATACCCATGATGGATTCCATCAAGGTGGTTTTGCCCGTTCCATTTTTTCCGATGAGCGCTACTTTTTCGCCTTTCTGCAAGCCGAAAAACAGGTTTTTAAATACCCAGCGTTCGCCAAGATTTCGCGAAATGTTCTCCGCCGATAGATAATTCATAAGGTATTAGTCGTTTGCTTCTGCAGCCTCTTCACGCATTTTTCTGCGCAATACTCGGCCCGAAACGATGATGCTGATCTCATATAAACCGAAAAGCGGAAATGCGACCAACAATTGGGAAATCACATCTGGCGATGGCGTGATAATAGCAGCCACTAACAAGATGACGATTAAAGCATGCTTGCGGTATTCACGCATGAAAGATGGCGTTAAAATGCCTACTTGCGACAATACGAATGCAATCATGGGTAATTGGAATGTTAGACCGCAGGCTAATGTCAACATCGACAATAACGAGATATAGTCGTTGATGTCGAATTGATTTTGAATGGATGGGTCCAACTTGAAATTAGCTAGGAAGTTGATGGCCATAGGCGCCACAATGAAATAGCCGAAGGATACACCCACAAAAAATAAGAGCGACACCCAGAAAACAGCACCGCGTGCCGCTTTCATTTCTTTTGATTTTAGCCCTGGGCGAATGAATCGCCAAACCTCATAAAAAGCATACGGGAAAGCGAACATTAACCCTACGATGATGGACTGCGTTAAGGCCATCATGAACTGACCTGACACCTCGCGCGACTGCAAAATAAAGTCGGCCTGCTGCATGCAAAGACTCGTCCATCCCGAAATTTCGGCTAAACGACAGAGCACCTGATTTGTCCAAAAATCCACTTTCGTGGGGCCCATGATGATAATTCCAAAAATCTCATTTCGGAATATCCAAGCTGCAATGGTAAAAATCAAGATCGATGCAATGGAACGAATAATGTGCCAGCGCAACTCCTCTAGGTGATCCAGAAAGGACATTTCGGTCCCGTCTTTATCCTCATCTACTTCATCGTCCCAATCTTGATCTAACGCCATTTTTATAAATTATAGATATAATGGGAATTGCTTTACCCATTCGTTTACTTCTCCTTTAATTGTTTTCAATACGGCCTCATTGTCGTGGTTCATCAAAGCCTTGTCGACCATCTCAACAATTTGAGACATGTCAGCTTCTTTCAAACCACGTGTCGTCATAGCCGCCGTACCTACTCGCATACCCGAAGTGACAAACGGAGACTTGTCATCGAATGGTACCATGTTTTTGTTAATCGTAATATCGGCTTGAATTAATGTGTTTTCGGCCAATTTACCACTTAAGCCTTTAGGGCGTAAGTCGATGAGCATCAAGTGGTTATCGGTACCTCCTGAAATAATATCGTATCCTTTTGCTAAGAAAGCCTTCGCCATCGCTTGTGCGTTTGACTGAACTTGCTTCGCGTATGTTTCAAAAGTGGGTGTTAGTGCCTCGCCAAAAGCGATTGCTTTCGCTGCAATCACGTGTTCTAATGGGCCACCTTGCGTTCCTGGGAACACGGCGCCGTCTAGGCAGGCCGACATTAATTTGAGGTCACCTTTTAATGTTTTGAAACCGAATGGGTTTTCAAAATCGTTCCCCATCATGATCAAACCACCACGCGGTCCACGTAACGTTTTGTGCGTAGTTGTTGTAATGATGTGGCAATGTTGTACCGGATTATTCAACAATCCTTTGGCAATTAAAGCGGAAGGATGTGAAATGTCGGCTAAAAGTATAGCGCCGATTTTATCTGAAATGGCACGTAAACGCGCATAATCCCAATCACGAGAATAAGCTGACGCACCACAAATAATCAATCTTGGTTTTTCTTTTAAAGCGGTTGCTTCTACTTTATCCCAGTCGATCAACCCTGTTTCTTTTTCCACTCCGTAGAAGAAGGCTTGGAAATATTTTCCAGAGAAATTCACCGGCGAACCGTGAGACAAGTGACCGCCGTGTGATAAGTCAAACCCTAAAATTTTATCACCTGGATTTAAAAACGAAAGAAAAACAGCTGCGTTGGCTTGTGCACCCGAGTGTGGTTGCACGTTTGCCCATGTCGCTCCGAACAATTTTTTCGCACGCTCGATAGCTAAGGTTTCGACCTCGTCGACTACTTCGCAACCGCCATAATAACGTTTCCCTGGAAGTCCTTCGGCATATTTATTGGTCAAAACGCTTCCTTGTGCTTCCATCACCTGTGGGGATGTAAAGTTTTCAGATGCAATTAACTCAATACCAAATTCTTGTCGGTGAGCCTCTTGATCAATAAGTTTAAAAATTTCGGTGTCTCTTTGGGTCGGAAATGTGCTAGCAGCCATGAAAAAACGATGTTCTTGATTACGTATTTTAAGGGCGTAAAATTACGTTTTTTTATCTGAATAGAAAAACGAAAGTGGACTAACTATCTGGACAAATATCACGTTTGTATCCCGACAAAAAAGCGTAATTTTGCACGCATTAATTTTTCAACAAATGAAATTAAAATTTCTAGCGCTGTTCCTATTCTTTTCGGTTCAGCTTTTCGGTCAAAAAATCACACCAGCGAAATGGTCATGGACCTTATCTCCGGCTCAGCCAACGGTAGGGCAGGAGGCAGAGTTAATTTTCAAGGTGACCATAGATAAAGGATGGTATTTGTATTCGTCTGATTTTGATAAGGATTTAGGTCCAGTTGTGACGACGGTTACGTTAAAACCAGGGTTGGGCGTTGAGGCGATCGGACCTTTGAAAGCAATAAATCCACATAGTAAAGAGGATAAAGAAATTTGGGGAGGAACGTATACGTACTTCACTGAGCTGGGCGAGTTTCGTCAGAAAGTTAAAATCACGTCGGAAAATTGGGTAATTGATGGGGTCTACGATTCGCAAACCTGCTCGAATGAGAGTGGCTTGTGTGTGCCTATCAAAGGTAATTTCAAGATTTCGGCTACGGAGGACTCAAAAAAAAAAGCCTCTGATGTAGCCGGAGGTGGTTTGATTGAGTTCTTTTTCGTGGCGTTGGGTGCAGGATTACTAGCCCTTTTGACGCCTTGCGTGTATCCACTGATTCCGATGACCGTGAGTTTCTTCACCAAGAAACAAGGAGGAAAGCGTCTTGCATTCTTGTACGGTTTATTCATCGTTTTGATTTATGTGTTTTTTGGGACGATACTCGCCTTCTTTGCGGGGGCCAGTTTTGCGAACTTTTTGAGTACGCACTGGATTCCTAATCTGCTCTTTTTTGTCATTTTCATCTTCTTTGGAATCTCCTTTTTAGGTGCTTTCGAAATTGTCTTGCCTTCGGGGTTGGTCAATTCAGTTGATGCCAAATCTGATAAAGGAGGTTTGATGGGCGTGTTTTTTATGGCCTTTACACTCGTTTTGGTATCATTTTCATGTACGGGCCCCCTCGCGGGATCGATTTTGATTGCAGCGTCACAAGGTGTTTTCTTAAAGCCAATTATTGGTATGTTGGGTTTCTCCTTAGCGTTTGCGATTCCGTTTACGATGTTTGCGATCTTCCCAGGTTTTATGAAATCGCTACCAAAATCGGGTAATTGGATGAATGAGGTAAAAGTGGTTTTAGGTTTCTTGGAAATCGCATTGGCGTTCAAGTTTTTAAGTGTGGCGGATCAGGTGTACCATTGGCATTTATTGGATCGGGAGATTTTCTTGGCGATTTGGATTGCGATTTTCGGAGCCTTGACCTTGTATTTATTTGGCAAAATTTCATTGCCACATGATGGGCCTGCGAAAAATTTGTCGGTGCCACGCACCTTATTCGCTACAGCTGTACTAGCTTTTGTGATCTATTTGATCCCAGGTATGTTCGGCGCCCCATTAAAAGGCTTATCGGGCTGGTTGCCGCCGTTGAGTTCGCAGGACTTTAAAGGATCAGAAGCCACTGTTTCTGCTCCCGTAAAAACGGATCAAGGCCAAAAGAAATATGCTGATTTCCTCACATTACCTTTAGGACTCCAAGGTTTCTTTGATTTTGAAGAGGCAAAAGCCTACGCGTTAAAAGTGAATAAGCCGTTGTTTATCGATTTCACTGGACATGGTTGTGTGAATTGTCGGAAAATGGAGGAGAATGTGTGGTCGGACCCACAAGTATTAAAACGCCTGCAAGAAAAGTATGTCGTGGTGGCTTTGTATTGCGATGATAAAACAGAATTACCTTCGGATCAGTGGTACACATCGAAGGTTGATGGCCAGGAGAAGAAGACCTTGGGGGATCAAAATCTTGATTTTCAGATTGAGCGGTTTGACTCAAATGCGCAACCGCACTATGTGTTATTAGATCCGCGAAATGATGCCGCACCGATGGTGAAGCCGGTGGCATTTGATGCCAATATTGCCCATTTTGTTTCTTTTCTGGATCAAGGGGTGTCGGTTTATAATGCTGCGAAATAATGCAGTGGGGAGCCTATTTTGCGGTTATGGCCGCTTCGTCGATTAAATTTGTTGCCGGTCCTTTAACTGGTTTTGGGTTGGGTTTATCCATGCTCGAGACCATTGTTTGCACCTGGGTGGGGATGATGTTTACGGTGACGGTCATGTTGACGATTGGTCGTTTTCTAGTCCAACAAATTGCTCGGATTCGTGTTCAAAAATCAAAATTATTTTCAGGTCGCGTGCGTTATGCAGTAAGTATTTGGCAGCGATTCGGAATCAAAGGTATTGCAGTGATGACGCCTTTATTGTTTACCCCGATCGGCGGAAGTTTGCTCGCCTTATCTTTTAAAGTTCCTACGCCACGTGTGTTGTTTTTTATGGCTATTTCAGGAATATTTTGGTCGGTGATTTTTACAGTTTTGTTTTATCAGTTGACATTTATCCGAGATCTACTGATTCATTAGGGCATAAAAAAAGCCGGTCATCGACCGGCTTCGTTCTTAAGCTATATTGGTAATTAATTTCCTTTTGAAATTTCTTTTCCTTGGAATAATTTCTCGCGAATGGCATTGGCACGTACTTCCAATTCAGGTTTCGCAGTGTACGTTAATTTCGATTGTGCAGCCGCGCTATCCGGATGAACTCCATACACGTGCTCGTCATCTTTGCGAACGTCTTTTTGTTTGATTGTATTATTTTTTTGATAATCACATGCGATAGCCGTTACAGCAAGGGCAAAAATCGGAAGTAAATTTTTTAATTTCATTGTTCTTATTGACAAAATTACAATGCAAAAGTAAGGCCAAAAATTGGTTTAAAAAAATTAGCTTTCTTCTAATTGTTGAATTTTTTGCGCCAAGAAATCCATTAATTCCTGAATGTAGGCTTGGCTGAAATTGAACTCAATTCCGGCTGTGGCGTAAATTTCCTTGATCGGTTTGGTATAACCCAAACTCAATGCATTCAAATATTGATCTAATGCCTGCGTTGGATTTTGGCAATAATTACGCCAAACGGCTAGCGCTCCTAATTGTGCAATGGCATATTCAATGTAGTAAAATGGTACTTCAAATAGGTGCAATTGTTTTTGCCAAAGGTTGGTTTTGACATCTTCATGCGCACTCCAATCTGTTATTCGATCTGAGAATTGTCCATAAATTCGGTTCCAAGCTTGCGCACGTTCCGCTGGGGAATGACTCGGATTTTCATAGATCCAATGTTGGAATGCATCAATCGTCGCCACCCAAGGCAAGGTGTCTAAAATGTCCTCCAAATGTTTGATTTTTGCTCTTTTAGCTGCTTGAGGATCTGTAAAATAGTTGTCCCAATAATCCATAGTGATTAATTCCATGCTCATGGAGGCTAGTTCGGCAACCTCCGACGGGAAATTTCGGAAGGCGTTTAAGGCTAAATCTTTCGTTAAAATCGAATGAACAGCGTGCCCGCCTTCGTGTAGGAGCGTAACCATATCGCGTACTTGGCCGGCTGCATTCATGAAAATGAATGGGAATCCACTTTCTTCCAAAGGGTAATTATATCCACCCGGGTTTTTCCCTTTGCGTGAATCTAAATCAAAGCGGTCTAATTTGACCATTTCTTTCAAACAATTACCCAAAAATGGGGCCATTTGGTCGAATACATCAATCGTTTTAGTTAGCAATTCCTCGCCCGTTTCAAATGGCTTTAAGGGTTCCCGTCCGAGAACATCTACGGCCTTGTCCCAAGGTTTCAATGCCGTAACGCCAAGTCCATTTTTGCGTTTTTCCGCTTGACGATTAATCATGGGAACCACCGTTTTGGCAACTGCGGAATGAAATTCGAAGCAGTCTGCTGGGGTATAGTCAAAGCGCCCTAGGCTCGCAAATGCATAATCGCGGTAATTTGCGAAGCCTGCGTTTAAGGCAACTTGATGGCGTTTGCCAACTAATTGATCAAACAAATCATCGAGTTTTTCTTGAATAGCTAATCGTGCTCCAGATACTTTTTCGTAAACCTCTTTTCGTTTTTCGCGGTCATTCGATTCCAAATAGGCGTTTGCTTGTTGGAGCGTTTTTTCCACCCCATCAATCTCCACCATTAAGCCACCTGTGGCCGCCCCATATTGGGTTTGTAAATTTTGTAATTCAGTGAAGAGCGGGATGTTTTCTTCGCGGAATATTTCGATTGACTTTTTCAAGCCCCGTAACATAATCGAATAACCTGCTTGTGGGAGTTCCGCGGCAAATGGACTTTGCATCACTTTATTGTTCCAAGCGTCCTCGAAGACCGAGGCGTTTGGCATAATTTCATTGACAAACTGCTGATAGCTTTGTTGGTGCGCCTCATTTTGATTATCGCACGACATCTTAATATACCGCCAAGCGAAGTTTTCGGAAAGGTAGCTTTCCAATTCAGAACGGTTTTGGCAAAACTCAATTAAGTCTTCTAAGGAGTTGATTTTCGTTTCGCTGAGTTTTTCAAAATAAGGTAAAACACTTTCCCACGAACTTAATGTGAAGTCGGCAGCTAAGAATTTACGTGCGATTTTTTGTGGGCTTACTACTCGGGTCATCGGCTGTTTTTTTTGTAAAAATACATCAATTTTAGCTAGCTTTAAAGTCGAAATTAAACTAGATCTCATGTTACAAATTCCAAATGTTCGATTGAATTCAGGTCATTTAATGCCTCAGCTGGGTTTGGGGGTGTATGCGCCAGGCCAACAAGACGAAGTTGGGCAATCGGTACGAGAAGCGCTTGACCTGGGGATTCGCTTAATTGATGCAGCTTCGATTTATGGAAATGAATTGGAAGTTGGCCAAGCAATATCGTCCACTTCCGTTGCGCGCGAAGAATTATTTATAACAAGTAAGGTGTGGATGGATGACATGGGGTATGATTCGACTATGCGCGCGTTTGAAAAGTCGTTGAAAGATTTGTCTTTGGAATATATCGATTTGTATCTGATTCATTGGCCTAAGGAAGATAAGCGCAAGGAAACGTGGAAGGCGTTGGAATCTTTACATGAACAAGGTGTCAGCAAGTCCATCGGCGTCTCGAATTATTACCAAAAAAACTTATCGGAGCTTTTGAACTATGCGCATATTTGTCCGGCAGTGAATCAAATTGAGTTAAGTCCGTTTTGTTACTTACCTGATGAATTAACGTTCTGCCAAGCGCAGGGTATTCAAGTCGAAGGTTATGCGCCGGTCGTGCGCGGTTTGAAAAAAGAGCATCCCGTTCTAGTCGAAATTGCACGTAAATGGTCCAAGACTACCTATCAGATTTTGATTCGTTGGAATATCGAGATGGGCGCGGTGACGATTCCAAAATCCATTCATCGGGATCGCATGATTGAAAATGCGACGGTGTTTGATTTTGCGTTGGATGCAGATGACCTGACTCGATTAGCTGCTTTGTATGACAATACGCGGGTGGCTTGGGATCCCCGAGATTTCTAATTCCCCCCTACCTTTGGCAAACCTTGGAGGATTGCCAAAGGTAAGTGGAAAAAGGGATTTTTAAGCCCGAAAAACTGATATTAATCTAGATCAATCACCACCCCATCGCTGGTTGGATGTGCCACGCACGTAAGAATGTATCCCTTCTGAATTTCGCCTGCCGTCAACCCATCTTCCTCATCCATCACCACAGATCCAGACTTGCACAAGCCCATACATGCTGTGCACATGCCTGCCTGACATGAATATGGAATATCTAAGTCGGCCTCAAGTGCCGCCTCCAAAATAGTCTCATGTGGTTGTACCGTCACGGCATGTGATTTACCCTCATAAATTAAGGTAATCTCACGGGCTACCGAGTTATCCTCGATCGACGTATCTGCCGAAGGAGCTGCGTTAAATAATTCCTTATGAATTTGGTCAGCAGGGACATCGAAAATTCCCAATGCCGCCTGCACATCATCCATCATCCCCACGGGTCCACATAGAAAATAATGCGCTTTGGCAATGTCTAGGCCAAATTCCTGTTTCAAATAATATACCGTAGATGCCTGATTGATCCGACCTTTCAAGCCCGGCCAGGAAGCAGAAGGCTTACTGATCACGTGCAACACCTGTATCCGATCTGGGAATGACGCCTCTAGTGCGTCCAACTGCTTTTTGAAGATGATTTGGTCTTCAAAGCGCGAGCCATAGATCACATGAATTTTCGATTTAGGTTCTCCATACAAAACGGTTTTTATCATGGACATGAGCGGCGTGATGCCGGAACCAGCGCCAATAAACACATAGGTTTTAGCGTGATTCGCATCAGCCTCTAACACGAAATTTCCCATGGGTGCGATGACTTCAATCGCATCGCCCACTTGGATATGGTCACATAAATAGTTGGATACAAGTCCCCCAGAAATACGCTTCACGGTAATCGCCGGCGACATATCAGTTTTTGGCGAAGAAGAAAGCGAATAACTACGGCGAGGTTTATCCCCGGATATATTCGGAATCAGCGTTAAAAATTGACCCGAAATATAAGACAAGGTCTCATGGATTGGATGCCAAAAATGTATGGTTTTGGTGTCCGAGGTCTCCTCCGTAATGTCCTTAACTGTCAAATGTAAAAAACGTAAACTCATATTAATTGGGGTTAGGCACGATCCATTGTACCGTGCCGGCAGGTGATTCATTATGTAAGCGGTCTACGGCTGTCACGACAAATCCATGTCCCGACTCTACCGAGCTAGCCTCGATGTTCAATTCTGTTTTGCTTCCTTTAAAAATAATATTCTCCGCATGTTCCAATGCCTTCATCCCCTCCTTGCGGTGGATTTTGTACACCAAATAGTAGGCTGCTGGATCTTTATCCACACCTATTTCACCCGGTTTCCAAGTCAAAACCCACGCGCCTCCCTTTTTGTTTAAACTCACTTGGTGAGGAGCTGTGGGCGGAATACTGTCCAACCAAGGCATCGTGGGAACTAAGGCCACATGCGTAAAATACGATTTGCGTAAGGTGTCTTGAAAACCCTTTAAATTTTTTGCGAGTTGGCTTGAGCTGAAATAAATGGACCCTTTTACCTGATCAAGGCTACGTGCATGTTTTAATTGTTTGGCTAATTCACTGGCATTCCACTGATCCGCTAAATGATACGCCGCATGCCCCACGTAGATCGGTCGGCCATAGCCATGCTCATTCCACCAGGCGGAAAGTGGCCCAAAGGGTGCCACTTTATGGGCAGATCCCCAATACAATTGAGGGGCTAGATAATCAAGCCAACCGGCTTTTGCCCACTTCTCTGTATCGGCAAAAAGGTCGTCATAGGATTGCAATCCATTCCGTGTCGGCGAACCATATTCAGGATCTGAGCTTTTATGTCGCCAGATACCAAATGGACTAATGCCAAACTTTACACGCGGATTGATTTCTTTTATAGCTTGAGCTATTTCTTGAATGAGATTATTGACATTTCTGCGTCGCCAGTCGGCCAAACTTTCATTCGGCAATTTATAGGTTTGATACGCTTCCCCATCCTGAAAAACTTCATTTTTAATTGGATACGGGTAGAAATAATCATCAAAGTGGATGCCATCCACATCGTAATTTTGCACGATGTTTTTGACCACATTCGTGATGTAATGCCGCACAGCAGGAATCCCAAAATTGAACAGGTGCTGATGATTATAGGTCACAATCCACTCCGGATGTTTCCGAACAACACTCTCTGAACTGAGCAAGGATTTAGTGGACATGCTGGCCCGATTCATATTTAACCAGGCATGGAATTCCATGCCGCGCGCATGACTTTCCGAAATCATAAAGGCGAGTGGATCATAATATGGCTTGGGCGCTTGTCCTTGAAGACCAGACAAATAAGCCGACCAAGGCTCAGCGCTTTTGGCGTACATCGCATCCGCTGCTGTCCGCACTTGGACGAAAAGGGCATTGATTCCGGTTTTTTGATGGGAATCCAATAATTCAGTGAATTCTTTTTGCTGGGTTATGGCATTGTAATTGCGCGGGCTTGGCCAATCAATGTTTTGCACCGTCGCTACCCAAACGCCTCGCAACTCGCGTTTTGGATGCTGTGCCAGCAGGCCACCAGAAATAAAAAGTAGAAATAATAAAAGTTGCTTCATCATCGAAGCCGCAATTTACCAAAATTGGCTCGAATTAGGCCTTTTCGATCGAAAATAAATAACCGACTCCTTTTAGAGTTTTGATGTAATATTCAGGAATTTTTTCACGTAGTTTACGAATGTGTACGTCCACCGTGCGTTCAACGACATACACATCTGCACCCCACACTTTTTCTAATAACTCATCCCGATTGAAGACTTTATTCGGGTTTTTTGCCAGATAGGAAAGTAGTTCAAATTCTTTTTTCGGAAGTACGAGAGTTCTTCCTTCAAAAGTTGCCGCATACTTTGTTCGATTGATAATCAGTCCGCCAATTTCAATGATGTCTTGACTTTCTTCAACCGTATCTCTGTTCAGGATAGCATTAATGCGACTCACGAGCGCACGTGGTTTGATGGGTTTGATGATGTAATCATGCGCTCCAGCATCAAAAGCAGCAACTTCAGTAAACTCTTCTCCTCGCGCGGTTAGGAATAATATTAGTGTATTTTTTAACTCTGGAATGGATTTAATCTTACGTGCTGTCTCAATTCCATCCATCACGGGCATCATCACATCCATGATAATTAAGGCAGGCTTGAAGGATTTGACAATCTCTAGGGCCTCTTGTCCATCAAAGGCTTTTGCCAAAACATAATTTTCTTTTGCTAAATTGTATTCCAATAGGTCTAAAATATCTGGATCGTCATCGACCAATAATATTTTAGATTGATTAAGCTGTGTGCTCATATTCGATATGGACAATTAGTTCACGTGAAGTTGTGCAAAGTTAGGTAGCGCTATATTACGAAATTGTTAACTTTTTCTTTACTTTGATTTTATAATTCCTCTTCAATGCCTGAAAAAACCGCTTATCCTATTCGCCTAGCTGCTGTGCTTATTTCCATTGCATTGGTTATTTTGGGGTTATATTTACTACAAGACTTACTTATTCTATTATCCTTTGGGATGATTTTAGCCATGTTGTTGCTACCCATTTGCGCCTGGCTAGAGCGCCGAGGCTTACCTCGAGCCATTTCAATTAGTATCTGCTTATTGCTACTTATTTTAGTGCTAGGTGGATTACTTTTATTACTTATCGGGCAAGCGGCCGAATTTGTAAGCGACTGGCCCATCTTTATCAAAAAGGCGGAATCTTGGTTAAACAGCCTGCAAAGTTTCTTATCAAAGAACTTAAACATCTCACGTAAAAAGCAAATGGGTGAGGTGACAAATCAAACCATGAATCTGTTAAAGAATTCAGGATCGATTTTATCTACTACATTCACTACGCTCGTTCACTCCATCACCACGTTGATTTTAGTGCCCATATTCGTGTTTTTCTTCTTGTATTATCGGCAGTTTTTTTCGGAGTTTTTAAGCAAGGTTTTTCCCACGACCGAACGTTCCGTGTTACAAGGAATTATGCACAAGACAGGTGGTGTGGTACAGAGTTATTTAGTCGGCCTGCTCGCGGTCATGTTGATTGTGGCCATTTCAAATTGCATCGGCTTTTGGTGGCTGGGCGTTGATTATTACCTATTTTTTGGATCCCTGACGGGTATTTTATTACTTATACCTTACGTAGGGATTTGGGTAGGGGCGGCCTTGCCTATCCTGTTAACATTAGTCACACTAGGTCCAGGGTATGCCATGGCCGTAGTCGCTTGGGTCGCAGTCGTGCAATTTATTGAGGCAAATTTTATCACCCCGTTGGTCATTGGCTCTAAGGTGAGCATCAATCCCATGATAGCTATGTTGGCCTTATTAGTAGGGGAATTAATCTGGGGAATACCCGGTTTGATTTTGGCATTGCCATTAACGGCCATCCTCAAAGTTATTTTTGATCATGTCCCAGCACTCGAGGCGTATGGATTCTTGTTAGGCGAAGCGCCTAAACGATCAAAGCGAGAGTAATTCCTTAAACCGAATGGACTGACGGCGTGAAATTTCGATCTTCTCGCCTTTCCCCATTAACGTAACCTGCAAACCTCCCGAAAACCAAGGTTCGATTTTGTCAATGTAATTCAGGTTGATGATGTGCTTACGATTCGCCCGAAAAAATACCTTCGGATCCAAGCGATCTTCCATGGCATTTAGGGACTTCAAGACCAATGGCTTTTGGTCATCAAAAAACAATCGCACGTAATTTCCCATCGATTCGCAAAGTCGAACCCGGTCTAAGCGAACGAACCAACATTTCTCTCCATCTTTGACAAAGATTTGGTCTTGGGCGCCCAATTTATGACTTGGGCTTTCGATCGCGCGCGTTTGCGCCTGTACCTGTTTCTCTAATTTTTGAATGCTTTCACTTAGGCGGGATAAGTCGATGGGTTTCAACAAATAATCTAGCGCATTCACTTCAAAAGCTTTTAAGGCATACGCATCAAAAGCGGTTGTAAAGATCACTTCGGGTAAAAAACCTTCCCAGGTCTCCAGCCATTCAAATCCCGTTTTACCCGGCATTTGAATATCTAAAAATAGCACATCGGGCTGATGCGTTTCAAGCATTTCAGAGACTTCATCTGTATTGGCCGCTTCACCGATCACCTCAATATGTGGGAAGTTTTCCAATAAACGTTTGAGTTCATTGCGGGCTAAACGCTCGTCATCTACTATAATTGCTTTCATGGCTAGAGTTATTTGGTTTCAAGGTAAGGCAAAATCATCATTGCCTCCACGTGATTTTTGTCTAATGGACGAATACTTAATTGAGCGGTTTCTCCAAACAATAAATTCAGCCGACTCCTCGAATTCTCTACCCCGACACCGATGGATTGTGTAGATTCTGACTTCATTTGCCCTGGATTAATCACTGAAATCTGAATGTGCTTGTCGATAATTTGTGCGGAGATTGTAATCAATCCCCCTTTGACAGCATGTGAAATACCATGTTTAATGGCATTTTCGACCAATGTCTGCAGCATCATCGGCGGTATTTGAGCCTTTGCACAGGCTGGATTTATATCTATTTTCCAAGTCAAACGGTCCTCGTAACGGATTTTTTCTAATGCTAAATAATCAGCAACTGTGTCTAGCTCCTCCGAAAGAGTGATTGTTTTTTGGCGTTCTGTCAACAAGGAACTTCGGAGTAGTTTAGATAACTGATTGATTCCTTTTTTGGCCTTTTGTGGGTCTTCTGTGATCAATGCGCGCACACTGTTCAAGGCATTGAACACAAAATGGGGGTTCATTTGGGCCCGTAATACCTTGCCTTCTGTGTCTTGAATGGTGCGTTCTAAGCGGTCCTGCTCGCGTTCCATTTCCATTTTTTTATTGGAATATTGGAAAAAGAAATAAATCAATTGCCAGATAGCCAGCGGCTTCATGAAATTGAATAAAATCTGTACCACAATAAATGGGCTCAGTGAAACATCATAACTCTCTTGTAAAAATGTGTAATCTAATGGGATGTTTAACCCCACCAAACACAGCGCCATAAAAAGCAGCGCGAAAGTGTTCCATTGCAACATGCGAAACAAACTCAAATCCTGCCAGTGGAAGTGCTTTGAGATTCGTCGATACTGATGCGTTAAGAATATCGCTAACGTGATATTAGCCAGGGAAGAAAAAAGCCATGCCCATTTCCAGCCATATTGATTTGTGTAAAGTAAGGCCTCATTGAGCGCCCAGGTAAACCAGCCGCCAAATTGCAACGTCCAATAAAGCTGATTTCTTTTCATCCTTACATGGATTCAGGTAAGTCGCGTAAATGATCCGTTTGATTTGCTTTCAACAAATTGAACTTACCTTGTTTGTAGTCATATTGAATGTGGTACAAACATAAATTTTGATGGGCAAACTCGTCCATGCGATGCAAAGGTTTTTCAAACAAATGCGTAAGTAACACACGCATCGCCCGGCCATGCATGGCGATCAAAATAGATTTTTCTTCTGGACGAGAAAGAATTAGCTCAACCACCGGCTTTTGTTTTTCCAATACTTCAATCGGACTTTCGCCCTCTTCGGACTGCACATGCACATTTCCTTCGCGCCACGTTTTAGTCAAATTGCGGTAATAGGTATCATCCGCTGAATTTGGCGTACGTCCTTCTCGAACACCCCATGAAATTTCATTTAATCCAGCATGCTGTTCCCACGGAAGCCCTTTGTTGATGAATGCCTGCACCGACTGGTGTGTGCGCTTCAACGCGGAGGTATAGATTTTATCTAGTTCCAGGTGATGATAATGTGCGTAAAATGCTTCTGCTTGTCTTTGTCCCAATTCATTTAAATCTGCATCGATTCCTGAACCTTGCACAACACCAGAACGGTTGTAAATCGTTTCGCCGTGGCGTATCAAGTAAATGTCTTTAATCGAATGCATAAAAAATGGGGAAAGGGTCTTTATTCGGCAAATATTTCCGAATTTTACCGCACAAAACTACGAATAAATATGTTTAATACGGCCATTTCTCTTGATACCATAAATGCCTGGGCAACGGGAAATATGATCGAGCACGTTGGAATTGAGTTCACTGAAATTCAGGCAACCTATATCAAAGCTAAAATGCCGGTTGACCATCGCACTAAACAACCATTCGGCTTACTACATGGCGGTGCATCCGTCGTATTAGCGGAAACAATGGGCAGCATTGCTTCTAGTTTAGCGGTACCAGATCCGGAGCATTACAAAGGGGTCGGTGTTGAAATTAATGCCAATCATTTGAAATCAGCTCGCGGTGGATTTGTTATCGGTACGTGCATCCCACTGCGTATTGGAAAAACACTTCATGTGTACGAAATAAAAATTCATGATGAGGACGAACAATTAATCTGCGCGAGTCGTTTAACTGTAGCTATACTGAAAGTAGATTAATGTCAAATTCTTGGAATCAATTGTGGAAAAATGCAGTCCAATCTGGGCATGCCATCGCTATTTGGCGCTTACCGAATCAGCCAAATAAACAATTGATTATAGATGAAACGGGAGGAACACCTTATGCATCCATGGATCTTGCCGCATCGCCAAGTGGCTTTATTGTCGCTCCATTTGAAGGAGATCAAACATTTTTATTGGCAAGCCATATGCACGTACTGCCAATTTCAGCGAGTGAGTATGCCATTAGCGATTCGTATGCTCCTATAGCTGCTGATTTGGGCGACCAACTATATTTTACGGAGCAGGTTCAGCGATCAATTGAAAAGATTCAGCAAGGAGAATTTCAAAAGGTTGTCTTATCGCGTACGGCGGAACAATTATTTGATGCCTCATTTGATGTCTTATTGGCCTTTGATCGCCTCTGCGTAGCTTATCCATCGGCATTTGTTTCTGCTGTTTTTCTGCCAGCTTTGGGAAGTACCTGGTTGTGCGCTACCCCAGAAACGCTAGTTTCTCAGGATCGAAATGGGATTTTTAGTACAATTTCGTTGGCAGGAACCCAAGCCGCTTTATTTGCTGATGGTACGCGTATGTCTGTGCAGGAGGTTCGTTGGTCACAAAAAGAGATAGAGGAGCAAGCTTATGTGAGTCGGTACATCATTGATTGTTTCAAGAAAATTCGACTGCGGGAGTATATTGAAAATGGACCTAAAACGGTACTGGCAGGAAATTTAATGCACCTTAAAACTGAGTATTGGGTGGACACAACGAAGTACAACTATCCAGGTTTAATTTCTACGATGCTAGAGCTGTTGCACCCAACTTCTGCGGTATGTGGCACGCCTAAAGAGGCAGCTAAATCATGGATTCATGCCGTTGAAAAGCATGATCGTTCGTTATATAGTGGATATTTGGGGCCTGTGAACGTGGATGAGGAGACGCATTTGTTTGTCAATCTGCGTACTGTTCGTTTAGCCCCTTTTGCGGGTCAAATTAAAGCAACATATTTTGCAGGATGTGGAATAACGGAGGAATCTAATCCGGAAAAAGAATGGCTAGAAACAGAGATGAAGTGTCAAACACTCCAGCGGGTACTAAGTGTCTAGTGTTTTCCTTTTAGTGCTTCTTCTTTCGTGATTTTACCGGTAATAATTACTTTAACCGTATCGATACGCGTGTCCGTCACCGTAATGATTTGAAATTGGAACGGGCTCAATGTAATGACTTCGTTCTCTCCTGGAATGTCTTCATACACGCTTATGAGCATTCCCCCGAGCGTTTCATAATCTCCCTCAGGTAAATTCCAATCATATTTTTCATTCAGGTAATCGATTTCATGTCGGCCTGAAAGCAAATACGTATGTTCATCGAGTACCTTTTCAATCCAGTCTTCGGAGTCGTCATACTCATCTTGAATTTCACCAAAAATCTGTTCCATGACATCTTCCATACTCACTAAACCCGAAGTACTGCCAAATTCGTCTACCACCAAAGCAAGGGATTTTCGCTCCTTGGAAAATTTGATCATCAAATCATTTGCTGGCATAGCTTCCGGAACAATGGGGATGGGTGTCAGGATTGCCAGCAGATCTTTTGGTTTCTTGAAAAGCTCTAAGGAGTGGCAGTAGCCGATTACCTCTTCCAGGGATTCTTTATACACGAGTACTTTGGAGTGGCCACTTTCAATAAATACGTTGGTTAATCCTTCAATCCCTTCTTCAAGTTCTATCGCTGTGATTTCGGTTCGTGGTATCATACATTCGCGAACCTTTACTTGTTTAAACTCGAGGGCGTTGTGAAAAATCTTTGTGTCAACTTCATTTTCTTCCTCCGTCGAAATTTTACGATTCAAATTTTGTAAGTAATGGTTTAGGTCGGTCAGTCCAAAAGCAGGTTTTTCTTCTGAATAGGTAAGACGTAAAACGCGAGTAATAAACCATTTAGAAAGGCTTACGATGCTCCAAACCAGAGGGAACATCAGGGTGTTGATGATCCAGATTGGAATGGCTAAGAATTCAAGTATAGCATCGGGATTGATTAAAAACACACTTTTTGGTGTGAATTCTGAGGTAGTTAGGATGAGGATGGTGGCTAGAATTGAGGCCAACAAACGTGCGATGATTTCATTCTGAATGAATGGAATATTGTGCAAAATTAAATGGTGGAGAAACTCCTCCATGAAAATGCCGTAAGCCACCAGGGAAAGCGTATTTCCAATCAACATGGTTCCAATAAATTGGGATGGACTTTGATTGAAATTAGCAATGATTTTGGCACTCAATATATTTTGTTTCGACTTGAGTTCGAAATACAATTTGTTTGAAGAAACAAAGGCCATTTCGACCCCGGAAAAGAACGCAGAAAAAACCATGGAGGTAATGATTCCAATGATTTGGGCACTTTGTATGGTATATTCGGGCTCCATTTATTGGTCTTTTTTTGATTGTTCTTCTTCCTTTTTCAATCGCATATTTTTCGCAAATTGATAATAAAAAAGACAAGCTACTGCATACATTAGCCACCCATAATGGTAAAATATTTCATTCCAAAAGTCACCTTGTATTTCTCTGGGAGTCGGGCTATTCAAATCAATGATCCAAATAATTAGAAATCCGATGGCACCTGAAAGGCTAAATATTTCTCTGCGGCTCATAGGTTAAGCAATATGTTTCTCTGTCCGACGAAATGTCGCGACAAATAATCCAATAAACATAAGAATCGATCCGACCCAAACCAAATTGATGTAAGGTTTTTCCAACGCCTTGATAATGATTAGATCTTGCTGTGTCGTATTAACCGCAAAGCTAAACTGCTGTGTCTTAGGATCAATCGCTGTAAATTTAATTTTAATTCCAGTTTCTTCACTCTCAAATGCCGGCATGGCTACCATGCCCCCCTTGATAATAAAGGTCGGTTTTAAATCGAATTGTTGGAAATTTTTTCCCAACACTTGGAAACTAGCCTGAACAGCCGCATCAGATTCGCTTAGTTCAACTCCTTCAACTTGGGTTACGCGGTTGACCTCTTTCAATACGGCTACAAAATCATTTAGAAAAAGAGTGTCGCCAACGGATACCGTCGAATTGATTGTTTGGCTCCATTGTTTTTCCTCACCTGCTTCGGCCGCTAAACGTGGATCCAATGAAACATATGTATAAATATCATGGCCCCAAGCATGTTTAACATCCGGTGAAATGGCTGTTCCCATTTTTGGATTTACTTGCCAGCGTGGGAACAAAGAAACTGTTTTCCCTTCTGCATTTTTGAACTCCAGTTCGTAGTAATTATTTTCGGGTTCTACCGTAAGCGTATCTCCTTTTTTGGCAATGGCTGCTCCATCTTGAGTGACATCGCGCAAGGCTACTGCATGGAAATCACCCTCAATAATTTCAAAGTCTTTTTTGTTGTAATACCCAGGCTTCCCGCGCAAGGCAATTTTACGTCCTTTGTAGGTCACTAAATAATCTTGCATTTGGGCGCCCTGTCCTAACCATAAGGGAAGGTTTTCTTTGTTCTCTTTGTTATTGTCCTTTGTAAATTCTTCGACCTTGTTTGAGATCGCAAAACCGGAACGGTTGAGGGAAACTACTTTTGAATAACCTGACGAAAACAATACGCCGATTAGCATAATGGCTAGGCCAACGTGCGCCATTGCGCCACCAGATAGGGAGAATTTTTGCTTGATTAAAAATAACAAAATACTGCCATTGGCAATGGTTGCGAATAAACTACTCCACAATAGGATAATATAAGATACGGTGTAGATCTTACCAATATTGACAAATAAAACAGTCAATAAACTGGCGATTAGCGTCGCATTCCAGAGTGGCTTCCATTTGGTAGACTCCTTAATTTTTCCCCACCAAACAAATTGTCCCACCGCACTGAGTACAGCAACAGCTATAAATATCCAAATTTGAATTTTACTGTAATGCTCCGCTTGGTCTGCCGGAAGTGCTAAATTTGAAACTAGGCCAAATGCTTCCGCGATTTTGTTATACACGGGAATTGAGGTCGTAAATGTTAATTGGAACGCAGAAAGACCTAAAATGGAGGCACCAATAAATATCCAAAATTCCTTCGAATACACGCCGATCTCCTTTTCATCTTTCGGTAAGTCTTTCCATCGATACCAAGCAAAACCAATCGATCCCACTAAGAATGTGAGCATGTAGACAAGTAACTGGCCAGAAAGCCCCAAATCCGTAAAGGAGTGAACGGATGCATTTCCAAGTACGCCTGAGCGATTTAAAAATGTCGAATATAAAACCAAAATAAAGCTCGAAATAACGAGAATAATGGATGTTTTGAGTGCGGCACTTGAATTGCGATAAGCCACCATCGTGTGTATCGCACCGATCAAAATCAACCAAGGCACGAGAGAGGCATTTTCAACCGGATCCCAGTTCCAATACCCACCAAAGTTCAAGGTTTCATACGCCCAATAGGCGCCCATTAAAATACCAATGCCAAGAATTCCGCCACAAGCTAATGCCCAAGGCAAAGCAGGCTTAATCCATTCTGTTAATTTGTTTTTCCAAAGCCCAGCAATCAAATAGGCAAATGGAATTAGGGTCATGGCGAAGCCTAAAAATAAAGTTGGCGGATGTATAACCATCCAGTAATTCTGCAATAATGGATTTAAGCCGCGACCATCTTTGGGAATAAAGTTAGGCTGCATGCTCCAAACAGGTAAATCAGGTTGTGCTTCACGCAATAACAAGAAAGGAGATGAGCCAATTTTTAAGTCGATGACCGGAATAATTACGCCGAGAATCATGGACGTCAAGAACGTTTGTACCAAGGCAAAAACAGTCATTACCGGACCTTCCCAGGTTGGGTTTTTGACCATTAATAAGAGCCCAAGTAAAGCTTGCCAAAAAATCCAAAGTAAGAAACTACCTTCTTGACCCTCCCAAAAACAGGAGATCATAAATTGAAGGGGTAGGGCACGCGAAGCATGCGAAAATGCGTAGTGGTATTCGTAATAGTGATTGTAAATAATATGAAATAGGCTGTAGGCCACCCCAATCACCGAAATGAAATGGATAAAAAACAAGGTGCGCGCAGTTTGTCTCCATTCGGTGTTAATTGCATCCGTTTGGCTCGTCTTAAAATAAGCGAACGTTGCTAATAGCGCTGTAACGAAGGAAACAATGATCAGGCCATGGCCTATTTGGCCAATACTTTCGTGTATCATATTTATTTTATTGCTTCATACGAAGCGGTTGAGTCGGCGGAAATTTTCCCTTCCTGATATTTGGATGGGCACTTCAATAATATTTTGTCACAATAAAAGATCTTGTCGGCCCTCATACTGCCCACCAAAACGATTTTTTCCGATTTCTCGAAATCTTGTGGTTTAGGTGCCGCATAGACTACTTCGTTTTCTCTTCCCAAACTGTCCTGAACAATAAACTGCAGGCGGTTTGCATCTAGAGCTGGATTGAATTGAAGGCCTACGATATGACCTTGCGCATCTTTCTTCAGTTTACCTACCACGTGCACTTTTTGATTTGGATCTTCTTGGCTAATACGTTCAGCCTCATCAAATCCGACGTAAGTACTTGCATCACCGGTGGTAATTAAAATTATCCCGATCGCGATCGCGATAAGGAATAGTCCTACGATATGCGTTTTTTTCATTTTAGGCGGTTTTCTAAGTTGGTAACTTTACGATCCAAGCGAAACAAATACACAAATAAGCCAGCCAAGATGATGCTTACAACGGCAATGACCACATAAATTTTACCATCTGCACGAAATTGATCGGCCATTTCTATTTCAGCTTGCGCATTTGCGAGGAAGCTGATTAAGATAAAAAGTAGACTAAATACGCTCGCTTTCATATGATTCGTTTTCTTCGATTAAGTTTTCAATGACTTTAATTCGGATGCGTAAGTTGGCAATCCAAAATCCCAACAACGTCCATCCAATAATTGCAGGATAAAACACCATGCGCATGCGATTGTCTAGGTCCATGGAGTTAAACCCTGGGTTCCCCCCATTTCCTGGGTGAAGTGAATCTGTCATACGCGGCAGAATCCAAATGAGTACCATGAACACGACAAAGGCAAAAATATTGTATACAGATGATATCCGAGCTTTTTGTTGGTCGTCAGGTAACGAGGAGCGCACCAATAAATATGCTAGGTAAATCAAGAGTCCTACCGCCACGGAGTTTAATTTAGGATCGTTTGTCCACCAATCGCCCCACGTAAATTTAGCCCAGAAGCTACCAGTCACTAGACCCAAAAGGGCAAAAATAAGGCCTGTTTCAACGTAGGCATACGATTTGGTATCAGCTTGCAAATCTCCTTTTCGGAGGTATTGAATAGAATGATACACGGAAGTACCAAGAAGAAAAATCATGCTAAACCACATGGTTACGTGGAAGTAGAGATTTCGCACTGTTTCATTCAGGATGGGTTGACGTGGAACGCTTCCATTTAATCCCGCATAGATGGTGTAAAAAAGAAGTGCGATACACAGGAATTTCGAGAAGTTCTTTTTTAATGTCTCCATATGTAAGGGAATAGGATGCCTGATAAAACAACAACAATGGTATTTAAAGCGCCCAAAAGAGCTATTTCGTCCCAATTTTCTTGAATGGAAATTCCATCCATGGCACTTTTAGATATTTTCAACACGAGTAATAACAAAGGAATGATAATAGGGAAACTTAAAACGGCCATTAATGTTGCCGAATTTTCCGCTTGCGCTGCAATTCCAGCCATCAGAGAGAGTGTGGAGGCTAGGCCTATTGACCCTAATATGATTGATAACAGGTAAAGTGGCATGTTGCCAACGGGATTGCCCATCACCCAGGAATAAAATACGATGCCAACGAGCGAGACGCTTATCATGATAAGTGAATTGTAAATAATCTTGGAATAAATCACCGCTTCAGGGCTTACTAGCGTGTAATAAAAGAGATTTCGCTGGCTCGGTTCTTGCGTAAAACTTTTACCGATGGCATTGATTGCGATGAACAGAATGATAATCCAAAACAGGGTATTCCACGTGATGGAATTGATTGTGTGCTGTTTTGCTTTAAAGGAAAGGTAACATACGAAAATAGTAGAAGCCAAATAAAGCAGCAAGCCTTGAATGGCATAGCGCTGACGCCATTCCATTTGCATTTCTTTTTTGACTAAAACAGGTATGTGACCGAGCATTTTGATTAAAAAATCCTAAAGGACACGCAATTTACTACAGAAATTTTGCTTTCAGGTACAATCCGAACTAAAACTATTGCTTATCATTTTTTAGGTCAAAAATACTTAGTACATTTGACCTAATTTTGAATAATTCTAAATAAGTAGACTTGAATACGCGTAAGACTTTAGCTGAATTGAAAATAGGAGAGCGTGCTGAGATTGTCGGTTTTACGGATGCGTTGCTGTCATTGAAGTTATTGGAAATGGGTTGTTTGCCTGGTTCGGAAATTGAAATGACACATTTGGCTCCCTTTGGAGATCCGTTGGCCATCAAAGTTTCAGGCTACACGTTAACCATGCGTAAGGATGAGGCGGCTACGATTCAAATTAATCTACTAAACAACTGATTTTGTCACAAAAGCCTAAAATAGCGTTAATTGGTAATCCAAATGCAGGGAAATCTTCTTTGTTCAATAGCCTAACCGGTTTGCGACAAAAGACGGGAAATTTTCCAGGTGTAACCATGGATAAGTTGACGGGCACATGGGAAATTGAGCCGGGTCAAGAGGTTAATATTTTAGACTTACCAGGTATTTACAGCATTTACCCTAAGTCGCTGGATGAGGAATTGGTGATCAATATTTTGGGGAATCCAACCAATGAAGATTATCCTGATATGGCGATTGTTGTCGCTGATGCCTCTAATTTAAAACGTAATTTATTGCTTTTTTCGCAGGTGCGTGATTTGGGAATTCCCACCGTACTTGCGCTGAATATGATCGATGTTGCTGAGACAGAGGGTTATGTAATCAACTCAATCAAGTTGGCCCGCGAACTCAACGTCGAAGTAGCTGAAATCAATGCTAAAAAAGGAATTGGGATTAATGGATTACGATTAGCCGTAGGTAAAACCTTGGCAAATCGCTATGCTTCAAATGATGCATTGCCATTGCCGGTGGATGAACAAATGCTAGCCGGAATACAATTGAAGTTTGGCGAGGCAGATCCGTACCGGTCTTTGTTATGGCTGATGGAACATGATCGCATGAAAATGTTTTCACCAGATCAGCGAAAAGCATTTGATGCGATTCAAGATGAATTTCAATTCAAATCGGAAGAGTACAAGACTTCTGAAACCGTCAAGCGCTATGAAGCTTTGTCGGAAGTAGTCGAGCGTTGTGTAATAAATTTAAATCGCCAGTGGGATGCACCTCCGGTTAAAACATGGACGGACCGACTTGATTCTGTTTTTTTACATTCGATAGGGGGATATCTCTTTTTCTTCCTATTACTTTTTGTCATGTTTCAGGCAGTCTTTACCTGGGCAGCGTATCCGATGGATGCCATCGATGCTGGTGTTGCTTATTTAAATGACTGGTTGAAAACAGTATTGCCAGCCTCCGCACTCACAGGGTTGTTGACCGATGGACTTGTTGCCGGTATTGGCGGTGTTTTGATATTTATTCCCCAAATCGCATTCTTGTTTTTCTTCATTGCGATGTTGGAAGAAACAGGTTATATGTCTCGTGTCATGTTCATCATGGACAAGTTGATGCGTCGCTTTGGCCTAAATGGTAAATCTGTCGTGCCGTTAATTTCGGGTGTTGCTTGTGCCGTTCCGGCTATTATGAGTACGCGGTCGATTGGCTCTTGGAAAGATCGTTTAATCACGATTATGGTGACGCCACTCATGTCTTGTTCCGCTCGACTGCCTATTTATACGGTGTTGATTTCGTTGGTGGTTCCTGAAAAGAGTACCTTATTTGGTCTGTTCAATTTACAAGGCCTTGCCTTGTTTGGGATGTACTTATTAGGCTTTTTAATGGCTATTGTTTCGGCATGGGTCATGAAGCAAATTTTACAAGTGAAGGAGCGGAGCTATTTCATTATGGAATTGCCCACATATAAAGCTCCTAGGTTTAAGCACATGGCGATCTCGATTTTAAATTCGGTGAAAGCATTCGTTTTTGAAGCTGGGAAAATCATTGTAGCGATTTCAATTGTCCTTTGGGTATTAGCCAGCTATGGTCCTGGGGATAGCATGAGCCAAGTTGATGCGCAAGTAAGACAAGCTAATCCAACGCTTTCTGCTGCCGAATTATCCAATCGGATTGCTTCAGAGAAATTAGAAAATTCGTATGCAGGCCATTTCGGGCACTTTATTGAGCCTGTTATCAAGCCATTGGGTTATGATTGGAAAATAGGCATTGCTTTAATTACGTCCTTTGCAGCGCGTGAGGTATTTGTTGGGACGATGTCAACCATTTACAGTTTAGGTGGTGAGGTCGACGATGAAAATGCAACGATTAAGAATCGGATGCGTGCGGAGATTAATCCAGAGACAGGTAAGCCACTTTATGATGTGGCGCTTGGGTTTTCGTTACTGATATTTTATGCCTTTGCCATGCAGTGCATGAGTACCTTGGCGACAACCTATCGCGAGACAAAATCATGGAAATATCCGGCGATACAGTTTTTCTACATGACGGCACTCGCCTACTTGACCGCCTTTATTACGTATCAAGTATTAGCTTAGAATTGGACTGGAATTGAAGTCGCGGCTAAGTTGCTCGTGCTCTTAGCTAACAATTTACCTTCTGCGTTGTAAAGTTTAGCTTCTACGTTTGCGATTTTTTTACCTAGACGGTACACTTCTGAAACGGCTGTTATTTTTTCGCCGGCTTTGGCTCCAAAAAGAAAGTCAACGTTTAAGTTGATGGTCACATATAGATGTTCAATCTTTAGCGTAATCAGCGTCATCCCCATGATTTCATCTAAGATGGTGGTGATGATTCCTCCGTGCATGACTTGTGCATGATTGCACTGGTCAGGTCGCACTTCAAATTCAGCAGTTATTGACCCTGCGGAGGCTTTTAGTAGCGTACCATCAAGGTAGGTAGCGATAGGGCTTGGGTTTCCATCCGCAATTTTTTTATTTAAATGCTGATTTAAATAGGAGAGAATTGATTCGTTAGGGATCATCTTAGGCAGTTAAAATATTTAGTTAGGAGCGGGACCAGGTAGAAGTTCGTCCAAACATAGCTGAACCCACAAATCCACGAATATCTAGTTTTTGATTTTTGTCTTTTACCTTTAAAATACAATCATAGGTTTTACCAGAATTCGGGTCATAAATAGTGCCTGATTCCCAACTTTCTCCTGTAAATGTAAAGTTTTGAAGGATGACTGCACCTACTAAATCGCGGTTTCTAAGTTTAGGATCTGGGTTGTTTGAGTCTTTTTTTCCTGGAATTTTCCCCCAAGAAATTTTTCCAAAATAGCGGTCTCCCTGTTTGAATATCGTGATTTTGCCATCTCGTTGCTCTGAAATCCATTCTCCAAGAATTTGGTCTGAACTTCCATTAGCATGCCCGTTGAACGAAAAGAACAGGCCACAAATAAATAAGACTAAAAAGTGTTTCATGTTGACGCGTATAATTCCGACAAATATATGAGTATTTTGGGATTTGCCACAATGAGATGGAATGCTTATTTTTGTGCACTATAGCCTTTTAGGCAATCAGCAAACTAACTAATAGCAATCATAAAAACCTATGAATTACAATTTAAGTCAAATTCCTGAGCGTACCAGTAAGCCTAGACAAAAAGGGCTGACGATGGTGATGGACAAGGGCTTGAGCCTGCGTCAAGTTGAGGATTTTATTGAGATGGGCGGAGCCTATACCGATATTGTTAAACTAGGTTGGGCTACTTCCTACGTGACAAAAAATTTAAAGGAAAAATTAGCTATTTATAAGTCGGCCGGAATTCCAGTCTATTTCGGAGGTACACTTTTTGAGGCCTTTTATGTACGTGGACAGTTTGACGAATACCGCCGGGTGCTCGATGAATTCGGGATGGAATATGCCGAGGTCTCTGATGGTTCTGTGGAGATGGAGTCTGAGGTCAAATGTGAGTTTATTCGTACGTTGTCCCAACAGGTAACTGTATTATCTGAGGTAGGTTCTAAGGATGAGGCTAAAATTATTCCTCCCTATAAGTGGATTAAGTTAATGCGCATGGAATTAGAGGCAGGTGCTTGGAAGGTAATCGGAGAAGCTCGTGAGGGTGGAAATGTTGGCTTATTTCGTGCTTCAGGTGAAGTGCGTCAAGGCTTAGTAGAAGAGATTTTAACTGAAATTCCCGAGGAAAAAATTCTATGGGAAGCACCGCAGAAGTCACAGCAAGTTTGGTTTGTTAAGCTTGTTGGAGCCAATGTAAATATGGGAAATATTGCTCCCAATGAAGTTATCTCGCTAGAGACAATTCGTTTAGGATTGCGTGGCGATACGTTTGATCATTTTTTGACTAAATAAGTCTTTCATTTACCGCAGCATTAATCTGCGCTTTCGTATGATTCAATTATTGCTTGATCTGCTAAAAGATCCGTTGACCTTTTTAAGTGAATTCATCGCTGCTAATGGGTCCTTAACCTACGCCCTATTATTCGCAATCGTATTTGTTGAGACGGGTTTAGTCGTTATGCCATTGTTGCCTGGCGATTCCTTACTTTTTTCGGTCGGATTATTGGCAGCGGCCAGTGGCCAGTTGAGTTTGTCCACGGTTATTCCTTTGTTGATTCTGGCGGCATTATTAGGGGACCAAGTGAATTATTTCGTTGGCCGTAATTTCAGCACATGGATAAAAAACCGCGAGCAAGTATTGTTTTTAAAACGAGCTCATATTGAAAAAACCGAAGAATTTTATGCGAATTATGGTTCTAAAATGGTCATTTTAGCCCGTTTTGTTCCGATTGTTCGTACCGTTGCTCCATTTGTAGCTGGAGCTGGCAGAATGTCTTATCCCGTGTACTTGTTGTATGGTTTCTTGGGAGCATGCCTATGGGTTTTCAGTATTACATTGGCCGGTTATTATTTAGGCGATAACGAATGGGTTAAATCTAATTTTGAAAAGGTCGTTTTAGGTATTGTTGGCGTTTCCATTTTGCCCATCATCATAGGTGTTTTAAAGCAGCAATTTTCGAAGAAATAGGATGGCCATTACATCGCTTTTTGGGTTAATTGGTTATCCACTTGGACATTCGTTTTCAAAGAAATATTTTACGGACAAATTTGAGGTTTTGGGCCTTTCGGAATCGTATGCGTACACGCAATTTGAAATTCCGTCTATTCAAGATTTCCCACAAATTTTACGTGAAAATCCGAGTCTCAAAGGTCTTAATGTAACGATTCCCTATAAGCAACAAATCATACCTTTTTTGGATGAAATAGATGCGGCTGCGGAACGTATCGGTGCGGTCAACACGATAAAATTTTTGCCGGATGGTCGTGTGAAGGGATTCAATTCAGACTATTTCGGTTTTCAGCAAACACTTACAGATTGGCCTGCCTTGGCTGCGTTTAGAACGAAGTCGGCCTGCGTATTAGGTCAAGGTGGAGCTGCTAAAGCAGTGATCGCGGCAATTGAGGATTTGGGGATATCGGTGATCAAGGTGTCACGAACGCCAACAGATGATTCGGTTGATTATGATTCTTTAGGGGATTTACTTCCAGAAATTGGTTTGATTGTTAATACCACTCCATTGGGAATGCATCCCCATGTAGAGGCTTTTCCTCCGATTCCATATGAACAATTGACAAGCCAACATTACTTGTATGACATTGTCTACAATCCGCTTGAAACTAGTTTTTTACATAAGGGGATAGCGCAAGGTGTGGGTGGTACCCATGCAGGGTTGGCCATGTTACATGGTCAAGCGGAAAAAGCTTGGGAGATTTGGAATGCTTAATGTAAGTACACGCCGCATTTCTGCGGATCGGAAATAATTACTTCAACATGTTCTGAAAGCGTCGTGGATAATTCATATCCAATGTAATCGGCGGCAATCGGGAATTTTCGGTAATTACGATCTACTAAAACCCCCACTTGCAATTTTTTAACTGGAATACTTAAAAAGGGCGCTAAGCTGTAAGAAAAAGTTCTGCCTGTATTCAAGACGTCATCAACAACGATAACTACTTTATTCTCGAGAATGGCTAAGTCGACATCAAATTGCACAGGACTCTCATAAGGCACGTCTTTGTTCAATTGAATCGCGACAGCTTTAGCTTTTATAGTCGATATTTCTTGCACATGTTGGCAAATCATCTCAGCCAAAGCGAAGCCCTGTCCCACGATTCCTGCGATAATGATTTCCTTTTCTTCGAAATTATTTTCGAAAATCTGGAAAGAGATTCGTCTGATTTTTTGCAGTAAGGCAGGACCGTCTAGTACTTGTTTTGCCGACATATTCTTTTGCTTTAAAACTAAATTAGCCAATTAAAATTACCCAAAATTATCCAATTTTCGTACCTTTGCCCTTTATTTAGCGTTTAAAATAATTTACTTATGGCTAAAATGTACGGTGGGCAGCAACGCGCTCAAATGCAAGCACCTTCCAATCCGCTGGCAATTAAAACCAAAAAATACGGATTGGAAAAAAATAAATACGTAGGTCTTTGCATGCGTCAATTGTTTTCGAATCAATGGAAATGGGCATTTATTCCTTTGGTGCTTGTTGGGGTTAATGTATTCCTCAACCTCTCAGGAACCTATAAAAATTATTGGATTTATATCTTTTTAGCTATCGGGGTAATCGGATATATCTTGTTTTGGTTAATCCAATTTACGGGTATCACCCAGCTTGCGCAATACAAACAATTGTTTGACAAGTATCGCTACGAAATTGACAGTCGGCAAATCTTCATGAAAATTTCCGATAAGGAAGGTGGCATGTTGAAATGGGAAATGATTTTATCGGCCTATAAAGACAAGCAAGCCTATGTGTTAGAGATGGGTAAATATCAGTTTTTGTATCTTCCTTTTTCCATCTTTTCGGACAATGACCGTAAGTTGATGGATAAGATTATGCGTGATAAAGGGTATATCGCCTAATTATGGGACGCATGTTGGCGATTGATTTTGGGTTGAAGCGCACGGGATTAGCCGTGACGGATGCACTACAAATTATCGCGAATGGCTTAGATACAGTACCTACGCATACATTGCTTGATTATTTGTCAACTTATTTTGCGCAGGAGGCGGTAGATAAAGTGATTATCGGGATGCCTAAAAATCTAAATAATTCAGATACAGATTCCACGCATGGGGTTCGTGTATTGATTAAGCATTTTAAGAAGAAATTTCCTGACATGCCCATTATAGAACATGATGAGCGATTCACTTCGCAGCTTGCGATGCAAGCGATGATTGCTGGGGGAATGTCTAAAAAAGACCGTCGTGTTAAGGGAACCGTGGATCGCGTTTCAGCGACCATCATATTACAATCCTATATGGAGTCACAAGGATAAAAAAAGCTTGCCTCGAATGAAGGCAGGCTTTTTTTATTTCGTTACCACTTTGGCCAGTCGGTGATAAAATGGTGTCCGACTATTGGCTGTTTTGGGTTTGTATTTTCCTGTAATAATTGGGACGTACATAACTCGTCGGCGCGATTTTTCACCAAAATTAGGCGAGACCTCCACGCGATGCCACAAGCGACCATCGTGGACAGTCAAATCACCTTGTTCAATTTCAAATGCAATTTCACGTGGGTCTGGTCGGTGATCAATGAATTGTTTTTTGCCAAAAAGCAATTTCAGCATTCCCTGATTTTGTGTACCGGGTATCACGCGTAGACCGCCGTTTGAAGATGGACAGGTATCTAAATGAATACCTACATTGAGCATGGGAAGGATTTTTTGGCCTAAAAAAAGGTCTCGCGGAGAGTCGGTATGCCAGCCCATTTGTGTGAATTTTGAATTCGGCTGATTGACATAATGATTAAACACTAAACCATCTTTTTCTTCCTCGCTGATTCTTCCTTCATAGGGCGCTAATAACTCAAGGAGTATGCTAAAACGGGGATCTTTTAAAAATTCAGCTAATACAGGGCTATACTTATTTGTAAAGCACATCCGCTGAATCATTTTGTTACCGACAGGGTCTTGACCAAATTTCAATGGGATGCCATTGACTTTCTCGATTCCCTCGGCCAGCCACTGTTTTTCTATGTTAGCCAACTCATCTATGAATAATTGAGCTGTTTCAGATGTTATAAAATGCTTGAATTGGATAACACCATGTTTATCGAAATATTCTTTTTGTTCTTGGGTTAATTGATCTCCCAAGGTAAACGTTTTCGATTCAAATGTGGACGTTGATATCTTCATAAGCGTACTGCGTATGAGTGCTGAACTTCTCTAGCGCGTAGATGTAATTAGTGGATAAATTTGTGCCTGCAATTTACTTGAATGTTTGTGTAATTTTCCAATACCCTTTCTTTTTTCTATTTAAAATCAGTTAACAGATTGTTTACTGGTGAGTTGCTGGCACATCTTCTCAACCCGGCATTTATTTTGTAAGCATAAATTAATTTTTAGGCAAGACTAAAATAATGTATATTGCGTGCATGCGTTATTTAATTTTGTGTTTACTGCTGTCGTTTTCGATGTCTGGCCAACAGGAAGGTCGAATTGAAACAGATAGGCCTGATCAAACCGAGTGTCCATTTATTGTTCGAAAGGGATATCTTCAAGCTGAGTTGGGCTTCAATCGGAATGTTTCTAGAGATGATGTTCAATTTTTCTCTCCTACGACACTTTGGAAAGTAGGCATAGCACCTTGGGTAGAAATGCGCTTAACCAGCCTAGTTTACCTTCAAGATCAAAAAGTACATGCTCAAATCGAATCGGCGGGAGCTAAATTTCATCTGTTTGAAGGGACCAAATGGATTCCTCGAAGTGCTGTCATTGTGCAGTATCATGTAAATAACCAGAATAGGGACGCCAGTGAGCGAAATGACTCGCCCCACTCCTTAGGCGAGGTCGTCTTCACCATGCAGAATTCATTGGGCGGCCCCTTTGGGGTTGGCTATAACTTTGGATCAGAATTGCATTCCAATGGCGCGATGGAGGGGATTGTTCGCATTGCCCCAAACATGAACATTGGGAAAAATGGATATGCCTATGTTGAGTTTTTTGGTCGTTTGCCTAAAACGACTTTGACAGATACCTGGGTCGATGGAGGGCTTGCTTATTATGTTTCCGATGATCTTAAATTAGATGTTTCGATTGGTAAAAGCTTGAATGAAAGCCAACTCTGGTATGCCGCACTAGGGCTCTCTTTCCGATTTAAACTTTTGTAATTTTAAATCTGATTCGATTCTTCTCCATAACAATTTGTGTAAATTGCGCGGATGCGTCAGAATGCCAACTTATTTCTTTGTCTCCTTTTCATCCTGGGTTTACTCAATCCAGCTGGAGCACAGACGCGTGAAGGTTTAACAGTTCAAGTGGGCAGTAAATCAATCACCACGAGTGAGTATTTAGTGGTCTATTTTACATTACCCGTATCAGATCAGCCACCCGTTTATCAGTTTCCAGAGATTGCCAGCTTCAAGAAATTAGGTGTTAGTCGGAGCAAATCCTCACTTTTTCAAAATGGCCAAGTCGTTCAGACACAAACTTTTTCGCAATATTATCAGCCGAATGGAACGGGGAGTTTCAACATTCCATCGCTAGAGGTTCAAGTAAACGGGCAAATGATTCCATGGGATTCATTTACGGTTCAAGTGGCTGAGGGTGCGGCCGACGAGTCCAAGGAATCGGAAGAGCTCGTTATCCCAGAAGGAACGTTAACCAACACCAATGGGGCATTTTTTTTGGTCAGCACGAACTTGCGAACACCGTTTGTTGGCCAAGGCTTTACCCTAAAGATGTCATTTTATGTTCCGGAGAATAATGCAACCGAGTTAGTTTTTGATCGGAATGATTTACAAATCCCAGAGCTGATTCAGCAAATGAGGCCTCGAAATTGTTGGGAAGAAAATTTTGGATTACAGTCTGAACGTGTGTTGAAAGTGCAATTTCGTGGAAAAAAATATACCGAATATCGTTTCTTTCAGGCTAGTTATTTTTCTTTGGATAATCATGTAATTCGTATTCCATCCTTGAATTTTCGCGTTAAGCAAGTAAGTCCAGGAAAAGGATTGGAACGCCAAGTTCGTAGTGTATACTTTAAATCTTCTCCATTTATTATCACCCCTAAATCATTACCTATCCATCCATTGGCTGGCAAAGTACCTGTCGGGAGTTTTAAATTGGCCGAAGTCTTACCTCAAAAAGCGGTGAAAACGGGTCAGCCGATTCAATATCAAGTAAGTGTGATAGGTGACGGGAATAGTATTCTTTGGGATTCCAAGGAAGTTGAATCAGATTATTTTGTTGAATTTTCGCAAGTTTCGACCGAACGTTCAGTCGCACCGGTGCGGGATCAAATGATTGGTCAAAAAACGGATGTTTTTAAGATAGTACCTGAACAACCGGGACAGATTTCGTTGGGTAAATATTTTAAGTGGATCTATTTTAACACAGATAAGGAGCGCTTTGATACATTAAAATCTCCGATTGTATTGATTGTTAAGGGGCAGCCAATGGACAGATTTTTGCACACGGAAGATGAGTCTGGAGGTATTTATAATCAGATAGAAATGAAAGATTCTTTATCGGTTCTTTGGAATAGATGGATCAATTGGAGACAATTGGTTAATTTTGTGATTCTTTTGCTGATGATAACATTGCTATTTCTATTTGGGAAAGCAAAAAAATAAGGAAACATGGGGAGTATATACGGGAAAATATTTCAGATTAGCACCTTTGGTGAATCACATGGAGCTGCCGTAGGCGTAGTTATTCAAGGTTGCCCGGCAGGGATTAATTTTGACTTGGATTTTATTCAATCAGAGTTGGACCGCAGAAAGCCAGGTCAATCGCGCATTACAACGCAGCGCAAAGAGGCTGATTCGGTTGAGGTACTCTCAGGTGTTTTTGAAGGGAAAACGACAGGAACACCGATTGCCATGCTCGTTTGGAATGGAGACCAGCGGTCCAAAGATTATTCACATATTTCGGATCAATTTCGTCCTTCCCACGCGGATTACACCTATTTTGCCAAATATGGTTTACGTGACTACCGCGGTGGAGGCCGTTCTTCGGCCCGCGAAACCGTTGCACGTGTGGCGGCAGGAGCTTTGGCTAAATTAGTTCTACATCAATTGGGTGTTCGCATCACGGCTTATGTTTCTCAAGTAGGAACATTAAAGTTAGAAACGCCTGTTGAACAATTGGATTTACGTGTAGCGGAGACGAATGCTGTTCGTTGCCCAGATACGCAATTGGCTGAAAAAATGTTCACTTACATTGATCAAATCCGCAAGGAAGGTGATTCCGTAGGAGGAGTTGTGTCAGCTTATATCACCGGTTGCCCGATAGGTTTGGGAGAGCCTGTGTTTGATAAGTTGCATGCTGAGCTAGGGAAAGCCATGTTGAGCATTAATGCGGTGAAAGGATTTGAATATGGAAGTGGATTTGATGGGGTTGCATTGCGGGGATCTCAGCATAATGATATCATCGAAAAGCAGGCTGATGGGTCTTTGCGAACGCTAACGAATCACTCAGGAGGAATCCAGGGAGGGATCTCAAATGGTGAGCCAATTTATTTCCGAGTTGGATTTAAGCCGGTCGCAACCATCATGCAGGATCAAGATAGCGTCAATGAGAAAGGCGAAAAAATTACTGTTTCGGGTAAGGGAAGACATGATCCATGTGTTGTGCCACGGGCCGTGCCGATTGTAGAAGCTATGGCTGCTATTATACTATTAGATTTTTATTTGCGCAATCGTGTCATTCAAATGCCTGCTTAGCGTATGTTGAATGAAGACGCCTATTTTATGGGATTAGCGCTCCGACAAGCCGAAAGGGCTTTGGAGGAGGATGAAATACCGGTGGGGGCGATTGTTGTTTGTCAGGGCAAAATTGTAGCGAAGGCCTATAATCAAACGGAGATATTGACTGACGTTACCGCACATGCCGAAATGCTTGCGATCACTTCAGCAGCGCAAACGATTGGGGGAAAATATCTGAAAGATTGCACCCTATATGTGACGTTGGAACCTTGTTTGATGTGCGCTGGAGCGCTTTATTGGTCGCAATTGGGCCGCTTAGTTTTTGGGGCTTATGAAGAAAAACGCGGATTTCAGGCTGTCGGAAGTACGGTGTTGCATCCGAAAACAGAGGTTGTTGGCGGACTACTTGCGGAGGAATCCGAATCATTATTGAAAGAATTTTTTTCACGAAAGCGCTAAGCTTTCGAACAAATTTGGAATTAGAATCGTTTAAAAATTATTCACATTAAATCATATCGATATGGCTTTTGAATTAGCACCTTTACCTTATGCAAATAATGCATTAGAACCTCATTTTGACGCATTGACCATGGAAATTCACCATGATCGTCATCACAATGCGTATGTAACGAACTTGAATGCGGCTGTGGCTGGAACGGAATTAGAAGGAAAGTCTTTGGAAGAATTGCTTACGAAGATTTCAAGCTTGTCTCCTGCAGTTCGCAATAACGGTGGTGGTCACTTTAATCATGATTTGTTTTGGAATATCTTATCGCCAAACGGTGGAGGAGCTCCTGTAGGAACGTTAGCAGCAGCAATTGATGCTAAATTTGGTTCATTTGACGCTTTCAAAGAAGAGTTTAAGAAGGCCGGTTTAACGCGTTTCGGATCAGGTTGGGCTTGGTTAGTTGCGCAAAAAGATGGCTCTGTTGCGGTTTCTTCTACACCTAATCAAGATAATCCGTTAATGGATGTGGCTGATGTAAAAGGTTTCCCAGTCATTGGATTAGATGTTTGGGAGCATGCATACTATTTGAAGTTCCAAAATAAGCGTCCAGATTATATTGATGCATTCTGGAGCGTGGTAGATTGGACGAAAGCTGAGGCGCGTTACATCGCTGCTCAGAAATAATTTGTTTAGGCGGGGGCATGAAAATTCTCCCGCTTTTTTTGTTCTAAGGTTTGCAATGTTGGAAGCTTTCCGTATTTTTGCAGTCCTAAATGGCGGTTGTAGCTCAGTTGGTTAGAGTAGGCGTTTGTGGTGCGCTTGGTCGTGGGTTCGAGTCCCATCATCCGCCCGTTTATTTTGAAAGTCCTGGTTTAGATGCCGGGACTTTTTTTTATTTTTGGTCATGGATAAACCCAAACAGCGTGTCATTGCTTACATAGACGGATCTAATCTTTATTTTGGATTAGTAGACGCTGGATTAAAGTTTTGTAAATGGCTTGATGTAAAGAAATTAATGCAGCAATTTGTAGATGCAAATCAAGTAATAGTTGCAGTTAAATTCTTTACGTCCCGACTCATGCACGATGCGGAAAAAGAAGCACGCCAAGATGTTTACTTACGTGCGCTGGCTGCTTCAGGAGTTGATTTGATTTTTGGTTCTTATCACGCTAAAACACTCGAATGCTATGCCTGCAGACATACATGGGTGACGCACAATGAAAAAATGACGGATGTTCATTTGGCAACACATTTACTCATGGATGCACATTTAGATGCCTATGATGTTGCCTTTGTCGTTTCGGGAGATAGTGATTTTGCTCCCTGTGTCGAAGCGGTCAATGAGACTTTCGACGAAAAATCAGTCATTATGCTTTTCCCTCCCAATCGAGAAAACGATAGTTTATCGGAAGAGGCGCGGTCGAGCCAACTGATTTCAAAGGAAAAATTAATAGCATGTCAGCTTCCTATTCAAGTAGTGGGGGCCGATGGAGTCGAAATACAAAAACCAATTGGTTGGTAAAATTGAATTAGATTTATGAATCCAGTTTTTTTAAAACGATTTTTAATTGTCTTGTATGCATCCGGTTTGATAGGGATGCATGTACCGGCTGTTTCAGCTACATTTATTTCGTTAGTTCCCTTAACCTTATGGTTTACCGGTTTTATTTGTTTTTGGTATTTTCCAAAACCAAGTATTCAAGCATACATTTTACTAGCGGCCATTGCCGTGGTAGCATGGATGCTTGAGGTAGCTGGTGTTCGAACGGGTCAGATTTTTGGCGAATATGCCTATGGGCGTACCCTCGGGTATCAAGTCATACATGTTCCGATTACGATTGGAATTAATTGGATTCTCTTGGTAATGGTTACTGGCGCGGTCGTGGCAGAATGGAATGTGGGTGGAAAAATTGGCCGAGCGGCATTGGGGGCAGGATTAATGACAGCTTTAGATGTTTTGATTGAGCCTGTAGCCGTGCATTTCGATTTTTGGCAATGGAACAATAATAATATCCCTGTTCAAAATTTTATTGCCTGGTGGGTAGCTAGTTTTTTCTTTCATTGGGTCTATATTTCCGCTGATTTACCGGCAAAATCCAGCTTATTTCGTCTCATAGCAGCCTTGCAGTTTTTGTTCTTTTTAGGGCACTGGATATTAATGCAAATTAATTTATAACAATTTACCCGTTGGTGTGTTTCCTTAACATACCGCACAGCTATGAACATTTTTTCAATTAAAGATTTAGAGAATATTAGTGGAATAAAAGCCCATACATTACGTATTTGGGAGCAGCGGTATGGTATTCTAAAGCCAGAGCGTACAGATACGAACATTCGTCATTATGGCGATCAAGAGCTTAAATTAGTGCTTAACATTGCGCTTCTTCAAGAAAAAGGTGGATTTAAAATTTCTGAGATCGCGAAGATGAGCGATGCAGAAATGGTGTCACATATTTTACATCTTTCTGAGACATCTTTCAATCATGTGGATCACATGCAAGCTTTAACGCTTGCGATGATGGATTTAGATGAAGCACGTTTTCAACAATTGACACGAAATATTGTCAATGCACATGGCTTCGAGTATTATATGCTGGAGGTGATTTATCCTTTTATGCGCCGACTAGGCACCTTGTGGCTTTCGGGGTCAGTGGGTCCTGCGCAAGAACACTTTATCAGTCATTTGATTCGCCAAAAATTAATTGCGGCGATTGACCTGCAGGATTTAAGTTTGAAGCCAACGGCCAAGCGTGTTTTGTTGTATTTGCCGGAAGGTGAATTGCACGAAATCGGCCTGCTTTTTGCAAATTATGTCTTTCGTGCCAGGAAACATGCGGTTGTTTACCTAGGACAATCCCTACCTTATGATGAGTTATTGCTTGCTTACTCGATTCATAAGCCTGATTATATTTTTAGCGTATTTACCACAGAGCCAAGTGCCGATGATATCGATGCCTACATGGCACAAATGGCACAAGATATGCCCGATACCAGAATCATGTTGACAGGTTACCTGGTCCTACAACCAGATCGCAAACTTCCTGCAGCGATTCATACCATACCAGACTTTCAAAGTCTAATTGATATCGCCAACGTTTAAGAAAAGCGTATATCCAAATTGGTGGCAGCTTCCACAAATTTCTTTACTTCCTGTTCCTGATCTTTTGGACAAATCATCAATGCATTGTCATGCTCTGCAACTATGAAATTGTTTAGGCCTTGGATGACTACCAACTTAGAAGATGGGGTTCGTATGATGCAATGTTGGGAATCATAGGTTAACACATTTCCTGTAATCACGTTTTGATTCACATCTTTTTCGTGAATTTCATACATGGATTTCCAGGTTCCTAGGTCCGACCAACCGATATCCGCGAGGATAACTTTGACATCTTGCGCTTTCTCCATGATGCCATTGTCTACCGAGATGCTTTTGCAAACGGCATATACCTTGCGGATAAAATCATTTTCTTCAGAAGTATAATAAACAGATTCTCCCTCATCAAATTGTTCAGCTAACCTTGATAGGTTTTTCTCCAATTCGCGTTTGAACGTAGGGATGGTGAAGACAAATATACCTGCGTTCCACACATAGTCGCCGCTTTCCAAAAATGCTTGGGCTAATTCCAGGTGCGGTTTTTCAGTAAATGTTTTGACTGTTTTTGCTTCCTGATCACCCGTTTGAAATTGAATATATCCATATCCGGTATCTGGACGGGTAGGTAATATGCCTAATGTAACCAGTGAATTTCCCTGTGCGGTTTCAATAGCCAGGGAGATTTTGGTTCGGAATATTTCTTCCTTTAAAATGACGTGATCTGCAGGAGCAACGACCAGCGTAGCATTCGGATGTTTTTTGCCAATTTTATAGGCTGCATAAGCGATGCAAGGCGCGGTATTCCGACGTTGCGGCTCCTTTAAAATCTGATCAGATTTTAAGTAAGGCAATTGCGTTTGTACCAAATCAGCAAACTCCTCAGAGGTCACCACATAGATATTTTCCTGTGGAATAATACCTGCGTAGCGTTCAGCGGTTTGCTGGAGCATGGTTTTCCCCACGCCAAGTACGTCATGAAATTGTTTAGGGTTTGAGCTGCGGCTGATGGGCCAAAATCGGGTTCCGATACCCCCAGCCATGATGATTAGAAAATGCTCTTGCATAGATTATTTGCCTAAAAATTCGATTACGCGTTCTTTGGCATTCGTTCGAATGGGTGCGTAAAATAGATTAAGATCTGCTTGGTGCCAATTTTTAATTTTGACAAAGCTTCGGCCAAAAACATACGGTGTGTTTGTCCATAAAATTCCTTGGTGATTTTGGGCATCAGCAAAATGACGTACCCATTTAAATCCGTAGGAAACCCCTCCTGGATTAAGTTCTTTGGGGGCAAAATTTTCATCCAAAGTCCACGTAAGTGGATTGGTTGAAACTAGTTCTGTGGGCTCTCCCGGATGCCAAGGCGGTAAATATCCTTGTAAAAAAGTTGTCCAAGCGATGAAACAGCCTGTTTGACGTGGACTCTGGCAAGGCGGGATGGAGCTAAATGTATTTTTGGGTGTTGCGATACCAATAATGTAAGCGGCAACTAATTGTTTTTGCAATGCTTTGCCATCAAAGTATTCTTTCATCAGTCGGGTGGCGTGTACCGTCCCTTGACTATGTCCAGCAATAATAATAGGTCTTCCCGCATTATAATGCGCAAGGTAATATTCAAATGCTTTTTTTACGTCTGAGTAGGCAAGGTCTAATGCCGCTGCTTTATCTTCTTTAAACTCAGTTACGAAAGCAAAATAGTGTGCTTGTCGGTACCGAGGTGCATATACTCTACCTGCAGCATTAAAAATACTCGCTTGATTTAGTATCGAAGTGCTATCAACGAGCCGATTGAGGTAGGTGTCTTGTACCGACGCGTTCCATTGATATTCATTTTTGGGCGCATAGGTTAAGATGGTCGGATGAATAAAGAATACATCAGCGGCTGCGCTGGCTTGTTCATCTTGTAAAGGAGACTTTTTGGGTAGTTGGTCCGCTGCATCCACCCGCGTAGGCAAAGAAGCCCAATTGCTTTCTAAGGTATAATCAACTTCTTCGGGCTTCGGGCTTTCATTCCATCGAATGCTTAGTCTAGCAGGAACGGGTCTTGCACACGCAAAGCTTAGCCATAATAGGGCCAAAAAGGCAACGAAATTGTATAGTTTGCGCATGCGGTGCTGAATAAAACGTGTAAAGCTACTAAGAATTCAATCCTTTCTGAAGTAAAATTAGTTGAACGGTAGGATGTTTATGTGACTATTTACAGGTTAAATAAAAATATAGTTTGAAAAACTAGTAATTTTTTAAGTTCATTCATTGGGCATATTCTTAAAAGTTTCTAGATTTGTGACAGCGTAGAAACCCTACGCTAAATCGTTTCAACAAAATTAGACATTATGAAAAAACTTTTTACTTCAACGACGCCCCTATTTATGGTGCTATTTCTTTTTGCTTTCGTAGCTGTTGCACAGACGAAAGTGGGTGGAAAGGTAACTGATCAGGGTTCAAAAGAGCCATTAATCGGGGTAAGTATCTCGGTAAAAGGCAAGGTGATCGGAACAATTTCTGACGCCAATGGAAACTTCTCTTTGACAACTTCAACTCCAGCTCCGTTTACTATCCAAGTTTCGATGGTGGGTTATGAGCGTCAAGAAATTGCTATTTCAGGCAATAAAACGGATTTGAAAATCAGCTTGAAAGAGCAAGCATTAATGGGTCAAGACGTTGTAGTATCAGCTTCTCGTGTGGAGGAGTCAGTAATGCAATCTCCCGTATCAATCGAAAAAATGGATATTCGTGCCATTCGTGAAACACCTGCCGCTTCTTTTTATGATGCCTTACGTAATCTTAAAGGCGTTGAGGTAAGTACACAATCAGTTGCTTTCTCATCTATCAACATGCGTGGATTTAACGGAAACGGTAACGTTCGTGTGGTTCAAATGATTGATGGTATGGATAACCAAGCACCAGGTTTGAACTTCTCTGTAGGTAATATCGTAGGTATTTCTGAATTAGATTTAGAAGGCGTTGAGGTATTGCCAGGAGCTGCTTCTGCTTTATACGGTCCAAATGCTTTGAATGGTATCATTTTAATGAATTCAAAATCGCCATTTTTATATCAAGGCTTAAGTGCTCAGGTAAAAGCGGGTGCGATGACTGCGTCGAATCGTTCGCAAGTAACGACTCCATACGGTGATGTATCGTTCCGTTATGCGAAAGCAATCAATAACAAATGGGCTTACAAGGTTAACTTTAATATGTTGAGCGCTGAAGATTGGCAGTCAACGGATTACAGAGACCAGAGTTTATTAAACGGCCGTGGTTTAGGTGATGGAAATCACCGGACAAACGTGGGTTATAATGGTGTAAGTATTTTCGGTGATGAGACGAACGTAAATATGTTGTCTTCTTTATCCCCTTTATTAGGTGTACCAAACCATCCGTTGACAGCTGGAATTAACCAAATTTCTCGTGCTACAGGTGGTGCATTATCACCATCTGCTATCTTAGGCTTTATTGCTCCTAATGTAAACGTTTCACGTATTGGTTATACCGAAGCTGATTTGGCATCTTATACAAACCGTAACATTAAGTTTAATGCGGCATTACATTATCGTTTTAATGATAAGGTTGAGTTGATTATGCAAGGATCTTATGGTCAAGGAACTACCTTGTACACAGGAGCTGATCGTTATTCAATCAAGAACTTCTCGATGGGTCAGTATAAAGCGGAATTGAAAGGATCTAATTTCTTCCTTCGTGCGTATACTACGCAAGAGAATTCAGGTGATGCATACGCAACAGGTACTTTAGGCCAATTAGTTAATGAGGCAGCTAAGCCATCGACTGCTTGGTATCCTGAATACTTTGGTGCTTTTGCAGGTGCAGCTTTACAAAACTTTGGTACGGTATTACAAACAACACTAGCTGCCACGGGTAATCCGAACACAGCGATTGGTTCTGCTGTGGCTAGTACGCAAGCATTATTCCCAGCATACCACGCAAATGCGCGTGCGATTGCTGACGGAAATCGTTTAATCCCAGGTACGCCTGCATTTAATACAGCTGTAGCGGCGATTAAAGAAAAGGCTTTACCAGCAGGTGCGAAGTTTACGGATAAATCAGCGTTGTATCACTTAGAAGGTATGTACAATTTGACAGAGAAACTTGGCAACAAGTTTGAAATGATTGTAGGTGCTAACTTCCGTCGGTATGCGTTGAACTCTGAAGGTTCTTTATTTGCTTTGCAAGATAATGGAGATGAATTTACAATCTCAGAGTATGGTGCTTATGCGCAATTTGCAAAAAAGATCATTTCGGACAAGTTGAAATTATCAGCTTCATTACGTTACGATAAGAATGAAAATTTTGATGGTCAGTTTAGCCCTCGTTTCTCGGGAGTATTTACAGAAGGTCGTTCAAATTTCCGTGCTTCATACCAAACTGGTTTCCGTATCCCTACGACACAAGATCAGTACATCAACTTGCTTACGCCATCTGCGCGTTTGTTAGGAGGTTTGGCAGTTATTCAAGATCGTTACAAATTATCGGGTAATTCATTTACGTTGCCTTCAGTACTTCAAGGAAAGCCTGTTGCTTATACAGCTAAGCCTTGGAAGCCTGAGCAAGTTCGTACGATGGAAATCGGTTACAAAGGTTTCTTAGGAGATCGTTTGTTAGCTGATGCGTATGCGTATCGTTCAAATTTTACTAATTTCTCAGCAGGACAAGTAGTGGTTCAGTTGCCTTCACAGCATCAAGATCCAACAGTTTTAGGAAACAAAGTATTCTCGTTCCCTTCCAATGTTGAAAATGAGGTTGTTACGCAAGGTTGGGGAGTTAGCTTAGATTACCAATTAGGTAATAACTGGATGGCTGGAACGAACGTTTCTTACAATGAAATCAAGGACAATGGTGGACTTGCTAACTTCCAGTTGGCATTCAATACACCTAACTACCGTACAAACGTTTCCTTATCAAACCGTAATATTGGTGGTTCAGGATGGGGTATGAGTGCTGTATGGAGATACCAAGAGAAGTTTGTTTGGCAGTCATCGATTGTTAATCAGGTATTGAACCAACAGCAATTAAGTGTTATTCCAGCATTCCACACGTTAGATGTGCAGGTTAGCAAGAAATTGTCTAGCATCAAATCGATCCTTAAAGTGGGTGGAACTAACTTAGGAGGCAAGCTTTATCAAACAGGATGGGCGAACCCATTGGTTGGAAGCATGTACTATGTTAGCTTAACATTTGATGAATTATTGAATTAAGATTAATTCATATTTTCTTGAGGCTGCCCCGAAAAGGGCAGCCTCTTTTTTTGTACTTTAGTGGATTCATTTTTAGGAGAAGGCATGGATTTAACGGGTTTTTCACATATTGAGGTTTTGGGTGCGCGTGAGCACAATTTAAAGAATATTGATGTATCCATTCCGCGTAACCAACTGGTGGTCGTGACGGGAATCTCAGGTTCCGGAAAATCTTCGTTGGCATTCGATACGATTTACGCAGAAGGTCAGCGCCGCTACATGGAAAGTTTTTCTGCCTATGCCCGGTCATTTTTGGGAAACATGGAGCGTCCTGATGTGGACAAGATTGAGGGGCTTTCACCTGTCATTTCAATTGAACAAAAAACGACGTCTAAAAATCCACGATCGACAGTAGGTACGACCACGGAGATTTACGACTTTTTACGCTTGTTGTTTGCGCGTGGTTCAGAAGCATTTTCATATTTGAGTGGCCAAAAAATGGTCAAACAATCTGTTGACCAAATCATTGCCACCTTGACTTCGCAGTTTGACGGAGCTAAGATTGTTTTATTAGCGCCAGTCATTAAGGGTCGTAAGGGCCATTACCGCGAGCTTTTTGTGCAGATTGCGAAGTGGGGATATACCAAAGTGCGGGTGGATGGCGAGATTCTCGACATTGAGCCTAAGATGCAATTGGATCGATTTAAGGTACATGATATTGAGGTGGTGATCGATCGCTTGGTCGTGACAGATGATGAACGGGTACGTTTATCGCAAAGTTTACAGACGGCAATGCAGGTGGGGAAAGGGCAGGTGTATGTACTGGATGGAGCTTCACATGTGCATTATTTTTCACAAACATTAATGGATCCTGAAACGGGTTTGTCTTACGATGAGCCTGCTCCCAATACGTTTTCATTTAATAGTCCGTATGGTGCTTGTCCATGTTGCAATGGCTTGGGGGTGATCGAGGAAATTACAGAGGATTCGGTGATACCTGATCGCAAATTGAGTATTGTTCGTGGAGCTATTGCGCCGATAGGTGAGTACCGCGAGTTGTGGATTTTTAAGCAATTAGAAGTATTGTTAAAGCCTTTTCAGGTGGGTTTATCTACACCTATTGAAAAATTCCCTTTAGAGGCGGTGGAAATGATGTTGTATGGTACAGATGAGCCAGTTCCGGTTCCTTCGAAAAAATATGTGGGGACGGAGTGGAGTACCAAATATGATGGAATTATTAATTTCTTAAAGCGCCAGCAGGAGAGCGGGTCGGAGAAGACGCAGGATTGGTTGAAGGATTTTTTAGTGATTAAGACGTGTCCAGATTGTGGAGGTTATCGCTTGAAAAAGGAGGCGCTTCATTTTAAAATAGATGGCAAGCACATTGGGGAGTTAGCCCAAATGGATGTGCTTGAATTAGAGCAGTGGTTGGAAGGCCTTGAGTTGCGTATCTCTGATCGTCAGCGTCAGATTGGTTCAGAGGTATTGAAGGAGATTCGCAAGCGCGTTGGGTTTTTGACACAAATTGGCTTGACCTATTTAACGCTTGATCGACCGATGAAGACTTTGTCTGGAGGCGAGTCGCAACGGATTCGTTTGGCTACCCAAATAGGTACACAGCTAGTGGGCGTGTTATATATCATGGACGAGCCGTCCATTGGTTTACATCAGCGTGATAATGAGAAGTTGATCCAGGCGTTGAAGGATTTGCGCGATTTAGGAAATTCCGTTTTGGTTGTGGAGCACGATAAGGATATGATGTTGGAATCTGACTACATTCTGGATATTGGTCCGGGTGCAGGCCGACATGGCGGTCATGTAGTCGGCTTCGGAAAACCGGCAGATTTCATCAAATTAGGTACGCCTACGGCTCAGTATCTAAATGGGGAATTATCGATTGACGTACCCAAGGCTCGTCGGCCTGGAAATGGCCTTCACATCGAGCTGAAAGGTGCGACGGGAAACAACTTGAAAAATGTGTCGATATCGTTGCCTTTGGGGAAATTTATTTCGGTGACTGGGGTTTCTGGTTCTGGTAAATCAACCTTGATTCATGACACGTTGGTATTGAAACTAAAGCAGCATTTTGATCGGACAAAACGGGATGCGATGCCGTTTAAGTCGATGACGGGTTTGGAACATATTGATAAAATTATTGAAGTTGACCAGTCGCCCATCGGTCGCACCCCGCGGTCAAATCCAGCGACTTACACCAATATGTATACGGATATTCGGGCCTTGTATTGTGAATTACCGGAGTCGAAAATTCGGGGTTATAAGGCGGGTAGATTTAGTTTTAATGTAAAAGGTGGCCGATGCGAAAGTTGTGAGGGGGCGGGTCGCAAAAAGATTGAGATGGAGTTTCTGCCTGATGTGCTGGTGGAATGTGAGACCTGTAAAGGGAAACGATTCAATCGAGAAACGTTGGAGGTTCGATTTAAAGGCAAATCAATTTCGGATGTGTTGGACATGACGGTGGAACAGGCGTTGGTGTTTTTTGAAAACCAACCGCGGATTCATCGGCGGGTACAGACCTTATCGGAAGTTGGGTTAGGGTATATTACCTTGGGCCAACATGCCACTACGTTGTCAGGTGGGGAAGCCCAACGGGTGAAATTGGCAGAGGAATTATCTAAGAAGGATACGGGTAAGACTTTATATGTATTGGATGAGCCCACCACCGGACTGCATTTTCAAGATGTCAAATTGCTGTTAGATGTATTACAGAAGTTGGTGGATAAGGGAAATACCGTATTAATCATTGAGCATAATCTAGACGTGGTTAAGGTTTCGGATTATGTCATTGATATGGGCCCAGAAGGTGGAAATGCGGGCGGTCAATTAGTAGGGTCGGGAACTCCTGAGCAAATTGCTAAGTTGAAGGGTAGTGAAACAGGTCGCTTTCTTAAAAAAGAATTACCGTAAACGCTGTCGAAGGTAAACGCTGCCGGGGTCGTAGACCCCGGCAGCGTTACTCCGGAAACGTTTTTAAGACAGAATTAGTCTATCAATAACTTGGAGATTTTTTACTTCTGAATGGATAAAATTTATCACCTTGTTGATTTTTTTCTCTCGCAAATTTGCGCTAGTTTCGGAACGGATTTTGGTAAACGCTGCCGGGGTCGTAGACCCCGGCAGCGTTTACCGCCAAACTCATCAACATGAATCAAATTAGCTTTGCCGCCATACTAATAATCATGGGCTATCTCATAGCTCAGCGATTTGGCAAAATTGCAAAAACCATTCATCTCGCAAAGCCCGTAATTGTAACGAACTCAAGCGAGCGCTGGAAACGTGTCCTATTGCTTGCATTCGGGCAGAAAAAGATGTTTGAGAAGCCTTTTGTGGGCATGATGCACCTAATAATTTACCTCGGATTTGTCTTGATTAACGTCGAAATTCTGGAAATTATCATTGATGGACTATTCGGAACACATCGAATTTTCGCGCCGTTTCTTGGAAATTTTTACCCGGTCATTATTAATTTTTTTGAAATCCTCGCTGGCGGGGTGGTCGTGGCATGTGTCGTATTTATAGCCCGTCGCTTAAGTCAACAAGTAAAGCGCCTAAGCGCAGCAAGTCATCGGGAATTGAATGGATTCCCCATCAAAGATGCCATGCTTATTTTGATTATTGAACTCGTGCTCATGTCGGCACTTTACGTCATGAACGCAGCAGATGCCGGGCAATCATTTATCATTTCAAAACACCTGAAGCCTTGGTTGCCACAGGAAAATCTGCACCTCATTGAGCAGACAGCCTGGTGGATTCATATCATCGGTATCTTGCTGTTCGCGCTTTATGTAACCTATTCAAAACACCTGCACATCTTCTTCGCTTTCCCGGCCGTGTATTATTCCAAAATTGACTCTATTAGCCAAATGGATGCCATGCCACATGTGACGAACGAAGTGAATATCATGTTGGGTAAACCTGGAGAAGCCAGTAACTCTGATTTGAAATTTGGTGCACAAGACATCAAAGACCTCACCTGGAAAAATGCACTCGATGCCTACAGTTGTACCGAATGTGGCCGCTGTACCGAACAATGCCCCGCAAATCAAACCGGGCGTTCACTTTCTCCACGTAAAATCATGATGGATACGCGTGATAGATTAGAAGAACTTCAAAAAGATCCGGAATCGACAAACGTGCTTTTGGGCAACTACATTACTGCGGAAGAATTGCGTGCCTGCACCACCTGCCAAGCCTGCGTGGAAGCCTGCCCGATCCAACTCTCCCCACTAGACATTATTCTCGAATTACGCCGCTTTCAAATTATGGAGCAATCTGATGCACCAGGGGCTTGGAATTCGATGTTTGCCAACATAGAAACGAATCAGGCACCTTGGAAATTCAATCCAAGCGACCGACTAAATTGGGCTAAATCATGAAAAAATTACTACTAGTACTCGTTGGCCTAACCGCCTTATACTTCCTTGGACCACATCCAGATGCCCCAGAAATCAAAGGGCCTAGTTGGACCGACATCCCTAATGAACCACGAGAAATTGCCAACTACCTACATGCCAAAGAAGCCACAAATCGTAATTTGAAGCCAGATAATCAGGGACAAATTATTTGGGCTGATTCTGCAAATCCACAAAAAACGAAAAAGGTTTTCCTCTATGTGCACGGATTTTCGGCGTCGCCCATGGAAGGGAACCCCTTACATAAAGAAGTGGCGAAAGCTTTTGGGGCAAATCTAGTGCTTGCCCGCGTGGAAGACCATGGGGAATTCCCAACCGACTCCACAATGGCCAAAGCCACAGCAGATAAATTCTACCAAAGTGTCGAAAATTATTATGCCATTGCGAAGAAATTAGGAGATGAAGTTGTCGTATTGGGAACGTCATTCGGAGGAGCGATGTCCCTAGTTTTGGCCACCCGTCATCCTGAAATTAAAGCACTCATGCTCTACGGGCCATGTATTGCGATCAAAGATCCCACTGCACCGCTGGTTGACAATCCTTGGGGTTTACAACTTGCCCGTGCCGTGATGCGCAGCGACTTCCGTGATATTCCTTCTGTGAGTTCAGGCCATACGAGTTTTTGGAGTTTGCATTACCGCCTGGAAGGTATCGTTGCGATCCAAAATTTCTTGACGCATGAAATGACGGATGAGGTTTTTGCGCAAGTGAAAGTGCCGGTATATTTAGCCTACTATTATCAAGATGAAGAACATCAAGATAATGTGGTTTCCGTACAAGCCATGCGTGATATGTTCCCTAAATTAGGGAGCAAAATCAAAAAAGAACAAGCATTTCCACTTTCCGGTTACCATGTAATTACCTCTGATATTCTGGGTAAGCGGGTTGATTTGCCTATAAAAGCATCTGTAGATTTCATCAAGCAACTATGACACCGCAATTAATTCTATACGCAGTACCGTTTTTTCTCATCACGGTTTTGTTTGAATCTTGGGTTGCCTACAAGCAACATCGGGATTTTATTGAGGCCAAAGACTCCCTAACGTCCATTGGATTAGGTCTAGGAAATTTGGCTGTGGGTACCATAACCAAAGGCCTCGCATTTGTTACTTATTTCTACGTGTATGACCACTGGCGCGTAGCAGATTTTCAATTTAACTGGTGGCCAGTTTGGATTTTCGCCTTTTTAGGAGAGGACTTTACCTATTATTGGGTACACCGTATTTCACATGAAATTCGCTTTTACTGGGCTTCCCACATGGTGCACCATTCGTCCCCTAAATACAATTTAGCGGCAGCACTGCGCCAAACATGGACAGGCAGCATAACGGGCGGATTTATATTTTGGGCCTGGCTTCCGCTGGTGGGGGTGCATCCGTTTATCGTGTTCTTTTTCCAACAAACCAGCCTGCTATATCAATATTGGATTCATACCGAGTTTATTCAAAAAATGCCAAATTGGTTTGAGCAATTCTTCAATACTCCATCGCATCACCGCGTGCATCATGGTACGGATTTAGACTATTTAGATACGAATTATGCCGGTGTGTTGATTATTTGGGATCGTATTTTTGGATCATTTAAAGCTGAAGAAGCCCGCCCAAATTACGGTTTGACCAAACAGATTGAAAGCTATAATCCGGCAAAGATTGCCTTCTATGAATGGGTGCAAATTGGTAAGGACCTGATGCATGCCAAAAGCGTCAAGCAAGTATTTGGGTATCTTTTTGGCCCTCCCGGATGGAGCGATGATGGAAGCCGATTAACCGTGGAGCAAATGCGTGCATTACAAAAGAAAAAATAATGGAACTTCAAATAACAACAATGGCCGAATGGGCCGCTCGGGGTGAAAGCCCAGAATACCTTTTTTGGGTGGGTTGTGCAGGTTCTTTTGATGACCGCCACAAAAAAGTAACACGGGCCATGTGTGAAATTTTGACCAAAGCCGAACTAAGTTTTGCGGTACTTGGGACTGAAGAATCATGCACCGGTGACCCTGCGCGCAGAGCCGGAAACGAATTTCTGTTTCAAATGCAGGCCATGCAAAATATTGAAGTGCTCAATATGTACGGCGTTAAAAAGATCGTGACTTCATGCCCCCATTGTTTCAATACACTGAAAAATGAATACCCTAGTTTGGGCGGTTCGTACGATGTAATTCACCATAGCCAATTATTAGCTGAGCTTTTGGCATCTGGAAAAATTCAAGTCAACGAACATTCGGAGACGATTGCCTACCATGATTCTTGCTATTTAAGTCGAGGAAATGGTATTGTGGAAGCGCCTCGCGCGATCATTGCAAGCCTTAATAAAGACCTGAAAGAACTAAAGAGTTGTCGGACCAAAGGCCTCTGCTGCGGTGCTGGCGGTGCTCAAGTTTTCAAAGAACCAGAACCAGGCGGACAAGATGTTCAGGTAAAACGGACCGAAGAAATTATCGAATCCGGGGTAAAAAAAGTAGCTTTGGCATGCCCTTTTTGTATGGTCATGTTGCAAGACGGACTGAACAAGACCGGCAAAGACCACGAAATTCAGTTGGTGGATTTAGCTGAACTCGTCCAACAAAGTATCCAATAACCATGTATATACCTTTTGAACAAATGCCAGACCATGCACGGGTTTGGATCTACCAAGCAAATCGACCACTTTCGTCTAGCGAATCTGATCGCATTCGTCAAACGCTAGAGCAAGGCACAAAAGGCTGGGAAGCGCACGGAGCTCCGCTGCAAGCATCCTTTGAAATCCGGTTTAATCAAGTGGTGGTTGTCGCTGTCAATGAGTCTGTTAATCAGGCCTCTGGATGTTCCATCGATGCTTCGACACGCTGGTTTAAAGAGCTAGCGGCTGAATTACATATTGATTTCTTTAATCGGGATTTAGCGGTTCTTCGGGGAGAAACCTTAGAACTAATTCCTATCGGTCAGATAAAATCTCAGGTACAAGCGGGGAGTATTGGCCCAACAGATACCATTCTGCGACCTTTAACTGAGCAAATCACCGCTTATCGGAATGATTGGCTTTGCCCTGCAAATGAATCCTATATCAGTAGACATTTTTAAGATGGCGGAAGATTTACATATACCTTCGGGTAGTCGGGCTGAAAAATACGCCGCACTATATCCTCAAATCGCAAGTTTAGTTCAAGATGAAACAGATTTGACGGCTAATCTGGCCAATATAGCCGCTGGATTAAAAGAGGTCTTTGGCTTCTTTTGGGTCGGTTTTTATCTAGTCAAAAACGGCGAACTAGTCCTCGGACCCTTTCAAGGTCCCGTTGCCTGTACGCGAATTCCATTTCATAAAGGGGTTTGCGGCCACGCGTATACAACGGCAGAAACCATTATTGTTCCTGATGTAGATGCCTTTCCTGGGCATATCGCCTGTGCATCCGCATCCAAATCAGAGATCGTTTTGCCCGTAAAAAATCAGGCAGGAGCTGTTACCATGGTATTGGACGTTGACTCAGATAGACTCAACGATTTTTCGGAGGTAGACCAACAAGGCCTCGAGAAAATATTGGGATTAATTAACGAAGCTTGGCGATAACCGTTTCGCTACCTACAGGCTTATCTCCAATGTTTACACAGATTTCTGCGTCTAGGGGGAGGTAAATGTCGATCCGACTACCAAATTTAATAAAGCCGAATTCTTGTCCTTGTGTCACTGCATCACCTTCTTTGACGTACCAGCAAATTCGTTTCGCTAGCGCGCCGGCTATTTGGCGGAATAAGATTTCCGTGCCATTTTCATGCTTGACTACACATGTAGTGCGTTCGTTTTCCGTACTCGATTTTGGGTGCCAGGCTACTAAATACTTACCTGGGTGATATTTGAAATAGGATACAATTCCGGAGATAGGATTGAAATTTACGTGCACGTTCAATGGTGACATAAAGATCGAAACTTGCTTACGTTTTCCTTTAAAATATTCAGGTTCCTCTACTTCTTCAATCACGACCACTTTTCCATCAGCAGGCGCAATGATGTGATTGGGATTGATTTCCGTATGCCGTGCAGGTACACGGAAAAACTGAAGAATGATTAAATAAAAGAGTGACGTAATGACAACGATTGCTTCACGTAGGTACACATTTTCAGGAAAGAAATAAGCAACCAGACCATTGATTGTTAAGACAATTAGCAATGAACTGATTAAGAGTGATTTTCCTTCGCGGTGTAACGTCATGTGTCTTTGGGTATTTTACAAGTTTCAAAATTAGCCATTTTTGTTGAAAAATTTGGCATAAATTCTCGACCTGTACCTAAGATTTTTTTAATTTTTAAATTAAAAAATTGCATTTTTGGTTTTTTAAAACCATTCTATGCGGCGTTTCGGGCTATTTTTTTTCTTGTTGGCTTGCCTAATCAGTGCCCCTATTCAAGCTCAATATATTAAATGGAAAGAAGCAAATACGTCTAGTTTTTTGCGTTTGGACTTTGAATCACAAGAAATATATCGCTGTACGGATGGAATCAATTGGCAATTTGTACGCAAGGCTCAATTTAAAAACGTCATTATTTCCGATTTTCTTTCCACGGATCGTGGGGTGAATGAGTATCCCATTCCAAACACAAACCAATTCTATTTGACCATTCATTGTACCGGGCAGGTGTATCGTCTTGATAAAACAACGTGGGAATTTCAACGCATTGATCATACCTTTTTCCGCGGGGCTAATTGTAGGTCCTTTCAATTTATGCGCAAGGGGAAATTATACACATTTGGTGGATATGGTTTTTGGCAGTCAACGAATATCCTAAGTGAATATAATTTTAAAGGTGGAGAATGGAATAGTATTCAAGCGGAGGGAGATGTCCCCAAGTCAATTACATTTAGTCCGTCAGGTTATTGCCCAACAAAAGATCGATTTGTGACGATGGCCAATAGTAAGCTAAACGACACGGAATTGCACAATACGTCCGAGTATGATTGGAACATCTATGAATTTAATTTTGATAACCGGGAATTCAAGATAGTCGGAGAAGTTAATTTGCCCGTGATTAAGGATTTTTTTGCCAAAGATTATAGTCGGAATTACCTCTTCAACGGGCGTTACATGGTCATGGTGGATTTAGTTCAACATACCTATAACTGGGATTCCATTTTCATCATTGATGTGGTAGATGGATACAAAGTATACCGCTGGAAAAATCCAAATCGTATCCATATTCGTGATGGACATTCAGATGAAAGCTTAGAGAGATTAACCCATTTATCAGGTGATACCTTAGTGTTTACCAATGCACCCACTAGCTATCCATATAAAACTGCAGGTTATGCAAAAATACCCATCACTCAAATAATAAATGAAAGTGACTACTTAGGCCTCATCACACAAGATACTTGGGTCAATGAGTTTTGGAAAGTTGGTGCCATTTTTGCCGCATTGATTATATTAATCTTAGCCATTTCATTAGTTGTTGTCCTGCGTAATCGTCGCAAAAAACAGCAGTTGCATGTGCTATTAGGGGAAAATGAAAAACAGTTCTTAGACTTTATGCTCTTAAATTACCGACAAGGATATGTATCTGGCCACCAAATTATCGCGTTTTTTGGGAAACATAAAAGCTCACCGGAATCACAACGGCAATTCCGATCCAAACTTTTTGAAAATTTCACTAAAGCCATCGGTTTGATCTTTCCAGGTAAAGAGGTGCTGGATATTCAAACTGATGAAAAAGACCAACGGATGTTGGTGTACCGACTACATGCGGACATGTATGATCGATTAAGCCGACTATAAATTCTTTTCTAAAAAGTCGGTCATCATTTGGTATAAATGTAGGCGCGTATTTCCGCCATAAATTCCATGATTCCGATTCGGGTAATAGAAGCTTTGGAACTGTTTATTTGCCTTGATCAAGGCTTCTTCTAATGCGACTGAGTTTTGAAAATGAACATTGTCGTCTCCAGTTCCATGTACAAGCAGTAAGTTACCCTTTAATTTATCCACATGATTTACGGGCGAATTGTCGTCATATCCATGCGGATTTTCCTGTGGCGTACGTTGGTAACGTTCCGTATAAATCGAGTCATAAAAGCGCCAATTCGTCACCGGAGCCACTGAAATCGCAGCCTTGAATACCGAAGCTCCCTGCATGAGGCAGTTGGCGGACATGAATCCGCCATAACTCCAACCCCAAATACCAATACGTGATGCATCTACATGTGGCAAGCCACCTAGATACTTAGCCGCAAAGATTTGATCTTCAACTTCAATTTTACCCAAGTTTTGATACGTGATTTTTTTGAATGCAACGCCTCTTGCACCCGTTCCGCGATTATCGATGCAATAAATTAAATACCCTTTTTTCAGCAGCATCTGATACCAAAAGAAGTCGGCACCCGGAAATGAATCCAATACCTGCTGACTACCCGGTCCGCCATACACATGCATCAAAATCGGATATTTTTTCGACGTATCAAAGTTGGCCGGCTTAATCACATACCCATTCAAATGGTCACCATTAGCCAACGGGATCTCAAAAAATTCACGGGTTGAAATGCCATATTCAGTCAACTGGCTCGCTAATTTGGCATTGTCTTCTAACACACGCATTAAGCCAGCTTTGGTATTATGCAACGTGATTTTTGATGGACTTTTAGCCGAACTATGTGTCAAAATATAATACGAAAAGTCAGGGCTAAAGGTTGCCGTATTGGTTCCAGTAGTACCCGCAATTAATTTCTTTCCAGATCCATTTAGCTGAATTTGGTAAACATCACGACCGATGGGCGTTCGTTCTGTGGAATTGAAATAGAGTGTTTTAGACTTTTCATCAAACCCATACAAATCATCTACCTCCCAATTTCCTTGCGTGATTGCTTGCTGTTTTCCCGCGGTAAAATCTTGTAGATATATATGTTTAAACCCACTTTTTTCGGACGTGAAAATGAAACTTTTCTGATCGTTCAAATAGGTGATGTCATTACCGATAGACTCGATTTCGATGGAAGTATCCGACTTCTCTTCATAGACGATGGTCTCATTCGCTTTGCTAATGCTGTGGTGAATTAATTCCATGTGGTTTTGCAAGCGGTTTAGGCGTATATAGGCCAAAACATCTGCACTCTTGGTCCATTTCATCCGAGGAATATACTGGTCTTTGATGGGGCCAACATCCACTTTTTGGATCGACGCACTTTCTATGTTGGCAATCGACAAGCTTACAGTTGAATTAGCTTCGCCTGCCTTGGGATATTTGTAGCGGTATTCTTTTGGATATAAATCGCCCCACATTTGCATATTATATACCGGCACCTGGGATTCATCAAAGGTGTAAAAAGCAATCTTTTTGCTGTCCGGTGACCATGCAAACGCTTTTGAAAAAGAGAATTCCTCTTCATATACCCAGTCACAAACCCCGTGGATAATTGCATTAAGTTTCCCGGAAGTGGTCACTGCTTTTTCTGTTCCGGTCGTTAGGTCTACCCAGTACAAGTTATTCTCCCGCACGAAGCTAACCTTCTTTCCGTCGGGTGAAAAACTGGCATGCATCTGCTTGCCGCCGGCAGCCAATAAGCTTAAGCTTTGAGTCGCACGGTCAAATACGTAATTCGTTTCGGTTGAACTTCTGCGGTAAATCGGCTCAGACGCCGTGCCGATTAGTATCTTCTGTTCATCGTTCGATAAACTGAATTTTTGTACCCGAATAGTCTCTCCAGAGGCCATTTTAGTGCCTTTTTCATCGAAGAGTACCTCTGACTTCGTCGGATCTTGAATATTTGTTTTGATGATTTTACCAGCCTTCAACTCCAGATAGGATTGACCATCTGCGGCCCAATTCAGGTTTTGAATACTTCTTTGCGCGAACGTCCCATTTTTCCAAACGTCCGCAAGGGTGATTTCTTTTTGGGCTTGAAGTGTTAGGTTGCAAAGGAATAGTAGCCCAATGAGGTAGGAGTTAATTTTCATGTGTTGGATGAAGTTAATTTTGGAAAATAACGATAGGATCTGTTTCTATCGTATTACTTACATTTTTTGCGTTATCACGAATGAATATCTGAAACTTGAGCGTATCATTATTCGGGGTAAATCGAGGCGAATAGCCCTTGTAAAAGGCATAAACAAATTGGGTAGAATAGGAAATGCTGCCTTCAATGGCGCCCGTTTTTTGATCGGGATTGAAATTGAAATTCATGAGTCCACCTAGTGGTGGCGTAAAGGTAATCGGGTCGAACTTTCCATTTTTTTTATGCAAGACAGCTACCTCAAAATTTCTAAAATCTTTATATTTGGCTGGATTGGCAACTATTTCAGCTTGGGTAACGCCGAGGTCCCCATCGCCATCTTGAAAGCGAATCGTCATAATGACGGAGTCTATTTTGGCTTTTCCACCAAATCCATCATTACTAACTTTCGTAATTTTCTCGATTTTTTCGAATCTAATCTCGGGTGTCGCGGACCATTCAGGCTCTTTAAGGCAAGAGCTTAGGATAGCGATGCTGATGAACCAATACGAAATGTGGGCCAATTTTGACATAGTTCGTAAAGTTAATGATTTGGTTTAATTTTGTTTGAATATTCAAAAAAAGCAATGCAAACAGGTTTGAATTCGTGGGAATCTTGGCGCGCAAAGTTGAAGGAAGAGGTACTGGGGATGCAGGAGGCCAGCTTTGAAGCAATTGCTTTAGAGATGTTTCATTTTACCTGGACGTATAATCCGCTTTATCGGCAGTATGCCGACTTGCTTGGCGTGAACCCGCAGTCGGTGAAGACGCTCGCTCAAATCCCATTTCTGCCCATTGAATTGTTTAAGAATCATCGCGTGCTGACGGGAGAGGCCCCTGTTTTATTTGACTTTGAGAGCTCTGGGACAACCGGACAAATTCCATCTAAACACCCGGTTTGCGACCCTGATTTTTACCAACAACAGTCCAAACGTATTTTTGAACAACAATATGGCCCGTTAACTGACTACCATATTTTTGCGCTATTGCCTTCCTATGTTGAGCGAAGTACGTCTTCCTTGGTTTTCATGATGGATCATTTCATTCAAGAATCAGGGTCAACCCTAGCTGGATTTTTTCTAAATCAGTATGATGCTTTAGTTGCCCAAATTAAACAGGCCTTACGGACGGAACGAAAAGTTTGGGTGATGGGGGTAACGTTTGGGTTATTAGACTGGGTAGATTCAGGTCAAGATTTTTCGTTTTGGCAGGAAGCTGTCGCGGAAGGGCGTTTGATGGTGATGGAAACGGGTGGGATGAAAGGGCGCCGCGAAGAGTGGATTCGGGAACGTGTACATGAATTTTTAAAATCGTCCATGGGACTTAATCAGATCGCGTCAGAGTATGGGATGACTGAATTATTTTCCCAAGCATACGCAGCTACCGATGGAATTTTTACTCCCGGCGTTTCGATGCGGGTCCAATTGCGAGAGGTAACAGATCCGTTTTCAAAGGTGACGAAGCCAGGCCGCGTAGGGGGAATTCAAATCATCGATTTAGCCAATATTGATTCGTGCCCCTTTATTGAAACTAAAGATTTAGGATCCTTGGAAGCAGATGGAATCAGTTTTAAAGTCTTAGGTCGCTTTGACAATTCAGAAATTCGCGGATGCAACTTGATGGTTGATCAAGGATGGGGAACGAGCCAAGCAGAGCCGTCCGTATAAAATTCATTTTTCCAAATAGGCACTTCTTTTTTCAGGGTATCTATCAGCCATTCACAGGCATTAAATGCTTCTGCCCGGTGGACGGAACAAACGCCGATGATCACTGCGATGTCGCCAATTTCTAATTTCCCAGTCCGATGGGCTACGCTAATCTTACGAATGGGCCATTGGTCGGCAGCTTCGCTCGCGATACGTTCCATCTGTTTTTTGGCCATGGCATTATAGGCTTCCATGGTCAAGTTTTTAACATCCTTTTGTTGGTTTTTATTGCGAATCGTACCTACAAATAGGCAGATACCGCCAGCTTCTGGATCCTGTAAATACTGGTAGCTCGCGTCGATCGAAAGTGGTGTTTCACTTAGGAGAATTTGATGTGTCATTTGCGCGCGTAAGTAATGTAGCTGAATTGATACGCATTTTGCTCGTCGGTGACCCCGCGCTCCTGCTCCGCTACCTCCCAGATTGCTGGTGAAATTTCGGGGAAAAAGGCATCGCCCTCAAAAATATCGTGTAGCTGAGTAACTAAAATTTGATCTGCTAAAGGCAAACTCAATTGATAAATCTCCGCACCTCCCACGATAAAAATATCATCTCGAGAAATGGATTTGGCTTTTAAAATCGCCTCTTCCACGGAGTGAGTAAGGATAACGCCTTCGATTTGTAAATCTTGCTGTCTACTAATGACAATGGTCGTACGGTTTGGGAGCGGCCTGCCTATGGATTCAAACGTTTTGCGTCCCATGATGATGACATGCCCGGTAGTCAAGGCTTTGAATCGTTTTAAGTCGGCAGGTAAATGCCATATCAACGCATTGTTTTTTCCAATAACTCGATTTTCATCGAAAGCGACCAAAATTTTTAGCACGATTTTAGGTTTTAGTTGTCAAAAATAAGGGATTTTTTCGCTGGATTGTCGTCGTGAATTTTATTTTCAAAAACACTTCCCTTTTCGGGGGTAAAGCCCTAATTTTGTACAATTTTTGAGCCTAGTCCTTAGGTGGTCAAAATTAACTAGTCAATACCCTTAAAATTAACACACCCTGTGCCTAAAGATTCGTCGATTAAATCTGTCCTCATTATTGGTTCTGGTCCTATTGTGATTGGTCAAGCCTGTGAATTTGATTATTCTGGTTCTCAAGCCGCTCGTTCGTTACGCGAGGAAGGCATTGAAGTAATCTTGATTAATTCAAATCCGGCTACCATTATGACGGATCCGATGAATGCGGATCATGTGTATTTGAAGCCGCTAGAGAAGGCTTCGATTATTCATATTTTGGAGAATCATCAAATAGACGCCGTATTACCTACGATGGGGGGCCAAACAGCCTTGAACTTAGCCATCGATTGTGATGCAGCGGGTATTTGGGAAAAGTATGGTGTACGAATTATAGGGGTAGATATTAAAGCGATCGAGACGACGGAGGATCGGGAGAAATTCCGATTGAAAATGATTGAAATCGGCGTGGGCGTTTGTAAAGGACGTACGGCTCGTTCGTTTCTGGAAGGTAAAGAGATTGCACAAGAGACTGGTTTCCCATTAGTTATTCGTCCATCCTTTACCCTTGGTGGAACAGGTGGTGGATTTGTGCATGATCCAAAAGATTTCGATGCGGCCTTGAACAAAGGTTTGCATGCTTCCCCTACCCATGAGGTGTTAGTGGAGCAATCCATCATGGGTTGGCAAGAATACGAATTAGAACTTTTACGCGATAATTTAGGGAACGTCATCATTATCTGTTCGATCGAAAACTTCGATCCGATGGGTATTCACACGGGTGATTCGATTACCGTGGCGCCAGCGATGACGTTGCCAGATACGATTTACCAACGCATGCGTGACATGGCCATCAAGATGATGAATGCCATTGGTCAATTTGCTGGTGGATGTAATGTGCAGTTCTCGCTGAATCCTGAAACGGATGAAATTATTGCGATTGAGATTAACCCTCGGGTATCGCGCTCATCGGCTTTGGCCTCTAAAGCAACGGGTTATCCGATTGCGAAGATTGCTGCCAAAATGGCGATTGGGTATAATTTAGATGAATTAACGAATGCGATTACGGGAACGACGTCGGCCTATTTTGAGCCGGCATTAGATTACGTGATTGTGAAGGTTCCGCGCTGGAACTTCGATAAATTTAAAGGTGCTGATCGTACCTTAGGATTGCAAATGAAATCGGTGGGTGAAACCATGGGTATCGGACGTAATTTCCAGGAGGCGCTACAGAAAGCGTGCCAGTCCTTAGAGATCAAGCGTAATGGTATGGGCGCGGATGGAAAAGAATTGCGCGACCAGGATGCCATCATGCACTCATTAGCGAATCCTTCTTGGAACCGCTTATTCCATATCTACGATGCCTTCAAGATGGGCATTTCGTTCAAAACGATTCAACAATTAACGAAGATCAACAAATGGTTTTTGAACCAAATTGAGGATTTAGTTCGTGTGGAACGCGAAGTGGAGAAATATACGATCTCGAATATCCCGAAAGATTTATTAGAGGAAGCGAAACACAAAGGATTTGCAGATCGCCAAATCGCCCATACACTTCGTTGCCTCGAATCGGAGGTTTACGATAAGCGTAATTCGATGGGCATTAAGCGTATTTACAAATGTGTTGATACCTGTGCCGCAGAATTTGAGGCGAAGACGCCATATTACTATTCGACTTTTGGCCAAGAAGGCGCATCAGCCGTTTTGGATAACGAATCTGTTGTTTCTACGAAGAAAAAAGTGGTTGTATTGGGGTCAGGTCCCAACCGGATTGGACAGGGAATTGAATTTGATTACTCGTGTGTCCACGGTGTTTTAGCTGCCAAAGAGGCTGGTTATGAGACGATTATGATCAACTCAAATCCAGAGACGGTGTCCACCGACTTTGATATTGCGGATAAATTATACTTCGAGCCTGTTTTCTGGGAGCATGTGTATGACATCATTCAGCATGAGAAACCAGAAGGCGTTATCGTGCAGTTAGGTGGTCAAACAGCTTTGAAATTAGCTGAGAAATTATCGAAATACGGTATTAAAATCTTGGGCACTTCGTTTGAAGCCTTGGATTTAGCCGAAGATCGTGGTGCGTTCTCTAGTTTGTTGAAAGACTTAGGAATCCCTTACCCGAAATTTGGTGTATGTGAAGATGCGGATAATGCCGTGGCGTTAGGACGGGATTTAGGGTATCCATTGTTGGTTCGCCCTTCCTATGTGTTGGGAGGTCAGTCGATGAAGATTGTCATCAACGAGCAAGAATTGGAGCAACACGTGGTGGATATCTTGCGTGATATTCCAGGAAATAAAATTTTATTAGATCACTTCTTAGAGAATGCGATTGAGGCGGAGGCAGATGCGATTTGTGATGGGGAAGATGTGTACATCATCGGTTTGATGGAGCATATTGAGCCGGCGGGGATTCACTCCGGAGATTCGCACTCGGTCTTGCCACCATTTGATTTGTCCGACAATGTCATCAAACAAATCGAGGATCATACGCGCAAAATTGCGGTGGCTTTGAAGACCAAAGGTCTATTAAACATCCAATTCGCAGTAAAAGACGAAGTGGTGTATATTATCGAAGCGAACCCACGTGCCTCGCGTACGGTGCCATTTATCTGTAAAGCTTACCAAGAGCCTTATGTCAACTACGCAACGAAGGTCATGTTAGGGGACAAAAAGGTGAAGGATTTCAATTTCAAACCTGTCAAAAAAGGGTACGCGATTAAAATTCCTGTATTTTCGTTCAGTAAATTTCCAAACGTAAATATGGAGTTAGGTCCAGAGATGAAATCGACCGGTGAGGCGATTTATTTTATAGATGATTTAAAAGATGATTTCTTCCGCAAGGTATATGGGGAGAGAAATTTATACCTAAGCCGCTAATATGTTAAAACTTATTGCCCTTATTTTAGTTTTCATATACGTCGTGATACCTTTACTTCGATTTTTGATGAAGGCATTTGTCATCACGCAGGTGCATAAGAAGATGTCTGAGCAAGATATTCGAGCGAAGCAAGCTGCTTCAAAAGCTCGGAAAGAGGGCACGATAGATGTGGATTATGTTCCACCGAAATCAAAGTCCAAGTCGGATCAAGTAGGCGGTGATTATGTACCCTATGAGGAAATAAAAGATTAATATGTTGCGTCGCATTTTGCTTTATTTCATGTTGGTTACCTGTCTTTTGACCAAAGATGGAATTTCGTACGCCTTTGATTTATTGAAGGAGACAGCTGAGATATCCATGTTTACTGATGTAGAATGGGAAGATGCGAAAGAAGAAGAAGGAACACCGGAAGATTGGTGGAATCATGGCGCATTAGATAATTTAGCTTTAAGCGTACAAATACCTAACCTGAAAAAGACTTCTTTCCCGGAGCGAAATGAGTCTGAATTAAATGTGCTCCTCGAGCAAGTGAGTCCCCCTCCCCGCATGGTGTAGTTACCAATGCCATTAGAAACAAAATCATAAAATCTTCTTGACGTCTATGCGGATAAACGCGTAGAACTTTAATGTTATGAAAACATACGCCCTAGCGTCTATGTTTATCTGCATTGTTTTTGTTGGCTTCAGCCAAGGAAAAAACTATAAAAATCAGATAAACCGGACTTTGACCGAAAAAATTAATTTGCAACGACCTGTTGAAGAAAAAGAAATTGAGCCTTCAACACAAACACCCAAATACCAACCAAAATCATCCAATGTGGAATGGGTCGATACGGTGAAAAAGAAAAACCAACCGCCTTCCTATAAGCAACATGGGGGAAGGCCTAACTAAGTAGATATGAAAAAATTCCTATTCGGATTACTACTTCTGAGTGCATGTACAGCTAAAAAAGAAGACGCTGTAGAAACGCAAACGCTAGAAGTCTCATCCCCTATTTCCGTCGATACAACGATCCAGCAGGAGTTTGTAGCCGATATTCATGCCGTACAAAATGTAGAAATTCGAGCTCGGGTTAAAGGGTATTTAGATCGAATTTTGGTGGACGAAGGCAAGCAAGTGAAGAAAGGGCAAGTGATGTTCACCATCAATAGCCAGGAGTATGTGGCTGATTTAGCGCGCGCAAAAGCGGTGTTGAGTCAAGCATCTGCCGAATTAAAAGCGGAGGAATTGACCTTAGTGAATACACGTTTATTAGTGGACAAAAATGTCATTTCCAAAAACCAATTAGCCATCTCACTCGCGAAAGTAGATGGTTTAAAAGCGAAACGCGAGGAGGCATTAGCCCATGTGCGTGCCGCGGAATTGAAAGTAGAACATTCGAATATTCGTGCGCCATTTGATGGTATCGTAGACCGCTTGCCTTTTAAAAGGGGAAGTTTAGTGGACGAGGGAACGTTGTTGACAACTTTGTCCGACAACCAAAACGTATTCGCCTATTTCAATGTATCCGAACAAGAATATCTGGCCTTCAGTGATCAAGGTGGAGTAAATAAATCAGCCACGGTTAGTCTAGTTTTAGCGAATGGTGAAAGCTATCCCCAACAGGGTTTAGTCGAAACAATCGAAGGAGAATTTGATAAAAACACCGGAAACATTGCTTTTCGTGCGCGCTTCTCAAATCCGAATAAACTACTTCGCCATGGAGCATCCGGAAAGGTACAATTACCAAAGAAGGTATCCGGCTATTGGGCCATTCCGCAAAAATCTGTTTTCGAAATTCAAGAGAAAAGTTACGTGTTTGTCAAGGATGCTGGTGGTATTGTCAAGATGAAAAGTATCGTCCCAGACTTACGCATCCCGCATTTTTACTTAGTTAAAAGTGGATTTTCAGCGAAAGACACCGTGCTAATTGAGGGTATCCAGTTGGTGAAACAAGGTCAGAAAATCAAGTCGACCTTCAAACCGATGCGCCAATTATTAACGGAATATAAAGCACTGTAACATGGTCCAACAATTCATAACCCGACCGGTATTATCGATCGTTGTATCGATATTTATCGTGATTTTAGGGGTGATTGCCATGAAGCAATTGCCCATTACGCAGTTTCCGGATATTGTTCCGCCTGCGGTAACGGTGACCACGAAGTATACGGGAGCAAATGCGGAAGTATGTGCGAAAGCCGTGGTGACGCCACTCGAACGCGCCATCAACGGGGTGGCTGGGATGACGTACATGACTTCTGTTTCAGGTAACGACGGAACGAGTATTATTCAAGTCTATTTTCAGGTTGGTACTGACCCGGACGTGGCCGCGGTAAACGTGCAAACACGTGTGCAAACCGTTCTGGACGAATTACCTGAAGAGGTTATTAAGGCCGGAGTAATCACCGAGAAAGAGGTGAATAGTATGTTGCTGTATGTGAACTTATTGAGTGAGGATACTGATATCGATGAGAAGTTCATTTTTAACTTCGCCGATATTAACGTACTTCCCGAGCTGAAGCGTATTAATGGAGTTGGTTTTGCGGATATCATGGGCCAAAGAGAATATGCGATGCGTATTTGGTTACACCCCGATCGTCTATTCGCCTATAAGCTATCAGCCGAAGATGTCATTCAGGCTTTGCGTAATCAAAACGTGGAGGCAGCTCCAGGAAAAATAGGCGAAAGCTCCGGCAAGCATCCGCAAGCCTTGCAGTATGTGATGCGTTACACCGGGAAGTTTACCCAGGTGGCTCAGTATGAGAATTTGGTTATTAAGGCAACAGAGACAGGTCAAATTTTGCGTTTGAAGGATTTGGCAGATGTCGAATTTGGGTCATTGGATTACGATGTACTTTCGAAAGAAAATGGCCGACCGTCCGCTGCGATATTATTAAAGCAACGACCAGGTTCGAACGCAGCAGAGGTCATTGAGAATGTGAAGAAACGCTTGGCAGAATTGAAGACGACGACCTTCCCTCCAGGCATGGGTTTTACCATTTCATATGACGTGTCTCGTTTCTTAGATGCCTCGATTCAAGAGGTAATCAAAACGTTACTTGAGGCCTTTTTATTGGTAGCCCTCGTGGTATTTATCTTCCTGCAAGATTGGCGCGCGACGCTCGTGCCCATCATTGCGGTGCCGGTTTCCTTGGTAGGTACGTTTACGTTTATGTTGGCCTTCGGGTTCTCCATTAACTTATTGACTTTATTCTCACTCGTATTAGCCATCGGTATTGTGGTGGATAACGCGATTGTCGTCGTGGAGGCCGTCCATGCCAAAATGGAGGAAAAAGACATGCCTGTTCTCGCCGCCACGCAAGAGGCAATGCACGAGATTTCTGGAGCCATTTTAGCGATTACCTTAGTCATGGGAGCGGTGTTTGTTCCGGTTGCCTTTCTTTCTGGGCCGATTGGGGTATTCTTCCGACAGTTCTCGGTAACGATGGCGATTTCGATTGCTTTATCGGGCTTAACGGCTTTGACTTTAACTCCCGCACTTTGTGTGTTATTGTTGAAAAAGCCAGAGCATAACCAGAAGAACTTACTCGGTAAATTCTTCCATGCCTTCAATCACCGCTATGATCAAATCGCTCAAAAGTATTTGGTTTGGGTAGGTGTGCTGATCAGTAAGCGTATTTTGATGTGGTTGATTTTGCTCGGATCGGTGGTGGGAACGGCTGTTCTATCGGGTATCGTTCCGAGTGGATTTATTCCTTCAGAAGATCAGGGAACCTTGTATGTGAATGCGACGACTCCGGCTGGAGCGACGTTAGAGCGTACCGAAAGTGTGATGGATCAGGTCTACAAATCGATTAAAGGAGTGGATGCGATTGAGTCCTTTTCTACTTTGGCTGGATTTAGTTTGTTGACCGATGGTTCTGGAGCTTCTTACGGTACAGGTATCATTACCTTGAAACCTTGGGAAGAGCGAAAAGAGACCGTAGATGAATTAACGGAAATCATTCGTTCGAAGACGAATGGAATCAAGGATGCCAGTATTCAGTTTTTCCCTCCGCCGGCTGTTCCAGGTTTTGGAAACGCCTCTGGTTTTGAATTTAGAATTCAGGATCGAAGTGGTTCGGGGGATTTGCAGAAGTTAGCTGGCGTAGCAGATGAATTTGCTAAGAAACTCAATGAGGCGCCTGAGATTCAGAATACCTTCTCGAGTTTTGACCCATCCTTTCCACAGTACATGTTAGAAGTAGACCAAGAAGCTGCAGCGCAGAAAGGCGTAAATGTGCTTCCGGCTATGGATAATCTGCAGACGTTATTGGGTAGTTTCTATGCAACTAACTTCATCCGCTTTGGCCAAATGTACAAAGTGATGGTCCAAGTGGATCCACGTTACCGCGCGCATCCAGATGATGTGCTGAAGTTTTATGCCAAAAATAAGGACGGCGAAATGGTGCCTTATTCCTCTTTCGTCAAAATGAAACGCGTGTACGGACCGGAGCAATTTACCCGGTACAATATGTTTACCTCAGCGATGGTGAATGGCGAACCGGCACCTGGATTTTCTTCTGGAGCGGTATTAGATATCATCCGAGCGCAGGCGCTAAAGAGTCTACCGCGGGGGTATACGTTGGAATGGTCGGGCATGACGCGGGAGGAAGATTTGGCAGGAAATCAGGCCATTTTCATTTTCGCGATCTGTTTGTTATTCGTATATCTCTTGCTTGCCGCACAATATGAATCCTTCTTATTGCCATTCCCAGTACTGCTTTTCTTGCCGATGGGCGCGATGGGAACCTACGCGTTCTTGTATCTATTTGGCTTGCAAAACAACATTTATGCACAAGTAGCGCTCGTGATGTTGATTGGTTTATTAGGAAAGAATGCTATTCTAATCGTTGAGTTCGCCATTGCGAAACAGAAGGAAGGGGCATCGATTATCGAAGCGGCGAAAGAGGGAGCTTTCTCTCGTTTGCGTCCTATTTTGATGACTTCTTTTGCGTTTGTGGCCGGATTAATTCCGTTGATGATTGCCTCGGGTGCAGGTGCGATTGGTAATCGGACGATTGGAACGGCATCCGCTGGTGGAATGATTTTAGGAACGGTAGGTGGTTTGTTAGTAATTCCGGGGTTATACGTGGTGTTCGCATCACTCTCGGCTAAATGGTCAAAAAATGAGAAATAGATTTTGGATTATAGTGCTTGGCCTAGGAATCGTTTCCTGCCAATCAAACTTGAGCGTTCAGAATCGGGTGAATGCAGATTTAGAAACATACCGACAGCCGAATGAGCAAGCCTCCGTTTCAGATGTGCAAGCATGCTGGAAGCGAGATAGTTTATTAGTCCAGCTGATCGATTCCGTGCTGGTTCGCAGCAATGATATCAAGATTGGGTTCCTGGAAATGGCAGCATCTCGAGCAGATTTTGTGTATCAGCGCGGGTTGCGTATGCCTACTGTCGGGGGAGTTGTCCAACCAAGCTTACGTCGTTTTGGTAAGTATACGATGGATGGCGTAGGTAATTTTGATACCAAATTTTCGACCAATATCACGCGAGAACAAATTATCCCAGAGCATTTGCCTGATTTATTGATCGGCGTGCAGTCTAGTTGGGAATGGGATATTTGGGGAAAACTGGCCAAACGAAAAAAGGCCAGTGCGCTAAGGTATTTGGCAACGGAATCTGGGCAGCAGTGGTTAATTACCTCGCTTGTAGCTGAAGTAGCAAGCGCGTATGGTCAGCTGATTGCATTGGATAAAGAGATGGATATTTTGAAAGCCAACATAGACATTCAGCGGAAGGCTTTTGAACTGGTCAAGGTGCAAAAAGAGGCGGGCGTTGTGAATGAGTCGGCAGTGCAACAGCTCGAAGCGCAGTTGCTAAATTCCCGCGCACAGGAGGGTGATGTGTTGCAGCAAATTACGGTGCTGGAGAATCAGGTGCGGTATTATCTGAATAAACCGGGAGCTGTCATCAAGCGTTCGCCATTCCCTTTTCAATGTTCGTTGGATAGCACTTTGTTTGCGCATGTTCAGATCGATCAGCTGGAAAGACGGCCGGATATCCGACAAGCCAAATTGAATTTGTTGGCCGCTTTTGAGTCCAAGGAAAGTGCCAAATTAGCCTTGAAACCATCCGTAGTTTTATCCGGGATTTTAGGTGTGCAAGGTTTTCAGCCGGCTTATTTGTTTCAATTGCCAGCTTCGATGGCGTATCAATTATTGGGAGGTATTACCACGCCATGGTTGAATCGTTCGGCTATTTCCGCAGATATTTTGCGTACGGATGCGCAATGGAAAGTTCAGGATTTGGCCTATCAAAATGCGTTGATTCAAGGGTATTTGGAATGGGATACCCAAGTAAAATCGCTGGGCTATTTGCAGCGCCAAAGTCAGTTAAAGGAACGGGAGGTATTACTCACAAAAGGTGCAATAAACACCGTGGGGACACTATTTTTAACCGCAAATGCGAGTTATTTGGAGGTGTTAACTGCCCAGCAAAATGCCCTACGGTCTGAATTGGACTTACTAGAATACTCACGTAAACGCTGGACGCATGCCATCCAATTGTATCGGGTGCTAGGTGGTGGCTGGTAATACCAGCGATTCGATCACTTTGGGGAAGTCCCGGTGTTCAAGCACTTGACCTTTTTTTGCTACATCTTCCGGAGTATCACTCGGTAAAACCGGGAAAGAGCTCTGGAAGATGATGGCACCCTCATCGTAATGTTCAGTTACATAATGAATGGTAATGCCTGATTCTTGTTCGCCAGCAGCCACAACAGCTTCATGGACAAAATGGCCATACATGCCTTTCCCGCCAAATTTTGGTAGTAGTGCCGGATGTAAATTGATAATTTTTTGTGGGTATGCCTGAACAAATTCAGAAGGGATAAGCCACAGAAAACCTGCTAAAATAACCCAATCGGTATGTAATGATTGGATTTTTCGCAAGACCGTGCCGTTTTTGTATGCTTCGCGGGTAAATAAACTACAGGGAATGTGAAGACGTTCCGCGCGCTGGAAGACACCCGCCTCTGGATTATTGCAAAAAATATGAGTGATTTTTACCTCTGTTGATCCGCTGAAATGTTCGATGATCTTTTCGGCGTTCGAGCCGGAACCGGAGGCAAAAATGACAATATTCTTCACGGGAGCTAAATTTATTTGCGCAAATTTAAGGCATATTCAGGAACCTTTCGGGATTTGTCTTAGTTTTGTTTCCGTTTGATACTTCACATATGAAAATAGGGATCATTTGTTATCCGACCTACGGGGGAAGTGGCGTTGTGGCAACCGAGCTTGGAAAGGCACTCGCATCCGTAGGGCATGAGGTGCATTTTATTACCTATACCCAGCCACCCAGATTGGATTTTTTCAGTGAAAATATCTTCTACCACGAAGTTTCCGTAGCATCCTATCCTTTGTTTGAATACCTGCCGTACGAGTCAGCTTTGGCTTCCAAAATGGTGGATGTTACCGTAAATGAGCAGTTGGATTTAATCCATGTGCATTACGCAATTCCGCATGCATCGGCAGCGTATTTAGCGAAACAGATCTTGAAATATAAGGGTATTCATGTGCCTGTGATTACAACCTTGCACGGTACTGATATTACATTGGTAGGCCGTGATCCATCTTTTGAACCGGTGGTTACTTTCTCCATAAATGAGTCGGATGGCGTGACCGCGGTGTCGGAAAGTTTGCGAAATGACACCTATTCTTCCTTTGAAATTCTGAGTAATATCGAGGTGATTCCCAATTTTATTGACTTAAATCGGTTTCAGAAACAGCCAAAAGAACACTTTAAATTAGCTATTTGTCCTAATGGGGAGAAGCTTTTGATGCACACCTCTAACTTCCGGAAGGTGAAACGCATCGAAGATATTATTCGTGTTTTTGCCAAAGTCCAAAAACAAGTTCCCGCCAAATTATTGCTTGTTGGCGACGGTCCCGAGCGCTCCGGTATGGAAGCGCTATGTCGTGATTTAGGGGTGTCTGCTGATGTGCGTTTTTTAGGCAAATTGGATACGATTGAGGAGGCGCTTTCGCTGGCGGATTTATTCTTTTTGACGTCAGAGAAAGAGAGTTTCGGTCTTGCAGCCTTGGAGGCGATGGCTTGTGAGGTGCCTGTTATATCATCCAATGCGGGTGGTATTACAGAAGTGAACATTCATGGGGAGACTGGTTTTGTTAGTGAAATCGGTGACGTGGACGACATGGTCGCGAATACGATTAAGATCTTAACGGATGAAGGGTTACATCTGCAGATGAAGGCCAATGCGCTGGCACGTGCGAAGGAATTTTCATTAGAAAAAATATTGCCGATGTATGAGCGCTACTATGAAAAAATAGTTGGCCAAAGCTGGAAATTCCCAACTCAAAAGTTTACTGATGCTGAATAAGCGTTACGGTGCTGGTGTCTGTGGTGTTTGCCAACAATCCCTTTGCTGTTTCATTTAGCGCTGGATGTAGCACATCGGGGGCAATCTCAACCAGTGGAATTAAAATAAATTTACGGTCTTGGATGCGGGGATGCGGAAGTGTTAATTGCGTAGTATTTAATTGAGCTTCGCCCACTAATAAGAGGTCCAAATCGATGTTTCTTGGTCCCCATTTTACCTCACGTACCCGGCCAAAAACCTGTTCAATGGCTAATAATTGCGACAGAATCGTCTCTGGGTCAAGTGTTGTTTCTACTTCAATCACCTGATTTAGGAAGTCGGCCTGATCCGTCAACCCCCATGCGGCAGTTTGGTACAAGCTCGATTTTTGCAGAATGCGCCCAATTTTTTTTTCAATCAAGGGGTACGTCTGTTCAAAAATTTCCCGTGTATTTCCTAGATTGCCACCCAAAGAGAGGAATGCGGTCATGCTGCTGAATTTATTTGCCAACAAACTTACACATTTTTATGCCGAAGGATTATACGTTTGAAGACTTAAAACCCGGGATTTTATTGTTGGCCGAACCATTTCTGGACGAGCCCGTTTTTCATCGTACCGTGATTTTGTTGTGTGAACATTCGTCTTCGCATTCGTTTGGCTTAGTGTTGAATCATCCGCAAGATGCGATTTTGGATTCGATTCGGGAGGAGAAGGTGATGGAGGAAATTCCGTTGTATACCGGCGGTCCGGTGGACCAAACGATTTTGCAGTTCATTCACCGCAGGCCGGATCTCATTACGGGTGGACAGGAGATTTCGCCTGGTTTGTTTTGGGCTGGGGATTTTGAACAAGCGATTGAGGCAATCATCAATCAGCAAATTGAATTTAAAGATATCAAGTTTTTTGTGGGCTATTCGGGGTGGTCGGCAGGCCAGCTCGAGCGCGAGGTGAAGTCGGATTCCTGGATGTTAGAACCGGCAACCTTGGATTATGTATTCGATGAAACGCCGGAATCTTTGTGGCGAAAGGTACTTTATCAGAAAGGTGGTAATTATCGTATTTTATCAACTTATCCGGACGATCCCACCCTCAATTAACCTACCTTTGGCAAACCTTGGAGGATTGCCAAAGGTAAGGGGGCTTAGCTGATTCGGGCCCAGTTCGTGGTTTCCTTTCGCTGATGCATTACTTGCTCCCGAATCATCAGGTGTTTGTCCAGCGCAAGGTGTGGGTCACTTTCTAAAATCGCCATTGCCGTTTCTCTGGCAACCTTTAAAATTTCCCCATCCGTCGCCAAATCCGCAATCATCAAATCTATCGCTCCACTTTGACGCGTTCCTGAAATATCTCCCGGCCCACGCAACTGCAAATCCACCTCTGCAATCTCAAATCCATTATTCGTGCGCACCATGGTTTCGATGCGTTTTTTAGTGTCCACCCCTAGCTTATATCCGGTCATCAAGATGCAATAACTTTGCTCAGCTCCTCGGCCAACACGCCCGCGCAACTGATGTAATTGTGATAATCCGAATCTCTCCGCACTCTCAATAATCATAATGGATGCATTGGGAACATTGACCCCCACCTCAATAACCGTTGTCGCCACCATGATTTTTGTCTCATGTTTGACAAAACGCGCCATCTCAATATCCTTATCAGCCGGCTTCATTTTCCCATGCAAGATCCCCAAAGGCACCTCCGGAAACGCCCGCGATATACTTTCATAACCATCCATCAAATCCTTGAAATCCATCTTTTCGGATTCCTCAATCAGCGGATAAACGATGTAGACTTGTCGGCCTTTATCCAACTCACTCTGAATAAACGCAAATACCTGCAAACGATGCGAATCAAAACGATGCGTCGTCTGAATGGGCTTGCGACCCACGGGCAATTCATCAATAATCGACACATCTAAATCACCATAAAGCGTCATGGCTAGAGTCCTTGGAATCGGAGTGGCGGTCATCACCAACACGTGTGGGTGAGTTACCTTATTCTTGTCCCAAAGTTTAGCCCGTTGAGCCACACCAAATCGATGTTGCTCGTCAATAATACACAGGCCTAAATTTTTAAATTGGACCACATCTTCGAAGATGGCATGGGTGCCCACTAATATATTCAACTCGCCAGATTCCAGTCCTTCATGTATCCCCACGCGATCTTTTTTCTTTACGGAACCTGTTAATTTGGCAATCGTAATACCTAATAAATCCGCAAATTTCTTTAGCCCTTGGTAATGTTGGTCCGCCAAAATCTCCGTTGGCGCCATAATACACGCCTGAGCACCATTGTCGATGGCGAGTAGCATGGAAATAAAGCCAACAATCGTTTTGCCTGAGCCCACGTCCCCTTGGAGCAATCGGTTCATTTGCTTGCCCGACCGCATGTCTTGAAAGATTTCGCGAATTACTTTCTTCTGCGCCTCCGTTAAATCAAAGGGCATGTGCTCTTGATAAAAGCTGGTAAGCAAAGCCGCAGAAGCAAAAACTTGACCAGGAAATGTTTCTTTGCGGACCAAATTCTGCTTGATCAACCGCAGTTGGTTGTAAAACAATTCTTCGAATTTCAGTCGTCTGCGCGCTTGACGAAGCCAGTTTTCCGATTGAGGTAAATGAATATGGTAAAGCGCCTCTTGCTTCGAAATCAGTTTGAATTGCTGAATGATGTCCGCCGGAAGTGTTTCGCGGATATAGGGAAATGCCGTGCTCAACAGGTTTTTCTGCAAGCCAGCAATCACTTTACTATCAATGTATTTTTTCCGGAGTTTCTCAGTTAAGGGATAAATGGGCTGGAAGTTTTTCTCAGCATGTTGTACACCTTTGTACACCTCCATCTCCGGATGGGTCATCTGTAATTGCCCATTGAAATTAGTTGGCTTACCATAAAACAGGTAATCTTGCCCAGAAACCAATGATTTTTCTAACCATTTAATTCCTTGAAACCAAACCAATTCGATACATCCGGAGGCGTCACAACATTCGGCAACGATCCGTTGCCGTGCGCCATTCCCGATTTTTTCTTTATACCGTATGCGCCCAATAAATTGCGCATGCTCCATTTGATCGCTGATTTCGGCAATCGAATGGACAATCGTCCGATCTTCGTAGCGAAAAGGAAAATATTGAATTAAGTCGGCATACGTAAACAACCCCAGCTCCGTTTGTAACATAGTTAGCCGTGCCGGCGTCATTCCGCGCAGGTTGGCTAAATCTGTTTCAAAAAAATGGGTCAAAGACATGGGGCAAAAATTTTGTGAATTTAGGTATATTTACAAAACCATTGATGCGAATTCGAAAATCGTTCGTGGCTATGTACCAATTTAATTGTATCTCATGCAAAAATTAATCTGGCTGTTCTGTTTGTCAATCCTTCCAGGTTTTGTTTTTGGGCAGAATTATATCGATTCCTGTTACGTTGTTACAGAACCCAAGTTGCTTGCATACGCTGATCAAGTAGAAAAGAAGGTACCCATAGTCGTTAATGGATCTGTAAGTTCTACTTCTACATGGATTTGGTCTGCTAGTCAAGGTCCTGATAATGTTAAGCCAAGCGAGTTTATTACACATAGTCCTACATCTTTTGCTGGTACTGTCGACATTGACAAAGTGATTGAAAAATACGGGAATGCCTTTTTTGATGAATATTTTTACATTCATCAGTATATTAAAAAGAGCGATGGCTCCTTCTTTAAATGCCCTCCCAAAGAAGTTCGTGTTAAGATTTTTGCTCGCGTAAAAACCTACGAGGCCATTACACCTAATGACGACGATCTTAATGACTATTTAGAAATTGAAAATTTAGACAAGTATCTTTTTGCCGAGGTCAAAATTTTTGACCGCTGGGGTCAGCTCATCATCGAACGTGTAGGCTTCGATTACTACGAAAAAATAGATAGATCTAAGGCCAATAAAGGGGGAAACATGAAAGCCTTCAACGGATATTTAAATGGTAAAACATTGCCAAGCGGCGTGTATATGTATTCCATCAAGCCCGACGAAGACTATCCAGAAATCATCGGTTCCGTGACCGTCATCCGCTAACATGAAAAGTTTTTTAGACCAACACATGCAATCCGAGGGCTTTGTTGTCAGCAAAGTCGAAGACCTATTGAACTGGGCTCGGGCTAGTTCGTTGTGGCCGATGAGCTTTGGTTTGGCATGTTGCGCGATTGAGATGATGCAGGCGTTTGCGTCCAACTATGATTTAGATCGCTTTGGAGTTTTTCCACGGCCTTCCCCGCGTCAGTCTGATGTGATGATTGTTGCCGGTACCGTTACATTCAAGATGGCAGATCGGATTCGCCGCTTGTACGAACAGATGCCTGAACCGCGATATGTGATTTCGATGGGCTCATGTGCCAACTGCGGAGGCCCGTATTGGGAACATGGCTATCATGTAGTGAAAGGCGTTGATCGCATTATCCCTGTGGATGTGTATGTGCCTGGCTGCCCGCCGCGCCCAGAAGCTCTACTAGGTGGTGTATTGAAATTGCAAGAAAAAATTAACCGGGAAACCCTCGTGGTTCCGCAACGAATCCTAGATGCAATTAGCTGAAATACCTGAGTTGATTCGCCAACAAACCCAAGCCGAATGCAGCTGGGATGAGAAAAACGCACAGATTACTGTTGGTGCAAATGATCTCGTGGCCATTTGTGATGTATTATGGCGTCATCCAGAAACCTATTTCGATTCATTGTCATGCCTAACGGCCATCGACCTGGGTCCTGAAGAAGGCCAAATCGAAGTGATTTATACACTCTATTCCATTCCCAAACATAAGACGATTCATTTGCGCGTATTGGCCAACCGCGATCAAGCTGAGATTCCATCGGTGAGTTCGATTTGGAAAACGGCCGACTGGCATGAGCGGGAAGCGTTTGATTTGGTGGGCGTGCAGTTTGTGAATCACCCGAATTTGATACGCATTTTATTGCCTGCCGACTGGGAAGGACATCCGCTACGGAAGGATTATGTGGAGCAGGAACGCTATCATGGCATTCAGGTAAAATATTAATATGAAAATCGCGGGCTTTACATTTATCCGGAATGCCGTTCAAAACGATTATCCGATCGTTGAAGCCATTACCTCGATTCTGCCCATTTGTGATGAATTTGTCGTGGCAGTTGGTAAATCAGACGATGCAACTTTGGCATTAATCCAATCAATTCCCTCCGATAAAATTCGAATCATTGAAACGGTTTGGGATGACCAACAACGGGAGGGAGGACGCACATTTGCGCTGGAAACCGACAAAGCTTATCAAGCCATTTCGCCTGACACGGATTGGGCATTTTACATTCAAGGAGATGAATGTGTGCACGAAAGGGATTTGCCGGCGATCCGACAAGCCATGGAAACGTATGCAACTGATTCCGCGGTGGAGGGTTTGCTTTTTCACTACAAACATTTTTACGGATCCTACAATTACGAAGCCGTTTCACGCCGCTGGTATAGACGCGAAATTCGAGTAGTCAAGTATGCCAAAGGCATTCATTCCTACAAAGATGCGCAAGGTTTTCGCTTGAATGGGCGTAAGATTCAGGTTAAATTAATTCCCGCAACCATCTATCATTACGGCTGGGTAAAACCACCGCAAGGGATGAGTAAAAAGGTGCGAAATTTTCAGCAATTCTACCATGATGATGCATGGCTAGATACCCACGTACCGGAGGATTTCACCTTCGATTTGGGTAATGCGGAGCGTCTGACGCACTTCGATGGGACGCATCCGGCTGTGGCGCAAAAACGGATTGATTCCATGCAATGGCCATTTCATTTTGACCCGGTGGCCTTGCGTCAACGGATGAGTTTACGTCGGAAAATGCTCCAGCAAATTGAAGATTGGACGGGCTGGCGGATCGGAGAATATTGTAACTATAAAATCATTTAGGTGAAGGTTCCTGTTTTTTTTGATGCCGAACGCTTGAAGTACCCGAACACGGGATTGTATCATTTTTGTCTTCAATTAGGTCAGGCAATTGCTAATCGCTTTCCGCTTACTTTTTTTACCTCAAGCCACGAACTGAGCCCTAGTATTCCCGTTTATTTTTGGCATAAATGGTGGCTTCGTCCTGCGAGCGGATCGTACATTTGGCATGCAACACATCAGGATACGGAATACATGCCTACGGGTTCAGGCGCCTCGGTCGTGTTGACCATCCAAGACTTAAATTATTTGCATGATAGTCGTAAATCGGAGGCAAAAAAACAGCGATTTAAGGCGCAATTGCAGGCTAAAATTAATCGGGCAGATTACCTCGTTTTCATTTCAGCATATACACAGCGCGATGTACAGGCGCATTTTGAGCTAGGGGATAGGCCGCAGCGAGTTATTCCGAATGGATGTAATTTGGCTGATGTTCCTGCTGATTTGCCTTACCCTTCACGCGCAGCGGGGCGGTCCTATTTATTTACCATTGGCACGATTGCGGAGAAAAAGAATTTTCATGTGCTGCCCAGTTTGTTAGTTGGTAACGATCGATTATTAATCATCGCTGGCATCACCCAACAAGCTCATTACTTGGAAAAAATCAAACAGGAAGCGCATGATTTGGGCGTTTCAGATCGGGTGATTTTTGCCGGACCTGTATCTGAACAAGATAAAATGGAGCTTTACCTGCATTGCGAAGCTTTTGTATTTCCCTCTTTAGCGGAAGGTTTTGGCTTGCCGGTGGTGGAGGCGATGCATCTCGGGAAACCGGTGTTTTTGTCGCAGTTTACCTCATTGCCGGAAGTAGGTGGGCCTGAGGCTTATTATTTTACCGATTTTGAGGGTGATTCCATGCGCGAAACACTCACGAACGGCTTGCAAGATTATCAGGTAAACGATAAAAAACAGGCGATTCAGGCATGGTCCAAACAATTTGATTGGTCGGTGGCCGCAGCCAGCTACATGGAAGTCTATGCCAAACTCGCCGAACGCATGTAAATGTGAAAATTGTCGTAATTTGCCTCAAATTTTGAAATTACTCCTTTGAAGACTTATTTACGTTTATTGTCTTATGCCAGTTCGATCCGAAAATATGTATTTCCATATTTCGGATTTTCGCTGTTAGGTAGTCTTTTCGGGATTTTGAATTTCACCTTATTGATTCCCTTGTTGAATGTTTTGTTCAACCAAGCATCAGCGAATCAAGCTGCTTTATATCGTACGCTCCCGGAATTCTCGGTCTCGCCGAGTTATTTTTCGTTTGTTTTCAATCATTATTTTTATGGGGCTTTAGAATCGTATGGTCGTTTGGGGGCCTTGCAATATGCCTGTGGCGCAATCATTACGTCCGTTTTATTGGCTAATGTCTTTCGGTATTTTTCGCAACGAATCTTAAAAACGGTGGAGGCGGATACGATCGCATCCTTGCGACAAGCGGTATTCGAACGTGCTATACGCATGGATTTGAGTTATTTCTCAGAACAAAAGAAAGGAAACTTAATGTCGCGGTTGACAACCGATGTGCAAGAGGTTGAAAATAGTATCGGTCGGGCATTTACGGCTACGTTCAAAGAGATTTTTACCTTGATTATGTTCTTTGTTTTCCTGGCAAGCATGTCGGTAAAATTGACTTTATTCTCTTTAATCATTTTGCCTTTATCTGGTGGAGTCATCGCGTTAATCACGCGTCGCTTGCGCCGTGCGGCCGGAGAAGTTCAACAGCATTTGAGTGGCATCATCAGTTTATTGGATGAGACTTTTGGGGCGATGCGCGTTGTTAAGGCGTTTCGTGCAGAACCGGTGATGGACGCTAAATTTCAAGAAACGAATTTGCGTTACCGTCATTCCTTATTGCGCATGGTGTTTCGTCAGGAATTAACTTCACCAGTTTCGGAGAGTTTGGGGGTTTTGGTGGTGACGGGGATTTTGATGTACGGGGGAATTTTAGTGATTTCTGGAGATGGTGAATTGAGTGCTTCTACGTTTATCGCGTTTATTGCTACGTTTTCGCAGGTTATGCGTCCGGCCAAAGTCATTGCGGATGCATTTTCAGGCATCCAACGAGGTGTGGCTTCTGCGGATCGTATCATTGAAATATTGGATACCGAGTCTGAGATTCAAGTGGAAGAGCCTGCCATTCCGGTGAAGGAATTTACCCAATCGATTCGTTTTGAATCCGTTGGTTTTGCGTACGTCCCTGGCCGTTCCGTGCTAACTGAAGTTTCATTTGAAATTCCGAAAGGCCAAACCATTGCGCTCGTTGGCGCTTCCGGTGGAGGGAAGTCGACACTTGCCGATTTACTTCCTCGTTTCTACGACGCTACTTCAGGTAAAATCACCGTAGACGACGTGCCTTTAAAACAAATCCCATTGGCCGATTTACGTGCGTTGATGGGTATTGTAACCCAGGAGTCCGTATTATTTAATGATTCGATTTTCAATAACATTGCATTTGGTACAGATGCGACGCTCGAGGAAGTACAAGCTGCTGCCCAAATTGCGAATGCCCATGAATTCATCGAGGCAAGCCCGGATGGATATGCCACGATGATTGGGGATCGAGGGTCTAAATTGTCGGGTGGACAACGACAACGAATCTCCATTGCTCGTGCGGTGTTACGCAATCCGCCGATTTTAATTTTGGATGAAGCGACGAGTGCATTGGACAATGAATCTGAAAAATTGGTGCAGGCGGCTTTAAGTAATTTGATGAAAAATCGAACGGTTTTAGTGATTGCCCATCGCTTGAGTACGATCCAACATGCCGATCAAATTTTGGTGGTGGATCAAGGACAAATCGTCGAGCGCGGTACGCATAAAGAGCTCATTGCCATTCCGGATGGTGCGTATGCGAAGCTAAGCCAACTGAAATAAATGCCCCATTTTTGCGTTTTTGATTAGCTTTTCAGCGAAGAAAAAGCTAATTTGCGCCCGTTTTTAACCCATATTGAAGTATACAGACATGTCAACATCATCATTAGCACAACGCATTCAAGCCTTAGAAGAATCATCTACATTAGGGATGACGAAAAAAGCGCGTGAATTAGCTGCTCTAGGTCATAAAGTAATTAGTTTATCCGTAGGTGAACCTGATTTCAAAACTCCTGCGCACATTTGTGAGGCTGCTAAAAAAGCAATTGATGATGGTTTTCACGGATATTCACCGGTTGCGGGTTATCCCGATTTACGCATGTCTATCGCGAATAAGTTAAAGCGTGATAACAATTTAGAGTGGGGTTCAGAAAATATTGTGGTTTCGACGGGAGCTAAGCACTCGTTGGCAAACGCAATCGCCGCCTTGATCAATCCAGGTGACGAAGTGATCATTTTTTCCCCTTATTGGGTTTCTTACTCTGAGATGGTGAAGTTGGCAGAAGGAACTTCCGTCATCGTTCAAGGAGCTTTTGATAATAACTTTAAAGTGACGCCTGCACAATTCGAAGCAGCCATTACACCAAAAACGAAAATGGTGATGTTCGCATCGCCGAATAACCCAACGGGTTCTGTTTACACGGAATCTGAATTGCGCGACATCGCCAATGTAGTTGCACGTCATGAAAATATTTATGTGCTGGCGGATGAGATTTACGAGTACATCAACTTCACCCAAGGTGGTCATTTCTCAATCGGGTCGATTCCAGAAATTAAAGAGCGTGTGATCACGGTTAATGGAGTTGCCAAAGGTCATGCGATGACGGGTTGGCGAATTGGTTTCATCGCAGCAGCCAAATGGATCGCGGATGGAATAGAAAAATTGCAAGGACAAGTAACTTCGGGTACGAATTCAATCGCACAAAAAGCAGCAGTTGCTGCATTCAATGGTACATTGGATCATGCCTATGAAATGAAAGCGGCGTATGATCGCCGTCGTAAATTGGTCGTAGGAAAATTGCGTGAGATTCCAGGATTTAAAGTAAACATGCCGGAAGGTGCGTTTTACGCTTTCCCAGATATCTCGTATTACTTTGGAAAGTCTGACGGAACTACCACAATAAATGATTCGGATGATTTCTGTACGTGGTTGTTGAATGAAGCGTATGTGGCTACCGTAGCTGGTTCTGGTTTTGGTGCTCCTGATTGTATGCGTATTTCAACTGCCGCGGCGGATGAGCAATTGGAAGAAGCATGTGCGCGTATTAAAACGGCCGTGGCTAAATTGAAGTAATTCATATTGAATAGAACATATTGAGAAGTCAGGGCTTTTGTCCCTGACTTTTCTTTTTATATTTACCGCATGGAACTAATTTCTGTCGTTATTTTTATCATTGGGTATCTTGCCATTGCGTTTGAACATCCCTTGAAAATTAACAAAACCGCTACTGCTTTAGTGACCGGTGTGCTCGTTTGGGTCGTCTATGCGCTAGTTAGAGGACCACATGAACTCGAGGTGTTAAGTCATCATTTAGGATCAACTTCTGAAATTTTATTTTTCTTGTTGGGCGCCATGACTTTGGTTGAATTGGTCGACGCGCATCATGGGTTTCATTTTGTCAGTCGTTTAATCAAAACGAATCAGCCGGCAAAATTAATGTGGATTACGGGTTTTATTGCCTTTTTTCTATCTGCCGTACTGGATAATTTAACAGCCTCCATCGTGATGGTGACTCTATTGCGTAAGTTAGTATCCGATAAATCTACCCGGATGTTTTTTGTGGGTGTCGTGGTTATCGCTGCGAATTCGGGTGGTGCTTGGTCCCCTATTGGAGATGTGACGACGACGATGCTGTGGATTGGAGGTCAAATCTCTGCATCAGGAATCATTAAAACCTTGTTTATCCCGTCGCTGATTTCACTCATTGTCCCGTTGGCAGTAGCTGCATTTTGGGTACGTGGACGGAAGCTTGGTTCGTTTCACCATCAGGTAGAGTTGACTCCAGAAGAAGAACGCCATGGTAAAATCATGTTGGCAGCCGGTATCACAAGCCTATTAGGCGTTCCCGTCTTTAAAACTGTGACGCATTTACCACCATATATGGGGATTTTATTGGCCTTAGGATTCGTATGGATATTGTCAGAATTTTTACATGCAGATAAAGATGATGCAGCCAAGAAACCATATACGGTAGGGCATGCCTTGACGAAAATTGATACTTCGAGTGTACTTTTTTTCTTAGGGATTTTGTTGGCAATTGGCGCTTTGGAATCATTCGGATATTTAACGCAGTTAGCCTCTGTATTGGAGCAAACCTTTGGTAATCAGTATGTTATTGTTGCATTGATTGGTGTTGCTTCTTCGATTGTGGATAATGTGCCGTTAGTGGCTGCTACGATGGGGATGTATTCGCTTGCCGACTTCCCTATGGATCATGCCATGTGGGAGTTTTTGGCTTATTGCGCGGGAACAGGTGGAAGTATTTTGATTATTGGATCTGCTGCGGGCGTTGCCGTCATGGGTATGGAGCAAATTGAGTTCGGTTGGTACGCGAAAAAAATTGGTGTATTAGCTTTGCTTGGATATGCCGCAGGTGCCTTAACCTACATTTTGTTACACTAAAAACGAACTTGAACACGCGCTGCATAAAAATTGGGCGTGACAATCGGATCCCATTCAAAAGCACTCTGATGGAGTGCTTTTTTTAATTTTGGATACACCCAATACGCTGCTTCAGCCGAGGCAATTCCCATCGCTGCACCCATCAGTACATCGGATGCCCAGTGTTGATTATTCGCCATGCGTAAAATTCCCGTAGTTGTCGCTAAAGCATATCCCGTAATTGCGATTGCAGGATGTTCGTCCCAATACTCTTTTGCCAAGTTGTGTGCACCAAAAAATGCTGTGGTGGTGTGTCCCGAAGGAAAACTGTAAGGCTCTCCGTTTGGCCTAGTTTCGTTAATGACATATTTCATCGACTTAACCGTCACATAGTATATGCCGGTTCCAAGTACAAACATCGCCAGCTGATCTTTCGGTTGGCTTTTTGTCTCCAGCCCTACTAAGTGAGATCCTATGTTGATGAGCGTAGGTGTATACTGTAAATAATTATCGGCGGGGGAATGGAAATCAATTAGATGCTTACTTCGAAATTCACTTTGGGCAGTACGTGAAAAATCGTTGTAGACCAATGCGCTCGTAGTGGCTAGGGCAGCTGCCGCTTTCCATGCGCGTTTCGATGTAGATTGACCAAGTGATAAGTGGCTACTCAATAAGAATAGGCAAACAAATAGCTTATTTTTCATTCAAAAGTGTTTGAATCGTCTTTTCAAATTCTTGGGTCCAATCGGTATAATAAACCCCAGTGCCTGGTCCGGAAAATCCGGTATGAATTTCACGTACGATTCCTTTTTTGTCGATGATGAATGTAGTCGGAAATCCATTGATTTTGTGCAACATCGGTAGTACCTGTGCAATGGTTTCATCTCCTGGCGTTCCAGCAAATACCACTTCGTAATCAATGCCAATCTTCTTTTTGAAATTCGCAATTTTAGGTCCTGAAACGGTGATATCTGGTGAATATTCGAAAGCCATGCCGATTACCTCGACGCCTTTGCTTTGATACTTACGGTAAAATGGTGCGAGAAAACGGGATTCGTCGATGCAATTTGGGCACCAAGAGCCCATTAATTCAATCACTACTACTTTGTTTTGGTAACGCGCGTCGCTTAAGCTGATCTCTCTGCCATCAGGTGTAGGCAGTTTGAAAGATACCCGATCAAAACCAGGTTTTAAATAAGTTAACTTCTTCAAATCTGGGAGACTTGCTTTGGCATCCTTTTGGGCAATCATATTGCGTTTGCCTGCCAATCCAGTATAAAATAATCCTTCAATTTTTGAATTAGTTACTTTGGTTTTAAATAGGTAAACACCGCTTCCATCAAAGTAGCTCAAGAAAAGGCTGTCGGCAATAACATTTCCCTGTAAAAAGCGGTAATCGCCTGTGGGCTTCAAAACACTTCCTGTTACTTGATTTCCTTTTTGGTTTAGGATTAATACCCCGGGGCTATGGCTAGCTTCATCTGCCCAGAAATCAGCACTGTATTTTCCTGTGACATTTACGTTTGCTGGCGCTTTGGCGATAAACCGCAGTGTCGATCCGGCACTTGCTTGAAAAGGGATGCTGAAGAGTGCTTTGCCGTTTCTTTTTTTGGTCCAAAACCCATTCATTTGATTCGGGCTACTGAGTGCGCAGCTTATCTCAGCATCATATAGGTCAAAGGGTATAATCAATGAGTCGCCGCGGAAAAATGATTCGCCTAAGTTGAATTTCTCTGCGCCATTTTGGAGGTTAATGTTGAACCGTTTTGCTTCGCTACCTTTTTGAATAATAAAATTGAAAGGTAATGCTCCGCCCATGTGGCTTAATTCGCCTCGCCACGGGCCTATTTTCGGATTTTGAGCGAGTGAAATTATGGGAAAAAGGAGTAGTAGAAGAAGACGCATGGGTGTATAATTTTCCAACAAATATAGGGTTAAATCTTGTGGACAAAAAAATAAGCGATCGAGCAGAAATTTGGTTGAACGCCGAGAGATAAATTTGTAATTTTGAATTCATGTCAGAACAAACCTATCATACCTCCGTCATGTTGCATGAATGCATCGAAGGACTCGCGATTCGTCCCGATGGTATTTATGTCGATGTCACCTTTGGAGGAGGTGGGCATTCCAAAGAAATTTTAGCCCATCTCGGGCCGAGCGGTCGGCTATTAGCCTTTGATCAAGATCCAGACGCCTGGAATCAAGCAGAGAAAATTGATGATGAGCGGTTGACCTTGATTACGGCCAACTTCCGATATCTGGAGAAGTATTTGCGATTGCATGGCGTGAAGCAAGTGGATGGGATTCTGGCCGATTTTGGCGTGTCATCTTACCAGTTGGACGCCGCATCGCGCGGATTTTCTACCCGCTTTGATGGACCATTAGACATGCGGATGGGTCCCTCAGCAGCAATGGATGCCAAAGATGTATTGAATGGGTATTCGGCCGAGCAATTGCAGCGGATCTTTGGGATGTATGGGGAGATAAAAAATGCACGTACGCTAGCGCAAGCAGTGATTCAAGCCCGGACGCAAAAGTCGCTGGAAACGACGTCGGATTTCAAAGAAATTCTTACTAAATTAGCCCCAAGAGGCAAGGAATTTAAATATTTCGCACAGGCTTTTCAGGCCGTACGAATCGAAGTAAATCAAGAATTGCAAGTGATTGAGGAGTTTTTAGCGCAAGCGCCATCGGTGCTTGCCGTGGATGGTCGCTTGTGTATTATGTCTTTTCATTCCTTAGAGGATCGATTGGTAAAAAATTATATCAAAACAGGCGACTGTTTTGGCAAAGAAGATAAAGATATGTTTGGGGTGGTGCATAAGCCGCTTGCGTCAGAAATTCGCAAGCCCATTACGGCCAGCCCAGAAGAATTAAAGGCAAATCCGCGTTCGCGCAGTGCCAAATTAAGAATCGCACGCAAATTGTAATATGGCTAGTTCTGTAGAAACTGAGGCAAAAGAAAAAACCACCGCTCCCCCGAAAGAGAGCCCGATGGAAATGCTTTTTAATATTGATTCTTTGACCGGTGGGCAAATGCCCATGGAGCTGGTCAAGCGCATCACATTTGTCGCTGGATTGATCTTAATTTACATTTACTACACGATGCTGGCAGAAGGTCGGATGCACCAAATCGTCACCACGAAACAAGAATTAGAAGAAATCAGGGCGGATTATACGACGCAAAAGGCCGACTACATGAAGGTTGGCAAGCAGAGTTACCTCGCCATCGCGATGCGAAGATACGGGCTTGAAGTTAGCCTAACCCCACCCATTAAAGTAGTTGCAGATCCCGTTAAAGAATAATTGATATGGCCGCACCGAAGCGACAAAACATCCGGCAAAACATTACCTTCCGTTTTCGGATTTTCTTTATCATCATGCTAGCCGCGTTCTTGCTGTTAGTGGGAAACTTGTACAAAGTCGTCTTTATTCAAGGTCCAGAATTGCGTGAGGAAGCTTCTTCGATTTACATCAAAGAGCGGATGGTAGACGCCACCCGTGGAAATATCTACTCAGATGATGGAAGTTTATTGGCGACCTCTTTGCCTAAATACCGCTTGGGCATGGATCCGTCTGTGTACAACAAATCAACCAAAGCTGAAAAGTTATTCACCGCTCACGTGCGCGAGTTGGCAGAGCATTTAGCTAATTTCTTTAAGGATCGGACTGCGGATGAATATTACGACAAGATTGTCTCAGCGAAGAAAAATAAGCGGACCTATTTATTGTTGAATAACCGCTTGCTCGACTTTCAGGAGCGAAAGCTTGTCATGAATTTTCCGTTATTTCGGGAGAACAAAAAATCACCGGTGAAGACAGGAATTGTCTTTGATAAAGTCAATGTACGCTATGCGCCTTTTGGTCAAATGGCCTATCGGACCGTGGGTTACATGAAAGACAAAGTCAAAGTAGGTCTGGAAGGAGCCTTTGATAAGGAATTGCGTGGGATACCTGGGAAAGGATATTTTGCCAAAATGGACAAAAATACTTGGCGTCCCGTCGAGAATACACCTGAAATTATTCCGCAACGTGGCGTGGATTTACAGACCACATTGGATGTCGACATTCAAGATATTGTGGAATTATCTCTGATGAAAGCTTTGGCAGATTTCAAGGGTAATTATGCGACGGCGATCGTGATGGAAACAGCTACGGGAGAAATCAAGGCGATTTCGAATTTAACGAAGAATGCCAGTTCGCCAACGGGCTATTCAGAATTTGCGAATCACGCGATTGAGGTGTCTGAAAATGACCCGGGATCTGTTTTTAAGCTTCCATCTATGATGGCGATGCTGGAAGAAACCAACATGCCATTGACAGATATGGTCACAACAGGGGGGAAATACACGGTGTTTAATCGAACCATGTCAGATTCACATGATTATGGAACGATTACGGTTCAAGGAGTTATTGAGCATTCCTCGAACATTGGGACGATTAAATTAATGCAGCGTGTTTTTTCCCAAAAGCAGGCCAAGTATTATGACTATTTGAAAAAATTCCATTTGATCGATCCGCTTGATTTTCAAATTAAACCGCGCTACGAAAAACCTAAATTTCCACTTCCTCCGAAATGGGATGCCTTACAATACATGTGGTCTTCGGTGGGTTATTCGTCAAATTCCTCGCCACTTCATTTGTTGACATTTTACAATGCCATCGCAAATAATGGCTATTGGATTCAGCCGATTATTGTGAAGAAAGCAACGATTGGTAATGAGGTAATTACCGATTTTACACAAACTCAAAAGAAGGATAAGGAGCCTATTTGCTCGCCAGAAACCTTAAAGAAAATTAAGATCATGCTGGAAGGCGTGGTAGAACGTGGGACAGGAACAAACCTGAAAGGTACTGCATATGGTATTGCTGGTAAAACCGGTACCGCGCAGCGACGGGTTAACGGTCAATACATTAAAGGGACGTACTATGTGTCGTTTATTGGGTATTTTCCTGTGAAAAATCCTAAATATACCATGCTAGTGGCCATGGACAAGCCAGAAGGAAGTTCTGAGGGAACGTATGCACGCCAGGTGACTGCGCCTGTATTTAAAGATATTGCAGATCACATTTATTCTCGCGATATGAAGTTACAGCGTCGCTTGAGTGGATATTTGCCTGATTCATTAAACAATGCCAAACTGACGCACATGATTCATCCATTGGATCACGGAGTATTATATTCAAACCTAGGTTTTCCAAAAGTAGAAGAAGATGGCCGCTGGATGCAATTCTCTTTAGATAAAAAAGCGGTTCAAAATGTACCCGTAAGTTTGTTGCCTAAAGTCGTACCTAATGTCATGGGGATGAATTTGCGCGACGCACTTTTTGCCTTGGAAAATCGCGGATTTAAAGTGCGTGCCCAAGGCATGGGTAATGTGACTTCACAATCAATTCCAGCAGGTACTCCGCTTCGGAAAAATGCCCTAATGCTCATTCAATTACACTAGTATGGCTTCATTATTTGAATTAGTTCGCGCGGTAAAAGGTGCCCAATTGTTAGGAGCTGATGTAGACGTTGCCCATTTGTGTTTTGATTCGCGTAAAGCTGTTGCCGGTAGTGTATTTTTTGCGATACCCGGAACTCAGGTAGATGGGCATCAATTTTTACCTCAGGTATATCAGCAGGGATGTACCGCTTGGGTGGTGGAGACATTGCCCATGGATATTCCAGCCGATGTCACGTATGTGCTAGTGCCCGATTCAAATGAGGCGCTGGCTTTAGCAGCCGGGGAATTCTACGGCAATCCATCCGCGAAATTGAATTTGATAGGTATTACTGGGACGAATGGAAAAACGACTAGCGTGACTTTGTTATTCGAACTTTTCAAACAATTAGGTCATCGCTGCGGATTGATTTCAACAGTTCAAAATAAAATTCAAGACCGCGTTATTCCGGCGACACATACGACTCCAGATGCATTGGCTTTGAACGCGTTATTGGCCGACATGCTTGCTGATGGGTGCACCCATGTTTTTATGGAGGTTAGTTCGCATGCCGTGGTACAGAAACGGATTCATGGGATTGTCTTTAAAGGGGCTATTTTCTCGAATATCACACGGGATCATTTGGATTTTCACGAGACTTTTGATTCATACATTAAGGCCAAAAAAGGATTTTTTGATGACCTACCGAGCGGTTCTTTCACATTGACAAATGTGGACGATAAGCGCGGAATGGTTATGTTGCAAAATACGGCTGCACGTAAATACAGTTACGGAATTCTGAACGCAGCGGATTTTAAGGCAAAGATCAAAGCCAATGTCATCTCCGGTTTACAGGTTGAATTCGATGGTATCGAAATTCATGCGCAGCTGATTGGTTTATTTAATGCCTATAATTTGTTGGCGATTTATGCCACAGCTATTTTGCTAGGCGAGGATAAAAACGAAGTTTTGCTTCAATTATCTACGCTGAAAACCGCTCCGGGTAGATTTGAGCAGTTGGCCGGCCCTTTGAATAAAATGGCGATTGTCGACTATGCGCATACCCCGGATGCCTTGGAAAATGTGTTGAAGACGATTCAAGCCATTCGTGCTAAACAGCAACGCATCATCACCGTGGTTGGATGTGGGGGAAATCGTGATGCGGGTAAGCGGCCGATTATGGCAGAATTGGCGGCGACGCTGAGTGATGTAGTGGTCTTGACTTCTGATAATCCACGTTTTGAGGATCCAGAGTCTATTTTGGACCAAATGGAAGCAGGAGTACCTAGCGAAGATCGCATCAAGGTGCATCGGATTTCGGATCGGAGGGAAGCGATTTTTCAAGCGATTCGTACGATTGCACAGCCGGGAGATATTGTGTTAGTGGCTGGGAAAGGTCATGAAACCTATCAAGATATTCAAGGTGTAAAATCTGATTTTGATGACAAGCAGGTGATTGCGGAGGCCTACGCTGCGTAATTTGATTTCGTCCTATTTTTTTGCATTTTTGTTTTTTATACTGTTTTTATAACCTGCAGGCATGTTCTATTACCTCTTCGAATACTTCGACAAGACCTTAAATATTCCAGGAACCGGCGTTTTTCAATACATCACGTTTCGTGCTTTTGCGGCAACAATTACGTCATTGGGAATCGCGGCTATTTGGGGGAAGGCTGTGATTCGTCGGCTGCAAATGTTACAGATTGGAGAGGAAATACGCGATTTAGGGTTGGAAGGCCAAATGGCCAAAAAAGGAACGCCTACCATGGGTGGTTTCATTATTTTGTTGTCCTTGGTTATCCCAACGTTACTTTTTGCTAAAATTACCAACGTCTATATTGTACTTTTATTAACCTCAGCTATCTGGCTTGGGGCCGTTGGTTTCGCGGATGATTACATCAAGGTCTTTAAGAAAAACAAGGATGGCTTGTCGGGCAAATTCAAGATTGTAGGACAAATCGGCCTCGGTTTAATCGTAGGTTTGACGATGTATTTTAATCAGCACATCAAGGTTCGGATATTTGATAAGGTTCAGATTTTAGCGGATGGTTCGCAGGTTCAAACATTCACGGATTCGAAGTCGCTGATGACAACGGTGCCTTTTTTGAAGGATAATCAGTTCGATTACAATATGCTGTTGCCGAGTTTCATTCCCGATCAATATGTGTGGGTGGTTTACGTTTTAGTGGTTATTTTTATCATTACCGCGGTTTCCAATGGGGCGAATATTACGGATGGAATTGATGGTTTGGCGGCTGGAACGTCGGTCATTATTGTATTGACTTTGGCTATTTTGGCTTACGTTTCGGGTAACAAGATTTTCTCTCAATATTTGAATGTCATGTTCATTCCTAATTCAGGGGAATTGGCCATATTTTGTGCGGCCTTTGTGGGGGCTTGTATAGGGTTTTTGTGGTATAATGCCTATCCAGCTCAGGTATTCATGGGCGATACGGGCAGTTTGATGTTGGGTGGTGTGATCGCTACGCTGGCGATTGTGATTCGCAAAGAGATGTTGATTCCTGTATTATGTGGCATCTTTTTGATCGAAAATTTATCTGTGATTTTGCAAGTGGGGTATTTTAAATACACCAAAAAGAAATACGGCGAGGGGCGTCGGATATTTTTAATGTCGCCTTTGCACCATCATTTTCAGAAGAAAAATTACCATGAGTCGAAGATCGTCACCCGCTTTATGATTGTGGGAATTATCTTAGCTGTTGTCACGTTAGTTACTTTAAAATTGCGTTAAGCATACTTATTTTGAGTCAAATTCGCCTATTCCCTCGTTCAAATTCGTTTCAAGAACAGATTCCGTTGCCTTCGTCTAAATCCGAAAGCAATCGGGCGCTGATCATTAATGCCCTTGCGGGAGGTGATGTGAGCCAATTGTCGAATTTGGCAGAAGCGCGTGATACCCAAACCATGATTCGCTTGTTGGCAGACGCCACCATCCCCATCGCTGATGTATTAGATGCGGGTACGACTATGCGTTTTCTGACAGCATATTATGCCGTAACGGGTGCGCAGAAGCAAATGACGGGAACGCCACGTATGTGCGAACGGCCGATTGGGATATTGGTTGACGCTTTACGTTCCTTAGGGGCTCAAATATCTTATTTGAAAAATGAGGGATATCCCCCTTTGCAATTGAATGGGTTTGCCTATTCGGGGTCTCGTAATTTATCTATTCGAGGCGATGTGAGCTCACAGTTTATTTCCGCCATTTTAATGATTTCACCCTTATTGCCTGAGGGAATTTGCTTGCAGATTACAGGGTCATTAGGGTCAAAACCATACATCGAAATGACGCTGGCGCAGATGCGTCAGTTCGGTATTCAGGCTGCTGTAGATTGGTCAAAAGGTTTAATTGACATTCAGGCGCAGGTTTATCAGTCGGCAAGTTTCGCTGTCGAATCTGATTGGTCTGGTGCAAGTTATTGGTATTCGATGGTAGCTTTGTCGCCGTTTGAGGATAGTTCCTTGGAGTTATTAGGCTTGAAGGAAGATTCGTTACAAGGTGATTCTGCAATACGTGATATTATGTTGCCTTTGGGTGTAAAAAGCACGTTTACTGGCCGAGGGTACCTCTTGACTAAGTGTGAGGCGGTCAGCGAATTGAGTTGGGATTTTACGGATTGCCCGGACTTAGCGCAAACCATTTGTGTGGTGGCAGCTGCCAAAAACATCACCCTGCATTTGACTGGTTTAGAATCCCTTAAGGTGAAGGAAACGGATCGCGTGTTAGCGCTTCAAAATGAATTAGTCAAATTAGGTGCTCGCTTAGTCGAAATTGAGCCAAATCATTTATACACCCTGTCGGGGTCTTTTGAAAAAGAGGGTGCTTGCCCTGAAATTGAGACATACGATGATCACCGTATGGCCATGGCTTTTGCACCGGTTGGCTTAGTACGCGAACTAATTATTCATGAGCCAGGTGTGGTTGCTAAGTCTTATCCGAGCTTCTGGGGACATGTGGATTTGTTGATGAAATCATCAACTATCTGATTTATTCCCTTTTTTATTAGATTTCTGGATACAAAAATCCGTTTTTTTTCGTAGCATTGTTGGAACAGTAAACGCTGCCGGGGTTGAAGACCCCGGCAGCGTTACTTTAAACACCCTTTATCAAATGAAACAGATTTTACTCATTGCATTGCTGTCTCCAATCTCCCTTTTTGCGCAGAAAACGCTATTATACTGCGGAAAATTGGTTGATGTGAAGGCCGGAAAAGTGCAAACTGCCTATACCATTGTTGTGGAAGGCAAAAAGATTCAAAGTGTTCAAGCGGGATATCTTCCCGCTGGCAAATCAGATCGTATCATTGATTTGAAAAACAAGACCGTTTTGCCAGGTTTAATAGACATGCACGTGCACATGGAAAGTGAAACAAATCCCAATGCGTATTTGGATCGATTCACTAAAAATCCGGGTGACGTAGCCTATCAAGCTCTCGTGCATGCAAAGAAAACATTAAACGTTGGATTTACGACGGTGCGTGATCTAGGCGGATCACATGTGGTGATCAGTTTACGTAATGCGATCAATAGAGGTATCGTGGATGGTCCTCGTATTTTCACGGCAGGTGTTTCCATCGCGACAACGGGTGGCCACGCGGATGATGCCAATGGATTAAATGAGACATTTAAAAAAGATTTAGGTCCAGAGGATGGAGTCGTAAATGGCTTATCCGATGCCGCAAAAGCCGTACGTCAACGCTACAAAGAAGGTTCTGATTTAATTAAAATCACAGCTACGGGTGGTGTCTTAAGCTATGCCAAAGATGGCATGGGAGCTCAATTCACCGAAGAAGAAGTTCGTGCCATTGTTCAAACGGCAAAAGATTATGGCTTTCGAGTTGCTGCTCACGCCCATGGAGCTGAAGGTATGAAGCGTGCGATTTTAGGTGGCGTAAATTCCATTGAGCATGGAACCTACATGACACCTGAGGTAATGGAATTAATGAAAGCACATGGAACCTATTATGTGCCTACAATCATCGCAGGACGTTCTGTGGCGGATTCAGCTAAGATCCCTAATTATTACCCAGAAATGGTGAAGAAAAAGGCGGAATCTATTGGGCCGATTATTCAATCTACATTCGGGAAAGCGTATAAGGCAGGTGTTAAAATTGCCTTTGGTACGGATGCCGGTGTATTTGGTCACGGTAAAAACTTAAATGAGTTTCTATTGATGCACGAAGCTGGTATGCCAGCGATGGAGGCTATTCAATCTGCGACGGTGGCAGCTGCCGATTTATTGGGACAATCAGATTCAATCGGTTCGATTGAGGTGGGTAAATTTGCCGACATTGTCGCAGTGGATGGAGATCCCACCCAGCGTATGGAAGATATCTTAAAAATGAAATTCGTGATGCGCGAAGGCAAAGTCTACAAACAAGATTAAAAAAAAAGCCCGAATGAAAATTCGGGCATTTTTAATGTTACTAATTTTCTATCGTTGTAAAGCTAAGCTCTTAGATTTTACCAACTCAAATCCGCCAAACAAAACAGCAGAAAAAACAAATTGGCTTAGAATTGCATTCTTTAAAAACGGAAGAGCATTCGCATAACAAGCCACTAGGCCTGAAAAATCTTTGGCATAAACCACTGCATTTCCAGCTGAGAAACCATACCCGATGGCATCTCCCGCCCAAACAGCGAAATTAGACAGGATGAAAAATCCTAAAACAGTAGCCACATTTCCGCCGATAAATCCACCAAATGATTTGATGCGCGCGCCGATAAATGGTATGAGTGCGAGTAGGCCAACTTGTACAAAGTCGATTCCCCACGAAAAGCCATCAAAATATTGGCCGTAGAAAACGTTATTTAATATCATATTCGAAATCCAAATCGGCAAAATCGTCCATAAAATGGCTTGATATCGATTTGAAATATAGGCGCCTGCGAACAGTGCCATGGAAGCGATCGGGGAGAAATTTGCCCAAGCGGGATTGAATACAACTAAAAATCGGCTAGCGATTGCGAAGGCTAAAAATCCCATTAGGATCATTGTGCGCTTTGTCATTGGATATTTCTTTGTTTGCGAGGGTAAATAATTTCCAAAGGTAAAACAAAAGCCGTAATTTTACCCATTCTATTCCAATTTATGTATAAAGCGTTGCCTTCCATTGGTCTATTAGGAGGCGGTCAATTAGGCCGCATGCTACTTCAGGCCGCTGTAGATTTAGACTTACAAATCGCATGTCTTGATCCAGATGCAGAGGCTTCATGCCATCAATTGACCCCAAATTTCCAACAAGGTTCTTTTCAGGATTACGAAACAGTTTACCAATTTGGTCAGAAATACGATGTGATTAGTATTGAGATTGAACATGTCAATATTGAGGTCTTGAAGCAATTGGAATCAGAGGGAAAGAAAGTTTATCCACAGCCGCATATTTTACAGATGATTCAAGATAAACGCTTGCAAAAGCAGTTTTTTAAGGATCATGGTTTTCCAACGGCCGATTTTGTTTTGACAGATAATCAGGCTTCATTAAGCCAACATATTGATTTCCTCCCTGCTTTCCATAAACTAGGCAAAGGGGGATATGACGGGAAAGGAGTTCAATATATCGCGGATGCCGCAAGTGTAACTAAAGGATTTGACGCGCCTGGCTTATTAGAAAAGGCAGTTGATTTTGAGAAGGAATTAGCCGTGATTGTTGCTCGGAATCCGCAAGGAGAAACAGCTGTTTTCCCAGCTGTAGAAATGGTTTTCCATCCTGAGCAAAATCTAGTGGAGTTCTTGTTTTCGCCAGCTGAAATAACAACAACTATCGCAAAGCAAGCTGAAAAGATTGCCGTAGATTTAATCAATACATTGGAGTTAGTAGGTGTCTTGGCGGTCGAAATGTTTTTGACAAAAGATGGGCAAGTCTTAATCAATGAGATTGCTCCACGTCCGCATAATTCGGGACATCAAACCATTCGCGGAAACGAGAGTTCCCAATATGAGCAGCACTTACGGGCTATCACAGGCTTGCCACTAGGAAGTACCAAGTCATTTGGTTTCTCAGGCATGCTGAACCTCCTGGGTGCGGAAGGATTTACGGGACCAGCCAAATATGAAGGGCTTGCTGATATTTTGGCAATTCCAGGTGTTTTCCCATTCTTGTATGGAAAGAAAATTACAAAGCCGTTCCGTAAAATGGGACATATTACCATTTTAGGCGATTCAAAAGGCGCCATTATTGAGAAAGCAAACCAAGTTAAAAACCTAATCCGCGTGATTAGTTAAATATTGAAATATGGTCGGAATTATCATGGGAAGCAGCTCTGATCTGCCAGTAATGCAAGACGCAATCCAAGTGTGTAAAGATTTTGGTGTCGCCTACGAAGTGGATATTGTATCCGCTCACCGGACACCCGTAAAGATGTTGGACTACGCACAAAATGCCCAAAAAAGAGGTATTCAAGTGATTATTGCCGGAGCGGGTGGTGCCGCACATCTACCGGGCATGGTTGCCTCGGCGACTATTTTGCCGGTCATCGGAGTGCCTGTTAAATCATCTAATTCAATAGATGGTTGGGATTCTATCCTTTCTATCTTACAAATGCCAAACGGCGTTCCGGTAGCAACCGTTGCCTTAAATGCATCCAAGAATGCTGGCTTATTAGCCATGCAAATTATGGCATTAGCTAATGGGGATTTATCAGCTAAGTTGGCAGCCTATAAACTTGACTTAGTAGAAAAGGTGGAGGAGATGAGCCAACAAACTAAATCAGCGACAAAGTAATTTATGAAGAATCCATTTTCATTTTTTAAGGAAAGCTCTAGTTCGAATCTGCCAGTAATCACCTTAATGATTTTATTGGCGACTTTGGCAGGACTCGTATTTGTGGGTTATGAGCATTTTTTAGGCCCCCAGACGGATCAATTAGTGAAGGCTGAAAAGGCATTGGAAGAAGATGAGACTTATTTAGGTGATGTGGCATCGACTATGGTGGTGGATTCAACAATGGATATTGCTCCAGATTCGACCAAATCACCAGATACTTCATCAGTAGATTTAGCTCAGCAAAAGAAAGAGGCTGAGGCGGAAGTAGTTCCGGTGGAACCTACTGTAGTAGAGCCAGCTGGTAAACCTTACAGTTACCAGATAGCCAGTGGCGAAACAGCATCTTCGATTGCGACTCGATTTGGCTTAACGGAAGACCAAGTTAAAGCTATGAATCCAGGTGGAATTAAGTCAGGGGCTAAGGTAAAAGTTAAAATTAAAGCGCTGCATACCGTGGGACCTGGAGATGTGTTACGCGTGGTGGCTGAAAAATACAAGGTGTCGAAAAAGTCACTTATGGAGGCGAATAATAAGAAAGAAGACATTACACTACGCGGTGAGCAGCTTGTGATTCCGATCAAATAATGCGTTATTTTCTTTTTGTCGGGTTACTTTTATTGCCTTGGTTTAGTCAAGCGCAAGTAGATTCTACTCAGATTTTTTGCCGGGCTCAACCAGTTTCTTCCATTGGAATTCTTGATTTACTCGCCATGTATCGGCAGCGCGATACCTTGCAAAGTCATGGTGCTTCGGGGCCTTTACGATTGCAGATTAATGGTCTGGAAGTCACGCCCACCGATTCAGTTGCTAGACGATATGTCGCGAGTTTAGATGCCGATTATCCGGCATTGGATTCATTGTGGTTTTCGTATTTGCAGGCTGATGTTCAGGCTTTTGCTTCACAAAAAGATTCGTTGATGCTACATTTGCGCGCTAAAGGCTGGTCGGCCCGCTATGTTCAAGCGATCCGAAACCTCAAGCGACAGCAGCAATTGAAGGCAACGGGTCGGTCACAAGTTTTGCTTTCCTTTCATAATTTTAATTTAGCGGCGGATGTAGGGATCTATTCACGAGGTCGGTATTTACGTCGAAGTCCGCGGTACACGCAGATGGGGCAGGAGGCTAAATTACTAGGGTTGTATTGGGGAGGAGATTTTTTGGGTTTCCCGGATCCGGGACATGTGCAGCGGTTTGCCAACAGTGCTGCTTTGGTTAGGCAATATCCATTATTGGCCTTTGAGTTTGAAAAATATCGGGATCATTATGCGCGTATTTATGCGACGGGTCGAACAGAGCATGTTCAGGATACGAAAGAATTGTTGGTAACCTTAAATCGCTTAAAACTAGGCCAAATTTGTGCTTGTCAAGTGGCGCGCATTCCACCTCAAAATCAGTCGCATACCGAAGCAGCTTCAGTGGTGGCAGATTCTCAAAAGGGATGGGTCTATTTACAGCCGCAAGGTGAGAATGGGTATTATTATGATTTAGGTCGCTGGGAGTTTGCGTCTAAAAAGTAAAGGAATACCCGCGCAAAAATTCGTCGATTTTCATTTTTTTCTTGCCTTCCATTTGCCATTCAAGAATGTTAATGTAGCCATCAGCACAGCCTACGCGCAGGTATGTTTTTTGGTCGGTATCCCAAATCCCAACACCTAAATCTGGAATGATTTCGGGATGAAACTCCACCTGTAGAACTTTGCAGTTTTTGCCTTGGAATTGCGTATGGGCACTTGGAAATGGATTCATGCCGCGAACCAGGTTAACGATTTCTTGTCCGGATTTAGACCAATGCACTTGACCGGTTTCACGGTGTAGTTTGGGCGCGGCTTTCAGTGGACTACTTTCGTCTTGTGGTTTCGGATGGATGTCATTTGCCTGAATGGCTTGCGCTGTTTTGACAACTAGTTTGGCACCTTTGCGCATGAGACGTTCGTATACGTCTCCCGTGGTGTCCGATGGCGAAATCGCTTCTTTTTCCTGGAATAACAAATCCCCTGTATCAATTTCATGTTGGAGAAAGAAGGTGGTAACGCCTGTTTCTGTCTCGCCGTTGATAACTGCCCAATGAATCGGAGCGGCGCCTCGGTAATTGGGCAATAATGACCCGTGTAAATTAAATGTGCCTAATGGAGGAAGGTTCCAAACCACTTCGGGAAGCATGCGAAAGGCGACAATTACTTGCAGGTCGGGTTTGAATAATTTTAATTCTTCGACAAAAGCGGGGTCTTTTAACTTTAGGGGCTGAAGAATGGGAAGGCCTTGGGTTTCGGCGAATTGTTTGACAGCGGAGGATTGTAATTGCATGCCACGGCCGGCAGGTTTGTCGGGCGCGGTGACAACAGCTACTACGTTGAAATTGGCCTGAATGAGTGCCTCTAGGCTTGCAACCGCGAAATCGGGGGTGCCGAAAAATACAATGCGCATCGTGTGAATGGAATGGAAAAAATGTTTTTTGGTATTCGGAAACATTTTTTGTTTACCTTTGTGATTCAAAAAAAACTGATTACGTGTTAGTTAAACAACATTTATTTTAGTTCTGAATCCGAAACAAAACTACAAATATTTTAAGTAGAACGGTCGGAGGCCGTTCTATTTTGTTTTTAGATACGTTTAAATAAATCGCTTAGTTATGGCAAATTTTCAATATTACACAGCAGAGGCTCTCGATAAATTAAAGGCAGAATTGCATCACTTGAAGATTCAAGGACGCTCTGATATGGCGAAACAAATTGCGGAGGCAAGGGATAAGGGTGATTTAAGTGAAAATGCTGAATATGATGCCGCGAAAGATGCGCAAGGACTTTTGGAATTAAAGATTTCCAAAATGGAAACGGTAGTTGCTAATGCACGTGTATTGGATGAATCAACAATCGATGTGACCAAAGTTTCGATTTACTCTATCGTTAAAATTAAAAATACCAAGACGGGCATGGAAGTAACCTACACGATCGTTTCTGAGGAAGAAGCTGATTTGAGAGCAGGTAAAATATCGGTATCATCTCCGTTTGGGAAAGGCTTATTAGGCAAGCATGTGGGGGAGAAGGCTGAAATTCAAGCACCAGCTGGTACCATGGAATTTGAAATTATGTCGTTGACACGGTAATATATAATTGAATTAGATTCAATCCCGGTCCATTGGATCGGGATTTTTTATTTACGTTCGCCAAAAATCGCAGATCCCACGCGAACTAATGTTGAGCCATGTGCTGCAGCCAATAGGTAGTCGCCTGACATGCCCATGGATAGTTCTTTCCAGTTGACTAGTCCCGTTGACTCCCCGATTTTTTCTTTTTGAAGTTCTTGAAAAATAGCTTGAAGCGATTGAAATTCGCGTGCAATTTGCGTTTGATCGCTTGTGAAGCTCGCCATACCCATCAGGCCTTGAATGCGAATGTTTTCTAATTCAGCGAATGATGGGTCATTTAGTAGATCGAAAAGTTCCCCTTTATCTAAACCAAACTTCGTTTCTTCCTGCGCAATGAACATTTGAAGCAGGCAGTCGATAGTGCGGTTGTTTTTTTTCGCTTGGGCATTTATTTCAGTAAGTAGCTTGAGCGAATCTACAGAATGGATTAAGTGAATGAACGGAGCGATGTATTTTACTTTGTTGGTTTGCAGGTGGCCGATTTGATGCCAACGAACATCTGCGGGAAGTAGCGCTTGTTTTTCTACCATTTCTTGCACGCGATTTTCACCAAAATCCAATGCCCCAGTCGCATGTGTCTCAAGTAGTTCGCCAATACTTCGCGTTTTGGTTACGACGATAAGTCGGGTTGAAAACGGTTTAAGTTCGGCTTGGATGCGTGAAATTTCGCTAGCGATGGACATGGGTGTGAGTTGAAAATTGCAAAGTAAAATTAATTTATTATTTTTGAATTCAAGGCGTAGCCTAAACAAAGGAAATATCTGTGACAAATTCCGAATCCATGAGTGAACAAGAGAAGCGTATGCAGCGAACCATATGGCTATTATCCATATTGGTTATTTTGCTGGGCGGGTCTTTGGCACTTACGATTTCTCGTCCTGCCTGGTATCGGTTGGATTTCAATCATGAAGTTTTTGTCGCCAATGCGCAACAGCGCTTGGATTCCATTTCGAAGCAATTGCAGGTGCGTATGGTTCAAATCAAGAAACTTGGTGGTCGCGTCTCTGAATTGGAAACTGCGCGTTTGCGAATATTGGGGGATCAAAAAGAATTGAAGGAACATCCGGAAATGGGTGAAGAGCAGTTCGAAAAGAAACTAGCTTATTATTTACGTCTATTAGGTCAAAAGGACCAAGAAATCAAGAAATTACGTCGGGAAAATGGTGTTTTGCTTGCGCGAAATGACTCATTGAGTCGGGAGGCGCAGCTCTTGAAAGATGGTTTGACGAATGTTCAAAAGGCATTGCGGGACTCGAGTTTGACTTTTGGTGTAAAACAGAAGGAGTTAAGTGAGCGCTCGCGCGTGCTTGAAGTTCGCAATCAAGAATTAGCTGATAAGGTTACAGTGGCTGCTGCATTGCGTGCGGAGGGTGTCAATGTATATGCTATTTCATCACGCGGCAAGGAATCAGGGGCATCCAACCAAAAGGCGAAACGCATTGAAAAGATTCGGGTTATGTTTCATTTACAGACGAATCCGTTGGCCAACAAAGAAATTAAGACGATCTATTTGCGCATTATTGAGCCTACGGGAGTTACTTTATCAGATTACGCCTTGGGTTCTGGCTCAATCGTGTTTAAAGGGAAGGAGCTTACCTACACGGCTAAGCAGCGTATTTTTTATGAGAATAATCACCAGTCGGTGGAGTTTATTTATGCACGGCCAAATGCTTACCGCGAGGGTAGGCATGAAATTGAGTTGTATGCAGAAGGATTTTTAATTGGATTGGGCTCGTTCGAAGTTCGATAATTCATTTTTATTTCTTGTAAGTTTTTGATTGTTACGTATTTTTCATACTTTTGCAATCCAAATTTTTTTTAAGTTTTTAAACAACAATTTTGTATGCAATTAAAAAACTACGAGACGGTGTTCATTTTAACTCCCGTTTTGTCTGAGCAACAGACAAAGGACGCCGTTGAAAAATTCAAAAAAGTGTTGGTAGATAACGGTGCGCAAATCGTTCACGACGATGCTTGGGGCTTACGTAAGTTGGCTTACCCAATCCAAAACAAGCACACAGGTTACTATCAAATATTTGAATTTGCAGCGGATCCTCAGTTAATCGCGAAATTAGAGCTTGAATACAAGCGCGATGAAAAAGTAATTCGTTTCTTGACGACTGCGTTAGATAAGCACGCGGTATTGTACAATGAGAAAAAGAGAAAAGGTTTAGTAGGTAGAAAACCAGAAAAAACAGAAGCATAAGATGACATTAGTTAACGAACCTGTAGATAAGAATAGTAATCGCAAAAAATATTGCCGTTTTAAGAAAGCGGGCATTAATTATATTGATTACAAAAACCCAGACTATTTATTGAAGTTGGTAAACGAGCAAGGTAAAATTTTACCTCGTCGTATTACGGGAACTTCTTTGAAATTCCAACGTCGTGTGGCGCAAGCAATTAAGCGTTCACGTCACTTAGCCTTGATGCCTTATGTGGCAGATGGTTTGAAATAAACTGGGGTAACCTGATAAACATTTGATTGGTAAATAAGATGGAAATTATATTAAAAACGGATATTGCTGGGTTAGGATACAAGAACGACATCGTTCCTGTGAAAGCTGGTTACGGTCGTAACTACCTTATCCCACAAGGATTTGCTGTCATGGCAACTCCATCCAATCGTAAAGTATTAGCGGAAAACATTAAGCAGGCGGCTCACAAAGTGGAGAAAATTCGTCAAGATGCTTTTGATTTGGCAGCTGCGATTGGTGAAATGAAATTAACTATTGCTGCGAAGGCGGGTGATAGCGGTAAGATTTTTGGACGCGTTACAAGCATTCAGATCTCTGAAATGTTGAAGGAAAAAGGCTTTGATGTAGATCGTAAGAAGATCTCATTTGATGCTGAAGTTAAGATGACGGGTGATTACACGGCAACACTTGACCTTCACAAAGAAGTTAAGCATAAAGTTGCATTCTCTGTAGTAGGAGAATAATTTAACTGTTTTTTGATTAAAGTCGTGCCGAATACTAATTCGGTGCGACTTTTTTCTTTTTAGGGTTAAGTGTTTAGGTAAAATTGGTAATTTAGCAGTCACAATTGCTCAGGATGAAACGAATTTTAGGTATATTTTTTTGTTTATTACCCTCGCTCATCACAGCGCAGGTAACGATAAGTTACCCACATAACCGACAAGTTTTTCAGCGTAATAACGCGAATGAGGCCAATTTCTCTATTTTAGGGAATTGTGTGACAACCGCGACTTCCGTGCAGGTTAAGTTGGTGCCCGTTCAGGCCAACCAAGGAACTTTGGTCAATTGGACTTCATTAGATGCAAATCCAGCAGGTGGGCTTTTCCAAGGACAGGTTAAGGCAAAGGGCGGCTGGTATACGCTTTGGATTCGTAGTTTGGTGAATGGCAAGGCATTGGATTCTACATCACTCTCACGTGTGGGAGTGGGTGAAAATTTTATTATTGCAGGTCAGTCGAATGCGCAAGGTACCATGTGGCGACAAGGAGAAAAGGGTGCAGTAGATGATCGTGTTATTTGTGCCAATGTCTACAGTTTTTTCACAGAGTATAATCAAAATCCGGATCATCGGTTATTGAAAAATCTAACAACCGATTTTCCATTTACAGATTTTGCACAAATGTCTGACCAAACCACCATTGGTCCCTTAGGTTTATCTAAGTATTATTGGGCCAAATTAGGGGATTCTCTGGTCACCAAACTCAATGTGCCTGTTTGCTTTATTAATGTGGCTTGGCTGGGTACAAGTATGCAAAATTGGGCAGAATCTTCAAGAGGTTTGGCGACTGAAAATCCATGGGCGGCTGGTCAAATGTTTGCAACTGGATTTCCTTACAACAATCTCAAACGAGCGTCTGAGTTATATGGAGTGAAAAATGGGGTGCGTGCCATACTTTGGCATCAAGGAGAGTCAGATACCTATCATAAAAAAGTAGATAAGGTACAATACAAAAAATATTTTGTTGAGGTGATTGAAACCTTACGCAGGCAAACGGGATTGACCATTCCTTGGGTGATTAGTGAGGTTTCGTTCGGTGCTACGGCTTATTATGGATTTCCAGGAATCGTTGATGGCACGTGTACAACACCATTGTGGAATCCCGAAATCATAGCAGGGCAAAAAGAAATGCTTACCGATGGAATTTTTACAGAATTATACAGTGGTCCCAATACAGATCAGGTAGAGATCCCTCGTGCAAATGATATCTACGCTTCATGTGTCCATTTTACGCCAAACGCATATAGCCAATTAGCTGATCTGTGGGAGGATAAATTAAATGCTTCCTTTTTTGCAAATTCAAAGCCTGTTTTACCAGCTTTATTACCATCAATCATGCTGCAATGTGGTCCAGCCAATGAACTTGTTGTATCCACCAAATCGAATTTTGCCAAAACACAGTGGCTGAGTACTTCTGAATCTGTGATTAGTACGCAGTCAACAAAGCAAACGTTAAGTCCCGGGAAATATTCACTTCGATTCGAGGATGCACTTGGAAATGAGTTTAGCGTGCCTGCGTTTGAGATTTCCAATCTGACTCCCCCACAGACTCCAGTTGTGACCTCAAAAGGTGAGTTGATTGCCTGCCAAGGTGGATCTGTTGAATTAAGTGTCTCAAGTGGTTCCGGTTCATACCGTTGGTCAACAAACGATACGCTGAAAGTGATCAAAGTAACAAACTCTGGGGCCTATACCGTGTCAATGACAAATAGTCTAGGTTGTAAATCAGCATTATCTGCACCTGTGCAAGTGTCATTCCTGGACTTGCCTGCTAAACCAAGCTTAACTGTAGCGAGTCCTTATTTTATAGCAGCGACGCAGAAACCAGCTGGAACCGAATACATTTGGAAGCAAGATGGACGCATATTAACAGAAACGGGTAGTCAGTTGCGCGTTAATGCTAGCGGCACCTATTCTGTTTATGCAGCAAAGAAATATTCCCCTGCCATCACGTGTTTATCCACGGCTGCAGATTTAAGTTATATTTTGCCAGCAGATGGAGGTATGTCATTTTACCCTAATCCCATGGTAAGCCCTGGATCTATCATTCAGTCTGTTTCTGATTTGAAAGGGGCGGTATATACCTTATATGCGGTGGATGGTAGATTAGTATTACAAGGAGTTATTCCGACTGATGGCGCATTTTTATTACCCTCAGGGGCCGTTGGCAAAGGACTTTATAAATTAGTACTTGCGACTAGTTCGGGAACATCCTATACTCGATCGATTCTGGTCAACGAATAAGAAGACAATAAAAAGCCATCTGTCAACAAACAGATGGCTTTTTTGAATAGAACTATATTGAATTAAGCTAATGCTACTTTCAAGTTGGTGTCTAAGGCTTCTAAGAACTCTTCTGTGTATAAATAGTGCTCTCCGTGACTCACTTTATTCCCGTGAATACAAACGGCTAAATCCTTAGTCATTTTGCCTGACTCAACAGTTTCTACACAAACTTTTTCTAATGTTTGGCAGAAATTAATCAAGGCTGCATTATTATCTAACTTTCCGCGGAATTCTAAACCACGTGTCCATGCGAAGATAGAAGCAATTGGGTTGGTTGACGTAGGCTTACCTGCTTGGTGATCGCGGTAGTGGCGTGTTACCGTTCCGTGAGCTGCCTCAGCTTCCATAACTTTTCCATCTGGCGTAATCAATACAGATGTCATTAGGCCCAATGAACCAAAACCTTGTGCTACCGTATCTGATTGCACATCTCCGTCATAGTTTTTACAAGCCCAAACGAAATTTCCATTCCATTTCAACGCAGAAGCAACCATATCGTCAATCAAACGGTGCTCGTAAACGATACCCGCTGCATCAAATTGTGCTTTGTAGTCTGCTTGGTAAATTTCTTCGAAAATATCCTTGAAACGACCATCGTATTTCTTTAAGATCGTGTTCTTTGTTGACAAATATAATGGCCATCCTTTGCTCAATGCCATGTTGAAACATGAGTGTGCAAATCCTTTGATAGACTCATCTGTATTGTACATCGTTAAGGCAACACCATCACCTTTGAAGTTATACACCTCAAATGTTTGTGCTTCACCACCATCTTCTGGCTGGAAAGAAACCGTTAATTTTCCTTTTCCTTTCGTAACGAAATCAGTTGCTCTATATTGATCACCAAATGCGTGACGACCAATCATAATTGGCGCAGTCCAGTTAGGGACTAAACGAGGAACGTTCGCACAAACAATTGGCTCACGGAAAACAGTACCATCCAAGATGTTACGGATCGTTCCGTTTGGTGATTTCCACATTTGCTTCAAATCGAATTCTTTAACACGTGCCTCATCTGGTGTGATGGTTGCACATTTGATGCCAACGCCATATTTTTTTATTGCCTCAGCAGCCTCAACTGTTACTTGATCATTCGTTTCGTCGCGGTATTCTACACCTAAATCATAGTATTTGATATCTACATCAACATATGGAAGAATCAATTTGTCTTTGATAAACTTCCAAATAATGCGTGTCATTTCATCTCCATCGAGTTCAACGACTGGGTTGGCAACTTTAATTTTTTCCATTTGAACGTTAAATTATTTTTTGCGTATAACAGATTCAGGCTCTGCCTAAATAATCCTGCAAAGGTAAATAGGAATTCATTATTATGAACTAATCTAGCAGTATTTACTTATATTTTTTTTGAAGCATGTTGTCATTTGAAAATTGCACCAGCATGTTTCGCATGCCATTGTGCATGTTGGGAATCTCAGGTCGGAATTACCATGATATGCTATGCTAAAATAAGACGATTTGTTTAGGCTACTTATTTGTTTGAAAAATCGTAAATTGCATTCCTTTTTTAAGATACTATGTTTGAAAATTTAAGTTCCAAGTTGACCTCTGCGATGCGAACCCTCAAAGGGAACGGTCGGATCACAGACGTAAACGTCGCTGCTACAGTTAAAGAAATTCGTCGGGCCTTAATGGATGCCGACGTAAACTATAAGGTTGCCAAAGAAATCACGGATCGAATTAAGGATCAAGCGATGGGGCAAAAAATCCTTATAGCCGTAGAGCCAGGTCAATTGCTTGTCAAAATCGTTCAAGACGAATTGACCCAATTGATGGGAGGGAGCAAACAAGATATCAACATCAAAGGTGACCCCGCTGTCGTATTAATCGCCGGACTTCAAGGTTCAGGTAAGACAACTTTCTCAGGAAAATTAGCTCAATATCTCAAAAAAGGCGGCCGTAATGTGCTATTAGTTGCCTGCGACATTTATCGTCCAGCGGCAATTGACCAATTGAAAGTTCTAGGGGAACAAGTAGGCGTCGAAGTCTATGCGGAGCCTGAAAATAAAAATGCAATCTCTATCGCTGAAAACGCACTTTCTTATGCACGTAAAATGGGCAAGAAAGTGGTTATTGTGGATACAGCAGGCCGACTGGCCGTTGACGAAGCGATGATGAATGAAATCGCGGCGGTTAAAGATGCGGTTAAACCAACAGAGATTTTATTCGTGGTAGATTCCATGACGGGTCAAGATGCGGTTAACACGGCAAAAACATTCAATGAGCGTTTGAATTTTGACGGGGTTGTTTTAACCAAATTGGACGGAGACTCACGTGGTGGTGCAGCCTTATCCATTCGTCAAGTAGTAGATAAACCCATTAAGTTCATCTCGACAGGTGAGAAAATGGAAGCCCTAGATCAGTTCTATCCCGATCGAATGGCGAACCGTATTTTGGGTATGGGTGACGTACTCTCACTCGTAGAACGTGCCCAACAGGCTTTTGATGAGGATGAAGCGGCCCGTTTAAATAAAAAGATTCGTCAAAATAATTTCTCTTTCGAGGATTTCTATGCCCAGTTGCAGCAAATCAAGAAGATGGGAAATATTAAGGATTTGATGGGTATGGTTCCTGGAATGGGTCAGGCAGTAAAAGATGCCGATATCTCAAATGACTCATTTAAGCCTATTGAAGCAATTATTCAATCCATGACTGCTAAAGAGCGTCAAAACCCAGATATCCTTAATCCTTCACGTAAGAATCGTATTGCAACAGGTTCTGGTACTTCGATTCAGCAAGTAAATAACTTGTTGAAGCAATTCGAGGATATGCGTAAAATGATGCGCATGATGAATAAAGTGCAGGATGGGAAAATGAAAATGCCTAATCTAGGCGGAATGTTTAAGCGCTAACCTAAGGTTGTATTTCGTAGGATTGGTCTAAGCGATACATGGTGTTTTTGCCTTGAATTCTATCCACAAGATATACTTGGTAACTGCCTGGCATAAGGGCATCTGTATACACTTGGGCGATACCATAGTTAGATAAATAGTGCCCTTCAAGCATCCATTTGCGTAATGCTCCTTTTTTGAAATTGATTGCCACCGTATACAACATGGCAGATTGTGTATGTCGTAGTACGACATACCACACATGATCGAGTGAATTCTCTCCTTTAAAATTCGGGAATAGTAAATAGTCAAAGCGTTTGACCCAAATGCCGGAACGTTCCTGTATCGGGTTTGCATGGCGTTCCACCAGCATCTTTTCAGTTAATTTCCACACTGGGGTGTCGGACGAAAAACGCACCAATTCCTCTTTTGATAAGATTCCTGGCTCCTGATCCAGGTAATTCAACTGAAACGCATCTTGTACAATTTTTTGATCATTGGTAAATACCTGGGGTACGTTTCCTGCCACGCGCTGATGGCGAATCCAATTATCATTATCAGCCTGATTCACTTGAAATCTCGCCACCATTTGTGCCGTATGTATATGATAAGACATGAAGCAAAAGGCAAACGAAAACACACTTGCCCCAATAAATATCCTTTGGCTTAACTGAGGAAATTGAGTCAGACTCATCGCATATAGACAGATTAAAGCTATGGGTGCATATAAGAAATACCGACTACTATTATAGGTAGTCCAATCGTCTGCACTACGCGGAATCGCAATAATCAAACATGTTCCGATGATAAATAGAAATAAATAAGCAAAAAAGCCGCGCTCCTTCTTGAATAGAAACAGGTAAGCCCAATAACCAAACATGAGGAATCCCAACACAATCCCGGCCTGTAAATTCCCACCTGTTAAATCTAGCGCACATGCTCCTAAAATACCTAGCGCATAATTGATGATATTACCCAAATGCAATTCAAATTTCGCTTGTTGGCCAAATGAATAATGCGGCAGTAAAATCGCCAAATACAACACAAGTGCAACACTCAAACCGAAAAATTCTTTGAAGCGTTTGGTGAAAATGAAATAGATAGCCAGTACGACGAATAGTACAACGCCATTACCAAAGGTAAAACCTGCTAAAATCGCCCATAGAAAGGCTAACTTCAATTGGTTTTTCTCTAGCGCAATGAGTGATAGGCATACGAACAAGGCAATGTTAATATGTTGCAAGCCTGTAATGGCCCAGTTAGACACTTCAAAGAATTGCGGTTGGAACAGTAAAAACCCTGCCGGAATGAAATAAGGTAAAGTGATTTTTAATTTTTGGAATTGCGAAAACAAGAGGTAAAAACATCCGATTAATGTCAGTGCACACCACAGGATAAGTTGTTTAAAATTAACTGAGCCATGAAGTAGTTGATTCACCCAAGTGATAACACGTGGAATAACAATCGCATGGTCATTGTCGACACGAAACAATTGATTGAATAAGTCTGATCCTGCTTCTTTGGCGTGGATAAATTCAATGAGGGTTACATCATCTTGAACCGGAAAGTGAAAGCTAAACCGATTGATGTATACGAAATATAGCACGGCTTGCCCGATGAAAAAACCGATCGAAAGTAGGGATACTGATTTTTTCATCGCCAGGCTATTTTCGAATAATGGCGTTCAGCTCTTTTTCGAAACGCGTAATCAAGCGATCCATCGTAGCGTCAATTACCTTGTCGGTCAAGGTCTGATTTTCGTCTTGCAAAATGAAACTCACCGAGTATGATTTTTTGCCCTCGCCTAGATTTTTGCCCACATATACATCAAAAACAGATACATTTTTCAATATAGCTTTCTCTGTTTGTTCGGCAACGCGTTGAATTGCTTGGAGCGTTACGCTTTGGTCAAGTACGAGCGATAAATCACGGCGAACTTCCGGGAATTTAGAAATTTCTTGATAGACAAAATTACCCTTCTCTTGTTTCACCCAGAAATCCCAATCAAAGTCGGCCATAAATGCCTCTTGTTTGACATCGAATTTTTGAGCAAGTTTTGGATGGATTAGGCCAACCTGTACACAGGTTTTTTTATTTACCGAAATTTGTAAACCGTAAGCAAATACATCTGAATTTTCGATAGTCGAGGTTTCAAATTGCCCGACACCTAATTGCTTCATGGTATTAATGACTGTTGTATACAAATGATGCAATTGGCTTTTTTGAGCAGCTTGTGCCCAAGTTTCCCCATCTTGTAAACCACTTGTGAAAAGAACTAAATGTCTTTTTTCGATGTATTTGGCGCCTTTTTTATGATAGGTTTTGCCAAATTCAAATAGTTTTAAATCTTTTTGACGCCGATTGATATTGTGCGCAAGCACTTCTAATCCGTGAAAAACCATGTGCTGGCGCATTACGCCTAAATCTTCTGATAAGCGATTTAAGATGTCGACCGTTTCAAAAGTCAAATCTTTCTGAATCCATTGATGGTATTCTCCCTTGGTCAATGAATTGCTGATAATTTCCTGGAATCCTTTCGCTGCCAAACTAATCGCAGTGGTTTGTTGGACCTTCTCTTTGTCCAATAACGGAAACTCAGAAATAAAATGGGCACTCAGATGTTCCGATAATGGGATGTTATCCAACCCGTGAATACGCAAAATTTCCTCAATAATGTCTGCTTCACGCGTAACATCCACACGATAGGCGGGAGCAACTGCAGTGAAACCATCTGCTTGATTATTTTCAATACCAAAGTCTAGGGCGACTAAAATCTCTTTAATGCGATCTGCACTTAATTTGACACCCATGAGTTGGTGCACCCGAGCAATCGAAACAGGAATTTTAGCAAGCTCAACTGGACTTGGATACAAGTCAACGATGTTGGAAGCAATCTTTCCACCTGCTAATTCAAGTATCAATTTTGCTGCATATTTCAAGGCGAATAATTTCGCTTCGATGTCGGTACCGCGTTCAAAACGGAATGATGCATCTGTTTTTAAACTATGCAGCTGAGCCGCTTTTCGTACGCGCTCTGGTTTAAAGTAAGCTACTTCTAAGAATACACGCGTTGTTTCAGGTTGAATACTCGAATGATCTCCACCCATGACACCTGCGATTCCAATGGGTCCCGAACCATCGCAAATCATCATTTCTTCACCTTTCAGTGTACGTTCAAGGCCATCTAATGTGGTGAATTTCGTTCCTGTAATCGCTGTTTTTACTTCGATTTTTCCACCTTTTATTTGTGCCCAATCATAGGCATGCATCGGCTGACCCAGACCATGACAAATGAAATTGGTGATATCCACGATATTGTTGATCGGGCGTAGCCCAATTGCCGAAAGGCGCTCTTGAAGCCATTCAGGGGAAGGGCCAACTGTCACGCCGTCGATGCTTAGGCCACAAAAGCGACCACAGCCATCATCTTCAATTTGTACGTCGATCGGAAATTCGTTGGAGTTTATTTCTAAAGAATCTACCGATGGTAACGTAATCTCAATTCCGCTAACTGCCTTGATGTCACGGGCAACACCCCAATGCGAAGCCGCATCAGCACGATTTGGCGTAAGACCAATTTCCAATACTAAGTCGGAATCAATGTTAAAATAGGTTGAAGCCGGCGTGCCGTTTGGCATATCGGTATCTAGGATTAAAATGCCATCATGTGACGTTCCTATACCGATTTCATCTTCGGCACAAATCATGCCTTCAGACGGCTGGCCATATACTTTGCGTTTTTCGATCGTAAATAAGGCTTTCCCTTCTTGGTCGAATAAGGTTGTGCCAGGAGTGGCAACGATTACTTTTTGCCCTGCGGCCACATTGGCAGCTCCACAAACGATTGTTAAGATTTCATCTAGACCAGCATCTACGGTGGTCAGACTTAGTGTCTTTTCTTTTACCTCAAATTTCTCGCAGGTGAGCACTTCGCCTACCACAAAACCGCGTAAGCCACCAGGAATTTTCTCGTGTGCTTCGATACCTTCTACTTCCAGACCGGTATTGGTCAAAAGGACATCTAGTTCCTCCGGACTACCTTTTTCTGGAAGTTTAGAAAGGTCAATAAAATCGCGTAACCAATTGATAGAAATCTTCATTGTAGAGAATTAGCGGGGGAATTTCATTTTATAATCGACAGAAACCTTTCCGCGGGTAATGTCACCTAATTTATTTTTAATCATCCGTTTGCGTACCACATTTAAGTGGTCAGTAAACAAAATGCCTTCGATATGATCGTATTCATGTTGGATGATACGCGCAGCCAGGCCTTCGAACACATCCGTTCTTTCTTCGCCCGTCTCGGTCCAATAATGTATTTTGACATATTCTGGGCGAAATACTTCACCTCGAATACCTGGAATGGATAAGCAGCCTTCTTCGAATCCCCATTCTTCGCCAGTTTCGTCCAGGATCGTTGCGTTTACGAATACCTTTTTGAAGTCAATCAACGATGTGTCTATGTCTTCATCCTCTTCTCCCTCATTCATCGGTCTTCCATCTACGACAAAAAGGCGAATATTCATGCCAATTTGCGGAGCAGCTAAGCCTACGCCGCTTGCCGCATACATCGTCTCGAACATATCTGCGGAAAGTTTCACCAAATCCATACTGCCAAACTCAATCGGCAGGGCAACTTTACGAAGGACAGGGTCTCCATAGGGAATGATTGGATATATCATGGGCGTATAAAATCAAACGCCAAATTTAGCGAATTTTCATGGAATGCATAGCGGATACTGCCGATGAATTGAAGGACAATCGCCGGAATTTCCTTATTTTTTTGTAATTTGCGCCCTGAATTGACCTAAGTTGGGTAAACAAAAAATCAAATGAATCGTAACTTTTTTAAAGCACATCCTTGGCATGGAATCCAAATAGGAGAACAAATGCCTGAACAAGTAACCGCGTTTATTGAGATTGTACCCACGGATACCGTTAAGTATGAAATTGATAAGCAAACTGGATATTTAAAAATCGATCGCCCGCAGAAGTTCTCAAATATTGTTCCTGCGTTGTATGGTTTTTTGCCACAAACGTATTGTGCAGAGGGAATTGCGGAGTTGGCACGTAAATATTCAGGAAAGGATATTACACAAGGGGATGGTGATCCATTGGATATTTTGGTGCTTTCTGAGCGTGCGATTACCCATGGAGATATTTTATGTCAAGCGATTCCAATTGGAGGAATACGCATGATCGATAAGGGAGAGGCGGATGACAAAATTATTGCAGTTTTGAAGGATGATCCTATTTATGGCAAATGGCGTGATATTTCGGATGCACCTAAAGATATTGTACAACGTTTGCGTCATTATTTCTGGACCTATAAGATGTTGCCAGGTGAGACAACTTCAAGCGCGGTAGATATCGACGATGTATATGGACGGGAAATTGCCCATGAAGTTATTCGTCAGTCGCGTGAAGACTACCGTAAAAACTTTGGATAGGCCATTTGACCTATTTTTTACCATAATTGCAGAATGATTTTGAAATTCGTGCTTTCTAAAATGATACATGATGTGGCAATTTGTTAAATATTCGTTTGCAACCGTTTTCGGTTTATTTCTGTTCTTGTTCATCAGTTTACTGATAGTTGTAGGTGTAGGCTCTGTAGTCAGTAGTTCTGATTCCGAATATGAAGTCAAAGACAATTCGATTCTTAAATTAGATTTCAATCGGCCTATCGTAGAAAATGCTTCCATTGAGGATAGCCCATTAAGCGACATTCCTAATCCATTCTTTTCAAACACAGATAAGTTAGGCCTCATTCAGGTACTTTCTGCATTGGAGCGCGCGCGGGTAGATCCCAACATAAAAGGTATTTACCTAGATGTGAGTTTCCCATTAGCTGGATATGCGCAATTGTCTGAGATTCGGAATGCGTTAAGTAAATTCAAGGAGTCAAAGAAATTCATTTATGCGTATGCGAATTCATATTCAGAGAAGGGTTATTACTTAGCTTCGGTTGCCGACAAAGTATATCTGAATCCAGCGGGAATTCTTGATTTTAATGGAATTTCAGTGCAGTATATGTTCTTTAAGCGTGCATTTGATAAGCTGGAAATTGAACCTCTTGTTTTTCGTGTGGGTCAATACAAATCAGCTGTCGAGCCTTTCTTGCGCGAAGACATGAGTCCCGAAAATCGCATGCAAACGCTTTCGTTTATTCAATCGATCAATACCCAAATTTTCAAGGAGATTTCGTTGAGTCGCAACATGTCAACGGATCGTTTGAACACCATTGCTGATTCATTACAGGCGATGGATCCAGCTAAGGCACAACAAGCTGGCTTGCTTTCATTAGGATATTGGGATGAATTTGAAGGCCAATTGCGATTAGCAACGAAAAAGAAACCCAAGGAGGAGTTAAACTATGTGAAGTTGGCAGATTACCTAAAAGCTAAAAATCCAATTGCCGAGGTAGAGGGGACAGCTAAAATTGCTGTATTAGTAGCTGAAGGCGAGATTGTAGGTACACGCGGGGGTGAGGGGACGATTGGTTCAGATGATTTTGTCAAAGAGCTACGCAAGTTGCGTGACAATAAATCAGTGAAGGCAATTGTCTTGCGTATTGATTCGCCGGGTGGATCGTCTTTGGCTTCTGACATCATGTGGCGCGAAATTTTATTAGCCAAGAAAGTTAAGCCGGTGATTGCATCGATGTCTACGTACGCGGCTTCTGGCGGTTATTATATGGCCATGGGCACAGATGTGATTGTGGCGCAGCCAACGACCATTACGGGTTCAATCGGTATTTTTGCCCAATGGTTGAATCTGGATAATTTCTTCAAAAATAAATTAGGGATTACCCAAGACCATGTCAATACCCACGCGCACTCGAACTTTTTAAGCTCGCCAAGCACGTTAACTGATTTTGAAAAATCAGTTGTGCAGCGTATGGTGGATCAAGGGTATGAATCATTTACATCGAAAGCTGCGGCGGGTCGTAAAATGTCCTTAGCTCGTTTGAAATCAATTGCTGGTGGACGCGTTTGGACAGGAGTTCAGGCTAAGCAAATCGGGTTGGTAGACGAGTTGGGTGGCTTAAATAGGGCAATTGAAATTGCTGCAGATCGTGCACGCATACGTCCTGCATCCTATAAAGTTCAGGTATACCCGAAAGCCAAATCATTTGTAGATGAACTTGTTTCATCTGCATTTTCAGAGTCGTCGATGCAGGAGCGCTTTGTAAAGGAGCACATGCCTTGGACGAAGTCTATTTGGGAGCTGGATCGCATGAAGAAAAGAGAAGGATTTTTGGCTTTAATGCCTTATATGATTGAATTAGATTAGATAATTTGAAAAGATGATTAGAAATAACTGGACACGCGAAGAGGTTGAGCAAATTTTCAACCAACCGTTTTTGGATTTAGTATATCAAGCTGCGACGGTGCATCGTCAGCACCACGATCCCAATGAGGTGCAAATCAGTACCTTATTGTCAATAAAAACAGGTGGTTGCCCAGAGGATTGTTCTTATTGTTCGCAAGCAGCGCGTTATCATACCAATGTGAAGGTGCAAAAATTATTGCCTTATGAGGAGGTGATTCAAGCGGCTGTTCGTGCGCAGGAGAATGGTAGTTCTCGTTTTTGTATGGGTGCTGCGTGGCGTGAGGTTCGTGATAACAAAGATTTCGACCGCGTGTTAGCTATGGTTAAGGGTGTCAATTCCCTTGGTATGGAGGTTTGTTGTACGCTGGGTATGTTGTCAGAGGATCAGGCGCAAAAACTGAAAGATGCAGGTTTATATGCATATAATCATAACATTGATACGAGTGAGGAATATTACGATGATGTTATCTCAACGCGTACGTACGATGATCGCTTAGAAACCTTAGGAAATGTACGCAAAGCTAAATTGTCCGTTTGTTCAGGTGGAATTATTGGCATGGGTGAGTCAATTGATGATCGCATTGGGATGTTGTTGACGTTAGCTAATTTGCCAGAGCACCCTGGTTCTGTGCCTGTAAACAATTTAGTGCCAGTAGAGGGAACTCCATTCGAAAATCAAAAGACGGCTTCAGTTTGGGACTTAGTTCGCGTGATTGCGACGGCACGTATTATGATGCCAAAATCAGCGGTTCGCTTGTCGGCCGGACGCTTAGAACTCAATTACGAAGGCCAAGCATTTTGCTTCATGGCTGGGGCTAATTCAATTTTCTCAGGAGATGTGTTATTGACCACACCTAATCCCGATGCAAAGTCCGATAAAGAGTTGTTCCAAATTTTGAGCATCAAGCCGAAAGAGGCCTTTAAGGATGAGAAGAAATCAGGGATTGAATTTAATCAAATCCCAAGTGCTCAGGGACTTGAACATAGCCATTAATTTGAAGCGCTATTCCGAAAGGGGTAGCGCTTTTTGCATGCGGTAATGCTGGATCTCGCCAAATAACAGGTACGATTTTTCTGTAATTGAATACCCCAGGCTTTCATAGAATGGCACGGCGTTTTCGCGCGCTTCAAGTACTATCTCTTCCCATCCTTTTTCCATCGCTACCTTTTCCAAGTAACGCATAATCAGTTTTCCAATCCCTTTGCCTTGTTGGCCCGTTGCCACCGCCACGCATCTAACCTGTCCTTGACTTATGGCTGATTCGTGCATGCGTGCCACGCCGAGCACTTTCTCGGATTCATCGATAGCCATGACGTGAATGGCGGATGCTTCATCGGCTAAAACCTCAGATCCGTGTGGCTGATTCCATGGTTCTCTTAGAACAGAGAATCTCAGGGCATAATATGCCTGCCAATGTTGCGTCGTTGAAGGAGTAATTAAAACCATAAAAACAGTAAACGCTGCCGGGGTTGAAGACCCCGGCAGCGTTAGCAAAAATAAGTAAAAATGTCGAAGGTGATTAACCGTTCAACAAAGTATCAAGAAACTTATTTGGCAAAATTCACGGCTCTCATTTCACGGATTACTGTTACTTTGATTTGGCCAGGATACTGCATTTCTTTTTCGATTTTTTGCGAAATATCAAATGATAAATTCGATGCTTTTTCATCACTTACATGTTCCGCATCTACTAAAATACGGAGTTCACGACCTGCTTGTATCGCATAACATTTTTGAACACCTTGGAATGATGTTGCTAGTGCTTCCAAATCACGAAGACGTTTCATGTACGATTCCATCATTTCGCGGCGCGCACCTGGGCGAGAGCCTGAGATGGCATCACAAACTTGGATAATCGGTGAAATCATGGAAGTCATTTCGCACTCATCGTGGTGAGCACCGATGGCATTACAAACTTCAGGATGTTCCTTATATTTTTGGGCTAATTCCATACCCAATAAAGCATGCGGAAGTTCTGGTTCTTCATGCCATACTTTACCAATGTCATGCAGTAATCCTGCACGCTTCGCAAGCTTCGCATTAAGTCCCAATTCAGCAGCCATGGTGGCACAAAGTTTGGCCACTTCGCGTGAGTGTTGCAAAAGGTTTTGGCCATAAGAAGAACGGAAGCGCATGCGACCAATCATTTTGATTAATTCCGGATGTAATCCATGAATACCTAAATCGATCACTGTTTTTTCGCCGATTTCGATAATCTCGTCATCGATATTCTTCTTAGTCTTATTGACTACTTCCTCAATACGTGCTGGGTGAATACGTCCGTCTTGTACCAAGCGGTGCAAGGAAAGGCGTGCAATTTCACGGCGCACAGGATCAAATCCTGAAATGATAATTGCCTCGGGGGTATCATCTACGATGAATTCAACGCCAGTAGCCGCTTCTAGCGCACGAATGTTACGTCCTTCACGTCCAATAATTTTTCCTTTGATATCGTCTGATTCAATGTTGAAAACAGATACACAGTTTTCAATTGCATTTTCAGCCGCAGTCCGTTGGATGGTTTCAATCACCACTTTTTTAGCCTCTTTCGTTGCGGTCAATTTCGCTTCTTCAATCGCTTGTTTCACGATGGAACTTGCCTTTGATTCAGCTTCCGCTTTCAATGCATCGATCAGTTGTTGGCGCGCCTCATCTGCCGAAAGATTTGCAATTTTCTCCAATTGGTTGATTTGATTCGCAAGCATGGCTTCTGCTTCAGCGCGAACTTTTTCTACCTCTTCGAATTTTTTACGGTAGTTTTCTTCTTTGGATTGAATGCTTTGTTTTTGCGATTGCAACTCTTGATCAGCGATTCGCTGTTGCTCCTGTTGTTGAGCTAAGGTCCGCTCTTTTTCGCGTAGTTTTTGTTCGTTCTCTAGGAGAATTCCCTTCTTTGCTTGCGTTTCCTCTTCAAATTCTCCACGTAAGCGTAAGAAGTTTTCCTTTGCTTCGAGCATGCGGTCTTTCTTTAGGTTTTCAGCCGCAAAAGCCGCATTTTTCATTATTTCATCCGCCTTGCTTTGCGCATCAGCTTCCAGGTTTTTGTTCACTTTGGAAAAGAACACTTTTCCGGCAAATAGCCCACCTGCAAGTGATAACAAGGGGATAATTAGCGATAATATAGTCATAGAACGAATGTGTGTTTAAACATTGGCGCTCAGTAGACTGACCAAAAGAATAAGGATTTTATAAGGTAAACTCGGATACCAGTTCGATTAACTGATTATTTTCCGAATGAACATTGTGATGCAAATCTTTGCGTTCCGAATCAAATTTTATACCACACATAGCTAAATCCAATGCCACAAGGGCCATAACTTTATTTGGATCTGTGCTGTTTGTCTCTTTCTCGTAAAATTTAACTAAGCGGTTCACTAATACTGCCGCGTTTCGCACGCATGATTCTTCCTGTTCACTTACCCGTAGAGAGACATTTTGTATCCCCAATAATAGGTTGCAAGGTAGTTTTTCACTCATGGTTTGCGTAATTGCTCAATACAATGATCTATAATTACTATATAACTATCTAACTTTTTCTTCAGTTCAGCTTTCGAGGCCTCTGTGTTGTCTGTACTAACTACAAGTTTACCAATTTTATCTGATTTTTTAAAGCTTTTCTCATATTCTTTTGCTTTGGCAGTCACTTCAGCTAATAATCTCGATTTTTCGGCCAACTCTATTTTGGAGGTCTCCAATTCAGTGCTTAGTTGCTTTATCGTTGCCTCCGTTTCATTTAAGCGCGCAAGCATTTGGCCGATCTTCAGCTTTAAGGTCAAATATTGAGTGCGTAATTCCTGTTTCATCTTACAACTTCAGCTGAGGTTTACCTGATCGCCAATTAAATTCATATAGCCCAATAAACACAATAACAATGATTAGGCCCAGATTCGCAGTGATTAGTGGTACTGACATCCAGTCTAACCCTCCTACGTAAATGCAAAATCCACCTAAAGCTAAGTAACCTAGATCACTTTTCCATCTGTAAGGTGCCGGAGCATATTTCTGCCCCCCAATAAAACTTAATACCGTCATCACCATGCTAGAAGCCAAGAAGGAGTAGGCACATGCCATATAGCCATAAACGGGTATAAATAAGATGTTTCCCAGTAAGGTTACACCTAAACCTACGAGGGTAATGATGGTGCCAATATATGTTTTGTTGGTTTGCTTGAACCACACCGACTGCGTATAATATACGCCCAGGAACAAATTAGCCAGTAACAAAATGGGTACGATTCCGATACCTTCCCAGTAGATTGATTGACGTAAAAATAAGGTCTTAATCCAAAACAGATTAACGGAAACGCCTACCCACAATAGGGTACATACGACAACAAACCAATGCGTCACTAACGCTAAATTTGATTGGCTATTACTTTCGGATTTCTTGCCTAGAAAAAATGGTTCGGCTGAGTATTTAAAAGCCTGAATCGCCAAACTCATAAACACAGAGAGCTTGTAACAATTCCCATAAATTCCCAAGGCATCCTGCGAGGTTTTACCTGGATAAAATCCTTCGGGTAAAAATTCCTCGAGTAACAATCGATCAAACATGAGGTTGAACATCGCTGCCAAACTCATGAACATGATCGGATATGAGTAGATCCAAAGACCTTTAAATGCTTCCCAATCCCAGCGCCAACGATAGGCTTTAAACTCATCTTTAAGCCAATAAAATAGACTTGCGTTGGCAATCAAATTGGCTAAAAATATATAGCCTGCACCAATTTCCGGCACATACAACGCTTTCAAAAATGCGGGTAACGTTTGCCCTAAATCACCCGAATGAATGGGTTTTAAAATCAAAAGAAACAATAGGTTTAGCCCTACATTCACGAGGATTGACACAATCTTCGCCGTCACAAATTTTTTGATTTTTTGCTCAAGTCGAAGTTTGGCAAATGGGATCGCCGTGATGGCATCAATCGCCAGGATTAAAGCGAGCCAATATAAAAAAATGCCTTTTCCCGGATACCCAAGCGACACCATAATCGGTTCCGCGAAAAAAAACAATCCCAGCGTAAATGCACCGGAAGTTGCTATGATGGCCGTTAAGATCAGTTGGTAATATTTCTCAGGTGCTTCTTTGGCAAAACGAAAATAAGCCGTTTCCATGCCATATGTGTATAGAATATTGGCGATAGCCATGTATCCATACAACTTTACATTAATTCCAAGTTCAGCGGGAAGGAATGCCCAAGTGTGAACAAAAACAAGTAGGAAATTTAACGAACGCCCCAGAATTGTACTGAAACCATAGGACAGCGTCTCTCCAGCAAGTTTTTTTAATATGGACATAATTTGATTTCACCAAAGATCCAAAGTTACGTATTTCTTTACGTTTTTTGATACCCAATCGTTTGGTAGAATTGTTCCGAATAACTGTCGCTCAACGGGATGTGATTTTCGCCAATTTTCACTTTCTGATTCCGAATAGATTCGATTTTCTTAAGTGAAACAATAAAGGATTTGTGAATTCGTAAAAAAGCGTCTGCGGGAAGTTTTTCTGCAATCAACTTCATCGTCATCCGACAAACCACCGGGAATTTTTGAGTCCTTACATGTATTTTGATGTAGTCTTTTAAGCCCTCAATGTACAAGATGTCATCCAGCATTATTTTCATTAACGCATAATCCGCATGAATGAAAATATATTCTACTTTCGTTTCAGCCGTTGACACCTGCCCCTGTAGCGCTAATTTACTTTTAAAGTGATCCAGCGCTTTGTGAGATGCCTTCAAAAATCTTTCAAACGAAATAGGTTTCAACACATAATCAATGACGTCTAGATTAAATCCCTCCACCGCATATTGCTGATACGCAGTGACGAAAATAACCATAGGTTTATGCGTTAATCCTTCCAAAAATTGAACACCGGTTAACCCCGGCATTTGGATGTCTAAGAAAATTAAGTCGACCTGATTATTCTGTAAATACTCAATAGCCTCAAACGCATTTCGACAGCGTGCCTCCAATTTCAAAAAAGGAACTTTGGCAATATTGTCTTCCACCAAATCTAATGCCAAGCTCTCATCATCAATCGCGATGCATCGCAAAAGTGTTGTGGGTAACTCACTAAATTGCTCTTGAACCTCTTCCATGGTTTATACGTGTTTAATCGTTAACGCTACCCGATATGTTCCATTCTCTTCCACAATGTCCAATGCATGCGTCTCAGGATACAATAACTCTAGCCTGCGCCGCACATTGGTTAGCCCAATTCCCGAACTTTCATCTTTATGCTCCACCACCTGATTACTTACTTGATTGATTACTTCAAACGTTAATTTTTCCGGTGTGTCAATTAGCTGGATCGAGATCGTTGGATTTTTCACCATACCCACCCCATGTTTGAATGCATTTTCGACAAACGGAATCAGTAGCATGGGCTCGATAGTTCCAGAAGGATTTGACGAATTGGAGGTATAGTTAATTTGAATGTCTGTCCCAAACCGAATCTTTTGCAAATCAATATAAGATTCTAAATAGTTACTCTCTTTACTAATTGCCACCTTGGAGTCACTTGTTTCATAAATCATGTAGCGCATTAATTCGGATAACTTAATCACGACAGGCTCTACATTTTCTGGCTTTCTTCGTGAAAGAGAAACAATGCTATTCAACACATTGAACATGAAATGTGGACTTATTTGTGATCGTAGGAATGAAAGTTCTGATTTTAGACGTTCGTTTTCCTCCTCTTTTTTGGCTTCTTGTTCGTGTAAGTTATCCGAAAGAAAACGGTAACTAATTCCAATGGCGATGATGAATAAATACTGGAAAATGATACGTAAATAAGTGAAGCGTTTCATGCCGCCGCCGCCTCGGCGAGGACCTACTTCGCGTTCCGGGAAAAGCAAGTCAAAAATGATATCATTTAACCAAACCATGGCGAAAAAGCCCAAAATCAAAAATCCTAAATACAACAAGACGTTATATTTCTTGAGCACTTTGGGGATTAATACCTCGGTATTGATGTAGAAAATGGGAATGTTTGCTAACCCGAAAACAAAGAAAAATAAGTTCCACTGAAAGTGGCGTTTCATCTCAACAGGATCTGTTGACTGGGAGCTTGGTCCCAAGATAATCGGCAATGCTAATAAACAGGCCCAAAATAAAAGGTGAATTAGGATGGACCGTGATGTCAATTTCCTTTTGCTCATATCGTTTCATGACTAAAAAACCAAATTAACAAATTTTGAAAGATACCGTGTTGTTTTTTGCTACGACTATCCTGTTTGTGCCGATGAAATTGTTCAGTTATTTTATTAGATTTGTTTTCATAGAACCTATTTAATCATTCATTCATGCGGAAAATAATTTTGCTTCTGCTGCTTTCGTGGACCAGTTTCGCTCAGCAGTCTATTCCTCTCACGGATCTTCAAGCATTTGCTCTACCCAGTAGCAATTGGTCCATTGAAGGTGCTATCCGAGCTACTTACACGGACACCAGCTTTCAAGTTGCTACAGGTAAAGGGGTTTTGTTAAACACGTTACGGCACGGAAAGTACCAGCGGACAGATGACTTAACATTTCAACTGAACCATGGCGACATGCGGTTGATTATGGATTTCATGCTACCCAAAGGGGCGAATTCCGGGATTTATTTGCAAGGTCGTTATGAGGTTCAATTATACGATTCATGGGGTAAAACCAAATTGAATTTCGGTGATTGTGGCGGAATATATGAGCGATGGGATGAGGGCCGCGGTAAAGGAAACCAAGGATATGAAGGGTACGCTCCCTTGCAAAATGCATGTAAAGCTCCTGGAACCTGGCAAACCATTGAAATTGATTTTCAAGCACCACGTTTTGATGCATCCGGAAGGAAAATTCAAAACGCGCGGTTCAAAAAAGTTATCCTGAATGGAATTTTAATCCATGAAAATATTGAAGTTTCCGGTATGACGCGCGGAGCCCTTTTCGATGCTGAGGCAGCTTTTGGTCCGATACGCATTCAAGGTGATCATGGTCCAGTTGCTTTCCGAAACATTCGCTACGAAACCTATGATAAACCTTCTGCCAGCCTCGGCGAAGTAAAATACAGCTATTACACCGGAAAGTTTACGGAACCGATTATTGGACAAGCAAGCCCTGTTTTGACTGGTACTATTCCCAAATTAACGGCTAAAGTAATCACAGCCAAGAATGATTATTTAATTCGCTATCAAGCCGAATTAACCATTCCAGAAGCAGATAACTACGATTTTCAAACGCATTGGACTGGTGGTGGCGTATTGAAAATCGATGGGAAGGAATTAAATCAAGGGGCACATTGGTACTCTGAAAAGGTTTCTCAATCTACATTTTTGACTGCTGGAAAACATCAGCTGGAGTTGATTCATATCAAGGATTTTCCGTGGGGCCCACAAGCCTTAGGTTTAATTGTGAAACGAATCGGGTCTCACCCGGTAGTTTTACATGATCGTAAATCCATGATCGATCCGGAGGCTGTAGGTCTGGTGGAAGTCAAAGCGAACGCAGAGCCTGTATTGCAACGCTCTTTTGCTTTCCATCTTGGGAAGAAAAAAACGCATGTTATTCATGTCGGTGATCCTTCTGGATTACATTATTCCTATGACCTCAAACAAGGAGCAATCCTTCAAGTATGGCGTGGTCCTTTCTTAGATGCAACACAAATGTGGCATGACCGCGGTGAGCCTCAAACAGCAGAACCACTAGGTGTAACCGTTGTATTAGATGGCCGTTTCCCACTGACACTTGATCATCAAGCCCAACCAGATTCGCTAAATGCATCCGATTTGGTATATAAGGGGTATCGTTTGGAGCAAGGCCGACCGGTCTTCATGTATGATTGGGTGGCCGCTAAAATGCAATTGGAAGATCGCATTGTTCCTGCAGCAAACAACATTGGGTTAACGCGAAAGATTACATTCAAGTCTGCAAGTTCCATGCAATCAGCGCTTGATTTTGTCATTGCATCCCCGAAACAAATCGCCGCTGTGAACGCAAGTTTAGTGGGCCTAAAAGATCAATCCTATTTTGTCCAAACGACTGGTGGTGGAGTTGATGTTTCGGTGGGCCGACAAGCCATTCAGGGTACAAATTTAACCTATCAGATCATTTGGTAATCGTAATAAGATGAGATATTTAACTAGTTTATTCGTTATGTGTTTACTGCTTCCGATGGGGGCATGGGCACAGAAAAAATCCGCAAAAACTGAGCAGGATTATTATGAAATCAAGACGCTACCAATTCCGAAAGATATTTATCTAGAAATTGGTGGTATAGCGACCATGCCGGACGGGCGTTTGGCAGTAAGTACGCGTCGTGGAGAAATTTGGATTATCGAAAATCCTTATCAAAAAGAAAACCACCAAGTGCATTACAAACGATTTGCCAGCGGACTGCACGAAGTACTCGGATTAGCCTATAAAGATGGTTCCTTCTATTGTTCGCAACGCGGAGAGCTGACAAAAATTACCGATACCGATCGCGATGGCGTAGCTGATTCGTACGTTCCGGTATATCAATTTGAGTTATCTGGGAACTATCATGAATATACGTATGGTCCTGTATTTGACAAAAACGGGGACATGTTAGTGACGTTAAATCTTGCCTGGGTCGGTTTTGGAGAAGGTAAGTTTGCCAAATGGCGCGGCTGGCTTTTGAAAATTAAGCCAGATGGAACCATGGAGCCACATTCAGCGGGCTTACGCTCTCCAGCAGGATATTCAATCAATGATGAAGGAGATATTTTTTATGGAGAAAATCAGGGGGATTGGGTAGGATCGGGACGCGTAACGCACTTAGCGAAGGGGGATTTTGCAGGCAATCCAGGTGGATTGAAATGGGCGAAGGAACCCAACAGTCCATTTAAGTTAACCTTAGAGGAAATTCAAGATAATGGTGCGCCGATGTATGAAGCGGCAGCCAAAGTCAAAAACTTGAAATTGCCTGCTGTATGGTTTCCACATGCTATCATGGGAATTAGTACAGCCGATATTTTGCAAGACTCAACGAAAGGCAAATTCAGTCCATTCCCAGGGCAGTATTTTGTGGCCGATCAAGGTCAATCTAAAGTCATGCGGATGGGATTAGAGAAAGTGAATGGTGTTTACCAGGGATTTTGCATCAATTACCGGGAAGGATTTCAATCGGGAATTTTACGTGAGCGTTTTGGCTTAGACGGTTCGATGTTTGTTGGGATGACTTCACGTGGATGGGGATCTACCGGTAAGGCTGATTTTGGTTTGCAGCGCCTTTTCTGGAATGGTGAAATGCCCTTTGAAATTGAAAATATTCGTGCGAAGCCCGACGGATTTGAGTTGAGTTTCACTCAAGCTGTGGATGTTAATTCAGTTAAAAAAGCTGCATCTTATGCGTTAAGGTCTTATATCTATAAGTACCAACATCAATATGGAAGTCCAATTATTGAATTGAAAGATTTAAAAATTTCTGCCATAGATGTTTCTACAGATAAGCGGAGCGTACGATTGGTGATTGATGGATTACGTCAATATTACATTCACGAATTCAAGTTGGAAGGTATTCGCAATGAATCTGGCGACCCTTTGCTGCACGAAACGGCTTATTATACGTTGAATCAAATTCCTTCCGGCGCGCGATTGATGGTATCAGAGGGAAATCGGATGCAGGCAGACAAAGTGGAAAAAGTAACACCCGTTGTTGCACCCAAATCAAAAAGCAAATCGATCATTTCTGATGCGGAGGCAATGGCTTTGTTAAAGAAGCATACCTGCCTAGCATGTCATGCGAAGGAAAGTAGGGTAGTAGGTCCATCCTATGTGGACATTGCTAAACGTAATTATACCGACAAACAAATTTTAGCTCTTGTGTACAAGCCTAATCCACAAAATTGGCCAGAATACGCGACCGAGATGGCTCCAATGAGTCATGTGCCAGCCGCAGATGTACTTAAGATTGCCTCTTGGATTAATGGTTTGAAAAATAAAGCCTTGCTCAATCGAGATTAAGACAAAAAAAAGGGTCGACAAATTACTTGTCGACCCTTTTTTGATTTGTAAAGCTTACTTGGGAACAACTGAACCTTGTATCGTTAAAATAATTTGAGATACTTCTCCGTTGTTGACCACTGTAATGGTCTTATTGAAGTTTCCAGGTCTTCCAGCAGAGTTGTATAATGCAGTAACTTTACCTGTTTTTCCTGGCATGATTGGTTCTCTTGACCATTCTGGCGTAGTGCAACCACATGAAGGTTGAACATTTGAAATAACGACAGGAGCTTTTCCTGTATTGGTAAATTCAAAGCTGTAAGAAGCTTGAGTTCCTTCTTTAATTTTACCGAAATCGTGTTTTTCAGCCTTAAATTTGATTGATCCTTGCGCATTCGATTGAAAAGCGAAGCCTAAAATAAGTGCGAGAATTCCTAAAAATTTCTTCATGGTTAATTGATGTGTTTACTTAGATGAGTGACAAATCTATAACAATGGCGAGATTCGGCAAAAGAATTGCTTGAGTTTTTCAAAAAGTTTGAAATGGAACGTATTTGGCCGACAAGTATTTTGTTGTATTTTTACACGTTACATTCCTAAATTCTCTTGTCTTTGACTCATAGCTATTCATTTTCTACACCTGGGATTACGTTCGATCCGAATCAGGTAATGGATAATTATCGACTTGCTGCGATTAGTCGGGCATGTAGTTTGCTTGTTCGAAAGGAAGTATTTTCGGGTCGTGCGAAATTTGGCATTTACGGTGATGGCAAGGAATTGTGTCAAATTGCCTTGGCCAATGCCATGCAAAAAGGCGATTATATTTCAGGGTATTACCGCGATCAGACGATTGGTGTAGCTATTGGAGACCTTACTTGGCCTCAATATTTTGCCCAATTATATGGACATCCAGATGTTCATTTTGACCCGCATTCTGGCGGCCGACAAATGAATAATCACCATGCAACGCGGTGGTTAGATGCGCAAGGCGAATGGCTTAATCAAACAGAAACATTCAATACTGTTGCCGGAATTTCATCTACGGCAGCACAGATTCCACGGGCTTTAGGGGTGGCGTATGCATCGAAAATGTATAGGGAACTGCCTGATTTAGAGCCTCATAGTGAATTATTTTCAAAAGGAGGACGGGAAGTTTGTTTTACGACGATTGGAGATGCCTCCACTTCGGAAGGTATGTTCTTGGAGTGTATTAATGCTGCAGGTGTACTGCAAATTCCGATTGTTTTTTCTGTCTGGGATGATGGATATGGGATTTCCGTTCCGATTGAGTTTCAGACAACAAAGTCATCTATTTCCAAAGCCCTTGCGGGGTACCAACGAACAGATACGGAGAAAGGATTGGAGATTTTTCAAGTAAAGGCTTGGGACTATCCAGGTTTGATTTCTGCCTATCAACAAGCCGCTCGTTTAGCACGCGAGGAATATGTCCCATGTTTGGTACATGTGATTGAATGCACGCAGCCGCAAGGTCATTCCGCCTCTGGTTCTCATGAGCGATATAAATCAGCTGAACGCTTGCAATTTGAGCAGGACGCTGATTGTAACTTAGGCTTTCGGAAATGGATTCTTGAATCAGGTATTTCGGATGAGTCAACCTTAGCTGAAATCGACGCGGAGGCAATTAAAGAAGCTCGCAGATTTCAGAAAGAAGCTTTTGCGGCCTACATGGCCTCGATTGAAATTGATAAAAAAGGCTTTCTACGGATTGCTAAAAACCTATATGATTCCACCAATGAACCGGGTTTAATTGAGCCTATTTTGGAGGAATTAAATCAGTTGCCATATCCTATTTTTAGCGATTTGGTCCGTGCAGGGCGTAAAACGCTACGGGCATTTCGGTTTTTCCAAGGACCTGCTGTCAAGTTGTTGCGTCACTGGCTACATGAATTAGAATCGAAAAATCATCGTCGGTTTAGTTCGCACCAAATGTCTGAGTCGGCGCAAAGTCCGATGCACATCAAAGGTATTCGCGCGGAGTATGATAAAGATCCTGTCTTAGTCGACGGACGAGAAATTTTAAATAAGAGTTTCGCTCAGTTTTTGACGGATCCGCGTGTATTTATACTCGGAGAGGACGTTGGCAAAATTGGTGATGTCAATCAAACCCTAGCAGGTTTGCAAGACGTTTTTGGGCCTTTAAAGGTGACGGATACCGGGATTCGGGAAGTTAGTATTGTGGGTCAGGGTATTGGTGCTTCGATGCGCGGCTTGCGACCGATTGTAGAGATTCAGTATTTAGATTATATCTTTTATCCATTCCCGATATTATCGGATGATTGGGCATGTTTACATTACCGTACGGCGGGTGGGCAAAAAGCTCCTATGATCTTGCGCACGCGTGGGCATCGTTTGGAGGGTATTTGGCATTCGGGTAGCCCGATGGCCGTGTTAATTAATGGATTGCGTGGAGTTCATTTTTGTGTACCGCGCGACATGACACAAGCTGCGGGTATGTACCGAACTTTGTTGGCCGGAGACGATCCCGGCGTTGTGGTTGAATGTTTGAATGGATATCGGTTGAAAGAACCGATGCCAACTAACCTTTTGGAGATTCAAGTTGAGTTAGGGGTGCCTGAAATTTTACGTGAGGGGAATGATTTGACGATTGTGACGTATGGTTCTATGTGCAGGATAGTCATGGAAGCTGCATCGAGTTTAGCTGATATGGGGATTTCGGTTGAGGTGATTGATGTGCAAACCTTGTTGCCTTTTGATCGGTATCATCATATTTTGACGTCGATTCAGAAGACTCATCGCGTGCTTTTTGCCGATGAAGATATGCCAGGCGGAACGTCGGCCTATATGATGCAAGAAGTATTGGATAAGCAGGGCGCATTTTCTTGGCTAGATAGTCCGGCGCGTTGTATGGCAGCTATGCCGCATCGTCCGGCCTACAGTTCTGATGGCGACTATTTCTCTAAACCAAATGTGGAGAATGTGGTGGATACAGTTTACGAAATGATGCGTGAAGTGGATCCTTCATCTTATCCAGCAATTTATTTTTAATGTCAGTGATGAAACGCTATTTCAAGGAGATCTTAGATGTGATTCAAAGCACCCGAAAAGGGATGTCGCTGACATGGAAGCATGCCTGGGATGCGCGCAAGCAGCGGACCCAACATAACATCCAAGATGGAGCGTATTTTTCCCAGTCGGCGGGAATTACAACCTTACAGTATCCGCATGTTGACATTCCTGTCCCTGATAATGGTCGTTATCAGTTGCATAATGAGATGGATGATTGCATTGTATGTGATAAATGTGTTAAAGTCTGCCCTGTTGACTGTATAGAAATTGAGCCCATTAAGGCGACAGGGCTTGTTGGCCATGCCTCCGACGGATCCCCCATTCGTTTGTATGCAGCCAAATTTGACATTGATATGTCAAAATGTTGTTTCTGTGGCCTATGTACGACTGTTTGTCCTACCGAATGTTTAACCATGACTTCTGAATATGATTTTTCTGTATTCGAGGTGAAGGAGCATAATTTTTCATTTGCCAATTTGACGGAGGAAGAGGCCGCTGAGAAAAAGAAGTTGTATGAGCAGTTTGTCGCGGAGAAAGAGGCGTTGAAGAAGGCAGTGGACAGTGGTCAGTCGTCAGTGGACAGTCAACAGTCCGAAGTCCGGAGTCCGGAGGCTGAAGGTCCAGCGTCCAAACCCGCTTTTAAGCCAAGTTTTAAACCGAAGGCAGTTGATAGTGGTCAGTCGTCAGTAGTCAGTCAGCAGTCCGGAGTCCGTAGTCCGGAGGCTGAAGGTCCAACGTCTGACGTCCAGCGTCCAACGTCTAAACCCGCTTTTAAGCCAAGTTTTAAGCCGAAGGCAGTGGACAGTAGTCAGTCGTCAGTAGTCAGTCAAGAGTCTGAAGTCAATAGTCCGGAGGCTGAAGGTCCAGCGACTGACGTCCAGCGTCCAGCGTCCAAACCTGCATTTAAGCCGAGTTTTAAAGCAAAAGCTAAAGATCCAAGTCCAACGTCTGACGTCCAGCGTCCAACGTCTAAACCCGCTTTTAAGCCAAGTTTTAAACCGAAGGCAGTGGACAGTAGTCAGTCGTCAGTCGTCAGTCAACAGTCCGAAGTCCGTAGTCCGGAGGCTGAAGGTCCAACGTCTGACGTCCAGCGTCCAGTGTCCAAACCTGCATTTAAGCCGAGTTTTAAAGCAAAAGCTAAAGATCCAAGTCCAACGTCTGACGTCCAGCGTCCAACGTCTAAACCCGCTTTTAAGCCGAGCTTTAAAGCAAAAGCTAAAGATCCAAGTCCAACGTCTGACGTCCAGCGTCCAACGTCTAATAAAGATAATCCTGATCCAGAATGACACCGATCTTAATCGCATTTTTGGCCTTAGTGATTTTAACTTGCGGTAGTGGGTTAGCGATGTTATTTACGCGCAATATTTTGCATGCCGCCTTAGCGATGTTCATGTGTATGCTCGGCCTAGCGGGCTTATACGTGGTTGCATACGCAGATGTTATGGCCGTTTCACATCTGATGATTTATGTGGGAGGCGTACTTATTTTGATACTTTTTGGTATCATGTTGACGACCCAACAGTCCCGCGAGAATCATGGTCAGAATCATTTATGGGTCGAACAACGAAGTTTTTTCTGGTCGGCAGTCATTGGATTATCGATTTTTTTTGGTCTAATATATGTCTTCACACGTACGCAATGGGAATTGCACCTAGTGGGGAATGACCAATCAAAACTGCGGGACGTAGGTGTTGCGCTTTTGACCAAATATGCCTTTCCATTTGAATTAGTAGGCATTTACCTCTTGATTGCCCTGGTGGGTGCCACCTATATCGCGAAACGAAATGACTGAGATACCGGTAATCTATTTTTTATGGGCAAGTGCAGCGCTGTTTGCGACAGGTTTTACGATTATGATCTTAAAACGCAATGCCATATTTATGTTGATGGGTATTGAGCTGATCTTAAACGCGGCTAATTTGAACTTGATTGCTTTTTCGCGGCAGGATGATGGCCAACAAGGCCTCATGATGGGAATTTTTGTATTAGTGGTAGGCGTTTGTGAAATGGCTATTGCCCTATCGATCATTCTTCAGGTATACCGACAGTTCCAACACATTGAAGTTGGGAAATTCGAACCCCGCAACTAAGCCTTTTCATCTAGCCAAATCTTCAGTTGTTTTCGGAAGTTTGGTGTTTTTGCTTTCCCCAATACTTTTTCGAGCTCTTCCACAGGGGCATCATACATGAGGCGGATGGTACCAAAATGCTTCATTAATTTTTGAGCAGTAAGTTTTCCGATACCCTCTAATTCTTCCAACTGGCTTACAAGGAAGTTTTTGCTGCGCTTATTCCGGTGTGCCGTTATTCCAAATCGATGCGCTTCATCCCGTAATTGTTGAATCAATTTTAATGACTCTGATTTTTTGTCAATATATAAGGGTAGACTATCTTCTGGGAAGTAAATTTCTTCCAATCGCTTCGCAATTCCGATGATGGGTATTTGGCCATATAAACCAATCGCCTTCAGCGCATCACATGCGGCACTTAATTGGCCTTTTCCACCATCGACAATAATTAAATCAGGCAATTCAGCTTCTTCTTCCAGTAAACGGGTGTAGCGCCTTGTGATCACTTCGTGCATCGTCGCAAAGTCATCAGGTCCCACCACGGTTCGTGGGGTGAAAAGTCGGTATTCTTTTTTAGCTGCTTGCGCTTGAATAAAACAAACCATGGCGGAAACGGGATTTGTTCCTTGAAGATTTGAGTTATCAAAACATTCAATGCGTTTCGGCAGGTGTTTTAAATGCAAGTCATTCTTCAAAGTCAGTAAAATGCGCATTTTTCGATCCCCACCTGATTCCTCGGCAGCTTTTCGATCAGCCTTCTCCTTTCGGAAATAGAGCACATTTTTGAGCGACATGTCTAACAGTTTTTTCTTGTCACCCATGACCGGGATGATATTCTTGACACCTCGGAATTCAAGAGACATGGGGATATTGGTCAAAATTTCTTTCGCCTCACTATGGAATTGATCTCGCTTCTCCCAAATCAACATGGTTAATAGATCAGACTCATCTTCGTCCAATTTCTTTTTGACCTCATAGGTTTGTGATTGTAAGATGGTCCCATTAATGACTTTCATGAAATTGATATAAGCCATTTGTTCATCAGAAACCATAGTGAATACATCCACGTCATGAATGGACGGATTAACGACGGTGGATTTCGCTTGGAAGTTTTCGAGTAGTTCCCATTTTTCTTTCCATTCTTGTGCCTCTTCGAATGCCAAACGTCCACTAGACTCGTGCATGCGCTCTTGGAAATATGCTTTAGGCTTTTGGTAGTTGCCTTTTAAAATGTGCGTCACCTGTTCGATGTAAATGAGGTACGCATTTTCGTCTTGTAATCCTTCGCAGGGGCCTTTGCAATTGCCGATGTGGTATTCAAGACAGACCTTAAACTTCCCTTGTTCAATATTAGCCGGTTTAAGCGCGAGGGCACACGTTCGTAAAGGATATAATTGATGAATCATTTCCAGCAACCCGTTCATCGCTTTGGGATTAGCAAACGGTCCAAAAAATGTACCGATCGTATGATCAATGCGGCGAGAAGTGATTAAGCGTGGGAATGGCTCTTTGGTCAAACAGATAAACGGATATGTTTTATCGTCTCGAAGTAGGATGTTGTATTTCGGTTGAAACTGCTTGATCAGCGTATTCTCTAAAAGCAACGCATCAAATTCAGAATGCACGATGGTGAATTCGAGCCGACAAATTTGCTGGACCAATTTTCGAGTCTTTGTATTGTGTCCTTGGATATTGGTGAAGTAGCTACTAACCCGGTTTTTTAGATTTTTAGCTTTCCCTATATATATAATGGTATCGAACGCATCGAAATAGCGGTACACTCCAGGTTCTTCTGGTAGGCTAGGCAAGATATTTTTGGGTTCGAATTTTGTCATTGATCAAAATTAGGCATTAATGATGAATTTGTGTTTTTGTACTATTGGTTGTTGGCCTAATTTCTTTTGCAAACGTTTACATGACCCAAAAATTGGACTGTTCCGGCAAATAATCGGTTCTTCTACTGTCCAAATTTTCCTATTTTCTCTCTATTTAAGGTATTTTTCAGATAAATAAGTAGCGTTTTAACAGTTGAATAGTCGTTAAATGCCATTTTTAATGCAAAAAGTTAAAAAATATCAACAAAATGTTTGCAGGATTAATTGGCATTTTACATCTTTGGTTCATTGGAATAGCATAGCACAGTGAGCTAATTGTATCATTCCGATAAATGAATACAATAACCTCTAAACCTATTTATTGTATTTTTAAAAGAAAATTTTATAAACCTGTATGTGCTTAACTTAAAAAGAAAGGAGACCCACTATTGAAGTAAAAAACAATTTTATCACCCCAATTAATCTTATTTAGAAAACTAATTAAAACGTATTATGAAAAACAATTTTTACCAAAGTCTTCGAAGCTTCTTAATTGCTCGCGATTGTGATGCTAGGGAGTTTTTCGTCATTTGCGCAAGATCGCAAGGTATCAGGTAAAGTGACGGATACAGATGCTCAGGGAATTCCAGGAGTAAGTGTTGCTGTTAAAGGAACAACAACTGGTGCAACAACAGATGCAAATGGTGCATTTAGTGTGACGGTTAAATCAGGAAATGCAGTATTGAGCATTTCTGCAGTAGGTTACAAAACAAAGACAGTTAACGTAGGTTCTCAATCTTCTATCTCAGTAGTTTTAGATGAAGATGTTAGTCAATTAAGCGAAGTAATCGTAACAGGTTACTCAGTAACTAACAAGAAAGAGTCTACAGCAGCTGCTTCGATCGTTAAGGCGGCCGATTTGCAAATTGCACCAACGGGTAACGTTGAGCAGATGTTGCAAGGTCGTGTGGCAGGGGTTACCTTGATCACAAACGGTCAGCCAGGAACAAACTCAATCATTCGTGTACGTGGTTTCGGTGCCTTTGGTGGTAACGAGCCTCTATATGTAGTGGATGGAGTTCCAGTAGGTTCTACTGATTTCTTGTCTCCAGATGATATTGAGTCAACAACTGTATTGAAAGATGCGGCGGCTGCTTCTATCTATGGTGCTCGTGCTGCGAACGGTGTAATCGTTTACACAACAAAGCAAGGAACTAAAGGTGGTAAGAAACCACTTCAGATTACATACAATGGTATGTATGGTGCAACTGATCCAAACGTAAATGGTGCTCCTAAAATGTTGACTCCTCAAGAGCAAGCAGATTGGACACACGTAGCTTACCGTAACAATGCGGCGGCTAATGGAACTGCTCCACAATACACGCACCCACAATACGGTACTTCAGCTCAAGCTACATTGCCAACTTATTTGCATGCAAATGGTGCTAACGGTGTAAATAACGCTGACGTTTCTGCGATTGCAGCTGCTCGTGCAGCTAACCCTGAGAACGTATTCTTAATTAGAGCGAACAAAGCAGGTACTAACTGGTATGATGAAATCACTCGTTTGGGTATGACGCAACGTCACTCATTAGGTTTCTCTGGTGGTACTGAAACAGGACGTTTCTACTTAGGTTTATCAGGTCAGCAACAAGACGGTATCTTGATTCAAAATGATTTCAAGCGTTACTCTGTTCGTTTTAACTCTGAGTTTAACTTAGGTAAAAAAGTTAAAGTAGGTGAAAACTTACAATTTACTTATCGTTCAGTTCGTGGTCAAGCAGGTGGTAACAATGGTTTAGGAGTTGCAGGTGATGAGTCTGTAATCTTGTCTGCTTACCGTATGCCTACTGTCATCCCGGTATTTGATGAGTTCGGTTCTTATGCTTCTACGAAAGCTGCAGGATTCAACAATCCACGTAACCCAGTTCGTCAAATTGTATTGAATAATTCAAATGATGACAACTTTAATGCAAATGCAGTGGGTAACATCTATGTTGATTATGAGCCAATCAAAGACTTGACAATTCGTACGAGTTTAGGAGGTCAATACAATAACTCAGCATTCAAAAACTATAACTACCGTTACTTAGGTGATTCAGAGCCAGAGGCTTCAAACTCATTCTCTGAAGGTTCAGGTTATTCATTTGCTTGGGTATTGACTAACACTGTTAACTACAAGTATCAGTGGAGAAAGCACGGAATCAAAGTATTGGGTGGTTTAGAGTCATTGAATACAGGACGTGGTCGTTCAATCAGTGGTTCAGGTATCAATCCATTCTCTATGGACTTAGATTTCGTAACATTGAATGCAGTTCAATCACCAGTAGTTAACTCTAACTTATTCTCAGGTGTAAACTTCTATTCATTATTCGGTAAGTTAGATTATAACTTCAACGAGAAGTACTATTTCACTGGAGTTGTTCGTCGTGACGGTTCTTCACGTTTCGGTTCATTGAATCGTTATGGTGTGTTCCCTGCGTTCTCAGCAGCTTGGCGTGTAACGTCAGAAGAGTTTATGCGTGATATTCCTGCAATCACAGATTTGAAAATCCGTGGTGGATGGGGTACAATGGGTAACTCAAACAACGTAAACCCTGCGAATCAGTATTCATTATATGCTGCTGATCGTGGAAACTCATTCTATCCAATCGGAGGTCAATCTTCTGGAGCTGATGAGGGATACTTCCGTTCTCGTATCGGTAACCCTGCTGCGAAATGGGAAACTGCTGTTACATCTAACATCGGTATCGATGCTACATTGTTAAACGGTAAGTGGGAAGTTGTATTTGATATCTGGAGAAAAGATACTGAGGATTTGTTATTCAACGTACCTCTTCCAGCGGTTGTTGGACCTTCAGCTTCTGCACCTTCAGTTAACGTAGCAAAAATGCGTAACCAAGGTATCGATATGCAAATTATCAACCGTGGTAACATCACTGCAGATTTGAAATACGACTTGACATTCAACAATTCATTCTTAAAGAATGAGATCGTTGCGTTTGCTCCAGGTATTACGAATTTAGTAGGTGGTGCATTCCGTGGAATTACACCAATCCGTATGGAAGTAGGACGTTCATTGTCTTCATTCTACGGATATCAAGTAATGGGTTATTTTGCATCTAAAGAAGAGGTTGCTTCAGCTCCAGCGCAAGCAGGTGCTGGCGTAGGTCGTTTCCGTTATGCGGATATGAACGGAGATGGAAAAATTACTCCAGCTGACCGTACGTATTTAGGATCACCAGTGCCAACATACACAGGTGGTGTTAACGTAGGATTGACATACAAAGATTTTGACTTGAATATGTATTTATATGCATCTGCAGGAAACAAAATCTGGAACCAATCTAAGTGGTTTACTGATTTCTACGGAACATTTGAAGGATCTGGAAAAGGAGAGCGCGCGAAGCAATCTTGGACTCCAGCTTTAGGAAACGCTGCTGAGGCTCCAATTTGGGAATCTGCATCTAACATTTCTACTTCTGCTGCAGAAAACTCTTGGTACGTAGAGGATGGCGATTATATCCGTCTTCAAAATATCGCGTTAGGTTACAAAGTTCCTAAAAACATTATCTCTAAGATTGGTGTTAAAGGAGCAAAAGTAACATTATCAGCTAACAACTTGTTGACCTTTACTAAATATAAAGGTCTAGATCCAGGTGTTGGTGGTGCTGCTGATACAAGCTTTGGTATTGACGTAGGTAACTACCCAGTTACGCGTTCATTCGTAGCTTCACTTAACTTGAATTTCTAATTTAAGAAGCCAATTTTAAAAATTAAGAACATGAAAAATTATCAGATTTTAAAGCGTTTAAGTTTAGTAAGTGCGTCAGCATTTATGTTGACGTTCGCTTGCAAGGATCAGTTTTTGGAAGTATTGCCAACGGGCTCTTTAGCTCAAACGCAATTAACTTCAAGAGCTGGTGTAGAGGGAGCGCTAATTGGTACTTATGCACAATTAGCAGGTAAAGGCTTCTCTCGTTTAGCTGCTGCAAACAACTGGGTTTGGGGTTCTATTCGTGGTGGAGAGAGTAACAAGGGTACTGACCCAGGTGACTACTCAAACATCAATGCCATGCAACGTTATGAGACAGATCCTACGGATGGTGACTTAAACTCAACATGGGCTGCTAAATACGAAGGTATTGCACGTGCGAATGCAACAATTAGATTGGCTAATGAGTCAAAAGAGTTGTCTGCATCAGATAAAACTCGTGTAATTGCAGAAGCAAGATTCTTACGTGGTCACTTCTACTTCGAATTGAAGCGTTTGTTTAACTCAGTACCTTACGTGGATGAAACAATCGATTACGGTAAGGGAATTGAGAAAGTGAAGAACTCTCCAGATTTCTGGGGTAAGATTGAAGCTGACTTCAAATTTGCATTTGACAACTTGCCAGAGACATCGTCTGCTGCAGGTCGTGCGAACAAGTGGGCTGCAGGTGCTTATTTAGGTAAGGCATACTTATACCAAAATAAATTTGCAGATGCACGTTCAATGTTTACTAACGTTATTGCTAACGGTAAGACAACGAATGGTAAGAAGTATGGTTTAGTATCTAAGTTTGCTGAAATCTTCAATGCGGAGAATGACAACAACGAAGAAGCTATATTTGCAATTCAGTCATCTATGAACACAGGTAACGTGAACAACGCGAATGGTTTCGATGATTTGAACTACCCATACAATACAGGTTCTGACGGTCCAGGTAACTGCTGCGGATTCTTCCAACCATCTTTCTCGATGGCAAATGCATATCGTACAAGCAATGGTTTACCATTGTTAGGCGAGCAAGCTGACGGTACTCCAGATTATAACTTAGCGGCTAATGCAGTTAAGAATGACTTCGGTATCAACTCTGCTGCTGCATTTACAGAAGATACAGATCCATTAGATCCACGTATTGACCATACAATCGGTCGTCGTGGTATCCAATACTTAGACTGGATCGAGCATCCAGGAGCTAACTGGATCCGTGCTCAACCTTATGCAGGTCCTTATTCACCTAAGAAATACATCTATTACAAGCGTCAAGAGAATACGTTGACTGATGGATCTTCTTGGACACGTGGATATGCGACAATGAACTTCAACATCATCCGTTATGCGGACGTATTGTTGATGGCTGCTGAGGCTGAAATCGAAGGTGGAAGCTTAGCTACAGCTTTAGGTTATATCAACCAAGTGCGTAGCCGTGCAGCTAATCCTGCTGGTTTCGTAACTAAAGGTGGAAAAGCAGAAGCTAACTATTCAATCTCTACATATACTACATTAGGCGATCAAGCAAATGCGCGTCGTATTGTTCGTATGGAGCGTTTGTTGGAATTAGCTACAGAAGGTCACCGTTTCTTCGACTTAGTTCGTTGGAATGTTGCTAGCAGAACTTTGAACGCATACTTAAAGTATGAAGCGAAGTGGTTAATAACTAAATTCGGTGGTGCTGCTTACAATGAGGAAGACAAGTTCTTACCTATTCCACAGCAACAAATTGATATTCAAGGAGCGGATGTGTTAACACAAAATCCGATCAAATAAATTATCAATTAAGTTTATTTTTAAAAAAGGTGAGAACTTGTTCTCACCTTTTTTAATTTTAGTTTTTCAAATTTACCCTATGTACACAAAAGCATCTGCGTTCTTATTCTTGTTCGCTATCAGTTTATTTTCTTGTAAAACAAAAACTACGTTTGAGCTGCTATCCGATGAGGATACCGGTATTCATTTTTCAAATCAAATTGCCGAGAATGACACATTGAATATTTTGAAGTATGAATACCTCTACAATGGTAGTGGTGTAGGCATGGGTGATTTCAACCAAGATGGGAGGCTTGATCTGTTTTTTGCAGGGAATCAAGCACCGAGTACCCTGTATTTAAATCAAGGAGAATTAAAATTTGAGGATGTTACGAAGTCGGCAGGCATCGAAACAGCTGGTCGCTGGTGTTCAGGTGTTTCTATCGTCGACATTAATGGCGATGGTTTACTAGATATCTATTTGTCTGCAACCATGAAACTTTCCGCTAAAGATCGCGAAAACATGCTTTTCGTGAATCAAGGAATTAAAGATGGGAAACCGAGTTTTAAAGAGATGGCTGCTGAATATGGCATCAACGATGCTGGTCACAGTGAACATGCGGCCTTTTTTGATTATGATCGTGATGGTGATTTAGACTTATATGTTTTGACTGATGTTATTGATCAATTTCCTTCCCTGTACCGTCCCAAGGTAACTGATGGTTCCTATCCAAATACCGACCGATTATACCGCAATGATTATGTGGCTGGCGCCAGTCATCCCATTTTTAAAAATGTATCCAAGGAAGCGGGTATCACGATTGAAGGATATGGCTTAGGCATCAATATTTGTGATATCAATCAAGATAATTGGCCAGATATCTACGTGACGAATGATTATGTTTCAGATGATATTTTATACATCAATAACCACGATGGTACTTTTACCGATCAAGCTAAGACCTATTTTAAACATACGAGTTTAAGTGCGATGGGGAATGATGTGGCTGACGTTAATAATGACGGTTTGGCTGACATCGTTGCCTTAGACATGTTACCCAAAGACAACGAGCGTAAAAAGCAATTAGCGCCACCAAACAGCTATCAATCGTATCAAAATAGTGACATGCATGGGTATACCTATCAATACATGCGCAATACCTTGCAGCTAAATTCAGGCAAAAAGGCAGATGGTTCTGCGATCCCGTTTCAAGAAGTAAGTTTAATGGCTGGTGTATCTGAGACGGAATGGAGCTGGTGCCCATCTTTAGCCGACTTTGATAATGATGGTTTTCGAGATTTGATGATTACCAATGGTTTTCCGCGTGATGTCACCGATCGAGATTTTATGTCTTACCGAGCCAATGCCCAACGCCTCGCTTCGGATGCCGTTTTATTAGAGCAGTTGCCCGTTATCAAGGTGAATAACTATGCATTTAAGAATAAGGGCGGATTGCAATTTGAAGATGTTAGTGCCGCTTGGGGAATCCAAGTGCCTTCATTTTCCAATGGAGCCAGTTACGGTGATTTAGATAACGATGGAGACTTAGATTACGTAGTTAATAATATCAATGATAAAGCCTTTGTCTACCGCAATAATTCCGTTGAGCAAAACCCAGACAAAAGTCACTTTCTACGCGTTAAGTTTACCGGTAAAGGTCAAAATAAACAGGGATTGGGTGCGCACGTCGAAGGGGTATTTGCGGATGGTACCCTATTCTACTATGAAAATTCACCCTATCGGGGCTACTTATCTAGTGTAGAACCTGTGGCACATATTGGCTTAGGAACGAAACAAAAAGTTAAAGAATTGCGAATAATCTGGCCAAATGATTCCATGCAAGTCATTAATGCACCTAAGTCTGACCAGATTTTAAACGTATCTATTGCTGATGCACGGATGCCTGCTGTGTCACTTATGAAGACACCAGATCCTTTATTGGATGATATTTCTTCACAAGTCTTATTAACGGATACGCCGAAAGAATACGACTTCATCGATTTTAATTACCAGAGTTTATCGCCATTTAAAATGTCTCAATTAGGCCCGGGAGCGTCCGTGGGTGATGTGAATGGCGATGGATTGGAAGATATTTTCGTGGGTGGAGCCAAATTCTATTCAGGGATTTTCTATCTCCAACAAGCTAACGGAACCTTCAAATCTAATTTCTTGGAAGGTGTAGCTGAAGATAAATTGAAATTAGGAGAGGATTTAGGATCATTATTGGTCGATATGGACCGCGATGGCAATCTAGATTTATATATTGCTCGGGGTGGTACTGAGGGTAAAGTAGGTGCCGCAAGTTTCCAAGATGTCATTTATACGAATGACGGTAAAGGTAACTTTACTCTGAGTTCAAACGCATTGCCTGCCTTTACAGAAAGTAATGCAGCGGTGCGGGCCCTAGATTTCGATCGCGATGGCGATCTGGATTTATATGTCAGCGGCAGAAATGTGGCATTTCAGTATCCCATGGGTACCGTTTCCCGTTTATTCCGGAATGATTCAAAGCCTGGGTTGATTAAGTACACCGACATGACTAAGTCGTGGGCGCCAGAATTACTCCAGGAGAGTTTAGCATGTGATGCAGTCTGTACGGATTTCAATCAAGATGGCTGGATAGATATCGTCGTTGCGGGTGAATTTGCTCCGATTCAATTCTTTGCAAATCAAAAAGGGCACCTGAAAAAATTGACCGAAACAGGGGTTGAGCATTTGACCGGTTTGTGGGGGTCGATTTCAACGGCCGACTTTGATCAGGATGGAGATATGGATTTTGTTGCAGGTAATATGGGTAAAAATACCTTGTTACGTGCGTCATCAAAACAACCTGTAGATGTTTGGCATGGAGATGTAGATGCAAATGGGGTATATGATGTTTTCCCATTTGTTTATTTCCAAACGCAAGCTGGAACGGCTATTTCAGCTCCTCTTTTTGGTAAAGATGATACGCATAAACAATTGAATGCCACACGCGCGCGCTTCGTGTATTACAAGGAGTTTGGTGCTGTTTCACAGGATAAGTTCTTCTTAGATTCAGAAAAAGCGAAAGCTACTAAGATTTCAATGACAGAAAACGCCTCGGTATATATAGAGAATTTAAGGGATGGGAAGTTTAAATCCCATGAATTACCTCGGTTAGCTCAAGTATCTGCGTTGAACGGGATGCAAATCTTAGATATTAACCAAGACGGGAATCTAGATATCCTTTATGTAGGAAATAATTTTGGAAATGAAGTCGCGATGGGTCGCTACGATGCTTCAAACGGCGGCGTACTGCTTGGAAATGGTCGTGGCAGTTTCACATTCCAAACGGGCTCAGGTTTGTTTGTGCCCGGCGATGCCAAATCATTCGTGCGTATTCGACTAGGAAAAGATCAATTAGCCTTTGTCGCACTTCAGAATCGAGGCAAAATGTACGCATTTAAACCGCGTATGGCATTTGACTATCTGCCTGTCAACCAAGACTTTACCTATCAATTTAAAGGAAAAACTCAAAAAGTCGCATGGACTTATGGCGCTTCTTACTTAAGCCAAAGTCAATTAGCTCAAGGATTCGTTCCGCATGGTGCGAAACTAACGAAGTAGATTTTTATAGTAAGTTAACTGGAGGCCAGGTGTGTTATTCGCACCTGGTTTTCTATTTCCAAACTGATAATTGCCCAGCAATATATCAATATCTCCATCGTGATCCACATCGCCCGCATCCATCGCGATGTAATGTCCATCTCCAGGTATCTTCAAATTGCTTACGTTAAACTTCATGTTTCCCTGATTTTGGAAATATAAAAAAGACTCAATTTTTCCCTGGTCATTCTCAGCGAAGAATGCGATCATCGCTAAATCTAAATCGCCATCTTGATCAAAATCTCGCGCCAGTGTTTTATATGCCCCATAAACTGGATAGAAAAAGGCTTCTTTGAAATTGTAGCGCTTGTCATTTAGATAAATACGCACGCCATGGTATCCTTTTTTAGCATACGAGTAATCCGCATTATCTCCATTCGTAATCATAATGTCATCAAAGCCATCTTGGTTGAAATCAGCAACTTCCATGTAATTACTTCCGGAAACACTTTCAAACTGTAATAATGGCTTTTCAACAAAAATGCCACTTGACTTATTAATATACAGCGAAACCCCTTCTCTAGCCTGCGCCATGAGCACCATAAAATCGGGTTTCCCATCGCCAGTAAAATCCTTCACTACGACGTTTCGAGCTCCCGGAGCTACTTTTAAGTTGTTTTTTTTCTTGGTTTTTCCATCGACCCAACTGAGCTTTCCGGCCTCAAATCCAAACTCACAAATTAAGTAATCAGTCGTGCCATCTTGATTTAAGTCTGCCAGTTGTACGTCAACAGGTCTTGTTAGGGAGTCTGCAAGTGTGACTTGCTTCTTGTTTTCGTCAATCGAAACGAGTTGGCCAATATGCTGATCATTCGGATACAGCTTTCCAATGCCAACAGCATACGCATTCTTTCCTACGAATTGCGTGTGAACAATGGGCGTAGGTGTCTGAATGGTTTGCTTAATTTTCAGTTTTTCATCTAATATCCATAGTTTCTGCATGCGAGTACCTACCCAAACCTCAGATTTCTGCGGGTGTATGCGAATGGATGTAACACCTCCCATGGGATCAGCGGGTGAAATAAAAGATTCCCGTTTGAAATGTAGAAGATCGGAACTAATTGGACTGCGTTTCGGTTGGGGCAATGGTTTTTCGGGTGCTTTTGCCGTGTAATAGGCTACGATTAAATCCCAATCCTCCTGGCTAATTTTAGGGGTTTCTGGATAGATATCTAATCGCATGGCACTTTGATATTGCTCATCTGGAATTTTGGTGAGTAGTTCAAAGCGATTGCCAATACCTAATCGATAAGCCATTTCTGGTAATACCCCCTCGTTCCATGTTTTCTTGTCTAGCAAACTTGGATCTGGGAATTTATGGCAAGAACCACAGTTTTGCTTGGCAAGTGCTTCCCCTTTTTCTTCAGGTGTTTGCTGGCATGAAAAACAAAAAATAACGACTATAAGGGCTAAAAAACGCATATTTATTGAGTGAGAGGTGCTTCAGTGGCAGTTGAATCTACCGCCACGCGACCATTACAACTAAAATCAAAAACAAAATTTTCAGGTTTGATGAATGGCATCTTTCGATACCCCTCGATCGCTAAAGACTGGTCGGCATATACCTTCTCCATGAATTTCGCATAAGCTGGCATCGCCATTTTGGCCCCTTGACCAAGCGCCAAACTACGGAAGTGGATACTGCGATCGTCACCGCCAACCCATACACCAGCCACTAATTTTTGAGTAACTCCCATAAACCAGCCATCTGAATAATTTGAGGTCGTACCTGTTTTGGCCCCTATTTCATTCCCAGCAACAATCGATGTACGCTTCAAACCCTCGGCTGTACCACCAGGTTCGTGGACCGCACCTTGTAACATATACGTCATTAAATATGCTGTTTCTGGCTTGATGACCGCTTTGACAGGAGGAGAATACTCGCGGAGTACATTGCCTACTTTATCTGTAATTTTTAACACTAAAATAGGTTCAATTTTTTCACCACCATTGGCGAGCGTGGCGTAGCCAGAGACTTGTTCCAATAAGGATACTTCAGATGCACCTAAACATAAGGAAGGTACTTCGTTTAATGGACTATTGATTCCGCATTTATGGGCAAATTCTGCAATCTTATCCGGGCCTAATTGCTTCATTAGTTTGGCAGAAATGGAGTTAATGGATAATCCCATTGCTCGCCGCATTTTCATATTTTGGTAACTGTATTTGCCATCTGAATTTTGAGGGGTCCATGTTCCTCCGCTTAGTCCATCTTCTTCACCAAAAGTCACAGGTTCATCCACTAATTCATCACATGGAGTAACGATTTCATTTTCAATAGCGGCTCCGTACACAAATGGTTTAAAGGTCGAACCCGGCTGACGCTTACTTTGCGAAATATGGTCGAATTTAAAGTACTTGTAATTGATTCCTCCGATCCAGGCTTTGACATGTCCATTCATTGGATCCATCGCCATCATGCCGCAGTTTAATATGCGTTTATAATAGTTTAACGAATCCATCGGACTCAAGGTGGTGTCCTTGTCGCCGTCGTAAGTAAAGACGGTCATTTTGATTGGCTTGCGTAATTCTTCCCATACTTTGAATTCGTCGTTGTTATAGGCCGACATTAAATCGCGGTAGCGCTGGGTGCGTTTCATGGCATCGCGCAAGAAGCCCTTGATTTCTTTCATTTCTTCATTGACCCATGGATTGCGTCCACGCCAATGATCATAAAATAACTTTTGTTCCGCACGCATGTGCTCACGAACGGATTCCTCTGCGTATTTCTGCATGCGTGAATCGATACTCGTGTATATGCGTAACCCACTGGTATATAGGTTTAATTGCTGATCCTCTGGACGTTCTTGATTTAACTCTTTGATCGCAGCTAATACCTGCTGGCGAATTGCTTCCCTAAAATATGGCGCTGCTCCCGTATTCTGATTTTCGACACGGTAGTGCAAATTGAGAGGCTCATCTTGTAATTTGGGAAGTTCCTCTTCCGTGATGAATTCATATTTGGCTAGTTGGCCTAACACCACATTCCTACGTTCCATCGTCCTTTCTGGACGAACGCGCGGGTCATACAACGAAGGATTTTGGAGTAGACCGATCAGCGTGGCGGCCTCCGGAAGAGTTACGTCTTGCAGGTCTTTTTGGAAATAGGTCCGGCAGGCCACTTGAATGCCATAGGCATTATTACCAAAACTTACCTCATTCAGGTACATGGCCATGATTTCCTGTTTGGTATAGCGACGTTCCAAACGGATAGCTAAAATCCATTCTTTGACTTTGGCAATCACGGTTCTTACGCCATCGATTTTCATTAATAAGCCTAAGTAAACGGGATCATCTTCGCCAAATTCCATAGAGCGCGTATGAAATAAATTCTTGGCTAATTGCTGTGAAATGGTACTTCCTCCGCCGGCAGTACCTAATGAAAATACGACACGAAACATAGAGCGGATGTCAATACCCGAATGTGACGTAAAGCGGGCGTCTTCCGTAGACACAAGCGTATTAACGATATTGTCAGGGAGCTGTTCAAATTCAAGTGGATTGCGATTCTCGCGGAAGTATTTTCCAATCTCTTGACCATCCTCGGAAATCACGAGCGAAGCCATCTGGCTTTTGGGATTCTCTAATTCATACAAACTAGGCATACCACCAAACAACCATAAAAAATTGTAATTCACGGCCACAATAAACAGGATAGATGCGGCGGTCGTTCCGAGAAAAAATCGGTACATGAATCGGATAAATTTGGCATATTTTCCTGCTTCGAATGCAAACATGTTAACGGTTGTTTTGGGTAAATTTTTCCAACAAGGCTTTCACTTCGGGTATGAGCTGACTTTTCGGATAGGCCTGTTCAAATTGTTTGAGTTCTTTTTTATATCGGTCAAAATCCTTTAGGCCGCCATAACTTTGGGCCTTTAAAAATACAATTTTATCTTCCCATTTACTACCTGGAAAAGATTGAAGCAGTAAATCAGCTTGCGCGATACAGGCGGTAAAGTCTCCAGATTTAAATTGCGCAAAAGCTTTTTCGTAATTTTTCTGTGCTTCTAATTCTTTTCCCTCGGTTAAGCCACCAAATTCCAAGGTCAAAATCGCTTGCTTAAAATATGAATTAGGGTATTTGTCAAAAAGAAGTTGACGATATGTCTTCGGTTTATCCGAACTTAAATAGAGTAGATAAAGCGCTTCAGCCTCAAAGGAAGTCAGAGGATAATCGCCCAGCAGATGCGTTAATGAATTGGTTGCTAAGTCATTTTTCGCCAATTCAAGTTTGGCATATTTGCCTAAATCGAACAATGCTTTTTCTCGTTTTTTCTGAATGTCAGCTTGTTGTTTTTCGGTACGCGGAATGGAGTTAAGCCAAATCTGAAGTGAATCTTGCGTTTGTGCTGATTCGCCTACCATATTCGTTTGAGCCACATTACTTGGCATAAGCGGTGCATCAGTCAGTACTGCCGCCTGTTTGTTTTTGCGATTCCAAAAATCTTCTAAGGTACGGATACCCCATTTGGTGCTAAATTCTTGTTGGCCCTGCACCCGAGCCTGATCGTTGTAGAAATAAAAACTTTGCTGTTCGGGCGTTGAAGGCCTGCGCGTAAATGTGGCCAAACTTACATTCGACGAAGAGGCAATTGTTAATTGAACCGAATCCTTTTTCGCTTTTTTCGACTTTTGGATTTTTTCATACATCGCCTTTAAGTCACTTTCTGACCGTTGACCTAATTTTAATAAGGAGTCCTGTAATTGAATCGAACCATCTAGGCGGGCAAATTCGCCCCATTGTGTCCGCAATTTTTGGGCTAATTGATATTGACTGTGTTGGCTAGGTAAAAATGTCGCTGCTGAGTCGAAATAGTTTGCGGCATTGCGGTAGTCTTTCAATTGATTGGAGAAAAGCTGGCCTAATTGGAAATACAATTCGCCTTTATTGGGATTGTTTGTTCCTCCATTTTCCCAGTTTTTTCGGGCTAATTCATAGTCTTTATGCTGGAAATGGATTTGACCAATGGCTAGAAAAATATCAGATTGTAGGTCTTGATTTTTCGGGTCTTTGACAAGTTTTTCTAATCCTGGGATATTTTCAGTTAAGGATAAAATCGCTATTTGCGCATGCAAGGTTAGGCTATAGCTAGACTTTTGTTTTAGGCATTGCTCATAAGCTTTTCGTGCGGCAGCGGTTTGCCCAAGCTCTTGATGCATTTGGCCAAGTATGTAGAACAGTCGGCCACGTTCTGCTCGATTTTTTACGCGGGGAGCGGCTTTTTCTAGTAGCGGAATCGATTTGGCAATGGCATTTTGTTTTTGGTAGGCGAAGGCTTGAACCAATAATAGGTGTTGCTCTTGGTTTGCATTCATCGGATTTTCCGCGATGAAATTAAACACCTTCTGCGCAGAAGGGTAGTCGGCCTGATATAGGTAGATCGTAGCTAATTCGATGAGTGCCGACTGCTGTGTTTTCGGGTCGTGTTCGATCGAATTGATGTATTTAAACGTCTCTAATGCGTTTGTTAAATCATGCTGAAGGAGTCGACCACGGCCAATAATCAAATAGGCGTCGTCTACGAAGCGGGAGTTTTGATGCCGATCGATGACTAAGGTTGCTTTACGAACGAGGTTCGCAATCTCTTTGGCATAGCTTTGTGAAAAGCTTGTATCGATGGGGGCTAGAATGGGTAAAGCATTAGAGAAATTTTCTTTTTTCTCTTCCCTTACTTTGTTCGTCAATGAGATTAGCAATCGGTCTGCCTGAAAAATCGCGTTGTACTTGGCATTCACATTATGAAAAGCTACGGCAGCAGGTCGAGTGCTTTGCTGGGAACAGGCCCAGTTGAGCATCACGAGGATTAAAGCTGCCAACAGTTTTTTCATAGGGATGGAATGCGTATAATTTTCAAATTTACAATATATATAAATGAAAAAGGGATAATTTTAGTGTGTGGTTAGCCGATTATTTTAATTTTTTCATGAACAATTATCAGCGATTTATTGGAGCAGCATTTCAAATGTTGGTCACCATTTTAGGAGGTGTCTATCTTGGTCGCTATTTAGACGGTTATTTTCATTTAGCAACACCTTGGTTTACACTGGGCTTATCCTTAGGATCCATCGCTTTTGCGATGATTGCATTGATCAAAAGTCTTCCCAAATAATTCGGAAATATGCTTAAATTGCCATGTTATTGACATAAATGTAATTTAAACGTGTTTGAGGGTCGCCGACTAATCTTATTTCTTGTTTTTTTGACGGTGGCGGTAGTCTTTTTAGGCAAGTTGTTTTACCTGCAATTGATCGATGACACCTATGAGAAGGCGGCGGATAACAATGCCATTCGGAAGATCATTCAGGTTCCATTTCGCGGAGAAGTCTATGACCGCCACGGGAAATTAATTGTATATAATACTCCAGTTTACGATGTGTACATTACGCCGCGCAAAGCTTATGTGGCGGATACGAATCGTTTTTGTGCCTTGTTTGGTATTACACGGGGATATTTTGATACCGTTACCCGTCAGGCTAGGTCATATTCCCGCGTGAAGCCATCTATTTTTCTGAAGCATTTATCCAAACAAGATTTTGCTCGAATTCAAGATGCGATGGTTGATTATCCTGGTTTTTCGATCACGACTACCGCGTTTCGGACCTATCAATCAATCGCTTTTTCCAATGCGCTCGGCTATGTAGCTGAAATCAATCCCAATTCGTTAAAGGAGCAGCCGGATGATTATTACCGTCAAGGCGACTTTGTGGGGGTTTCGGGAATTGAGTCGTATTATGAGGATGTATTGCGAGGTCAGCGTGGGGTTAAATACCGGATGGTGAACAGTAATGGAGTAGAGAAAGGCGATTATAAAAATGGGAAATTGGATGTTTATCCAGTGGCTGGTCAAAATTTATATACGAGTATCGATATCCGCTTGCAAGAATATGCGGATAGTTTGATGATGCATAAGGTGGGAAGTGTCGTGGCTATTGAGCCGGCCACCGGAGAGATTTTAACCATGGTTTCAGCTCCCTCTTATGATCCCAGTTTGTTAGCGGGCAGAAACTTTTCAAAATATTACCAAAAACTAGCGTTAGATCCGTTGAAGCCTTTGATCAATCGGCCGCCATCTGCGTATTACCGACCGGGATCTACGTTTAAATTGGTGCAAGCTTTAGTGGGTCAGCAGCTCGGTATTATATCGGCGGGATCTGTCTTTGGCCATGCGGGGGCACCTGTGAAATGTCACGTGCATACAACGGCGCATAATGATTTGCATAATGCCATTCAGTGGTCCTGTAACCCCTATTTTTACCATGCATTTCGTAAGATATTGTATGATGGGACAACGGGTGATACCTATGAACGATCAGCTCAGGGTCTGAAGAGGTGGTCGGAGTTAGTCGCAAATTTTGGTTTTGGACGTAAGCTAGGGGTGGATGTGAGTAATGAAAAACGGGGTAATTTGCCTACCGTGGAGTATTATAATAAAGTATACAAAGGGGAGAATACGTGGAAATTCTCGAATATTTATTCGTTGAGTATTGGGGAGGGAGAGCTGGTTGTTAGTCCATTGAAGATGGCCAATTTTGCTGCGATTATTGCTAATCGCGGTTGGTACATTCCCCCACATTTAGTGAAAGGCGTTGGTCCTCGTCGGACATTGGATCCATTTTATAAAAATCCGGTGTCAGTTGGCGTAGACGCCAAATACTATACTGTTGTCATTCAAGGTATGCAAGATGCGGTTTTACACGGTACGGTAGGGGCAGATGGTCGTATTCCGGATATCACGATGTGTGGGAAAACGGGTACATCGCAGAATCAAAAAGGAAAAGATCACTCGGTGTTTATCGCCTTTGCTCCCAAGGATAATCCGAAGATTGCGATTGCGGTGTTTGTGGAGAATGCGGGTTTCGGTGGTTTTGCTGCCGCGCCTATTGCTTCGTTGATTATTGAGAAATATTTGAAAGGACGTGTAGATCGCAAGGCGGTTGAGACGAAGTTTATGAATATGAGTTATTTGGCTAATGTGGTGTATAACCGACCAGCCAATCGTGTTAAAACGGATACTTTAAAAAAATGAGCGGATCGTCAGGACAATTAAAGAGTCGGATTGATTGGATAAGCGTAGGGCTTTATGCGCTTTTTGTGCTGCTCGGCTGGATGAGTATTTATTCAGCAATATACAATCCAGAATCTCCTTTAGGGCTGACGGATGCGGCTTTTTATACGTCCAATGCGGGGAAACAATTGATATGGATCGGGACGAGTTTCGTCTTGATCATGTTTATTTTCGCGCTAGATTTTCGATTTTTTGAATCGTTTGCGGTCTTCATTTATGGCTTGTTTATTCTGCTGCTCATCGCAGTGCCCTTTTTAGGGGTAACGATTAATGGGTCACATTCTTGGTTTAAGTTTGGTTCGGCGACGATCCAACCGGCCGAATTTGCTAAAACAGCAACAGCATTATTGTTAGCTAAATATCTAAATGATCCACAGGTAAATTTAGGAAGATTTAAAGATCAATGGCGTGCCGCCCTTATTATTGCCTTGCCGATTTTATTAATTGTTGGTTCTAACGAAACGGGATCTGCTCTCGTTTTTGTATCATTTATCATCTTGCTTTATCGGGAAGGTTTGCCTAGTGAGTATCCCAGTATATTACTCGGGGGTATTTTTCTTTTTGTGAGTGCGTTGATGCTCGAGCCGCTCACTATCTTTTTGATTTTGTTATTTTTTGCCATCATATTGGTTATACTCATGCCCATATACTTGCAGCGGATGTGGCAAACCTATGTAAAAATGGCGTTGGGTATTTCAGTTATTATGACGCTGGCGATGCTTGTGGAATGGGTCGTGAACCATGTGTTAAAGGAGCATCAGCGAAATCGAATTAAGGTCTTATTGGATCCTGGGTTTGATCCGCGCGGCTTAGGATACCAGGTAACCCAGTCTAAAATTGCGATTGGATCTGGTGGTTTTTGGGGTAAGGGTTACCTGGGAGGTACGCAGACAAAATTTGATTTTGTGCCTGAGCAGAGTACAGATTTTATTTTCTGTACGATTGGTGAAGAGTTTGGCTTTTTTGGTGTCTCGGTAGTCGTGATTTTGTTTATGGTATTTTTGTGGCGTTTAATGTATTTAGCTGATTTGCAAAGATCTCGGTTTGCCCGCGCCTATGGATTTGGGGTTGCAGGTATTCTCTTTTTTCACTTTTTGGTTAATATTGGCATGACGATTGGCCTCATGCCCATTATGGGAATTCCGCTTCCTTTCTTGAGTTACGGGGGCTCATCATTATGGTCATTCACTGTGTTGTTATTTATCTTTTTGAAGCTCGATTCCCATCGATCGGATATGTTATCGCGTTAATATGGAAACAGAAAAAATAAGTTCGAAAGCCAAAATGCTCATTGCCGTAGCCGCTCTTGGCTATTTTGTTGACGTATATGACCTCATACTTTTTTCTGTCGTACGAAATCCTAGCTTAAAAAGTTTGGGTTTATCGGGCGCTGAATTATTGAACCAAGGGCTGAACCTGATGAATGTCCAAATGGGTGGCATGCTGCTCGGTGGTATATTGTGGGGGGTATACGGCGACAAAAAAGGCCGCAAATCGGTTCTTTTTGGCTCTATTTTACTTTATTCTATAGCCAATGCGCTGAATGGTTTTGTGACTGATTTAAATACCTATTGGGTTTTGCGCTTTATTGCTGGTATCGGATTGGCCGGCGAGTTAGGTGCCGGAATTACGTTAGTGAATGAAACCTTGCCTGCCTCTAAACGAGGAATAGGTACATTAATCATCGCTGGGGTCGGGGCAGCGGGTGCAGTGTTTGCACCGATTGTTGCCAGTTTAAGTGCTGATCCTGAGTGGTGGCGTACCTGTTATTTTATCGGTGGAGGCATGGGACTCGCCTTATTGCTACTTCGGCTGGGCACGTTTGAGTCAAGTATGTATACAGGCATGCAGGCCGATGTATCCAAAGGAAATTTCTTTCAGCTTTTTACATCGTGGCCTACGTTTAAAAAATATGTGTATTGTATTTTAATGGGACTTCCCATTTGGTATATCATCGGGATTTTAGTTTTCTCTGCTCCCGAGATCACGCAGCTCATTGGCATTCAAGGAGCCATCACAGGTGGAGATGCCATTATGTATTGTTACATAGGGCTTTCGGTAGGAGATTTTGTCAGCGGCGCATTAAGCCAATGGTTCAAGAGTCGGAACAAGGTCGTGTTCTTATATCTCGTGTTAGCCTGGGGCCTTACCTTGTACTTCTTGTATGTGGCAACCGATGTTTCACAAGTATTTGCGAATACACTCATAACCGCATTGGGTTTTTTTGGGGGATATTGGGCCGTATTTTTGACGGCGTCGTCGGAGCAATTTGGCACCAACATCCGCATGACGGTGACGACAACGGTACCCAATTTTGTTCGGGGTGCCTTGATTCCCATCAGCTTGCTATTTAAATTCCTCATTCCATCGCTCGGTCTTATTCATGCGGCAGCATGGGTAGGCGTGCTATGTTTTAGTTTGGCCTTATTTGCCATCAGCCAACTGAAGGATACCTTTGGTAAATCGCTAGACTTCGTTGAATAATGGCCTTAATCTCCAAGAAGAAGATACTTTATCGGATTAACAATCAGCTTAGGCGGTATTTGCACAAATACAATCGGGAGCACGAGATGAATATATCGTATCAGGATTTATTGCGTTATGATAATGCTATCGTACTCTACGATAAAAATGGTGCAGATACGCTCTGGGAAACTGTTTTTTACTCACCAGCGGATCAGCCGGAGGTCTATGAGGCACTCAAGCAAATCTATGCGGATTTGAAAACAGACGGGAATGAGGAGGTGATTAAACACTTAGTCATTGATCGAGTAGATTATTGTACCTATGGAAATACGCATCCCTTTCGGATTCGTATTGTGAATCGGGTGAATGACAACTTTGATTATTTCTACATCAAAATTGCGGATGCCTCACGGGTGTATGGCTTAGAACTTGAGCATATTTTGTCGCCTAATCGCATCAACTACGTGACTTATGACAATACATTGGTGGAGGAGCATATTGCTGGAATTCCAGGGGATACATTTTTAAAGCAAGACTTGGAGGCTGAATTAGAATCCCCGATTCGTTTAGCCAAAGAATTTGTCAAGTTTAATGAGCGTTGTCTCGTGCAATTATTGGGGGATATGCATAGTGCCAATTTTGTGGTGATTACGAATCCTGATTTTGAGGAGATTTATTATCGAATTCGGCCAATTGACTTTGACCAACAGTGTTTTGAAGGAAAACGCTCGGTTTACATGCCACAGTACTTCAAGCAGAATAATGCCTTGATCGAGCTGGGGATGAAATATATGACGCCAGAATCTGTTTGGCAGTACCAAATCGAAGAGCGTTCCATGATCTCCAGTAGGCTTAAATCCGAAAGCCAGCGCGTATCTGATTTAATGACGGTAATGTCGAAAGATGAGATTGCGCCACAGGAAAATGTGGATCAATTAAAGAGTGAACTCGCGAAACATTACGATGATCCGCGATTCTTGCAATGCAAAACGATGGGAGAGATTGTCTGGAATAGTCTCGATTTAGTGATGCGTCACTAATTATTGTTTCAGCGTCCCGTAGGCCATGAAGCAGAATCCCGTGATGTAGGCCAAACCTCCAATAGGGGCAATCATTCCCCAAAACGTATTTTGCGTGATACAAATCAAATAGAGCGATCCGGGGAAAATCAAGCTACCGGTAAAGATCAAATATCCGGCCGATTTTAACAGTCGGTTCGACACTTGTATTTGCCAAACGCCCAAAAGTAATAAGGTTAATCCGCCATACATTTGGTATTGTGCCGCCGTTTCAAAGGTATCTAGGCGATTGATTTCGCGTAAATAGTCTTTCCAAGCATGCGCACCAAAAGCACCAATAGCTATCGCTAATCCAGAAATTAATGAGCCTGTAAACAGTGAGAATTTTTTCATAAGGAAGAGCTAAAAAAAGGCCTTGTTCCCAAGGCCTTTCAATTTAAGATGCTAAAGAAACTTTTAGATCATTGAGCTTCCGTCTAATCGAGTCATCGATTTGTTGGTCGTCAACTTTTAAAATGAAACCTCCAATTAGGCTTTCATCTATTTGTTCGATCAATTCTACTTCTTTACCTGTGTAATCTTTGACAATCTTCGATACCGTCACTTTTTGTTCTGCCGTTAATGCAGATGCTGTCGTCACGGTCGCTTTTTGAATTCCTTTATAATCCGTGTACATCGAGATGAATTCTTTCGCTACTGCGGGTAAAATTTTCTCGCGGTTTTTATTCGTAATGATTACGAAAATACCGTATGTCACCGGGTTGAATTTATCTTTAAATAGCTTCGCTAATATAGCAAGCTTCGTATAATGCTTGATGATTGGGCTTTTCAGCGCTAATACTAATTCATAACTTCCTTCGCATGTTTCTGCGAAATCAATCATATCCTTAGCTACTGCTTCTACGGCATTTTTTTCAATGGCGAAGTCAAGCAATGATTTAGCGTACCGGTGAGCTACAATTAATTCTGACATGGTTTATTCGATTATGATAATTTAACGTCAGCCATCCACTCAGTGACTAATTTCTCTTGAGCTGCTTTGTCTTTTAATTGGCTTTTTAACACTTTCTCAGCTAAGTCTAGCGAAAGCGTTGCAGCTTCCTTGCGGATTGCTGCGACAGCACTTGCTTTTTCTTGTTCAAAAGAAACACGCGCTTTTTCAATTTCTTGATTGGCAGCTGTTTGTGCATCTAATTTTGCTTGTGCAATCATCGCATCAGACGCTTCTTTTGCTTGTTTGATCAATACATCGCGCTCTGCACGTGCAGAAGCAATTAATTGTTCATTACCAGCTTTCAACTCAGCCATTTCAGCACGTGTTGTTTCTGACAATTTAATCGCTTCGTCGATGGATTGCTCACGCTCAGCTAACGATTGAATGATGGGTTTCCAAGCAAATTTGGCTAGAAGGAAAAATAGAATTCCAAAGACAAGCAGTTGCCAGAAGATTAGTCCAAAGTCTGGGGTAATTAACTCCATGGTATATTAATATTTACAGTATTTCAATTTTAGAAAACGCAATTTGGCGCCTAATGCCTTCCAAATTGCGTTTTAAATGTTTTGAATAAGGAATCCAAGGCTAACCCTTGGGCTCATTCGATTGGTTTCTTATTTCAAAGTAACCAATAGACAAATTACAGCAGCGAATAACGCAACCGCCTCAACGAAGGCAGCAACGATCAACATCGCACCCTGAATTTTTCCAGAAGCTTCTGGTTGGCGAGCGATAGCTTCCATAGCAGAACCACCGATGTTACCGATACCTACTCCAGCTCCTAAAGCAGCTAAACCAGCACCAATACCTGCAAGACCAAGACCTACAGAAACTTCTAATAAAATCGACAAAATAGACATACGATTTGGGTTTATATAATAAAAAAATTTACAAATTAATGGTGATGCTCTTCTACCGCCGATCCGATATAATTCGAAACTAACATCGTAAAGATGAAGGCTTGGATGAAGGCAACAATTAGCTCAATTACGTTCATGAAAAGTGAAAAAGGAACTACAGCGAGTCCTAAAGCAGCATTTTCAAAAATGAAAATCAAGGATACTAAACTTAATAAAATGATGTGACCTGCGGTGATGTTTGCGAACAAACGAACCATTAACGAGAACGGTTTCATAAATACGCCCACAATTTCTACCGGGGTTAAGATAATTAACATCCATTTCGGAACACCTGGCATCGCGAAGATGTGTGTCCAATAGGTTGACCGACCATTGAAGTTGGTGACAATAAAAGCAATAATCGCTAATACTAACGTTACCGCGATATTTCCAGTTACGTTTGCTCCTCCTGGAATCAAGCCCAACATATTGTTAAACCAGATAAAGAAGAAGATCGTCAATAAATACGGCATGAATCGACGGTAATGCTTTTCGCCAATGTTGTTCTTTGCAATTTCATCCCGAACGAAAATGATGATCGGTTCGAACATGGATTGAAGTCCTTTAGGAGCTCTGTGTGGATTGTCTTGGTATTTTTTACCGATTCCAATGAAGATTGTCAACAATAAAACAGCTGATATCAATAGGGAAGCCACGTTTTTGGTAATTGAAATATCATATACCTTCTCGCCATTTTCAGCATGAATTTTACCATGCTCCAAAACGAAACCATTATAAGGAACCTCCTCGTGGTGCTCATTTTTGAAATTAGACGAAGAAAAAACTTGTAGACCCGTTGATTGCGTATAAACTATACAAGGTAGTGGCAAAGTAGCATGGAAATGGCCCACAGTAAAGAAATGCCATTCGTGCTCATCTGCAATGTGATGTAAGATTAATTTACCTGGATCAAATTTGGTAGATTCAGCTTCTTTAGTTGCCGGTACATTCACATGAGCTTGCGTTGAATCATGTGTTACAGACTCCTCATTAGCGAGCAGTGAAAAGCTTGAAAAACTGAATAATAATCCAATGATTATATTTGAAAAATACATTTTCTTTAAAAAAGTCTTAATCGGCATCGTAATTCTTGCTTTTACTTTATTGATTTCTAATGATCAGCTAATTCGCTGATTAGCCGTTTTTAGGGCATAAAAAAATTAAATTTCAGTTAGCCTTTTTCTAAAAACGTCGCAAGTTACGAAGCAAGCCAATTATTTCAAAATTTGCGCTACATAAATAGAGTACAAAAAAGTTGATTACGAACAAGTAAATTTCTGGGGTGCCCGAATAGGCGAAAAAACCAATGAACGAAAGGCTTAAAATGAAGCGTATGGTAAGATTAACCAATTGAAATTGGACGAATTTTTCTTTTCCGTCTTTTAGGCCAATTTGTGCAATGTTGAAAGTTAAATAGGACTGAAATACTAAAAATACAAAAATCATGCGTACGTCGGGATGTAACAACTGTGACCACGGGCTTACATGCACCGCATAGAGAATTGCAGCGAAGCCTACATAAAAGAGATTTAGTTGTTTCATGCGGCAAATATCAAGAGAATTTTGGAATTTCCTGATTTCATGATTTACTTTGTCACCTCATTCAGTCGCTGTTAAGCATTGAATTATAAAGAAGAAGGGAGAGACTAGGCTCATTGATCTTCTGGCAACCCGTCAAAATTTTGACCCCGGTGCTAATTCCTACCCCAGGCAAATGCCTGTTTAGGGAAATATAAAGCGTTGATGATGCAAGCAGAATTTAGACACTATCACTATCCCCATACATTTCCATTAGAAAGCGGAGAATCGCTTGCTAAACTCGATTTGGCTTACCAAACTTGGGGTCAGATGAACGCCGTGGGCGATAATGTGATCTGGATTTGCCACGCATTCACGGGAAGTCAGGATGTTGCCGACTGGTGGCAGGGGTTGGTAGGCCCCGGTAAATTATTTAACCCGGAGAATAATTTCATTGTTTGTGCCAATATTTTAGGTTCACATTATGGTTCCACGGGGCCATTGTCTACGGATCCATCAACGGGTAACCCCTATTTTCATTCATTTCCAGATATAAGTATTCGCGATGTTGTTCACTCATTTGAACTGTTACGCAAAGAATTAGGAATACATACGATTAAAACGTGTATTGGTGGGTCGATGGGTGGCCAACAAGCCGTTGAGTGGGGAATTATATGTCCCGATTTGATTCAGAATTTGATTTTAGTGGCTACGAATGCGGTACATTCTCCTTGGGGAGTAGCGTTTAATGAGTCCCAGCGGATGGCGATCGAGGTAGATAAGACATGGGGCGAATCGCATCCAAAAGCAGGTATTGAGGGGATGAAAGCAGCTCGGGCCACGGCCTTGATTTCGTATCGTAACTATGAAACGTATCAAGTGACCCAGTCCCGGCAAGACCATTCCTTAGAAAAAACATTACGTGCGGTATCTTATCAACGATACCAAGGGGAGAAGTTGGCCCAGCGTTTCAATGCCTACTCCTATTACATCCTTTCCAAAATGATGGATTCCCAGGATGTTGGTCGTAATCGCGGTGGAATTATACCTGCACTCAAGCAGATCAAATCGAACACCTTGGTGATTGGGATTAAATCCGACGCACTTTTTCCGATCGTTGAACAGGAGTTTTTAGCCAAACACATCCCCGGTGCTTCTTTTCAAGTTATTGATTCACTTTACGGGCACGACGGCTTTTTAATTGAAAGTGGTTTGATGACGAAGGCGATTCGCTTGTGGCAGAAACTACAGCTGTTGGAAGTCAATCCGATGGCGGAGTTCTTTCGGGAGCTAGAGCAATTGTAGAGACGCGACACTTCGCGTCTTTTTAATTTAGACGCGAGGTATCGCGTCTCCACTTTTTTATATTTGGAGTATGGAATTCAAAAACAAAATTGTCTGGATCACAGGAGCATCTTCCGGAATCGGAGAGGCTTTAGCCTATGAATTTGCTGCCCAGGGAGCACATCTGGTGTTGTCGGCGCGCAGAGAAAGCGAATTACAACGGGTGGCTCAGACTTGCGAAACACATGGAGGGAGCGTGTTGGTCTTGCCCTTTGATATGGTGGATCTTCCATCACATGCCAAACAAGTCAACCAGGTTTTGCAGACATTTGGCCGCATAGATGTGCTGGTTTTAAATGCTGGAGTGAGCCAACGGTCTTTTGTGTTGGATACTAAATTTGATGTGTACCGGAGTTTGTTTGAAGTGAATTTCTTTTCGATTGTGCATTTGGTCCAACAAGTTATTCCGGTGTTTCAAAAACAGCATGCGGGTGTTTTTGTACCCATCGCCTCTGTTGCAGGCCGAATTTCTACCCCGCGTCGGGCAGCTTATGGAGCCACGAAACATGCCTTAATTGGGTTTTTCGATTCAGTGCGCGCAGAATTACATGGACATGGAGTTCAGGTTTCCACCATCATGCCAGGCTACATCCGTACGGAAATTTCCTTGCATGCGATGAATGAAGACGGCGAAAAATATGGGAAAATGGATCCGAATCAAGCCAAAGGACTTGATCCAAATATCACCGCCCAAAAAATAGTTCATGCCGTTTCTCAGGGCAAAAACTACTTTTTTGTTGGCGGAGCTTTAGAGAGATTCGGCTTACTTGTACAACGCCTCTTCCCATCCATCGTGCCTTGGATGCTTCGAAAAATTAAGAATACCTAGGCGACTTGCTTTCGTTCGTTGAAGAAAAGTATAAATAGCGCCAAAACCAGTACGGCAATGGCTGCAGGTACCATCCATACCGACTGCCAGTCATGGACGCCATTCGTGGTATACATATCTAGCACAATACCCGAAAGTTTCGATCCGATTCCCATCCCCACACCGTAGGTTGCTAGAGTAATTAGCCCTTGCGCTGAGTTTTTGATATGCGGACCGGCCTTTTGATCGGTATATATTTGTCCTGTGACAAAGAAGAAATCGTAGCACACACCGTGAAGGATAATACCAATATATAAGATCCACTCACTGGAAAGGCCATCTCCGTAGCCAAAACATACGAAACGGATAATCCAGGCGATTAAGCCAACGATAAGCATTTTTTTGACTCCCAATCGGGTAAATGCAAATGGGATTAATAGCATAAAAATCACTTCGGAAGCTTGTCCTAAGGACATTTTGTTTTCGACATTACTCATGTGGGAATCCGTTAATGAAGGATTCGCCATCGCGTAATAGAACGAAAGTGGAATGCAGATTAATATCGATGAAATAAAGAAAATCAAGAACGAACGGTCTTTGAAAAGCTTTAACGCATCCAGGCCAACAATCTGCGCGACAGATGCATTTTTGTCGGCTTTTGGAGGTGTATCTGGCAAGAAAAAGGAGTAGATTCCTAGGGCAAATGAGCTATACATTGCGATTTGAAAAATGGCTACATTGTCTCCAAGTGCATAAAATCCGATGATATTCGTCACAACAATCCAGGCCACGGTACCCGTAACACGAATATTGGCAAATTCCTTTTCTGGATTTTGCATTTGCTTCATCGCGATGGAATTGGATAAAGCTAAATTGGGCGCGAAACACATCGTGTAGGCGAGTATATACCAAAAGAAAATTTCAGGATCTGTTGTTTGGCTTAGTAAATAGAGCAGTATACCCCCGATGATGTTGAGTACGCCCATTACTTTTTGTGCGGCAAAAAAGCGGTCGGCTATTAATCCTACAAAAAATGGAGCCACTAAAGATGCAATGGAGAAGGTAAGATATGCATTCCCTACTTGATCGCCGGTAGCATGCAGGGTACTTAACAAATATTTACTCATTTGACCGTACCAGGCTCCCCATCCGAAGAACATGAGGAACATCATCGTCATGAGTTGAATTTTAGTCGATTGTTTCATAGATATAGGTTTCTTGCGGGTCAAAAATACGAATTTGAAATAAATATCAAATTTTAGAAAAATAAATTTTTCGGGCTTTGTGCTTCATTTTGAAAACCTATTTTCTGAAAATACTCTAATTTTTTCTACGAATGGGTCAAAATGAAATCCTGTTTTTCGAGAATCAGCAAAAAATACTAAAAAGTGCTTGAATTGTGTACTTCGCATGTCTTTTTGCGCAAATGCTAAGTATTTGATTTTCAGTATTTTTTGTACGTCTTTTGATGAAAATTATGGGCAGGGGTTCCCTGTCTGCGCAAATAGACGAATGAATTTAGTTGGCATTTTATTGATTTCTGGTCGGCCTACCGGTTCTTTTCAAGGATCGATGACACTGTTTTTAGTGTTGTTTTCCTTTATCGCTTTTGCATTGATTGGCGTTGGTGTTTATTTATACAACAAGCGGAAAGTTTGGATTGCTCATTCAAAAACCACCTACGGTAAAATCGTTGAGATTTCCCGCAGGTATGCGCGGGATGATCACTCAGGCAGATTTCCAATTTATTTTCCGATTGTATCTTATTATGTCAATGGCGCTGAGTTTCGTCGGGAAGCGGAAAAGGGTTTAGCGAAGCATTGTGAAATTGGTCAAGAAATCCCTGTGCGGTATTTAAGTGACAATCCGTATGAAGCCTCATTGAGCGAATCTAGTTTGCCGGTTTTGAATCCAACCGTCTTTTTTGTGTTGGGTTTCTTAATGTTGTTGAGTTCGATCATCTTGTCGTTCTTGCAGCATTAAAAATCATTCTGTAATTTCATCGCTCTAAACCAAGACGAGATGGAAACCATCACCAAAGAAAAATCTGAATTTCGTAATTATGAGCAGGGGGATATCACCGCTGCCGTCAAAGAGCATTACCGTAAGATGCGTTCTTGTCAAACGTATGAATATGTACTTCGAATGAAAAAGAAGTACTTGACTTTTGAGCGTCCGATGGACATCTGGGAAATGATGGAGCGCTTGAATGTCTTGGTTGACGTTTCTGACCCCGATTTAACCCTTCCAAATATCATTCATTTATTGCAATCAGCGGAAGGTCTTCGTGCCGAAGGTCGTCCGGATTGGATGCAATTGGTTGGTTTGATTCATGATTTGGGTAAAGCGATGTATTTATTTGGTTCAGATGAGGATGGAACAAGTCAGGCTGAGCAGTGGGGATTGGTAGGGGATGTATTTGTCGTAGGGTGTAAATTACCAGATTCGTGCGTATATCCAGAGTTTAATGCGTTAAATCCAGATATGGCTGACTCGCGCTATAACACCGACTTAGGTGTTTATACGGAAGGTTGTGGATTAGACAATGTGCACTTGGCTTGGGGGCATGATGAGTACTTGTATCAGGTGTTAAAAACTCACCCTGAAAATAAAATTCCGGAAGCGGGTATGGCGATGATTCGCTATCACTCGTTTTATCCGTGGCATTCGGGTGGAAGTTACCGTCAATTCATGACGGCCAAAGACGAACAATATCTCGAATGGATTCGTGATTTCAATAAATATGATTTGTATACCAAATCTCCGGTAGTTCCTGTTTTCGAGGAATTGAAATCGTATTATAAGCCTATCGTAGAGAAATACTTAGGTAAAGGACCCATCAATTGGTAAAAAAGACGTTTGACATTAGACGTTGGACATCAGACATTACATTTAGGTCCAGCGTCTAAAGTCCAACGTCCGACGTCTATTTATTACATTGAGGTCCAGCGTCTAGTGTCTAACGTCCAACGTCTAATTATTACCAACCGTCATCTTTTTTCGGTTTGATATTCGCTGTGCTCTTTTTTGCAGGAGCCGCTGCAGGCGCTTTGCCAGTAGCTTTAGTAGCTGTGCTTGCGGAACCTTTGAGTTGTGTATCTAGATCAACACGGCTAAATACACGTGCGACAATTTTCCATTCGTCATTGACTTGTAATAAAGAAAGTAGATCGATGTACTTAAATTCGTCGAACTGCATTTCGACTGCAGCTAATCCTGAAACTCCGGCATAGGAATACGAAATCAGTTTAGTGCTTGCTTTCACTCCTCCAGCAGGTGTTTTGCTGATGAAAGTTTTGACAGGGATATCTTGAATCTTTCCCGTAGCCGCATTAAATGTGCGTAAGATGGCTGATTCATGAAATGCTTTATTCAATTTGGCCGCGTCACCCGTGGTTACGCCTTCAAAATAATTGGTGACCGTAGCTTTGATGGCATCGTCAGCAGATTGTTGTCCCCAGGCAGCTATGCTTGCGAATAAGAACATGGAAAGAGAAAGTAGTTTTTTCATGGTTTGAATTAGTTTCCTCCAAGGGTGAATTCCAAAGGAAGTGGTTCGCCTTTCATAAATAAGGCTGATTTTTCTGGATATAAAATAGATTGTACAATATTTACTTTGGCTAAGGCATGATTGGCCATGTTGCCCAAGATGATGATGGCCGAGTTATCTTTCGGGTTGTGGAGGTAATAGTTTTTAAATCCATGCCACCAGCCAGTGTGGTAGGTCAACCAATCGCCGTTTTCCAATTGGGTTAGCCTCCATCCGAAGCCATAGTTTTTGGGTAACACTTTCGGCGTGGTATGTTGGGGCGTAAATGCTTCCTCTAACGTAGTATATTTCACTAATTTTTCTTCGTTCAAAGCCATATCCCAGTGATACAGGTCCTCCACCGTGGAATATATGCCTTTATCACCGGTTACCCCATCTAGGTGGTTGAACTCGGATACGACTGGTCCCCCGCGTCTAGGAACATATCCGGTCGCTGCGGTTTTGAGCATCTCGGGGTGCATTGGGTCGTATACAAAGCTTTCCGACATGCCAGCCGGTTCAAAAATGTTTTTCTTTAAGTATTCTCGGAAGCCCAATCCACTGAGTTTTTCAACGATGTAGGCCAGCAACATGTAGTTCGTGTTATTATAACTGAATTTAGCATTCGGCCGGTAGTCGATGTGCGGCTTAAGACGAATCATCATCTCGACTACTTTTTGATTAGTCAGTGGTATCTTTTTATCATAGACCTTATCCATATTATAGGCGTAGTCGGAAAGGCCAGAACGGTGCGTAAGTAAACTACGGATGGTCAAGCTAGAGTCGTATGGAAAACCTGGGATGTGCTTATAGATTGCATCATCATAATTCAGTAGTCCTTTTTCTTTGAGTTGCATGATGGCAACTGCGGTAAATTGTTTGGAAACAGAAGCTAGTTGAAAGTGGGTATGCGTATTAATCGCACTTTTGGTGAAGTAATTTGAATAGCCAAAGCCCTTCTTGTAAATGATTTTTCCGTACTGAGTAATCAATACAGCACCATTAAATCCTGATTTTTCGCGCAGCTTAGTGAAAAAGGTATCCAGTTTAATGGATTTTTGTTGCGCTATTTGCGGATTATATAAGTTGGCCAAACTATCATTTCTTTTTTCCGTTACCGTTTTCACGTGGAAAAAGCTCTGCGAAGGATGGGAGTTAGCCAGGATTAATATGCCGATGAAAAGGGTAATGCCAACAAGTCCGAGGATCTTGGAGCGTTTGGGTAATTGATTCATGTATTCGATTAAGCGCTTCATTGAGTAGCAATTTAATTCAATTCAGAATTTTAATCAATGAATTGAAGATCTTTTATTTAATTTGTTGGCCCACCTCCAAATCCCATGAAATACCTATTCATTTTTTTGATCAAGTTGTATCAATTATTTCTCTCGCCGTTATTGCCTAATTCCTGTAGATATCAGCCTACGTGCTCAGAATACGCCAAGCAAGCTTTTGAAAAGTATGGATTCTTGAAGGGATTTCGTTTGATGTTGCGCCGTGTTTCTTCTTGTCATCCGTGGGGTGGAAGCGGGTATGATCCACTTCCTTGAATTTTCAACAGACTAGCACTGTCCATTTTTTCCAACTAATAGGATTATTCCAATGATGACTAATCAATCAGCTAGTAATCTATTGCCGAAAAATTATTTATTTTTTTTGAAAAAAATTTTCTCTTGAAAAATTACAATCGTTTTTGAACTGTTTGAGCGGTTTTTAGATAAAAAATATTCGTATGTAGTAATATAGGGGCAGAATTAGATTATTTCGGGAATCTGTACTACACTGTGCTACAAATCAACTAATTCTAAATTTCGTACAATTTTTAGTTGGCAATTCACCGATTACTTACCTTAAATCATTTTTTTATTCAATTTATTCTTTCGTTTTTTGTGTCGGTTTTGAAATTCGCCTTAAACCGTAAACGTTTGCAAAGGCATTTTAACGCGAAAAGATGAATGAGATGAACCGCTTAGAATCATTAATTATTTTTAACCCTTAATTTTTCACTTATGATTCATTCTTACAAAAGAGTGGGTCGCCTTGTGCGATCAAGTGTTAGTAACCTAGGCTTCAAACAAGCTTTTAGTGTTGCTGTTGCACTGTTAATTTCCTTGGGCGCGTTTGCTCAAGATGTAGTAACGGGTAAAGTCACTGATGCTGCTGATGGCTCAGGTCTCCCAGGTGTTTCTGTAGCTGTTAAAGGTACTACGCGTGGTGCTCAAACAGATGCAAATGGTACTTATAAAGTTAATGCTGGGTCGAACACGACTTTGGTATTCTCTTTTGTAGGTTATACAACTAAAGAAGTTTCAGTAGGCGGTAAGTCTGTTGTGAACGTTGCTTTAGCTGCTGACAACAAATCTTTAGAAGAAGTTGTGGTTGTAGGTTACGGTACGCAAAAGCGTAAAGAAATTTCAGGAACAGTAACTAGCTTAGGTTCTCGTGATTTCAACGCCGGAGTTGTAACAAACCCATTAGCTGCTGCTCAAGGTAAAGTAGCAGGTTTGGTTATCACACAGGCTTCTGGTGATCCAAATGCACGTCCAACCGTTCGTTTACGTGGTACGGGTTCATTGAACGCAGGTTCTGAGCCTTTATATGTAATTGACGGTGTGATTGGTGCTCCAATCGAAAACATTGCTCCAGAGGATATCTTGACAATGGACGTATTACGTGATGCATCTTCTGCAGCGATCTACGGATCTCGTGGAGCGAACGGTGTTATCTTGATTAACACGAAGCGTGGTAAGTCAGGAACTCCTACAGTTGATTACACAAACTATGTAGGTGCTGAGACAATCTCTCAACGTCCTCAGTTAATGAATGGTGCTGAGTTTCGTGCTGCTGCAGCTAAGTTCAATCAAAAATTTGATGACTTGGGTGCTAACACGGATTGGTTAGATGTGATTACACAAACTGCTTTGACACAAAACCACAACGTGGGTGTGTCAGGAGGTTCTGAAAATGTATCATACCGTGCTTCTATTGGATATTTAGATCAAACAGGTACTTTGAAAGGTTCTGGTAAAGAGCGTTTAACAGGTCGTTTGAACTTAGATGCGAAAGCTTTAGATGGTAAATTAGCCATGAAAGTGAACATGTCTGCTTCACAAACTGATAACCAATTTTCAGATAACCGTGCGATTGGTTTTGCGATGAACATGCGTCCTACGGATCCAGTGTATAATTCAGATGGAACTTACTTCCAAATTCCAGGTACATTTGCCAACTTTAACCCGTTAGCAACTGTTGAAAACAGAATTAATAAGCAACGTTTACACGATTTCTTATTCAATGCATCTGCTGGTTATACAATCTTAGATGGTTTGGTATTTAACGTATCAGGAACTTTGCGTACGCAAACTGCTGATGGTTCTTTCTTTGCGAAATCAACTCCGCTTAATTTATTAGCTACAGTAGGTGGTAACGCGGCAAGCCGTAATTTGAACTCAGTTACTGATAAGCAATTAGAGACTACGTTAACATATTCAAAGAAATTGAATGATGTTTCTTCATTGAACGTATTGGCTGGTTACACATATCAAGATGTAGTTGCTGATGGTTTTGGTGCCTCAAACAACAACTTCTTGACAGATGCTTTCGAAGCAAATAACTTAGGAGCAGGTTTAGGTATCCGTGCTAATCCAAATTTATTGGGTTCTTACAAGAACCAATACAAATTGGTTTCTTTCTTAGCTCGTGCTCAATATTCATTATTGAACAAATATTTCGCAACAGTTAACGTGCGTCGTGACGGTTCTACGAAATTTGGAGATAACAACAAGTGGGGTATTTTCCCATCAGTTTCAGTTGGTTGGACTTTATCTGAAGAGGCTTTCTTGAAGGGTAATTCAACAATCGATAACTTGAAATTGCGTGTTAGCTGGGGACAAACTGGTAACTCAGAAGGTATTCGTCCATTGTTATCTAAGTCGTTCTACGGAGCTTCAGGTACATACTTTGATGGTGGTGCAAATGATTTCTTGCCAGCATACACAATCCAATCTAACCCAAATCCTAACTTGAAATGGGAGATTAACGAAAACTACGGTGGTGGTATCGACTTCTCATTATACAAAGGTAAATTGACTGGTAGCTTGGATTTTTACTCACGTACAACAAAAGACTTGTTATACACAGTAAACGTACCTCAAGAGAAAGGTTATGTATACCCAACTATGTTGGCTAACATCGGTTCGATGAAAAACCAAGGGGTTGAGTTGTCATTAACTTACCAAATCTTAGAAACTCAAGATTGGAACATCGCTACTACGTTAGCTGCTTCATTCAACAAAAACGAAATCGTTTCATTGAAGAATGATTCATTCGCTGCTCCTGATCAGGTATTCTTGCCTACATCTTTAGGTTCATTCATCCGTGGTACATCAGCTGTAAACTTCTCAGTATTACAAGCAGGTCGTCCAGTAGGAGAGTTCTATGGTGCTAAAATCGCTAAGATCGAAAATGGACGTTATGTATTCCAAGATTTAAATGGTGATGGTGTTGTAGATCCAAACTCTAAGGACCGTACATACATTGGAAATCCTAACCCTACTTTCGTAGGTGGTTTGACTACAAACATCCGTTACAAAGCATTTGACTTCCAATTCCAATTGACAAGCCAATTAGGTGCTAAGATCGTTAACACAAACAACTTGTTGTTAGGTCGTCAAGATGGTCGTTTAGCTGAATCAGGTACTTTGAAATCTGCAGCGACTTCAATTATTAATGATGAGCGTACGATTCCAATGGACTACTATGTTGAGTCAGGAGACTTTTTACGTATCAACAACGCATCATTTGGATACACAATTCCTGTTAAGGGAGTGTTCAAGCGTGCGCGTATCTACGTAGCAGGTAACAACTTGGCTGTGTTTACAAACTACACAGGTGTTGATCCAGAGATTAGCCAAAACTTAGCTATTGGATCAGCTGCTCCAGGTATTGATGTTCGTGAGACTTACTACAAAACTCGTGCGTTAACTGCGGGTGTAAATCTTACGTTCTAATCAAACAAAATCGTATTCAATTAGTTATATAATCGAATCAATAAAAATTTAATAAAATGAAAAAATATATCTATAAAGTACTTTCAGTAGGTGTTTTCGCTTCGTTGGCCCTATCGTCTTGTACAGATTTAACTGAGCCAGTTTATGATGCGATCCCAGCGGATCAATTCTTAAAAACTGACGCTCAAATTGCTGCGGCACTTGGACCTGCTTATGGTGGTCTTCGTGGTATCACGTGGGATTGGTTCAATCCTAGTGAAGCATCTTCGGATGAGTTGATCGTTCCTACACGTGGTGGTGACTGGTTTGACGGTGGTGACTGGTTGGCGTATTCTCGCCACACATGGACTCCACAACACGGTCCTATCAACGGTATGTGGGGATTCATTTTTGGTAACATCTCTCAGATTAACCAATTGATCCCAGTAGTGAAGACAAACCAAAAAGCCGTAGATGAGTTACGTGCAGTACGTGCTTTCTATTACTTCATGGCAATTGATGCGTTTGGAAACGTCCCTATCGTAACAGATAATGCTTCGGCGGGTGGAACTAAATCTCGTGCTGAGGTTTATGCTTTCATTGAGAAGGAACTTACTGAAGCTATCCCTAACTTGGTAACTGGAAAAGCATACTCACGTATGACGCAAGATGCTGGGCGTATGTTGTTAGCTAAATTGAAGTTGAATGCTGCGGTTTACAAAGGTTCAGCTGATTGGCAAGGGGCTTATGATGCTGCTGATGCAGTAATCAAGTCTAAGAATGGTTGGTCTTTAGCATCTTCTACACTTTCTAACTTTATCGTTGCAAATGAAGGTTCTGGAGAGAACATTTGGACTATTCCTTACGATAGCTTCAAAGCAGGTGGTATGAATTTTCACATGAGAACCTTACACTATGCGAACCAAGCAACTTATGGTTTAGGTAACTCACCTTGGAACGGTTTCTGTACATTAGCGGATTTCTACAACTCATTTGAGTCAAAAGATTTACGTAACTCTATGTGGATCAAAGGACAGCAATATGCTGCTTCTGGTGCTGAATTGAAAGATGCAAAAGGTGCTCCATTAGCATTTATCGCTGACTTCAATAAGGATCAAATGACAGATGCTGATCCAGAATTCCAAGTTGCTGGTATCCGTTCTCAAAAATATGAGATCCAAAAGAACAACCCGAACGGGGATCAATCAAATGACTACGTAGTATTCCGTTTGGCTGATGCGATCATGATGCGTGCTGAAGCTGCTTTCCGTTTAGGAAGAACTGCTGAGGCATTAGCTGATGTTAACGCAATCCGTAGACGTTCAGGTGTTGATCCATTGACTTCAATCACAGCAGCTGATATCTTAGCTGAGCGTGGTCGTGAGTTTGCATGGGAAGGATGGAGACGTAACGATATGATTCGTTTCGGTACATTCTCTTTAGAGCGTAAGTTCATGAAGAATTTAGATAAGAGACGTGAATTGTTCCCAATTCCACAACCACGTATCGATGCTAACCCATTGTTAAAGCAAAATCCTGGGTATTAATTCATCCCAATTTTAATAAAAAGGCAGAGCCATTGGTTCTGCCTTTTTATTTTCTAAACTTGGCCTTTTTCGTATTTTTGCAGTCCATTAGTTGAACACTCCATGAAGCATTTTGTACTACTTTGTAGCTTTGCCATCCTTGCTTGTGCTTGCTCCACGAAAGAAGATACGCTCTTCGAAGAATTACCCGCATCTGAAACAGGTATCGACTTCGTGAATCGAAGTTTAGAGAAAAAGGAATTTAACATTTTCAACTACCGTAATTTCTACAACGGTGGTGGTGTGGCGATCGGTGATGTGAATAATGATGGGCTTTCCGACCTGTTTGTTACTTCTAATTTTGAGGATAATAAACTCTACCTGAATAAAGGAGGGATGCATTTTGAAGACATTACCGTTAAAGCTGGTATTGTTGGTAAGAAATTTTGGTCCACCGGGGTAACTTTCGCAGATGTCAACGGGGACGGATTAATGGATATTTATGTGTGTAATTCTGGTTCTCGCGATGCGCGTGGAAATCAATTATACATCAACCAAGGAATTAAGGGTGGCATTCCAACTTACAAGGAAATGGCCAAAGAAGCTGGGCTAGAGGACGGTGGTCTTTCTACGCATGCTGCCTTCTTCGATTATGATCGTGATGGTGATTTAGATATGTATCTGCTGAATAACAGCTTTACACCCATCGATAAATTAGGATATACAAATTTGCGCGACATGCGCGACAAACTAGGCGGTGATAAGTTGTTTCGTAACGACAGTCCCGACGGTAAGAGCATCAAGTTTACGGATGTATCCGAAAAAGCTGGTATTTATGGTAGCTTGATCGGTTTTGGTTTAGGAATTACGATTGGCGATGTCAACAATGACAACTGGCCAGATATTTATATTTCAAATGATTTCTACGAGCGTGATTATTTATACATCAATCAGCACGATGGAACATTTAAAGAAGACTTAGAAAATCAAATGCCACATATCTCCCTGAGTTCGATGGGAGCAGATATCGCGGATATCAATGATGACGGGAACCTGGATATTTTCGTAACAGATATGCTTCCAGGTGATGACCGTCGCTTGAAAACTACATCCATTTTTGAAGGCTATAACTTAGTGGATTTGAAGCTGAAACGCGGTTTTTGGCATCAATACATGCGCAACAATTTGCAGTTGAATAACGGCGACGGTACTTTCAGTGAAGTAGGGCAGTTGGCTGGCGTACATGCCACCGACTGGTCATGGGGAGCATTGATTTTTGATATGGACAACGATGGTCAAAAAGACATTTTTGTCGCCAATGGAATTGCCAAAGATTTAACGGATCAAGATTTTGTGGATTTCTTGGGAGATCGAAACACCATGCAACAAATGTTGAATGGAAAGAAATTCGATTATAAAGAGTTTACCGATAAGATCTCTTCGGTGCCCATTCCTAATTATGCCTATAAAAATGAAGGGGATTTAAAGTTCTCGAACCAAGCTAAATCATGGGGATTAGAAGGTCCAGGTTTCTCGAATGGGTCTGCCTATGGGGATTTAGATAATGATGGTGATTTGGATTTAGTTGTCAATAACGTCAATGCACCGCTTTCGGTGTATAAAAATAAGACCAACGAGAAGTTGAAAAACCACTTTTTGACTATTCACTTAAAGGGAACTGGAAGGAATTTGAATGGGATCGGTGCGAAGGTGACCGTGTTCCAACAAGGTAAAATTAAAGTGTTGCAGCAAATGCCGAACCGTGGTTTTCAATCTTCCAGTGATCATCAAATGGTTTTTGGTTTAGGTCAAAATGGTCGAGTTGATTCCTTACAGGTTATTTGGCCTGATGATCAAATGCAAGTGCTTAAATCCGTTCAAGTGGATCAAGTACTCACACTCGATTATGCTAAGGCAACAGGTAAATTTACCTTTAAGCAACCTGTTGGCAATTCCCTTTTCGCCGATGTCACTTCGAAGTCATTGAATTATACCCACCAAGAAAGTTTGTTTAATGATTGGGATCGCGATGTGTTGTTGAAGCAAAAGTTATCTACTCAAGGTCCAGCCATGGCGGTAGGTGATGTGAATGGGGATGGCTTAGATGATGTGTATTTGGGAGGTGCTGCCGGACAGAAAAAGCAGCTATTTGTCCAACAGGCGAGTGGGCAGTTTAAGGAAAGTGTGCAGGCTGATTTCAATCTGGATCAAACGACGGAAAATACGGACGCGATTTTCTTCGATGCAGATGGCGATAAAGATTTAGATCTATTTGTCGTGACAGGTAGTAATGAGTTCGAAATTAATGCGCCTGAATTACACGATTTATTGTATTTAAATGATGGAAAGGGGAATTTCAAACGCGACCTTCGCTTCCCAACGATCTATGAAAATGGCTCTTGTGTGACAGCAGCTGATATGGATCACGATGGTGATTTGGATTTGTTTGTTGGTTCCCGAATGCTTTCCACGAAATATGGCATGAGTCCGAGCAGTAATCTGTACATAAATGACGGCACAGGTGGTTTCAAAAACTATTCGAAACGTTTTATGCCTGAGATTGTGGAGTTAGGCATGGTGACTGATGCGGAATGGGCGGATGTCAACAAAGATGGCTATGCTGATTTGGTTGTTGCCCAAGACTGGGGAGGAATCGTGGTATTCAAAAACGAGCGTGGCCGGAAATTAGTTAAGCAAGAAATGGTTCCTGGATCAGAAGGTCTTTGGGGATGCTTGAAACCTGCTGATATTGACGGAGATGGGGACATGGATTTCATTGCGGGGAACTTTGGTCTAAATTCAAAAATTAAAGCTTCCGCAGAATTTCCAGCAACATTATCCGTGAATGATTTTGATAAAAATGGTACGGTTGAACAGCTTATTTCATGTGTCACTGAGGACGGGAATACCTATCCAATGGTCTTGAAGGGGGAATTGCAGCGCGCAACGCCAGGTATCAAACAAAAGTTTATCAAGTACAAGGATTATGCCAATAAGACCGTGGAAGAATTGTATTCCGATGAACAGCGCGACGGTATGGTACTTCGCCAAATCACAACTACGGAGTCAGCCTTTTTAATCAATGATGGCAAAGGGAATTTTAGTTTACAAGCATTGCCCTACCAAGCACAATATTCACCTATTCGAGGAATTGAAGTAAGTGATTTCGACCGCGACGGGAAGTTAGATATTTTGTTGGCCGGTAATTTCTTTGACTCGCTTCCTGAATGGGGGCGTTTTGATGCCACGTATGGTTTGATGTTGCAAGGCCTTGGAAAAGGAAAATTTGCCGTAAAAACTTCGCAAAAGACTGGATTTAAAACGATGGGTCAAGTGCGTAAAATGGCTATTGCAAAAGGTAAAGGAGGGAATTTTGTTGTCCTCGCAAAAAACAATGACAAAGCACAAGTGTTTCAAGTAAAATAATAAGTAGTATGAATAAGTATCTCGCATGTTTCATTTTATCCATTGGTTTCCTTTCATGTAAATCGGGTGATGATGTGCAATTATTCGAGAAATTGCCCGCCTCGAAAACACACATTGATTTTACCAATCAAATCAAGGAAACACCTGAATTTAACATTTTGGATTACCTCTATTTCTATAATGGGGGTGGCGTTGCTTCGGGTGACATCAATAATGATGGCCTCGTGGATCTTTTTTTTACGTCTAACCAAGGTAAGAATAAATTGTACCTGAATAAGGGCAATATGGAGTTCGAAGACATATCCGAAAAATCGGGTATTGAAGGATTTTCAGATTGGAAGACGGGTGTGACCATGGCCGATGTGAATGGCGATGGATTACTCGATATTTATGTTTGTTCGGTCAGTAATTTTAAAGGGCTTGAAGGTTCCAATGAATTATACATCAATAATGGCGATAATACATTTACGGAGAAAGCAAGTGAGTACGGCCTAGATTTTACCGGTTTTGCAACACAAGCTGCCTTTTTTGATTACGATAAAGATGGGGATTTGGACTGTTATTTGTTGAATCATGCCGTACATAACACCCGTTCGTATGACCGTGTCAATACGCGGATGTTGAAAGATAACGAAGCTGGAGATTACCTGTACCGCAACGATGGCGGCAAATTCAAGGATATTTCTGCAGAATCTGGTATTTATCAAGCTGCGATGGGGTATGGTTTAGGGATTTCTGTAGCGGATTTGAATAATGACGGTTGGCTCGATATCTATGTCAGCAACGATTTTCACGAAGATGATTATTACTACATCAACCAAAAAGATGGTACATATAAAGAAGGAATCAAAGAGCATTTTAAGCATTTAAGCCGCTTCTCGATGGGTTCTGATATTGCGGATATCAACAATGATGGGTATCAAGATGTGATGACGCTGGACATGTATCCAGAGGATGAAAAGGTTGAGAAATCGTCTGTTGGCGAGGACCCATTAGATATTTACATGTACAAATTGCAGTTTGGCTATTTCAATCAGTATAGCCGGAATTGTCTCCAGTTGAACATGGGGGGGCAAAAGTTTTCTGATATCGCAGCTTCGTCAGGCGTTGCGGCCACCGACTGGAGTTGGGGTACTTTAATGGCTGATTACGATGGGGATGGTCTGAAAGATATTTTCGTTTCAAACGGTATTTTACGCAGGCCAAACGACCTGGATTACCTCAAATTCGTTATCGGAGATTCGCTGCATTATGGCTTACCTACTTCCCATAAATTGGACCAAGAGGCCATCGATTTAATGCCGAGTGGTAAAGTGCATAATTACTTATTCCAAGGTTCCAAAGATTTGCGTTTTAAAGACAAGTCTATGGATTGGGGTTTTGAGGAAGCCGGGATTTCGAATGGGAGTTCGTATGCCGACTTGGACAATGATGGGGACTTGGATTTGATTTCAAATAATCTAAATGAGCCTGCGGGAATTTACGAGAATCATTCGCGCGAATTATTGAAGAATAACTTTGTGAAAGTGAAGTTCAAAGGCGAGGGTATGAATACGTTTGGTATCGGGGCGAAGGTGATTTTGAAGACGAAGGAAGGCCAACAACTCCAGCAGATGATGCCGACGCGTGGATTTATGAGTTCTGTAGAGCCTACTTTGTTATTTGGAATCGGCCAATTAGCGCAAGTAGATTCATTGATTGTGATCTGGGAAAATGAGAAAATGCAAATCATTAAAAATCCGAAGATTAATGAATTGTTGACACTCGATCAGAAAAATGCACAGATGCTGGTAAAGGATTTTCAGTTCTTTGTCCAACCGAAGCCTATGTTTGAAGAGGTGACGTCTGCGGCGGGAATTCCTTATTTGCATTTAGAAAACACCTATTTTGACTTTAATCGTGAATTGTTAATTCCATTTAAGGTTTCCATGGAAGGCCCTAAAATGGCCGTGGGGGATGTAAACGGAGATGGTTTAGAAGATTTTTATGTGGGTGGACCGAAATACCAGTCGGGTCAATTGTACCTTCAAAAAGCGAATGGCTTTGCCCTTTCACCCCAGACTTCTTTTCATGTGGATAGCCTGTATGAAGATGTGGATGCCTTGTTTTTTGATGCCGATGGCGATAAAGATCTAGACTTATATGTGGTGACAGGTGGAAACGAGTTTTTCGACAAAATGCCTGAGCAGTTTGACCGACTCTACAAAAATGATGGCAAAGGTAATTTTACACGTGACCTAAACGCTCTGCCAGCGATGTATGATAATAAATCCGTTGTTCGTCCATGCGACTTTGATCGCGATGGTGATATCGATTTATTTGTTGGCGGACGCGTAGTGGCCTACCATTATGGTTATTCACCCAAATCTTATTTGTTGGTGAATAATGGAAAAGGACAATTCACTGACCGCACCCCGGCCTTAGCTCCAGAACTAAGAGAAGCGGGGATGCTGACCGAAGCGATTTGGGCTGATTTTGACAAAGACGGAGACCAAGACTTAACGGTAATTGGTGATTGGATGCCGATAAAAATGTTTGAAAATCAAAAGGGGAAATTCACATTAATGGAAAATGGCCTGGAGGAGTTGACAGGTTTCTGGAGTGGATTAACGGCTGGTGATTTTGATCACGATGGTGATGTTGATTTCGTGGTAGGGAACTTGGGGACCAATACGAAATTGCGGAAACAAGTAGATGGGAAACTCCGCATGTTAATTAAGGATGTGGATAAGAATGAGACGGAGGAGCATATCATCGGATATAACCGAGGAGATGATTGGTATCCGATTAATAGCAAAGATGAAATAGGGAAACAGATTCCGAGCATTATCTCTAAAAAGTATACGAAGTACAAAGAATTTGCTGGCAATACGATTGAAGAATTGTTTGGCGATAGTGAGTTAAAAGGTGCTACTGAACGTTTGGTAAATACCTTTGAATCCATTTATCTGGAAAATAAGGGCCAAGGAAAATTTGAAAGACATGATTTGCCGGCTTTGGCTCAGGTGTCCAAAGTGATGGTTTTACGCGCGGAAGATGTGGATAAGGATGGACATTTGGATGTTATTTTGGGCGGAAACTTCAATGGGGCTTCCATGTATCAAGCGCGTTATGATGCTTTTTTCGGACTTATTTTAAAGGGTGATGGAAAGGGAGGATTTAAAGCGCTGGTGCCTACGGATACTGGATTCTTGCAAGAAGGGGATGTGCGCGACATCAAAATTATCCAAACACCTAAGGGTCCCTTGTATTTTGTCACACGTAATTCAGATCGCATGCAAGTGTTTAAAAAGCTCAATTGATGCGGATAATCCTGGCAATTGCCCTTTTCTCGGTATTCTCTTATGAATTTCCAAGTTGCTCGAAAGATGTCACAGAAGGGGAGGCTTTAGCTAAGCAGTATTGCCAGTCGTGTCATGCATTTCCTGAACCAGGCTTATTGCCCCAAAATGTTTGGAAATACAGTACGCTTCCATACATGGCGGTCATGCTTGGCGTTTCAAAGGAAATTGACCAATTGCAAAAGCCTCTGTCAGATTATGCGATTATGCGTCCTCAATCTCAGCTGATTGCTGATGATGATTGGGAAAAAATCAAGGAATATTATTTGACCAAGGCGCCTAAGGAATTAGACATTCCAGCCTACGCACCTTTGGCAGAGGATCAATCTTTCTCTGTGGAAGATTTGCCTGTTGCCTTACCTAAGGGTACCATACCAAATTTCACGGCCGTTCGGATTGATGCTAAAAACCATCAAATTATTGCTGGGGATCAGTCGAATCGTGTCATTTGGGTTTTGGATGCGCAAGGAAAACCCATCCGAAAATCAGAGAATCAAAACGCGCTTACCTACATTGAACCCTGGAAGGAGCAGTATTTGTACACCTTTATAGGTACGACTACCCAAGCGAATCCGGATGTGAATGGATCTGTCCAAGTGATTGGAAAAGGGGGGCCTAAGGAACTATTGAAAGGATTAAATCGGCCAATTGAATTGAAGGCCGTTGATCTCGATGGAGATGGACAAGAAGAATTGATCACGAGTGAATTTGGGTTTATGATTGGCGGGATGACCGTTTGGAAACAAATGGGGAGCTCTTGGACGAAAAAGGTGCTTAATGCACAAACTGGGGCCACTCATGTGGATGTTCGCGATTTTAATGGCGATGGCCGTCCGGACATTGTGGCTTTATTTGCGCAAGGGGATGAGCGAATTATGTTGTACACGAATCAGGGTGGGTTGAATTTTAGTGAGACTCGATTATTGCGTTTCCCATCTATTTATGGAACAAGTTCGTTTGATATGGGTGATGTGGATGGCGATGGAGATTTAGATATTGTGTGTACGGCTGGGGATAATGCGGATTTTTCAACCATCTTGAAACCGTATCATGGAGTTTATGTATATACGAATCAAGGCAAAATGACGTTTAAGCAACAAGCTTTTTATCCTCAAAATGGAGCTACGAAAGTGATGCTTGCGGATGTAGACGCGGACGGTGATCAAGATATGTTGTCGATTGCTTTATTTCCGGATGTGGAGAAGCGACCTGCGGAGGGATTGATTTACTTCAAAAATTTGGGTAAATCTTTTGACTTAAAAACCATTCCTGTCAATCACCTCGGTCGGTGGTCAGTGATGGATATCGGGGATCTTGAAGGGGATGGAGATTTGGATGTGGTTTTAGGTAGCCATGCGGTTGCCAAGTTCCCTGCTGGCGGATTTGATCCTGCTTGGAAAAATTCCAAAGGGATATTAATCTTGCGAAACAAACGAAAATGAGGTGTAGGCTATTAGCTGTGTTGTTGTTGATTTCTTGTACCGCATTTGGTCAAAAAAGAGGCTATTTTATTTTTTCTGGAACCATTCAAGACCTTGAAACCAAGGCTCCCTTGGAAGGGGCTTCGGTATTGTTTTCGGGTTTATCGATCGGTGCTCGAACAGATTCCTTAGGTCATTTTTCCGTGACTTTACCTTCACGTTCCTACCAAATTGTTTTTCGCAGTTTGGGCTATAAATTCAAAACGGGTCGGGTCGATTTAAAGGAAAATACGCGCATGTCGGTATTCCTAGAAAAGGCAGAAGAGATTTTAGATGAAGTCGTTATTTCGACGGAAAAGTCGGACGCGAATGTCAATCGCACCATCATGGGCGTTGAAAAAATGTCTAGCAAAACCCTGAAAAAGCTGCCAAATTTAATGGGAGAGGCAGATGTGATCCGAAGTATTATGTTGTTGCCGGGTGTGTCAACGGTCGGCGAGGGGGCCTCCGGTTTTAACGTGCGGGGTGGAAATGTGGATCAAAATCTCGTGTTATTGGACGGCGTTCCTTTGTTTAATACATCGCATTTGTTTGGATTTTTTACGGGGTTTAATGCCGATATGGTTCAAGATTTGAGCTTATATAAGGGTGGTATACCGAGTATGTATGGCGGACGGGCATCTTCTGTGTTAGATGTGCGCGTGAAGGAAGGGAATTTTGACCAGTGGGGAATCCAAGGGGGTGTGGGTCCGATTTCCAGCCGATTATTGTTTGATGGGCCTTTGGTGAAAGGAAAAACTTCTTTAATTCTTGGCGCCCGTGGTTCGATTTCCGATTTTTATTTGGGCTATTTTCCTAATCCTGCATTGCAAAAAAGTAAGGCAGATTTTTATGATGTCAATTTTAAGTTGACACACAAGTTGAATGAAAACCAACGAATCTCTTTATCCGGATATGTCAGTCATGATGGTTTTAAATTTGCTTCGGATACGCTTTATTCTTGGCAAACTCAGTCCATTAGTTTTAAGCATAACGCACTGTGGGGAAGGCTAGCTCATAATTTTACGGCGTTCGTTAGTGATTATCGATATGGGATTGAGGGGATGAAAAAGGGATTGGAATTTGATTGGAAACCATCGATTAAGCAGCAAACGGTAAGGGAGGATTTGAGTTTGGATTTGAAGGGGAAAGGGCGTGTGGATTTTGGTGCAGAGTTTAATCAATATCAAAATGATGCGGGAACATTTAGACCTACATCATCATCGTCTGAAGTGAATGAATTTCCGATGCAGGTAGAAAATTCTCGAGAGATGGGGATTTATGTGGGGCATAGTGTGCCTATCGGTAAGCGTATCAGTTTAGATTATGGTTTGCGCTTTGCCTATTTTCAATTGCTGGGTCCTTTGCAAACTTTTCAATATCGGGTAGGAACGCCGCGTACTTTGAATTCGTTAACGGATACCTTGCGTTTTGCGTCTTCAGATGTGATTCAAACGTATGGAGGATTCGAGCCGCGGGTCTCTTTGGCAGTGAAATTGGATTCGAGTACCTCGGTGAAATTTGGATTTAATCGGATGCAACAGTTTATGCATTTATTGTCCAATACCATGGCGATATCGCCCGTGGATATTTGGAAGAATTCGAATGCCTATTTGCCTCAGCAAGTGGCGGATCAGTTTTCCATGGGTGTGTTTAAGAATTTCACCAATGCGCAAAATGCTGTTTTTGAGGCTTCTGCTGAGTTTTATTACAAGCGTTTGGCTAATGTGATTGATTATGTGGACGGTGCGGCTTTGTATTTAAATCCGACGGTTGAAACAGAATTAGTTGTAGGAAAAGGACGTGCGTATGGGGCGGAATTTTTCTTAAAGAAGGCGCGCGGATTGCGGTTGACTGGTTGGGTTTCGTACACGTATGCGCGGTCTTTCCGACAAGTTGGTGCAACGGAGGGTCAGTTTGCTGCCAATTTTGGCAAGGAATTTCCAGCGAATTTCGACATGCCGCATAACTTTAAATTTGTGTTGAATAATCGTTTGACTAAACGCATTTCGTTTAATGCAAACTTTACCTACACGTCTGGTCGGCCTATTACTTATCCAAATGGCCGGTATAAGATTTATGCATTTAATGATTTATACGATTATGGCTATGCCAATGGTGTTTTTCCCAGACCCGGTTTAACGCCTACGACGTATCAATATGGCGGGTCGAATAATACCTTTTTGACGAGTACGACCATTAGGCCTTTGTTGGATGGTTATTCGAGTCCAAGTTTTACCTTACGAAATCAGGAGCGTATTCCATTTTACATGCGTTTGGATATTGGATTTACGGTTGAGCCGAAAGAGGGAAAACGCTGGCAAGGGAGTTGGAATTTCTCTGTTTACAATATTTTATCGCGCCAAAACGCCTATTCAATCTTTTTCAGGTCTTCTACGGGCTTGATCAATCAGGCTCGAACGTATCAATTATCTGTGTTGGGAGCTGCGATTCCATCCGTCACCTATAATTTCAAGTTTTAATGAGGAGGATATTGGCATTTGTGGGCTTGTTAGGGTTGCTTTCGTGCGAAACGGAAATCACTGATTTTAAGACGGAGAATTTGAGTGATGCGGTGGTGGTATATGGTGAAATGACTAATCTAGCGGGGCCTTATACGGTTCGTTTGAATTTTACATCGGGTTATTCGCCTTTTGATCCTACGCAGTTTCAGGGTCAGTCGATTCCGGGTGCGGATGTTCGCATTGTGGAAGAGTCTGGGTCGGCGATTGTATTAAAGGAGATTCAAAAGGGGATGTATCAAACGCCGGCTTCATTCCAGGGTCAAGTGGGGAAAAAGTACCGGCTAAAGATTATGACGCCGGATGGTTTGGACATTGCTTCGAGCTGGCAGGTGCTTTCTGCGCCTACGGAATTAAAGACATTGAATTCCAAGTATGTGAATGCGGAAAAAGTGGAGGATATGTATTTTGAGATGCAGGCTAGTCTGCAAGACACACGCGGGTCTGATGATTATTATTTCATCAAACGCCAAGATTTCATTCAATTTTTAACGACCTGCCCGACGCCACCGGCACCACCAGCGCCTGTGCCAATTTGTTATAGTAAGTGTTGGCAAGCTGTTCAAAACACCCAGCCTATCTTAGTGGACGACGCATTTTTGGATGGCCGCGAGATAAAGGTGCCTTTGGCTGCGATTCCTTATGATGATTTTACCGAGTGGTTTGTGCAGATGGAGGTGTATCATGTAGATAAGGCAACGCATCAATATTGGAAGCGTCAAGAGGATCAACGCACTTTAGGTGGTGGGATATTTGATAAAGTCCCGGCGCAGATTATTGGTAATTTGACATGTTTGAATAATCCGGATCGCCAGGTACTTGGTTATTTTATGGTGGCGGGTAAGACGAAAAAGCGTGTGCTCGTGGATCGCTATAATGGAATCCCAGGAGCGTCTTATCAAAAACTCGTCAATCTGGTCAATTTCAAGAAGTTGCGTTATCAAGATTCACCTTTGTGGGATTGTCGGCAGGCCGCTTGGATTCCCTATAATATCGGTTTGAATTTACCAGTTTACTGATTTAAAATTCCCGTTTTTCTCCTCGCTCCTCCTTACCTTTGGCAATCCTCCAAGGTTTGCCAAAGGTAGGTGGGGAAGCCCAAAGTAGTATGCTTGCATAATAAATTTTTTCTCTGCAAATTTGTTTCCATCTAAACAGAACAAGTATGCCAAGAGAATACGATCGCCGCAACCTCGATTTTATCCTAAAAGAGGTATTTAATTATGGTCAACTGTGTAACTATCCACGTTATGCGGATTACACCCCAGACATGTTTGACATGGTCCTGGACTCATCAGAGCAAATAGCCGAACGTCACTTGCGCCCTCATTTTGTAGATGCAGATCGCAAACAAGCCGAACTGATTGACGGTACCGTACAAGTTCATCACTCCGTAGAAGCTTATGTAAAAGAAATGGGTGATTCGGGGATGATTGGCGCTACGTTCTCGTATGAAAAAGGGGGCCAACAACTCCCTTCGATCGTCGGTGGTGCCCATGAATTTATTCGCGGTGCGGCTAATAATTCCATTGTTATGTTTACGGGTCTCAGTAATGGCGCCGCACACTTAATTGCTAGTTTTGGATCAGAAGAACTTAAGCAGGCCTATGTTCCCAACATGCTTTCCGGTAAGTGGACAGGCACCATGTGTTTGACAGAGCCGCAAGCAGGAAGTTCGTTGAACGATGTGATGACAACTGCCAAAGATTTAGGAAACGGTTCCTACGCCATCAAAGGGCAAAAAATATTCATCTCTGGAGGTGATAATCACTTTTCAGAAAACATCATCCACCTAGTTTTAGCCCGTTTAGAAGGAGCTCCCAAAGGAACGAAAGGGATTTCGTTGTTTGTGGTTCCGAAGCGCCGACAAGAAAACGGTCAATGGGTTTCCAACCAAGTTTTGTCGATGGGTCTCTATCATAAAATGGGTCAAAAGGCAACACCGGCTTTACATTTGTCTTTTGGCGATCAAGGTGATTCAATCGGATATCTGGTAGGTGAGCCCAATAAAGGCCTCATGTACATGTTCCAAATGATGAACGAAGCACGCTTAGGCGTGGGTATGGGCGGCGCCTACATCGCCTCAGCCGCGTATCATTTCTCCAAACAATATGCATCAGAGCGTAGCCAAGGAAGAAAGTTGACGAATAAAGATCCGGAGACTCCACCAACGCTCATTCAAAATCATCCCGATGTTCAGCGGATGTTGTACTACCAAAAATCAATTGTTGAAGGAGCCATGGGATTACTTTTCCAATGTTTCCTTTGGGAGGATTTATCCAAATGTTTGGAAGGGGATGCGCAATTAGAAGCACAAATTTTATTAGATCTGATGACTCCTGTCGCGAAAACATATCCCGCGGAGCAAGGATTTTTAGCCGTTAATCAAGGGCTTCAAGTGCTAGGAGGTTACGGATATACCGAGGATTTTCCGCTGGAGCAAATGTCACGTGATGCCCGGATTATGTCCATTTATGAAGGAACGACCGGTATTCACGGATTAACTTTATTGGGTCGTGGAATCCCAAGCGCCCAAGGAAAAGCAGTACAAGCTTTGGTGAAATTGATCCAAGCCGATATCCAAAAAGGAATGTCACTGGATAAGACGAAACCCTACGCAGAGATGTTGGCCAACGAATTAGCTAGTCTCAATCAGGTAACCATGCATAAATTAAGCAAATCCGCTCAGCCGGATGTATTCCTTGCCGACTCTACCTTGTACATGGATTTGTTTGGCTTGATTGTTGTTGCTTGGCAATGGTTGAAGCAAGGGAATGTGGCAGCGGAGGCATTAGCAAACAATAGCGGCGAACAAGCTTTCTATCAAGATAAGATCCATACCATGAAGTTTTTCTACCATTATGAGGTTCCTAAGGCCTTAGGTTTGACAAAACGTTTGCTTGATGACGAGATTTTAACCATTTTTGAATAAAATTAATCGACTTTAAACTTCATCATTATGCTTAAAAAGCTCATTGCATTCGGATTGCTACTAGGCTCCTTGCAAGCTAACGCGCAATACAATGCGTACGAAATATTTCATCCACTTTGGAATTATGGCCCCGTTTCTTCCGCGCGCTCTGCAGCTGGAACTCCAGGCCCTGGGTATTGGCAAAATGTCGCTGATTATAAAATATCTGCTTCCTTAGACGATACCAAACGCAAGATTTCAGGAGATGTGGAGATTACCTACAAGAATTATTCTCCCGATAAATTACCTTTTCTTTGGTTACAATTAGACCAAAATTCGTTTAACACGCAATCGCGCGGAGGCAAAACTACTCCTGTGTTGGGTGGCCGTTTTGGTAACGTTGCTTTTGATGGAGGTTATGCCATTGAAAGTGTATTGGTTGATGGAAAACCGGCCAACTTTATTGTGGAGGATACGCGGATGCAAATACGCTTAGCGACTCCATTAGTGGAGAAAGCGGGTATCGCAAAAATCAAAATCGTTTATTCATTTACTTCCCCGAAAAACGGTTCAGACCGTATGGGTATTCAGGAAACTAAAAACGGTGATGTATATACGGTTGCCCAATGGTTTCCACGCATGTGTGTATATGATGACATTGAAGGATGGAATGTGTTACCATATTTAGGTGCAGGCGAGTTCTATCTAGAATATGGAAATTTTGAGTACTCCATCAATGTGCCTGCTTCACATATTGTGGTAGGTTCGGGTGAATTATTGAATCCAGCGGAGGTTTACACAGCAGAGCAAATGAAGCGCTGGGCTGCCGCAAAAACATCTGATAAAACGGTTGTTATTCGTTCAGCGGCTGAGGTTACTGATGCAGCATCGCGTCCAGCTAAAGATCGTTTGACGTGGAAGTTTTCTTGTAAAAATGCACGTGACGTAGCTTTCGCTACATCGAAAGCCTTCATCCAAGATGCATCGATGATTAATTTGCCAAGCGGCAAAAAGGCTACAGCAGTTTCGGTTTATCCAATTGAATCAGACGGAGATAAAGCCTGGGCCCGTTCTACCGAATATGTGAAGGCATCGATTGAACACTATTCAAATTGGTTATATGAATACACGTATCCAGTCGCGACAAATGTCGCGGGTATTGTTTCAGGTATGGAATATCCAGGTATTATTTTCTGTGGCTACCGCGACCAAACCGCTTCTTTGTGGGGTGTGACGGATCACGAATTTGGTCACAACTGGTTCCCGATGATCGTAGGAACAAACGAACGTAAGTTCGCTTGGATGGATGAAGGATTTAATACGTTTATCAATTTCTACTCAACAGATGCCTTCAATAAAGGCGAGTACAAGAATCCAAAGTTTGATATGCATCAAATCGCTCCGCGCATGTTCCGTGCAGAAGCTGATCCGATCATGTCGATTCCTGATGTTATTCAAGCACGTAATTTAGGTTGGGAGGCATACAATAAACCAGGTTTTGGATTACGAATTTTACGTGAAAATATCCTAGGTGCTGATCGGTTCGATTACGCATTCAAGCAGTATATCAAAAATTGGGCTTTCAAACACCCAACACCACGTGATTTCTTCCGTGCGATGGAAGATGGCGCCGGCGAAGATTTAGGTTGGTTCTGGCGTGCTTGGTTCTACGAATTATGGAAACTTGATCAGTCGGTGAAAGATGTCGTTTACATTGATCAAGATCCTGCCAAAGGCGCTTTAATCACGATTGAAAACCTAGACAAGATGGCTATGCCAGCGATTGTCGAAGTAGAAATGGCGGGTGGCACGAAAGAACGTTTCACGTTCCCGGTAGAAATTTGGCAGCGTGGAGCTACATGGACCTTCAAGACATCAACGAATCTTCCGATCAAGTCGGTGACAATTGATCCAGACCATGTCTTCCCAGATATCAATGGCAAGAATAATGCATGGAAGCCAATTGCTTACAAGGCTCCAAGAGGAAACTAATAAAAAAGCCCCGACACACATCGGGGCTTTTTTTATTGCTTATTCAGGATTCGGCCAATATCATTGGCCTTACCCAGTTCATCTTTCAATTTGTCATAACTGCCGGAGAGCATCAAGCCTTTGTATTTCAATAAGGTATTGATGTATTCATCTAGCACATCCATCAGGTTCTCTTGATTTTGATGAAAAATTTGACTCCACGTTTCAGGAGAAGATTTCGCCAAACGTACCGTCGATTCAAAACCGGTCGAAGCTAATTCAAAAATACGCTCCTCATTTTTTTCTTTTTCCAATACCGTATTGGCTAACGCAAACGAACAAATATGCGATATATGTGAGATATAGGCCGTATGTACGTCATGGTCAATCGATTCCATGTAAATCAAGTTCATTCCCAATCCATCGCGGTATAAACTTTCAATGGTCTCAATAGCTTCGGGTGAACTTAATTCCTTATCGCAAATAACCCCACGTTTACCTACAAATAATCCATCCACCGCAGCTTCCGGTCCAGAAAATTCCGTTCCAGCCATCGGGTGGGTCGAAACAAATTGCGCACGTTTCGGGTGATTTTTTAGTGCTTCGTACACGGGTGTTTTGGTTGAGCCAACTTCAATCACGATTTGGCCCGGCTTTAATTGATCCAAAACATTCGGAATGATTTGTACCAAAATATCTACCGGTGTTGCGCAAACAAAGATATCCACACGGTCAATGGCTTCGGATAAAGGTAAAACTTCGTCAACTAACCGCAGGGAAAGCGCCTTGATTGCGTGGGCCGGATTAGCTTCAATTCCAATAAGTTCTGAAGCCCAACCAGATGCGCGCAAGCCTTTCGCGATGGATCCACCTATTAACCCAATTCCGATAATACCTACTTTCTTAGATTCCATTGCTCTGCGTTTTAATGCGATCTATCGCCGTTTGAAAAACCTCTTCTTTGGCACATAACGAAATCCGCACATACCCGTTGCCCTGTGTGCCAAAAATCCCCCCAGGGGTGATAAACACCGCATTTTCATCCAATACCTGGTCGGATAGTGCATAGCCAGATTCAACGGAAGCTGGCACGCGAGCCCAAACAAACATACCAGTTTGTGCGGAATCATATACGCAATCCAAAAGATCCATTAATTCAAATACCTTCTTTTGACGTGACAAGTATATTTCATTTTGACGCGCAAACCAGTGAGCATCTGCAGATAAAGCCTTTACCGCGGCTTCTTGTAAAGGTAAAAACATACCAGAGTCCATGTTGGACTTGAATTTCAACACCGGCCCCAATAACTCCGCTCGACCGAAAGCCGCACCGATGCGCCAACCGGCCATGTTGTGGGATTTGGAAAGTGAGTTTAATTCAATGGCTACGTCTTTCATGCCGGGAACGGCCAACATGCTAACGGGATTGTCATTCAAGATAAAACTGTACGGATTATCATTGACCAATAATATGGAATGGCGAATTGCGAAATCGCGCAGTTTAGTAAAAAATGCGATATCTGCTTTGGCACCCGTGGGCATGTGCGGATAGTTTACCCACATAATTTTTACTTTCGATAAATCTTGTTGGCCCAACGCATCTAAATCAGGTAGCCAACCATTCGCTTCCGTTAACTCGTATGCTTGAACCGTTGCCCCAGCCAGCGAACACGCTGCTTGGTAAGTTGGGTAGCCCGGATTCGGAATCAAGGTCACATCTCCTGCCTCTAAATAGGCCATGGCGATGTGCATGATGCCTTCTTTGGAGCCGATTAATGGCAATATTTCAGCAGCTGGATCGACTGTCACACCGTAATGCTTGGCATAGAACGCGGCAAAAGCCTCGCGTAAAGCTGGAATTCCTTGATACCCCTGATAGGCGTGGTTGGCAGGATTAGCTGCGGACGCAGTCAATGCCTCGATTGTCTCCGTAGCAGGAGCGAGGTCTGGACTGCCTATACCTAGGTTAATGACCGGAATACCGGCAGCGCGTAATGCAGCGATTTGCTTGAGTTTCGTGGAGAAATAGTATTCCTCTACGGACTGTAAACGCGAAGCGGGTGAAATAGAAAAGCTCATAAAATAAAAATGCCGACTCACAGGCCGGCGAAAATAAGTTAACATCAAAAACCTATCAAACCGGTTACGCGCAGACGTAGTATCCTGCGTAATAATAACCTGCGTAATAAGTAGTTGATTTGAAATCCATGTCTCAAAGGTAGGAAAAAAATGATTTTATGCAAATCCCTTCGGAAAAAGACCTTTCAAGACCTGAGAAACAAGACTAGGCTCAAAGCCTTTGGACAAACCCGTCCGGTAACACTTTTGGTATTTTTCGTTCGGGGTTCCTGATTTGAGCGAAGTTGCTTTTTTTTCGAGTAGGACTTTTAGGGCTTCTGTATAATCTCCTTCAGCAATTTCATCCCAATGCGCTTGTATGTCCGAATCTGAAATTCCTTTTTTACGCAATTCAAACTGAATTTTCCCGCGTCCCCACTTTTTCTGGTTGAATTTGGAGCGGATAAATAGACCAATGAATCTTTGCTCATTCAGGTAATTGTTTTCTTGCAACCACTGGATATAATCGTCCTGCAGGTCAGTGCCGTCTAATTCCTGAATTTTTAGTTTGATTTCTGAGATGCAGCGTTCCTGATAGGCGCAATAGCGGGCCAATTTAGTCAGTATTGCGCTGTCCATGCGATTAGGATTCGTGCTCTTCGAATTGCTCGAGGTTGAAGAGGTCATTCAATACATCCACCATCGTTTCAGAATCCCCACGTTTGCAGGCTGCTTTCAAATGAATAATGGGTTGCTTGATGATTTTTTGTACCAAAGAAGCTGTGATTTTTTCTAGTTTCTCTACTTCTTCTGCACTTAGACCTTTCAGGTGACGATTGATTTCTTCCTTGCGGATTTGCTCCAAAGCACCTTTTAATTTGTGAATGGTCGGTGAAACTTCCATCTCTTTAGACCAATCATTGAAGCTTTCAATACTTTCCTCGATGATGACACGCACATCTGGAATGGATGCCATGCGGGCAGCTAAAGCCTCATCTGCACGTTCTTTCAACGAATCGATGTTATATAACAAGATGCCTGATACTTTTTCAACGGCTTCTTCAATGCTCCGAGGAACAGATAAATCGATGAAATATTTAAATGAAAGTAATTGCATGCCTTTCAATTTCTCTTGTGTGATGATCGGAGCATCTGTCCGCACGGAGGATATGATAATGTCAGCTGCTTCAACTTCCTTGCAGATATCTTCAAACGGAGCGACACGGAAGTTTTTCCCTTGTGCCACGCGTTCTGCTTTTTCGATGGTCCGGTTCATCACCGTCACCTCAGCAAAATCTTTATCCTCTAAATTTTTACATACGTCAATCCCAATTTCACCTAATCCTAAGATTAAGATTTTAGGTGTAGCAATAGCTTGAGCTAGTTCCTCCGCTAGGGCAACGGTCGCATAAGAAACAGATGCAGCCCCGTCACGGAATGAGGTTTCTTGCGCAACACGCTTATTCGAATAGAAAATGGTATGCATTAAGCGATGCAAATATGGACCGGCCATGTTTAAGTCGGCTGCCAATTGATACGCTTTTTTTATCTGGTTTGGAATCTGCAAATCACCTACCACTTTGGACTGTAGGCCAGTGGCAACCTCAAAAAGGTGTTTCAAGGAATCGTTTGTTTCATCCATTTGGATGAAGTAATGCACATAATCGCTGGTATTTGTTAATCCTTTTTCGATTAGCAATGCCTTGATTAGGTCATTTGAGAAGGATTCTTGTGAGGTGTAATATAGTTCGGTGCGGTTGCACGTCGATACAATCAATAATTCTTGTAGGCCGAATAAATCTTTACACTTGAGTGTAAATGCCCGACTTTCTTCCTCGCTCAATGCAACCATTTCCCGAATGGTGAGTGGTGCGCTGCGATGAGAAATACTTACTGACTTAAACGGTGTGATCATTCGATTATTCGTGCAAAAACTAGTTTACAAAAGTACAACGCAAAAATTAAAATTTGACAAGTCTTTGCAATAAAATCGTAATTTAGATAAAGTTTAATTAGACGCACATGGACTTCAGAAACAAAACAGTTTTCATTACTGGTTCCTCTCGAGGTATTGGTTTGGAAATAGCTAAAAAATTAGCCTCATTAGGTGCAAACATCATTATCGCTGCCAAAACAGCTGAACCTCATCCCAAATTACAAGGGACTATTTTTTCCGCCGCAGAAGAGATTGAACGCTTAGGAGGTCGTGCCCTGCCTTGCATGGTCGACATTCGTGATGAAAATCAGGTTTTTGAAGCGGTCAATCAAGCGGTGGCCACGTTCGGAGGTATCGATATTTTAATCAATAATGCATCAGCTATTCAGTTGACAGGGACTCTAGAAACAGAGATGAAGCGATTCGATCTGATGCATGGCGTAAATGCCCGCGGGACTTTTTTGGTTTCTAAAGCCTGCCTACCTCACTTAATGAAGTCGGCAAATCCACACGTCCTAACCCTTTCGCCTCCGTTGAATTTTGAGGCACGATGGTTTAAGCATCATGTCGCCTATTCGATGGCAAAATTTGGCATGTCATTAGTAACGTTAGGGATGTCTGCGGAATTTGAAGGTAAAGTAGCTTTTAATTCTTTATGGCCGCGTACCATTATCGCGACAGCTGCCATCGAATTTGCCGTGGGGAATGCGGATATGATGCGCAATGCGCGTAAGCCGAGTATCATGGCGGATGCCGCAGCGGTCATTTTATCACGCGATCATAAGACGTGTACGGGTCATTATTTTATCGATGATGCGGTCCTGGCCGAAGAAGGCATAACAGACTTCAGCGCTTATAAAGTGGATCCAACGGTGGATGATCGCTCTTTAATTCCAGACTTTTTTATTTAATGCACAGTTACAAGCCTCCTATTTGGTTACCTGAAGGTCATTCACAAAGTATTTACCCGGCACTTTTTCGGAAAATTCCAGACATGCTTCCGAAGACGGAACGATTGGAATTACCAGATGGCGACTTTGTTGATTTAGATTGGTACATCCGAGGGGGTACGCTGTCACAAAAACCCTTAGTTATTGTGTCGCATGGATTGGAGGGGAGTAGTCGCCGACCGTACGTTACGGGATTGATCCGCGCATTGCCGAATTTTCATGCGCTCGCATGGAATTACCGGAGCTGTTCAGGTGAGCCCAATCGAAATTTGCGCTTTTACCACAGTGGAGCTACGGATGATTTAGACCACGTGATTCAACATGCCATTTCATTGGGCGTACGCGATATCTATCTGGCAGGATTCAGTTTAGGTGGCAACTTGACACTAAAATGGTTGGGCGAACACGCGGAAAAAGCTTCAAAATTCATTCGAAAAGCTGTAGCATTTTCTGTACCTTTACACCTTTCCAGCAGTAGTCAGCAATTGACTCGCCGGGAAAACAGCCTCTACACACATCGCTTCTTACAAACGCTATTAGAAAAAGTGACTGAAAAGTCGGCCCGATATCCACAGGATATTACGCCGTCTATGCTTTCCGCTATAGGTAGTTTGTACGATTTTGATGATGTCATAACAGGCCCATTACATGGATTTAAGGATGCAGAGGATTATTATGAACAAAATAGTTCCTTGTATTTCCTCGATGGTATTCGTGTTCCAACCCTCGTGGTGAATGCGAAAAACGATCCTTTTTTGTCGCAGGAATGTCTTCCTGAAGCGATTCAGTCTGATCACGTTCAGATTGAGTTGCCCAAACAAGGAGGACATTGCGGGTTTTATCCTCGGAATTATCGAGGAGAAACTTGGTCCGAACAACGGGCTGCCAGGTGGTTTAAGGAAATTGAAATTTGATATTATGTCTACTAAGGAGCTGGAACAATTAACGATTGTCATCGATTTTGACAGTACATTCACCAAGGTCGAGGGCCTCGATGAATTAGCGCGCATCGCGTTAGAAGGGAATTCCAAACAAGCTGAGATCGTGGGAAAGATTCGCGAAATCACCGACAAAGGGATGACCGGAAATTATTCATTCGCAGATTCTTTGCGAGATCGCGTGGCGTTATTGCCTGCGAATCGTTCGCATGTAGACCAATTAATCACTTTCTTAAAGGGCAAAATTTCAGAATCATTTAAGCGCAATAAAACGTTTATCAAAGAGCATGCAGATCAAATTTTAATTGTCTCTAGCGGCTTCAAAGATTTTATCGTTCCTGTCGTAGAAGAAATGGGTATTGCTGCTGCAAATGTGTACGCGAATACGTTTACCTATGATGCCGACGGTACCATTACGGGATATGATCAAGCTAATTTGCTATCTCAAGATCGCGGTAAAGTTAGTTTATTGCAATCATTAGCTTTAGACGGAGAAGTCTATGTGATCGGTGATGGATATACAGATTATGAATTACGCGAGGCCGGTTTAGCGAATAAATTTTTCGCGTTTACAGAGAATGTTTCACGCAAAGCGGTGACTGATAAAGCGGATTTTGTGGTTCCCTCTTTGGATGAGTTTTTATATCTCAATGGCTTAAGTCGGGCACAGTCCTATCCAAAGTCACGTATCAAAGTTTTATTATTAGAGAACGTGCATCCAGCGGCTGTTCAATTATTCAAGAAGGAAGGTTTCCAGGTTGAGCTGTTGAAGGGGGCACTAGACGAGGAGGAATTGATTGAGAAAATCAAGGATGTCTCGATCATCGGTTTGCGTTCAAAAACTAATTTAACAAAGAAGGTACTCGAGCATCCAAATGCAGCCCGATTGATGTGTGTGGGTGCTTTTTGCATCGGTACTAATCAAATTGATTTGGCGGAATGTGAGAATCGCGGGATTGCCGTATTTAATGCGCCTTATTCAAATACAAGAAGTGTCGTCGAATTATCGATTGGCTTAATGGTGATGTTGACCCGTAACATTTTCGAAAAATCTACGAAGATGCACGCTGGTGTTTGGGATAAATCAGCGACCAATTCATTCGAGATTCGCGGAAAGAAAATCGGTTTAGTTGGTTACGGAAATATCGGTACACAGATTTCTGTCATCGCGGAGGCATTAGGTATGGAGGTTTATTTCTTCGATATCGTAGACAAATTAGCGCTCGGTAACGCCAAAAAATGTAATAGCTTAAAGGAATTATTGTCGACCGTCGATTTCGTGAGTTTACACGTAGATGGGCGTAAATCAAATACGGACATCATCGGAAAGCAAGAGTTTTCTTGGATGAAAGACAATGTGATCTTCTTGAACTTATCACGGGGTCACGTCGTTCAAATCCCCGCATTAGTGGAGGCGATTAAATCAGGTAAGATTTGGGGTGCGGCAATCGACGTATTTCCGTATGAACCGAAAACGAACGATGAGGAATTTGTCAATGAATTACGAGGCTTGCCTAATGTCATTTTGATGCCACACATTGGTGGAAGTACAGAAGAAGCGCAGGCGAATATCGGGGAGTTTGTGCCTTCGAAGTTGTTGCAATTCATGAACAATGGTAGTACATACGGTTCGGTGAATTTCCCAGAACTGCAGTTACCACCTTTGGAAAATGCACACCGTTTGTTGCATATACACCACAATGTGCCGGGTATTTTGGCACAAATTAATAATGTATTTGCCAAATACCATGTGAATATCATCGGTCAATATTTGAAAACGACGGAGCAGACAGGTTATGTGATTACGGATGTCGCGAAAGAATATGCGGAGGAAATTGTCAATGAGTTGAAATTGATTGATAATACGATCAAATTCAGAATGTTATATTAATATGAGCACGTTTTTTACACCCGGTCCTGCAGCCTTATTCCCTACCGTTGAGGCACATTATGCAGCGGCATTTCGTCAAAATATTGGATCGATTTCACATCGTTCGGCGGCATTTCGTAAGATTTACCAACATGCCGATGAGCAGTTGCGCCAATTATTTGCCTTGCCGAAAGAAACTGCGGTGTTGTTTACAGGATCGGCTACGGAAATTTGGGAGCGAGCGATTATGAATTCTGTGGAGCATGAAAGTTTTCACTTAGTGAACGGCTCGTTTTCTAAGAAGTTTTTTGATTTCTCACAAGAGCTTCACAAATATGCGCATGCGATGCATAAGCCTTTTGGTGAGGGTTTTGATGCGGCAGAAGTGACGGTGCCAGAATATGCGGAGTTGATTTGTTGCACGGCCAATGAAACCAGTTCCGGTGTTCAGATGCGCGCAGCTGAGATTCATAAGATTAAGAAGGCAAACAAAGATAAGTTGGTGATGGTGGACATGGTTTCATCCGCTCCTTATCCGAATTTAGATTTCAATTTAGTTGATTCGGCGATGTTTTCGGTGCAAAAAGCGTTTGGAATGCCGGCAGGTTTAGGTGTTTGGATTGCGAATGAAAAGATGCTAGCGAAGGCGGAGCGCATGAAACTTCACGGAGATACGGTGGGAACCTATCATTCGTTACCGAGTCTTTGGGAGAATTACAAGAATTTTGAAACACCTGAAACGCCTAATGTGATGGGGATTTATGTGTTGGGGAAAGTGGCCGAAGATTTCAATCGTATTGGGGTAGATGTGATGCGGAAGGAAACGGATCGCAAAGCAAAGGCATTATATGATTTTGCCAAGAAGTCGGACCAATTTGACATATTTGTAACAAATGAGTCACATCGTTCGGCGACTGTTGTGGTGTTAAACTGCAAGCAGATGGCTGGCGATGTTATTAAACAAGTACAGGCAAAAAGTGATTTTATTTTGGGAGCGGGATATGGAAAAATGAAGGAGACCCAAATACGTATTGCGAATTTTCCTGCAGTAAATTTGGACCAGGTGGAGGCTTTAATAGCTACATTGGGTTCGTTATAAGTTAAACCTACTATGAAAACAGATCAACCCATTCGTTGGGGTATACTCGCATGCGGAGGCATTGCGCGTAAATTTGCCGACGATCTTACGCATGCCAAAAATGGCCATTTAGCCGCTGTTTCCTCTCGAGATATCAAACGGGCTCAGGAATTTGCTTCCCATTATGACCCTTCCGTGAAGGCATTTGGCTCATATGAAGACATGCTTTCCAGTGGAGAAATTGATGTGGTATATATTGCTTCACCGCATGGCTTGCATTATGAACATACGATACTGTGTTTGGAAGCGGGAATTCCTGTATTATGCGAAAAGGCATTTGCTATCAATAGCAAGCAGGTCGCTGCGATGATTGCGAAGGCGCGCGAAAAGAAGTTGTTTTTAATGGAGGCATTATGGACGCGTTTTCATCCGTCTATTGCCAAATTACAAGAAATCATTGCTTCAGGACTTATTGGTGATATCAAACATGTGGTCGCTGATTTTGGCTTTAAGGCTGAATATGATGAGGAGGCTCGTTGGTTTAATCCACATCTGACTGGAGGATCGTTGTTGGACATCGGTATTTACCCCTTATTTATTTCGAAACTGTTATTAGGCCAACCGCTTGAAATGAAGGCGACGGGCGTCATGGCGCCATCTGGGGTGGATATGAATTGCTCGATTGCGACGAAATATGCCTCTGGTGCTACGGCAAGTTTGTTTTCGACGTTTGCAGCACAAACGGATACGACCTGCACGGTATATGGAACGCTTGGTAAAATTTATATGCATCCGCGTTTTCATGAAACGAAGGGGATGACTTTGACGATTTATGGGGGAGAGGAGACTGTGATGGAGACGGAGCGTTTAGGTTGGGGCTACAGTTATGAGGCGGATGCAGTGCAGGAAGATTTGCATGCAGGTCGCACGGAAAATGCCTGGATGTCGCATCAATTTAGTCAGGAATTGATGGGTTTATTAGATGAAATTCGTTCACAAATCGGTTTAACATATCCAAATGAATAAGATACTCTTTGCCTTATTACTTTTTGTAAGTACCTCATTAGTAGCTCAATATCCGTTTGAAAAGGAAATTGTTGCTTACGAGAAACAAGATTCGTTGGCCATGCCTGCCAAGGGACAAATCCTTTTTATTGGTTCTTCTAGTTTTCGTCTTTGGAAGACTTTTGCTACCGATATGCAGGGCCTGCCGCCAGCCTTTAACCGGGGATTTGGCGGGTCAACCTTAGCGGATGCTTTGTATTATTTTGATCGGATGGTGGTGAAATATCAGCCGAAGTGGGTGATCATGTATGAGGGCGACAATGATTTAGCGAAGGGGAAAACACCGGAAGTCATTGCGGCTGAATATGATGAATTTAAAGCGCGTTTAGCGAAGCAGGTTCCCGGAGCAAAATTAGTTTTTGTGGCTGCAAGGCCAAGTTTAGCTCGGACCGCTTTATTGGCCAAACAACGCGAGCTGAATAGTTTGATTCAGTCAAAAGGTGGATATTTTATTGATATGCATTCCCCATTTTTCTTGCCCGATGGGTCGTTGATGCAAGATATTTTTGTGGCCGACAAGCTTCATTTGAATGAGAAGGGCTATGTGATTTTTGCGAATCAAATTCGCGCATTTGTTCTAAAATATGTTAAGTAGATTTAAGCAAACAGAACTTTGGTTACCTGGAATTTCCGTTGACTGTGTGATTTTCGGTTTTCATGAAGATCAACTCAAGGTCTTGTTGTTGAAATTTCAAAATACACGTGTCTGGTCTCTGGCTGGAGGCTTTGTGGGTGTTGACGAGGATGTCGATCAAGCGGCGGCTCGTGTATTGCTAGAGCGTACGGGATTGTCGGATATATATCTGGAGCAATTTTATACCTTTGGCGATTTAGCGCGCAATGACCGGGCGGCGGAGGAGCATCGTGGTGTTAATGCGGCGATGGGGTCCCTGGATAATGATTTATCCTGGATGGCCAAACGTTACATTACCATCGGATATTATGCATTAGTTGACTATTCCAAAGTGATGGTTAATCCCGGAGAATTCTCTGATGCAGCGGAATGGGTTGATATCGTAGCCATGCCTCATCTCTTTTTAGATCATAATAAAATTGTGAATAAGGCTTTGGAGGCATTAAGGCTATCATTAGATGAGAAATTAGTCGCATTTAATTTACTCGGGGAAACCTTTACCATGTCTGACATACAAATGGTGTATGAGACGATTTTAGGAAAGAAATTAGTGCGGACAAATTTTCAGCGGAAGATGTTAAGTTTAGATATTCTCGAGCGGATCGAAAAGAAATTCACCGGAGGGGCACACAAAGCACCGTATTTATACCGCTTAAAATCGTAGGACTCGGATTCATGGTTTTAAGCTTTGGCAATCCTTTGAGGTTTGCCAAAGCTAAGGGGGAAAAGAGCTTTTTCCTATTCAAAAATGGAATACAACAAAAAAGGCCAGTTTCCTGGCCTTTTGCTTTATCCCATATTATGGTAGACGTTCTGCACATCGTCATCCTCCTCGAGTCGCTCGATGAGTTTTTCAACATCAGCAACCTGTGCGTCAGATAATTCTTTCGTTTCATCAGGAATACGTTCGAAATCCGCACCCATTAATTCATAGCCACGCTCCTCCAAAAATTTCTGTATCCCACCAAAAGCCGTGAATTCCCCATAAATGTTGATTTGATTCGTCTCCTCATCTAAAAAAACCTCGTCGCCACCTAAGTCAATCAACTCAAATTCCAATTCTTCCAAATCGATCTCCGGTTTGGGAGCAATTTTAAACACTGATTTACGGGTGAAGATGAAGTCCAACATCCCCGTAGTTCCTAAGGATCCGCCACATTTGGTAAATGAAGAACGTATATTGGCCACCGTGCGGTTAATGTTATCTGTGGTAGTTTCCACTAATATCGCAATGCCATGCTGGGCATATCCTTCGTATACAATCTCTTTGTAATCCTCCTGGTCCTTGGACGTTGCCCGCTTGATGGCTCTTTCAACATTCTCCTTAGGCATGTTAACTGCCTTCGCATTTTGTATGATGGCACGTAAACGCGAATTGGAAGTGGGATCACCACCACCCGCTTTCACGGCAATAACAATGTCCTTGCCAATTTTAGTGAAGGTTTTGGCCATTTGGCCCCAACGTTTAAACTTTCTCGCTTTTCGGAATTCGAAGGCTCTTCCCATGGGTAGTCTCGGTTAAATATGGTGCAAAAATAATCAAGCCCCATAAGACCCACAAGTCCCTCACGAAAATAACTTATCTTTGATTTTCTGTTAGACCTATTTGAAACGTATGAATCGACTGCTACTTCTCACCTGCTGGTTAATTGGCTTTATTCATGTTGCCAATGCGCAAAAAATCAACGAACGTTTCCAAGTAAATATTAAAAAAAGCACGGGGCCTATTCGGGTCGACGGGATTTTGGATGAAAATGCGTGGTTGGAATCAGCAGCAGTTAGCGATTTTGTGATGTGTAATCCCTATGACTCCTTGTGTGCGCAGGTTCGTACAGATGTCAAAATTGCGTATGACGACAAATACATCTACATCTCAGCAGAATGTTTTTTGAAAGAGCCAGGAGCTTACGTAGTGGAATCGATGAAACGGGATTTCGGCTTTGGCGTGAATGATAATTTTTTAGTCTTTATCGATACGTTTGAAGATAAAACGACCGGTTTTGCTTTTGGTGCGAATGCCGCAGGAGCGCAATGGGACGGCCAAATGTCAGAGGGTTTTCGTGTCAATTTAAATTGGGACAACAAATGGGAATCCGCTACCACGTACAAAAAGGATTCATGGATTTTCGAGGCAGCCATTCCATTTAAGTCGATTCGGTATAAGGATAATATCAAGCGCTGGGGCATCAACTTCTCCCGCTATGATTTAAAGGCCAAAGAAAAATCAGCTTGGGCGCCCGTACCACGTCAATTTCCCACGGCATCGCTCGCCTATGCTGGGGTACTTGTTTGGGATACGCCGCCTCCAGCACCCAAAAAGAATATCTCCGTTATTCCTTATACCCTTTCCGGTGTCTCAGCTAATTACCGTTCCGATAAGCCTACGGCATTCCGGCAGCAATTTGGAGGGGATATCAAGGTGGCGATCAATTCTGGATTGAATTTAGACATGACGATAAATCCAGATTTTTCGCAGGTGGATGTGGATCGCCAACAAACAAACTTGGATCGCTTTGAATTATTTTATCCCGAAAGAAGGCAGTTTTTTATCGAGAATTCGGACTTATTTGATGGCTTTGGGACGGAAAATATTCGGCCATTTTTCTCCAGAAGAATTGGTTTAACCATCAATCCTCAGAATGGAAATTATGAGCAAACGCCCATTACGTATGGAGCCCGTTTGAGTGGTAAGCTTAATCAAGATTGGCGCATCGGCGCATTGAATGTCCAATCCGAGCGAATCGATGCGAAAGGTATCCCAACGCAAAATTACTCGATGGTCGCTTTGCAGCGTAAGTTATTTGCGCGATCAAATTTTGGCATGTACATGGTAAATAAACAGTCGTTTAGCACACCTGAATTGCAAAAAAAGTATGGTTTTCAATCCTATAACCGGGACGTTGGCTTTGAATATAACCTCGCGTCAGCCAATAATTTTTGGACTGGATCATTATTTTATGCCAAAACATTAAGCCCTTTAGACAAACCTAGGGATTTTTCGCAAGCAGCATCTTTGATCTATGGAGACAACAATTGGGTTTTTTCCATCAAAGAACAGTGGGTCGGCGAGAATTATAATCCGGAAACGGGATATGTTCCCCGCGTAAATTATTTTCAGGTACAGACAGATGGAGCTAAAATCTTTTATCCGAAGAATAAGTCCATCAACTTATTTTATTCCTCATTAAAACTCATGACGCTGAACTTGTGGAATAATCAGGGTCAGTATACGGACAACACGAGTTATGTGTCTTACGAGGGAACGATGAAGGATCGTTCTACCTTTGGGGTTTATTTGTCGTATGATTTTGTCAAGTTGCAAGATGATTTCGATGCGACCCGGATGCGAAAAGCGAAGGTGTTGAAAGGTACCGAGCATGATTGGTACGCGTTAAACATGCGCTATAGTTCATCACCTATCAAGTTGTTCACGTATGCAATCACCTCCCGTTTCGGTGGATATTTCGGTGACGGTTGGCGTACCGGAATCACCGCAGATATCGGTTATCGATTCCAGCCATTCGGTGCTATATCCATGGCAGTAGATTATAACGACATTCAAAACGTGTACATTCCTGCTACGGATAAAGTGGCCGCCAATAAGATCTCTTCGCAGTTTTGGATCATTCGTCCGAAAGTAGACATTACGTTTACGAATAAATTATTTTTTGCGACCTTCTTTCAGTTGAACCAACAAAACAATTTCATGAATCTATACATGCGCTTGCAATGGCGTTATAAGCCAGCTTCGGATTTATTTGTTGTTTATTCGGATAATTACAGTCCAAATAATTTTCAAATTCGTGATCGAACCGTAGTGTTGAAATTGAATTATTGGCTTAATTTGTAAAAATTTAAACGAAAACGTATTATGAAAAAGTACTTGGTTATTTTAATGAGTGTGTTGAGTTTTGGTGCATTCGCGCAAAAAGCGCCAGCATCTCCACCAGCTGTTGTTATTCAAAAGGTGGGTAAGACCGAAGTAATGGTTAAGTATGCAAAGCCTTCTGTCAAAGGACGTTTGGTATTTGGTACAAAAGAGCAAAAAGCCATCGTTCCTTTTGGGGAAGTTTGGAGAACAGGTGCAAATGAGGCAACAACAATCGAATTTTCGAATGATGTGACGATTCAAGGTAAGCCATTAGCAAAAGGTGTTTACTCTGTGTTTTCAATCCCTGGCGCTACTGAATGGACGATTATTTTTAATAGCGATCCAAAGCAATGGGGAGCTTACACGTACAAAGCTGAAAAAGATGTATTGCGTGTAACTGGAAAAGTTAGCGAGCATGCGATGACGGAGCAGTTCAACATCGGTGTTTCTCCAGAAGGACAAATTACCTTTGATTGGGATAAATCATCTGTTTCCATCTATGTGAAATAAGTGATTCAAATTCTTTTTAAAAGCGACTCCAAAAGGGTCGCTTTTTTTATTGCTTAATTTCTTTTGTTTCCCTATTTTTACCCAATTGTGAGGTTTGCCTCTATCATGTATAACGTACTCCTATGAAAAAAGTATTGATCGCCGAAGATAGTTCTGTCATTCAAAATTTAGCGCGTAAAATTTTAGAATTTCAAAATTTTGAGATTCACGCCGTTAAAAATGGTCAGCAAGTGTTAGACGAATTAGCCAAAGCTGATTTTGACGTGCTTTTATTAGATATCAATATGCCCGTTATGGATGGAATGGATTGCGCTAAAGCTGTACGTGCGCTAGCTGATACCAAAAAATCCAAAATCCCGATGATCGCCATTACGGGAAATGCGCGCAATTATTCCATGGAAGATTTCAAAGCCGTGGGTTTCGATGATTTCTTGGCCAAGCCACTTAATTTTGATGCGCTCGTTTCGACTGTTAAGTCACTAACGGAATAATTCGATGACCCAGATCCAGGCTAGGTTTCTGGGTACCGGGACCTCTCAAGGGATTCCGATGATTGCCTGTACGTGTGAAGTTTGTCGTTCCACAGATCCTTGCGATCAGCGCCTCCGTGTTTCCATGCATATTGAAACCGAAGGCAAAAGTTTTATCATTGATACGGGGCCTGATTTTCGCCAACAAATATTACGGGCGGGTATTCAGCGTGTGGATGCCGTTTTATATACCCACGAACATAAGGATCATACCGCCGGGATGGATGATATTCGGGGATTTAATTATGCCCAAAAGTCGAGTATTCCTTTGTATGCACAAGCACCCGTTATTGAGCAATTGAAGCGTGAATTTGCCTATGCTTTTGCCGAAGATAAATACCCAGGTGTGCCTGAAATCGAGGTGCATGAAATTGAAAATCAGCCATTTACGATTGCGGGTGTCACCATCACGCCCATTTTAGTTAAGCATTATTACTTAGATGTGCTAGGCTTTCGTTTTGGCGATTTTACATACATCACGGATGCTAATTTTATCTCCGATGAAGAGCTAGAAAAAGTCAAAGGATCTAAAGTCCTGGTGATTAATGCCCTTCGAAAAACTACGCATATTTCGCATTTTACCCTCGACGAAGCACTCGAGGTGATTGATAAAATCAAGCCAGAAAAGGCTTATATAACCCATATCAGTCACATGATGGGTTTGCATGCAGCGGTGGAAAAAGAATTGCCGGCACATGTGCATTTGGCCTATGATGGATTGACTTTAGCGGTATAACTCATGAATTTTCAAGCGGTACTTTTTGATATGGATGGTGTGGTGGTGGATAACTTACCCTATCACGTAGACGCTTGGTTGCTTTTTTGTGAACGCAAACAAATTCCCCTGACCCGAGAGATTTTTTACCAAGAGTTAAACGGGATGAATTCCAAAGATACCTTTGAATGGTTTTATAAGCGGGAATTGTCGCGTGCTGAAGTGGAGGTACTCGAGGAAGAAAAAGAGCTTATTTACCGGGCATTTTATCGGGATCATCTCAAACCAGCTCCAGGTCTATTGACATTCCTCAAAGATCTGCGAGACCAAGGCATTAAAACTGCGTTAGCTACTTCAGCTGGCCCTGGGAATATTGATTTCATCGTGGACGGTTTAGGTATTCGAGATCAATTCGATGCGATTATCGGCGGTGCAGAGGTTCTTAAAGGGAAGCCAGATCCTGAAATTTATCTGAAGGCTGCTAGTTTATTAAGCGTGGACCCAGTGGATTGTTGGGTTATCGAAGATTCTTTACAAGGTATTGCCGCGGGTCAAGCTGCCGGGATGCGTGTGGTCGGAATGAGTACTTCGCATACCCCAACGGAATTAGCGCATACGGATTTGGTTCGGCCCGACTTTATGCAGTTGTTTGAGACATTAATTAATTTTCATTAATACGTTCTTAATTTTATACCATGAATAGATTTTACTTTTTCGTGCTTGTTTTTTGCTGTGTGGCAGGATCTGTCTTGGGGCAAAAAAGCTTCCCAATGGAGTTTAAGCCGGGCCAACAAGTCGAAGAGTATACGCCTGAGAAGTCGGGGATTCACCGGGAATTGCCAGCAGGTTATTCGCAGCGAATCTTAGAAGAGGCTAAAAATCGGGCAGCCATGGCTACTTTTGCCACCAAAGGGACCCAAAGTTCAACTCATGTACTTGTTTCGTATGATACGCCACCGCCGGCCAACGTAAAAGCGGTGTTCGAGAAAGCTGCAGCGGTATGGGCCAATACACTTACTTCAGATGTCCCGATTCAGATTTTTGTTCGTTGGCGCTCATTAGCCCAAGGTGTTTTAGGCAGCGCAGGCGCATCTACCGCAGTACGTAATTTTGCAGGTGCTCAACGCTTGAATACCTGGTACCCCATCGCGTTGGCCGAAAAGATGTCTCACCGCAATTTGAATGGTACAGATCCCGATGTGGTGGCAACCTTTAATTCCGATTTTTCAGATTGGTATATTGGAACGGATGGTGCGCCTACGGTCAGCCAAATTGATCTTTTCTCGGTTGTTTTGCATGAATTTGGACATGGCCTCGGATTTATTGGAGAGTTAGGTTTAAGTGATGATCAGAACCAAGGAGAATATGGACTTCCGGGTATTTTTGATCAGTTTATTCAAAATTCGGAAGGTATTTCAGTGACAGATACGCTCAAAATCCCTAATCCATCCATTGCTTTAAAGTCGGCGATAACGTCGCCTAATCTTCAGTTAGTGTCACCTAAGATTCTGCAGAATAATTCGCGTGCCAATGCTATTTTGTATTCGCCGCGTACCTATTCAGTTGGATCCAGTGTATACCACGTAGACCAAGCGACCTATAAAGTAGGAGATCCAAATTCCTTAATGACACCTCAGATTGCCCGAGGTGAAATTACTCCCGAGATTGGTCCAATCGTAACATCCGCCTTCGCTGATTTTGGTTGGTATTCGACCAATATCATTGCTGCAAATTTACCCGATACAGAAAATACGACTTCCGATATTTCCATTTCTGCCACGGTGTATTCGGATACCCTATTGGCCGAAAATTCAGTCAAATTAATGTTGTCCATCGATAAAAGTATTTTATCGGCCACGTCCATGCCTCTAACCCGAGCAGGCAATGTGTATACTTATAAATTACCTCCAGCGGCAGGGAATCGGACAGTTAGGTATTATTGGATGGCCAATGAGTCATCTGGTAAAAAAGTGACTACGCCCGCGGAAGCACCTGTGATAGCGAATACGAATTTTGGTAGTTTTTACCAATTTGCGATTGGTGCAGATACGGTTAAGCCTAAAGTGGCGTATGCAAACCGACTGAACTACATTTTTTCTTCACAGACTACGGTTCCGTTGACAACGCTTTTGGCATCCGACAATATCGGCTTGAGCGCGGTTTATATGGAATATGCGATTAATAAAGGGCCGCTAAAGCGTAAAGATTTTCAATTGGTAGCAGGTACGACTACGAGTTTTTCAAATGCATTCAATTTTACCGCGGGCGAAATTAAAGCGGGAGACGTCATTACCTATCGGGTGATTGTGCAAGATGCTGCCAAAATAGCCAATACCGTGACAAGCCCGAGTTCAGGATTTTTTGAGATTAAGGTGCTGGGTATTTTGTCCACGGAAACTACCTACATACAATCGTTTGATTCGAATTCAACGGATTTCTATTTGAAGGGTATGAGTATCGGAAGGGCTGCTGGATTTTCAACATCCGCATTGCAAACGGCGCATCCGTATGCTGATGGTTCAGAGGAATCGTATGATGGAGGCAATGGAACCGATCGGTTTACGAATTCAGATGCTGTTTTGCTTAAGCCGATCAAGTTAAATGCGAATAAATCCATCATGACTTTTGACGAGATTGTCTTGGTGGAGCCTGGAGATACGGGTGAACCGTTTTTGAATTCAAATGGAACTATTAACCGGAGTTTCTTTGATTATGTCATCGTTCAAGGGTCCAATGATGGTGGATTAACCTGGTTTAATTTCACGAATGGTTGGGATTCAAATGCGAGTTCCATCTGGTTAAATGCCTGGAATAGTGCAGTAGATAATGAGGGGAATTCAACCGCAACACCCACAGCTGCACTGATCAGAAGTCGTGAAATCAATTTACTTTCCTCTGGTAAGTTTAAATCTGGAGATCAAGTGCTGATACGTTTCCGTTTACACGCGGATGTAGGCGCACATGGCTGGGGCTGGTCTGTTGATAATCTGAAGATTCAAGAACCCATTATCCCCGTAGATTTAGATAAAGATGGAGTTGATGATTCGATTGATAAATGTTTAGGTACAGCTCCAGGTGACAAAGTAGATGCGAATGGCTGTTCTGAAGTCCAAAAATGCGCATTCAATGTGCCATTTTTATTTAAGCAGTCGGAGCAAGTACTTGCCGTTACTTCAGAGTATCCTGGGGTAACCTTCATTTGGTTCCGAAATGGAAATGTGATTCCAGGCATAAATTCATCTACTTTGACCACCACCGAGCCGGGAGTTTACACCGTAAAAGCGCAGGTGACTGCTGTGTGTGCGACTGGTTTATCGAATGCGATTACCATTGTTATTTTGAGTAATGAGCCGAGTGCGTTAGGGGCTGGTGTTACGCTGAGTCCAAACCCAACCAATGGTCGTCTGCGTGTGCAAGCTAGCTTGGCGCCTGATGAACGCAGTGTTATGTTACGTGTATTGGATATGCAGGGGAAAGTGATGCTACGTCCGGAATCTATTCCTGTTCAAAGCCAACTAGATTATTTGTTGGACCTAAGTGAACAAGCAGCAGGTTCGTATTTCATAGAGCTTAGAACGGAAAAACGGGTGATTAATCGGCGCGTGATTTTGGTGAAATAGCCAGGTGGTTTTTTCCTTGCGAAGCTTTTTAATTATCTTTGCAGTTCATCCGAGTAATCGGTATCATTAAATAAATTGTCTATGTCTTGGTTTACGCGAAAGGATAAAGGGATTCAAACCCCAACAGAGTTTAAACGTGATTCTCCAGATGGTCTTTGGTATCAATGTCCATCGTGCAAAAAAGCCCTTCACACACGTGAGCACCGCTTATTCGCGTTTACCTGTTCAAGCTGTAATTACCATGAAAAAATAGGCTCACAAGAGTATTTTGAGTTATTATTTGATCAATCTAGGTATACGGAAATCGATCCCATGATGAGCTCTGGAGATCCATTGAATTTCACAGATACGAAGAAATATACGGATCGTGTCAAAGCGACGGAAGATAAGACAGGCTTAAAAGATGCCGTTCGTGCAGCCTATGGTGAGATGAATGGCTTACCTATTACGATTGCAGCCATGGATTTTAGTTTTATTGGTGGCTCGATGGGTTCAGTAGTAGGAGAGAAAATTTCACGTGCGATTGACCATTCCCTCAAAACAAAAACCCCATTCTTGATGATTTCACGTTCAGGTGGGGCGCGTATGATGGAAGCGGGGTTCTCCTTAATGCAAATGGCGAAGACGTCTGCTCGCTTAGCCTTATTAGCGGAAGCTAAAATCCCTTATATTTCCTTGTTGACTGACCCCACTACCGGTGGAGTTACTGCTTCATTTGCGATGCTGGGTGATTTTAATATCGCAGAGCCTGGCGCGTTAATTGGTTTTGCTGGACCACGTGTTATTAAAGAGACGATTGGAAAGGATTTACCGAAGGGTTTTCAAAGTGCCGACTTTGTTTTGGATCACGGATTTTTGGATTTTATCGTAGATCGCAAAGAGATGAAAGATAAGTTGAGCGCCTTGCTAGAGATGTTGAAGTAAGAAACGCTTAGTTAAACCATAAAAAAACCTGATGAAATTAATCATCAGGTTTTTTTTGTGTCCCTTTGGAGGAATTATTCTGCGGTAGCCGCTGCTGCTGCTGCCGCTGCTGCTGCGGTTGCAGCTTTACCCCGAGGTTTTTTCTCTTTTTCTGGTGCAGGAATTGGATCCTCAACACCGGCTAAAATACGTCCGCAATGTTCGCAAACGATTAGTTTTTTCTTGTCTTTGATGTCTGTTTGACGTTGTGGAGGTACTGAACTAAAACATCCACCACATGCACCACGCTTCACTAAAACAACCGCTAGGCCATTAATCGCATTTCCACGTAATTTCTCATAAGACTTCAATAGGCGAGCGTCAACGGTCTTAACCGCTTTTTCGCGATCTTTCAAGCCTTTTTGCTCGTCTTCCTCGCTCTCACCAATGATCACCTCAAGTTCTTTTTGCTTAATCTCAAGGTCTTTTTTGCGCTCAAATAAGTTAGATTCTACGCCAGCAACTTCATCATTTTTGTTCAAAATTTTGAAATCAATCTCTTTAATGCGCTTATCTGCAATCTCCATTTCCAAACCTTGTAACTCAACCTCCTTCGAAATTGCTTCGAACTCACGGTTGTTACGTACATTCATTTGTTGCTCCTTGTATTTGACAATTAGCTTCTCAGAATCCTTTTTAGAAACCTTGTAATTTGCGATTTGCTCCTCAAATGATGCGATTTCAGATTGGAATTTTGTTAAACGTGTTTCTAAACCTGCGATCTCATCCTCTAAATCACGAACCTCTTCAGGTAAATCACCTCGTACTTTCTTGATATTGTCTAAGGCTGAATCAATGGTTTGAAGCTTTAATAATGCTTCTAACTTTTGGGCAATTGTAGTTTCGGTAACTGTAGCCATTATTATTGTTGCGTTTGAAAATATTAATTCGCTCTAATCTCTAAGCAAGACTCACAGGATTGGTGTGGGTCATACTTTTCAGAACGGCAAAAGTACTAAAATTATTTGATAAATATTCATGGATTGTATCCTTTATCATGACTTCGGATTCATAATGCCCAATATCACAAATCGTCAAGTGATTTTCCGCATCAAAGAACTCATGGTATTTAAAATCACCACTTATGTAAACATCGGCCTGCGTGCGAATGGCATCTGCCAATAAAAAGCTTCCCGCTCCTCCGCACAAGGCAATTCGTTTGATCGATTTGCCTATCCATGGCGTATGTCTAAAATAGGTCAAGCCAAGCTTTTCTTTTATGTACGATGTAAATTCGCTCGATGACATGGCCTGAGGTAATTCACCCACAAAGCCAGCGCCCACATCTTGCCACGAATTTCCCAAGGATGTGACAAAATAGGCAACCTCCTCATAGGGGTGTGACGTGAAAAGTGCACCTAAAACAGTTGATTCGAGGTGTTTTGGGAATAACATATCCACTTTTAACTCTGCGACCTCTTCTGATTTGCCAGCCTGGCCGATAGTGGGATTCGCGGCATCCGATGGCGTAAACCGACCGGTTCCCGCACCTGAAAAACTGCACGCTGAATATTCCCCTATATTCCCAGCTCCCGCCGCATGCAGCGCTAGTCGAACTTGCTCCGCATCCGTCTCAGGCACAAAATAGGTGAGTTGGCGCAATGCATCACGCATCGGACGCAAGACCTTACCGGCTTGAAGTCCCAGTTTTTGGGCCAACTGATAGCTGACTCCCTTAGGCGCATGATCTAAATTTGTATGCGATGCATAAATCGCAATGTCATTTTTGATGGCTAAAATGAGCGTCCGCTCCACATAATCTCGCCCCGTCAATTGCTTAATTCCCTTGAATAAAATGGGGTGATGTGCCACAATCATATTACAACCTTGGGCAATCGCCTCCTCAACTACCGCCTCCGTGCAATCAAAACTGACTAATACGCCCGTGACTTTTTGCGAACGGTTACCCGTCAACAACCCTGAATTATCATAGGACTCTTGCCAAGCGAGCGGCGCCCATGCTTCCATGGATGAACAAATATCGTGTACCAACATACCATTGTGTTTTAGGACAGACAAAGGTAGACAATAAAAAAATTAATGTATATTTCGACAAGTATTTAAGTAGCACATGCGTTGTAGACCTGCCTTAGTAATCCTCGAAAACAATCACGTTTTAGTCATGAAGTACCAGTACGGTACGCAATTCATTTATAATCTGCCCGGTGGAAATACAGATCCTGGGGAATCATTCCCGGAAACCGTTGCCCGCGAATGTTTGGAAGAGCTGGGTATCGATGTGGAAGTGGGCCCATTAATGCTCATGGGTGAAATTCAAGCAACAGACAAACGTCCCACATCACTTCATATTTTGTTTTCTGGTGAGATTCTTGGCGGAATTCCAGTGCTTCAGCCGGATGAAACGACGGCTATGGAGGTGCTTTGGTTGCCTGTTTCCCAACTAAGCGACGTCCACATGTATCCAAACGTAGGGGTGGAATTGCAAGATTTAATCTTTACTCAGTCGCAGGGGAGATATGTGGGGACGATTGATCAGCCTTGGATCGATTAGGCCAAACGTAAGTTCCCACCAACAATCCCAATCCACTGGCCAATAAACCATACCAAATCGACGGAATTTCTGTGGGTGCAATAAAATGGAAGTAGGCCCAGACAAATAAACCACCCAACATACTTAAGTGACTGCCCATCGCACTCGCACGTTTCCACCAAAGTCCCGCATTCAACGGAATAAACAGTGAAACTAAACTAAAGGCCGACGCCTCACCCACCAGCTCGAAAATGTTTTGTCGGCTGATCGCCATCACGATACACGCCCCTGTCACCAAGACGACCGATATTCGAATGACCAATAAAACAGATTTGTCCGATGGGTTTTTCAACATCGGCTTCCAAAGATTCTCACCCAAAACACTCGCGGGTGCTAAAATTGCCCCACTTGTCGTGCTTAATAAGGCAGATAATAAAGCCCCTAAAAATAGAATCTGCATCGCATAAGGTGTGAACTTCATTACCAAATGTGGAATCAAAAGCATATCATCCTGCCACAATTCCGGATATAAACGCACACCCACCAAGGCAATCATCAAGGGTAACAAGGCAATGGAAATGTACATGATGCCCGCGGTGATACTGGCTTTGGCAGCGATTTTTCCGGAGGCGGCCGACATCACCCGTTGGAAAATATCCTGTTGCGGAATGCTCCCAAACCCGATCGTAATCCATGCCGCCAGATAGGTCAACCAAGAAGTTGTCGTATTTTCTTTTGGAGTGAAGCGGAAAAAACCGTTGGGTTGTTCCGCTAAAAACACCTGCCAATCTGGAATCTTGTCCCACATTAAATAAGCTAAAAACAAAAGCCCGGCAATCAAGATTAGATTATGCAGGAAGTCGGTGATTGAAATCGACCACATTCCACCCATCAGCGTATAGGTCATCACTAAAACAGCACCGATTACAATGCCCCATTCCGTGGAAATTGGGAGTAATAAATGCATGGTTAATCCTAGGGCCACCAATTGCGCAGAGATCCAACCAAAATACGAAGGAATCATCACGAGGGCAGATAGCTTTTCGGATAATCCTCCGAACCGAATGCGGAAATAATCACTGAAGGTGAGGACGGGGAGGGGATATAGTTTTTTGGCATAAATCATGCCCACAATCAGTAAACCAAGCGCTGCGCCAAAAGGCTCTTCAATAATGGATAGAACTCCGCCATGGACAAATTCGCGTGGCGCACCTAGCAATGTTTCGGATCCAAACCAGGTTGCAAACGTGACCATCGTGGCTAATGCATACGGCAATGAACGACCTGCAAGCACAAAATCGCTTGCGGTATGGACTTTCCGGCTGGCCCACCAGCCAACGACCAAGTTCAAAAGAAGGTAAAAAACAACAAATCCGATGAGCATCTAAACAGAGCGAAAACGCGAAAATACAGAAATTTTGGTACCTTTAAAGACCAAATTTGACGCATGACTAAATTAACCTACCTCGTAGTTTTGTTGGCCTTCTTAAGTTCATGTACCTCGCTTCGCGTCAAAAAAGCCTTTCATTCAACCTCGCTTCCCAAGCAATTCAGTGGCGTACTCATTGAAGAAGTTGCCACGGGAAATATCGTATTTACGTATCAGGCTGACCAGTTTTTTATGCCTGCTTCCAATATGAAGTTGGCCACCATGCTCCTCGCCAAACGAAATCTTTCCGATTCCATCCCGTCATTCAAATATCATGAAACCGCCGATACCTTGTTTTTCTGGGGTACGGGAGATCCCAGTTTGATGCATCCCCATTTAAAAGGCGATGCCTTACTGAAAAAATTACAGGCAAGTAACAAAGTACTCGTTTACGCAGATGATGCAAGTCAGGTAAAAGCCTTAGGTGACGGCTGGGCTTGGGATGATTATAATGATGATTACTCAGCGGAAATTTCGCTTTTGCCGCTCTACAACAACCAAATTAGTGTACAAAAAAAGGAGGGTGTTTGGCAGATTTCTCCGAAACGATTTAGCCAAGATATACGCATCACCAAGCAAAAAGAGGTGTTGCGTGCGCGTGACTCCAATCACCTAGATTTGCCCGACACCACGGCCTATCCTAAACAAGCCATCCCATTTATGACCTCGGTAGAATTGACGGCTCGTTTATTAGCGGATACCTTGCAGAAATCAATCGTGACTCAAACGCGCGCGATACCTGCTGCCGCAAAAATCCATTATGCTGGACTCGTCGACAGCCTGCTTGTTCCCATGATGTATACGAGCGACAATCAAATTGCGGAACAATTGTTGTATTTGATCGCCGCGAAACGCGGTTGGTCAGGGCCCACTGCCAAAATCATTGAGCAATTGAAAAAGGAAAATTCGGTGGTTGCCGACCTCCGCTGGGTGGATGGTTCGGGCTTGTCGCGCTATAATTTAGTGCGGCCAACAGACATGATTCAGATCCTTCGGGAATTGGAAAATGAGGTGCCGATGGAAAAATTGAAAGTGTTATTGCCGCAATCAGGTCGATCAGGTACGATGCGCAATGTTAAACTCCAACACGGTACGGCTTGGGCCAAGTCGGGTTCATTTGGAAATACGTATGATCTTTCTGGTTTTTACCAGAATGCCAAAGGCAACATGTACCGCTTTAGTATCCTATCAAATTTGGCGAATCGTTCAGTCGCTGCGAGTAAGGCGGATGTGATTACGTTGTTAAACGCGTTGCGTTAAAACGAATCTATAGATTCCATAACTGACGAGCATGAATAGTCCCACGAAGGGTAGACTACTCAAGTTTTGCACCAAAGTACCCACTAGAAAAGCAGTTGAAATAAATACCAATAACCAGGGCAACATCGGATAGGCCCACACGCGGTATGGTCGGTGAAGCTCAGGTTCTGTCTTGCGCAAGCGAATCAACGAAGCAAATCCTGCTAAATAACTGGCCACAAAAAAGAAGGTTGCGATATCTGAAAGTCGGTCACTGATGGCTTTACTACTAAACAAAAATAAACAGGCCGTTCCCACCGTTAAGTGCGTAGCGAAAGTTGGGCTACCCGCCGCATTTACGCGTGATGCTTGCGGAAAAAATAGGCCATCGCGGCTCATGGAGTAAATTACTCGCGGAGCAAACATGACCTGGGTATTTAAAATCCCTAAGATGCTGAGCATTAGAAAAGTGGTAATCCACCGACCAGCTCCCGGTCCAAAATAGTGCCCAATAGCGTCAGAAGCCGCTAATTTGCTTTGGCTTAGATCTGCCAGCGACATAGAATATAAAATCCCCACATTGATTAATACATAGATGCTGGCTACGGAAATCACGCCGATGAACATGGATTTGGGCATGGTGTTTACAGGATCCTTATTTTCTTCGGTAAAATAGGCGGCCGTATGCCAGCCATCGAAGGCATAAAAAATGGACAATAGAGCCGCTAAAATTCCCGACCAGAGGGTACTCTGACTTGGAATAGGTGCATTTTCGGCCCAAACACCCCCTTCACCATACCAGAAACAAATGCCTATGAAAAGTAGGAGGGCAACGGCTTTGATCCCACTTAACCATTCTTGTGACTTCCCGGCCATCACAACACCTAACTGGTGAAAGCCCCACAAAATGACGAGAATTCCGACGGCACTGTAAATCAAATAGGGCTCCAAAGCAGGAATCAAAAGGGCTAAATATTCACTGAATGTATACGAGCCGAATCCCAACGCACTGACCGTTCCCAGCCATGAACTTAGTCCCACGATAAACCCAATGTATCGACCAAATGCCCGTTCAGCATAGCCGTACCAAGCACCTGCTTTGGGAATAGATAAGCTTAATTCCAACACGCAGCTCACACCCAAAAGTGCATAGATGGCCACAGCTACCCATAAAAAGATAATGAGCCATGGATTATGTAATTGTTCTGCGATGGGTCCTGGCTTGCGTAAAATGCCTGTTCCTATGGTACCCCCGATTGTCACGGCTACGCTGAAGCTCGTTCCGAGAACTTTCCAAAGCTGATTTGAGGATTTTTTCTTCATAAGGATGAAACAAAAATAAACTAATTTTCCGTTATTCAGGGACCAATTTGCCCAAGATGAGAACATTCCTATGTTGGTGTTTTTTATGTGTGACGCTGGGGGCATTTAGCCAAGCCCCCACTTCAGCAGGCGAATCGTTTATTGGCTTTCATTGGAATTCAGGAAGGAAGTCGGTGGAAATTCCATTCGAATTGCATGCCAATCTGGTGGTAATTCCGTTGCGCATTAACCATTCAGACACCCTTCGTTTTCTCGTTGACTCGGGCTTGGGAGCCACGTTATTAACAGATACCACTGTCGTGACCAAACTGGGCCTAACATCCATTCGCACCGTCGAATTAAATGGCTTAGGCATTCACAAATCCCTCAAAGCCCATGTGGTCATCGATACCAAACTTCAAGTGGGACCGGCGTATGCGCTGCATCAAAATTTGATTTATGTCAACGATGATTTATTGAATTTGTCAAGTTCAATCGGGACCAAGATTCATGGGATTATTGGCTATGAGTTATTTGCTAATGTCGTCGTGACCATCGATTACGCGCATTCGCGCTTGATATTAACGCAACCTAGTCGGTATCGATACAAGCGGCGAAAAGGTTTGCGTTTGCCCATTGATCTCACCGACAATAAGCCTTATTTACATCAGGCGGGATTGACGGGATTAAAAGGGAAATTACCCAATCGGCTGTTGATGGATACCGGTGCTGGCCATGTGTTATTGGTCGAGGCAAGCGCATCCGATAGCACACAATTTCAGCTATCGAAGCAACGGTTTAATTTAGGAAAGGGATTAAATGGACCAATCATCGGTCGCTTGGGACGCGTGCCTGCACTGGAGATAGGGCCGTGGTCATGGTCGCAGGTTCCAGCTACATTTCCAGATTCGACAGCTCGTAAATCGGCAGATCCCTGGCAGGCTAGTTTGGGGGGTGAATTTTTTCGTCGCTTTACATTGACCTTTCATTACTTGGATCAGTATGTGGTCATCAAGCCGATAGGTAGGCTATGGAAAAAGGATTTTGAATATGGGATGTCGGGACTTGGTTTGCGGGCCATAGGTCCTGATTTCCGAAAGTTTGTGGTGGAAACCATTCATCCAGACTCCCCCGCGGATGTTGCTGGTATGCTACCTGGAGATGAAATTTGGATGATCAATAACAAGCGTGTTGATCAATTTCGATTAGGTGATATTTACCGCATGCTGAAAAAAAAGGAGGGTAGTGCGATTGAGCTGATGATTCGCCGAGAGCGCGAATTCAGACTGATACGATTCCGATTGCGTAAATTATTTTAGCGTGTAATCAGCTATTACTGGGAAATGGTCCGTATACCGGATGTTTCGCAATGTTCTAAATTGGGTGACTTGCCATTCTGCTGAGCAGAATTGGTTGTCTATCCGAACGAAAAATGGGCTGCGATTTAAGGTAAATCCAAAGCCTCGTCCTGATTCTTCAAACGAATTTTTCAAGCGCTCCCGCAAGGTGCCATAGGCCCACCCGTAAGGTGTTTCATTTAAATCGCCCACTAAAATCACGGGGTAGAGGCTCTGCTGAATCAGGCGATTGATCTGCATCATCTCATCCTTGTGTTGGATAAATCCCTTGCGTAACGAGGCTACGATTCCGCGTCCCTCACGTTTGGCATCTTCATAATCCTGATCGCGAATCTTGCCAGTCACTTTACCGACGCGAATGCCCATCGACCATAATTGAAGATTAATGACCCGAAATGTATCTCCTTTGGCGACGATGTCGGCCAATAAATAACCATTGGCTGAATTTCCAAATTGCTTTCCTTCCTGATGAATGATTGGGAATTTTGAAAAGATGGATAATCCCATTTTTTCATTGGCATCAAACAACTCTTCCTTCAGCGGAATAAATGCATAATGCGGATAATTCTCCTTCATCATATTGATGGACCGATACGCCTTCCGATCCGCATGGGAATAAAATTCTTGAAAGCATTTGATGTCGGCACTGTAGTCCAACATAAACTTTTTCAAGTTTTTTACTTTCTCTTTATTCGCTTCAAAACTATTGGAATACATGCCGTAGACATTATAGCTCATGACGCGAATGGCAGATTTGGGCGATTTAACCGAGGTATTCCAAGCGAAACTACGTTGAATAAAACTGTAACCCAGTGCTAATACGAGTAGGGGAAGTAAGGCGCGTTTGGCCCGACGGAAAATCCAGTAAACCAACGAGATAAAACAAAGTAATTGTGCGTAAGGCAAGGTCATCATGATAAATCCGGCGAGCCAGTGATCGATGACGAGGGAGTAACTTAATAAGTAGGTGAGGAGTGTGTAAAGACACAATGGCAAAGTCCCCAGCCAGATGACGGAGGAGATGATTTTCTTGACAACAGGTTCTTCTTGCTTGCGCTTTGCCATGCCCAAAGATACACATTGAAATGCATTTTATAAATTTTGTATTGACCTTTGGGATTTTTCAATTTATTTCCTACTTTTGCAATCCCTTTTAGGGGGAATAGTTTTTAGAACGCATTCAATTTTTAAAATAACATATTATGGCAAAGGTTTGTCAATTAACTGGAAAGAGAACTCGTGTAGGTAACAACGTATCACACGCGAACAATAAGACAAAACGTAAGTTTTTTCCAAACTTGCAGACAAAGAAGTTTTTCTTAGAGTCTGAAGGTGTTTGGGTACGTATGAAAGTTTCTGCGAAAGCAATTCGTACGATCAACAAAAACGGTTTCGAGAAAACGTTAATCGCTTCTGCTCGTAAGGGTACTTTGTCGATCTAAATAATATCAAGATTTTTATCGAAATTAGCCTCCTTGAAACCAAGGAGGCTTTTTTTATTTGCTCATGTCACCAGAAGAAATCAATCGTTACCAAAAACAATTAGCCATTCCCGAATGGGATGCAGAAAAGCAAATGCGTCTTAAAAATGCGCACGTGCTGATTGTGGGCGCTGGAGGATTGGGTGTCGCCGTGATTCCTTATTTAGCTGCGGCAGGAGTGGGTAAGCTGACCATCATCGATCATGATCTGGTGGAGTTGAGTAATTTAGGCCGACAAATCATCTACCGAACCGATCAGGTGGGGCAATCGAAGGCGTTGTTGGCCAAAGCTTTTGCCGAATCACTCAATCCACATGTTTCCGTGGAGGCCATTCAAGCTAAATTTTCTTTGGCTAATCATCGTCTGGTGCAGGATGTTGATTTAGTGATTGACTGCACGGATAATTTCGATACCCGCTATTTGATTAATGATAGTTGCGTGAAGTTCGGCAAGGCATTTGTATATGCCGCTATTCATACCTGGGAGGGGCAATTAGCTGTTTGTAATGCGTTTGGGACTGGGCCAACCTACCGCTGTTTGTTTCCCGATGAGCCAAGTGCGGGCGAAATACCGAGCTGTAACGAAGCGGGTGTGCTTGGATTTTTACCAGGGATGCTCGGCTTAATGCAAGCCAAAGAAGCGATCTTCTATTTAACTGGCATGGATTCTCCTGCCCAAAATAATTTACTTCGCTGGGATTCACGCAGTATGCGGATGCACACATTTCGCATGGAGCGTTCGGCGGATGCGGAGGATCGAATATTCCCTGTTAAATCCGTGGAGGCTATCGAAGTTTCGGCTTTGGAAGCTGCTGGCCGACTGCAATCTGGGGAGATTCAGTTTGTGCTGGATGTACGTGAGCCGTTTGAATGGGATTTAGCCAGTCTACCTGGTTCGATTCAAATGCCAATGAATTCCTTACAAATTGATCTAATTCCTAAAGAAGCTAAAGGTGTAGTGCTTTGTCATCACGGCATGCGTTCCATGTATGTGTTGAAGCACTTACAGGCGCATGGATTTACGAATTTGGTGAATTTAGCTGGAGGTATCGATGCTTGGTCACGGGAAGTGGACACATCTATACCGCGCTATTAAGAAACGATATCGCCGTATAAGTCGAATTCCTCTGCCTTATTGATTTTCACCTGAACGAAATCTCCTTGACGAGCATATTGTTCCGCAGGAATTAAGACCTCATTATCTACTTCTGGGGAGTCATGTTCGGTACGGCCTACAAAGAATCCGCTTTCCTTACGGTCAACCATCACTTTGTACGTTTTTCCAATTTTCGCTTGATTCAATTCTTCCGAAATGCCTTGTTGGAGCGCCATAATCTCATCCGAACGCTCTTGTTTCACTTCCTCAGGTACGTTATCTTCTACCGAATACGCGTGGGTATTTTCCTCGTGCGAATAATTAAAGATCCCCAATCGGTCAAAACGCATGCGTTCAACAAACGAATACGTTTCCTCGAAATCGGCTTCCGTTTCACCTGGGTAGCCTGAAATTAAGGTAGTACGCAACGCAATACTCGGTACTTTTTCACGGATGTCCGTGATCAATTGTTCTGTTTTTTCGCGGGTGATTCCACGGCGCATGTGTTTCAACATGGCGTCTGAACCACTTTGAAGTGGCATGTCTAGGTAATTGCAAATATTTTCACGCTCAGCCATGGTTTGCAAAATTTCCATTGGGAAACCTGCTGGATACGCATATTGTAATCGAATCCACTCCACGCCTTGCACATCGGAAAGACGTTCTAATAACTCTTTTAATTGTCGGCCTGATTTCCCTTCTCCCTTCAAATCCAACCCGTAAAAGGTTAAATCTTGGGCAATTAAGATCAGTTCTTTGGTTCCTTTTTTGGCCAATGAAGTCGCTTCTTTCACCAACTCATCCATGGGGCGCGAAACGTGTCCGCCGCGCATTAATGGAATGGCGCAGAAACTGCATGGGCGGTCGCAACCTTCGGCAATCTTCAAATAGGCGTAATGTGCTGGGGTGGTTAATAGGCGTTCGCCCACGAGCTCGTGTTTGTAATCCGCTTTTAACGCTTTCAATAAACGGGGCAATTCGTTTGTCCCAAAGAAGGAATCTACTAGTGGGATTTCTTTTTCTAAATCATCTTTGTACCGGTGTGATAGGCAACCAGTTACATATAGTTTGTCAATCTTGCCAGCTTCTTTGGCATCTGCATAGCGCAAAATAGTATCGATTGATTCTTGTTTAGCATTGTCGATGAATCCACAGGTATTGACCACGACGATGTTAGCGGTATCTTTTTTTGCTTCGTGGGTTACCTCTAATCCATTGCCTTTCAACTGGGTAAATAACACTTCGGAATCGACTAAATTTTTCGAGCAACCGAGTGTAACGATGTTGATGGATGGCTTTGGACTGACTTTGGTTTTCATACGTATGTTGAATAAGCGTGCAATTTACGAATAAATTTGGAGGGTTTCAGCGGAAATATTGCGCGGAGGGATACAAGTGTAGATTTCTTTTTTTAGTATTGTAGTTCAAAAACTTATTTATACTCATGAAAAAATTGATATTATTTTGTGCTTGTATGGCATCGGGTTTGATGGCATTTGGGCAAGGTCTAAACACACTTTCCAAGCAAGAGAAGAAGGCAGGTTTCAAATTATTGTTTGATGGTAAAACATTTGCTGGTTGGCATACTTACGGTAAACCAGGTAAAGTGGGCGCTTCTTGGACGATTATGGATGGCGTTATCGGATTTGATTTAGCGCGCAAAGATGGCGGTGATTTAATCACGGATGCGGAATTTGTGAATTACGATTTTTCGGTTGATTGGAAAATCTCACCAAACGGAAACAGTGGAATCATCTTCAACGTTACGGAAGATCCTGTAAAATACCACAGTACATACAATACAGGCCCTGAAATGCAGGTTTTAGACGATGCAGGTCATCCAGATGGTAAAATCAACAAGCATAATTCAGGTGATTTATATGATTTGATTAAATCATCAGTTAATGTGACTAAGCCAGTGGGCGAGTGGAATACGGCACGTATTGTCAACAATCGTGGCTTATTGCAATTGTATTTAAATGGATCGAAAGTGGTGGAGACACGTACGGATGATGCGAATTGGAAGGCGATGGTTGCCGGCTCTAAATTCAAAACGATGCCAGGTTTTGGGGTGAATATGCAAGGGCGCATTGCTTTGCAAGATCACGGAAATCCAGTTTGGTACCGAAATATTAAGATTAAGGAATTATAAGAAATAGGGGGCGAAAGCCCCCTATTTTATTTTTACGCGAAGTAAGTTCATGTCGGAGGTGATGAAGAGGTATTTTCCATCTGCTCCCCCGAAAGCCACATTTGAATTTGGGTTACCGGTGGCGATGCGCCCCAGTAATTTGCCCGATGCGTTGATAATCAAAACCCCACCTGGTCCGGTGGTCCACACATTGCCTTTGGCATCTACTTTCATGCCATCGTAGCCACCTCGAATTCCTTGCTTGGCTAATTCCGCCGCGTCGAAAAACAGTTTGCCTTCACCTAGATTTCCTGCTTTATCCACGGGGTATGCCGTGATGAGTGTTGGTCGTTCGGAGGTTCCCACATACAAAATACTTTCATCAGGATTGAATGCGAGACCGTTCGGTCGGCCTAAGTCCTTAATCTGTAAACTGATTTCTCCTTTGGTATTGATTCGATATACGCCTTGAAAATCGAGTTCTTTGCCGGGTTCTGGTTTGCCACGCCCAGGTAAACCATAGGGTGGATCAGTGAAATAATAGTCACCAGATTTCTTTTGAACGAGATCATTTGGGCTATTTAGTTGCTTGCCCTCATAGAGGTGCGCTAATGTTTTTTTCTGCTCTGGATGATTCAGGGGCATTTCGGCAATGCGGCGATCGCCATGTTCACAGGAAACCAAATTCCCTTTTTTATTGATGATTAGGCCATTGGCGCCAGGTTCTTGTGAGTAAACGCCTGTGCCTGTATATCCGGAAGGTTTCAAGAAAACCTCAAGTCCTTTCGCTTCTGACCATTTGTGAATGGTATTTTCAGGGACATCTGTGAAGAGCAAATACCCTTCTTTTTTCACCCAAACGGGCCCTTCCGACCACGTAAATCCATTAGCCACAATTTCAATTTTGGCTGTTGTATCGATCAAGGCGTCGAGTGTCGCATCGTAGCGGTGAATCTTCCCTATCGTTGGGTATTGCGCCATAGCAGTAAGTCCGAGGGTTAGCAGGCTGAGGGTTGTGAATATTTTTTTCATAAGGCAAAAAAAATGGGCCGAAGCCCATTTCATTAAAGGTTACGTTTTTTGATTTCTTTGACTGCGAAATCTGCCGCTCGTGCTGTCAGTGCCATATAGGTTAGTGACGGATTCACGCATGAGGTTGAAGTCATGCAAGCGCCATCTGTCACAAATACGTTCTTCACGCCGTGCATTTGGTTATTGCCATTTAACACGGATGTTTTTGGATCGCGACCCATGCGGGCTGTTCCCATTTCGTGAATGGCCATACCTGGATAAGATCCATTGTCGAATGCGCGAACGTTTTTCAAGCCTGCGCTTTCCAACATTTCTTTGGCATCTTCCATCATATCTTTCCGCATCTTTTTCTCATTCTCTTTGAATTCAGCATCGAAGACAACCACTGGGATTCCCCACTTGTCTTTGGTCGTCGGATCCAAATACATTTTGTTTTCGTGATACGGTAGCGTTTCGCCGAATCCACCTAAGTTCATCATCCATGGACCTGGTTTTGTCATCGCATCTTTGTAATCTGAACCGAAGCTCATGTCGTTCACGCCGCGATTCCAGCTGGCACGTGAGCCACCACCTTGGTAACCAAATCCACGTAAATAATCACGCTTATCGTTTCCGATGTTCCGGTAACGTGGAATGTAGATACCATTTGCGCGACGGCCAATGTAGTATTTATCTTCATCGCCTTCCCAAGTTCCTGAAGCGCCTACTTTGAAGTGGTGATCCATTAGGTTGTGACCTAATTCACCGGAGTCATTGCCTAATCCATTTTGGAAACGAGATGATTTTGAATTTAATAACAACGCAGTTGTTGCTACCGTAGAACCGCAAACAAAGATGATTTTTGCGTAGTATTCACGTACATCTTTAGTAACGGTGTCGATCACACGTACACCGGTTGCTTTTTGCTTAGCGTTATCGAACAAAATTTCAGAAACCACTGAATCTGGACGCAGTGTCAATAAACCTGTTTTTGCTGCTGGTGGCAACGTGCATGATTGCGTACTGAAATAAGCGCCATAAGGGCAACCTAGTCTACATTTATTACGGTATTGACACGCAGAACGGCCAATTTTCAATTGTGCTTCTTTGGCTTCAGATAAGTTGGCCACCCGACCAATCGTCATGTTACGACCCGGGAAATTCTTTTCGATGCGCTGACGCACTTCTTTTTCCACACAGTACATGTCCATTGGTTTCAAGAATTCCGAATCCGGCAATTGCGGTAATCCCAATGCCTCTCCCGAAATACCTACGTGTTTCTCTACGTATGAATACCAAGGTGCGATGTCTTTGTAGCGAATCGGCCAGTCAACGGCGATGCCGTCTTTTAGATTTGCTTCAAAATCAATATCAGATAAACGATATGTTTGGCGGCCCCACATGATGGATTTTCCACCTACGATATCGGGACGGAACCAGTCAAAACGCTTTACTTCTTTGTACATGGAGTCAGCGTCGTTCATCCAATATTTCTCTGTCATCTCGTTGTACGGATAATCACGGGAAAGTTTTGGGTGCGAAGCCTTCTGCTCGTTGGTCAGTAAGCCATTATATTTAAAATCCCAAGGATCTTTATAGCTAGGTTCGTAGGCGGTCACGTGGTCGAATTTCTTGCCTTTTTCAAGAACAAGTACCCGCATGCCTTTTTCAGTTAATTCTTTGGCGGCATAACCACCGGAAACTCCAGATCCCACCACGATGGCGTCATAGGTCATGGATTTGATTGCGTCAATATTCAGATTCATAGTGCCCAGGTTTTTTGAGTTGGAGATAATGGCATGCAGCCGTCAAATTTACCTGGTATCGACAGGTAGTCTAATGCTTTGGTTGCCCCGATTTCAGACGTAAAATAGCCTGTGGTAGTCAATTCCTTCATCATGAAGAAGAAGGTCGGTTGGCCTTTTGAGCTTTTGCGTGCTGCATCGGATTCTAACATGCAAGTGGTTAATGCGTCTTTGCGTTGCGTTAAGGATGCATCCACGAAGCCTTTACCGAATCGCGTTTGGCAGTCGGCGTCCAATTTCGCCAACCCAGCCGCGAATGTTTTTTGGCTTGCTTCTGGATAACAATCTTGAACTACACGTAGGACAAATTTTTCTACGCCTGCCGCTTTGGCACCTGGTGTATCGGTTGTTGGAATGATTACATCGGCGATTTCAGCTACTAATGATTCTTGTGAAGCTGAGAATTGCACGAAGGTGGGATGTGATTTTTGTCCCTGAATGCCGGCCATGGCGGGGGCGGAAATCATGCCGCCCATGAGGATGGCTACCCGCTGGATGGCTTCTCTTCTGTTTACGTTCATAGTTAATTGGATTTTACGTTTCAAATATAGGATAATTTTTTTCTTTGCCAAACAACTATGAGTTCCGTAGCTTTGCCAAACCTTTCAGGATTGGCAAAGCTCAGTTCAATAGAGAAACGAAATTTATTGTATGTTCATTGTATCAGTAAACGCATTATCTCAACAAATTCAGCAGGCCATTGCCGCAAATTATCCAGCCACGGAAGCTAAGGCCATTGCACATGCATATTTGAACATGAAATGCGGGGTAAATACCTTGGATATTTTGATGGAAAAAGCGGTGGAGGAGCCGGTCAATTTTAAAGCTGATTTGGCCCAACTTGCCGCCGGGGTACCCCTACAATACGTGACAGGGAAAGCCTATTTTTACGACCGATTATTTTCCTTGAATTCCGATACACTGATTCCGCGACCGGAAACGGAAGAGCTAGTTAGTCAGGTATTGAAATTGATAAGCTCTGAAACTACACATGTTTTAGATATAGGTACCGGTTCCGGCTGTATTGCGATTTCACTGGCGTTGGAAGCACCCCAATCCCAGGTCAGTGCATGGGATGTGGCTCCAGAAGCGATCGCGAAAGCACAAGAAAACGCCAGTCATTTAGGCGCACATGTTACTTTCCAGCAACAAGATGTTTTTGCCTGGCAAGACGATGCAAAAATGTGGGACATCATCGTTTCAAATCCGCCTTATGTGTTGGACGCCGAAAAGGCGGAAATGGAAGCTCACGTTCTAGACTACGAGCCGCATTTGGCCTTGTTTGTTCCGGATGAAGATCCCCTGAAATTTTACCGGGTGATTGGTGAAATGTCTCAGGAGCGATTGAATCCCGGAGGATACCTTTGCTTTGAAATTAATCGAGCTTTTGGTGCACAAAACGTTGCCATGGCGGAAGCACAAGGATTTGAAAACGTCCAACTTTTAAAAGATTTTCATGGCAACGATCGCATGCTTATTGCGCAGCGATCGTCTCATTAATGCCAATCAAAAACGCGAAATCTTTGGCAATATCCTTAAAGCGTTTGTAACGTCCCGAGGCGCCACCGTGACCGGCCGACATATCACAGTCGAGCAATAAGATCTTGTCATCGGTTTTTAACTTACGTAGTTTAGCGACCCATTTGGCAGGTTCCCAATACTGAACTTGCGAATCATGTAAACCTGTAGTCACAAATACATGTGGGTAATTTTGCGCCGTCACATTGTCATAGGGCGAATACGATTTCATGTAGTGGTAATGTTCCTCGTTTTTCGGATTTCCCCATTCTTCCCATTCACCTGTCGTCAACGGAATCGTTTCATCCAACATCGTGGTCACGACATCCACAAACGGTACCGCTGCAATTACGCCCGCGAACAATTCAGGGGCCATGTTGATAATTCCACCCATCAGCATCCCACCGGCAGATCCGCCTTGGGCAAATAAGCGGTGCGCGTCCACTTGACCGATGCTAACCAAATGCTTTCCACAATCGATGAAGTCAGTGAACGTATTCATTTTACGCATCATTTTTCCATCCTCATACCAGTGGCGCCCCATTTCCTGCCCGCCGCGAATATGCGCAATCGCGAACGCAAATCCACGATCCAACAAGGACAAACGACTGGAAGAAAAATAAGGATCCATGCTGTAACCGTATGAGCCGTAAGCATACAGTAGGAGCGGACCTTTTTGGTATCCTTTTTTATAGACCAACGAAATGGGCACTTTTACCCCGTCACGCGCGGTGGCCCAGAGGCGCTCCGACTGGTATTCGTTTTTGTCAAATCCCCCAAGCACCCGGTCTTCCTTCAATAAGGTTGACTTTTTCGTGGCTCCGTCATATTCCAAAACTGAATTTGGACAGGTTAATGAGGTGTAATTGTAGCGAAGGGTATGACTTGAATAGTGTGCATTTATGCCAATGTTGACTTGAAAAACGTCCTCTTCCATTCGAATGAATTCATTGGAATCCCCTTGAATCAATTGAATTTGCGAGAGGCCATTTGTTTTTACTTCTAAGGCAATCCACGCGGTCGTCGCATCAAAATCCTCTAGGAAAACATCGGGGCGATGGGCAACCACGGTTTGCCAATGCGACTTGTGGGTGGGACCATCTACTGGGCAAGCCATTAATTGAAAATTGGTCGCCTCTTGAAAATTCGTTCGAATCAAAAAACGATCCGCCTGGTGTTCAATAAAATATTCTAATCCACGTTCGCCTGGTTGAAATACCTCGAATGACCCCGTTGGATTGTCTGTCTTTAAAATCCGGTATTCAGAATAAACGCCTTGTTGGCTCGACACCGAAAATATATATTCCTTCGACTTGCTCCGGCTCAGCCCCATGTAGCATTCCTCGTTCTTTTCCTCATAAACGAGCACGTCGAGCGAAGAATCTGTACCTATTTCATGGCGGAGTACCTTGGAGGCCAATAAAGTTTGTGGGTCACGCAGTAGGTAAAAAAAGTAGTTTGAATCTGCCGACCACGCATAGGAACCTCCTTCGGTATTTTCAATCTTGTCGGCGAGTAATTCCCCCGTCAACATGTTTTTAAAGTAAACCGTATAATTGCGCCGACTCACCGTATCGGTGGCATAAGCCAGCATTTGTTCATTATCGGATAATGCCAAACCGCCTACGGCGAAATAGGCTTCGTCTTTGCCTAATTGGTTCCCGTGCAAAAGTATTTCTTCCGGCGCATCGAGGCTACCTTTTTTCCGGCAATACAATGGGTATTCGCCACCGGTTTCATAGCGGTGATAGAACCAATCTTTGCCATTGAAATAGGGAACTGATTGTTCATCGGCAACCATCCGTCCCTTCATTTCCTCAAATAACTCGTTTTGTAGCGCTTCGGTAGGCTTGAGTACGCTCTCGGTATACGCGTTTTCTTGCGTGAGGTAGTCGATGACTGCTGGATTTTCAGGATTATTTAGCCAAAAATAGGGGTCTTGTCGGCAGTCACCATGTATCGTTAATGCGTGCGGAATTTCCGTTGCTTGCGGAGGATTGGGAATATTTTTTAACATGGGCACAAGATAAAAATAAAATAATGGAGGGAAAAGGAACGTTTATCCTTGAAAAAGCATTTTGATGGAAAAATTCGCAAGGGAAATGTATTTATGCATACCTTTGCGAGGACAAAAAAACCTTAAATTTTAAAACAATGAATAAGAAAATTTGGATTGGTTTAGGCGTAGTTGCTTTGGTGATTTTTTGGGGAATTGGATCGAGAAATAGCATGGCCACAAGTGATCAGGAAGTAAAGGCTTCTTGGGCTAACGTACAGAGTGCTTATCAAAGACGTTCGGATTTAATCCCGAATTTGGTAAAAACGGTACAAGGAGTAGCTAATTTTGAAAAGTCGACATTAACAGCAGTGATTCAGGCGCGTGCATCTGCGACGCAAATGAAATTAGATGCGAAGGACTTGAGTCCGGAGAATATGCAAAAATATCAAGCAGCTCAATCTTCTTTAGGAGGTGCTTTATCTCGTTTAATGGTTGTAGCGGAGAATTATCCACAATTGCGTGCGACTGAGAATTTCTCTGAATTGCAAGCGCAGTTAGAGGGTACTGAAAACCGCATCAAAGAAGAGCGTGATCGTTTTAATGGGGCTGTAAAAAACTACAACTCGTTAATCGTAACCTTCCCGAATAGCCTGATTGCTTCCTTCTCAGGATTTGCTGAGAAAGGCTTCTTCCAAGCAGAAGCAGGTGCTGAAAAAGCGCCGGAAGTAAATTTTGACGAGAAGAAATAAGATGCAATTAAGCGCAGCGCACGAAGCAGAAATTATTCAAGCGATTCAGGAGGCCGAAAAAAAGACTTCTGGAGAGATTCGTGTGCATGTGGAAAGTCATTGTGAAGGGCACCCGATCGAACGATCGAAGGTGCTCTTTTTTCAATTAGGCATGCACCAGACGGATTTGCAAAATGGAGTTTTGGTGTATTTGGCTGTCAAAGATCGGAAGTTCTCGATCATAGGCGATAAGGGAATTGATGCGAATGTACCTCTTGAATTTTGGGAAACCATTCGGGATGAGATGCGCCCTTTATTAGCCAAAAATGAATATGGTTCAGGTCTTGCTTTAGGCGTTCGCCGCATTGGAGAGGCTTTAGCTGTTTATTTTCCGTATCAACGGGAAGATGTAAATGAATTGTCGGATGAGCTTTCGTATGGGGAATAGCGTTAGATTAATTATTGGATTTTTATTGGTCTCGCTTAGCCTTTTCGGACAGGAAATTCCTTCGAAACCCTCGGGTTATGTGTTGGATCAAGCGGGTTTGCTGCAAGCGAATGAGGTCCAACAATTAGAGCAAAAGCTACGTGGGTATGCAGATTCAACATCCACTCAATTTGCAGTTGTACTTGTGCCTACCACAGGTGGTTCTGATCCATACGATTATGCGATGGCCATCGGTAAATCGTGGGGAGTAGGTCAAAAAGACAAGAATAATGGTGTCGTGATTTTGGTGTCCATGGACAATCGAAAGATTCGGATTGTGACGGGACGCGGCATCGAGGATGTCTTACCAGACGCTACTTGTAAGCGGATTATCAACCGAATTCTTAAGCCTAAATTTAAGCGCGGTGATTATTATGGTGGTTTAGATATGGCCACAACTGAAATGATGCAACGCGCTTCGGGTCAATTTCAATCGGATGGTTCGGATGATCCTGAGGGTATACCGGTCGTATTTATTATCGTATTAGTATTCATTATTATTTCGATCATCAAAGCTTACAAAAATCGCGGTGGCGGATCAGGTCCTGGATCGCGCGGGGGCGGAATGTTCTTCCCACCCGTGTTTTTTGGCGGTGGTGGATTTGATCGGGGTGGCTCATCAGGTGGAGGCGGATTTGATTTTGGTGGATTTGGAGGCGGAGATTTCGGTGGTGGTGGAGCCGGTGGGGATTTTTAAATAATGCGTATCTTTACGCAAAATTAGATTCATTTGAAAGATATTATCCAGGCAAACCTTCAGGAAGCCCAACACGTCTTAGATCAATTTTTTAGCAATCCAGCTAAAATTCAATCCATCGAAAAAGCAGCACAATGTTTAGTTGGCGCACTCCAACAAGGCAAAAAAATCATTGCCTGTGGAAATGGGGGAAGCCATTGCGATGCGATGCATTTCGCGGAGGAGTTGTCGGGCCGTTACCGGGAAAACCGACCAGCTTTAGCTGCTTTGGCCATTTCGGATCCATCGCATATCTCTTGCGTGAGTAATGATTTTGGATATAATTATGTGTTCTCTCGGTTTATTGAAGGATTGGGAAATGCGGGTGATGTGCTGTTTGGACTGTCAACAAGTGGTAATTCTGCAAACATCATTGAAGCCGTAAAAGCCGCGCAAGCCAAAGGTATGGCGGTTGTTTTATTAACTGGAAAAGATGGGGGTCAGTTGGCCGCTTTCGAAAATGTCTTCGAAATTCGTGTGGACCATTTTGGTTACGCTGATCGTATTCAAGAGATTCATATTAAAGTGATTCATATTCTGATTCAATTGATTGAAAAGGAAATGGGTTTTTAGAGGTGAGAGTTAAGAGGTGAGAGGTAAGAAGTAAAATAATATACATAACATGACTGGTGACTAGCGAATAGTGACTGTAAGTCTTAAAAAGAACATTTTGACATTCAAAGAACTTGGCTTAGCCGAACGATTATTAGAAGGGATTGATTCCATGGGCTACAAGACGGCGACACCTGTGCAAGAGCAGGTGATGAAGCCAATTTTAGCGGGGAAAGACGTCCTAGCTTCGGCGCAGACAGGTACTGGGAAAACGGCTGCGTTTTTGTTGCCAATCATCCATAAGATTTTAACGGAAGAGCATTCCGAAGATCACATCAATGCCTTGATTATTGTACCTACTCGTGAACTTGCCGTGCAAATTGCCGGTAACATGGAAGGTTTAGGGTACTTTACCAATGTTAGCTGCATGCCGGTTTATGGTGGCGGTGATGGTAATTCATTTACGACTGAAAAGACGGCACTAACTTCGGGGGTCGACCTCGTAGTTTGTACTCCTGGCCGCATGATTGCCCATTTAAATATGGGTTATGTAGATCTATCGCATGTTAAATACTTAGTATTAGATGAGGCGGACCGCATGCTCGATATGGGTTTTCATGATGACCTGATGAAGATCACAGGTCACCTACCTAAGGTGCGTCAAAACCTCTTGTTCTCTGCGACCATGCCGCCGAAGATGCGCGATCTTGCTCGGAAGTTGATGGAAGATCCCGTAGAAGTAAATATCGCCGTTTCCAAACCCCCGGAGGCTATTGTCCAGGAAGCGTTTGTGGTATATGAAAAGCAAAAAAGTCCTTTGGTGAAGTATTTATTGAAACGCCAGGATTATACCCGTGTGATTGTTTTCTGTTCCCGGAAACAGAATGTGAAGTCCTTGACGTCCGACTTGAAGCGTGCACGTTTCTCGGTGGAAGAAATTCACTCCGATTTGGAGCAAGATGTGCGCGAGCAAGTATTGCAAGATTTCCGAAATAAGAAAACGAAGATTTTAGTAGCCACCGATATTTTGAGTCGGGGAATCGATATCGATGAAATCGAATTAGTTATCAATTACGACGTGCCCAATGACGGGGAAGATTACATTCACCGGATAGGTCGTACGGCCCGTGCCCAAACGAAGGGAACTGCCTACACCTTAATTACGGAATCGGAACAACGGAAGTTTGCGGCTATCGAGCGCTTATTGGAAAAAGAGGTAACCAAATCAGCCGTACCCGAAGAATTCGGACCCGTACCTGAATATAGTCCAGAATCGAAAAAGCCAGCTTTCTCAGGAGGAGGTTTCAAAAAAGGAGGCAAGAAAAAACCTTGGCGTAAAAAGGATTAGTATTCGCCGCCTTCTTCATCACTGCCAACAAGCGATTCAACTAAACGGCCGAAAATCGATTTGATCGATGGAGGCTTTTGTTTCGTCGAATTACCACTGGTTGGGATATAATCCGTTTGAGAGCTTGTCTCAGGTGCCGCATCATCCGTATTTTCTAATTGGTCGAAATATACTTGGACTAGTCCCACGGACGTAGCGTACGATGGATCTTTGATTTCGTCGGATGCGGTTGCATTTGGAATGCCCACACGCGTCTCTAACTCTGTTACTTTTTGGAATAATTCATCGATGTAAGGTAAGGTTGCGCCACCGCCACATAGGACGATTCCGCCACGCAATGCCGTAACATTCGTTGTTTTTTGAATTTCTGCCATGACAACAGCAGCTAATTCCTTCATGCGCTCCTCGATAATGATCGCTAAATTCCGAACGGAGACCGGCGTAGGTTTACGTCCAGCCATTCCTGGAATCATGACAACCTCATTGATTTCAATCAATTTTTGAAGTGCCGAACCGAAATTTACTTTCAAGGCTTCTGCGTGCTCTAAAGTCACATCAAGCCCCACTTTGATATCTTCTGTAATGCGATCGCCACCCCAGTTTAACACTTTGGCATGCTTCAATCGTCTGTTTTGATAGATACTAATTTCAGTTGTTCCACTGCCAATATCCACTAATACAACACCTTGCTGCTTTTCTTCTGCACTTAATACCGAGCTTGAACTAGCCAAGGGGCTAAAATATAAATTACCACCCTTAATGTGGTCTGACTCCGCAGAAGCTAAGGTCTTGCGGAATAAATCAAATTTATCTTGACGCGCTGTGATGACCATGAAATCCCCTTGAATACGTGGACCCACTTGGCCTACTGGATCTAAGGTTTCAGGTAATGAGCCTACGGTAAAACCTGTAGGTAGCGTGTGCAATACACATGGATTTTTCTCCGCGATTGATTTTTTAGCTTCCTCTGTAATCTCCAAAATCTCCTTAACAGAGACAGGTTCAGATGGATTTTTACGCTGTTTCGTGATCGTATACGGGCTAACAGCAATATGACTTCCTGATAAGTTGGACGAGAAATAATACTCTTTTGATTTTCCAGGTAGGGCAACCGCAATTTGGTTGATTGCCTCAGAAATAGCTGCGGAAGTTTTATTGATATTGACAATTTCACCGTTTAAAATGAATCCTGTTGTGGATGCTTTTCCAGTGGCTACTATCTCCAGCTGACCTTGTGCATTTTGCTTGCCCGCTACTGCTTTAACAAATGAACTACCAATATCTAGACCAATGATCAAATCGTTCCGCATAAAAATTACATGTATTGTATAATGAACTCACCTCGGAAAGGTGATTTAGCTTTGAAATTACCTAAAATGCCTAATAATCACAAATTACCTGATTCTTATATTTTAGATGTATCCACGAGTAGGTATCCCAACCTTTATTTGGAATGATTTTCTTATAAAATAAAGCCAGTTTTTTAAATTTCGTTTCGATGTGAATAGGCAAACCGAAGTCTATATACGTTCTTCCCATGGTGGGTACCATCACAATTCCACCATCCTCTGCCACGATAACTTGCGCAATTTGTGCTTTCCAAAATTCATCCTGATTAATGAATTCCAAGAAGGGTAAAAGCGTTTTGCCGCGCGCGTCGCGTAGGTCGCGCCGGCTGTCCTTAAAGAATGGTCCGGAGACAACTAAAATACGCGGGGTGAACAAATCACTCGTGGAGATGAGTCGGCCTTCTTGCGTCACATACTGATCTCTCAAATTCGATTCCCCCGATGTAAAGCGCAATATCCGTGCAATAGGACTATATTCTTTAACCGAAATAATTATTTTTCCACTAAAATCATGGTGCGCTTCGCAGGATTTAACCAGTGGAATGCGCTTCACACGTTGTTCGATTTGATGTAACGAAATCTCATTCAAGGGCTTATTTAGAAAATAATCGCTCCCCTGATTGGTCACCATTAAATTAATATCCTGCTTGCCCAACAAAGGTTTTTCGTTTTCAGAATCTAACTTAACGATGAGTCCTGTACATTTTATTTCGTTGTAGCTGATCTCCTCATAGACAACAGCGGCAATCGCCAATCCCATGAGTATTACGATACTCAGGATCTTTTTTAAACGCTGTATTTTGATTTTTGTGGAGGGACTCATGCTACGAAGTTAAGGCCAATTTACAATCATTCAAAAGCAAGTCAATATCTCCTGCACCCATCGTGACTAATAAGCGTGGTTTATCGGCTTGCATACGCTGAATAAAGTCTTCTTTGCTGATGACAGATTTTTTCTCCAGGGGAATTTTACTCAAAAGTAATTCCGATGTAATGCCTGGAATTGGTAATTCCCTGGCTGGGTAAATGTCTAATAAATAGATCTCATCTGCAATCGCCAAGCTCTTGCCAAAATCATCCAAGAAATCACGTGTCCTCGAAAATAAATGGGGCTGAAAAATAGCAACAATTTTTTCATCCGGATATAAAGCTTTCACGGATGTCAGGCAAGCACTAATTTCGGTCGGATGATGTGCATAATCATCGATCATCACATGGTCCTCAGTCTCTACATGGTACTCAAACCGGCGTTTGACCCCTTTAAATGAAGCAATTCCCGCTTTGATTTCATCAGGTCCTAAACCATGGTGCATCGCTAACGCACTAGCTGCTAAGGCATTTTCAATGTTGTGAAACCCAGGAATACGCATCGGGATATCCGTTATTTTACCCCCTGGGTAAAGCATGTCAAACACCATGCGGTGATTCTCAATGCGAATATTCGTTGCTTGATAATCCCCTTGATTAATCCCAAAGGTGTACCCCGTTTCTTTCGAGCTTAGTGTCAAGCCTGATTTTTGTATGAAAAATCCGTCAGGTTTGATTTGGTCCACAAACAATTGGAACGATTCAAGCACTTGTTCCGCTCCACCGTAGATGTCTAAATGATCTGCATCCGTTGATGTAACTACCGCTGCCGTGGGATGTAATGTCAAAAACGATCGATCATATTCATCGGCCTCAACCACGCAAACCATGTTTTCACGCCCTTGATTTGGAATGAAGTTTGTCCCGTAATTCTGAGTTATTCCACCTAAAAATGCCGTCACATTTTGCTTGGCATGAACTAACAAATGGGTCAATAATGAGGAAGTCGTTGTTTTTCCGTGTGTTCCTGCCACGGCTAGCGTGGGCATTTGTTCCGTGATCCAGCCTAAAATCTGCGAACGCTTCCACAAGGGGATGTTGGCGGCCAACAAATAATTCTTTTCAATGTGGTCGGCCGGAATCGCTGGCGTATAAATAAACAAACACTTCTCAGATTCAGCTAAGCAGATGGCCGGGATTTGATCAACTGAATCTTCGTAGTGAATGACCATTCCTTCGCTAGCGAGCGTACGCGTTAATGGGCTTTCGGTTTTGTCATAGCCAGCGACGGGGTATCCGTTGTACAGAAACCAGCGGGCGATGGCCGACATTCCTATGCCGCCGATGCCTAGAAAGTAGACTTGTTTCAAGTCTGTCATGGAAACGTTTATGCGCATGGGTTCATGTCGTTTAAAATAGCTTGGGCGATTTCTGTGGCCGCGTATGGTTTACCCATGGCTAAGCTTTGAAGTCCCAATTCAGTTAATACAGTTTTATCTGTTAGTGTCTTTAATGCGGTAGGTACCAAATCTGCTTGCGCATCTTTATCCAATACTAAGCGGGCAGCCCCATTATTCACCAGGCTTTTTGCATTTTCAGTTTGATGATCTTCGGAAGCATTCGGGAATGGAACCAAAATACTCGGTTTCCCTGCCAAACAAATTTCAGAAACACTGAGCGCCCCAGCACGGGAAACCACTAAGTCGGCTATCGCATACGCTAAATCCATCTCGTAAATAAAGGCCGACACATAACTTTTGAGTCCATTAGTGGCCCCTGAGGCCTTTTTTGCCTCATTTTCGAACGACACCCCTGTTTGCCAGATTAATTGGACATCCGCTTCCGCTATGGCAGCTAATCCGTTTTGGATGGCTAGATTGATGCTTCGAGCCCCTTGACTACCGCCGATAACCAGGATTGTTTTTTTATTCGGATCAAGACCAAAAAACGAGCTTGCTTTATCTTTTTTTCCAGCTAGGTCAATTAAGTCTTTTCGTACTGGATTTCCGGATAAGGTAATTTTATCTTTCCCGAAGAATTTTTCCATGCCGGGGTAAGCAACGAAAATATGTTTGGCTTTGCCGCTTAGTGCTTTATTGGTGATCCCTGCAAACGAATTTTGCTCTTGGATGAAGAAAGGAATTCCTTTGACCCAAGCGGCAATTAACATCGGACCTGAGGCATAACCACCCACACCGATGGCTACATCGGGTTTGAATTCTGCAATAATTTGAAATGCTTTGCGTAAGCTTTGAATGAGTTTAAAGGGAAACATCAGGTTTTTGGCCATGTTCTGGCGGTTGATGCCCACGATCGGTAAACCTTGAATGTTGAAACCTGCTTTGGGAACTTTTTCCATTTCCATTTTGCCTTCGGCGCCCACGAATAGAAATTCGAGGGAAGGGTCTTGGTCTTTTAGTGCCGTGGCGATGGCGATCGCTGGATAGATATGTCCTCCAGTTCCGCCTCCAGAAATGATGATTCGTTTAATGCTCACTAAATAACTGATTTAAGGTCTTTTGTTTCCATTTCCTTATCGCGACTAATGGATAGAATCAGACCAATACTAAGTGCTGTAAATACAAGCGAAGTTCCTCCCGCAGAAATCATAGGCATCGGTTGGCCCGTCACAGGACCTGCACCCACCGCTACCAGCATGTTAATGAACGCCTGAATTACAATGGAAAATGTTAAGCCGGCGGAAAGCAAACCTCCGAGTGGTTTACCACTATAGCGAATCACGGAGGAGCCTCGCCACATAAACCAGAGGAATAGCAGCGGTATAGCTAGTCCCATAATGAGACCGTATTCTTCCAAAATAATGGCGTAAACGAAATCAGATTCTGCTTGAGATAAAATGAAACGATATTGACTATTTCCTGGTCCTTTAGGAATAAGTGCACCGGTTGCAATCGCGTACCAGCTACGTTTAAGTTGGTAATTTTCGTCTTTATCCTCTAGGTTCTTTAAGCCATTTTTATTCGACGATAAGGTACGTTGCGCGTATGTTGCCAAACGTGCTTTTACCGTTGCTGCCCGTTGGCCGATACCCAACGTAACCACCGAGCCAGCTATGAAGCCTACAATGCCTACGATCAAGAAAATTGATTTAAATGGTACACGGCCAAAAATCATCAGGACGATACTGGTTAAGAAAATCAAAATGGCTGTCGAGAAATTAGATAACATAACCAAGAAGCAGGTGATGCCTACTTGGATAAGAATGACTAAGATAACCCCGAAATTATACGCACTCTGGTCGGCTTGTCGGGTCGAAAATATCTTCGCCAAACTCATTGTTAGGCAAAGTTTCGCCATATCGGACGGCATGAAACTAATAAATCCTAGGTCGATCCAGCGGCTGGCTCCTCCTTTATTTTCGCCAAAGAAGAAAGCAACGAGGATGAGAATCCAAGAAAAAATCAGGAAGATGTTACTGTACTTGGTTACGCGCAGGTAGTTTTGGCGGGAAATCCAAGACATGATCGCGAAGGATCCGGCCAGCAGGAATATCGATTTAGCGATGTTGAAAATGGGTACCATAGGACCCCCCATAAACATTTTTCCTTTGGCAGAAAATTGAATAAGTAAACCAAAAATATTCAGCAGAAAAACGATGAACCAAATTTGGTAGTCGCCTGCTAAACGCGTTTTGATAAAATTGGTTATTCTAGCTTCCATGAGTTAATCGGTTAACGGTTGCCTTAAATTGATCCCCGCGGTCTTCGTAATTTTTAAATAAATCAAAACTAGCGCAGGCAGGCGAGAGGAGTACGATATCTCCTGATTCACCCCATTGCATGCTCGTTGACACTGCAGTTTCCAGCGAATCTGTCGACAGGATCTGAGGTACTCGGTCGCCAAAATGTGCCATTAATTTAGCATTATCTGTCCCCAGGCAAATCATGCCTTTCACTTTTGACTTGACTAAATCGTTTAGGACGTCGTATTCGTTGCCTTTGTCTACACCGCCAATAATCAGAATTAAATTCTTTTGAAAGGAGTTTAGCGCATAGAATACCGCGTCCACATTGGTGGCCTTCGAATCATTAATGAATTGAATTCCATGCCAGTTGCCGCAAGGTTCTAATCTGTGCGGTGCATTTTGAAACGATCCTAGGTTTGCTTGAATGTCCGACCACGATACGCCCGCTTCGGTAGCCGCTAAAACGGCAGCGGCCATGTTGATGGCATTATGTGGTCCTTGAATCGGAGCAGTGGCGCGTTCAATCTGGCCAAACGCAAACTGAATTGCATCATCCGTGATATTTGCCGCACCGGCTTGTTGGCCAAAATGAATAGTCTTCAGCTGTGCTGCTTGCGGAATTAAATCCTGGTATTGTTGGATCACTTCGTCGTCTCCCCAATAGATACACGCGGTTTGCGTGTTCGCATTTTGGAAGATTCGGAATTTGGAGTGAATGTAATTTTCGAATTTATAGTCGTAGCGATCGAGGTGATCGGGTGTGATGTTAATGAGTACGGCTACATCCGGCTTAAAGTCGAAGCAACGATCTAATTGGAAGCTAGATATTTCGAGTACGAAATAGTCGAAGCTGTTGTCCATGACTTGTTTAGCAAAGCTTTGACCAATATTCCCTGCTAGGCCTACGTTGAATCCGGCTTCTTTGAGCAGGTGGTAGGTGAGTAGGGTAGTTGTCGTTTTGCCGTTGCTTCCGGTGATGGCGATCAATTTGGCTTTAGTGTAGCGTGCGGCGAATTCAATTTCAGAAACGAGAGGTATTCCTTGTTTCTTGATGGTTTGTACGAGTTCGCTTTTTTCGGGTATTCCGGGACTGATGATAATTTCGTCCGCTTTTAAAATTTCGGATACGGTATGCTTTTCGGATTCGAAAGGAATGGCTTGACGACGTAATTGATCTTGGTAATGTTCTTTTAGTTTTCCTTGGTCGGAAAGAAAAACGCTAAAGCCTTTTGATTGGGCTAAAAGGGCTGCGCCAACACCACTTTCTCCTCCTCCTAATATGACAATATGGCCCATGCGCGCTGATTTTGACTAAACGTAATTTGTTTACAATTTAGAAAATGTCTGTCATTTTTTCAAACCTGATTTACGGCTTTTCTAGGAAATTTTACACAAAAAAAAGACCAGCGTTTCGGCTGGTCTTTTGATGATTCTGCTGGTTGAATTATACCAAAGCGATACGTTTGAATGACGCGATCGTAAGACCTTTTTGCGTTGATTCAACATATTGACGGATCGTGATCGATGAATCTTTCACGAACTGTTGGTTCAATAACGTAGACTCTTTGTAGAATTTCTCTAGTTTACCTACAGCGATTTTTTCCAACATAGCTTCTGGCTTTCCTTCTTGACGTGCTTGGTCTTTTCCAATCTCGATTTCACGCTCGATTGTTTCCGCATCAACGCCGTCTTTGTCTAAAGCAACTGGCTTCATAGCCGTGATTTGCATCGCGATATCTTTGCCAACTTCCTGAACATCAGCTCCTTGAACGTTTTCGAACGCTACAAGAACACCGATTTTGTTGTTCGAGTGAATGTAAGAAACTACTTTCTCAGCTGAGATATTTTCGTAAGCTGCTAATGTAATTTTCTCGCCAATTTTACCTGTTAGGTCGATGATATGTCCTTCTACAGAACGGCCATCAGCTAAAGGCTCAGCTAATAAATCATGTGCAGATGGTGCGTGAGATTTCACGGCAGCATCTAAGATATTTTTAGCTAAATCGTTGAAAGCATCTACTTTAGAAACTGGCTCAGTCTCACATGCAAGGGCAATTAATTTACCGTTTGAGTGATCTGCGTTCATAGCGATCAAAACTACACCTTCATTTGTTTCATTGTCGGCACGTTTCGCTGCTACTTTTTGACCTGCTTTACGTAGGATGTCTACGGCTGCTTCGAAGTCGCCATCGGCTTCTGTCAAAGCTTTCTTGCAATCCATCATACCGGCGCCAGTCATTTGGCGTAATTTATTAACGTCTGCGGCTGTAATTGACATAATTTGAATATTAGTTATTCTTGTTCTGCTTCTTTTTCATATTTGGCAGCTACCTTAGCTGCTTCTTGTGCATCCGCGTCTACTGCGCGTTTTGCTTCTTCCTCTTCCGCGATGCGCGCGTCATCTTTATCTTGCTTGCGCTCAGATAAACCTTCTTCGATCGCTTGGCTGATTGCTTTCACGATCACTGCGATCGACTTGTAAGCATCATCATTAGCTGGGATAGGGTAGTCTACTAATTCTGGATTTGAGTTTGTATCACACATAGCGAAAACTGGGATACCCAATTTCTTAGCTTCAGATACCGCGATGTGCTCACGCTTCACGTCAATCACGAACAATGCCGCTGGTAGACGTGTCAAATCGGTGATACCACCTAACACACGCTTTAATTTCTCCTCCTCACGAGTCATCATTAAACGCTCACGCTTAGCTAGAGTTTTAACAATTACTTCGTCTTTTAACATCTTGTCGATGCTTGACATTTTCTTGATCGACTTACGTACGGTCGCGAAGTTTGTCAACATACCACCTAACCAACGGTCAGTTACGTATGGCATCTTTAATTTATCTGCCTCTGTTGTTACGATTTCTTGCGCTTGTTTCTTTGTCGCAACGAACATGATCTTACGACCAGAACGAACGATAGCACGCATTGCTGCAGCTGCTTCTTCAAGGCTAGAAATAGTTTTGTTAAGATCAATGATGTGGATACCATTTTTCTCCATAAAGATGTATGGAGCCATTTTTGGATCCCACTTACGTGTCAAGTGACCGAAGTGAACGCCTGCGTCAAGCAAGTCGTTGTAGCTTAATTGTGCCATTTTGGTTGTTTAAGAATGTGAAAAATAAAAATGTGGAAAAGGCATCGGCAACAGACAAGCCTTTCCCACGAACCCTTTTTAACGCTTAGAGAACTGGAATCTCTTACGAGCTTTCGCACGTCCTGGTTTCTTACGCTCAACCATACGAGGGTCACGCGTTAAGAATCCTTCTTTTTTCAAAGGAGAACGTAATTCAGCATCTTGCGTTTGAAGTGCACGTGAAATCGCCATACGAAGCGCTTCAGCTTGTCCTTTGATACCACCGCCATCAATATTAGCAGTTACGTCAAATGAACCTACTGTGTTCGTTAAAGCGAACGGTTGGTTTACCACAATCTGAAGAATCTCAGATGGGAAGTAATCCGTTAATGTACGGCCATTAATTTTGATTTGGCCTTTACCTGGTGTCATCGAAATACGCGCTACTGCCGTCTTTCTTCTACCGATTTTATTTGTTATTTCTGCCATTTTAAATGTCCGTTAAAACTTGATTTCTTTAGGTTGCTGTGCTGCATGTGGATGCTCAGATCCTGCGTACACAAATAAGTTGTTGAACAAAGAACGTCCTAAACGATTCTTAGGCAACATACCTTTTACGGCTGCCTCGACAACACCTCTTGGGTTTTTAACTAAAACCTCGCGTGGTGTAGCAAAACGCTGACCACCTGGATACCCCGTGTGACGGATGTAAACCTTGTCAGTCATTTTTTTACCTGTCAAACGAATCTTCTCCGCATTGATGACGATCACTTGATCACCACAATCAACGTGAGGAGTGTACGAAGCCTTGTGCTTACCACGAATGATTTTCGCGATTTCAGAGCATAGACGACCTAAAATTTGGTTTTCTGCGTCTACTACCACCCAGTCCTTTTGAACTGTAGCTTTGTTGGCAGAGATCGTTTTGTAACTTAAAGTATCCACTATTAATAATGTTTAACTGTTGAATCATTTCCACCAAGACCACGGAATTTGCCTTAAGGATTTGATTATGACCTATTTTATCTTTCAAACGGGCATTCAATCGAAAAATGGGAGTGCAAATTTAGAAATTCAAGAACTAATATCCAAACCTGATTCTAAATTATTTGTGAATAAAAAAAGGAGGCCGAGGCCTCCTTCCTTAAAAGTGCATTTAAACACTAGATACCGCTCATATCGAAGGTGTCCATGAATGCTGTCGTGAACTTACCTGATTGAAAACCAGGGTCATCCATCAATTTAATGTGGAATGGAATCGTCGTTTTGATACCTTCAATCACAAATTCTTGTAAGGCACGCTTCATGCGACGCAATACTTCTTCCCGACTTTGACCACTCACGATTACTTTCGCAATCATCGAGTCATAATTTGGTGGAATCGTATAGCCCGAGTAGACGTGTGAGTCAATCCGAACACCGTGGCCACCTGGCAAGTGTAAATTCGTGATTTTACCTGGAGAAGGACGGAATCCATTCGCAGGATCTTCCGCATTAATCCGGCATTCTAACGCATATAATTTCGGGAAATAATTTTGTCCTGAAATCGGGATTCCGGCTGCTACTTTAATTTGCTCCTTAATCAAATCGAAATCAGTCACTTCTTCCGTAATCGGGTGTTCTACTTGGATACGCGTATTCATTTCCATGAAGTAGAAGTCACCGTTTTTGTCCACTAAAAATTCGATGGTTCCTGCTCCTTCATACCCAATAGCACTTGCACCCGCGATGGCTGCATTCCCCATTTTGGTGCGTAATTCTTCTGTTAACGCAGGAGAAGGAGTTTCTTCACATAATTTCTGGTGACGACGCTGGATCGAACAATCACGCTCGGAGAGGTGACATACTTTACCAAACTTATCGCCTACCACTTGAATTTCAATGTGGCGCGGCTCTTCCACGAATTTCTCCATGTACATACCGTCATTGCCAAAGGCCGCTGCTGCTTCCATTTTGGCATCATCCCATAATTTACGGAATTCAGATTCCTCCCGGATGATACGCATCCCGCGTCCACCACCACCGGCAGTTGCCTTGATGATCACCGGGTAAACGATTGTTTTAGCTAATTCAATGGCTTCTTCGACGGTGTCCAACAATCCATCGGAACCTGGGATTACGGGAACACCCGCTTTCTTCATGGTATCTTTGGCTGTGGCTTTGTCTCCCATTTGATTGATCATCTCTGCGGATGCACCGATGAACTTGATGCTATGCTCGGAACAAATGCGAGAAAATTCCGCATTTTCAGATAAGAATCCATAACCTGGGTGAATCGCATCTGCGCCAGTTACTTCAGCGGCAGAAATTAAAGCCGGTATACTTAAATAGGAATCCCGACTTGGAGGAGGTCCGATACAAACGGCTTCATCCGCAAAGCGAACGTGTAAACTTTCTCGGTCAGCTGTCGAGTAGACGGCAACTGTTTTTATTCCCATTTCCTTGCACGTGCGAATGATGCGTAACGCAATCTCTCCTCGGTTTGCAATGAGTATTTTTTTAAACATATAATTTGATTTGTCTGTGCGCACACTTAGTCCATGCGAAGTATGCTTCAGGCTCATAATTAAGCTTTTTCTACTACAAATAAGGGCTGGTCAAACTCCACTGGGCTTGCATTGTCCACTAAAATTTGAACGATTTTTCCAGAAACTTCGGAATCGATCTCGTTGAACAACTTCATAGCTTCAATCATACACAAGGTTTTACCTGGTGCGATTTCTGAGCCAACTTCCACAAAATTATCTTTATCTGGACCAGCTGCGCGGTAGAATGTACCGATCATCGGTGATTTTACCGTGTATAGGTTGTCGGCAACAGGTGCTGCCACGGGAGCTGTAGGTGCTGCCGGAGCCGCTGCTGCCACGGGTGCAGGTGCTGCAGCAACTGAAACGACGGGTGCCACTGCGCTATTTTTTTTCACTGATACTTTTAATCCTTCAGTTTCAATGCTCACTTCCGCTAGGGGAGATTTTGCGATGTAATCTAATAATCGCTGTATTTCTTTCGTATCCATTTCGGTTTGTTAATAGGTGACCGTTTTTACTTTGACAAATGTAGATAAAATTATTTGACGCGCTCCGCGTACGAATAAGTTCTTGTATCTACTTTTATTAATTCATCTTGCTCAATAAAGATAGGCACAGTAATTGTTGCCCCTGTCTCCACGGTAGCTGGTTTTTTAGGTGAGTTCGCTGTATCTCCGCGTACCCCTGGTTCCGTGTAAGTAACTTTCAATTCAACAAACGGAGGCAATTCGCATGAAAGTGCTGAATCATTTTCCGTATTGATTAAGATCTCCACTTCTTGTCCCTCTTTCATCAAATCCGCCATCACGCAAAGATTTTCGCCTAATAAGATTTGCTCAAAGGTCTCGTTGTCCATGAAGTTAAATCCAAATTCATCTTTATAAATGAATTGATATTTTCTGCGTTCCACACGAACTGGATAAATTGAAACCCCTGAATTGAAGGTGTTGTCAATCACTTTGCCCGAAGTCAATGAACGTAATTTTGTCCGAACAAATGCCGGACCTTTTCCTGGTTTAACGTGAAGAAATTCAATGATCGAATATAAATCGTCATTGTACTTGATCACCATACCATTTTTAATATCTGCTGTAGTTGCCATTGTGTTTGTTGATTATTTTGGATCGTATGCCCACGTTATGTAAGCGGAACCCCACGTAAAGCCGCCACCGAAGGCTGCCAAAATTAATTTATCTCCTTTTTTCAATTGATTTTCATAATCCCATAAACATAATGGAATTGTCGCCGCTGTCGTGTTGCCATATTTTTGAATATTCAACATGACCTTGTCTTCACTCACGCCCATCCGGCTCGCCGTGGCATCAATGATCCGTTTGTTAGCCTGATGTGGAACCAAGAAACGAATGTCATCTCCCACCAAGTGATTACGCTCCATGATCTCTGCTGACACATTTGCCATACGCGTGACCGCAAATTTGTAGACAGCTTGCCCTTCTTGACGAATATAATGTAATTTTTGCTCCACAGTTTCATGCGTCGGAGGGTAGGCGCTACCGCCACCTTTTTGCATCAAACTTTCACAACCTTCGCCATCTGATTTCAAGATGAAATCTTGAACGCCTAATCCTTCTGTGTTTGGCTCCAACATAACAGCTGCAGCGCCATCCCCAAAAAGAATGCACGTAGTGCGGTCTGTGTAATCGACGATGGCCGACATTTTATCTGCACCTACGACAATGACTTTTTTGTAACGGCCTGCCTCGATGAATGCGGATCCTACTGCTAAGGCATTTAAAAAACCAGAGCAAGCAGCTGCCAAATCAAATGACGCTGTTTCGCGAATACCCACTGCCTTGCAAATCATGTTCGATGCGGAAGGGAATAGATAATCAGGCGTTACGGTGGCACAGATTAATAGGTCCACTTCTTCCGGTGTCGTATTTGTTTTGCGAAGTAAATCCTCTACCGCTTTCGCTCCCATGACAGAAGTACCTTGTCCTTCGCCTTTCAGGATGCGACGTTCTTTGATTCCCGTGCGTGAGGTAATCCACTCGTCGTTTGTATCTACTAACTTCTCTAACTCTTCATTCGTGAGCACATAATCCGGAACGTATCCTGCTACTCCCGTTATGGCTGCGCTTATTTTATTTGACATCTTATATTAGTTGTTTTCGAAAGCTGCCTTAATTTTTTGGCAGACATTCGATTTGACTATGTTTTGGCATAATTTAATCATGTTCATAATGGCCGTTGGGCTAGATGCTCCATGGGCAATGATGACATTTCCATTGATACCAATGATAGGGCTTCCTCCGTAATTTTCATAATTGGTCCGGTCTACAAATTCATTGACCATTCCTTGTTCCTTCATAATGTTGTAAATGGATTCCCCCATTTTCAGGACAATATTTCCCGTAAAACCATCCGTAACAATTACGTCTGCCTTTCCGCGGAAAACATCTTTTCCTTCTAGATTGCCAACAAAATTTAGTTTATCGTTTGCTTTCAGTAAAGCATGCGTTGCTTGCGTTAAGATGGATCCTTTTTGCTCTTCTTCGCCAATGTTCAACAATCCTACGCGCGGTCGATCGATTCCGCGTGTCGCCGAAGCATACACCGAACCTAATACCGCCCATTGATCAAGCATCTCCGGCTTGCAGTCGGCATTTGCACCAATATCCAACATCACCGCATGAGATCCATCCGTTTGTGGGATAAATCCTGCGATGGCTGGACGCTGAATACCTTCGATTGTTTTGACTGAGAATAGTGAGCCTACCATCATGGCGCCTGTATTTCCGGCTGATGCGAAAATGTCGGCTTTGCCCTCCTTTAAAAGCGCAAACCCAATTCCGATGCTGGAATTGGGTTTTTGCGATAATGCTCGGGTGGGGTGTTCTCCCATTTCAATTACTTCTTCCGCATGAATCACGCGAATTTGACTACCCGTATAACCTCGTTCAGTCAGTAATGTATTAATTGTATCGGCTGGTCCTACCGCCAGAATAGTTTCTTCCGGGGCTAAGTTTGAAATCGCTAAAAGAATCCCATCAACTACTGCTTCTGGGGCATAATCCCCGCCCATCACGTCGATTGCTATGTTCATTCACTAGGTGTTTAAATACTAAATCTAAGGACAAAAATAGTATTAATTTTAGTCAAAAAATAGTATTTTAACGGGATTTTTTCGGCAATATTCAAAAAAAACTGATTTTTTTGGCTAGCCTGGTAAAATTAACGTGCAGAATATCCTTCTACAATCATTTTACCTTTGTAATATAAATTTCCCTCATGCACGTGTGCACGGTGATATAGGTGAGTTTCGCCAGTTTGTGGGTCTACGCCTAAATGCTTAGGAGTTCCGAAATCATGTGCTCTTCTAGTATCACGACGTGTAGTAGAGATTTTTCGTTTAGGATGTGCCATCGTATTTGTTAATTAATTTTATTTTAAATCTTTTAGTTTTTGAAGTGCAGCCCAGCGTGGGGCTGTTGCTTCTTCTGCCGACTGTGACGGACTCGCATCCGCACGATCTGTTGTGTAAATAAATTCATCCGTTTCGGTATCTGCTCCTTCCGCTAAAAACTTGGGATGCAATTTTTTCATCGGGACTTCCAAGGCGATGAAATCAAAAATATCTTGCGATAAATCTAATTTGGGCTCCTTGCGGTCCAATAAAAATAAATTGTCTCCCATGTCCTCATTGTGGTCTGAATACTTAAAAATAAGTTTTTCATTCACCGCAATCGGAGAATCGAAACGCTCCAGTGATCGATCGCAGGTTAGTTCTAAAGAACCTGTAATCTGTAACTGAACCTGAATCATTAAGGCCGACTTCATTAAGTCAACCGTCACATTAAATGTGCCTTTCTCTACCCAATCCTGCTCAAAAGCTGCGAAAAATGAATCATCTCCGCTAAAAGTGTATTGATACGCTTTATCTTCTAATGAAATGATGGGTATCTGGTACGCTTCTAAAACTTTCATGACACGGCTTGTGTTAAAAAAAGGAATGCAAAATTAGGTAAATTTTCGGAAACAGCAAGTGTGACGCTTACCTTTTTCATAAAATCTTCCGACCTTTGAACGGATGACCCAATCGAAAAAATCTTTGTGGACCTTTAGCTTAGCCTTTTTGGCTTTTGAAAGCCTTTGCATCGCAGTTATATGCCAGTTTTCCCGATTGGAACAAATGACCTGGGTGAATGCCCATCATGCGGATTGGGCAGATTATTTGTTTCGTTTTTTGACGTCGCTAGCTGAGATATTCTTGCCGATAGCCCTAGCTGTAAACTTATATCGAAAGAAACATACTTTTTTTATCCCTTATTTGACTTCGTATGCCGTTTCGACGCTACTTGTTCAAGGCATCAAACATCTGATTTTTCCAAATTCCTTGCGCCCAATTGCCTTTTTTGAGCAACTTCATTTACCATGGTATCTCGTTCCTGGTGTCGAAGTTCACACCCAGAATAGCTTTCCTTCCGGGCATACTGCCGCGGCTTGGTTCATGTTTTTTTGGTTTGCTTTGTTGGGAAAATCACGCAGCTGGAGCTTGGGTATGGCTATTTTAGCGATGGGCGTAGGCTACTCGCGTATGTATCTCATGCAGCATTTTCCGATCGATGTTGCGGTAGGTGCCGGTATTGGATTTCTGAGTTCGGCGCTTGTCTATTATTTTATGCTTTATAAACCTCATGCGAATCATGTCTAAGTTGCTGCGAAAACCGTATTTGTTTTGGTCAATCATCGGGGCGCTTATTTACATTCCTTTTTTGGGGGCTTCTCACTTGTTTGACTGGGACGAAATTAATTTTGCCGAGTCTGCACGCGAGATGATGGTCAGCGGAGATTACCTCAGCGTCCAAATTAACTTTCAGCCGTTTTGGGAAAAGCCACCTCTGTTTATGTGGCTTCAAGTGTTGAGTTTTCAGTTTTTTGGCACGTTTACTGAGTCAGCATGGACATCCATGGAATTTGCTGCTCGCTTTCCCAATGCATTCATTGGCATCGCAACTTTGTTAGTCGTTTATCGAATCGGGTCGAAGCATGTATCCGAACGCATGGGGCACCTCTGGGCATTTTCCTACCTCGCGGCCATCACACCTCATGTGTACGCCAGTTCAGGTATCATTGACCCATTATTTAATCTGTTTATTTTTCTGGGGGTATATCAAATAAGCCAATTTTATGCGAATCCCATTTCGTTGAAATCAGCCGTTTGGGCCGGTATCTGCATCGGATTAGGGATGCTAACCAAAGGCCCCGTGGCACTTTTACTCTGGGGCTTGACCATTTTTGTTTTTGCTGTGATCCATCGGGCTGAGGTTTTGACCCATTTCAAGCGCTTATTTTCTGGGGTGGTATTGGCCGCACTACTGGCAATTTCCCTTTTTGTCACGTGGTATGCCTTGATTGTTTGGCAGTTCGGTTGGGGAATTTTAGTTGACTTTTTTGCCTATCAAATACGCTTGTTGACGACCGGAGATGCCGGTCATGGCCAACCGTTTTATTATCATTTTTTTGTTTTACTCTTGGGTTGTTTTCCGATCTCGATCTGGGCGGGTCCGCGCTTGTTTTCGCGCAATCAACCAGCTCGTTTAAGTCAATGGATGCAAGTATTGTTTTGGGTTGTGTTGATTCTCTTTAGCCTCGTCAAAACGAAAATCGTGCATTATTCAAGTATGTGCTGGTTGCCATTAACCTATTTTTCTGCGCTCGTTTTGCATGATTGGTTGGCAGGGACCTGGACCTGGAAACGCGGATATACGATCTTTTTAGCTTCAGTTGGCTTGATTTTGGCTACTGTTTTTTCTCTAGTTCCATGGATTGGGAGGCATGCAGGAGCTTACAGTGTATACATAAAAGATGTTTTTGTCCAAGGTAATTTGCAAGCTCCAGTCTACTGGGAGGGCTGGGAAGTAGGAATTGGTGCGTTTTTCGGGGTAGTGGTGCTAGGGACGGTTTGGCAGAAGCACATACAATTCAAACACATCGCCCGCATGATGGGCGCTGTGATTATGGTTATTATCCTGTACATGGCTGTCGTCGTGCCGAAAATTGAGGGATACACGCAGGCAACTCCGTTGGATTTTTACATTTCACATGTTGGCCAAAAGGTCTACATCGAGCCGGTTGGCTTTAAATCTTTCGCTCACCTCCTGTATTTTCAAAAGCAGGCCTATAGTCCATCGGGGGAGGAGTTAATGAAACAATCCTCGACAGATCGCCCCACCTATTTGGTGATGAAGACGAATGCCGAGGATCGTTACCGTTACCATCCGAACTTGATTTTGATCAAGGAAGAGAATGGATTTTTATTCTATAAGCACAAATAGGCTTATTTTAATTCAGTTGCGGTAAAGAAGAAAGCTCCTTCAATCGCTGCATTTTCATCGGAATCAGATCCGTGAATCGCATTCGAGCCCAATGAGCGTGCGAATCTTTTCCGAATAGTTCCTTCTGCTGCTTTGGCAGGGTCTGTGGCCCCAATTAGTACACGAAAATCTTCTACTGCATTTTCCTTTTCTAAGACCATAGGAATGATCGGATTCGAAGACATGTATTCACAAAGTTCTCCATAGAATGGTCTTTCTTTATGAACCTCATAAAATTTGCCCGCATCCGCTGCGCTCAAATGTACTTTTTTCATCGCGACGATCTTAAATCCCGCTTCTTCAATTTGTTGAATGATTGGACCCGTAAACCCATCCAAGATGGCATCGGGTTTAATCATGGTAAATGTTCTGTTTGTTGGCATTTCGTTTTTTCTACTTTTTGACAAATTTATCTTTAACTTTGCGAACGCCCAAATCATAGGGGCTTTACCCAGCTATATGTCTTCAATTACAGCACTCCGTGCCGCCTTAGTTCCAGGCCAACAAATTGTTATCACGACGCATTTTAATCCTGACTCTGATGCAATTGGCTCTACGCTTGCATGGCAGAAGTACTTGATTAAGAAGGGATTAGATGCAATTGTTGTGGTTCCATCAGGCTTGTCGGCCAACCTAACCTGGATGCCCGGCGCTGCTGATATATTGGATTTCGAAAATATTTTACATAAAGTTCAAATTGAAGCATTAATCCAGCGTGCAGATTGGATTTTTTGCTTGGATTTTTCTGGCATGCAGCGATTGCATGGATTAGCCAAATGGGTGGAAGCGGCACGTTGTCAGAAAGTGGTGATTGATCATCATCTAGACCCAGAGGATTTTGCGGATTATTATTACCACCGAACGGTTGCGGCATCTACCTGCGAATTGATATTTGATTTGATTCAAGAGTGGGGAGATGGCGATCTCATTGATACCGAAATGGGCTCTTGTTTATATTCAGGTATCATGACGGATACAGGATCATTTAGACATCCGAATACGACGGCGCACGTGCATGAGGTGGTTGCGGCATTGATAAATAAGGGGGTCAATACGAATGCGGTACATCGCAAGGTTTTTGATTCTGCGAGCTTGCAACGCTTGCAGTTTATGGGGCATGTGTTGGCCAATCGATTGGAATATTTGCCAGACTATCATTTGGCCTTGATGTGGATTACGGAAGAGGATCAAAAACAATTTCATTCGCAGCCGGGAGATACGGAGGGCATCGTAAATTATGGATTGCAATTGGCGGGAGCTATTTGGTCAATTTGCATGATTCAGCGTCCAGATGGTGTGAAGCTGTCTTTTAGGTCTATTGAGCCTTTTGCGGTGAACCAATTTGCCGCTACTTATTTTGAGGGTGGTGGTCATAAAAATGCTTCGGGTGGCCGATTTTCTGCGGGTGGTTTAGCGGAAGCGAAGGAAAAATTGCTAGAAGTGTTACCTTTGTATCTTTCTGAAATAAAACGAGTTAAAAATTTATAAAAATAAACAAACAAATCATGCGTAAAACCTTAGGTGTCCTATTTTCTGCTACTGTTTTAATGACAGCTTGTAACAAGGATAAAGTAGAAGTTATTGAAGGCGTAAAAATTCAAATCCACAGCCATGACGACAAAGCAAAAAAGTTGAAAGATGGGGATATCATTACGTTTGATTTAGTGATTAAAAACGGTGCGGATTCTGTGTTACAGGATACGCGTAAAGATGGCCAACCAGGCAAAGGGATGGTTCAGCCGCCTCAAGCTGCTCCAGGAGCATTCAAAGGAACATTTGAAAACGGCCTTCGTTTATTATCTGTTGGCGATTCTGCAACAATTTTAGTGCCTATCGATAGCTTGGCTAAGACGGTTCAAGCTCCATTGCCTCCATTCTTGAAGCCAGGTACTGATTTGAAGTACACGGTTAAGATTTTAAAAGTACAGTCAAAGGCAGATTTCGAAAAGGAAATGGCGGGTCAAGCAGCGCAAGCTAAGGCGGATGCGGCTAAATTACTTGCTCAGCAACCAGCTATGATTGAAGCTTATATTGCGAAGTCGGGTAAGAAATTTACAAAAACAGCTTCAGGATTATTCGCGAGCATTGAAAAGCCAGGTCAAGGTGCTACACCAAAGATGGGTGAATCATGGATCGTAAATTACCGTGGAACGTTTTTAGATGGAAAAGAATTTGATAAAGGTGCTAGCACAGAAATGCCTTTGGGTCAAATGATTCCAGGATTTAATGAGGCGTTAAGCTTATTGAAGGCAGGTGGAAAAGGCGTATTTGTGATCCCTTCACAATTAGCGTATGGCGATCAAGGTCGTGGTCCCATTGCACCAAACTCGGTATTAGTATTTGAAGTAGAAGTATTGAATAAAAAGTAAAAAATAGCGGGGGATACATTCCCCCGCTATTTTGATTGATACGAAAGGAACGTTTTTTTCGTTTAGCAAGCATTATGATAGGTAGTATTCAAAAAGGGTTTTGGGCAATTCTTGCCGTGTGGACAATGACTTCGTGTTTGTCCAATGTGGAATTGGCAGATGAAGTCAAGGCCAAAGAAAATCAGGCCCAAATTTTAGCCTATTTTACGAAACAAAATCAGTCACCCATTGCGATCGAAAATGGCGGCTATTACGCGTTGACCAAATCCAATGCGTCCGGCGAACTTGCTTCAAAAGGAGATACACTTCGCATGGATTATGAACTTGCAAATCTGTTGACAGGTCAAGTAATTGAGCGTACCAAAGATCCACTGGTCTATCAGTTTGGCTATTTAAATCCCATTTTTGCCAATTTGATGACGTATTTAAAAGATGGTGAGGAAGCTGTGTTAGGTTTGCCAGGTACGTCACAATCGTTTGATGGGCTTCCTGCCTTTACGCCTTTAAAAGTCACGATAAAAAATTATGTGGTGCGCAGTCAAAATGATCGAATTGACGAATTTATTGCGGCTAATAAATACACTGTCAACGAAAGAACTGCTGAGGGCTTACGTTACATTCGCTTAACCCCAGGAACGGGCGAAATACCAGCTTCAGGAAAAGTCGTGAAATTAAAATACACAGGTCGTTTTCTAAACGGAATTGCCTTTGATGGTAATATGGCACGCACAGATAGTTTCTCGGTGACGATCGGAAGCTCACAGACCGTGAAAGGTTTTTCAGCGGGTGTTGCGAAAATGCGTCTTGGTGAACGTGCTATTCTTGTTTTCCCATCTGCATTGGGATACGGTGAAAAAGGTTCAGGTACCAAGATTGCCGGTTTTACGCCGTTAGTTTTTGAAATTTACGTAGCCAAAATTCAATAGTAAGATGAAATATATTGTAGGAATTGTTCTTAGCTGTTTTGTTTTGTTCAGTAGCTGTACGCTGGGTTCGGAGGAGGATCCTGCCAATAAGAATGAGGTTGAGATCCAAAATTACATTAAGCTCAAAAATTTAAAATTACAGAAATCACCTGAAGGACTTTACTCCAATACGGATGGTACCATCAAAACTAAAAATACGGGTGATCTAGTAACCTTCCACTATAAAATGACGTTGTTGGATGGGACGATTATCGATTCCACATCGCGTTCAAAAAACATTAATCGCTCGATTGTTTGGGGCGTAAATTCCGCTCAATCGATCTTTGCATTGCCCTTAAGTTTCCTTAAGCTTGGCGAAAGCGGCCTTTTCCTAATTCCATCTGCCTTGGCTTTTGGAGGCACTGCGTATGGCGATGTACCCGCTTATTCCGTTTTAGTTTTGGAATTGACAATCGACGCCATTCGTGATGAAGCGGCTCAAATTGAATTAATTCAAAAAACATACAACATTGTCAATCCGGAAAAGACAAGTTCTGGGTTGATATTTAAAAAGTTAGTGGAAAATCCTACGGGGGCTTCAGTAGCTGCTGATGCACCTGTATTAGTCAATTACACAGGTCGATTATCCTATAGTTACGTGCACAAAGATGCCACTTCGGGTGCGATTGTGTACAATCCGATTTTTGATTCTGGTACACTGGGTACGCCCACGGTTCCTTTTGTCTTGAGTCAGCGTAGTTTGATTCCAGGATTTACGGAAGCATTGAAAAAAATGCGTGCGGGAGAGAAAGCTGCCGTTATTATTCCATATGCGTTAGGTTATGGGACGGCAGGTAATTCAGCGATTCCAGGCTATTCTCCATTATATTTTGAAATCTCTACTATTGCGCCATAAGGATTATGAAACCGATAATTTATTTGGCGACACAGAACCAGCATAAAATAGATGAAATCAAGGATCTCCTAGGAGATCTTTTTGATTTTCGGACTGTTTTTGAATTAGGTTTGGTGGTAGAAATTCCGGAGACAGGATCCACGTTGGCCGAAAATTCAAGGCAAAAAGCGGAGTTTATTGTGCAAAAATTTGGAGGCATTACTTGTTTAGCAGATGATTCAGGTTTGGAAGTAGATGCGTTAAACGGTGCACCAGGTGTTTATTCTGCGCGGTATGCCGGGGAAGCAAAAAGTGATACGGCTAACGTCGCCAAGCTGTTGCAGGTAATGGCAAATGAACCCAATCGTAATGCGCGTTTTGTGACGGTATTGACCTTGCATCATCAAGGTCAGATTTATGTATTTGAAGGGGAGGTGCATGGACAAATTCAAGCGGAGCCGCGAGGCACGCAGGGCTTTGGATATGATCCCATATTTGTTCCTACAGGGATTGAGCAAACCTTCGCAGAGTTAAGTTTGGCTGAAAAAAACCAACTAGCACATCGGGCTCGGGCCCTAGAAAAATTTAAAATGTTTGTTCAGGATACTCAGATTTTTGGGTGAGTCTTGTTCAACGTATAAAATTCCTTTAGATGATTTTGAGTTGCAAAGGCCGCTGGCTAATGTTCTTTTTTCTTTTGCTTGTTATGCAAGCACAGGCTCAATATAGCTACAAGGGATTGGTCACGGATGCGGAAACGGGAGACCCGATTCCATTTGCTTCCGTCGGGTTAAAGGGGGTAAATAGCGGTGGTACAACTAATTTTCAAGGGTTCTATTCTTTTCAATCTAAAGTAGCTTCAGATTCTTTATTTGTTTCGATGGTGGGGTATACCCGTCGGACCAAATCAGTCGATAAAAGTCCTGGAATGCATGAAGTTGACTTTCAGGTTAAACCCAGTTCTGCCGACTTATCCGAAGTCAAGGTGTATTCGGGCGAGAATCCTGCCTTTCGTATTTTGCGTGCGATTCAGGCGAACAAAAGCCGCAATGATCGCATCCAAATGGCTGCTTATGAGTATGATTCCTATGCGAAAATGGAGCTGGATGTGGATAACATTTCCGAGCAGTTCAAAGGGAAAAAAGTGATGCAAGATATTGCCTCTTCGATCAAAAAGTTTGAGCAGCAGGCTGGAGAAGATGGGAAGTTGCTTATTCCCACCTACATCACGGAAACGGTCAGTAAATTTTATTATTTGGAATCACCTCGGCGTCGTCGAGAGCATATTTTAAAGACCAATATCAAAGGGGTAGGCATGGGTGAAGGTGGGCTTATTTCCCAGCTAGTTGGTGGAAATTTGGTTACGAATTATAATTTTTATCAAAACTTCATCAGCTTTTTTGGCAAGGATTTTGCTAGCCCGATTGGCGAACAATGGAAACAGACCTATACGTACTATTTGCTAGACACGGTACAAGTAGAAGGAAGGACATGTTATCAAATTGAGTTTGAACCAAAGAATCCGGCTGACTTGACATATACGGGTCAAATGTGGATCGACACCACCCAGTTTGCCTTAACGCAGATTGATGCCACTGTGGGCAAAGCTGCGAACCTTAATTTCATTGAAAAAGTAAAGATTTCCCAAGAACTTGAGCAGACAGAAACCGGCGTTTGGTTGCCAGCCCGCACGCGTTTCTTAATTGACCTAGAAGAGATTTCGAAGGGCTCGGCGGGGATGTTGTTGAAGATGTATATCTCCAACAAAAATTTTGTGATTAACAAGCCGCATCCGTTACCCTTCTACGATCGAACTTCGGAGGTAGCCACAAATGCTCGGGATGCGAATCCTGAATACTGGAAAAATGCGCGCCATGAATCGTTAAGCCGACAAGACCTACTCGCTTTTTCGATGATTGATTCGGTCAAATCGGTGCCCATCGTTCGTACCTACGTGGAGATTGCGGATGTTGTGTTGGGCGGCCATCGCACATTTAAGGATATGGATGTAGGCCCTTACATTTCCGGTTTAGCGATCAACCAAATTGAGGGAGCGCGTGTGCGTTTGGGATTTCGAACAAACGCGTTGTTTGATTCCAGTTGGATTTTTAGAGGGCACGCTAGTTTTGGTACCAAGGATTTGATTCCCAAATATTCAGGGGAGGTGAATTATTTATTCTCCAAAAGTAAATGGACGGTGGCTGGAATTAAGCATAGTTATGAGTTAGAGCGTGTTGGATTAACCCCTGACCTGATTGGAGATAATAAATTGTTCTATGCATTTACGCGTTGGGGTTCATTTTCAGGGGCATTTTTCAGGAGAGATTCAGAAGCATTTTTTTCGACTGAATTTATCCGGGGTTTTCGTTTAACGGGCTCGATGAATATGCGCTCATTTGATCCCTTGTTCCGTTTTCAATACCGCTTACAGCCTGAATTAGGCATGGATTCCCCCGTGCAGGACCATTACAATGATACATTTTTCACGTTTGAGGCACGTTTTGCCAAGAATGAAACCTTTATTTTAAATGGGAATGAGAAGGTAACGTTGGCCACGCGCCGGATCCCGGTGCTAACATTTCGGTATCAGCAAGGTTTAAAGGGTGTGTTAGGTGGCGATTTCAACTATCACCGATTTACACTTAAAGCATATCAAACCTTCAGACTTGGGAAATACGGGCGATCAGATTATACGCTGTTGGCCGGATACACCCCTTCCAATCTTCCGGCGCCACTCTTATTTCCACATTTGGGGAATGAGACCTTTATGTTTGTTCGTAGCGCATTTTCGACCATGAATTATTTTGAATTTGTCAGTGATCGATTTGCGTCGCTGCAATTTAATCACAACTTTGAAGGCTTATTTTTTAATCGTATTCCGCTGATTAAGAAATTGAAATGGCGTTTTATTGTGAGTACGAATGTGCTATATGGTAGCCAGCGAACGTCAAATCGAGCCCTCATGCAAGAGGTTAATCAGCCTATGGATTCGCGCTACCTGGATCGCTATGATTTTGATTCGTTAGATCCAAAAATACCATTTGTAGAAGTAGGTTATGGTATCGATAATATTTTCAAACTTTTTCGATTGCAAGCATTTCACCGCTTGAGTTATTTGGACCATGGAAATCCAGATCTTTTTCGGTTGATGGGTTCGATAAATTTCCACTTTTAGTATATTATAAAGACCAAAATTTAAACATTTCAAGAACTTTTTTGAACTTCTTGATTTTAGCAGAATAGCGACCTATATTTGAACGCAAGCCATTTGGTGAGCTTAGTGCCGATTTTATGATTTTATTTATTACCTCTTTTTCAATTTTAAGTTATCTACTTGGATCTATTCCCACTGCTATTTGGTACGGGAATGCATATCATTCCATTGATATAAGATTGCATGGTAGTGGAAATGCGGGTGCCACGAATACCTTTCGTGTATTAGGTAAAAAAGCAGGAAGTATCGTATTGTTTGTAGACGCACTTAAGGGCTTTTTGGCCACGAGTTTAGCGTCTGTTTTGTTTTACATGCACCAGGTAGACTGGCAGACTTGTGTGACGCTCAAAATATTTTTCGGGTTTTTGGCGATCATCGGACACCTGCTCCCGGTCTTTTGTAATTTCAAAGGTGGTAAAGGGGTAGCCACTACCTTAGGAATGGTGCTAGCCTTGCATCCAGCGGCTGCGTTAGCCAGTATTTTGATTTTTTTGGTCGTTTTTGCCATTTCACATTATGTGTCTTTGGGCTCGATGGTAGCCTCAATCTTGTTCCCAGTTTTGCTCACTTGGGGTGTTTTTGGGCCCGTTGAACCAGCGATCATTTACTTTGGTATTTTCATTGCGGTTCTAGTGGTATTTACGCACCGGATGAACATCGTTCGCATTTTTAAAGGGACGGAAAATCGCATGTACCTTATCCCTGCGAAAAAGTAAAGCTTGATTTTATTTTTTTATATTTGTTGATGGAATTTACATTCGATTCCGCCGACAACACATGAAAAATACGCAAGCGTTTATAGAGGCCAATCAAGATCGTTTTTTGGCAGAATTATTCGAATTATTACGCATCCCTTCCATTTCTGCTGATCCTGCCTATGCAGGTTCCGTGCGTCAAACGGCCGAATGGGTCGCTGAAAGTTTACGCAAAGCAGGTGCGGATCACGTGCGACTTGAAGAGACAGCAGGTTTTCCTATTGTCTATGGTGAGAAAATGATTGACCCTTCCGCACCTACTATTTTAGTTTATGGACACTATGATGTGCAGCCAGCAGATCCATTGGATTTGTGGGATAATCCACCGTTTGATCCGATTGTGAAGGATGGGAAAATTTTTGCGCGTGGTGCCTGCGATGACAAGGGGCAAGTATTTATGCATATTAAAGCGTTTGAAGCCATGCATGCGAGCGGGGAATTAACCTGCAATGTTAAGTTTATGATTGAGGGAGAAGAGGAAGTGGGGTCAGATAACCTGGGACATTTTGTGGCATCAAACAAAGAGTTACTCGCATCAGATGTCATTTTGATTTCAGATACAGCTATTATTGCCAATGACACCCCGTCGATCGATGTGGGTTTACGTGGTTTGAGTTATATGGAGGTCTCAGTTCAAGGACCTAATCGTGATTTGCATTCTGGCGTATATGGAGGAGCGGTTGCGAATCCTATCAATATATTATGCCAAATGATCGCCTCGTTGCACGATGAATTTAATCACATTACGATTCCAGGATTTTACGACGGAGTATTGGAGTTGAGTGCAGCTGATCGCGCGGCTATGGCGCAAACACCATTTGATTTAGATGCATACCAGAAAGATTTAGGCATTCAGACTGTCTATGGTGAAAAGGGATATTCGACGATTGAGCGAGCTTCGATTCGGCCTACGCTAGATGTCAATGGCATTTGGGGTGGGTATACTGGAGAAGGGGCTAAGACGGTTTTACCTTCGATGGCCTTTGCCAAAATATCCATGCGTTTAGTACCAAATCAAAGTTCAGATGAAATTACACGTTTGTTTACCGAGCATTTTAAATCTATCGCGCCGAAGGGTGTGAAAGTAACCGTTAAAGCGCATCATGGTGGGGAGGCTTATTTAATGCCAACCGATAGTATTGCGTTTCAAGCGGCTTCTGATGCCTTAGCGACTACGTTTGGGAAAGAGCCCGTTCCGACGCGCGGCGGAGGAAGTATTCCTATTGTAGCCTTGTTTGAGAAAGAATTAGGCGTGAAGTCGATTTTGATGGGATTTGGCTTAGATACCGATGCGATACATTCCCCTAATGAGCATTATGGCTTGTTTAATTTTTATAAAGGGATTGAAACTATACCACATTTCTTTGCCAATTTGGCAAAATTATCAAACTAAGGAATGGCTGAAAACTTAACTTTATTGGCAACAGAATCGGCTTCTCATTATGAGGATCTAGATAAGCAATCGGTGGACACACTGTTGCGCCAAATGAATGCAGAAGATAAAACGGTGCCGCTTGCGGTTGAAAAAGTCATTCCGGCCATTGAGGCGTTGGTGAATCAAATTGTTCCTCGCATGGAACAAGGTGGCCGTTTGTTTTACATCGGTGCGGGAACTTCGGGTAGACTAGGTGTAGTGGATGCCTCGGAATGTCCGCCAACTTATGGTGTGCCATTTGATTTAGTGATTGGTATAATTGCTGGTGGGGATGGAGCGATTCGTAAGGCGGTTGAGAATGCGGAGGATGATCCGAATCAGGCGTGGAAAGATATGGAAGCCTTTGGTATTGGTCCATTGGATACGGTGATTGGCATCGCGGCTTCTGGTCGGACGCCTTATGTAGTGGGTGGATTAAAAGCGGCCAATTCACGCGGCATACTCACAGGATGTATCGTTTGCAATGGCGGAAGTGTAATTGCGGCGGAGGCTAATTACCCTGTTGAGGTGTTGGTCGGTCCTGAATATGTTACAGGAAGTACGCGCATGAAGTCGGGTACGGCCCAGAAATTGGTCTTGAATATGATCTCTACCACGGTGATGATTCGGTTGGGCAAGGTGCGTGGAAATAAGATGGTGGATATGCAATTGAGCAATCACAAATTAGTGTTGCGGGCGATTCGGATGGTTTGTGAGGCGACGGGTGTGACGGAAGAAGTTGCGGCTAATTTACTTGAAACCCATGGAAGTGTACGAAATGCCGTGGATTCTGTGAAAAAGGGATAGCAATTTAGATTTAATCTATTAATTTGCAGGACTTAATACATCGACTGAATTTATTTTATGGCTTGGGCCAAATCGTTTAACGAATTATACTATATGAAAACTTACTCTAAATTAATTATGTCTGTGGCGTTAGCTGCGGCTGCATTTGGTTTCGAAGCGAAAGCGGAAGATTTTCCGGCTGATATTAAGCCATTAATGCAAAAATATACGTGTTTTGCTTGTCACAAAGTGGATGCACGCTTAGTGGGCCCTGCTTATAAGGACGTGGCAAAAAAGAAATACTCCGTGGACAAAATCGTTGCTTTAATTGCAAAACCACAGCCATCTAACTGGCCGGGTTACCCACCGATGGCGCCAATGACCAATGTTCCGAAGGAAGATGCGGTTAAATTAGCGAAGTATATCAATTCGTTAAAATAAGCGACTAACGCATATAAATAAAAAGACCTCGAATCGCCTCGAGGTCTTTTTTTATAAGGTTTTGAGCATCCAGATGTCGCATCCATCATGTCCGCTATTGCCTAATGGCCCTGGGAGATTCTTGAATCCCAATTTTTCATAGATGGAAACTGCTTTAGACAGTTCGGGCATAGATTCCAAATAGACCTGGGTATATCCATTTATTTTTGCCCAATGCATCGATTTTTCTAGTAATAATTTGCCTAATCCTTTGCCGCGCGCGGATTGGTTTACGTATAATTTAACTAGTTCGCAGGTGCCTTCTGGTAAGTTTTCGGTTGGGAAAATTCCACATCCGCCAATAACTTGGTTTGCATCCAGCGCAACAAAATAGATTGAGCCTGGCGTACGAAAAAGTTCATACAATGCATCTGTTGTTGGGTCAAAATATACCGTTCCTGGTTTATTTGCGCCAAATTCAGCCAATGCTGTCCGTATCACCTGCGCGAGTGCGCGATTGTCTTCTGGGGCAATGGCTCGTATTTGGATAGCCTCCTGCATGTGCGGGGATTACTTAGCTTTTTTATCAGCCTTTTTTGCGGCAGGTTTTTTGACTTCTTTCACTTCCTTTTCTTCTTTTTCAGCTTTGGGTGCTTTGGCAGCTTTGGCAGGGAAAAGTTCTGGAACAAATGTGAATAAAATCAGGTACCAATTAAGGATTTTCTTGATGTCTGAAGCGAAAACGCGATCAGCGTCATAATTAGGAACTACATCTGCGATAACGGCGTATAACTCCGCATCGTTTGCTTTTTTGGGTTCCAAAGGAAGTGTTCCATTGAATTTAGCATGGATTTGTAAAAACAAATCCGAAAGTGGAAGTGTGCTATCTTGGTGATCTGCCAAATAAAGCGAGATGTCTTTCAAAACGGAGATACGTGTTTGACCGCTAACGACCGATTTTTGTTTTGCGGCGTCTAGGGTTTCAACGATTACGCCAGTTCTTGTAGGCTTAAGCACTTTAAATAATCCCGGTTTACCTGAGATATGGGCAACTTCATTCAATAATTCCATGTATGTTTAGCTAATGATGGGGGCAAAAGTATTAAGATTTCCCTACTTTATAAGGAGATGATTTAATTAATTCATCTATGCTGTCCAATATTCCTTCGCGACCCACGTGTTTTTCGGCCGAGGTAATGAAGATTTCGGGAAGTTCGTCCCAGCTTTCAAGCAAGAAGTTCTTGTAGGCATCAACGCTCTCATTCACTTGTTTTTGAGAGAGCTTGTCGGCCTTCGTAAACACAATATAAAACGGGATCTCATGTTCGACCATCCGGTTCATGAATTCAATGTCAACGGCCTGTGGTTTTAGTCGAATGTCTAATAAGACAAATAAGCAGGTTAAATTCTCCCGATTGATTAAATAATCAAAGATCATTTTCTCGAAGTCGCGGCGTTTTTCTTTGCTGACTTTGGCGAAACCGTATCCGGGCAAATCGACTAGGTACCATTTGTCGTCAATCATGAAGTGATTGATGAGTTGTGTTTTACCTGGGGTTTGTGAAGTTTTGGCTAAGCCTTTATGAAAGGTTAGCGAGTTGATCAAAGAAGATTTTCCCACATTTGACCGTCCAATGAACGCAAATTCGGGAAATCGTGCCGGTGGGCAAGATTTATATTCAGTATTGCTTGTAATAAAGCGCGCGGATAGTTGGGCCATGGTGGGGGCAAAGGTAAGAAAAAAAGGCCGAAGTCCGGAGGGGGTTAGTCCGGAGGGGGAGAGTCCGAAGTCCGGAGGGGGAGAGTCCGAAGGGAATGAGTCCGAAGTCCGGAGGAAGAGAGTCCGGAGGAAAATAGTCCGAAGTCCGGAGGGGGTTAGTCCGGAGGGATATCAGTTTGTTGATACAATAGAAAGCAGATATATCGTTTGAGAAATAAACGTATGCGTGTTTCTAAATTTGAAGATTTACTAGTTTGGCAAAAGTCTATTGATTTGGCAATTTTGGTTTATAAACTATTTGAAAAGAATCACGATTGGGGGTTTAAAAATCAAATTCAAAGGGCATCAGTTTCAATTGCAAATAACATAGCTGAGGGATTTGATCGAAGCTCAGATAAAGAGTTTAAGCGGTTTTTGTTTATAGCATTGGGTTCCGCAAGTGAAGTACGTTCTATGAATTATTTGTCATTTAAACTTAACTATGTCTCCGCTGAGGAATATATTAAATGCAATGTTAGCTTAATTGAAATCTCAAAAATGTTAAATGGTCTATCACGATCTCTTAACCGAAACGAAGTAAAGTATCTTTAAGTCTACGGACTAACCCCCTCCGGACTCCGCACTGCTTCTCTTCGGACTAATCCCCTCCGGACTAACTTCCTCCGGACTCATTCCCTCCGGACTAATCCCCTCCGGACTTCGGACTATTTTCCTCCGGACTCTTTCCCTGCGGACTATTTTCTTTTACCTTTGTGCTCGATATGGAAAAACTTCAAAACGACCTCCTGCTTCGTGCCGCGCAAGGCTTATCTGTAGAACGTATCCCAGTTTGGGTGATGCGACAAGCAGGACGGATTTTACCTGAATACCGAGAAGTACGTGCGAAAGCCGGGTCATTTATCGGCCTAGCTACGAATCCTGAAATGGCCGCGGAAGTTACGATTCAGCCGGTTGACCGGTTTGGTGTAGATGCTGCCATTATCTTTTCCGATATCCTCGTTGTTCCAGAAGCGATGGGTTTGCCCTATTTGATGGAAGAACAAAAAGGTCCTGTGTTTCCGGAGGTGATTCGGTCGGCGGCCGACTTATCCAAAATTCGGGATGCAAATCCGGAAGAAGATTTGAAATATGTGTTGGACGCCATCAAAATCGTCAAAAAAGAATTAGCCGGACGTGTCCCGTTAATCGGTTTTGCCGGTGCACCCTTTACCATTTTTTGCTACATGGTCGAAGGCAAAGGTTCGAAAACATTCTCCCAAGCGAAAAAAATGCTATACGCAGATCCTGCCTTAGCACATGCCCTGTTACAGAAAATTACCGACTCAACCATTGCCTATTTGAAAGCACAGGTGGGGGCAGGGGCCAACTTACTTCAGATCTTTGATTCATGGGCTGGAATCCTATCCCCAGCTCAATATAGTGCGTTTTCCACGCCATACCTCAAGCAAATTTGTGATGCAATCTCAGAAGTGCCTGTCACATTATTTGCCAAAGGAGCCTTTTTTGCTCGCGAAGAAATGGCCCAATTAAACTGCGCAACCATCGGCCTAGATTGGAATATGGACATCGCAGAATCACGTAGATTAGTTGGCCCAAATAAAACCTTACAAGGAAACCTAGATCCATGTGCGCTCTACGGCGATTTCAAAACGGTAGAAGCAGAAACCAAGGCAATGTTAAAGGCATTTGGGACGCAGCGGTATATTGCCAACTTAGGTCATGGGGTTTATCCAGATATTCACCCTGATAAAGTGAAGTGTTTCGTAGATACGATTCAAAATTACCAAGCATAAAAAAAGGCCTCGCGATGAACGAGGTCTTTTTCATTAGCTGTAAAATTTTATTTTACCGAGTAATTCGGAGCTTCCTTCGAAATGCTGACATCATGTGGATGACTTTCTTTCACCCCAGCAGATGTGATTTTAACAAATTTGGCTTGCTGCATGGCTTCAATAGAAGAAGCACCGCAATAACCCATGCCGGCTTTTAATCCGCCGACCATTTGGTATAAAATCTCAGTCACAGAACCTTTGAAAGGAACGCGTCCCACAATCCCTTCCGGAACCAATTTTTTGATATCATCTTCCGCATCTTGGAAATAACGATCTTTCGATCCATCCTCCATCGCTTCTAAAGAACCCATGCCGCGGTATGATTTAAACTTACGTCCCTCCAAAATGATCATCTCACCTGGAGCCTCATCCGTTCCTGCTAATAGAGAACCAATCATAACCGTGCTTGCGCCACCGGCAATTGCTTTCGCCACATCACCCGAATAACGAATTCCGCCATCCGCAATCACTGGGACATCATATTTTTCTAACGCTTTGGCAGCCTCATAAACAGCTGTCAACTGCGGCATACCCACGCCTGCAATTATACGAGTTGTACAAATACTGCCTGGACCCACACCTACTTTGACCGCATCCGCACCTGCCTTCGCCAAAGCAAGGGCCGCTTCCCCGGTAGCAATATTGCCCACAATCACATCTAGATTTGGAAATGCTTTCTTGACAGATTTTAAGGCATCAATAACCCCTTTTGAATGTCCGTGCGCTGTGTCAATCGAAATAACGTCCACGCCCACATGCACTAATGCTTGAACACGATCGATCAAATCCGGAGTAACTCCCACGGCAGCTCCCACACGTAAACGTCCAAGGGAATCTTTAGATGCCAAGGGATGAGATTTGCGCTTTAAAATATCTTTATAGGTAATCAATCCAATCAATTTTCCATTTTTGTCAATGATTGGAAGTTTTTCAATTTTGTATTCTTGCAAAATGCTTTCGGCCTCTTCCATGCTGATTCCTTCTTTGGCCGTAATCAAATTGTCTTTCGTCATGATCTCAGCGACTGGACGCGCCGTTTGCTTTTGGAAACGCAAATCACGGTTGGTTAAAATCCCCACCAAGTGACCATGGTCGTCTATGACAGGTATGCCTCCAATTTTGAATTCCCGCATGATGCGCTGGGCATCACCTAAGGTTTGATTGTCTTTTAAGGTAACAGGATCAATGATCATGCCAGACTCTGAACGCTTCACTTTACGTACTTGCGCAGCCTGCTGATCAATGGTCATGTTTTTGTGAATGATTCCAATCCCACCCTCTTGTGCTAATGCAATGGCAAGAGCTGCTTCTGTCACCGTATCCATGGCCGCAGAAACGATGGGAATATTTAATGAAATGTTCCGCGTCAAACGTGATTGAGTACTTACCTCTCTAGGTAAAACCTCTGAATACGCGGGCAGTAACAATACGTCATCGTACGTTAAGGCCTCAAAAAGAAATTTGTTGGAATCGAGCATAGCAAATAAATGAATGGAGTGTGTAACTACTCTTATTTGCCGGACAAAATTACAGGTTTTTTTCGGATTTTGAGCAATACCAAAGAAAATTCAGTTTAAAGATCATGCGCTCCTGAAAATTAGGCTTTTTACCCATGTATTTTTGTAAAAAAATTCTTCTCTTTTAGATTTATGTGAGTAAATTGCGGCTTCAATTTTGTAGCCTTACTCATGAACTATCAACCACAGGACTTTCTTCCGATATTTGTTCAATTACTTGCGGCCTTAGCTTTCATTGTTGCCACCATGGTAGCCACACATACATTAGGTCCGAAAAGACATTCCGCTAAGAAAGATGACACCTTTGAGTGTGGTATTGAGTCAATAGGTGATGCACGTACACCGATCTCCGTTAAGTATTTCCTAGTAGCCATTTTGTTCGTCCTATTTGATATCGAAATTGTATTTATGTATCCGTGGGCCGTTAATTTCAAGGAATTGTCGTGGACTGGCTTTTACGATATGCTTGTATTTATGGGCTTACTATTGGCCGGTTTTGTCTACGTGATCAAAAAAGGAATTTTAAAGTGGGAAAAATAAACAATCCGGTTTTGGGTTTGTTTTAAGTGTTCAATAACTAAGTAATATGAGTGATTCATCAACAGTAAACGTCGCAGAAGCGCCTCCTGGAATAGAAGGAGCAGGTTTTTTTGCAACAAGTTTGGATAGTTTAGTTGGCCTAGCTCGTGCCAATTCCCTTTGGCCTCTACCTTTTGCTACTTCATGTTGTGGAATTGAGTTTATGTCCACGATGGCTTCTCATTATGATATTGGCCGTTTTGGTGCGGAGCGTTTGAGCTTTTCTGCACGTCAGGCCGATGTACTCATGGTAATGGGTACCATTTCGAAAAAGATGGCTCCAGTTGTTAAGCAGGTGTATTTACAGATGGCTGAACCACGTTGGGTTTTGTCCGTAGGTGCCTGTGCATGCTCAGGGGGTATTTTTGATACCTATTCCGTATTGCAAGGAATTGACCGGATTATACCTGTTGACGTATACGTACCTGGTTGTCCTCCACGTCCCGAGCAAATCTTAGATGGCTTTATGCAAATCCAAGAATTAGCCAAAAAAGAAACTACACGCCGCAGAAACGAGCCTGAGTACAAGGCGTTGCTGGCCTCATACGGTATTGAATAATAACATGGAAAATCAACAAATCACAGATGCGCTACTTGCTCAATTTGGAGCAGATGCTGTTTTTGGCATAGGCGAATCGCATGGGATTTTACAAGTGACTACGACGGTGGAGACCATCGTGCCGATGATTCACTTTTTATATGCACACCCAACGTTCAAATTCCAATTTTTAACGGACTTAGCCGGGATACATTTCCCTGATGCGAAGGGTCAAGAACTTGGCGTGATTTATCACTTGCACAGTTTGGAGAATAATGTGCGTTTGTGGATTAAGGCGTATGCGCCGATTGAAGCACCACATTTCCCAACGATCACCGATTTATATGCTGCGGCAAATTGGATGGAACGTGAGGCCTTTGATTTTTACGGGATCATTTTTGATGGTCACCCGAATTTGACACGTATCCTGAATATGGATGAGATGGATTACCATCCGATGCGTAAAGAGTATCCGTTAGAGGATGCGACGCGTCACGATAAAATTGATGAATTATTTGGACGATAATAACTAGACATGTCTGAAATAGCTTTAGTAAATAATCCTAATGTAGGTCTTGATAAAACACAAAAAGGGGGACCTTATGTGAATGAATTATCTACGCTAAACTTAGGTCCAACGCACCCTGCCACACACGGAATTTTTCAAAACATCTTAACGATGGATGGAGAAACGATTGTGGATGCTGAGCAAACGGTGGGGTATATTCACCGCGCCTTCGAGAAAATCGCCGAGCGTCGCCCTTTCTACCAAATCACCACCCTGACGGACCGGATGAACTATTGTTCCGCACCGATCAACAACATGGGCTGGCACATGACGGTCGAGAAATTATTGGGCATTGAAGTTCCTAAGCGTGCGCAATACATGCGTGTGATCATGATGGAATTAGCGCGTTTAACGGATCACATTGTTTGTAATTCGATTCTTGCGGTAGACACGGGAGCCTTAACAGGTTTCTTATATGTGTACCAGTGGCGTGAATTTATTTATGAGATTTATGAGGAGATGTGCGGTGCACGTCTGACTACAAATATGGGTCGTTTTGGTGGTATGGAGCGTGATTTTACGCCTGTGGCCATTGAGAAAATCCAGAAGTTATTGAAAGAATTACCAGCTGCCTTAAAGGAATTTGAAGGCTTAGTGATGCGTAACCGAATCTTTATGGATCGTACGCAAAACGTGGGTGGCATCTCCGCTGAGCGTGCGTTAAACTACGGATTTACAGGGCCAAATTTGCGCGCTGCCGGTGTTGATTATGACGTGCGTGCGATGAATCCATATTCTTCGTATGACGATTTCGAATTTGATGTTCCCGTAGGAACGAAGGGCGATACGTATGATCGTTTCTTAGTGCGCGAAGAGGAGATGTGGCAAAGTTTACGCATCATCCAACAAGCCATGGATAATTTGCCTGCAGGTCCGTATCACGCGGATGCGCCACATTATTATTTGCCAGAAAAGCAGGATGTATATCACAACATGGAAGCATTGATCTATCACTTTAAAATTGTGATGGGCGAAATCGATGCGCCAGTAGGTGAAGTGTACCACGCGGTTGAGGGAGGAAATGGCGAGCTAGGTTTCTATTTGGTTTCAGATGGAGGACGGACGCCGTATCGGTTGAAATTCCGCCGACCAGGCTTTATTTATTACCAAGCGTTCCCTGAGATGATCAAAGGAACGAGTTTATCGGATGCCATTGTGACGATGTCATCTATGAATGTTATTGCGGGAGAGTTAGATACTTAAGACATGAGCAACATTGTTTTCCCAGCAGAAACGCTGGATTTAATTAAAAAAATTATTGCACGTTACCCGGACGGGAAACAGAAGTCGGCCATTTTGCCCATCCTTCACCTCGCGCAAGCGGAGTGGAAATGGTGCTCGCCGGAAGTAATGGATTATGTGGCAACGTTGCTTTCGATCAGCCCGATCGAAGTATATGAGGTCGCATCTTTCTATACGATGTTTCACTTGGAGCCAGTGGGCGAGCATGTGATTGAGTATTGTCGGACGGGTCCTTGTTGCCTCATGGGTGGTGTTGAAGTATATGACCACTTGAAAAAGCGTTTGGGAATCCAAACGGGCGAGACGACAAAAGACGGGAAGTTTACGATCAAAGAAGTGGAATGTTTAGCTGCTTGCGGCTGGGGTCCCGTATTCCAAATTCGGGAGAAGTACTACATGCATTTGACGAATGAGAAAGTGGATGAGATTATTGATGAATTAAGCAAATAAGCCGAGGATGAAGATATTAACGCAACATATTGACGTACCAGGAATAGAGACCATCGACGTTTTCATGAAAAACGGTGGGTATAAGGCGGTTGAGAAAGCGATCAAAACGATGACGCCGGATGAGGTAACGGAAGAGGTAAAGAAGTCAGGTTTACGTGGTCGTGGTGGTGCAGGTTTCCCGATGGGTATGAAGTGGTCGTTTTTGGCGAAGCCAGAAGGTGTGCCTCGTTACTTAGTTTGCAATGCAGATGAGTCAGAGCCAGGTACATTCAAGGATCATTATTTGATGTGGAAATCTCCCCATACATTGATCGAAGGAATGATCGTTTCCAGCTTTGCTTTGGGAGCAAATACTTCCTACATCTATGTGCGTGGCGAGTTAATGTATGTCATTAATATTCTCGAAAAAGCCATTCAAGAGGCTTATGACAAAGGATTATTAGGAAAAAATATTTTAGGGTCTGGCTATGATTTAGACCTTTTTGTGCAGCCAGGTGGAGGTGCTTATATCTGTGGTGAGGAAACAGCTTTGTTGGAATCATTGGAAGGTAAGCGTGGAAATCCACGTAATAAGCCACCATTCCCAGCGGTGAAAGGTTTGTGGCAATGCCCAACGGTCGTGAATAACGTCGAATCTATTGCGGCAACTTCTTGGATTGTGAATAACGGTGGAGATGCGTATGCGGCGATCGGAGTAGGAAGAAGTACAGGAACTAAATTAATCTCAGCATCAGGTCATATCAAAAAACCAGGTGTCTATGAAATTCCATTGGGAATTACCGTAGAGGAATTTATCTACTCAGACGAATATTGCGGAGGCATCCGTGATGGACATAAATTAAAGGCTGTTGTGGCAGGAGGATCTTCCGTGCCTATTTTATCAGCAGATAATATATTAACTACCGATGCAGGTGAGAAACGTCTAATGACGTATGAGTCACTTTCGGAAGGTGGATTTGCGACAGGTACCATGTTAGGTTCTGGTGGATTCATTGTGATGGATGAGACAACTTGCATCGTACATAATACCTTAACTTTTGCACGTTTTTACCATCATGAGTCATGTGGTCAATGTTCCCCATGCCGTGAAGGTACTGGCTGGATGGATAAGGTAATCAAGCGTATTGAAACGGGTAAAGGAAGAAGTGAAGACATCGATTTGTTAGTTGACGTAGCTAAGAAAATCGAAGGAAACACGATTTGCCCGTTAGGGGATGCAGCGGCGTGGCCAGTGGCTGCGGCGATTCGTCACTTTAGAGATGAATTTGAATGGCATATTACGCACCCAGAAGAGGCAACAAAACCAGGTGCGGTGTACATGCGCCCAGGGGCTAGTTGGTCTAACTAAGTTAGTTTCATGGCAAACAAGGTCTTATTTGTGGGTCATGATGCCAACCGCGCAGGTGCGCAATTAGTACTTTTACATTGGATTAAAGCGGAGGCAGCTCGGGGGGATAAACCCTATTTATTGTTGGCAAGAGGGGGTGTGCTGCTAAAAACGTATCAAAAATACGCTCAGGTCTGGGTTTGGGAGAAAGGTCCTAGCCAATTTGCCAAATGGGTAAAAAAAATACCGTTGCTCAAACGTGAGGAACGGATAAATCGGGAACCAAGTATCGCTGAAATCAAGCGATTGATTGCGCGTTTACAGCGTGAAAAATTTGATTTGATTTTGGGTAATACCGTCGCTTCTTTGGGTTTAATGCAGCAATTGCGTCCGTTGAATGCGTCTTTTGAGGCCTACATTCATGAGCTTGATTTTTCGCTAAAAATGTATGCTTCGAAAGAAGACATGGCATTTTTGAGAAATGATTGTCGGCGCGTTTATGCAGTTTCAGCGCAGGTCCAACAAGTCTTGCAGGAAACGTATTCGGTTCCACTGGGGAATTTGGCGATTTTGCCACCTATTGTGGAATTGCCTAAACAACAGCAGGATCGTGGACAAGAGCAGCGGAAAGCACTAGGAATTCCGGCGAATGCCCCAGTCGTTTTCGGTTGTGGTTTAGCGGAATGGCGCAAAGGAACGGATATTTTTGTGCGCGTTGCCAAGCAATTGATCGCCAAACATGCAGACCTGCACATGGTCTGGGTGGGTGTCGGAAACGAGCCGTTTTCAGCTGATTTGAAAGCTGAGAAGGCCAACTGGGATACGGAAAATCGTTTGCATTTAGTACCGACGCAAGCGGATCCAAAACCGTATTTCGATATGGCCGACTTGTTTTTCTTGTCATCTCGGGAGGATCCATTTCCGCTGGTGATGCTAGAAGCAGGGTATGCGGCCACGCCGATTATTGGATTTAAAGGTGCGGGTGGAGTCAATGATTTTTTGGCAGCCCATCCTGAGTTGTTGGTGGAGTATACGGATGAAGCGCATGCGGCCAACAAAATAGAAATGGTTTTAGCGTGGCCTTTGGCAGAACGAAAGGCCTTAGGATTGAAATTAAAGGAAAAGGCATTGGGGTATTCGGCGACGAATTTCATCCAGCGTTTTTCGGAATTAAATGAGCAATAACATCAGGTGCGAACCTGTTAGATGATAGATTATGAAAGTAACGATTGATAACATCACCTTGGATGTAGAACCGGGAACAACCATCATGCAAGCCGCTCGAATGATCGGACCTGAGGTTGCGCCACCAGCTATGTGCTACTATGAACCGCTTCAAGGTTCAGGTGGCAAATGTCGTGCATGCTTAGTCAAAGTGACGGCTGGTTCTGAAAAGGATCCACGTCCGATGCCTAAATTAGTTCCGGCATGTATCACAGCTGTTCAAGATGGCATGATTGTGGAAAACACGGTGAATGAGGCCGTGCTAGAAACACGCAAGGGAATTGTTGAATTTTTATTATTAAATCATCCGTTGGACTGTCCAGTGTGTGACCAAGCGGGTGAGTGTCATTTGCAAGATTTCTCTTTCGAGCACGGGGTTTCTTCTACCCGTACGGTCGAAGAACGCAATACTTTCGAGCCGGTGGACCTAGGTGAAAACATCAAGCTAAACATGAATCGTTGCATCTTGTGCTACCGTTGTGTCTACACAGCGGATCAGATCACAGATGGCCGTGTGCATGGGGTGATGAACCGGGGCGATCATGCAGAAATTAGTACGTACATCGAGAAGGCAATTGATAATGATTTCTCAGGAAACGTGATTGATGTTTGTCCAGTGGGCGCATTGACAGATAAAACGTATCGTTTTAAAAGTCGTGTTTGGTTCTCTAAGCCGATGGATGCTCATTGTTCTTGTGACAAATGTTCAGGTAATGTAACCTTATGGTACCGTGGAGAAGAGGTGATTCGGGTAACGGGTCGCAAGAATCAATGGGGTGAATTGAAGGAATTCATTTGCAACACATGTCGTTTTGATCGGAAGAAAACATCGGATTGGGTGATTGAAGGACCTACGGAAGTGTCTAGACATTCGGTGATTTCAGCGAATAAATATGGAGCTAATATGATTCGCCCAGCGTTTCCAATCGCTCAAGCAGCACGTGATTTCAAGCAAATCGATGACAATCGCGATCGCAGCTTTTTAGAAAATAAATCAATTTTGCCCGCAAAGAAATAAGCTATGGAATTATTGAATGATGTATTTACGGCCAAAGCCATTTTTGTAGGAATCGTTTTTGCGATCACCCTCGGTGTGGCGGCCTATTCAACGTATTTTGAGCGGAAGATCGCTGCCTTTATGCAGGATCGTATCGGTCCAGATCGTGCGGGTCCTTTTGGTATTTTGCAGCCTTTAGCTGATGCGGTGAAGATGTTCATGAAGGAAGATTTTATTCCTGCCAACTCCAATAAATGGTTATTTATTGCAGGCCCATGCTTGTCAATGTTGACTGCACTCATGACATCAGCCGTTGTCCCTTTCGGAGATACGGTAACCGTGGGAGGTGTAACATTTGATTTGCAAGGTATCGATGTGAACATTGGTATTCTGTGGGTGTTTGGAATCGTATCTCTAGGAGTTTACGGAATCTTAATTGGAGGTTGGGCCTCTAATAATAAGTATTCGCTTTTGGGTGCTATTCGTGCAGCTTCGCAAAACATTTCGTATGAATTAGCGATGGGTATGTCTATCATCGCGATTTTGATGTTGACAGGTTCTTTGTCAACGAAGACCATTGTAGAAACCCAACAAGCTGGTCATTGGAATATTTTACAACAGCCTTTGGGCTTTTTAATCTTCTTGATTTGTTCGTTTGCGGAATGTAATCGTACACCATTTGACTTGCCAGAGTGTGAGACTGAGTTGATCGGTGGTTACCACACGGAATATTCGTCGATGAAACTAGGTTTTTACTTGTTCGCGGAATACATCAATATGTTTATTTCGGGAGCGGTTATGGCCACGTTGTTTTTCGGTGGATATGACTATCCGGGATATGCATTTGTCGCTGGACAATTTGGCACAACGGTGGCTGCTTTTGTGGGCATGGGTGCATTGATTGGCAAAGCATTGTTATTTGTGTTTGTATTTATGTGGGTGCGCTGGACGCTTCCACGTTTCCGTTATGACCAATTGATGGGTTTAGGCTGGACAGGTTTGATTCCATTGTCTATGTTTAATGTGGTGGTAACAGGATTTGGTATTTTGATAGGCCAACCGATTTTAGCGGGAGTAGGTGGGGTTGTGATTTTAATCGCAGGCTTATTCTTGAATGATGCGATCTTTAGAAAGAAAAAAATAGCTTAGGTATATGAAATTAAGCAATAAAACAAAGGTAATCGAGCAAGGTGAAATGACCTTGGCAGAGCGTATGTATTTACCTGCGATTGTGGGTGGAATGGCGACGACTTTGAAGCACTTTTTCTCGAAGCCGGTAACGATTCGTTATCCAGAGCAACAGCGTTATTTGGGTCCTATTTACCGTGGACAGCATATTTTGAAGCGTGACGAACAAGGAGCAGAACGGTGTACAGCCTGTGGTCTTTGTGCCGTTGCATGTCCGGCGGAAGCCATTTCCATGGTAGCTGAAGAACGCAAAAAAGGAGAGGAGAACTTATATCGTGAGGAGAAATATGCGAAGGTGTATGAGGTCAACATGTTGCGTTGCATCTTCTGTGGTTTGTGCGAGGAGGCTTGTCCTAAAGAAGCGATCTTCTTACGCCACGATACGATGGTACCCGTATTTAATACGCGGGACGAGGTCATTTATGGCAAAGATAAATTAGTTGAAAAAATGGATCAGCGCTATTTGCGTGATGGTTGGAAATAATAACCCTATGGATATTTCAAATATTTGGTACTTTTTATCAGGCTTGACGCTACTTAGCGCCCTGATGGTTGTGTTAGCCAAAAACCCGATTCACTCGGTGTTGTACTTGGTTTTCACATTTTTCTGTATTTCTGGACACTACGTGTTATTGAATGCCCAGTTTTTAATGGCCGTTAATATTATCGTGTACGCAGGTGCCATCATGGTTTTATTCTTATTTGTGATCATGATGTTGGACTTGCGTAAGAACAAACCTGACTCAAAATCATCCCTGACTAAGTTAGCCGGTGTTATTGTTTCAGGTGTACTTTTAGTGATTTTCGTTGCGGCTTTCCACAAGAATAGCATGCCAGTGCCTTCGGCAGATACGGTGGGTTTTTCGTCGCAAACAGGTATGGTGGAAAACTTAGGTAAGATCTTATATTCAGAATATTTATTACCATTTGAATTGGTTTCGATCTTGTTCTTCGTAGCAATGGTGGGTGCTGTACTTTTAGGTAAAAGAGAAGCAGGCGAGCGTAATTTTTAAGTTAGGCTACTATAGAAAAAGCGAGCTCGAAAGGGCTCGCTTTTTTGTTTTTAAGGGTAGATCAATTTTAGTTTACTTCTTTTTGAATCCGAATTTATGGTCGAAAATACCTAGTTTAATCCCCACCTGTCCAGAAAATCCTTGCATGTCTTTTGTGCTATGTTCGCCCACCGCAAAACGATAGTTGGCAGCAGTAAATAACCGTACATTTTTCAATACGTTTAGTTCAACTTGTATTCCAGGCTGAATCCCTATTGCCTTATTTCCCCGAAATCCGAATTCGAAGCGATCATCATCGTGGTCATCATGGCGACGTTTCATCGATTGTGGCCTGATATTATCAGTGTCGAAATCTGCATCCAACCGATCTCCTCGTGTACTAATAACCCCAATGGCTAGTGGAAAACTTACATGAAAAAGGGAGTTTGCTTTAGGTGTGTAAGCAACAGTAAAGGCATGAAACGATTGTGGACTTTTTGATGCATTTTCGTCCCGTAATTTACGTAAAACGCTTGCGCCAATTTCCCATGAATTGTTGAGATGAAGTGCCGCGGCTATGCCAGCTTGCGTACCTATTTGGCCGAACTGGACTATGGGTGAGATGCTAAGCCCAAATGTTTGAACTGGATTTTTTTTAAGACCGCCAAAAAGTGTTTTGGCTTTTGAGGATGAACTACTGTCATTTTTAATGACAATAGGTGAGCTAGTTGCTTCTTGGGCTTGTGCGTTCACGGCAAATAATCCAAGGCATAAGGCCGTTAGGCGGATTGAATTGTGCATAGGTGTGTTTGTTTTTTCGAATACTAGTGTTAGTTGTGAACTTACCTAAATGCATTCGATTTATTTAAGTAATATGAGGACTAACGTATACAATGTACCGATTAGTATACTTTATATCTATAATTGTCTAAATACAGTACTTAGTCGACGGAATTTTAAGCTCGGTATTTTGAGTTTTTAAATTGGTAGCTTGGGCTCGTTTCCCAAAACTAAGCTCACTTTTAAGATTTTGAAAAGATTGAAGGAGCAATGCGCCCTACTAGTTGAACAAAAGTTTAAGTCCCAAACTGAAATTACGACCTGCCGACGTATTATAATAACGTCCGCCTAATGCATTTAAATCAGGTCCTGACGTATACATCGTATCGCCTATATTCTCTGCACTTAGCCAAACATTCCATTTTCCACGCTGGTACTCTACCTTTGAATTCCATAAATGAACTGCAGGTAATTGGTCCGTATTGGCATCATTTAGGTAAATTTTATCGGTGTAGGTGTATTGCATATGCCAACGAATCCATGGCGAAATCGCATAACTCACCGTACTGGCATGTTGGAACGGACTCGTTCCCGTCAACCGGTTTCCGGAGAAGTTTTTGCCCGCAATTTGATAGTTGACAAAGCGAAAGTTTTGAATCGTTTCGGCATTAGTCAGTTCAAGATTCTGCCCTATTTTCCACACATGGCTCAACTCGATTCCTTGTTGGCGTGTCCTCCCCACATTATCAAAATACTCGGATCCATCAGCGGCCCGACGAATCACAATCGTTTCATTGAGGTCAAATTGGTATACGCTCAGATTCCATTGTAGGAATTTGGATTTGCCGCGCCAACTCACCTCTTTGTTCCAGCCTTTTTCTGCACGAAGTGATCTATTGATAATGCCGGTCGATGGTCGAATTTCACCTAGGCTAGGAGGAGAATAGCCGTGCACGACTTTGACAACTAGGTTTTGCCGTGGTGTTATATGATGTAATAGGGCGATTCGTGGCGAAAAGATACCTTCATTGCCGATAAATTCTGTCCAAAATTGATTGTAACTTCCGGCTAAGGTCAGATTCCAGGAATTATTAATTTTATATTCCCCTTGCAGAAATAAACTAGCGTTTTGCAAAGTAGTATTTTGCGTTAACTGCAGCGTGTCTTTCGTTCCTTTTTTATTTCCAAAAGTTTGGCTATCAAAAATGCCCGTTTGGAATTCAAGGCCACCGTCTACGCTAAGGTCATCATTTTTGAAGTGGATGACATTCCGACTACTAAAATTGAGCTCTTTCCGAATTTCATAGTTACGGATGGTTGGGTTTTCGATTAAATTTAGTTGCGCTGACCGATTACTTGTCGCACTCCAGTGTTCATTCCACCGACTCGTCAGTTGGACTCCTACACCTAAAGTTTGCAACCGAAAAGTTGCTTTTTGGTCAGCCGCACTTAAAAATGCACCTGCAGCTGGTCTAGCTTGTCGGGGATCAGCTTGGAATTGCTTTAGGGTAAGTCCACCGGGTGTTTGGTACGTCACGCGGCCAAAGTATGTGATGACATCTAGTTGTGTATTTCGACCTAATTCTTTGTGGTATTCATACGAAAGCCATTGTTTATTGATATCCGATTGTTTCCGATATCCCTCTTGATTCCAATAGCTCGCATATACCCGATGCCCATTTGTCTGCAAATCCCAGCTCTGTTTATAACCTCCAAGGCTGTTGGCAACCTGCTGATGAATGATTTTTTTCTGCGTGGCATTGGGGCTGTTGAATAACATAACTCCACCTGTTCCCGCACCATATATTCCGCCGCTTGGGCCTTTGATAATGGTAAGTTCATTAAAAAAATCGGGGTCAATCAAGGCCAAATAGGTATTGTTTCCGGCATCCGTTAGGGGCATTTGATTCCAATAAACCTTCACATTTCGTACACCAAAAGGGGCACGAAGTGCACTCCCCCGAATCGCCATGCGATACGAACCAGGTGATCGTTCTTCCATGCGCACACCAGCTTGCATGTTTAGCGATGTGACAAAGCTGGTATTATTTGTGCGAGTCAAGTCTTGCGCATTCAAGATAGCAATGGCATCAGGACTAGAAAAGGCGGATTTTTTTTGTTCAAAAACACGAACGACTACTTCATTTAGCTCGGTCGTTTTGATCGTACTGTCAGCACTAAAACTCATGAAGCTTAGTAAAATGGATAGAAGCATGTTAAAAGAAGTAAGTTACTTGGGCGCTTGTTAATTTTAGATTGGCAAATGTTCCCCCATACTGAATTTGTTCATAGTCAAATCCGAAGGACCAATTGGTTAGCCGGAATTCAACACTAGCCTGATAACCTATTGGATTATCGAGTGGGGTACTTAGTTTATTTTCCCAATCTTGTAAACTCACCCGCGCTAAAAAAGGTTTAAAAACCTTGACCTGAGCTGTCGTCTTTACTTTTCCTTTCGATTTAAATCCAATTCCTGCGCGTAGTCCATGAAGTGAAAATTTCTCATCTGTCAAGAAGTCGTTATTCGCACTTTGAATTTTTTTAGCCATGCTCATACTATACACACTCGTGGTTGCAAAAAATCCAATTTTCGTGAATTGGTTCACGCCAATTTCCCCTTTTCCACCCCTAAATGCCACATTTTCATTACCGAGCTGGGTGCGTTGCAGGTTCCCGATTATGGTTAATTGGCCAAACAACTGCGTAGGTTTACCCGGTTTTTGAAATTGCAATGCTGCCGTTGTATTTAATGTTTGTTGGCTTTCCCCCCAATTCAATCTGCTCGTACCAAGGCTGGTTGAAAAACGAAATTTTTGAGCCCAACATGGAGCCAGCGAAAGGCAAGAAATAACAAGTAGGAGGTAAAATTTCATGAGCCGCAATATACCACTGTTACCAATATTTTCCGCCTTTTTTCAGGGCAAAGGCTACGCCTCTCAGGATAATCCAGCCGTGAGCAACTAGTGTTTGGATGAACCCAAAATGGCTCTGCATAACCTCAAAGCGCTCAGTCCATGATCTTTTTAGATTTTGTACGGAGGCACCTCCCATTAGGTATCTGCAAATGGGCTCCGACAATTGAATCGTTTTGTGGCTTAGCTTGAGGCATTTAATCTCCCAGTCGATATCTGAGCTTAACTGGTATTCTACATTATATCGTGGGGCCAGGTCACGCTTGACAATAAATGATTGGTGGCAAATAACCATGCCACGTTTATATGATTTCCAGGTAAGTTTTTTGGGAATTCGATGCGGCGTCACCACGCTTCGCAGGCCTATTTCCTGTCCAAGCATATCCACAAACATGGCATCGCCTACGAGTACATCAGGATCTGATTCCAGCGCTGTGAGTATGAGCTCCAACGTATTTTTAGCGGCAAAAGTGTCCCCTGCATTCAAAAACAGCACATATTCACCGTTGACTACCTGAAGACCCTTATTCATGGCATCATAAATGCCACGATCTTTTTCAGAGATTACCTGATCAATGTCTTGCTGATAGGAATTAATCAATGCAAGCGTTCCATCTGTGGAAGCTCCATCGACAATAACATATTCAATGGCTGAACGATGCCCCTGTTCCAATATGCTTTGGATGGTGCGTTCCAGAAATTTCTCCGCCTGGTAGGTGATCGTGATGATGCTAAGCTTGGCCATCCGGGAGGTATTTGAAGTAGAGTTCGCTGTGCTTTTGGGCAATAATATCTTCCTGATAGCTGCTTATTACTTTATCGCGTGCAGCCTCATTTGGTGTGTGGTTTAGTGACCATTGGATGCCGGAGGCGAGTTCGTTTGCCGACAAGTATTCCGCGACAAAGCCGTTCACTTCATGGTCAATCATTTCGGGGATGCCGCCCACGTGAAAGCCGACGCAAGGTGTTCCGCAGGCCATCGCTTCCATGATGGTGTTGGGTAAATTTTCTTCCAAAGAAGGGGTAATAAATACGTCGGCCGCCGAATAGATCAAACGCATTTTCGATGGATCAGCGATGTGGCCCAAGCTTGTTGCCGGTAGGGGAAGTGCCTTGATTTCGTAGCTATCGATGACATTGCCCACAAGTAATAATTCCGTGTTTTTGGCTGTTGCTGGGTTTTCTTTTTTCCAGATTTCTAGTGCTTCTTTTAGGTAACTAAAACCTTTGGTTGGCGTATTTACCCGCATGGCAACAAATAGTATGTATTGTTTCATGGGGTTAAGTTGAAGCGTATTTTTAGCGTCGGATATCCGCTGAAAGAATTCGGTATCCAAGGCATTTGGAATAGATTCAATGCTGCGATGCGCGAGGATGGTGCTTTTTTCGGCACGTGATTTTAGCCATTCGCTGCAGGTAATGATGTGTAAATTGGGGTACTCAAATGCAAAGATTTTGCGCGCCCACATGCGATGTGATATATCCCAGCGCTCGGGTTTATTCACAAATTTGCACGACCCACAATTGGTCTGAAAATTCTCGCAATCTCCGCTGTGGTGGCAACCTCCCGTAAAAGCCCACATATCATGCAAAGTCCAAATAACTGGTTTGCCCAATTTCAGCAGTTGCTCAATGTTACTGATGGACAGGAATCCAAAGTTGACCCAATGCAAATGAATAATATCCGCCTGTTGAATGGCAGGATGGCGGCTGATATCCTGGCCAATTAATCCTGGATTGAAAAGGAAACGGATGGATTTGCTTTTTTCACTTGGCAGAAAATATAGGCGTTCCAGGATAAAACGGATCCAGTTTCCTAGTTTGGCCCACAGGCCTTTTCGAATCAATTCAGCACCATCATCTCCCGATTTTTCCTGCACTAAATACGTCACCTGATGGCCAGCTTTTTGAAGCGCTTGTTGGAGCCGCCCCGCAGCAATGCCCGCACCCCCATTTTGGTTGTGGTAGGAAAGGAGGACGATATTGAGCGCTTTAGACATTAGGCTTTACAGATTTGGTCTAATGTTTGTGCGATGCGTTCCGCAGCTTTTCCATCCCAAAGTGGTGGTATTTGACCTTGTTTGCAATTTCCTTGCAAGATGTTTAGGAGGGCTTGATATGTTTTGTCTGGGTCGAGGTCGGCCAATAACTGATTCGTCCCCAAGGTTACCGTAATCGGTCTTTCGGTGGAATCGCGGAATGTTAAACAAGGTATTCCGAGATATGTTGTTTCCTCTTGAATGCCGCCTGAATCGGTTAGGATCGCTTGCGCATGGCTCATCAATTGGATGAATTCCAAATAGCCTAAAGGCTCGGTTAAAATTAAATTTGGGTTCGTATTCAGTTGCTCACTCAATCCATATTTATCCATGTGAGCACGTGTGCGTGGGTGGATAGGGAAAACGACTTTGGTTTGGGTGGTACTTAGTTCGATTAATCGTAAGATGGATTTCAGTCCTTGCTCCGTGTCGACATTGGCCGGTCGGTGCATAGTCATGACTATATAAGACGTTGGACGCTGGACGTTAGACGTTAGACCAAGGTCTTCTAAAATTGTGCTGCTTTTCGCTTTTTCTTGGTATCGCACAAGGGAGTCAATCATTACGTTGCCCGAAAAGAATACTTTTTCGTCGGGTACACCTTCATTTTTCAAATGGTCGATACCGCTTTGTTCCGTAACAAAGAGGTAATTGGCCACAGAATCAGTCAAAATACGATTGATTTCCTCCGGCATGTTGCGGTCACCTGAACGGAGTCCAGCTTCCACATGCGCTAATGGAATTCCCATTTTGATAGCGACGAGGGTACAAGCGAGGGTAGAGGTGACATCACCTACAACGATAACAAGGTCGGGTTTTTCTGCGAGGAGGATGGGTTCGAAGGCCAACATGATTTTGGCGGTTACTTCAGAGTGAGTACCTCCTCCAATGCCTAGAAAGAAATCGGGTTTCGGTAATTCAAGTTGCGTGAAGAAAACATCACTCATTTTGGCGTCAAAGTGCTGCCCGGTATGTACAATTTTAGAAGTCCAGTTGGGAAGATTTTGAATCGCGCGATGCAGCGGTGCGACTTTCATGAAATTTGGCCGTGCGCCGACTACCTGAATTACTTTCATTTAGAAATCTTTGTAGGAAATGATGGGGACAAAGATAAGGAAATGAGTTGAGAATTAAGAGTTAAGCGGGGTAATGTAGGCTTACCTATCAAACAATGCTCTGTATGTTTTATAACCCTAGGCTTCAGCCTAGGGAATCGACGCATTCGCGTCTCAAACTTTGGCAAACCTGGAAGGATTGCCAAAGGGATTGCCAAAGGGATACGGACTGACGACTATTGACTGACTACTGACGACTGTTGATTGCAAACTTAAACGCCTCCATATAATTCCCTAGCACCGTATGAATATTGATTTCCTTCTCAATGATTTCTTGTGAGCGCTTACCCATCACAGCGATTTGCGCCGGGTCTGCAAAAAGATTTTCAATGACCGATGTTAAACTTGCCACAGATCCTGACTTGAAAAAGTGGCCATTATACCCTTCACGAACTAAACGCTTTTCCGTCCCATCAGCCACGGAGCAAACCACGGGTTTCGAGAAACACATGGCCTCGTTGATGGATAAACCACCCATGCCTGCCAAAACATAGATGCCTGATTCGCACGTAATTTTGCCTAATTCGGTAGGGTCATAAATGCCTCCATGAAATTGGATGAAATCGTTTACTGCTGCTTGCGCTTTTAACGCTTCCAATTCAGGTCCATCGCCCACAATACTAAGTTCGGTCTGGGGATATTTCGCATGTAATGCTACGGCCGCTTCAATCAATACATCCACTTGCTTCCATTTCACTAAACGTCCGATGTGCAACAATCGAAAGGGATTAGCTTGGACATCTTTTAGCTGGTTGGCAGTGGCCAATAAAGCATCCGTATCCGGTGAATTGGCAGTGACAAAAACCTTCTCCGCCGGGACGCCATAGGATGCATGCATGGCTACCGCCTCATCCAAATAATTAATATGCGCATCCACTAGATTGCTAAATAAGCGACGTGTCTCCCGGACAATCATGAACTTGACACGCGCCAGAATCGATGTATTTTTCTGATGCGCCTGATTATTCTCCGTCACACCTCCACCTTGTAAATAGTACGAAATTGCCTCATTATAATGAGGTACCTGAAATGGGATTTCCTTGGAAATGAGTGCCACGTTATTGCGGCGTAAGAAATTATACCAACTCGGATAAAAGACAAATGAAGCCTGATAAGGCCAATTGACCATCAACACATCCGGCTTCTCCTGTAAAATCAATTCCTTCAGTCCTCGGAAAAACTTCTTTCCATAATAGGTCGTATATTCTTCCTGATAAAATACCTTGAACTCAATGCCATCTTTACTCTCAAAAACACCAGCCCCCAAAGTCGCACCCTTACTTGCGGGCACCACCACACACACCTCCACACCCATCTCGCGCTGAAGTTTATTTAAGACCAAATTGTAATAATGCGGCAAACCTCCCGCTAATGACATCAACTTCATTTGCTCAATTTACTTTTAATCAATGCCGATAAATCGGGTGATAAATCCAGCGCCCATCCAGCCAAGAAAAATAACAATCCTACCGCTGTCGAACGCACGCCTAAATTTAGGATCCAAGCAACCCAATCTCCCTCGCCTATGACGGGAATAAACGACACGACATACCAAACACCTAGACTCAATAGCACGATCCAAGCCGTTTTCCACTCAAAAGGTTGCAAGCCCATTTTGGCCCACAAGAAAAAATACTTGATGGCATTATATCCCGCTAGCGCAATTAATGACGCAAGTGCCGCCCCATTATACGAATATAAAGGGATGAAAATTAAGTTGCCCACCACAATACCCACCGCTAAAATCATATAGAATAATAGGTCATATCGGTAGTATTTGGAGTTGATCAAGATCTCCGAATTTAAGCCCGTGCCCATATCGATAATCTTCGAAATGCCCACCATCAAAACCACCCAGCGCCCCGCTTCATACACCTCATGCCTTGGGATGATTTGGTAGATGAAATCCAAATTACACCAAATAAGCAAAAACAAAAAGCAGCCCACTAAGAGTAAATTGAGCGATGATTTTTTGTAAATATCTTCGATCTGACTGGTGTCATTTCGCTTCCATGCTTGGGCCAATAATGGCGTACTGATCGCCGCGATGACGTTACGTGGAATCGCAATCATCAATCCCATCCGGGAATTGATATCGAAAATGGCCGTTGTTCCCAATCCACCCGTATACGCCGGAAGCATGATTTTTTCTACATGCTGTATCAACGTGAAACTTGCTCCCGCTAAGATAACCCAACCGCCATAAGCCACCATTTCCTTGAAGATCGGTTGGCGCAAAAAGGAAAAATCCAAGCGCGTGTAAAATCGTTTTAATTTCTTGATGTAAAGTAAAAGCGCGATGACCGCCACGAGGTAGGAGGCGGTAATGCCTTGCACCAACTGGTCAAATGATAAATAACCTAATCCAAATCCTAGGATCAAACAGGCATTCGCCACCCGTAAATAGAACTCCCGAATGATTGCTGGAACGACAATGCGCAGGTGGACACGGGCGTAGGATTCGAGCACCGACATATATAAAAAGCTTCCTGTCAGCGGAATGATGTAATAAAAATATTGAGGTAATAGGGGGGAATTGGTTGCGTAAATGGCATTAAATGTACCACGCAAGGCGATGTAGCCTAAGGTAAAAAGTCCCCAACCCACTAAAGGAGAGATCAATAAAAACGAGAAAAACCCGCGATGCTCATTCGATGGATCATCAAAATGTGGGAAAAATCGAACCGCGATATGCGGAATTCCCAACTGGGTAAAGGAGGCAAAAATGAGCGGAATGCTGACTAAGGCGCCCGCGATCAAACCTACTTCCGACTGACTTAAAAACTGATTATAGAGAAAGATAACATTGAACGTCCCGATCGCGGTACCCAAGTAGGTGACGATGGAGGCTTTAAGACTTTGCCGAATGACGATTCCCATGCATGATTTGAATAAGCTACAAAACTACAAATTTTACGACACTTTTGATTTTTTGGCTGAGCTTCACCACGTCGTAGTTCATTTCGATGTGTTTTCGAGCTGACACCCCCATGCGCAATCGGTCTGCTTCGTTTTGGATTAGAAACAGGCAAGCTTCCGCCATTCCCTGAACATCATGTTCATCGGTTAGCAATCCCGTCTCGCCTTCAATGACAGCATCAGGTATACCAGCATGTCGGGTCGAAACCGTTGGCAAGCCGCAAGCCGCCGCTTCTAAAATTGCTACCGGAGTTCCCTCCGAATCCCCAGCTTTTGTAATAATGGAATGTTGGACAAACACATCTGCCGCTTGTAAATAGGGCAAATATTCAGCCTGTGACATGGCTCCCAAAAATTCAACCTGTTCAGATAATCCCTTTTCGCGCACAAATGCCTTCGCCTCTTCCCACATGGGACCATCGCCTATCATCTGTAGTCGTGCCTGAGGAAATTGTTTTATCACCATTTCAAACGCCCGAAGCGTATGAATGGGTCCTTTTTTCTCGGCAAATCGCGCCACGGAAATGAAGGTGAATCGTTCTGATTTTTGACCTCCCGGTTTAAATGTGGACACATCTACCCCACATGGAATGACATATAAATTAGCCAAAGGTCCTGCGATCGCTTCTAAATTTGCGCGCATGGAAGCCGCAACAACAATCACCGCTTGGGCTTTTGGTAGCATCGCTGCATAGTCGGCCCGGTAGGTATCCAACGTCTTTTTTTCATTGGCATCGAAACCTAAAAATACAATCGAGTAGGGTATTCCTAACGCAAGACAAGCCTCGTAAATATTACTTCCCAGTGGTCCGTAATTGGCCAAAAATGCATCGATATGATTTGTGCGTAAAAATCTTTTCAGGTAATACTGATAGATTTTCCGATAAAGACCGGGTACTAGATTTCTTAAACTACCCCGGATAGCTAGGTGCGAAAGCGGAAATGGATAAATGGATTTGCCGCTATAGGTTTGGTTGGGTAGCCAGCCTTCATACAGAACTTCCACAGGTTGCAATTGCTTGATTTGCTCGTCGATAAACGTCTCGGAATAGGAGTGAAAATTCGATCGGGCAATAAGCAAATTCATATAGCTGGGGGTATTTTCTACGAAATTACCCTATTTTTGCTTTACATACTGTGGTCATGGATAAAATTCTACTTGTAGGTGGTGCTGGTTTCTTAGGGTATAATTTGCTTGATTTTGTTCAAAAACAAGCAGGTAACGCGCCTGAGATCGTTGTCCTTTCCCAAGAGATTCCTGAATCTTCGATTCAATTTCCCGATGTGATTTTTGTTGCCGGCGATTATGCAGATGCTAATTTGCTTCAGCATTTATTCGAAAAACATTCCTTTACACATGTCTTTCATTTTGCGAGTTCGATTATTCCTGCGTTGTCTACGCAGAATATTCAGGCAGATGTGGAGACAAATTTATTGCCAACCATCGGTTTGATGGAGGTGATGAAGGCCTTTGGTTGTACGCAAATCGTTTACCTTTCTTCGGGTGGTGCGGTCTATGGAAATGAGGAGCCGAGTCATAAAAAAGAAAATCAAGCGTGCCAGCCGATTAGTTCCTACGGCATTATCAAACTGGCCGTGGAGCATTACATTCGTTTGTATGCCCATTTATATCAAATCGATTATTTGATTTTGCGCTTATCCAATCCTTTTGGTTTGCATCATCGTTCTGAAACGCAAGGTGTCATAAACATTGCGGTTCGAAAAGCATTAAAGGGCGAGACCTTTGTGGTTTGGGGAGATGGAAGTCAGGCGAAAGATTATTTGTTTGCGGAGGATATTGCGCAGGCCTTGATGCAACTGATGGCTTCCGATGTTAAAAATCAAACGATTAATATTGGTTCAGGCCAAACACTTTCCTTAGTCCAAATCATCGATTTGGTGAAACAACGCATGCCGCATTTTCAGGTAGAATTTGTGGAGGCGATGCCAACGGATGTCCAACAAGTAAGTTTGGATATTAGTAAGCTAAAATCAATGATTCCTTTCACGCTCAGTCCTTTGGCTGAAGCATTCGAAAAAACCTTTGCCTACGAACAGGCTAGACTTTCTTCGCTACGAGAATAAAGGTACACGCATCTTCATTACGGGATTTTGATCCGATAATCTTATCAAAAAAGATAATGAGCGGTTGCATGATGATGGATAAAACGGGTCGAGCAAATTTAGGTAGCTTGAAAAGAATGCCATCCTGAAACAATTGAAGGCCCATCGAAGAGCGACCTAAAATACCTTCGAAATAAACCACTTCAAATCCAGCTTCTTGAACGATTTTTTTCAGGCCTGTCGACGTCCAGCGCCAAAAATCCGTTGGGTCCGGATGAAACATCCAATAACCATGTGTCGACAAAATCAAGTTTCCATCCTTCGCTAAAATCCGATGCGCCTCTTTTAAATAGGCTTTTGGGTCTTCTACGTGTTCGAGTACCTGGGTAGATAATACAAATCCTACGGTGGCATCGGGCATATCAATCACGCCTTTGGGATCTACGGTTACATCCGCTTTTGTGTTATAGGCCAAATCTAATCCGATATACTGCTCCACAAATGGGGCAAATAAGGGTTCGTAGGGTTTATTCCCGCAACCGTAGTCGGCAATCAACTGATGTGGCGAATGCCTCACATATAAACTGATGACCCGTTCGAGTTGCTTACGGAGCTGGTGCAGGTAATAATAGCGGGCGGACATGCGTCCCCAGATCTTCGGATAAAGGCGTTCGATGCCTGCTTCTCTACTTTCCATATGCGTTGACAAGTCTTTTTTGTTCTTCGATCGAATTTTTATATTCGACAAATTCGGCTGCTTTTCTCGCCCAATTCAAAGCTTTAGCCCGATTGCCTTTTCGGTTTTCGATGCGCGCAATACCCATGAGCGCTAGGCCGTGGATGTCTTTGGTAAATCGTTCTTCCCAAGGATGCTGCATGGCTTTACCATAATGAGCTTCCGCCACGTTATATCTTTTCTTTTCAAATTCCTCGCGCATGCCTCGAAACACGTGCGCCGCCCCCATCATATAGGCGGATTTTGATTTCTCCAGTTTTTGGATGAATTCCTCCGCAGCTTCATATTGACCAGCAAGTGTCAACAACTCAGCTCTCTGCATGTTGAACAAATGGTTTTCTGGGTATTTAGTGACTAATATTTCGGAATAAGGTAGTCCCTTACTCGGCGTACCTTCATATTTATTATACACATACGCCAAATAAAAAGTAGACTCATTCTTCACAAACGTTGATTTGCGAATGGCTGCTTCCAGTTGAGACAATCCCAACCGCTTATTCCCATCTTCGAAAAAAACCATGAAGGGGCGAATGACGGAATGTAGTTCTGGATAAACGATGCGGTAGTAATTATAGATACCCGCTGAATACAAAAATTCCGGTTGGCGCTCCGTATTTCGTAACCCAATTTTCAAATGGGCATACGCCTTCCGCGTGTAGTTGACCGCCTTCACATAGTTTTGATAATCATTTTCATACGCAGCTAAAAATCCGAGGGATGAGATGCAGAAAAATACGGCTTCTTGGTCATTGTGATTGCGTTCGTAGGCTTCGGATGCCAAAGAGTATGTCAGTTCCAAAAAAGCTAAATAGGCTCTACTTTGAGCAGGATGGTCGTTTAACGGGAAATATTGTTTTTCAAGCTGCATGGCTGAAAGTAAATAGCCGGCAGGGTTTTTGGGGTATTTGGCTTTCACTGCATTGAAATCATCCATCGATTCCTTGAAGTCGTAGGCATACAAGTGGTCCAATCCTTGGGAAATAAGTGCCTTGGCCTGAGCATCTTGGAGGAGCTGACTGAAGCTGGGAAGGGAGGTTAAAAGAAAAATGCCAACGAGCAGTTTGCGCATAGTTAAAAATTGAATTGTAAAAATAGGGAAGCTCTGTGGTTTTTGGGCCTAATTTTTTACTTTTGTTTCTATTTCTTTTTTATTCATACCCCATGATTTCATACGAACAATTTACGCTTGCTAATGGTCTTCAGGTGATCGTTCACGAGGATCCGACCACCACGCTTGCGGTGATGGATGTTATTTATGATGTGGGGTCTCGTGATGAGGAAGCACATCGTACCGGCTTCGCACATTTGTTCGAGCATTTAATGTTTGGGGGATCAGAAAATATTCCCAATTACGATACGCCATTGCAACGGGTGGGCGGTGAAAACAATGCATTTACGACCCCAGACCTAACTAATTATTATATTTCAGTCCCAAGCCAAAATTTAGAAACGGCTTTTTGGTTAGAGTCCGATCGCATGAAACAATTGGCCTTTAATCCGGAATCATTAGAAGTTCAGCGCAAAGTGGTGATTGAAGAATTTAAGCAACGTTACTTAAATCAACCGTACGGCGACTTATGGTTGAAGTTTCGTCCATTGATTTATGCGGTACATCCGTACCGTTGGGCTACGATCGGGGCAGATATTAAACATATTGAAGAAGCGACCTTGGATGATGTCAAGGCCTTTTTTGCCCGCTATTATGTGCCTGCGAATGCGATACTAGTGGTCGCAGGAAAGGTGACTGTTGACGAAGTAAAGGTGCTCGCCAAAAAGTGGTTTGAGCCGATTCCGGGTGGTGAAAAGCCGGAGCGTTTTCGCATCCAAGAACCGGAGCAAAAAGAAGATCGACGGATGGAGATTTCGGCGGATGTTCCAGCCGATCGAATCTATCGGGCATATCCGGTTCCGGGGCGCTATCAAGCTGGTTTTCACGCGGTTGATTTGATGAGTGATTTACTTGGGAGAAATGAATCATCTTTTCTATATGTACATCTAGTTCAAGATGCGCGTATTTTTGATTCATTGAGTGCGCATCAAACAGGTTCATTGGATCCGGGATTATTGGTGATACAAGGGCAGGTGGCTGAAGGAATTACACTGGCGGAGGCAGAGAAGGCATTGGATGAAGCCATAGCAAATTTTGTACAAGCGGGAATTCAGGAGACTGATTTGCAGCGTGTCAAAAATCAAGCGGAGGCATCTTTAGTTTTTGGTGAGGTAGAAGTGTTGAACCGGGCGATGAATTTGGCCATGGCGGCGAATGCAGGAAATGTTGATTTTGTCAATACCGAGGCGTCACATATAGCTGCCGTTCCGCTGAAAGATTTACAATATTGGGCTGAGCATTTATTTGTTCGCGGCAAAAAGAATACATTGCTTTATCGTAAACAACAGGTAGCATGAAAATCAGGGTAGGACAAGGGTATGATGTTCACAAATGGGTGGAAGGTCGGCCATTTATATTAGGAGGTGTGGAGATTCCGAGCGATTTTGGTCCCTTGGGACATTCGGATGCAGATTTAGTTTGTCATGCGTTGTGTGACGCACTTTTGGGTGCTGCGAATATGCGCAATATTGGGTATCATTTTTCAGATACCGATCCGATGTGGAAGGGAGTGGCGTCAACGTTATTGTTGAAAAAGGTGATGGAGATGATTCGAGATAAAGGCTGGGAAGTGGGGAATGTGGATGTAACCGTGGTGTTAGATCGCCCGAAGTTAAATCCACATATTCCATCGATTAAAGAAAATTTAGCCTTTGTCATGGACATTGACATAGATCAAATTTCTGTGAAGGCAACAACTTCGGAAGGATTGGGATTTGTGGGTAGAGCTGAGGGTATTTCCGCGATGGCGGTCGCATTAATTCAAGCCAAGTGATATGATCATTGATTTAGAAGCGGAACGTCTGGAGATTTTAAAACGCTATCGCAAGCTTTTGCGTACGGCCAAACCGTATCTAAAAGACGATGATGCCAAAGAAATCAAGAAAGCCTTTTTATTGTCGGCAGATGCCCACAAGGAAATGCGTCGTAAATCGGGCGAGCCTTACATCTATCACCCATTAGCTGTTGCACAAATTTGTGTGGAGGAAATTGGCTTAGGTACTACGTCAATTATTGCGGCATTAATGCATGATGTGGTTGAGGACACGAATACAACATTGGTGGAAATTGAAAAACTTTTCAATCCCAAGATTGCCCAGATTATCGATGGCTTGACCAAGATTTCCGGGACATTTGAATATGGATCTTCGCAGCAGGCGGAGAATTTCCGTAAGATGTTGCTGACGCTTTCAGATGACATTCGCGTGATTTTGATTAAGCTGGCTGATCGTTTGCATAACATGCGTACGCTGGAAAGTATGGCAAAGGAGAAGCAATTAAAAATTGCTTCGGAGACCATTTACTTGTACGCGCCTCTAGCGCACCGATTGGGATTAAATGCCATCAAGACGGAATTAGAGGATTTGGGCTTGAAGTTTACGGAGACGGAAGCGTATAAGGAGATTGCCCTTAAGTTGATGGAGAACAAGCAGAACCGCGAAAGTTTTGTGGAACAGTTCATTCGCCCCATCAAAAAGTCGTTGGAAGAGCGGGGAATAAAATACACCATTAAGGGGCGCCCCAAATCGATTTATTCGATTTACAATAAGATAAAAAAATCAGACACACCATTTGAGAAGATTTACGATTTGTTCGCGATTCGTGTCGTCTTAGATGTGCCGCTGGAGCGTGAGAAGGGGGAATGTTGGGAAGTCTACAGTATTGTCACGGATCATTATCGCCCGAATCCAAGCCGTTTGAAGGACTGGGTTTCAACCCCCAAATCGAACGGATATGAATCTTTGCATACCACGGTTATGAGTATGCCTTTTGGAAATGATAAGGAGGGACGCTGGGTGGAGGTGCAGATTCGTTCGAAGCGCATGGATGAAATTGCCGAAAAAGGGGTAGCTGCTCACTTTAAATATAAAGGAACGGATACGCGTACTTCGCAGGCTTTTGAGTCTTGGTTAAGCCAAGTACGTGAAGCGCTCGAAACAAACGACAAAAGCCAGTCGGCCGTCGAGCTTGTGGACGATATCAAAAACTCGCTATACAACGAAGAGGTATTTGTTTTTACACCAAAAGGCAAATTAGTCGTCTTGCAAGTGGGCGCTACCGCCCTCGATTTTGCATTTGAAATTCACTCGGAGGTGGGCGGTCATTGCATTGGTGCTAAAGTGGGTGGGAAGTTGGTGCCCCTCTCGCACAAATTGGCCAATGGTGATCAGCTTGAAATTTTAACATCGTCTAAGCAGAAGCCATCGGAAGATTGGTTGCGGATTGTGACGACGACCAAGGCGAAAGCGCGGATTAAGGAATTTATCAAAGAGGAGAATAAAACGTATTTGATTACGGGTCGCGATTTGGTTGAGCATCGGTTGAAGCATTTGGGTTATCCAAATTTGACGTTGGAAATTACAAATCAATTGCGGGCCTATTTTAATGCCAAAGATGCCAATGATTTGTTCTACCGTTTTGGGAAGAATTACATATCGGTAGACCAACTCAAACATTGGAAGTTGGACAAAGAATTGCATGAACGTAAGCAGGCAGAAAAGTCAATTCAATCGCCGATTACGGATACGAAGACGTTCAAGAGTGGGATGCGGCAGGTCGAGAAGGATCGCAAGGATTCGGATATGTTGTTGATTGGTGAGGATATGGATAAGGTGGATTATACCTTAGCCAAGTGTTGTAATCCTATTTCAGGGGATGAGGTTTTTGGTTTTGTGACGATTAATGAGGGGATAAAAATTCATCGGACGACCTGTCCTAATTCGACAGAATTATTGTCAAGGCATGGGGATCGCGTGATTAAGGCGCAGTGGACAAGTCAGATCCAGATGTCCTTTGTGGTGGATTTGACGATACGCGGTATTGACCGGGTGGGATTAGTTAATGATGTGACTCGGGTGATTTCGGATGAGTTAAAAGTGAATATTACCGCGCTTGCCATTGGGGTGAAAGACGGTTTGTTTGAAGGAAAAATTTCGTTGATGATTAATGATACCGCGCACTTGGAAAGTTTGGTTACAGAGCTAGAAATGGTTTCAGGTGTGATCGAAGTGGCGCGCGAAGATTAGTAGCTTTTTTCCCTTTTTTTTCCTTATTTTACGTTGTTTTTTTTCAATAATGTCCGCAGAAATAGAGAAGTTCGATTCGGTTAAAAAGATTTTCACAGCTTACTTGGAGAACAAGGGTTTGCGGAAGACTCCGGAGCGCTTTGCTATTTTGGAGGAGATTTACTTGCGGGATGATCATTTTGATGTGGAGGAGTTATATATCTCCATGAAAAATAAGAAATATCAGGTTTCGCGTGCGACGGTTTACAATACATTAGATGTGTTGGTTGAATGTGATTTAGTCGCCAAACATCAGTTTGGACGTAATCAAGCTCAATTTGAAAAGTCGTATGGTCGCCGTCAGCATGATCATTTAATTTGCACAGATTGTCACAAAGTGACTGAATTTTGCGATCCACGTGTTCAGACCATTCAAAGTTTGGTGGGGGAGATGTTACATTTCAATGTGATGCACCATTCGTTGATTTTTTATGGTTCATGTACGAAGAAACAATGTGAGTCACGGGATCAGTACCAAGCGCGTTCTCAAGAATAATTTTATCATATAGATTACAATTTTATGGCAGTTGATGTATTATTAGGCCTACAGTGGGGTGATGAAGGTAAAGGAAAGATTGTGGATGTGTTAGCACCTCGTTACCAGGTAGTGGCACGTTTTCAAGGAGGACCTAATGCGGGTCACACCCTTGAGTTTGACGGATTTAAGCATGTTTTACATCAAATTCCATCAGGAATTTTTCGCCAGGAGGTTCAGAATATCATTGGTAATGGGGTCGTATTAGATCCGATTATTTTCAAAAAGGAGATTGAAGGCCTGGCGCATTTCAATTTAGATTTACGTAAGAATTTAGAGATTTCGAAGAAGGCTTCGATCATTTTACCGACGCACCGTTTGTTGGACGCGGCGTATGAAAAAGCGAAAGGTGATGCGAAGATTGGTTCGACCTTGAAGGGTATTGGGCCAACGTACACGGATAAAATTTCCCGTCAAGGATTGCGTGTGGGGGATATGATTTCGGCTGATTTTTCAGTAAAATACAATGCTTTGGTAGATCGTCATAAGGCGATTTTAGATGTATATAAATTTGAGTATGATTTAGCTGCTGCGGAGAAAGAGTTTTTTGAGGCCGTTGCGTTTATGAAGGAATTCCATTTAGTGGATTCTGAATATTCAGTGAATCATGCGATTCAAGCTGGTAAGACAATTTTGGCGGAAGGTGCGCAAGGATCTTTGTTGGACGTTGACTTTGGATCTTATCCATTTGTAACTTCTTCCAATACCATCACGGCGGGTGCTTGCACAGGTCTTGGTGTCGCACCAAAGAACATTGGTGAGGTCTTTGGAATTTTTAAAGCCTATGCCACACGTGTGGGATCGGGTCCATTCCCGACGGAATTGGAGGATGAGGTGGGTGAGCGCATGCGTCAGGAAGGTCGTGAATTTGGCTCAACGACTGGTCGGCCGCGTCGTTGCGGTTGGATCGATTTGCCAGCCTTAAAATATGCGATGATGATTAATGGGGTAACTCAGTTGATCATGATGAAGGCGGATGTCTTGAATATTTTTGAAGAAATTTTGGTATGTACGGGTTATGAAATGCCAGATGGTACGGTGACGGATCAAATTCCATTTGAGATCACGGATATCAAAGTGAAGCCAGTGTATGCAACCTTGAAGGGTTGGAATTGTTCATTGGAAGGCATGCGTCGTTTTGAGGAATTGCCTGCTGAGCTTTCGGCTTACATTAAATTTTTAGAGCAACATTTAGATTTACCGATCAACTTTATTTCGACAGGCCCAGATCGTGAGGCGTGTGTGTTGCGCGGTTCATTAGCATAAACATGGATCAGGGAGTAGATTTGGCGGCCTTGTATGTGGATGATGTCATCTATTGGGTTCCTGCCGACCGCCCTGCGGGTCAGGTTGCGGAGGCTCCGGTGGAGGCGTCAGCTGCTGCTTACATACCAGATGTATCTACTCCTTGGCTGATTGTTGGCGAGATCTCTGATCTTGAAAAATCCCGTTTATCTTTAATTTTCTCTGCACCGCCTATGGTGCTACCGGCAACGAATTGGTCGGTGTTAGATCCTGCGGAAATTCAGGTTCCACTAGCTGAATTTGTTGAAAAAACGCGTGCTACACGTTATATATTTTTGGGGGAGCACAGCATTGCGGGCTTACAGGCGCAAGAAGTGGTGGCTATCGGGGATAGTAAAATTTATTATTTCCCGCGCTTTATTTCCACGTTGACGGATGATGAAAAGCCATTGAAAATGGCGTTTTGGAATGCGTTAAAATCGTTCGTGTAGAGACGCTTTGCAGTAAGCCCCAGGTTAAAACCTGGGGTTAATAACCGAAGACTTTAGTCTGAAGATTTTCCCCACACGAAGAATCGGCGCGAAAGCGCCTCAAGCCTGGGCAATCCTGAGAGGTTTGTCCAGGCGATTACAGACTGTACCGTGCTAAAGGCGCGACGTCTTGATCCGTAAATTCTCCTGCTTCGTATTTGAAATGTCCCGCCATCGCAATCATGCCAGCATTGTCTGTGCAATATTGAAAGGCCGGAATGAATACTTCCCAACCTAACTCGGCACCCAATTCTTGTAAGCGGGTACGTAATCCAGAGTTAGCCGAAACGCCTCCCGCAATGGCTATTTGATTGCATTGCTTCTCTTTCATTGCTTTTTTGACTTTTCGCAAAAGCATATCGATGAGTGTTTTTTGCACGGATGCACAAATATCGGCCTTGTTTTCTTCAATGAAATTCGGATTCTTTTGTGTCTCTTTTTGCAGGAAATAGAGAATGGCGGTTTTGATTCCTGAAAATGAAAAATTCAAACCAGGCATTTCACCCAGGGAGAATGGAAATTTATCTGGATTACCTTCTTTGGCTAACTTGTCGATGAGCGGTCCACCCGGATAGGGTAGGCCGATTAACTTAGCGGTTTTATCGAAGGCTTCGCCCACGGCATCGTCTTGCGTTTCGCCAATCACCTCCATCTGTAGCGGGGAAGTTACCCAAACTAATTGGGTATGTCCGCCACTGACCGTAAGGCAAAGAAAGGGGAATGTGGGTTTGGGGTCTTCAATGAAATGCGCCAAAACATGCGCCTGCATGTGGTTTACCTCAATGAGTGGAATGTTTAAACTGAGCGCTAATGCTTTCGCAAAAGAGGTACCTACGAGTAGTGCGCCCAACAAACCTGGCCCACGTGTAAATGCAATGGCATTCAGGTCATTTTTGTTTATATTTGCTTTTTGCAGAGCCTCTTGAACGACAGGAATGATCGCTTTTTGATGTTCTCTACTCGCTAATTCGGGAACGACTCCGCCCCATTCGGTATGAATTAATTGGGTGGAAATAATATTTGACTTCAATTCTCCGTTGACCATTACGGCAGCAGAGGTTTCGTCACACGAAGATTCGATTGCGAGTAGGACCATTGGACTGCAAAAATAGGGCAAAAATAGTAAACATGGTAAAATACCTAAAGATCCTCGCTAAAACGGTCCTCTATGGATTGTTGGGATTCTTTTTGCTCGTTTTCACATGCATTCTTCTCCTTCGTGCCCCGGCCAATCAAACCCTATTAGCTCAGTATTTTAGCCCTAAAATCGAGAAAGCCATCGGGTATCCGCTCACTTTGCAAGGTATTCAGATTAAGTTTTTTGATGAACTCAGCTTAAAAGGCCTGCGGGTGAAAGACCCTTGGGGCAAAGAAATGATCTACATTGAGAAGCTGGATATTAATTTTAGCATCTCTGATTTGTTTTTGCAGACAGGAAGGCCAACCATGGATTATGCCCGATTGTATCAACCTAGGGTACATTTAATTCTAGAAAAGAAGCAAGGAACGGTTAATTTAAATCATTTTATTGATCAAATTATTGCCTGGGTAAATCGAAATAGCACGGGTCCACAAACAGGTTCCAGCGTCTTTGTGATCAAAGAAGCAGAGGTAGTAGATGGGACCTTTATCTTGGATGATGAGCAAGTTGAAAACACAGCCACACCGCAGCATTTCGACCTTTCGCATTTTGAAATTGCACACATAAACTCCGTCGTTCATCAGTTTTATTCCAAAGGCGATACAATCGGTTTACAAACAATTGGATTTAACGCGATTGCCCCGCAGACTAATTTACGGATCAAGCGCTTGGATACCCAGTTCATGATTTCCGACAAGCAAATGCGGTTTGACCAGTTGGGCTTGCGCATCAATGACTCTTGGATTAGTGATCGCTTTGTGGTCAACTACAAGAAAATCGATGATTTAACGCAGTGGATTACGCGTGCCAACATGCAAGCTCGCTTGGTCAACTCCCGGTTGTCGAGTGACGATGTTAGCAAGTTTATTGAATCCATGACCCCATACAAAGGGATGTACCAGCTGAATGGCTTGTTGGCCGGCACCGTAGACAACCTCCATTTGCGTCAGTTCGCCCTTGGCTTTGGCCAAAAAAGTATCTTGCGTGGTGACTTTGATTTTGTGGGCTTACCCAATATTGATCGTACGCAGATGGACTTCAAGATGAAGCAATCGGTATTTGTTCCGGAGGATTTGGCAGTATTTATTTCAAAATCTGCAGCGGATAAAATGCGCATTTTGGGGGCGGTTTCGTTTGGAGGTAAATTCAAAGGTACCAATGTAGATTTTCAAACATCTGGGCAGTTAAATACCGGATTAGGGTATATGGAAGGTGATGTTCGGATGCATTTGAAAGATTCGATGGCACGCTCTGGATATGATGGTTTTGTCAAATTGCGCAAGTTTAAATTAGGTCAATTGTTAAGTCTAGAGGACTACGTAGGAACGATTGATTTAGAAGCGAAATTGAAAGGAACGGGCTTTTCAAACCAGTCGGCAAATGTCGATTTCGATGGCCAAATTTCGGAGATATTTTTCAATCGATATGGTTACAAACGCGTGTCCTTGAAAGGTAATTTGCAGAAGCAATTATTTAAGGGGACAGTGGCGGTGAAAGATTCACATTTAGTCGCTTCGATGACAGGCGAAATAAATTTGCGTCAAGCGAAGCCGAGGTATCAATTGGAGGGCGTTGTGGACCGTGCCGACTTATCCAATTTGCACCTAATTGCTGAGCCGATGCGTGTTAAGTCGCGCTTTGATTTGGATATGACCTTGCAGGATATCGATGATATTGATGGGCGTGCTGTGTTTCAGGATGTCTTATTGCAAGTACCCAAGAAGCCTGATTTAGCGATGGATTTGGTGACATTTTCGGCAGATACGCGGGGGGCTAAAAAGAAATATCAATTGCGTTCTCCGTTTGTTTCGGTCGAGATGGCGGGTGATTTTGTGCCAACAAAAATGCAAACGGAATTGGCCCAATTGTGGGATGAATACAAATTGTATTTTGCGAAAAATGAGGTTGAGCGGAATCGGTATTATGCCGCTAAAGTTCATGCCGTTGACCAGAAATATTCCGCGGATTTTACCGTAATCTGCCATCACATAGGTCCGTTAATGGAACGGTTTTTTCCGTCGGTCGACGTGGGTCGGAATACCGTATTTTCTGGAAATATAACCAAAGGGCGTAGTTTTTCGCTTAGTTTAGAAGCCTATCCGGATACCTTGGTTTTGGGCGGCTATAAATTTTATCAATCGGTATTTTCATTTCAGAGTTCTAAATTTCTGGGTGGACCAGAGGTGTCATCAAGCTTAATTTTTCAATCGCGTAAGCAGCAGTTAAACTTTTTAACGCCTACGGAGAATTTGAAATTAGACGCTTTGTGGGATCAGGATCGCATCAATTTTGGTTTAGATTTCAAACAGCAGGGCGAGGAAAATATGGCCCATTTTGGTGGGATATGGAAGTTTGAAAAAGACGGTCTGTCCTTGCGATTTAAGGATTCGTATGTCCGCATTTTGGGGCAAGATTGGTCGATTGACCCGGAGAACCGCGTGTACATTCAAGGGCAATCATTGAAGGCGGAACATGTCTTAATTTCCAATCAAAAACAATCTATTGCGCTACAAGGAAGTATCTCCACAGATTCGACTGAGGCCATTAAGTTACGCGTCCGCAAATTCCAATTAGGGACTTTGGGTCCATTGTTTGCGACGAAGGCGCAGGGGGTGATGAATGCGGAAATTAGCTTGCAGAATTGGTATCAAAATACACGTTTAGATTCGTGGTTATCGGTCGATTCCTTGCGATTGAATAAGTTTTATATGGGTAATTTTCAGGGGGTTGGGATGTATCAGGCGGACCAGCAACTCATGGATCTAAACTACCATTTAAACCGATTGGGCGAATCGGTATTGTCGGTGAGTGGCACCTATAAACCCTTTGGTGAAGAAGATAAACTCAATGTTCAGGTCGAATTGAACAAGACAAATTTGCAAATTTTGGAACCATTTACTACGGGCTTATTTTCGGGTTTATTGGGTGAAGCTTCCGGTAATTTACATGTGGGGGGAGGGATTACGGATCCTGTTTTTGCGGGTAAAATTGCCGTTCAGGGAGGAAGGACAACCTTTGATTATTTAAAGACGCAGCTTCTTTTTTCAGATACGGTGCAATTTCAATCGCGTCAAATCAAAGGGGTTAATTGGATGTTAAAGGATCCTGAAGGAAATACAGCGCGCTTAAATGCTACCTTAAATTTCCCGAAAGGCAAGCCATTTGAAATGAATTTGACAGCAGATTTGAATCGGTTTAAGTTGCTGAATACGGTAAAGGATTCGAAGTCTTATTATTACGGAACTGGATTTGCCTCTGGACCGATGCGTATTTCCGGTACCTTGGATGACTTATTGATTTATGCCAATTTAAAAAGTGAACGTGGTACGCGTTTATTTATTCCGTTGGATCGAGAAATGGAGGTCAAGGAAGAGGATAGTTATGAGCTGTTGAGTGAGTCTATTGAGGCAGAGCTGGCTACCAATCAAAAACGAACGACTGAGGTATTGAAGGATGATGGGATTACCATGGATTTAAATTTGAGTTTAACGCCGGAGGCTTATGGCGAGGTTCAGTTTGATCAAAAGAAGGGTGACATCATGCGGGTGTATGGGAATGGTGCGTTGAATATGACCTTGGATAAGAAGGGGGATTTTAGAATGAATGGGGATTATTCCATCGACCAAGGAGATTACACGTTTACCTTGCAAAATTTGATTAATAAGAAGTTTGCGATTCAGCGAGGCTCTAAGATTTCTTGGACGGGTGACCCGATGGAGGGCAATGTCAACATCAAAGCGGTGTATACCCAGTATGCTTCATTGTTTCCTATTTTACTTGATACGACAAACAAGAGTAATTTGCCTGAGTTTAAGCGTCGGTATCCCGTGGATGTCACGATTAATTTGAAGGATCGTTTACTATCTCCGTCTGTTTCATTTGATATTGGTGTTCGGGATTATCCCAAAGACGTGCATTTGAATGGTGCCGTGACCGCATTTACGAATCGTATCAAAACCGATGAGCAGGAATTGACACGGCAGGTGAGTAACGTCTTATTGTTTGGCCAACTGGTCTCTCCGTATGGTGGAACAGGTGTGGCGATTGGGAATTTGATGGGCAATGTAACGGAGATGTTGTCAAATCAATTGAGTGGTTTGGCTAATAAAATCAATAAAGATTTGAATGTGGATGTGTATTTGGGTGGGGGTTTATTGACCCAGGATATTTTATCCAACCTTCAGTTGCGCGCTTCCTATAATATGAATGATCGGCTACGAATCACGCGAAGTGGAGGATTTACGGATGCACGAAATCAAACAAGCCCATCGATTTTATTGGGTGATTGGGCCTTGGAGTGGTTCGTTAAACGGGATGGATCTTTACGTTTGAAAACGTATAATCGAAATGTGCAAACCTCCCTTGCGGGGTCTTTAAACTCCTATCAAATCAATCAAACAGTAGGGGCTAGTTTGCTCTTTTCTAAGAGCTTCTCGAAGTGGTGGTGGGAGAAATAAGAGAGGTAAGAAGTGAGAGGTGAGAAGTAAGAGGTAAGAAGTAAGAGGTGAGAGGGGAAATAAAAAAAGAGGTAAGAATTAAGAGTTTAATGCTTCATGCAAATGCTCTTACTTCTTACCTCTACCCTCTTACTTCTTACCTCTTACTTCTTACCTCTTACTTTTTATTTAACCTCAAACGCCCCTTTACCTACCACAAATCCTTCTGAAATCAATTCAACTTGATATTTGCCTGGTTTGTACGTAACACCTCCGCGTGGGTAGGTAACACTTACTTCTTGGTTGTCGTTTGTATACGTAATCACTTGCTTTGTCGTGAATGGCGTATCTTTTCCGTTCAAGCTGATTTTGCCAGAACCGATTGATTCATCTGAAAGTGTTGCTCCATCACCGTCCAATATGCGAACAAAAATAGTTTTGTTTTCCAATTTGGTGATTGGATTAGTAGCTAAAGAAAACATCACTTTTAACTTGTCAATTTTCTTTCCGTTTAAACGTGCGCGCTCAGTCTCTTTGCCTTTCGCGTTAACGGCAAGAACACGAATGTTCTGTGCTTTCAATGCCGCAGCGATACTTACCTTGCGAGCTAATTCTTTGTTCTTTGCAGCAACGTCTGAAAGGGTGTCTGCCAACGATTTGTTTTGGTTTTTCAACCCAGAATTCTCCGTATTCAATGTCGTATTTTGCGTCGTTAATACTTGGTTGTTTTCCGTTAGAATTCCATTTTGCTTTTTCAACTCAACGATTTCGCCGTCTTTTTGCGTTAACACCAAATTGTATTCTTTGATTTTTGATTCATACGATGCGATCGCCGCATGATTTGAGCTTTTTAAGGAAGCTTTGTCTTGCTCTAATTGAACTTTCAAAGCTTCTAAGTCAGCTACTTGACCACCTAAAGCTTTAATTTCAGCGATTTTGCTATCTAATTGAGTCGAGATCGAATCCAATTGTGTGCGTGTATTCGCTAATTCAGTTGCTTTTTCTTCGATTGTTGTTGCTTGCTCGTTCGATAATTGATTTGAACGAAAATATAATACACCTAGGACTGCCGTTAAAACTGCCAAGATGATGATAGCGATTTTCGATGAATTGTTATTTGATTCCATTGAGTTATAAATTGATTGTTAAGGGTTTACCGTTTATTTGTCGGCAAAAGTACAATAAATAATCTACATTTCATTTCTACGGCAGTTTTTGGTTACTTTGCAGAATTAATGAGCGCTTATGCCTACGTATGATTTTATAGTAATCGGTTCTGGAATTGCGGGTTTATCCTACACGGTAAAAGTCGCCCAGCATTTTGAGGATTTACAGATTCCCATTAAGATTGCGCTCATTACCAAAACCGTTGCAGAAGAAACAAATACCAAATATGCACAAGGCGGAATCGCTGCCGTTTGGGATTCCGAAGATTCATTTGATAAGCACATTCAAGATACCTTAGTCGCGGGTGATTTTGTTTCAGATCCCGAAGTTGTCGAAATGGTTGTTCGTGAAGCGCCCGAACGTCTCAAAGAATTAATCGCCTATGGGACGGCTTTTGACCGGAAATCGGATGGGACTTTTGATTTGGTGAAAGAAGGCGGACACTCGGATAAACGCATCTTGCATTATAAAGACTCCACAGGCAACGAAATTGAGCGCGCACTTTTAGCCAAGATTAAGTCCTTTACATCCGTTGATTTCTTTACCCATTATTTTGCTGTCGACTTAATTACTCAGCATCATTTAGGGGAGAAGGTAACCAAGGATACGCCAAACAAACAATGTTATGGTGTTTACGTGCTGAACAAAAAAACGAAGAAAGTAGAAACCTTTTTAGGGAAAACGACACTGTTAGCCACGGGAGGAATTGGTCAAGTGTATCAATCCACGACGAATCCCACAATTGCCACCGGAGATGGAATTGCCATGGCTTACCGCGCGAAAGGTTTTGTTCAAGGCATGGAATTTATTCAGTTTCATCCCACAGCCTTATACAATCCAGGTCACAAGCCTTCCTTTTTAATTTCGGAGGCCGTACGTGGTCATGGAGGAATCTTGAAGAATCAGGATGGTTCGACGTTCATGGAACGCTACGATGAGCGTCTATCCTTAGCGCCTCGCGATGTAGTCGCACGTGCGATTGATTCTGAAATGAAGATCAACGGAACGGATCATGTGTATTTAGATACGCGACATATTCCGAAAGAAGAAATACTCCAGCATTTCCCTATGATTTACGCCCATTGTCTACAAGAACTTGGGATTGATATGGCTACTGAAATGATCCCTGTGGTGCCGGCCCAGCATTATTTATGTGGAGGAATTATCGTCGATCATTATGGTCAAACCAACATTGAGAATTTATTCGCAGCTGGCGAATGTTCATATACCGGTTTGCATGGTGCGAACCGTCTTGCTTCTAATTCACTTTTGGAAGCCATCGTTTATGCGCACAATGCGTTTGAGAAATCAGTTAGTCAATACGGTACGCAGAACATTCCTGCAGGTATTCCAGACTGGAATGATGAAGGAACGCGGCACCCCGAAGAATTAGTTTTAGTGACCGAAATGGCACGTGAATTAGAATCCATTATGTCTAATTACGTAGGTATCGTTCGAACCGATCGCCGTTTGAAACGGGCCTATGACCGTTTGGAATTAATCTACCTCGAACATGAGGAATTGTACAAACAATCACGCATCACCGTTCCTTTGTGTGAATTGCGGAATATGATTAATGTGGCATATTTAATCATCAAACACGCGCGTGCACAACGGGCCAATAAAGGACTACATTATAATGTAGATTTGAAATAGTACGCTTTTTTTCAATTCCGTTTGATAATCCCCTGACTGATTGGTCGTTTAAATTTTCTATTAAGGATAAAAATGACTTAATTCGCGCTACGAAAATTAACTAGATTTAGTTTTCGAATACCTAGTTCTAAGATACATGATTAATCTATTCCTCAGGGGATGGACCATTTCCTGCGTTCGGCGTGTGGTGGTTCTCCTGCTGTTCTTCCCTATTTATTCCATTCAAGCTCAAGCTTGGAAGTGGACCATCGGTTCCAATATCACACAATATCAATTTAAGAATTCAGCAGGTAAGCCTGTTGACCTATTAAAACCGCAATCTGGTTTACATCTGGATATTGCCCATGAACATGTCTTAATTGACACCGTCCGTTTGATTTCAAAATTTTCAAAATCAGCCATTTACTTTAGTCAGCGTCCTAAAATATCCAAGTTTCTAAATCTGTTTCACTATGATTTGGGGCTGAATTACAATCAATTTAATGCGATTGGAGATGTCCAACAGATCGCCTTTTCTTACCAAACAGATTATGTGGGGGTATCAGCTGGTTTTGGGCCCAGAATTCCGTTGATCAAAGGCTGGTCTATTCAGGTAACCGGAAGGGTGATGGGGCAGTATTTGGTGGCGGGCCAACAGCTCGTTGATGCTCGGTATTTTGATCTTTTGTCGGAACCACAATTTAAAGGGCTTCGCCTATTTAGTGGTGTACAAGTTGAACTGAATAAACGCGTGAATGCACAAGTGAGCGCATTTGTACACGTTGCATCTTATCAAACTCATAATGCAAAAGTAACGCCAACGGGCACACTGGATATGGCGCCAATGACGCTTGCGATGGGAATTAGATTGCATCAATAAGCTAGATCCTATGTATAAAAATCTACTCATTTTATTCTTGGTGTTTACTTCTTGGGTGGCGTATGGCCAACAAAACGGCTTGAATTACCAAGCGGTCATATTGGACCCGAATCCGATTGAGATACCGGGTCAGGTGATTTCTGGTCAGCCATTGGCGAATGGAAATGTTTGGTTGCGATTTACGTTAGTTTCTAAGGAAGGAATCGATTATGAGGAAATTCATGCGGCAAAAACAGATGCTTTTGGCTTGGTTAATTTAGTCATTGGAAAAGGGATACCTGCTTGGAATATAGGCTCAAATGCAGTTTCTGGTGAATCAAAATACAAACAATTTGATTCCATCATTTGGGATGAGAACCTCAAAAAACTGAATGTAAGTGTGAATTTCAATGGGTCATCTACATTTACGGAAGTAAGTAATCAGCTCTTAACTTTTACGCCTTATGCGCTCTATGCGGCCTCGGTAGATTACAAAAATGTCCGCGATTCCCCCACGAAACTAAGTCAATTTTCAAATGATGTAGGATATCTCGTGCCCAAAGATTTAGATCCGCTCAAGCAGAGTGTGTTGGTCAATACCATTGCGATTCAGGAGAGTTCGGCTAAGATAGAGGCGAACCAACTAGCCAACAAAATTCGATTTATCGTGATCGATCAGTCAGTCAGTGATTTAAGCTTTCGACTAGATAGTGCCCAAACGCAACTGGTTGCTGTGAATGTATCGCTCAATTCGATACGTTCCACCTTGAGTGAGCAAGATGAGCGGATAAAAAATACAGCGAATGCGTCTTCTATTTTATCGAGCCAACTCGTCAATTTACAAAATCAGACAAGTCAGATGGCGAATAGTTTTGAGATGCTTTCGAATAAGTCGACGGCATTAGATTTAGGCAATTCGCGACCAAGTAATTCCTTATACCCTTCGCAGCTGGCCGTAAAATCCTATGTAGACAATGCCATGTCCAATGTCATTACGACAGGTACGCCGGATGCGACGACGCTGGCAACAGGAAAACTACAATTAGCAGGAGATTTGGCTGGTACGGCTACAAGTCCCACTGTGCCTGGATTGGCCTTAAAAGAAAATTTGACTAATAAATCGACGGATGTATTAGCCGACGGGGCGAGTCATCAAAAATATCCTTCTGTGAGAGCCGTGAAGGAGTATGTGGACATTGCAACTACAGGAATTGCTTTTCAAGCGGCATTAGATGCCAAGGCAAATTTAAATTCACCGGTTTTCACGGGTTCACCCGTTTTGCCTGGAGCGACGACATCGACCACACAAACAGCGGGTAATAATTCCACGGCATTGGCTACGACTGCATTTGTCCAAGCTGCCATGGTCAACGCGAATGTGGTGGATGCGGATGCTTCGACAAAGGGTAAAGTGCAATTGGCCGGAGATCTTGGAGGTAGCGCAGCATCTCCTGTGGTTGCTCGTTTGCAAGGAGCGACTTTAAGTTCATCTGCACCGACTACAGGACAAGTATTAAAGTATAATGGAACGGCTTGGGTTCCGGATGCGGTGGTTTTGGCAGAGGCGCAAACTTTATCTTTAACTGGAACAACGGTTACGCTATCTGGCACAAATAGTTCAGTTACTTTGCCGGCGGTGGGAGATGCAACGACTACTGCAACGGGCAAAATCCAATTAGCTGGAGATTTAGGTGGCATCGCTACAGCGCCTTCTGTGGTTCGGATTCAAGGAATACCAGTTTCCAATACTACGCCTACGGTGGGTCAAGTATTGAAATATGATGGTACGAATTATGTACCCAATAGTTCCATTTTGGCGGAAACGCAGGTCTTGAGTTTAGCAGGAAGCACTTTGAGTATTTCAGGAACAAGTAGCTCGGTGGTATTGCCGAGCGCGACAAATTCTAGTTCTGGTTTGGTTCAATTAGCAGGAGATTTAGGTGGCGTCGCTACGGCCCCTTCTGTGGTTCGGATTCAAGGAATACCCGTTTCAGCTACAGCACCCACGGTGGGTCAAGTATTGAAATATGATGGTACGAATTATGTACCCAATAATTCGGTCTTAACAGAATCCCAAACATTAGGATTGTCGGGATCGACCTTGACAATCTCTGGTACGGGGAGTTCAGTGGTGTTACCTACGGCGGTCGACGCAACATCGTCAACCAATGGAATGGTGCGATTGGCGGGTGATTTGGGAGGTACAGCATCTTCGCCTTTGGTGGCCAAATTACAAGGAAGGACCTTGAGCTCGACAGCACCTACTAATGGACAAGTATTGAAATTTGATGGAACGTCTTGGATCCCTGCGACAAGCGTATTGACAGAAACCCAAACATTATCATTAGCAGGTTCGACCTTAACCATTTCAGGTACGAGTAGTTCGGTGGTATTACCTGTCGCGTCGGATGCGACTACAACGACGAATGGTTCAGTGCGATTAGCAGGTGATTTGGGGGGAACGGGCACCACAGCTGCAGCTCCGGTGATTTCAGATAATGCGGTAAGCACAATTAAACTCGCCAATGGAGCCGTAACAGATGCTAAATTTTCAGGTATTTTATCTGTCGCCAAAGGAGGAACGGGCGCTTCCACGCAAAATTTTGTTGACTTAAGCACTGCTCAAACAGTGGCTGGGGCTAAGTCATTTTCAAATGATTTGACTATAGGGGCATCAAAAATGACCGTGGCTTCGTCTACAGGAAATACGGTGATTGCGGGAACATTGACTGCAGGAGGTATTTTGTATCCAAATACGAATGGAACTTCTGGATATGTACTCACTTCCAACGGTAGTGGTACAGCCACGTGGGCTTCTGTGCCTGTTTCGGCACTCACGGGTACGATTTCCGTAGCCAATGGGGGTACCGGGTCAACCACCAAAAACTTTGTGGATTTGACAACGAATCAAATCATCGCCGGTGATAAGTCCTTTACGGGAACGACGGCAACGTATGATTTGAATGGAACTAATGGATTTTTTGCGAGTTCGTTGGGGACCAATGGTCCCACATCGTTAGGGTCTACCTTAATTGTCAATGGGAATTTAACACTAAATGGGACGGCCAATGCCGTGGGTAATATTAGTTCAGGTACCTGGAATGGAGCAACGGTGGCCGTTGGACGTGGTGGTACGGGAACCACGAGTATGACGGGTCTTGTAAAAGGCAATGGCACCGCGGCATACAGTGCAGCCATATTAAATACGGATTACAGTTTGGTCCGATTTGTTTCTGATGAGTACGTCATTGTTTCCGCCGGCCAAACAGCTTTTACGCTGACCCAAATTCCCAACATAAATTCCACTATTCGTATTTACATCAATGGGGTCCGTATTTCAAAAACGGCTATTTCGAGTAGTGGGACAACGGCGACGTATAACCCGGCCAATAATGGTGCGGCAAGTTTGATTGTCAATGATCGGGTTCAAATAGACTATTATTATTAAGCGCATGCGTTCGTTTCAATTGCTTTTTGCGCTCTTTCGGAAGCCTGTTTTCAGGATGACTAGCTTGCTGTGGCTTTTGGTTTTTGTAGCGCAGGCACAGCACAGTAATGTGGTTATTTCTACCGCTGCGAATGCAAACGGTTCTTGGTCCTTAGCAGGTAATACCTACACATTCACCCCTACCGCGGATAATGCTGTGATTAATAATGTGACAATTCAAAATTACTTAGTGAATTATTCGGTTGAGATTAAGTCGGCAAGGGTGGGCGGTACGCAGGTGGGGAGTGTGGTATTTGATGCTGGGGTGAGCATGACGACTGGTCAGAACACGAATACGTTGAAGGGTTTGACTGTTACGAGTGGAGGAGAGGTTCAGTTCAATTCGGGGTTAACGATGCGTTTATCGACGAGTTACGTTAGTTATGTGGGGTATGATTTGACGGTGAATGCGGGAGGTAGTGTACGCATAGGAGGGGTATTGGATGTGGGGAGTTGGGATAATAATAGCATCAGGAATCCTGGCCGCTCGGGCAATGTGCGTATGGTAGTGGGGGGCGATTTGGTATTGAGTGGCAGTGGTCAGGTATTGAGTAAGGGCTGGCGTAATGTGGTTGTTTCTAGTGATTATAATGGTGGAGTTGGCGGCTCACAGAGTTATGTGGTGAGTGGGGGGATTGAGATGGCTGTGGGAAGTGTGCTCAATAGTGTAGGCGGCAATTCGGATCGTGGGGGTAATTATTATACGGTTGCAGGATCTGGAGGTAGCATTAGTTTGAGTGGTGTGAATGGGGTGTTGTTACGGGGGAGTATTCAAAGTGGCGGAGGTAGTGGATATGTTGGCGGCTCTGGCGGTATTTTGAGTGTGAGTAGCAGTGGGAGTTATGTGGATTATGGTGGGGTATTGAGTAGTGCTGGGGGTGATGGAGCTGGAGCGGGCTACACGGCTGGCAATGGGGGTAATATTAGTATAAGTGGCTTTGGGGGCTTGAGTTTACGTTCGGATGTGAATGCGGGAGCGGGATCTATTGGGATAGGGACTGGAGGTAATATTAGTTTGAGTGATGGCAATGGAGTATTGACTACGGGTGGCGGGGTGAATGATGG
>NZ_JBBKXZ010000002.1:0-603574 GCF_042715545.1 Aquirufa avitistagni | reverse complement strand
GCTCTTATTTTAATATAAGAAAATTGTCTATATCCTTGTCTTGAATGCTACTTATTCTGATTAGCTCATTTAAAGAACTAACCTCGTCTTTATTTCTACCAACACGTCAAAGAACTCTTTTAACTTCCTGCATAATCACCAAGCCGAAACCCAGTAACCACGCCTCCAGTCAATGCGCTAGAATCGTTTTCCTAGCAATTGGGAGTGCAAAGATGTAGGAATAATTTATAAATACCAACTCAGCAATCGAAATTATTTGTAACCTAAACTCTAATCACCTGAAAATCAAGGGAGATCAATAACAAAAAACCTTGCAAAATTCTCATCTGCAAGGTTTCCCAATGAAAAATATGATTGCTTAGCCCAAAAAAGGATACCTGAAATCCACCGGCGAAACAAAAACCTCCTTCACCGTACGCGGCGAAACCCAACGCAACAAATTCAAATACGACCCCGCCTTATCATTCGTCCCCGAGGCACGCGCTCCACCAAATGGCTGCTGACCCACAACCGCTCCCGTACACTTATCATTTAAATATAAATTCCCCGCCGCATTCACGAGTGCCGCCTTCGCCTCCTCCAAAGCATACGTATCCTGGGCAAAAATGGCACCTGTCAACGCATAAGCAGATGTCTCGTCAACTAATGTCAAGGTTTGCTTCCACTCCGCATCCGGATACACATAAATCGTCAATACAGGTCCAAAAATCTCCTCAACCATCGTTCTCGATTTCGGATTCTTCGTCAATAGAACAGTTGGCTCCACAAAATATCCCTTCGAATCATCGCAATTTCCTCCCGCCACAACCGTCACATCCGCATCCTGCTTCGCATCCGCAATGAATCCTGAAATCTTACCAAAGGCCTTTGCATCAATCACTGCATTCACAAAATTTGAAAAGTCCTCCGTACCACCCATTCGAATAGCCGCCAAATCTTCCTTTAAATAAGCCTCCACCTGAGACCATAATGAAGCCGGAACATAGGCACGAGATGCAGCAGAACATTTTTGGCCCTGGTATTCAAAGGCTCCCCGAACTAATCCCACCGCTAGTGCTTTTGCATCAGCCGAAGGGTGCGCTACCACAAAATCCTTACCACCTGTCTCCCCTACAATGCGAGGATATGATTTATAATTCGAAATATTATTTCCTATATTTTTCCAAATCGTTTGAAATACCGATGTCGATCCCGTAAAGTGAATACCCGCAAAATCGCGATGAGAAAACACCACATCCCCCGCCTCAGGACCATCCGCAAATACCAAATTGATCACACCCGCAGGCAAACCTGCCTCCTCCAAAATTTCCATTAACAAACCCGCCGAATACACTTGCGTGGGCGACGGCTTCCAAACCACCGTATTCCCCATCAAAGCTGGCGCCGCTGGTAAATTACCCGCAATCGCTGTAAAATTGAACGGCGTTAATGCATAAACAAAACCCTCTAACGCCCTATATTCCACCCGATTCCATACACCCGGCGATGATACCGGCTGATCCGCATAGATCTGCGATGCATAATGCACATTGAAACGTAAAAAATCTACCCACTCACATGCTGCGTCAATCTCCGCCTGAAAGGCGTTTTTGGATTGTCCCAACATCGTCCGGGCATTTAATTGCATCCGATATTTCGTTGCCGACAACTCCGCGGCTTTTAAGAAAATAGCTGCCCGACGCTCCCAAGGGGTACTCGACCATGCTTTATGTGCAGATAAGGCTGAATCGATTGCCGAAGCAACTTCCGATTTACCCCCTTCATAATAATACCCTAAGACATGTTGGTGATCATGCGGACAAGTCATCGGCATTTTTTTATCGCCTTTCACAGATTTGCCTCCGATGCGCATCGAAATCTCTACCTGCTTAGCACGTAAATCCGCGATCGTTTGTTGCAATTTTGTCCGCTCTGCAGACCCCGAGGCATACCCTAAAATAGGTTCATTAATCGGTGTTGGTACTTTAAAAAAGCCTGTTGACATATATCAGTTGAATTGAAGTGTTTGTTGGCGCAAATTTAACAAAATTTTACGGGTCAAAAGCAAGGTAAGGACGCAATCGCTCCCAAACGCGCATGTCCAACAATTTGATTTGGCTTAATTCATCGAAATCTTTAACCACCCCGTGCTGTTTTCGATAATTCAAAAACAACTTGGCTTGTGCATAAGGTAAGTACGGATGCCGGAACTCCTGCCAAAGCAACCGGTTCACCTGTAATTTGCGATAAACACCCGTACCCAACTGAAACCGCTTCCGATAGCGCTCCACCCAGATTGTATCCATTCCGTACACTTCTTTTAATTGGTTTACTTGATAAAAACCACCCAACTGATCTTTGAATTTTAAAATGCGTTTGGCGAAACCTGGTCCAATGCCGGGTAAAGCTACCCAGGCCAACGAGTCTGCCCCATTCATATCAATTTTCCAATCGTCCTGCTTTCGAGGTGCCCAAGTTGCTTTGAAATAATAAGGCTTGGGATATTGTTTGGCCAAACGTTTTTTCTTTTCAGCTTCCATCCGCTGATAAATCACCTCAAAATGAATCGGTTTGAAGTAAGCGATTGTTTCTTGGCGATCGCGATACCTCAAGATTGCATCCACACCCATCCCCAATCCTATAAGTATACATAATACAATGACCCCACGAATCTCCGCTCGAGTCATTCCAAGGGTAAAGCGGAGGTAGTATTTTAGGCGAGGGAGCATGGGAGGAAGGGAGTAGTAGTTAGTGGGCAGTAATCAGTAGTCAGTAGTTAGTCCGAAGGGAAAGAGTCCGAAGTCCGAAGGAAAAGTTAGTTTGTAAACGAGTCCTTGATAAAATCATTGTATCAGTTTACTGGTAAAGAGGTGAGAAGTGAGATGTAAGAAGTAAGAGGTGAGATGTAAGAGATAAGAACTGCATACAGACCAATGACGATAAGCGACTGATGACTAGTGACTAGTGTCTGACCACTGATTACTGACTACTGACTACTCCGGACTCTTTCCCTTCGGACTGACGACTAGCGACTGTCCACTAACCACTGACTACAGACCACTGATTACTGACCACTGATTACTGACTACTCCGGACTCTTTCCCTTCGGACTGCCCACTGACGACTGACCACTGATTACTGACAACTGTTAAAAAACTTCCCTCCCCTATTTGTACTTTAAAAAAATTTCCCTAATTTTGCAGGCTATTTTAGGATTAACGCCTTCGGGCGAATCCGAAAAATGTTTTTCTGAAACACAAATCTCTTATCGTAGGGGAGGCGCAAAGGGGAAATCATTTTATCATCTACGAGGCATTCAGCTTTTAATTTTCGTCGAAAACGGCGAGAAATTGTGCCCACGGGCCATTTTTCATTTTAATTTAAAACGTATAAAGCCTTGAGTAACATCACTGCCACAGGAAGACACAGCTTTGCGAAAACGCAGTCTGTGATCAATTATCCAGATTTTCTGGATATCCAAGTCCAATCCTTCCAGGATTTTTTCCAGCTAGAGACAGCTGCGGAAAACCGTACGGACGAAGGTTTATTTAAAGTATTTGCTGAAAATTTTCCAATCGCTGATTCGCGGGAAAATTTCGTTTTGTCGTTTGTCGACTACTCAGTAGATCCACCGAAGTATTCGGTAGATGAGTGTATCGATCGCGGTTTGACGTATTCAGTACCTTTAAAAGCGAAATTGCGTTTGATCTGTAACGATACAGACAACGAAGATTTCCAAACCATCGAACAAGAGGTTTTCTTAGGAAACATCCCTTACATGACCGAGCGTGGATCATTCGTGATCAACGGTGCCGAGCGTGTAATCGTTTCTCAGCTACACCGTTCACCAGGTGTTTTCTTCGCGCAATCGAAGCACACAAACGGAACGAAATTGTATTCTGCTCGTATCATTCCATTCAAGGGTTCTTGGATTGAATTTGCTACGGACGTTAACAATGTGATGTATGCGTACATCGACCGTAAGAAAAAGTTCCCAGTTACTGTATTGCTTCGTGCAATCGGTTACGGAAATGACAAGGATATCTTAGATTTATTTGGCTTAGCTGAAGAAATCAAGGTTGATAAAAAAGCTGTGAAAGGCATCGTAGGTCGTCGTTTGGCGGCACGTGTTTTGAAAACATGGCAAGAAGACTTCGTAGATGAAGATACAGGTGAGGTAGTTTCTATCGACCGTAACGAGATCTTAATCGAGCGTGATACGGTTATCACAGAAAACGAAGTTGAGACAATCTTAGAATCAGGTTCAGCAACCGTTATCTTACACAAAGATGACGTGAACGTTTCTGACTTCAATATCATTTACAATACCTTGCAAAAAGATACTTCGAACTCAGAAAAAGAGGCCGTTGAAGTTATCTACAAGCAATTACGTAATACGGATGCTCCCGATGAGCAAACGGCACGTGACATCATCCAAAACTTGTTCTTCTCGGACAAGCGTTACGATTTGGGTGAAGTAGGTCGTTACCGTATCAATAAAAAATTAGGTCATGATATCCCAATGGATGTCAAAGTATTGACTAAAGAAGATATCATTTCTATTGTGAAGTACTTGATCGGTTTGATCAACTCACGTGCGGTAGTCGATGATATTGACCACTTATCTAACCGTCGTGTACGTACCGTAGGTGAGCAATTATATGCTCAGTTCGGTGTAGGTCTTGCACGTATGGCGCGTACGATCAAAGAACGTATGAATGTTCGTGACAACGAAGATTTCAAACCAGTTGACTTGATCAATGCCCGTACATTATCGTCGGTGATTAACTCTTTCTTTGGAACGAACCAACTATCTCAATTCATGGATCAAACGAATCCATTGGCTGAGATTACGCACAAGCGTCGTATGTCGGCACTAGGGCCAGGTGGTCTTTCGCGTGAAAGAGCAGGTTTCGAGGTTCGTGACGTTCACTATACGCACTACGGTCGTTTGTGTACGATTGAAACTCCAGAGGGACCAAACATTGGTTTGATTTCATCTCTTTGTGTTCACGCGAAAGTGAACTCGATGGGATTCATTGAAACACCTTATCGTTTGATCGATGGAGGTAAAGTAGATACCTCAAGCAATGTTCAATATTTGACAGCTGAAGAAGAGGATGGAAAAAACATCGTTCAGGCGAATGCAACCATCGATATTAAAACAGGTAAGTTCTTAACAGATCGCGTTAAGGCTCGTTTTGAAGGTGACTTCCCATTGGTTAACCCAGCGGATGCACAATATATGGACGTAGCTCCTAACCAAATCGTTTCGGTTGCCGCTTCATTGATTCCTTTCTTGGAGCATGATGATGCCAACCGTGCGTTGATGGGATCCAACATGCAACGTCAAGCGGTACCGCTTTTACGTCCAGAAGCTCCTATCGTAGGAACTGGTCTTGAGCACCGCGTGGCGATTGACTCACGTACGTTAGTTGTTGCTGAAGGTGACGGTGTGATTGAATATGTAGACGCTTTGAAAATTGTTGTCAACTACGATCAAACTGAATCAGAGGCGTTGATTAGCTTCGACGGATCTATGAAGACGTACGAATTGATCAAATTCCGCAGAACGAACCAAGATACAACGATCAACTTAAAGCCGATCGTGTTCAAAGGGGAGAAAGTGAAAAAGGGTCAAGCGCTTTGCCAAGGTTACGCAACTGAAGCTGGTGAATTAGCATTAGGTCGTAACATGAAAGTGGCGTTCATGCCATGGCAAGGTTACAACTTTGAGGATGCGATCGTAATCTCAGAAAAAGTTGTTCGTGACGATATCTTTACTTCGATCCACATTGAAGAATTCGAATTAGAAGTTCGTGATACCAAACGTGGTGAGGAGGAATTGACATCAGAAATTCCAAACGTTTCCGAAGAAACAGTTCGTAACCTAGACGAGAACGGTGTTGTTCGCGTAGGTGCTGAAGTGAAAGAAGGAGATATCTTGATTGGTAAGATTACACCAAAAGGTGAGTCGGATCCAACACCAGAAGAAAAATTATTACGTGCCATCTTTGGTGACAAAGCGGGTGACGTGAAAGATGCTTCGAAGAAAGCGCCACCATCATTAAAAGGTGTGGTTATCGATACTAAGTTGTTCGCACGTCCTAAGAAGGATAAAGAGGAGCGTGAAAAATCGAAAGCTGAATTGAAGAAGTTAATGAAGGAATACAGTAAAGACCTTTTGGAGATTCGTCGCCAAATGATCGAAAAGACTGTTGCTTTATTAGCAGGTAAAACTTGCGCAGGTATTAAGCACAAATTCGGCACGGTGATCGTGGAGAAGGGTGTTAAATTCTCAGCGAAGAACATCGAAGAATTATTATTCCCAGATAAAAACTTGTATCGCGATGAGTCTACTTACGCAGTTCAAGAAGAAGCAAACTTGCTTTCTGACTTGATCGTGGAAGAGGCAACTTCAGATGCAACATTGAACAAATTGTTCATGAACTTAATCAAGAACTTCAATGTGAAGCGTAACGAAATCGCTGGTCGATTCAAGCGTGAGCGTTTCGTTCTTGAAGTAGGTGATGAATTACCTGCGGGAATCGTGAAGTTGGCGAAAGTCTACATCGCGAAGAAACGTAAGTTGAAAGTAGGTGATAAGATGGCGGGTCGTCACGGAAATAAGGGTGTTGTAGCTCGTATCGTACGTGAAGAAGATATGCCATTCTTAGAAGATGGAACACCAGTAGATATCGTATTGAATCCACTAGGGGTACCATCTCGTATGAACTTAGGTCAAATCTACGAGACTGTATTAGGTTGGGCTGGTCAAAAATTAGGTAAGCGTTATGCAACACCTATTTTCGACGGTGGAACTGAGGCAGAAGTAGCAGCTGAATTAACATTAGCTGGTTTACCAGACTGGGGACGTACCTACCTATACAATGGTTTAACAGGTGATATGTTTGATCAACCAGTTACTGTGGGTATCATTTACATGTTGAAACTTGGTCACTTGGTAGATGATAAAATGCACGCACGTTCAATTGGACCATATTCATTGATTACACAACAACCATTGGGTGGTAAAGCTCAATTTGGTGGTCAGCGTTTCGGTGAGATGGAGGTTTGGGCACTTGAGGCCTTCGGAGCAGCGAATATCTTGCAAGAGATTTTAACTGTGAAGTCGGATGACGTGATCGGCCGTGCCAAAGCGTACGAAGCAATTGTGAAAGGCGAGAATATGCCTAAGCCAAACATTCCAGAATCATTCAACGTATTGATTCACGAATTGAGAGGTTTAGCTCTTGAAATCACACTTGAGTAATCATTTATCGGGCCGCTAACCCCGGCCCTTAAAAAGAAATCATTTTCCAATTAAATACATCGAAAATGTCATTTAAAAAGACGAGAAAACTGAACAGCGATTTCCAAAAAGTGACCATCTCATTGGCATCACCGGAGTCGATTCTTGAAAGTTCAAACGGTGAGGTAACTCAACCGGAGACAATTAACTACCGTACCTACAAACCCGAAATGGGCGGTTTGTTCTGCGAGCGTATTTTCGGTCCAACCAAGGACTGGGAGTGTCATTGCGGAAAATATAAGCGTATTCGTTACAAAGGCATCATCTGCGACCGTTGTGGTGTAGAGGTGACTGAGAAGAAAGTACGTCGTGAGCGTATGGGCCACATCGAATTAGTGGTTCCAGTAGCACACATCTGGTACTTCCGTAGCTTACCGAACAAAATCGGTTACATGCTTGGATTATCTACGAAGAAATTAGATCAAATTATCTACTATGAGCGGTACTGTGTCGTTCAAGCAGGTATGTACGCCGAAGAAGGAAAGATTGGTAGCCAATACCTTGATTTTTTAACAGAAGACGAGTACTTAGATATCTTAGATAAGTTACCACGCGAAAACCAACACCTTCCTGATGAAGATCCACAGAAATTCATCGCAAAAATGGGTGCTGACGCATTAAATATGTTGTTGACGCGCATCGACTTAGACAGCTTATCAGCTGATTTACGTCACGCGGCAGACACAGAATCTTCTCAACAACGTAAAGCTGAGGCTTTGAAGCGTTTGAAAGTTGTGGAAGCATTCCGTGAGTCAGTAGGTCGTATTGACAACCGTCCTGAGTGGATGATCATCAAAATGGTTCCTGTAATTCCACCAGAATTACGTCCATTGGTGCCATTAGATGGAGGTCGTTTCGCTACATCTGACTTGAACGATTTATATCGTCGTGTAATTATCCGTAACAACCGTTTGAAGCGTTTGATCGAGATCAAAGCGCCAGAGGTAATCTTACGTAACGAGAAGCGTATGTTGCAAGAGGCTGTTGACAGTTTATTTGACAACTCACGTAAAGTAAATGCGGTTCGTTCGGAAGGTAACCGTGCCTTGAAGTCTCTTTCTGATATGTTGAAAGGTAAGCAAGGTCGTTTCCGTCAAAACTTATTAGGTAAGCGTGTCGATTATTCAGGTCGTTCGGTTATCGTCGTAGGTCCAGAATTGAAAATGCACGAATGTGGTCTACCTAAGGATATGGCAGCTGAATTATTCAAGCCGTTTGTTATCCGTAAGTTGATCGAGCGTGGTATCGTAAAAACAGTTAAGTCTGCAAAGAAGATTGTTGACCGTAAAGATCCAGTCGTTTGGGATATTTTGGAAAATGTAATGAAAGGACACCCAGTTCTTTTAAACCGTGCTCCTACGTTACACCGTTTGGGTATTCAAGCATTCCAACCTAAATTGATCGAAGGAAAAGCGATCCAATTGCACCCATTAACATGTACGGCATTTAACGCCGATTTCGATGGTGACCAGATGGCGGTTCACGTTCCACTAGGACATGAAGCGATTTTGGAAGCCTCGTTATTAATGCTTGCATCACATAACATCTTGAACCCAGCGAATGGTGCGCCGATTACGGTACCATCTCAGGACATGGTGTTAGGTTTATATTATGTAACTAAAGGACGTAAGTCTACTCCAGATCACAAAGTGGCTGGTGAAGGATCTCGTTTCTACGGATTTGAGGAGGTTGTTATCGCCTTGAACGAGAAGAAATTGTCTAAGCACGCGAACATCGTGGTGAAAGCTACGGTACGTAAAGAAGATGGTACATTGGTTCAAGAGATGGTGGAAACTGTTGCGGGACGTGTATTATTCAACTTATGTGTTCCTGAGCAAGTAGGTTACATCAATGAGTTATTGACGAAGAAGAAATTGCAACAAATCATCTCACACGTTCACAAGATCTGTGGTATGGCTCGTACAGCGCAATTCTTGGATGATATCAAAGAATTAGGTTTCCAACAAGCCTTCCACGGTGGTTTATCGATGGGTATTGGTGATGTTCAAATTCCTGCGGAGAAAGCTTCTTTAGTGAAGAAAGCACAGGATGATGTTCAAGCAGTTTGGGACAACTACTTAATGGGTTTAATCACAGATAACGAGCGTTACAACGCAGTTATTGACATCTGGACTAAAGTTAACTCGAAAATTACCGAGACTTTGATGAAGCAGATGGAAGAGGATAACCAAGGATTTAACGCGATCTACATGATGATGCACTCAGGAGCCCGTGGTTCTCGTGAGCAGATTCGCCAACTAGGTGGTATGCGTGGTTTGATGGCTAAGCCTCAGAAGAACTTACAAGGTTCGGTAGGTGAAATCATCGAAAACCCAATCCTTTCTAACTTTAAAGAAGGTCTTGACGTATTAGAGTACTTTATCTCAACACACGGTGCGCGTAAAGGTTTGGCAGATACTGCCTTGAAAACAGCCGATGCGGGTTACTTGACGCGTCGTCTACACGACGTAGCGCAAGACGTGATCGTGAACGAAGAAGATTGCGGTACCTTACGTGGTATTGAAGTATTCCCATTGAAAGATAATGACGAGATCATCGAGCCATTATCTGAGCGTATCTTAGGTCGCGTTTCTGTACATGATGTAATTGACCCAGTTTCTGGTGAAATGATCGTTGAGTCAGGTGAGGAGATCACAGAAATCGCAGCACAAAAAATCGACGAAACTGCCATCGATTCGGTAGAAATTCGTTCGGTATTAACGTGCGAAACGCGTAGTGGTGTTTGTGCGAAGTGTTATGGACGTAACTTGTCTACGGCACGCATGGTGAACATCGGTGAGGCGGTTGGTGTAATCGCATCTCAGTCTATCGGTGAGCCAGGAACGCAGTTGACATTACGTACCTTCCACGTGGGTGGTACAGCACAAAACGTTTCATTAGACGCAAGTGTTAAAGCTAAGTTTGATGGCGTTGTGAACTTTGAAGAAGTTCGTACGGTAACATCTACGGATGCAGATGGTAACCCAACTGAAATCGTAATGGGTCGTTCGGGTGAGGTTCAAATTGTTAACCCGGCTAACAAGCAGGTGTTGATTTCGAACAACGTTCCTTACGGTTCATTCTTACGTGTGAAAGAAGGTCAAGCGATCAAAAAAGGCGAAGAAATTTGCGTTTGGGATCCATACAATGCGGTAATCCTTTCTGAGGCTGAAGGTAAAATTGAATTCGAGGCAATCGAAGAAAACAATACCTACAAAGAGGAAGCGGATGAGCAAACAGGTATGCGTGAGAAGGTGATCATCGAGTCGAAAGACAAGACGAAAAACCCATCCGTAATCATTACAGCAAAAGGCAAAGAGGATTTGGTATACAACGTTCCAGTAGGTGCTCGTTTAACCATCAGCGACGGGGAGAAAATCAAAGCGGGTCAAATTATCGCGAAGATTCCACGTGCAGCAGGTAAAACGCGTGACATTACAGGAGGTCTACCACGTGTAACGGAATTATTCGAAGCACGTAACCCTTCTAACCCAGCAGTCGTTTCTGAAATTGACGGTGTAATTTCATACGGTGTCATCAAACGTGGTAACCGTGAAATTATCGTTACGCCAAAAGAAGGAACAGAACGTCGTTACTTGGTGCCATTGACTCGTTTCATTTTGGTACAAAATAATGACTTCGTACGTGCAGGTATGCCATTATCGGATGGTGCAATCACGCCTTCAGATATCTTGAAAATCAAAGGACCAACAGCGGTTCAAGAATACTTAGTTAATGAGATCCAAGATGTATACCGCTTACAAGGTGTAAAAATCAACGATAAGCACATCGAGTGTATTGTACGCCAAATGATGCAGAAAGTGGAGATCCTTGAGCCAGGTGATACGCAATTCTTACAAGGTCAAAACGTAGATCGTTTTGTCTTCCGTCAAGAAAATGACTTGATCCTAGACAAGAAAGTAATCTTAGACGCAGGTGATTCTGAGAAATACAAAGCAGGTATGATCCTTACAGCACGCGCTTTACGTGATGAGAACTCATCATTGAAACGCCGTGACTTGAAGTTGATGAAAGTACGTGACGCGCAAGCAGCCGTTTCTTCTTCTAACTTGCAAGGTATCACACAAGCTTCGTTAGGTACAGATTCATTTATCTCAGCTGCATCGTTCCAGGAAACTACGAAAGTACTTTCTGAGGCTTCGATCCGCGCGAAACAAGATACCCTAGACGGCTTGAAAGAGAACGTTATCGTGGGTCACTTGATTCCAGCTGGTACAGGTGTTCGTCGCTACCAAAACATTCTAGTCACTTCGGCTGAAGAAATGAAGCAATTAGAAAAAGCGACAGCTACTGAAGTAGAAGAGGTAAAAGAAAGTGTAGCGAACTAGTTAGACGCTGGACGTTAGTCAATTTAAATTAGCCCTGAGCATTCATTTGTTCAGGGCTTTTTTTATGGGGCCTGGGACTCATTTTGTCGGGTCTTATGTTTTTGCCAATATCTTGGATTTAGTATGCCCACAGGCCCTAAAAGGCCTATTTTTCGTCCGACACCCCCTTAGGGCAAGGATGTTGGGGTTTTTCGGATTTTTCATTCTCCTGCTTATGTCGCAATTTCAGGGAAGCAATCTAGGCGATTGTGTACCTAACCAACTAGCAGATGAATTCAGTAGCAGACAACGTTACCCATACGGTCGAAAATCTATGGGCCAAAACCCAGGTAAACACCCGCTCCATCTACCTGGTCATCGTCCTTCTGGTACTCAGTTTCCTCTTTTCCCTCCCCTATATATTTGTTGACATCAGCTCCCAAAGTCGCGGCATCGTCCGTAGCTCATTTGAAAATGCGCCGATTACCAACATGGTTGCGAGTCGGATTTTGTCGGTACATTTTCAAGCGAACCAACAAGTCGCCAAGGGCGATACATTATTCATTTTGGATCCTGGCATCCTGAACACAGAGCTGAAACTAACCACCGGGAAGCTGCTCCAAAATCAACAGGAATTAGCAGATTTGACACGCGCGCTGCGCGGTTCGGATTTGTCCTTTGGGCAGCTGGCCATGCAGGCCGACTACGCCCAATACCAAGCGCAGTTGCAAGAACTAGGCGGTAAAGTGAATCAGGCGGAAATGACCTTGAAACGCAATCAAATTTTATTCGATGCGCGCGTAATTCCCCCACTCGAATACGAACAACATGTACAGGCATTGCGCGAAATCAAAGACCAATTCAACCTCGTGACGAAGAAACAACGGAATCAATGGGAACGCCAACGGACCGAGCTGGAAATCAATAAGCAGGCCCAACAAGCAAATTTGAAAAAACTAAGCCTCGAGCAAAAACAATATGTCATAACGGCCCCGATCTCGGGAACAATCGTAAACTACAAAGGCTACACGGCGGGGACTTTTGTGAATAACGCCCATGTGATTGCGGAAATATCCCCAGACCAAAAGCTTCTAGTCGAATGTTTAGTCCCCACGCAAGACATTGGCTTAGTCCACGCGACGCAACGGGTCCGCTTTCAAATGGATGCCTATAATTATAATTACTGGGGATTTGTGGAGGGCGAGGTGGTGGATATAGACAAACACGTCAGCCAACAGAACGATCAGCTCTATGTTAAAGTCCGATGTAAGCTGAATCGTATGCACCTGAAACTCAAGAATGGATATCAAGCAGGCATTCGAAAAGGGATGACCCTTTCGGCGCATTTTATCGTGACACGCAGAAGCTTGTATCAATTATTGTTTGATCATGTAGATGCTTGGTTGAATCCGATCACCTACGGACAAAAATCATAATATGGCTTCTATTCGGGTAAAACAGCACGATATCAAGGATTGTGGTGCTGCCTGTTTGGCTTCGGTGGGCAATCATTATCGAGTTCAAATTCCCATTGCGCGGATTCGCCAGCTCGCCAGTACGGATTTGCGGGGAACTACGATATTGGGTCTTAGTCAGGCTGCTGAAAAAATGGGATTTAAAGCGAAGGGAATCCGTGGAAATTGGGAAGTTCTGTCTGAAATACCACTTCCCACAATTGCTCACCTGCATCTAAAAAATGGCTTGCAGCATTATGTAGTCATTCATCGCGTACATGCACGCCAGTTGACCGTCATGGATCCTGCCACAGGTACCCTAGAAAAATACACCCAGGAAAATTGGATGGAAGTTTGGACGGGAATTGTGCTATTAATCATCCCGGGAGCCTCATTTGTGCCTTTTTCAACCGGGAGTACCCCCCTATTTAGATTATGGAAATTAATTGAACCGCATCGGATGATCTGGTTACAGGCCATTTTAGGCGCGTTCGTCTATACGCTGCTTGGCTTAGGCATGTCGGTATATATTCAGAAAATCACCGACTATGTACTAGTAGATGGCAACCGAAATCTGCTGAATTTATTGAGCGTCGGGATGCTGGGGATCGTATTGCTTCAAGTATTTATTGGGGCGAATAAATCGTTGATGGTCATGAAGACAGGGATGCAAATGGATGCGCGTTTATTGCTGGGCTATTACCAACATGTCTTGCAATTACCCCAGGTATTCTTTGATACCATGCGCGTGGGGGAGATTACTTCCCGACTAAACGATGCGATAAAAATCCGCCATTTTATAAATGATGTCGCCATGGAATTATTGGTGAATTGTTTTGTGCTACTCTTTACGCTGGCGCTCATGTTTCGCACATTTGGGCCTATGGCGATGTTATTGATTTGGGCCATTCCGGCCTATGGGCTGGTGTATTGGCTAACAAACTGGCAAAATAAACGGATGGAAAGACGGCTAATGGAAGATGCCGCACAAGTTGAAATCCATGTAGTGGAATCCTTGCAACATAGTCGGTCTATTAAAGAGTTTGGTATAGCCTCTTTTATCCAGCAAAAAGCGGAAAACAGATTTGTCAAATTATTGCTTACAGCCTATCAGGGAGGCAAAAATGCACTGTTTACGGCCAACAGTACCCTATTGATTTCACAGGTCGTGACAATTGTTGTTTTGTGGCAGGGTGCAGGCTATGTGTTGGACCGGTCGATTAGTCCAGGTGAATTATTCTCATTTTATGCGCTAGTGGGATTTGTTACGAATCCCATGCAAGCGCTGATGGGTGCGAATAAAGCAATCCAACATGCCTTAATTGCTTCTGAGCGTTTGTTTGATATCATGGATTTGGAGGTAGAGGAAAACGAGGGGACCATGGCCTTGGCTAAAACGGATCTAGGTGACATTCGACTTACGCAAGTAGACTTTATGTATGGAACTCGGACCCGGGTTTTAGAATCATGTTCGCTCTGTTTTAGGTTAAATCAATGGACTGCTGTCGTAGGTGAAAGTGGCTCGGGCAAGAGTACCTTGTTTGCGTTGATTCATAAACTCTATCCCATTTCAAGTGGACAAATACACGTGGGAAAGCACGATATCCGGTTAATTGATTCCCAAAGTTTGCGTAAGATGATTCGGCTGGTGCCCCAACAAGTCGAACTTTTTGCCGGAAATGTGATTGAAAATATTGCATTGGGGGAAGCGGAACCCGACATTAAACGGGTGGTCGAATTGTGTCAACATGTGGGTATTGCATCCGTTATTGAACAACTACCTAGTACTTATCTGAGTTTATTGGGCGAAAATGGCGCCATGCTTTCGGGTGGCCAAAAACAACGGATTGCGATTGCGCGCGCCTTATATCAGGATCCTGACATTTTACTCCTGGACGAAGCCACCTCAGCTTTGGATGCCTACGGGGAATCTGAAATACAGACCGGATTGAAGGAATTTATGGCACGAGGTAAGACCATTATTTCAATCGCGCATCGCTTATCAAGCATCGTAGACGCAGATCAGATTGTTTTTTTGCGAGATGGACGCATGTCAGAAGTGGGAACCCATGTAGAATTAGTGGGGAAACAAGGGGACTATTGGCGAATGTGGCAAAAACAACATGGGATTCTCCGAGTAGATTCGTAATTTGACGGCTTATTCGAAAAATTATGGAAAACCAATCAGAAGAAAATCAGCTTAATATTGAATTACCTGAAGAGTTGGCAGAAGGCGCCTATGTGAATTTAGCCTTGATCGCCCATTCGCCATCCGAATTTGTGATGGATTTTATCCGCATTTTACCGGGCTTACCCAAAGGAAAAGTGAAGTCCCGCGTGGTGATGACACCTGATCACGCGTACCGCTTGATGCTCGCCTTACAAGAGAACATGCAGAAATATGAGGAGAGTTTTGGCCCTATCAACAAAGATGGAAGTGATGGCGGCTTTGATTTTCCTATGAATTACAATGGCCCGATAGGCGAAGCGTAAACGTTTTAGATTTTTTTATTTCAGAAAAGCACGTTTTTTTCCGGCTTTTCGGGTAAAAAAAGTGCTCTAATTGCTTTTAAATCAAAACACAAGCGTAACGTATGCCCATTTTATCCAAACAAAATTTAGCCGCCGGATTTACATCCACCATCCCGGTTCAATTACCCAAACAAGAAGTTTTTTCCTATCCTGAAAAAGTGCTGCAATTTGGCACGGGCGTATTGCTGCGTGGTCTATGCGATTATTACATCGACAAAGCGAATCGCCAAGGAATTTTCAAAGGGCGGGTTGTATTGGTAAAATCTACGGATCGTCCAGGTGCAGACGCGTTTACGGAACAAGATGGCTTATTTACACATTGCATTAAAGGCATCGATAACGGCAAGGCCATTGAGGAAACGGTAGTCAACGCATCGATTTCACGTACGCTGACCGCAGCGACAGAATGGAACGCTATTTTGGAATTGGCGCAAAGTGCGGACATGCAGTTGATCATTTCAAATACCACTGAAGTAGGTATTCAATATGTGGCTAATGACCCGATTTCGGGAGGAAGCCCAAAATCCTTCCCCGCTAAATTACTCGCATTTTTAGTTGCTCGTTTCGACCACTTTAAAGGGTCTGCGGAATCGGGCATGGTGATCGTGCCTACGGAGTTGATTATCAATAATGGTGATACGCTAAAAGACATCGTCTTGAAATTAGCAGCGGATCACCAGTTACCTGCAGCGTTTATTACGTGGCTAAATACACACAACCATTTCTGTAATTCATTAGTGGACCGCATCGTTCCTGGCGCACCTGATGCGCAAACAAACGCGGCCATTTGTGCTGATTTAGGTTATACAGACAAGAATTTGATTATTTCCGAAGTATATAGTTTGTGGGCAATCCAAGGTGGAAGCCGTGTAAAAGAAGTCTTAAGTTTTGCCAAAGCTGACGCTGGCGTTGTCATTGCAGAGGACATTGAAATCTATCGCGAATTGAAACTTCGCCTATTAAATGGGACACATACACTCATGTGCGGCATGTCTTATTTACTCGGTTTTCGCCTCGTGAAAGATGTGATGGCCAACGGCTACTTAAGCAAACTGGTGATGAATTTAATGTTGAGCGAACTCGCGCTGGCTATTCCGTACAAAATGGATTTCAAAGTGGCGGACCGTTTTGGCCGTTCGGTATTAGATCGATTCCGGAATCCATTTATCAATCACAAATTGATTGACATTACGGTTCAATACACAACCAAAATGCGGATGCGTAATGTGCCCTTATTGGTTAATTACTACAAGGAATTTGGTAAAGCGCCGGAATTATTTGCCATGGGATTTGCTGCATATTTGCAGTTTATGCATGCGGTGAAGGAAGAAAATGGTAAGTACTTTGGTGATTCAAATGGTGAGCTCTATCCAATCAATTGCGATTATGCTGGCTATTTTTATGAAGCTTGGAAAGACTTTGATTTGAAAAAAATATTAGCGGACACAAGCCTTTGGGGTGCTGATTTAAGTGCATTACCTGGCTTTGAACAAGCGGTACAGAAATACGTATAGATCCTATGAAAGCATTTTTAAACGCAGATTTTATATTACAAACGGCTACAGCGCAAAAATTATATCATGATTTTGCGGCCGACATGCCTATTATCGATTATCATAATCACTTGGTTCCGCAGCAAATCGCTGAGGATAAACAGTTTGATAACATCACACAAATTTGGCTATATGGCGATCACTACAAATGGCGTGCGATGCGTGCGCATGGTGTAGATGAAAAATACATTACGGGTAACGCAAGTGACGAGGAGAAATTCATGAAATGGGCTGAAACAGTTCCGTATACTATGCGTAATCCGCTGTACCACTGGACACATTTGGAATTGCAACGGTATTTCGGTGTGACGGAATTATTGAATGCGGAATCAGGTAAACGTATTTACGACCATTGCTCTGCGCTGCTTCGTACCAAGGAATACTCGGTCAAAAATCTTTTGTTGAAAATGAATGTGAAGGCGTTATGCACGACGGATGATCCGATCGATGATTTGGCGTATCACAAACAAATAGCGGCGAGTGGATTTAGCGTCAAAGTTTTACCTACGTTCCGTCCAGATAAAGCGATGGGTGTCGATGATGAAATCGTGTTTATCGAGTATGTCAATGCGCTCGCGGCTGCAGCTGGGGTGAGCATTCGGACGCTTGCCGACTATAAATCAGCGATTAAATCGCGCCATGATTTTTTCCATGCGGCGGGTTGTCGATTAAGTGATCATGGGCTAGAACATATTTATGCAGAAGAATTTACGGAGGAAGAAATCGAACATATTTTTGAGCGATTAATCACGGGTAAATCCTTGAATAAAAAAGAAAAATGGCAATTTAAATCAGCCATGCTCATCTATTTTGCGCATTTAGATCATGCGCGTGGATGGACGCAACAGTTCCACCTAGGTGCCCTTCGCAATAACAATGCGCGTTTATTGGGTGCTTTGGGACCAGACACTGGGTTTGATTCCATCGGTGATTTTGAGCAAGCGAAACCACTATCGGCATTCTTAAATCGCCTGGATTCCACGAACCAACTAGCCAAAACGATTCTATATAATTTGAACCCGCGGGATAATGAATTATTCGCTGCGATGACGGGGAATTTTCAAGATGGAACGCTAGTAGGCAAAATACAATTTGGCTCAGGCTGGTGGTTTTTGGATCAAAAAGATGGGATGGAAAAGCAGATCAATGCACTTTCTAACATGGGTATGTTGAGCCACTTTGTGGGGATGTTGACAGACTCACGCAGTTTCCTTTCTTTCCCACGTCATGAGTATTTCCGCCGAATCTTGTGTAATTTGATCGGCAATGATGTGGAAAATGGCGAATTGCCGGCCGACATGCCTTGGTTAGGTAAGTTGGTGCAAGACATTTCGTACACCAACGCATCTGAATTTTTTAATTTCGAATAAGCATGAAAAAAGTAGTCACCTTCGGAGAAATCATGGGCCGCTTAAGCCCTCCGGGATATGGTCGCATTATACAAGCGCAATCACTGAACATCACGTATGGTGGTGGTGAGGCAAATGTCGCGGGAGGTTTAGCCCATTTAGGGATTCCTGCCAAACATGTTACACGCTTTCCTGCTAATGAACTTGGCAAAGCCGCTGCAGGTTATTATGCGCAAGTGGGTGTGGATACCTCGGACATGATTTATGGCGAAGGCCGACTAGGTTTATATTTTGTCGAGTTTGGTGCAGCGATGCGCCCGAGTAAAGTGACGTATGATCGGTCTGATTCGGCATTTGCCAATTTGGATCCGGCTGAATTTAATTGGACTGAAATATTAAAAGATGCTTGTTGGTTCCATTGGACAGGTATTTCCCCTGCCATCTCAGAATCTGCTGCGCAAGCCTTGCGCGATGCGATTGCTACGGCAAATGCCATGGGCATCACGGTTTCGGCGGATGTGAACTACCGTAAAAACTTATGGAAATATGGCAAAACGGTTCAAGAAGTTATGCCAGAATTAATTGCAGGCTGTGATATCATCGTATGTGGCAAAGGCGATGCCGAAGATATTTTGGGCATTGTCCCAGATGGCAGCACCAAGAGCGGTTGGCATTCCGTTTGCAAGCAAATCATGGGTCAATTCCCGCGCTTAAAGAAAATCATCAATACGAAACGTGGTCAAATTTCGGCATCGCAAAATACCTTGTCGGCAACATCTTTTGACGGAACTAAAGTATTGAAATCTGATACCGTTGAGATTACGCAAATTGTAGACCGTATTGGAGGTGGAGACGCATTTATGGCGGGATATATTTACGGAAATTTGATTTATGCGGACGAGGCACAGTCCTTGGCATTTGCGGTGGCGGCATCGGCATTGAAGCATACGATTGAGGGGGACATTAATTTGGCCAACTTAGATGAAATAGAAACAGTAATGAAAGGCGACTTGAGTGGCCGGTTAAATAGATAATTATGGCTAGAAATAGTTCGGCGGTGGTTTACCAGCGCATTGCAGAGACACCCATTGTTCCCTTATTTTTTAATGCAGATTTGGGCGTAGCCAAATCGGTGTTAAAAGCCTGTTACGATGGGGGAATTCGCGTGTTTGAATTTACCAATCGCGGGGCGGAAGCGCCGGCGATTTTTGCCAAGTTAACCGATTATTGTGAGCAGGAATGCCCGGATTTGGTATTAGGAATTGGAACCATTTATGACGCCAAGCAAGCGTCTGAATTCATTCAAATGGGTGCTGATTTCATGCTACAGCCCTTCACAACTCCTGAAGTGGGTGAAATTTGCGCCAAACATGATGTGCCTTGGATGCCGGGGACGATGACCTTAACGGAGATTCGTAATGCTGAAGTGTTGGGTGCGAAGATTGTGAAGATTTTTCCAGGCAATGTAGTTGGGCCAGCTTTTGTGAAAGCGATTAAAGGACCGATGCCGCATTCAAAAATTATGGTGACGGGTGGTGTGGAGCCGACGCACGAGAGCATGAAAACCTGGTTTGATGCAGGAGCCGCTGTCGTGGGTATGGGATCGCAATTATTTCCACCTGCGTTAATTGCCAAACAAGATTACCAAGGAATTTCGAATACGATTAGTGATTTAATACAAATTTATCGGGGCTTATAAACCTCACCCAAAACCCTCTAAACCATGAATAAAATAGGAACGTACCGCTGGCGAATTTGCGCATTGCTATTTTTCGCCACCACGATTAATTACTTGGATCGCCAGGTGATTGGTTTATTAAAACCCGTGTTAGAAGATCAGTTCAACTGGTCAGAGACGGACTATTCGAATATTGTCATCACATTTCAGGCGGCATATGCCATCAGTTTATTGGGTTTTGGTGGGATCATTGATCGCATTGGAACTAAGCTTGGTTATTCGATTTCGATTGTTGTTTGGAGTATCGCGGCGATGTTGCATGCGATGGCGACAGGCACCATGAGTTTTGCATTTATGCGTGGGTTGTTGGGCCTAGGTGAAGCGGGTAATTTCCCTGCGGCGATTAAGACGACGGCTGAATGGTTTCCTAAAAATGAACGTGCCTTAGCGACGGGGATATTTAATTCGGGAGCGAATATTGGTGCCGTGGCTGCCCCTATTTTGGTGCCTTGGATTTTAGGTATTTACGGTTGGGAAATGGCCTTTATTGTCACTGGGGCCATTGGATTTATTTGGTTGATATTTTGGTGGTTTTATTACGAGGTTCCTTCGAAACATAAGATGCTTTCTAAGGAGGAGTTCGATTACATTCATGCGGATAAAGAGGAGAAAGATGAGAATCAGGATCCGGTTAAATGGAGTCGTTTATTTGGGTTTAAGCAGACTTATGCGTTTGTCTTTGGAAAGATGTTTACGGATCCTATTTGGTGGTTTTTCTTGTTCTGGTTGCCTTCATATTTCAGTGAGCGTTTCCAATTGGATTTGAAGAAGCCGAGTTTGGAATTGATTATTGTATATACGGCAACGACCATTGGAAGTATCGGCGGTGGCTGGTTGTCTGGCTATTTGATCAATAAGGGATGGCCATCATTTAAGGCGCGTAAGTATTCGATGCTGGGATTTGCCTTAGCGGTTGTGCCGATTATGTTGGCGCGTTACTGTGAAAACATCTGGCAAGCGGTTGCCTTAATTTCCTTAGCAGCGGCAGCGCATCAGGCTTGGAGTGCGAATATTTATTCGATTGCGACAGACATGTTTCCAAAAAAGGCCGTTAGTTCGGTGATTGGTATCGGCGGGATGGCTGGATCTGTGGGTGGTATTTTCTTCCCGATGATTGTGGGGGCACTACTTGATAAATATAAGTTATTAGGTAATATCAATGATGGCTATAATATCATCTTCTTATTGTGCGGAAGTGCCTATATATTAGCTTGGGCGATCATTTACACCTTGGCGCCGAAACTGGAGACAGCGAATATCGATTAATTGATATACTTTTTTTATTCCCCAAGCGTTAGCTTTGGCACACCTTAAAGGTGTGCCAAAGCTTAAGAAAAACCTTAAGAAAAACCTTAAGAAATAGCTTAAGAAATCTCAAGGGTTTACGATTTCATAATGCTCCGTTAATTCAGGCCTTATATACGCCATGTATTTTTGTTAAACCAATTTACATGCCATGCGGCCAACCTACAAGACAATCGTCATCTCCGACTTACACCTAGGGAGTAAAGGAGCAAAAGCCAAAGAAGTTAATGAATTCCTAAGAGCAAATTCCTGCCACCAGCTAATCCTAAATGGAGACATCATAGATGGTTGGCAATTAAAAAAAGGAGGTTCTTGGAAAAAGAAACATACCGGATTCTTTCGTGCCGTCCTTAAAATGATGGACCGTTTTGATACGGAAGTCATTTACCTACGTGGAAATCACGATGACTTTTTGGATCAAATCTTGCCCTTGAAAATTGGCAAACAATTCTCAATTCGTCAAGACTATATGTTGGACTCCCACGGCAAAAAATATTTCATCACGCACGGCGATATCTTTGATAGCATCACGAGTCAAATGAAATGGCTTGCCTATTTAGGAGACATTGGTTATACGTTTCTATTGTGGTTGAATAAATGGTATAATCAATACCGCAGCTGGCAAGGAAAACCGTACTATTCACTATCCCAAGTTATCAAACAAAAGGTTAAAGCGGCCGTAAATTTCATCTCCGATTTCGAGGAGAAATTAGCCGAACTAGCCAAAGCGAAAGAGGCTGACGGAATTATTTGTGGGCACATTCACAAAGCAGAAATCAAGGAAATCGATGGGATCACCTATATGAACTCAGGGGATTGGGTGGAGTCTTTAACAGCCTTGGTGGAGACGCATGCAGGTGAATGGAAATTAATTGATTATCCAAGTTTTGATTTAAAATCTGAATTATCAGACATATGGGCAGATTCATCTTTACCATCCAAGGAGAAGGTCGCGGTCATTTAACGCAAGCAATCTCCTTAACGCAGATTGCCCGTGAAGCGGGTCATGAAGTGGTCGGTTATGCCGTGGGTTCATTCCAAGGAAGGAAGATTCCGCCCTTTTTTTCACACTTTATAGGCGACACCCCCCTCATTCAATATGAAAGTCCGTCGATTAATTACGGCAAAGGGAAGTCGGTGCAACTCGGAAAAACTGCCCTGCAAGCGTTCACGAAATTTGGCACTTATTGGAAAAGTGCGGCCCAACTAGGTGATTTCATTGATACATTACAGCCTGATGGCATCGTTAATTTCTACGAGTCCATCACCGGTTTATACAATCTGAAATCAGGTGCTAAGGTTCCTTGCATGTCGGTAGGTCATCAGTATTTATTGCTTAGTGAACATTTTGAAACGATTCCTACAAAAGCGTTAGATCGATTTTTATTAAATATCAATACCAAAATTACAGCGATAGGTTCCCGTAAATTATTGGGATTGTCCTTCCGGACTATGCCAAATGACCCTAAACGCAATATTATTACTGTTCCCCCTCTATTACGCCAAGAAGTTAAATCAATCCAACCGCAATCTGGAGAAAGGTGGCTCGCCTATTTGACGCATTACCGACTAGCAGATGAAATCATGACCTGGTCGGCACAAAACCCCGAGGTGCAATTGGATTGCTTTTGGGATAATCCAACGCAAAAATCAGAATATCAATATTCAGAGTCCTTGACATTTCACCCAATCGATGCGGAAAAATACCTTACGAAAATGACAACTTGTGCGGGCTTAATTTCGACGGCTGGATTTGAGTCGGTCGCGGAAGCGATGTACCTGGGCAAACCGGTGATGATGGTTCCCGTACCAAATCACATTGAGCAAATGATTAATGCGCATGATGGTGAATTATCAGGTGCGGGTGTTCAAGCGCGGACGTTTGATTTGTCCATTTTTAAAGACTATTTACCGAAACACGAATCGGTTCAAGATACATTCCAGCATTGGGTTGCGCAAGCTAATTATGCCTATCAAATGACGGATTTAATTCGTAAACCAGCGACAGAAACGAACGTAATCAGCCCACGAAATGAGGGTGGATTGTCAACAAGCTGGTAAAAAATCGTTTAATTTAATGATGAAGTAAATGCAAAAAGCCGAAGGAATATTTCCCTCGGCTTTCTTATTTTATGAGTCGTATACTTACCCCGTACCCCGTAATCCAACGGGAGAAAACAAACAGCGTCGCAGAGAGTATGACCGTAACGGGAAGCGTTAATATCCACGCCATCACAATATTTTTAACTGTACCTCCTTGCAAATTCTTAATGCCGCGATTGGCAACCATCGTACCAAGACCAAGTGATAGCGCAACAATCCACATTAGCCAAGCAGGAGCGAAGTCTGTAACGCCAGCCATACCGCTAGATGAGCTAGGGCCAAAACTAAAGAAAGGCGCTTTTTTCCCCGCTGTTACGTTAGCTTTGGCACACCTTTAAGGTGTGCCAAAGCTTAAGAAAAGACTAGAAATTCACTTGGGCTTGTATCCGTAACATACTTCCAGATTGTAAATTTTCTTGCAGTTTAAAATCTTCCGCCCGTCTCGTTGCCATCGTATACATGGTAACAAGTTCAAAGTTCTTGTTGGGCTGCCATTCGACCCCAATTTCCGTTTCGTTTACTCGGTAACTACGGGCATCCAGTTCATGTTTTTTACCCCCTTCATAATTCTGAACACGTAAAAAAGGAATCAACACCTGTTTGTTAAGGTCAAGCTTATAAGAAAAAGTAGCGTATCCCCCGGAAAGCTTTCTGTTTTCGATACTTCCTGTTTTCTTGTCAAATTCAGGCCCTGTTCCCACATTGTATTCCGCTTGAATACCAAAAGGCTTCGGATATAAAACAAAACTAGCCGCTACGCGTTCATCTAGATATGTTTTAGTACTATTCGATTTCACTCCTGCGCTTAATTGATCTGATGCCATGGTCCACTGACCAGAATATGCCTGAATCCCTGCCTCAATAACTTGATTTTTAATTTCAAAAGGATAAGATAACCTTGCCACAATATGAGGCGCATCATTTAACTCAGGTTTATTGGCTGTCTGACCATTATAAGCACCAAAGGCAAATACACCATAATCTCCAGAACCTTTTAATCCATCATTCACCAATGAACTGAATAATTTTCTCGTTTTAGCAGGAGCCCAATAGAAAAATACACCTAAATCACGTTCATTGGATGCCGCACTATTCAACGCATCATTCCGATCCAAAGGCAAACGATTTTGACTTGACTGCATATTTTCAAACCCAAATGGAATTTTACTTTGACCTACACGGAAACGAAATTCATTATCCTTATCTAATCCTAAATCAAAATAAGCATCACGCAACTGGCCAAAATGTAAGCCTGTAGATGAGGCACTACTCGCGAAATCAGGCTGAATGTAGAAATAAACCCGCTCATTGATCTGACCGCTAAATATGATACGTAGTCGGCGAATAAAAAAACCTCCATTGTCACCGATACTCCGATCTCCTTGTTCCGATTTTAACTTATCATTCGTTTCAAATAGTCGATTGTAGCGCACCTGACCATAGCCTCGAATACTGAATGAATCATACCATTTTTTGGTGGGAGCGGGTGTTTGACTACTGGATTCTAAAGACAATAGCATAGCTAGCGCCCCTAGGAAAAGGGAAACATTTCTCATTTTTATATTGGTGTTTGATAAATTGGTCCTTGTTCTTATGAGTCAAGGACCTATGGTAAGTGAACTAGCCCGCAATCCAGCGGAACAAAACAAATAAGGTTGCTGAAAGAATGATTGTTACAGGTAATGTTAATACCCAAGCCAATACAATATTTTTCACCGTACCACCTTGCAGATTTTTAATCCCACGGTTGGCCACCATCGTACCCGCAATACCGGAAGATAATACGTGTGTGGTACTCACTGGCCATTTATAGGCAGTCGCTAATCCAATCGTAATCGATGCAATTAACTCAGCCGAAGCACCTTGCGCATAAGTCAAGTGGTTTTTACCAATTTTCTCCCCGATAGTTACTACGATACGTTTCCAGCCAACCATCGTTCCGAGGCCTAATGAAAGTGCGACAATCCACATAACCCAAGCAGGTGCAAAGTCAGTAACGCCCGCGATACCAGTGGCAGAAGTTGAACCAAAGCTAAAGAATGGCGCTTTATCTCCTGCAGTTGCCTTCTTCAAAATCTTTTTATCCCCAGCAGATAAATCTACAGACTCACTTTCTAACAATTTCTTCGCATGCTTATTTATGTTCAAAGCAGCTTTACGAATATCAAATTTCTGCGTAGTTGACAAGGTGGCTGGCGTCAAACCCGTTGCTATAATTACATCTAAATCTGCACTAGCATCCATAATTTTATGGTAGCTTTCACGCTCCTTTTCGGAGAGAGGTAAGGTGTCAATTTTGGCAGTAACTGTTTTAACCGTTGCCAAACTAGCTTTCACATCAGTTAAGTTAAGGTTTGTATTCACCGCAAAATAACCAGGTAGAAAAGCAATCAAAATAACCATCACTAAACCTATTCCCTTTTGTCCATCATTTCGACCATGGAAAAAAGAAACTAATGTGCAAGTCGTTACCAAAATGGCCCGAATCCACATCGGTGGAGGAGTATCTTTTTTAGGCTCCTTAAAAATAGCTTTATTCTTAATCGACTTTTTTAGGATATACATTAAGATAATAGCTGCAGCAAAACCAAATAATGGGGAAAGCAATAATGCTTGCCCAATCTCAATCGCCTTATCCCAGTTGATAGCCGAAACTCCTTTTGTTGAATTTTCAGGCAACAAGGCATGACCGACGCCAATACCAATAATTGACCCGATTAGCGTATGTGAACTTGAAGCTGGAATCCCTAGGTACCAAGTCCCCAAATTCCACAAAATAGCAGATAATAATAGCGAAAGAGCCATCGCCATGGAATGATAGACATTGGAATCTATGAGAAGTTCGGTAGGCAGTAGCCCAATAATGCTCATCGTAACTCCAACCCCTCCAGTTAACAATCCTAGAAAATTCATAAAACCAGACCAAACAACTGCCTGAGTAGGTTTAAGTGAGTGTGTATAAATAACCGTTGCAACGGCATTAGCTGTATCATGAAAACCATTCACAAATTCGAAGGCACACGCCGCAAAAAGGCAGAAAAATAACAAGAATAGCAAGGTTGGATCGAGTCCGAACATGATAGGTTTGTTTATATTGGTGATAATTACGGCACAAAAGTAGGCCATCATCATCAGTCCAATGTTAAGAAATTGTTAACAAAGTGTAATCTAAAGATTACGTTTACATTTAATTAATCTAACGTTGCTCACTTTTAAATGTTTGTCCCATCGCAGCGGCTACCTTGTGAATGAGTTCTTTTTGATATACTTGCTCGGAGGTTTTCACTTCGCCCAATGTAGGGACATTGGCACCAATCATGGCATACCAAATTTCATGGCAGTCTTTCACCTTTTCACCATGTGAGGTCCATTCCGATTTAACAGCATCGCCACGACCATGATCTGTCGTAAACAATAAGGTGGTCTTACCCTTATAGTCAGGATCTGAATTGACAAAATTCCATATCTCGGCTATCCAAGCATCCACCTGGTGCGCCGCATCTAAATAGTGGTTGTAAGTTCCTTCATGGGCAAATTCATCGGTATCCCCATACGAGATATAAAGTGCTTTGGGCTTTTTTGTTTTCAGATAATGCATCGCCTGAAAATGGGTAAACACATCCAACGCCTCCCCTTTGCCAAAAGGCTTGAAGGATTCTTGAAGCATTTTGGCTATCGTTTTCGCTACGGTATCCGTTTGCATTTCTGGATAAGAATCAAATGAATTCACCACAGGAAATCCAGCTCTTTTCTCATTTAAAATACGGTCAAAAGCTCCCCATGCCGCAAAAGCAGCCACCTTACCTTTGTAGGCCGGCAACGAGTTCAAGTACTCAAAAAAGTTCGTGTTCGGATTCGGCTTGTACTCATTTGAATTAACCTGAACGTCCACTTGACCCGTTAAAATTTCACTATATCCAGGGTATGAAAACCAATAAGGGTTAGCGACATTAACGAGAGATCCCACAGCCCGATTTCCGTGTATTTGTCCTTTTTGCTGAATCGTGGACCACATAAAGGGCATTAATTTCTTTCTACGTTCTTCCGCTGTTTTGCCACCATAAGTCTCGATCAAGCGTAAGCTGTCCCCATGGTGATACTTCTTCATTTTGACGATCTCTGCGTCTAATCCGGTGAATACTTCTTGCCAACGAAACCCGTCGGTCGTTATCACGATTACTCGATGATCAGCTGATTGCTGCCCTATCGCACCAAAAGAGAGCAATGCAGCTAGTAAGGTAAATTTCAACTTCATGTTAAAAAGGTTTGGTTTCTTTATCAAAGCTAATTTACACATTTAACGGAAAGATTAACACCATGATATTTTCTTGAATGACAAGAAATGTCGGCAGGAATCCTACCGACATTTACTTCAATACACCAATATAAAATTTTTAGTTGCCCTTGGTAGGGAAACGAGTCCAACCGGTTGTCCAGCTTGGCTTTTCTAGTTTTAAAATTTCAGCGTTGGAAGACTCAATCTCTGTGTTGCCATCAGCTAGGGCCTTTGTTTTCACATCGGCAGAGCTGATTATAGTGGTTGCACCACTAATAAAATTCCTTGACGTATTGGTCGTATAAGTACCAATTTTGTTGTTTTTAAAGATTGACTTTCCGTCCTTATAGGCTTGTGCAGTCTCATTACTTTCTAAGCTAAAACCACCTTTCATATAGCCGATAAATGTGGAGTTGCTTACTTCAAACTGAGTAGCACGTCTCCAACGCATCGCTAGGTTGTGATTAGATAGCGCAGCTGGATCATTTGGCCCAATTAAAGTTAGGTTGTCTAATACAGGACGTGTAAACGGAGTCGCTGAAGAACCTGTTCCATCATTATCACATTCAATTCCATTTCCCGCATCACCCGTATCTACGAATTGTGGATCACGTTTTGAGATAGAGAAGGAAACTTTCCCTGTGAAACCAAAATCAAAATCATAGTCATCGTCTGCTGTAGCATAAGCATATAAATATTTAGGGGACACCGTTCCGCCAAAGAATTCAAAAGCATCATCATTGGCATAAATTGTCTGCACATTCTCGATGATTGTTTTGCTTCCTACTGCCCCAAAAGTCAAGGCATTGATTTCTGAGTTAGGTAAAGCAGCAATTCCAGCATACTCAATACGCACATATTTCATCACGCCACTGTTATCCTCATCATTCGAACCACCATAAGCACGGCCGATACCACCTTCGATCGTAGGCTCTGAGGTACGATTCGTTTTAGCTCTTCCTAGGATAACGATTCCTCCCCAATCCCCTGGAGCGCGTTCGCCAGCTGGTCTTCCAGATGTAAATACGATTGGTTTAGCTGCTGTACCCTCAGCTTGAATTTTAGCCCCGCGCTCGATACACAAAGCGCCCTTCTCAGAGATATCACTTTTGATAACTGTTCCAGGCTGAATAATTAATGTAGCTCCATCAGTTACGTACACGTATCCTTTTAATGTCCATTCCTTATCCGCAGTTAACGTAGTGGTTACGGAAATGTTACCACTTAACGTCGTTGTGGAAGGCACGTTGATTGGGGCTACATCGCCACCTAAATCCTTTGAACAGCTAAATGTCGCTAAAGCTGCTACGATAAAAAGTAATTTTTTCATGTTAGAAATTGTAATTAACGGTGAGTGAAACGGATGTTTCGTTGTTTGTTTTAATTAAATCACGTGAAGGCTTTTGGTAGAAAACAGTGGGCTGAGCGAGCATATCACTCACCGCCAATTTAATTTCTCCCTTATTATATTTTCTTAAGAAAACGATATCAATAACGTCTCTTGAGTTTTCGAAAATGTCTGGATACCCCTGAAAACCAACTGATGCAATACGATCACCAACTCGGTTATAGGTTAAGTTGATGGTATTATTTCCTTTGTGGAAATTTAACCCTCCATTCAATGCATAATTTGATTGACCTTGCAACTGACGTTTAACACCTTGCACTTCCACTTCAGATTGAATTAATGCCATGTTTGAGTACAAGTCCAACCAAGAATTAATGGACTTTCTAAATTCCATTTCTAAACCATATACAATGGCCGATGGTGGATTCGTGTAGGTCAAAGCTAAATTCGAAGGAACTGAACCATCGGCTACAATTTGCTCAATAGGCTTAATGAATTTCTTTCCAAAAACGCCCACAGAGAAGATTTCACCCGCATTAGGATAGAGTTCCCACTTAAAGTCCACATTGTAGATATCCGATTTTTCTAAGTCTTTGTTTCCTAATAACTGTGCGTTACGAACGAAGTCATAGTAAGCAAAATTTGCAACCTCACGGAACTCAGGTCTAGCTAAGGTCTTACTTAACGATGTTCTCCACTTTGTTTTCTCTGTGGCCGCATAGGTTAAATTCAATGAAGGTAAAAGATCTAAATACTCACGCTGTACATTTACTTTTTGGCCACTAAAATCAGCCGTTCCAATCGTAAATACGTTGTATTCTGTCCTCAAACCGGTATTTAACTTAAGTAGACCAATCTCTTTTTCGTACATCACAAATCCACTCGCTAAGTCAAAGTCCGCCGTATAGCGATCCGTATTATTCGTTATCTCACCTAACATATCGATGGTTTCATAACGGAAAACACGTGCCTTGAAATTTCTGTATTTCTTCAAATAACCCATCCCTACCTTAAAATCACCAATGGACTTATTAATAGATGCATTCCCCGAATTTTCATCCATCACGCTCCAGAAGCGATAAGTGTCTCTCCAAGCTGTTAGGAATGGATTCCCCGAGTTTAAATACGATGCCGTAGGATTTACACGATAATCAGGCTGATCGCGAAGCATTAAATTATAACCTACGTTCAAATCCCAAGTCTTAATTTTCGCATCAAATTGGGTATTAACCACCATTTTGCGAATTGCGTTTGAAGAATTACTGAATACATTCTGCACGTTATCGTAGTTCTCTCCTGTTCTATTTAAGAAGTAATCCTCTGTTTGGTAATTCGCGATAGTTTTCCAGCTATAGCGATTTTCGCCTAAATAGACCACATTCAATAAACCGCTTACCGACTTCGTTTGGGAGAAGTTAATGTCTTTGTATTTGTAGGCTAAATCCGTAGAAGACAAATAATCAATCCGCTCGGTCGTATTTGAAGAGAAGGTGTTTCTCGCTGTAGAGCTAAACAATACGTTCCAGTTATTTTTCTTGACCCCAAAAGAAACGCTACCATTGATATTTGGAATACTTGACGATTCAGAAATTCCTGGGGAATCAATCAATTTCGTATAAGCACGCTTATCCCCGTTACCACTAATACGAAAGGTATTTGTCGAAGGGAAAATAGATGGGAAAGGGACAGATTCAATTAATCTGAAGCTTTTAAAGGTAGATAAAGAACCATAACTAAGCCCTAAGGAAGCGGACGCAAAATCACCCGAAACTTCTTTGGTTGTAATCTGAACTAAACCACCAGCGAAATCACCTGGCAAATTAGCAGCAGCCCCTTTATTAATAATAATGTTATCAATTAATGCCGTAGGAATAATGTCAAAAGAAAAGGCACGACGATCTGGTTCCGTTGAAGGCAATTGAGTTTTATTTAACAAGGCAGAATTGTAACGATCTGCAAGACCACGTACGAGTACGAATCTATCATTCTGTATCGTAACACCACTCACACGCTTCAACGCATCACTTACGTTTCTATCGGGGGTTTTCTTAATGGATTCAATCGACAAACCATCTGCCACGATGTAACTAGCTTTCAACGTATTAATTAACGCAGACGCAGTTTCCTTCTTTGCAACAGTCCTTACAACGACATCAGAAAGTAATTTACTATCCTCTTCTAATTCAATTGAAACGACAATAGGATCTGCGCCAACAACAAAAGAGTTATTGACATATTCTTTATATCCTACATAACTTGAACTTAACGAATACTTCCCTGGAGCTACATTTTGAAATACAAATTTACCATCAACGTCAGAAGATGCTCCAATGTTTTTTCCTGAGGTAGGATTCTTTAACCAGATCGTGACACCTATAAGTGTCTCCTTAGAAGACTTGACAACTCCAGAAACTTGAGTTTGACCAAAAGAGAAAAGTGGGGATAAAGCGAATAAAAGGATTAATTGGTGCTTAAATGAATACATGATAGAATTGGTGTGAAACATTGTTTTTCTTGACTTAATCATGCAACAAAAATATTACCCCCAAATCCGGAAACTATTAAGCCATTGTAAGGCTTCTGTTAGGCCAATATTAAATCGAAGTTCGATCCGTTAACAATTTGGTAACACAGCGATTCGTTCCTAAAAATTTACCTTTTCCGTTCCGTTTTTTGGTATAATTCCAAGAATTATAATTTTTTATAGAAGAACTTTCTTGAAAAAGTGAAATTTAATGTGGATTTAATTTGCGGAGTTTTTCAAACGCATACATTTGAATCAGCAAACGGAACTAATCCGCCTAAACAGTACCAAACAAAAACGCTTATGAAAAAGCACATCAAAAACGCTATGGCTGTCGCATTTTTTGCAGCTAGCATGTCTGTGGTTTCTGCCGCGAATGGAGCAGAAGTAACTTTACCAGTAAGCATCGATCAAGTAGGAAAATTTAAGTTTTTGGTCAGCGCTGAACCTAAATCAAATGTATACGTCATCATCCGAGATGCAGATAATAATATCATTCATCAAGAAGTCATTTCTTCGAAGAAATTATTCAATCTAGCCAGTTTAGTTGATGGAAAATACCGCCTAGAAGTCCAAAACGCACGCAAACAAGTGCTGACTTCTAAAACATTCAACATCCTAACTGAAGTGAAGCGCGACATGGTTGCGGTTCAATAGGAAAATGCCAACAAAGTGAAAGATTAAGGGGAAAAGGGCGCGGAGATTCTGCGCCTTTTTATTTGTCCCATAAAAAAGCCCGAAGCGAGTAACTTCGGGCTTTTTATTAGTTCATTAGATCCACAAATTGATCGAACAAGTACCGCGAATCATGCGGTCCTGGAGACGCTTCTGGGTGATGCTGGACCGAAAATGCCTTACGGCCTTTCACACGTAAGCCCTCTACGGTATGATCATTTAAATTGACATGCGTTAATTCAGCCTTTTCAGAAGATTTCAACTCATCCATCTTCACGGCAAAACCATGATTTTGTGAGGTGATCTCAGACAAACCTGTGATCAGGTTTTTCACGGGATGATTCAATCCACGGTGCCCATTGTGCATTTTATACGTAGCTAATCCGCACACCTGAGCCAAAATTTGGTGTCCTAAGCAAATGCCAAATACCGGTTTATCACTCGCCAAAAATTGCGATACTGTCTCAACAGCATACGGCATCGTCGCTGGATCACCTGGACCATTCGAAACAAAGTATCCATCTGGATTCCAAGCTGCGATTTCAGCAAACGGGGTTTTAGCGGGGAAAACTTGTAAGTAACAATCGCGCTCAGCGATGTTGGACAGAATACTTTTCTTTACACCTAAATCCAAGACAGCTACCTTCTTGCTAGCTGAAGGGTCACCTACGAAGTAAGCTACTTTGGTACAAACTTGAGATGATAATTCAAGACCTTCCATCGAAGGAATCTTAGCTAACTCCGCTTGTAGCGTAGGTAAATCAAAAATCTCCGATGAAATCAAGCAGTTCATGACACCTTTCGTACGGATATGTCGTACAAGTGCACGGGTATCAATCCCTGAAATACCAACTAGATTAGCCTTCGCTAAATAATCTTGCAATGATCCATCTGCTGTTTCACGTGAATGAACACTGGCAAATTCATTACACACCATACCGGCGATTTGAACTTGGCCTGATTCCGCTTCAAGTCCATCAATGACACCGTAATTTCCAATATGCGCCGTGGTATTGATAATCACTTGGCCACTATAGGAAGGATCGGTATAAATTTCTTGATACCCTGTCATGCCGGTATTGAAGCAGATCTCCCCTCCGTGGGTTCCGATCTTGCCTAAAGCCTTGCCATGAAATAGGGTTCCATCTTGTAATAAGAGTACTGCGGGTGTCGACTCAGTAACTTTCATATAATATGTGCTAAATAATTGGCTATCAATCCTAAAAAAAGGGCTTCAACGAATTGTTGAAGCCCTTCCAAAAAAATCTGGGAAAAGAATTAAGCGTCTTCTCCTTTTTCTTCTGTAGGCTCCTCAGTTGCAGGTGCTTCAGGAGCATCTGCTACAACATCAACAGCTGGTGCTTCAGCAACTACCTCTGCGGCAGGCGCTTCCTCAACCACTTCTGCAGCTGGTGCTTCTTCAACTACTTCAGCAGAAGGAGCTTCAGCAACTGGTGCTGCGGCTACTGCCTCATCTTTCTTAGCTCCTGCACGACGGCTACGACGTGTTTTGCCTGCTTTCTCAGCAGCTGCAGCTAACATAGTTTCGTTGAAGTCAACTAGCTCGATGAAACACATTTCTGCGTTATCACCTAAACGATTGCCTAACTTAATAATACGTGTATAACCACCTGGACGATTCGCTACTTTCTCAGAAACGATGCTGAACAATTCTTTGATGGCATCTTTATTTTGTAAATAAGAGAAAACCACACGACGATTGTTTGTGCTGTCAGTTTTTGATTTCGTGATCATTGGCTCAATGTATTTACGCAACTCTTTTGCTTTCGCAACAGTTGTTTCGATACGCTTGTGCAAGATTAACGAAGAGGCCATATTAGATAATAAGGCTGCTCTGTGGGAAGCTGTTCTTCCTAAGTGATTGAATTTTTTACCGTGTCTCATTGTTGTAATTCGTAAGTTAAAAGCTCTTTCGAGCTGCGGTTAGTATGCGACTTGCGTACCACCTATTACTTTTAGTTTAATTATTAATCTTCGTCTAAACGATATTTAGATACATCCATTCCGAACGTTAGACCTTTTTCTTCGATCAATTGTTCTAACTCAGTTAAGGATTTCTTACCAAAGTTGCGGAACTTCATCATATCTGAAATTTCTAATTTCGCTAATTCTCCAAGTGTACGAACGTCTGCAGATTTCAAGCAGTTGTACGCACGAACAGAAAGATCTAAGTCAGCTAATGAAGTCTTCAATAGCTTGCGCATGTGAAGCATTTCTTCATCTACGACATTGTCTTCTTCTGCTTTAGGAGTTTCAAACGTCATTGTTTGATCAGAGAACAACATAAAGTGTTGGATCAAGATATACGCAGCACCTTTCAATGCATCTTCTGGGTGGATAGAACCATCCGTTTCGATATCAAGAACTAATTTCTCGTAATCTGTTTTTTGCTCTACACGTGTGTTTTCAATGCTGAACTTAACGTTCTTGATTGGCGTGTAGATCGAATCGATTGCGATGTGTCCGAAAGGAAGCTCGTTTGCACGAGGCTCATCTGCAGGCACGTAACCGCGACCTTTTTCGATAATTAACTCTACCTCAACTTCTTTAGAAGCATCTAAGTGACAGATAACTAAATCTGGGTTTAGGATGGTAAAGTAAGGAGTGAATTTCGCGATATCACCGGCAGTAATGGCTGTTTGGCCCTTTACTTTCAATGTCACTTTATTCTCTAAAATCTCTTGTGCTTTCTTGAAGCGAACTTTTTTCAAGTTTAAGATGATTTCAGAAACATCTTCATGTACACCTTCGATGGCAGAAAACTCGTGTAAAACACCAGAGATCTTAACACTTGTGATCGCATACCCTTCTAAAGAAGAAAGTAGGATTCTACGAAGTGCGTTACCAATGGTAACACCGTAACCTTTCTCGAGCGGCTTGAACTCAAATAACCCGTGAAAGTCATCGGCTTTCTCCATCACAACTTTTTCGGGCATTTGGAATGCTAATATTGACATATTTCGTAGCTTAAAATGATACTGAAAAAACGTTTTTGGTACTCTTATTTTGATCTAAAAAATCCTAAGGATTATTTAGAGTACAACTCGACAATTGCTTGCTCGTTGAAGTTCTCTGTGATTTGATCTCTTTCTGGGTATGCCAAAAATTTACCTACCATATCACTTTCTGACCACTCTAACCAGTTGTAACGCTTTGGCGAACGACCAGCTAATGAGTTAGTAACAACTTCTAACGATTTCGATTTTTCACGAACACCGATCAATTGACCTGCGCGTAAAGAGTAAGATGGCACATTTACTACTTCACCGTCTACAATGATGTGTTTGTGAATAACTAATTGACGTGCCGCACGACGTGTAGGTGCAATACCTAAGCGATAAACTGTGTTATCTAAACGTGCTTCACACAATTTCAAAAGGTTCTCACCCGTGATGCCCTCTTTAACAGCGGCTTTGTGGAATAGGTTTTCGAACTGACGTTCTAAAATACCATACGTGTATTTTACCTTTTGCTTCTCCTTCAATTGGATGGCATATTCAGAAACCTTTGAACGTTTCCCTTTACCATGCATTCCTGGAGCATAATTCTTACGAGCTAATGCTTTGCTCGGACCTAAAATTGGCTCGCCGAAACGACGCGCAATCTTGGATTTTGGACCTGTGTATCTAGCCATTTTGTTTTAAAAGTCAATGCACCTCTTATGTGCAGTGAAGTAATTAAATTGTGAATAAAAGCGGGGGAAAATAATTACTAATTACCCCTGCATAAAAATTATTAAACGCGACGACGTTTTGGAGGACGACATCCATTGTGAGGCATTGGTGTGATATCACGGATAAGTGATACTTCGATACCTGAGTTTTGGATGGTACGGATTGCAGACTCACGTCCAGCACCCGGCCCTTTTACAAAAACCTCTGCTTTCTTCATTCCTGCTTCAACAGCTACTGCTGCGCAGTTAGATGCTGCCATCTGTGCTGCATAGGGAGTGTTTTTCTTCGACCCACGGAAACCCATCTTTCCTGCTGAAGCCCAAGAGATCACTTGACCTGCTGAGTTTGTAATGGAGATAATGATGTTGTTAAAGGAAGCTTTGATGTGTACTTGACCAACTTGCTCAACTACAACAACCCTTTTCTTCGCTTTATCTTTTCTTTTTGCTTGTGCCATACTATTTGATAAATAAAATTGGGTATGAGGTATTTCCTCTACTTATTACTTAGTTACTTTTTTCTTGTTAGCAACTGTTTTACGACGACCCTTACGAGTACGTGAGTTGTTTTTGGTGCGTTGGCCACGTACTGGAAGACCCTTACGGTGACGCAATCCACGGTAACAACCGATGTCCATCAAACGCTTGATGTTCAACTGAACTTCAGACTTAAGCTGTCCTTCTGTTTTGAATTCAGCGGCGATGATCGCACGGATCGCATTCGCTTCCGTATCGTTCCACTCACCAGCTTTCTTGTCAACGGAAACCGCTGCCTTCGCTAAAATTTTCTGAGCAGTGCTACGACCTATACCAAAAATATAAGTCAATGCAATTTCTCCTCTTTTTTTGTCGGGAATATCAACCCCTGCAATACGAGCCATATAGGTAATTAATTGTTGTGATTAATCAATTTAGTTTGAATTATCCTTGTCTTTGCTTGAACTTAGGATTCTTCTTGTTAATAACGTAAAGCTTACCGTGACGACGAATCACCTTGCAGTCTGCACTACGCTTTTTAATAGATGCTTTAACTTTCATTTTATTTACATTTATGGGTTAAACCCTCTTTTTACTTATAACGATAAACAATTCTAGCTTTACTTAAATCGTAAGGTGACATTTCCAACTTCACTTTATCTCCTGGCAGAATCTTAATGTAGTTCATGCGCATCTTGCCTGAAATGTGGGCAATCACTTGATGCGTATTCTCTAATTCTACCCGAAACATAGCGTTCGAAAGAGCTTCCAAAATAATTCCGTCTACTTCTATCGAAGATTGTTTGGCCATAATCCTTTATTTAAATGTTCAACAATACAGTTGATGTTTTTAATACTTCTTCAATGTAAGCAAACGTTGTCAACGCTTTCGGACCATCCTTTGTCACGCCTACCGTGTGCTCAAAATGTGCACTCGCTTTGCGATCAATCGTACGGATTGTCCAGCCGTCCTTGTCCACCGTAATCTGGCGTTTCCCCAAATTGATCATCGGCTCGATCGCAATGACCATACCTTCTTTCAATTTAGCTCCATCACCGCGGCGTCCATAATTTGGAACCTCAGGACTTTCATGTAGATTTTTACCTACACCATGCCCCACTAATTCCCGAACGACTCCGTAGCCCAATGCCTCCGTATACGACTGCACCGCACTACCCACATCTCCAATTCGCTTACCCGCATGGGCTTGATTCAAACCCTTATACAAGGACTCTTTTGTCGCTTGCATTAACTCTTGTACATCAGCCGCAACATTTCCTATTCCATAGGTATAGGCGCTATCGGCGTGAAATTTATCTTTGTACACCCCTGCATCAATCGAGATAATATCTCCGTCTTGCAAAGTCAAATCCCCTGGTAATCCGTGAACGACTACGTCATTCACCGAAATGCATAAGGAATATGCGTACTTTTTATCTCCTACTTGGTAATTTAAAAAGGAAGGATGTGCTCCATGGTCCTTAATAAATTGGTAAGCAATCTTGTCTAACTCCAGTGTAGTAACTCCCGGCTTTACCGCCTTCGCTACTTCGGCATGACACTTTCCAAGAATTTCCCCATTCGCTTGAATGATGGCCATCTCTTCTGGCGTCTTTAAGTAAATCATCTTAACGAGTGATCACTTCAGAACGACCCTTTACGCGTCCCGACTGCATTAAACCTTCATACTTACGCATCAACAAGTAACTTTCAACTTGTTGCAATGTATCTAAAACTACGCCCACAAGGATTAACAAAGATGTTCCTCCAAAGAACGAAGCAAAACCACGGGTCACACCAAACAAGTTGGCAATCGCCGGAAGAATCGCAATAATTGACAACATCACAGCACCAGGCAACGTAATACGATCCAAGATGCTCGCAATGAAACCGGCTGTTTCTTCACCTGGCTTAACACCTGGTACGAAACCACCACCACGCTTCATGTCGTCTGAAATTTGTGTTGGGTTAATCGAGATGGCTGTATAGAAAAATGTAAATACAATAATCAAGAATGCGAACAACACATTGTATTGCCAAGTAGTAAAGTCGCCAAACGACTGAGCTACCGATGAGGCAAATTCAGATTTATCCGCAAATGATTGAGCGACTAAACCTGGAATAAACATTAAAGCTTGGGCAAAGATGATTGGCATAACACCAGAAGCATTTAGCTTCAACGGGATGTATTGACGCTCACCGCCTACAGCCATATTACTTCCTACTACTTGCTTTGCATATTGAACTGGAATACGGCGAACAGCTTGTGTTACCATAATCGCACCCATAACGATAAAGAATAGGGCAATAACTTCAATAATGAATAATAAAGCACCAGCCATACCACGAGATCCTGCTTCTTGTAAAATAGACGCTGGGAAACGAGATACGATACCGATCATGATCAACATTGAGATACCGTTACCAATACCTTTGTCGGTGATTTTCTCTCCCAACCACATACAAAACATCGTACCACCTACTAAAATGGCAACACCGTATAAACGGAAGAACCAAGGATCTACTAAGATTGCCTCCGTAGGAATGGTTACTTGCAAATAGGTAAAACCTTGCGCTGCGGTAACAAAAATGGTTAAGATACGGGTGATTTGGTTCAATTTCTTGCGACCAGACTCACCGTCTTTTTGCATTTTTTGGAAATAAGGAAGCGCAATCGTCAATAACTGAATCGCAATGGAAGCTGAGATGTACGGCATGATACCTAACGCAAATACAGATGCATTGCTAAGGGCTCCACCGGAGAACATGTTCAACAAGCCAAATAGACCACCGTCACTTGGTTGCGAAAGCTTCGTCGCGTCTACACCTGGTAGAACGATATAAGAACCTAGACGAAAGAAGGCAATAAAAAGCATCGTATTTAGAATACGGCCTCTTAATTCCTCGATCGAAAAGATGTGCTTGAAAGTTGTTATTAACTTGTTCATTCGATTAGAATAGGGGATTAACCAACAATTGCTTTACCGCCAGCAGCTTCAATAGCAGCTTTAGCAGCACCCGAGAAACCTTTTACTGTAACCTCTAATGCAGAAGTAACAGCTCCACGGCTAAGGATTTTCACTAAGTCTGACTTAGATACTAAACCGTTGCTGTAAAGTGTTTCAAATGTGATTACTTTCGAACCTGTCGCGTCAGCTAATGCTTGTAACGTATCCAAGTTGATTGCTTTATATTCTACACGATTGATGTTCTTGAAACCGAACTTAGGAACACGACGTTGGATAGGCATTTGACCACCTTCGAATCCACGCTTACGTGAGTAACCTGAACGAGACTGAGCTCCTTTGTGACCACGAGCAGAAGTTCCACCTAAACCAGAACCTTGACCACGACCTACTCTTTTTCTAACTTTTACTGAGCCTTCAGCAGGCTTTAATGACGATAATTTCATTGTAATTGGGGCTTAACGCTGCCGTTGCCGGCAACTCGCGTGTTAATTAAATATTTTCTACTACGATTAAGTGACCTACCGCACGAATCATACCCGCAATGGCTGGGTTTAACTCATGTTCTACGGATTGACGAATCTTTCCTAATCCTAAAGCTTGGATCGTACGTTTTTGTACTTCCGGGCGCTTAATTGCACTTTTTACTTGAGTAATTTTAACTTTAGACATTGTATGTTCTATTAGAGAGGCTTACGCGCTCTGATTATCCATTAAATACTTTTGCTAATGAAATGCCACGTTGGAACGCTACACTATGTGGAGCACGCATCTTCACTAACGCATCGATTGTTGCCTTCACCACGTTGTGTGGATTAGATGAACCTTTAGATTTTGCTAGGACATCATGGATACCCGCAGATTCTAACACGGCACGCATCGCACCACCGGCGATCAATCCTGTACCTGGAGCAGCTGGCTTAATTAAAACGAAACCGCCAGAGAATTTACCTAATTGCTCGTGAGGAACTGTTTTCTTCAACAAAGGAATTTGGAATAAATTTTTCTTCGCATCTTCGATCCCTTTTGTGATCGCGTCTGTTACTTCGTTTGCTTTTCCTAAACCGTATCCAACGACACCGTTACCATCTCCTACTACCACAATGGCAGAGAAACTGAAACGACGACCACCTTTTACCACTTTAGCAACACGGTTGATGGCTACTACCTTCTCCTTCAACTCACCTTCGTTAACCTTTACAGGTTTTGCTTGTAATTGCGACATATCTTATTAAAATTGTAAGCCACCCTCGCGAGCGCCTTCAGCTAATGATTTAATTCTTCCGTGATATAAATAACCGTTACGATCGAAAACTACTTTCGTAATTCCTGCAGCCGCAGCCGCTTTCGCGATTGCTAAGCCTACCGTTTTCGCAGCTTCGATGTTATTGTTTACTTTGTCCTTCTTGTAAGAAGTCGCAGAGAACAATGTTTTTCCAGCCAAATCGTCTACCAATTGCGCATAAACTGCTGTATTAGAACGATATACTGTTAAGCGCGGACGCTCTGCTGAACCAGCTATTTTAGCACGTATCGCACGTTTGATGCGGGTTCTACGTAAATCTTTTGTTGTTGCCATTGTTTAACTTGTTTGTGTGGATTTCCGGCCCACGCTAATTATTTATTTCTTACCGCCTGCTTTACCAGCTTTACGACGAACTTGCTCACCCAAGAAACGAACACCTTTACCTTTGTAAGGCTCCACTGGACGTAATGATTTGATTTTAGCAGCTACTTGACCGATCAATTGCTTGTCGATACCTTCTAAAACAACCATTGGGTTCTTTCCTTTTTCCATCGCAGTAACAACTTTGATTTCAGAAGGAATAGCCATGAAAATAGCGTGAGAATATCCCAAGCTTAATTCCAAAATATTTCCTTGATTAGCGGCTTTGTAACCAACACCGATAATCTCTAAATCTTTCTTGTAGCCTTCACTTACACCTACAACCATGTTGTTGATCAATGAACGGTATAAACCGTGCATCGCTTTGTGACGCTTTTGCTCAGTTGGACGAGCTACTGTCAACACACCATCCTCGATATTAACGATGATATCTTGATCAATTTGTTGAGACAAAGTACCCTTAGGGCCTTTTACTGTCACTAAATTACCAGCGCTAACATCTACAGTAACTCCTGCAGGTAATGTGATAATTTTTTTTCCAATTCTAGACATAAAAAAATGATTTGCTTAAATTACGAGTTGCCTCCTTTCAGCGTGAAACAATTAATATACGTAACAAAGTACCTCTCCACCTACGTGAAGTGTACGTGCTTCCTTATCTGTAATTACTCCTTTTGAAGTAGATAAGATAGCGATACCTAAGCCGTTCAATACACGTGGCAACTCTTCAGCGCCATTGTACTTACGAAGACCTGGTTTAGAAATACGAGTCAAGTTCACGATAGCAGGTTGCTTCGTTACTGAGTTGTACTTCAAAGCTATTTTGATTGTTCCTTGTACAGAAGAATCATCGAACTTATAGTTTGAAATGTATCCCTTATCAAAAAGCACTTTCGTGATTTCTTTTTTGATATTGGAAGCAGGAATTTCAACTACCCTATGGCGTGCCTTCAAGGCATTTCTCAATCGGGTTAAATAATCTGCTATTGGATCTGTCATTGCTTTTAAATTTGCCGCATGCCGTTAAAATGGCCTGCAAAATTACAAAAATGAATTTAATTAATCAAATTTTAGTTTACCAGCTGGATTTTGTAACCCCTGGGATTAAACCGTTGGACGCCATTTCACGGAACGTAACACGGCTAATTCCGAACTTACGCATATATCCACGAGGACGACCTGTTAGTTTACAACGGTTGTGTAAACGCACTGGAGAAGCATTCTTAGGTAATTTATCTAATCCTACGTAATCTCCAGCTGCTTTCAAAGCTGCACGCTTAACTGCATACTTAGCTACAGTTGCTTCGCGTTTTCTTTCTCTTGCTTTTACTGACTCTTTAGCCATTTTGTAAAAATTTAAAGGTGTTATTAAAGCCTAAAGGCCACTTATTTTTTGATATTTGAAAAAGGCATTCCAATCGCTGCCAATAAAGCATAAGCTTCTTCATCTGTAGGTGCAGTCGTCACAAATGTGATGTCCATACCTGAGATTTTAGACACTTTATCAATTGAAATTTCAGGGAAGATAATTTGTTCCTTCACACCTAAGGTATAGTTACCACGGCCATCGAAACCTTTCTCTGATACTCCTTTAAAGTCACGTACACGAGCTAAAGAAACCGTAGTCAAACGATCTAAAAACTCATACATACGATCTCCACGTAACGTTACTTTCACACCAATCGGCATGTTCTCGCGCAACTTGAAGTTTGAGATCGCTTTCTTAGAGATTGTTGCCACCGCCTTTTGACCAGCGATTTGTGAAATTTCTTCTACTGCAACATCAACTAATTTTTTGTCGGATACTGCTGCTCCAACACCCTTGTTGATTACAATCTTCGTAATCTTAGGTACTTGCATTACTGATTTGTATTCGAACTTAGTTTTTAAGCCTGGTACAACCTCCTTCAGATAACGCTCTTTTAATCTAGGTACTGCCATGTTCTTATATTTTGTGGATTTCCGACCCACGTTTTACATTCAATATTATGCGATAAACTTACCTGTTGTCTTTGAGTAACGTTGTAATTTACCTTTCTCGTTTAATTTACGACCCGTGCGAACAGCCTTTCCATTTTCTACCACCATTAGGTTAGAAATGTGGATAGATCCCTCACGCTTTTCGATACCACCTTGTGGATTGCTCGCTGAAGGCTTCACGTGTTTTGTTTGAAGGTTAGCACCTTCGACAATTGCACGTGATTTCTCTGTGATCACTTCTTGGATAACACCTGTTTTACCTTTAGCGTTACCAGCGATAACCATCACAGTATCACCTTTCTTGATGTGCAATTTTGTTTGCTTGATAATTTTCTTTTCCATGGTATGATTCTTTCTATTGGTTCCCCAATATGTCATCTATCTTATAAAACTTCAGGGGCTAAGGAAACAATTTTCATAAATCCTGCCTCACGTAATTCACGTGCAACTGGCCCGAAAATACGTGTTCCTCTTGGCTCATCATTCGCGTTTAATAACACAGCTGCGTTATCTTCAAAACGAATATATGTTCCATCCTTACGACGAATTTCTTTCTTAGTACGCACGACAACCGCACGAGAAACCGTACCTTTTTTCATGCTAGATGAAGAAAGGGCTGATTTTACTGAAACGACAATTTTATCGCCTATAGACGCATATCTTTTACCAGTACCACCTAGCACACGAATTACCAAAACTTCTTTTGCTCCAGAATTATCCGCTACGCCTAATCTTGATTCCTGCTGTAACATTATCTTTGATCTTTAAAATTAAAATTTGATTAACAAGTAGTCTTATTTCGCCTTCGCGATAACTTCAACTAATCTCCAACGCTTATTTTTTGAAAGAGGACGCGTTTCCATCACTTTCACTGTATCACCGATACCACACTCGTTATTTTCATCGTGTGCCATCAATTTAGTAGTCTTTTGTACGAACTTTCCGTACAAGGGGTGTTTTACCTTACGGTCAACAGTTAATGTGATTGATTTATCCATCTTATCACTAACTACTTTCCCAATCCTTACCTTTCTTAGATTTCTCTGTTCCATCGTTGGTTTGTTACTTGTTAAACAATTGACCATGAGCGTTATATCGACACGGTCTATTAAAAATTAATTAATCTTAAGCATTGATTGCCTTCGTTAGAGCAGTCTCTAATTTGGCGATCAATTTACGGTTTTCACGAATACGCATTGGGTTCTCGATCGGTGAAATAGCGTGTGCTAATTTCAAACGAGTCAAGTTCTCTTGCTCAGCCGCAATGGCTTTCTTTAATTCGTCTACTCCTAATTTGTTTATCTCTGCGTTTTTCATAACAATGCTATTTGGATGTTTAAACCTCCAGGTTTAAAACCTATTCTGAATAATCTCTACGTACGACAAATTTCGTGCGCATCGGCAATTTTTGCGCAGCTAAACGTAATGCCTCTTGCGCTAATGCTAACGGTACACCCGCCGATTCAAACAAAATAGTTCCTGGACGAACGTTTGCTACCCAATACTCAGGAGCTCCCTTTCCTTTACCCATACGAACCTCTGCAGGTTTTTTCGTAATCACTTTGTCAGGGAAAATTCGAATCCAAACCTGGCCCTCACGCTTCATAGCACGAGTTACCGAAATACGAGCCGCTTCGATTTGACGTGCTGTAATACGTCCTGGCTCTAACGATTTAATAGCGAATGATCCAAAATCAATTTCGTGACCACGGGTAGCAACACCTCTTACACGGCCTTTCTGTGACTTACGAAATTTCGTTCTTTTTGGTTGTAACATCTTCTTAAAAGTCTAATATCTATTTCTAAATTAATTTTAGGCAATTAGCGTTTTCCACCACGACCACGGTTACCCGCTCCTGGACCACCTGCCTTGTTACGATCTCCACCTTGATCACCATCTGGACGACGTCCGCGACCACCACGGTCACCTGGACGACCACCACGGTCACCTGGGCGAGAATCTGCTGCTGTAGACTGCAAGCCCATGTTCGCATTTGGCGACAAATCTGGCTTACCGAAAACCTCACCACGGAATACCCATACCTTGATACCGATCTTTCCGTAAACAGTTAACGCTTCTGAGATCGCATAATCCACATCCGCACGCAGCGTATGAAGCGGAATACGTCCCTCCTTATATCCTTCAGAACGTGCCATTTCAGCACCACCTAAACGACCTGATAATTTCAACTTGATTCCTTGAGCACCTACACGCATCGCTGAAGCGATTGCTTGCTTCATCGCACGACGGAAAGAAATACGAGCTTGTAATTGTTGAGCAATTGCCTCACCGATCAATTTCGCATCGATTTCTGGACGCTTAATCTCAAAGATGTTGATTTGAACATCCTTACCTGTGATTGCTTTTAACTCTTCTTTTACCTTGTCAACTTCAGCACCTTGCTTACCGATAACCACACCAGCACGAGCTGTGTTGATTGTCAATGTAATGCGCTTTAAAGTCCGCTCAATAATAACTTTAGAGATAGAGCCTTTTGGAATACGAGCAGCAACATATTTTCTGATTTTCTCGTCTTCGACTAGTTTATCAGCAAATGTCTTGCCTCCGTACCAGTTAGAATCCCAACCTCTTACGATACCTAATCTTAATCCAACGGGGTTAATTTTTTGTCCCATTTCTTGTTTTATCTAATAGTTAATTATTCTGCTGTAGTTTCTGCCAAAATAGGAGCTGCCGAAGAAGCTACTACGATGGTAATGTGATTCGAACGCTTCAAGATGCGGTGACCTCTTCCTTGCGGAGCAGGACGTAAACGCTTGATTGAAGCTCCTCCATCAACGAAGATCGTTTTGATGAATAAATCTGATTCCTCAATTTTAGCATCCACATGCTTGTTTTGCCAGTTAGAAACGGCTGAGAGTAATAATTTCTCGATAGCCTTCGCACCAACTTTGGGCTCAAATTTTAAGATACCCAACGCTTTGGATACTTTCTGTCCACGTACCATGTCTGCGACAATACGCATTTTCTGCGGCGACGTAGGAACATTTCTTAATTTAGCAATTGCTTCCATTTTCAATATTGATTACAAGACCAGCTGGTCTTTTTATTATCTTTTACCTTTGTCTTTTTTCGCAATGTGACCACGGAAATTACGCGTCGGTGAAAACTCACCTAACTTGTGACCTACCATGTTCTCAGTTACATAAACCGGAATAAATTTATTCCCATTGTGAACCGCGAATGTGTGACCAACGAAATCCGGAGAAATCATTGAACGTCTTGACCAAGTTTTGATTACTGACTTCTTGCCAGAATCATTCATAACTTGAACCTTGTTATCAAGGCGGTAATCAATGTAAGGACCTTTTTTTAGTGAACGTGCCATCTACTATTTTTTTCTTCTACTGATGATAAGACGATTAGTGTGTTTTTTTGGATTACGAGTTTTCTTACCCTTAGCCAATAAACCGGTACGAGAACGAGGGTGACCTCCTGATGAACGACCCTCACCACCACCCATTGGGTGATCGACTGGGTTCATTACAACACCACGAACACGTGGACGACGACCTAACCAACGATGACGACCTGCTTTACCCAAGTTAACGTTCATGTGATCCGAGTTAGATACCGTTCCAATTGTCGCAAGACAACGAGCCAATACCATACGCATCTCACCCGAAGGCAACTTCAATGTCGCATATTTTCCATCACGCGCTAACAACTGAGCATACGTACCAGCCGAACGAACCATTTCAGCTCCTCTACCTGGTTGCAACTCAATCGCGTGAACTAATGTACCCAAAGGGATATTTGCCAAAGGCAATGTGTTACCTACTTCTGGAGCCACTGACTCACCTGAGATAACTGTTTGGCCTACTTGAATACCTGCAGGAGCTAAGATATATGTCTTAACACCATCTGTATATTCGATCAAAGCGATACGTGACGTACGGTTTGGATCATACTCAACTGTCAAAACAGTTGCAGGTACATCAAACTTTTGACGAGCGAAATCAATCACACGGTAACGACGCTTGTGACCACCACCGATATAACGCATCGAGCGACGACCATCTGCATTACGTCCACCGGTACGCTTGATAGGCTCCAAAAGGGGCTTATACGGCTTGTCCGTAGTAATCTCCTCGAACGTCGGCGCAATGCGATGACGCTGTCCTGGAGTAGTTGGTTTAATTTTTTTAATTGCTGCCATTTAATTAGTTCAATTTATCGGGATGAACCCCCTTAATTATTTTTATTAAATTCCTTGGTAGAAGTCAATTACTTCACCTGCTGCTACTGTAACGATCGCCTTCTTAATTGTAGACGTACGTCCTGAAGTAACTTTTGTACGCGTGCTCTTGGATTTTACTTTTCCAATTTGACGCATCGTTTGTACATCTTGTACATCGACACCGTACATTTTCTTAACCTCCTTGGCAATTTCAATCTTGTTTGCTGTCAATTCAACCACAAACACGTATTTGCCTTTTTCTTGCATGGCTTGCGACTTTTCAGTCAAGGCCGGACGTTTAATAATGCCCATTGTTTATTTCGTTTAAACAGAACCGAAGTCCCGCAAATTATTTACTAAATGTTGACTCAATTTTTTGGATCGCATCCACCGTGATTAACAATTTCGATGCGTTAACCAAATCATATGTATTCACATCAGCCGCGTTTGAAACTTTAGCCTTTGGAACATTACGACCAGACAATACCACATTCTTGTCCACATCGTTTGTGATCAATAATGATTTTGTGTTGTCTAAAGAAAGAGCTTTCAACATAGCTAAGTATGCTTTCGTTTTTGGTGTATCAAATGATACGGTATCCAAAATCGCGATATCACCTGACTGAGCCTTTGCTGCTAACGCAGATTGACGCGCCAATGACTTCACTTTCTTATTCAATTTAAAATGGTAATCACGTGGACGTGGACCGAAGATACGACCACCACCTTTCATCAAAGGAGATTTCATCGAACCCGCACGCGCGCCACCCGTACCTTTTTGTTTCTTAATCTTACGCGTCGAACGCGAAACTTCTGCACGCTCCTTAGCTTTGTGAGTTCCTTGACGTTGGTTAGCTAAATATTGCTTCACATCTAAGTAAACCACATGCTCGTTTGGAACAATTCCAAAGACCTCATCAGAAAGAGTTACTTTCTTTCCGGTGTCTTTTCCTGCGATGTTATATACTGATAATTCCATACTTCAGAATGTCTATAGGCTATGCCCGAATTTTAATTTTCAATGATTACGTATGAGTTCTTAGCTCCAGGAACTGATCCAGAAACAACTAACAAGTTCTTATCTGAATAGATCTTCAAAACTTGTAAGTTTTGAACCTTTACACGATTACCTCCTGTACGACCCGCCATACGCAAACCTTTGAATACACGAGATGGGAATGAACAAGCTCCAATAGAACCTGGGTGACGACCACGATTATGCTGACCGTGAGTTTGACCACCCACACCGGCAAATCCGTGACGCTTAACAACACCTTGGAAACCTTTACCCTTTGAAGTACCTACTACGTCAACAAAAGTTTCAACTTCTAACATATCAACAGTTAAAACATCCCCTAATGCTAAAGGCTGCTCAAACGTGCGAAATTCAACAAGTTTCTTCTTTGGAGTCGTGTTTGCTTTTTTGAAGTGACCCAACAATGATTTTGTTGTGTGCTTATCCTTCTTCTCACCATAACCGATTTGAACGGCGTTATAGCCTTCTTTCTCAACGGTCTTCACCTGCGTAACCACGCAAGGTCCGGCTTCAATCAGCGTACATGCAACGGATCTTCCGTCTTCCATGTATAGGCTGGTCATTCCGATTTTTTTACCAATAATTCCAGACATAGTATTTTTTTATAATTAAAAAATATGCTTACAAGGCTATCGAGGCTTGTTGTAAGACTTTTATTCAAAATCGTTTCGCAACGATCTAAGAATCACATTAAATAAAAAGCAGAATTGGTAAAAGGCGACAAGATGACACCACTGTGGATAACAGTGAAAAACACCTTGTGTAGCTTAATATTTAATTCATGGGCTGGGCATTCAGCGATCATAAATCAATACCAGTTCTGACACAAAAATCGAGCTTATCTCAATTTTAGACCTGTTTCGACACGTATTTCTGTGTTTTGAATAAATTCGAGAAGTTCTGCCAACCTCTTTCGGAATTGAAAACTACGTTTGTCGAACGGGAGTGCAAAGGTACAGAAAAAAATAACACGTGCAATAGGTTGGGTAAAAATATTTTGAAAATCAAGGAATTAGGGGGGAGTGGCTAGTAGTAAGTAGCCAGTCGCTAGTCATCAGTCACTAGTCCGAAGTCCGGAGGGGATGAGTCCGAAGTCCGAAGGAAAAAAGGACAATGTTTATTTACTTCTAAATATGAGTTAGTAGTCAGTGGTCAGTAGTCAGTCCGAAGTCCGAAGGAAAAAAGGACAATGTTTATTTACTTATAACTATGAGTTAGTAGTCAGTGGTCAGTAGTCAGTCCGAAGTAAGAATGAAAAACAACGACAAAGTGTATTTACTTCTAGCTATAATCTAGCGACTAGTGACTAGCGACTGGTGACTGACCACTTTCCCCTCCGGACTCCGGACTTCGGACTAACTACTGACTACTGACGACTTGCGACTCCCCTAAAATTGTATTTTTCTCATTTTCATGCCTAGAAATTGAACTTATTTTAGTATTTTTGGCCTTTAATTGCTGAAAATCAGGTACTTTATATTTATTTCCCAAGAAAAAAAATCATTATGTCAAGTTTATCCACTCAAACAGGAGTATTGCACGGAGATGCGGTGCAGGAATTATTCGAGATCGCAAAAAAGAACCAATTTGCCCTTCCAGCTGTAAACGTTACAGGTACTAACACAGTAAACGCAGTATTAGAAGCTGCCAAAGCTGTTAACTCACCCGTAATCATCCAATTCTCAAATGGTGGCGGTATTTTCTACGCTGGAAAAACCCTTTCAAATGAAAATCAAGCTGCAGCCGTAGCTGGTTCAATCGCAGGCGCATACCACGTTCACCAAATGGCCAAAGCCTACGGCGTTCAAGTTGTCCTTCACACCGACCACTGTGCTAAGAAACTTTTACCTTGGATAGACGGTCTTTTAGACGCTGGCGAAAAATACTTTGCTGAAACTGGCCAACCGCTATTTTCTTCCCACATGATCGACTTATCAGAAGAGCCTTTGGAAGAAAACTTAGAAATCTGTGCCAAATACCTAGAGCGTATGTCCAAAATGGGCATGACACTTGAAATCGAGCTAGGTGTAACTGGTGGTGAAGAAGATGGCGTGGACAACTCTGACGTTGACTCATCTAAATTATATACCCAACCTGAAGAAGTAGCTTACGCATACGAGGTATTGAGCAAAATCTCACACCGCTTCACCATCGCAGCAGCATTCGGAAACGTACACGGTGTTTACAAACCAGGTAACGTAAAATTGCAACCCGTAATCTTGAAGAACTCGCAAGAATTCATCAAAGAGAAATATAGCCTAGCTGCTCAGAAACCTATCAACTTCGTATTCCACGGTGGTTCAGGTTCTTCTCGTGAAGAAATTCGTGAGGCACTATCTTATGGTGCAATCAAAATGAACATCGACACAGATACACAATGGGCATTCTGGGACGGTATTTTAGGATTCTACAAAGCAAACGAAGGTTACTTACAAGGTCAAATCGGCAACCCAACAGGCGAAGATTCTCCAAACAAGAAATACTATGACCCACGTGTTTGGTTGCGTAAAGCAGAAGAGGCATTAGTTACTCGTTTAAAAACTGCTTTCGAAGATTTGAACGCCACAAACGCGAACCAATACTTATAATCTTTCGAGATATTTGAATTAAAAAGGGGGCTGCTGCGCAGCCCCCTTTTTTCTTACCTTTGCCAATCCTCCAAGGTTTGGCAAAGGTAGGGGATTTTAAGATTTTTTAATCTTCATCTCCGGACAAAAAAGAACGAATATCAACATCCTGATCTTCTTTCATATGAAATTGCGTAAACTCACGTAGACTCCCAAACCAGTCCAACACAAACTTTCGATCAACCACCGATTCACTGGGTTTAACAATATATTTATACGAACTCCAATCCCACGTGCGAAAGTCGGCACACAAATGATTCTTTTCCGGATTCGCATGAATGTAATGAATCAGATAAGTTAGATAATAGTCGTCGCCAACAAGCACCCGCTTGAATGGACCTTCAAATAACGACCCAGTACGAACATGATTCTTGTTGAACGCCAACGCATAAGTTCGAAAGAAGATTTTAAACTGCCCTGCAATTAATTCGTGTTCTGTTCGCCCCATAAGCTGCTCAGGACTGAAATAACGTACGCGAACTAAAAAATGATAATGATTTGCATTCAGACTATAAGAAACGACATCCAAATACCCTTCCAAGTAACGCTTCCAAAGCAACATGAAATAATGATAATTCGAGCGCGACTTAAACATCAACTTGCGATCAATGGCCCGATTATAAATGTGATAAAACTTGCCTGACTCAAATCGAGTCAAATAATGAGATAAATGTGACATAGTGATTAGATTTTTCACTAAAACTAAGCACATTAAGCAAGCCTAAATAACCTATTTCAAAAGTTATCAAGTTCCTGATATTCTATTTAAACAGCTTGAATTTCCCCGCTCTCCCCCCTACCTTTGCCAAACCTTGGAGGATTGGCAAAGGTAAGAAGACTACTTCCGAAATATCACCCCCTTCGTCAGCTCATTCAACACCCGAATCTTCTCCTGAAAATCCCCCTTCAACGTCTTTCGCACGGCCTCCATCCCCTCAAGCCCCTCCTGAATCTCCTCCGGAATCACATCCTCCAAAAACGCCCGAATCCGCTTCGCTAAAGTAGGCGACTTCCCATTCGTGGATATCGCAATCTTCAAATCCCCCTTCTGCACAATCGAACCCAAATAAAAATCACATAAGTCCGGCGTATCCGCAACGTTACACAGTAAATGACGCGCAGCACACGTCTCATTAATCATCTCATGCAACTCCCGATTATCTGTCGCGCAAATCACCAAATCCCGACCATCCAAATCCGCCAACTCGAACCCACGCTCACATAAAACAACCTGCGGATAATCCGCTAAAAATTCTAGCGTATCCGGACGAAACATCGGTGCGACCAACGTCACCTGCGCGGCAGGCGAATTGCGCAACAACGCAGACGCCTTCTCAAGCGCCACATTCCCGCCCCCCACGACCAGCGTGTTCAAACGGTCCAACTTTAAAAATATGGGGAAAAGCTCATTCATGGGCTTATTTTTTACCGGCCAACTGGCCACAGGCCGCATCAATATCTTTGCCGCGCGATCGGCGGACATTCACAATCATCTTCTTACTCTCCAAAAACGCCGTAAACTTAGCCAACGCATCCGCCTCCGCATTCACAAAATCAGCCTGCTTAATCGGATTGTACTCAATTATATTAATCTTACAAGGCAAAAGACGCGCAAATTCATACAACTCCCGCGCATCCTCGACCGAATCATTAAACTTATTAAACATGATGTACTCTAACGTAATCTCATTCTCCGTCTTCTCATAAAAATACCGCAACGCCTCCGCCAAAGCCTCCAACGTATTCGACTCATTAATCGGCATAATGCGATTCCGCTTCTCATCATTCGCCGCATGCAACGACAAGGCCAAATTAAACTTCACCTGATCATCGCCCAACTTCTTAATCATCTTCGCAATCCCCGCCGTCGAAACCGTAATCCGACGCGACGCCATCCCCAAACCCTCCGGCGATGTAATCATCTCCACCGACTTAAGCACATTGGCATAATTCAATAAAGGCTCCCCCATCCCCATATACACAATATTTGTCAAAGGAATTCCATATTTCTCCTGCGCCTGATCCCGAATCAACACCACCTGATCATAAATCTCAAACGCCTCCAAATTCCGCTTCCGATCCATATACCCCGTCGCACAAAAACTGCAGGTCAACGAACACCCCACCTGCGACGAAACACACGCCGTCATCCGCTCCCGCGTCGGAATCAAAACCCCCTCAATTAAATGATCATCATACAAAGCAAAACTCGACTTAATCGTGCGGTCCGTACTCACCTGCATCTCCGAAGTCGTTACACATTGTAAGTCAAAGTTGGCAGCCAACCACTCGCGCGTCGACTTAGGAATATTCCCCATCGCCTCAAACGAGCGGGCCGACTTCTTCCAAATCCACTCATATACTTGTTTGGCGCGAAACGCAGGCTCCCCATGCTGAACCATTTCCTGCTTCAGCATCTCCAAACTCAAATTCCGTATCGCCCGCTTCTCCAATACCATGTTATTTTTTCAATAATTCACCCACTTTGGCAGAAATCGCCTTACCATCTGCTAAACCAGCCAACTGCTTCGACGCAACACCCATCACTTTCCCCATATCCGCCGGACTAGACGCTCCCACCGAAGCAATAATCTCAGCAATACGCGTCGTCAATTCTGAATCGGATAATTGCTTGGGCAAAAACTCCTCAATAATCGTCAACTCCGCCTGCTCCTTCTCCGCCAAATCTGGACGATTTTGAGCCACATAAACCTCCAACGAATCCTTACGCTGCTTCGCCGCCTTCATCAAAATTTTCATCTCCGCATCCGCAGAAATGCCACCTTCCGAAGCACCCGAAGTCTCCTCCAATAAAATCATCGATTTAATCGCACGCAACGCACGTAAACGATCTGCATCTTTTGCACGCATCGCATCTTTGATGCCCGCCTCAATTGTTTCTTTTAATGCCATGTTATTGATTAATATGAGCTAAAACTCCGTCTATAAATTCCCGATGATTACTCAAACGAGGTACCTTGTGCTGACCACCCAACTTTCCGCGACTCCGCATCCAGCCATAAAATGTCCCCTGAGGAGCCGCATGGACAACCGGAGGACCTAAAACCAAATCATACGAACGCTTCGCATCATAATCCGAATTGCTTTCCCGTAAGGTCTGATCCAGCACAGCCGCAAAGGTACACAAATCTTTCGGTGCTTTTGAAAATTCAACCACCCATTCATGACTCCCACGTTTCCCCCCATCCATATACACCGGTGCCGCCGTATAATCCTTCATCTCCGCATCCGTTGAACGACAAGCCCGTGCAATCGCCCGCTCCGCATTCTCAATAATCAATTCCTCCCCAAACGCATTAATAAAATGCTTCGTCCGACCCGAAATCTTCACGCGAAAAGGACTCAAGGACGTAAAACGAACCGTATCCCCAATCTTATACCGCCATAACCCCGAATTCGTTGTAATCACCATGGCATAATTCACCCCCAATTCCACCTGCTCCAGCGGCACAATCGATTCCATCTCCTCACCCGTTTCCCCCATCGGAATAAACTCGTAAAATATGCCATAGTCTAGCATCAGCAACATCTCATCCGGACGACTCAAATCATCCTGAATGCCAAAAAAACCCTCCGACGCATTATAAATTTCCAAAAAGCGAACCTCCGACGACGGGAAAACATGCGACTGAAATAAATCTCGATACGGCCCAAAAGCCACCGCCCCATGAACCAAAAACTCAAAATTAGGCCAAACCTCCAAAATCGAACGCTTCCCTGTAATCTCCAATATCTTCTCAATCAACACCAATGTCCACGTGGGAACACCTAAAATACTCGTCACATTCTCTTGAGACGTCTCCAAAGCCATCTTCTCAATCTTCTGATCCCAATCCCCCATCAACGCCACATCCAACGACGGCGTCCGAATCATCTGCGCCCATATCGGCAAATTCTTCATCACAACCGCAGACACATCTCCCATCAGCATCCGTGAATTCATCGTATCCGATGACAAACTCCCCCCAATAGACAATCCCTTCCCCTCAAATATCTTGGTTTCTGGCTTATTTTGAATCAACAAGGTTATCATGTCCTTGCCTCCCATCATGTGACACTCCTCCAAAGATTCCTTCGAAACAGGAATAAACTTACTCCGCGCATTCGTGGTCCCCGACGATTTGGAAAACCAAGAAATTGGCGAATTCCACAACACTTGTTGCTCCCCTTGCATCATGCGCTCGATGTAAGGAAACAATTCCTCATACGTCGAAATAGGTACCCGTTCGCGAAACGTCGCATACGAATTGAAATCCGCATATCCATAGGTGCGCCCCCACTCTGTATCCCGACCATCCGTAATTAATCGAGTCAAACCATCATACTGCAAATCCAATGGACGCTCATACATAGCCTCAATCCGCGGCATGCGCCGCTTCATAAACCACAATAAAGTCTCATTAAATAAGGACATCTAAGGAAGTTTGGGCGAACGGTCCGGGTAATCAGTAATCAAACCGTCTACCCCTAAATCAATCATTTTTTGAATATCCACCCGAGCGTTTACGGTCCACGGAATCACCTGCATCCCATTCGAATGACAATACGCAATCCTCGAAGCATCCAACTGCTTATAACTTGAACTGTAAATCGCTGGCGTAAAGCCCAATTCCGTCACTACGTGTGAAGGCGATTCGTTATCGACTAGAGCCGACAAGCTGACCTTTGGCCAAACCTTATTCCAATACCGAAGTACATCAAAATCAAAACTCTGCAAAACCACAAACTTCCAATCAACCGCCTCCGCAATCACCGCGTGTACCGCCTTCGAGAAATCCGCTACAGCCGCAGGTTGAGATTTGCCATATTCAGCCGGATCCGACTTAATCTCAATATTATAGTAAATAGGCTTTCCTGTTTTCTTTCGAAATGCCTCACCCATCGCTAGCACATCTCGCAATAAAGGCTTAACTGCCGCCACCGCGCGTTGCTCCGGAAACAGTCGATTCCCACGCTTGCCCACATCATACGTTCGAATCTCCGCATAAGTCATTCGAAACAAATTCAATGCACTTTCCTCCGACTTCAACACCGGTTCCCCCGACGGATGACTTGCATACAACGAATTCATATATGGCTCATGACTCACCACAACCTGACCATCAGCTGAAAGACATACATCCATCTCAAGCACCTGAACGCCCATGCCTAACGCATGTTCAAAAGCAGGTAATGAATTTTCTGGAAATAATCCGCGGCAACCGCGATGACCTTGAAGGAATGGCATTTGGGCCATAATCGAAAAATTTAATAGCAAAAGTATAGCAATTTTCATGTTTAACGACGCTGCGCTTTTTTGCGTTTTTCTGCCACCACGAGCTTCACCTCATTATATAATTGAATAAAATCCTTAGGCTCTTTGGCATAAGATTCCAAACTCTTAACAAACGTAAGGGAATCCACTCCATGACGCTTCAATGTCTTTTTTTCGAGGAAATGGTACATCAACAAACTTGAATCCATGTTGGTGACACCCATAGAGCTAATATTTGCCTCATCGATATGAATATCTGCCAAAATCTGCGCCATTTTCTTTTCCTCTATACGCTCAGGCTTGCCCAATTCGGAACAGCCCAGCAGACCCACAAATAGCACTAAATAGCCTAATTTCATCTGTCAAATAAAGGCTTAAATTAGAAAGCTTTTCTCGGATTTCATTCAAATTGCCCAAAAAATAGGTAATTTAGCGCCATTCTAAGCCAAAATACCTGATTACAGAAATGGATATTCGATCATTTCTTTCCCGGATTGTGCAATTGGAAATTCGCATCAGAAAAGCGATCAATACCCAAATGCATGGCAACTTTTCCTCCGTTTTTAAAGGATCAGGATTAGAATTCAGCGACCTACGACAATACCACTACGGAGACGACATTAGGCACATCGACTGGAACACAACCGCCAAAGGACACGGAACCTACGTCAAACTATTCAAAGAAGAGAAAGAACAAACCGTCTTCTTCCTCATCGACACAAGCGCATCTTTACTCGTAGGCCGAGAACAAATCTCTAAATTAAACACCCTCAAAGAAGTCGCCGGCGTACTCGCGTTCTCTGCCATCCAAGAAGCAGGGCACATTGGCTTTTGCGCCTATTCAGATAAAATTGAAAAATTCATGGCTCCCGGCTCCGGGAAAAAACATGGATACCGCGTTATTTCAGAGCTTTTTAAATTAAACCCTGAAAATACGGGCACCGATATTAAGTCAGGCCTCCGATTTGCCCTGCAAACATTAAACCGAAAAAGTATCGTTTTCGTACTTTCTGATTTTTTGGACGAAGGATATGAAGACCTACTCAAAGCCGTCGCAAAAAAACACGACCTAATCGTCATCCAAGTACATGATCAAACAGAAATCAACATGCCAAATTTTGGCATTATCCCTGTATATGATCCGGAAAGCAGAACGACGTCCTACATCAATACGTCCACCAAATCATTTAAATCTCTTTTGGTTGACAATACAAGCCGCATTCAAGGCCTAAAACAAATGTGCAAACAGTGGCAAGCAGATTATGTTTCCGTCGAAACAGGAAAGGACTTTGTGCCAGCCCTAGTTAAACTTTTTAGAGTTAGAAGATGATGCAAAACAAACCTGTTCAAATCAAGGGGCAATTCATCGAAGACTCTGCCAAAATTGGCCAAGACATCCATTATAGCCTCCGCGTCATTCATCCAAAAGGGCAAGAAATATTCTTCCCAAGCATTAACCAACGGTTTGGCCAATTACAACCCGTTAAAAAAGACTATTTTACCACCAAAACCCAAGGAAATTTAAGCGTAGATTCAGCCGTATATACCTTCAAATCGTTTTCGATTGAGGACTACCAACTACTCCAAATTCCCGTGTATACCTGGGCTGATGCTGATTGTACCTTACTGGCCGACAAACCTGATACCATCTTTTTAAAGCGATTAGTGCCCAATGCGAAATCGATCGACCTGGATTCGTTGTATCAAACCATTCCGATCCCGCCGCTTCAACCCAAAGCAGACGTGAAAAATGTACTCTGGGGAGGCGCAAGTCTCATCATACTCATTGGTCTTGTCTATTGGCTTTTTGGAAATCGCATTGAACGTGGGTTGCGTATCTACCTGCTTTGGCGCAAAAACATTGAATTCAAGCGCTCATTCCAGCGGCTCCAACGAAACATTTCGAACACAAATAAAGGACTTCAAAACCTTGAAAATGCCTTTTCGCTTTGGAAAAACTACTTGGAAAACTTAACCAAACTTCCATTTTCTACGTTCACAACCACGGAAATGGTCGACAACCTCAAAGACAAACGTTTAGTTAAAGTTCTTAAAGAGGTAGATTCAGCTATCTATGGAGGCAATTTTTCCGAAAAAACAGTAGACGCAGTTAAATTACTGACCGAAATTGCTCAATCTTTGTACTTAACCGAGCGCGAAAAAATTAGCCTGGAGAAAAAGAACGGATGATACCAAGCCTGAAATCTTTTTGGAACCTATTGGAATCGATTTTCGTGTATCGATGGGAGCATGAATTATTCCTCTACCTACTTCCCCTTCCGCTCATTTTACTGTTAATTCGCTACCTAATTCGACGCAACAGCAAATCAAAAGTTGTCCTATCTTTCATCAAACCAATCAAACAAAATAAATTAACGCGGCTACTTAGTTTCATCCCCGATACCGTACTCAGCCTTTGCCTGGTCTGCTTAATCTTTGCTTTGGCAGATCCTTATCAGGTCGTGTACCACCAGCGAATCCAACAAGAAGGAGTCGAAATCGTTATTGCCATTGACCTATCCTCGTCCATGCTCAATAAAGACGTATATCCATCCCGCCTAGAAGTAGCCAAACAAAACGCAAAAAGCTTCATCAAAGCACGTAAATACGACAATATTGCCATCGTGGCATTCGCAGGAGCTCCCTACTTAGCCAGCCCACTCACCCAAGATACCGCCTTCTTACAACACAGTATTGACCGCCTGCAAACCGACCAAATTCCGGAGGAAGGTACCGCACTCGGAGATGCGCTCGGCATGAGTATAAATCAGGTACGCGAAGAAGCCAACCCGAAAAGAATCAACATTTTAATTAGTGACGGAAACAATACAGCCGGGAATTTAGATCCGCTCACCTCAGCTGCACTCGCTAAAACATTTGGCATTAAAGTTTATACCATTGCCGTGGGAAGTCAAAAACCATCACTCGACCCCGTAGACGAAACAACACTCCGACAAATCGCAAGCAAGTCAAACGGCCGCTTCTTCCGTGCCACAGATCAATCCACCTTGCAAGCAATTTTTAACGAAATTGACAAACTCGAAAAATCTAGAAAACTGATTATCCGCGACGAGGAACACGTATCATCCGCATTCTCATTTTTTATAGCAGCCTGTGCCTTTTATCTACTAAGTCTCATCCTGAAACTCACGTGGATCGAAAATATGTTAGAAGATTAATATGATCCTATTCCCAAACGCCAAGATTAACCTTGGCCTCTACATTACCAAAAAACGTCCCGATGGGTTTCATAATCTGGAAACATGCTTCGTACATGTTCCTTGGGCCGACCTACTTGAAATAACCGAAAGTGAGTCATTTACGTTTACCTCAAGCGGTCTAGCCATTGAGGGCCCTGTCACGAAAAACCTATGTTTTAGAGCCTATGAGTCACTTAAGGCCGACTATAAAATTCCTCCTGTACACATTCACCTACACAAAGTCATTCCAATGGGTGCTGGTCTCGGTGGAGGATCTTCTGACGCTAGCTTTACACTGAAGGGATTACGTGACTTGTTTAAATTGCCCCTGACAGATGCCGACTTGCTTCCCTACGCAGCTCAACTTGGAAGCGATTGTGCCTTTTTTTTAAACCCGCAAGCACAAATAGGTACCGGAAGGGGTGAAGTTCTTGAACCTGTCGACCTAAATTTATCAGGGAAATACCTCGTGTTGATCTACCCTAATTTTGGGATATCGACCCAAGAAGCATTTGCTGGTATCAAGCCCAAAAAGGCCCCGATCAAAATCAAGCAAGTCATAAGCCAACCGCCACAAACGTGGAAAGAGGCCCTCTCCAATGATTTTGAAGGAAGCCTCTTTCCAACATATCCACAACTCGCGCAGATTAAAACCGAATTATACGACCTCGGGGCAATGTATGCCGCCATGAGTGGATCAGGATCAACACTTTTTGGTCTATTCGACCAAGAAATTGAAATCCCTACGTCCTGGAAAGCCTACCCGCACTGGCAAGGATTTATACCTTAATCTTTAGCAAAAATAGCTTCCAACGCCGATGCGCCTTGTAACACGACCTGGCCAGCTGGCAATGCTTGTTTCGGAATGATGCCCACATACTCCTGGGTCGCTCCTCGAACCTCAACAGGAATTTGCTTCATCGACCCATTCGCCAGCTCCACATAAATAAACCCACCTTTGCCCACGCGCGCTAAACCGGCTTGGGGAATGGTCAACATCCGTTGGGCCCCCACCTGAATCTCCGCATTCACAAATTGACCAATCGTAAAATTAGCCTCCGCTGCCTCCGACACAAAATGCCCATGGATAGGCGTCAGCCGTGTTGTCAAATCTACCTGTTTACCTACTAAAAATACTTTGGCCTTCGCCGTCATCCCATTGCCACTAAATTCAATCACTTGACCCAACTTGATTTTCGCCAAATCCCGCTCAAATACCTTTAATTCGATATGTTTATGCGCCACACCCACAATCTTAACCAATACATCCGTAGGAGACACAAACTTGCCTATCGCCAAAAACTGCTCATCGATATACCCGTCTATCGGAGATCTAACGACCAAGGTCGAACTAATATTTCCCTGCGCTAAAGACTTCATGTCACATCCCAAAATCTCTAATTTTAAGGCCAACGACTTAGTTAAGGCCTGTAAATTACCTAGATCCGCCTCCGACTGTTGGAACTTTTTCTTGGATCCCACTTCCTCCGCCTGCAAGACCTGCTGGCGCGAACGCTCGGAAACCAATAAACTCATTTGACTTTGTGCCTGCAAATATTCCTGCTGCATTTGAATAAAATCTAAGCTGGTTAGGGTAGCTAAAATTTGGCCCTTCGCTACCTGCTTGCCAGGCAATAATTCAAACGTAGATTTAACATACCCCGAAATAGGGATAGAAACGGACGCTTGTGAGATAGGTGGCACATCGACCAAACCCGTACATGAAATGCGTTCCGAGATCTCGCGCTGCTCCAACTGCCCTAATACGATTCCCGCGCGCTGCTTTTGATCTGCACTTAACTGGATGACACTAGGGGCTTGCGCCTCCTCAGCCGTTTCTTTCTTGCCACAACTTGCGGCAATCACTGCGATTAATAAAATGATGTACTTATTCATTGCCTAAAATAGTTTCGATTTGAATGATGGATTGGTTATACGCCAAAACCTCCTGTAAATATTGTTCCCGAATTTGCCAAGCCTGCTGCGTATTTGCCAGCATCTCCACATATTCAATTTCGCCTTGTTGGTAACTCTTCAAAGCCGTTTTCTCCAGCCAAGCCGCTTGCGCTAAACCTGTCTCTTGGTAATATTGCAACGAACCTAGGTACTTTTCTAGCTGGGTCAAATACCCCGAAAGCTCAGCCGTAACCTGAGCAACTCCCTGTTCCTTTTGGCTCGCATAAACCTGTTCCTGACTTTTTGCCGCAGCCACCCGTGCCTTTTGGCCCTTCGTAAAAATAGGAATGGACAACCCCGCTTGTACATAATTTTGCCCCCCTTGATTTTCAATACTTTGCGAGACTACACCCAAACGGATATCAGGCATCAACTTTTTACGCTCCACCTCCGTTTGCAATTTCCCTTGCTCAATTTGCTCATTCAGCATTTGAACATAGGGCGCGGCCGACAAATCTTTACGCGTTGAAAGGACCAAGGTGATTTTTTCCAATCCCTGAATTTCAAAAGGTTCAGACCGATTTAGCCAATAGCCCAACTGCTGATAGGTAGCTTTCATGTCTAAAAACAGCGCTTTTTGCTTTTGTTGGAACTCCCGCAAGCGCGCCTCCGCAGCCACCAATTCTAGCTTACCCGTTTCACCCTCCTTAAACTTAAGCGTCGCCGCACGCTTCATTTGGACATACATGCTGTCTTGTACTTGGAGGTACTCCAACTGCCTTTTCTGCAACAAGATTTGGGAATAGGTCCACTTAACAGACGCCAAAACTAAATTACGGGTCATTTGTAAGCGTTTTTCTGCCAACAGTTTTTGAGCCGTCAACGCTTTCACCTGTGCCTTTAGTAAGGAAGGCCAAGGGATACTTTGATTTGCGATAACGGTATAATCTTGACTAAAGTAGGTTTGCGTTTTCCCATACTGAAAATCCAATGTCCCCTTAGGCAATTCGCGGCCTGTGGCGATCAGGTCCTGGGCCGTCTGCACCTCTAAGTTGCCAGTTTTCAATAAAGCATTGTTTTTAGTCGCGATTTCCAAACATTGATCTAGAGATAAACGTGGCGTTTGCGCCGAAATACCAAAACCGAATAACAAGATTAAAAGGGTTAGCGCAGAGGTATTCGCCTTCAATTTACGCTCTCGACGAGTCATCAAAATCGAATATACCACCGGAATCACAACGAGCGTCAAGAACGTCGCCGTGATCAAACCGCCAATCACCACCGTGGCCAATGGCCGTTGCACCTCAGCTCCTGGAGAAGTACTGAGCGCCATGGGCAAAAAGCCTAAAGATGCCACCGATGCCGTCATAATCACAGGTCGGAATCGTAACTCCAAGCCCTTTTGCAAGCGCTCAGCGACAGAGAGTCCTTCGGATGCCAATTGCTTAAAATAAGACAGCAAGACAATGCCGTTTAACACCGCCACGCCAAACAACGCAATAAATCCAATCCCCGCAGAAACGGAGAAAGGCATGTCACGTAACCACAAAGCAAATATGCCTCCAATGGCTGAAAGTGGTATCGCGAGGTAAATAATCGCTGCCTCCGTGATCGACTGAAATGTGAAGAAAAGTAAAACGAAAATAAGTACAAGCGCGATAGGCACAACGAGACCCAAACGTGATTTCGCGGCTTGAAGGTTTTCAAACGTTCCTCCATAGGTCACATAATAACCTGCCGGTAAAACTACTTTATCTTTCATGATCTGTTGAATATCAGCTACGACACTCTCCACGTCCCGATTGCGGACGTTAATTCCGATCGTAATCCGACGGTGCGTATTATCCCGCGAAATCTCCACCGGCGCATTTTCAAAGTCGACCTGCGCAATTTCCTGCAACGGAATCGGTGCTCCTTCCGGACGCTCCACATACAATTCGCGTAGATTTTGGATATCTGTCCGATGTGCACTATCCATCCGAACCACTAAATCAAACCGCTTTTCGCCTTCCATCACAATCCCAGCTGTCTCCCCCGCAAAAGTCGTTTTGATGAGTTGGTTTACCGTTTCGACTTCAATCCCATATTGGGCCATTTTAGCCCGATCATATTTCACGACCAGCTGAGGTATGCCATCGATTTGCTGCACTTTAATGTCTCCGACGCCTTCTACCTTACGAATAAATCGGGCTGCGTCTGTCGCATGAGTGAACAATTCTTCCAAGTCCTCCCCAAAAATTTTAATGGCGATGTCCGACTTTACCCCAGCAATTAACTCGTTAAACCGCATTTGAATCGGTTGAGTAAATTCAAAATTCACTTCTGGAAATGCATTTAAGGATTCATCCATCTTCGCCTCAAGCTCCTCCATCGTCTCCGCCTTCGTCCACTCCTTCGGGTCTTTCAAGATGATCAGTAAATCACAAGCATTAATTCCCATCGGGTCTGTGGGGATTTCAGATGCACCAATGCGCGAGACCACTTGCTTGATTTCATTTGGATATTCCTTCAGCAATAATTTCTGGGCTTCCGTATTGATATGTATGCTTTGGCTCAAGGATGCATTGGTAGGCAAGACGACTTCCACCGCAAAATCCCCCTCATTTAATTCGGGAATAAACTCGCCTCCCAACGTGGAGAATACATATAAACTACCGGATAGTAACAGTACCGATGCAATGACCACTTCCTTACGTTTTTGCAATGCCCAATCCACCATAGGTTTATATCCCCGATATAAGAAGTTCATGATGCGATCCGCCATCGTAACTTCATGGCTTATCTTTTTATTGAGGAACATCGCCGATACCATCGGGACATAGGTCAAAGACAAAATCAATGCCCCAATAATCGCAAAACTCACTGTTTGGGCCATCGGGCGGAACATTTTCCCCTCGATACCTCCCAAAGCCATGATGGGGAAATAGACAATTAAAATGATGATTACTCCGAATGCTGCCGACTGGAATATGGCTTGCGCGGAGATCGTAACCTCCTCATCCATGGCTTGTTGGCTCAGCACCTCACCCTTTCGATGTATGTGCAGTCGATGAATAATCGATTCTACAATGATCACCGCACCATCCACAATCAACCCAAAGTCAATTGCCCCCAAACTCATGAGGTTAGCAGAAACACCAAAAATATGCATCAGCGCAAAGGCGAATAACAAACTCAAAGGAATAACTGACGCTACGATTAAACCTGCTCGCCAGTTGCCGAGCAACAACACCAGAATAAATACGACAATAAGACCTCCTTCAATCAAGTTCTTCTCCACCGTCGAAATGGACTTCCCAATCAACACACTTCGGTCCAAAAAGGGCACAATTTTAATCCCTTGTGGCATTGTTTTCTGAATCTCATCCATACGCACCTTGACATCCTTAACGACATTATTCGCACTGGCGCCTTTCAGCAACAACATCACAGCACCCACAACCTCTCCTTTTCCATTCCGGGTCATCGCTCCATAGCGCATCGCTTTCCCGAATTGCACGGTCGCCACATCGCGCACGAGCACCGGCATTCCACCGGGGCCACGTTGGGCAACCACCACTTGCTCAATATCAGCTAGCGAAGTCAGCATTCCTTCTGAGCGGATGAAATAGACATCCGTACCTTTCTCTAGGTAGCTACCCCCAGAATTGGAATTGCTATTTTGTAAGGCGGTAAATACTTGGTTTACCTGAATCCCCAAGGCACGTAAACGCTCTGGATTCACGGCAACTTCATATTGCTTTAGATGTCCACCAAATGAACTGACTTCCACAACACCGGGGATACCCAGCAATTGGCGTTTCACAATCCAGTCTTGGTAGGTGCGTAAATCAGCTAAGGAATATTGATCTTCAAAAGCAGGATCAACCTCTAAGGTATATTGGTAAAATTCCCCCAAACCAGTCGTTATAGGTGCCATTTCGGGCACACCAGCGCCTTTTAAGAGGTATGGTTCTGCACCCTTAAGCTTCTCAGAGACTTGTTGGCGCGCCACCTCCATAGCCACAGCATCGTCAAAAACCACGGTAATGATGGACAATCCCATGCGCGAAACGGACCGAATGTCTTTGACATTGGGAATGGTTCTTAGGGAAATCTCCAGCGGGTACGTGACAAATTTCTCTACTTCGGACGCAGCCAAGGCAGGAGATTGGGTAATCACTTGAACCTGATTAGACGTGATGTCAGGCAGGGCATCGATGGGAAGTTTGCTTAAAGAATAGCCTCCCCATGCGATCAGACCGAATACAAAAAGGGATACTACCAATTTGTTTCGAATACTAAATGAAATAATGGAATTAATCATATTGCTCGTTTATGTAACCTAAAAAAATCAGAATGATTTTTAGGCCCGGGGCGGCGCGATCAGTACGCGAACATACGAGAATTGATATTGGTTTTCCCAGCGAGCACGCGCGCGAACGACGTAGGCTAGTGCTAATGGGATCAGAAATAATAAAGAAAAACTTGGTAACACATAGCCCATGGCCCCACTCATATCGAATGCGGGAAGGGTAGGATGTTTCGTGGTTTTGGTGTGCTTGGAGTCAGCGGCGTAATGCAGCCAAAGGAAATCGGTAAAACTAATGCCTTGGGGACTCAATTTTTGATGATCTTGAAAATGCTTGAGTAATTCATTTGCCTTAAACGATTGCTCTAAACCTACCTTCGGGATCAGACTACCGGAGAAGAAAAGTATGAACAATAAAAGGCCTAACGCATTTTTCATAGCCCAAATGTAGAAAAAATTCGAAATTTATTGGATATTTAGGCTCCCATTTTGAAAATATTATGGGAGCTTGGCAGAACCCTATTTTGGGTTTAACAAATTATGGATGAAATAAATCTTTTGTGGCATCAGCTCACGGACTCGGAAACGATCATTCGCTCTGGCCTTCTGGTAATTACACTGATTGTTTTTGCTGAAAACGGTTTATTTTTCGCCTTTTTCCTTCCCGGAGATTACTTACTCTTTTTAACTGGAGTTTTTGGTGGAACCGGGGTATTGAAGGAACCCTTGTCGACAATCTTAATTAGCATTTTCCTGGCTGCCGTCATCGGCTCGCTACTCGGTTATTTATTTGGCCGTTTTTTTGGCAATTCATTACAACGCAGACCCGATAGTTTCTTCTTTAAGAAAAAGCATTTGGAGTCAACACGCGACTTTTTCGAGAAGTATGGGTTTATGGCCTTAGTCATTTCCCGATTCTTGCCTGTTGTCCGCACCTTTACGCCCATTTTAGCGGGTATCAGCCACATGCCCTGGTATAGTTTTATTGTGCTTAGCTTTGTTGGCGGTGCCATGTGGGTAGGTAGTTTAGTGGCGGGTGGGTATTATATGGGCCAACATTTCCCTTGGATTATCAATTACGTCCAGTACATCATTTTGTTTTTCCTGGGAATTACTACGTTTACAGTTGTTAAAGGGTATTTGAAATTACGAAAATAGGATGATCGAGCAGTTTGGCTATGTAGCCGCTTTCATTTTGGCTGGTGTTTTATTCTTAGCATTCGTGTTAACGCTCGCGCGATTCGTTCGTCCAAACAGGCCAAATGAGGAAAAATTAAGTACCTATGAATCCGGCGAAGAGCCTAGCGGAAATGCCAATACCCGTTTCAATCCACGCTTTTACGTAATCGCCTTACTCTTCGTTTTATTTGAAGTAGAATTAATCTTTTTATTTCCTTGGGCTGTCGTATTTCGAGACAAATCACTGATGGCAGCAGCCCCAGCTTGGTCTTCATTTGCACTAGTAGAAATGTTAATTTTTGTGGGCATTCTTGCCCTTGGACTAGCTTTTGCTTGGAAAAGAGGCTATTTAGATTGGGAGCAACCGGCTGTTAAATCACCCGAAATTGACAGTCCTGTTCCGCCAGAGGCGTACGATTCTTTTCGAAAAAATTAATAGGCTGGATTTGACATGAAAATCCGATTCCGGAATTTCATCCCTAAGACAATTTCGTGCGATCCCATCGACTGACGCGCATATCCGTTGGAATGCATTTCATACACATAGGTCAAATTTAGGGCATTGGACACATGCGCACCCACCATGATACCAATCGCATCTTTATGGCGATACGTACCGCCTACCCAGAATTGCTCATCATACTTCACGCGCATATTGGCCTCTGCTACTAGCGTCGCCCCCTTCATGTATTTGACTAACACGGCCGGCGAATAGGTCCAATGTTCCCCAGACCGGATATCGCCACCAGCCTGGAAAAAGACGGTTGGCGCAACAGTACCCATCCATTGAGTTGCCCCATTTTTCTTAAAATTCAATTGAGCTAATAACCAAAGTTTCCGATCCGGATCAATTGTTTCATCTGCAGAGACCTCAGCAATCAATGGGTCATAAATCGCATCGCGGGTTGCCTGGCCATTATCGCTACTTTTATTAGTGAAGAAGAAATCCCCAAAAACTGGTTGGTTTGCAGATAATCCCACGTAAAATTTACGCGTATAATACAAAGCTCCTACATTAATCAGCGATTGCCCTCCTGAAATCCTCCCTGCGGGTAAGCCAGATGAATTCGAATAGGTAATAAACGGATCGCCTGCATCTCGAACATTGAAATTTGTCATGTCAAGAACTCGCTGATAATATCCAATCGACCCGCCTGTCGCTAATTTTCGCTCCCCACCCAAGGATAAATGATACGCATACGTGCCGCTGAGTGACATACTCGTGACAGGGCCGATTTGATCAGAAAGTAATTGCATACCTACGCCCTGGTGGAAATTCACTTTGCGCGTTTTCTTGCGAATGTAGGTAGGTGAATAGTTCCGACGAATCGTTTTTGACATGTACGGCGTAATGCCCGTCGACGTGCGATCTGATTTGTCAAAGGCAAAGTTGGCCGTTGTATAAAACGTCCGATTCGCCGTATTTATCCCAGTCCATTGTGTTCGAAAACCCGATTGCACATCCCAATAATCTTCAAAACCTGCAAATGCCGGATTGTACAAAAACCGATTCATCATGAATTGAGAAAACTGGGGAGTTTGTTGGGCAATCCCTCGAAACGAGGCCAAGAATAAAAAAAGGAGGATTAAAAATCTCATTCGCGCGTAATAGAACCACAAATTTCGGTTAAATATATTTAAATTCGTTAGAACTTTTCGGAAATATGCGGGGTTTTTAAAATTAACGCACCAACAACATTCGATATGCCCACACAAAGCTACCCGCTACAACGCGTTCCAGGCTTCTCAAAATTACTCCTCGATTACCTAGCCGGCAAACCCGAGCTAAATCCGTTTTATGGAGCGACGCCTACGCTGGAATCTTTCCGTGCGCAAATCGATCAAAAAAAATCAGTTAATCGGCAAACGTTGGTGGAGGTTTTAACAGACCAATATCAAGGCATCTCAGATAGCCCCAACATCCATTGCCTGTTGGACGAAAAAACATTTACGGTATCGACAGGGCACCAATTAAACCTGTTGACGGGCCCATTATACGTGATTTACAAATTGGTTTCGACCATCAATTTGGCCCGAAAACTACAGCAGACTTATCCTGAATTCAAATTTGTGCCAGTTTATTGGATGGCAACCGAAGATCACGATTGGGATGAGATCAACCACTTCCATTTATTTGGAAAAACCTATACCTGCACCAGTTCGCAAACAGGGGCCGTTGGCCGATTTAAGACAACTGACCTTGCGGATTTAATCAACCAATTACCAGCTGGAATTCCCATTTTTAAAGACGCTTATCAAAGCAGCGAAACGCTCACTGAGGCCGTACGCAAATATGTCCATGCCTTGTTCGGCGAAACCGGTTTACTCTGCATTGATGCGGATGATGCTAGACTGAAGGGCTTGTTAAAATCAGTGATCGAGGCGGATGTGCTCACACAAGCCCACCAAAAACCCGTGCATGACACGGACGAAAAGCTCGTTTCATTGGGGTATAAACCCCAAATTCATGCACGCGAGATCAACTTTTTCTACATGAAAGGGGATCTTCGGGAGCGCATTGAGCAGCGTAACGGAACGTACCACGTACTGAACACGGATATCCGTTTTACCCAAGAAGCCATCGAAGCGGAGATTGCAAATCACCCCGAAAACTTCAGCCCGAATGTCGTCCTTAGGCCCTTATATCAAGAAATCATCTTGCCCAACTTAGCCTATCTTGGAGGGCCTGCAGAGGTAGGATATTGGTTCCAACTGAAAAGTATTTTTGATTTACACCAGGTTCCCTACCCAATTTTGCTACCTCGCAATTTTGCATTAGTTGTCCCACCGCTCGTTGAAAAAAGACTCGAGAAACTGGAACTTTCCATCTTGGATTTATTTCAAGAGGCGCATGTGTTGCGCGCTACATTCATCGACAAGCACACCAAAAATATCCTAGACTTAGGCGATGAGCATGAGCGTCTTTCTACGCTAATGAGTAAAATAGCCCAAAAAGCACAAGCCATCGATGAGACCTTAGAGCCCGCGGTTCTAGCCGAGGAAACACGTTGGCAAAAAGGATTAGACCGGTTGACAAAGAAAATGCGCAAGGCAGAGGAACGAAATCAGGAGACTGGATTGCGCCAACTAGCTGCTGTGAAGCAGGATTTATTCCCCGAAGGACATTGGCAGGAGCGATACACGAATTTCCTGGAATTTTATATGTCGGACCCTGCGTTTTTAGCCAAGCTTTATGCCGCATTTGATCCACTTTCATTTGAATTAACTGTACTCAACCACTAGATGCCTGAAAAATTAGACCCCAACGCATTTGTCACGGCCGCCTCACAAGGGCCGATTCTCGACGTGCGTTCGCCAGGGGAATTCCAGCGGGCACATATTCCCGGGGCAATTTCATTTCCGCTATTTACGGATGAGGAACGTGCGCGTGTAGGAACCATCTATAAACAAGCAGGAAAGGATGCCGCGGTAGAACTGGGACTAGAATTCGTGGGCCCGAAACTGGCCAAATGGGTCAAACAAGCCAAAAAATTGGCGGTCAACAATACCGTATACGTCCATTGCTGGCGCGGTGGCATGCGCTCAGGTAGCATGGCGTGGCTCCTAGAAACAGCAGGTATCCAAGTAAAATTACTGGTGGGTGGGTATAAGGCCTACCGCAATTTTGTCCTGTCGAAATTTGAGGAAACGATTCCCCTCATTGTTTTGGGCGGGAAAACAGGAAGTGGGAAAACCGATATCCTATTAGAAATGCAAAAGCGAGGCGTACAGGTCATTGACCTAGAAGGAATCGCACATCACCGGGGCTCGGCATTTGGGCATCTGGGCTTGGAAGAGCAACCGACGTCCGAACATTTTGAAAATGTACTCGTAGAACAATTGATGCAAATGGATTATACAAAGCCCATTTGGGTCGAGGATGAAAGTAGGCACATCGGAAAAGTATTTATGGGTGCTTCCTTTTACGATCAATTACGTGCCGCGCCTGTATTGTTTTTAGACATAGATGCACAATATCGCTTACCTCATTTGGTCGAAGTATATGCCCATTACCCCAAAGAAGATTTAGCCCGAGCCATCGATAAAATCAAAAAACGCCTCGGCGGAGATCATTATAAAAATGCGCAAGAAGCATTAGAAACAGGGGATTTCTCTGAAGTAGCCGCCATCACCTTGAACTATTATGACAAGGCCTATGTGCATGGATTGGAAATTCGCGCGAAAGAAAATATCCACCGCTTGGTGGTTGAATCATGCGAACCCATGGTACAAACAGATGCTGTTATGGCCCATCCTTTATTCACCAAGAACAAATGAACGAAGCATTTTTAAAACAAATATTAGGCCGACATACCCAAACGAAGCCGTTTCCAGCAACGTCTGATATCAAGAAACTATTTACTAAAATAGTCTTAACACTCTTTCCCGAGCAAACGCGGAAGCAGATTGTGAATTTGGCAGACCTTCAATTAATCTGGGAAAGTATAGAAAATGGCCTTGAAAGTATTTTGCATACCATGAGTCATGATTTACCTACGAGCCCGCAAGAAATCACGAAAAGTTACATGAAGCGGATACCTGGTATTTATGAATTGTTACTCACCGACGTCCAAGCGATGGTCGATGGAGATCCGGCGGCAACCACCGACTATGAAGTCATTCGGACCTATCCAGGATTTTATGCCATGGCATTTTACCGATTAGCACATGGCTTGCAACAAGAAAATGTCCCCTTAATGCCCCGAATTCTAACCGAATATGCCCATTCCAAAACAGGAATTGATATCCACCCCGGTGCGGAAATAGGGCCTTATTTCTTCATGGATCATGGAACGGGAATCGTTATTGGAGAGACCTGCGTGATCGGCGAACGGGTGAAATTGTATCAAGGCGTAACGCTCGGTGCACTTTCGGTGGCCAAATCGATGGCCTCCACCAAACGCCATCCTACGATCGAAGATGGTGTCGTGATTTATTCCGGAGCCACGATTTTAGGTGGAGAAACGATTGTAGGTAAAGACTCGATCATCGGCGGAAACGTCTGGCTAACGCGTTCCGTGGCCCCCAACACCAAAATTTACCACCAAGAAAATTTAAAAGTAATCGAAGAATAGGATGTCGACATTATTAGAGCTAGTTGGCAACACGCCCCTCGTTGAATTAACCAAACTACATGCAAACCCGCGTGTCCGGATATTGGGCAAGCTAGAAGGAAATAATCCAGGTGGATCCGTGAAAGATCGCGCCGCCAAAAACATGATCGAATCTGCGATCGCACGTGGTGAAATCAAGGCGGGCACTAAATTAATCGAAGCTACTTCGGGGAATACGGGTATCGCATTGGCGATGATTGCTCGGCTATTTGGACTAGAGATCGAACTGGCGATGCCTTCAAACTCCACCCGGGAGCGCGTGCTGACCATGGAGGCTTTTGGCGCCAAAGTAACTTTAACGGAAACTATCGAATCTGCCCGTGATTATGCGGTGGATAAAGCGGCATCGGGTGAATATATTTTATTGAATCAATTCGAGAATCCAGATAATTATTTGGCCCATTACAAAACGACAGGCCCCGAAATTTTCCGCGATACGGATGGAAAAGTGACGCATTTCGTCAGTTCAATGGGCACGACGGGCACCATCATGGGCACGTCGATGTACCTAAAAGAACAAAATCCCAATATTCAAATCGTAGGCTGTCAGCCCACAGAAGGGTCAAAAATTCCAGGAATTCGTCGGTGGCCGATGGAGTACCGACCGAAAATATACCAACCGGAACGCGTGGATCGCATTATGGATATTTCGGAGGAAGAGGCGACGGTGATGACTCGCCGACTAGCACGCGAAGAAGGTGTATTTGGGGGGATGAGTAGTGGTGGCGGCGTGGCTGCAAGTGTACGGTTGGCCTCAGAACTTGAAGAAGGCTTAATTGTGTGCATTATTTGCGACCGAGGTGATCGCTATTTGTCGAGCGGGCTATTTGGTGAGTAAAACACCTAGCAATTGATAATGCGTAGGTGAACCCCAACGCATCTGCTGCATGCCCTCAATGGAGTATGTTTGTACCTTGCCATCCACAAAATTCATGTGCATTTTCTTGCGCGTATCAAACAGGAAATTGGTCTGCGACATCTCAATTTCAATCGAAGCGGGACGCTCAAGCGCGTCAAGCTGAATCTTCAATTTTTTCACAGGCAAATCTTCTCCTATCTTCAAGGAATACCAGCGAAATCCGTCATCAGATAGATTATCGTAGCTTTTGTCGAAGGCAGGCTTATTTAAATCAGATTCGATAAACAACGCCCACTCTTTCTCCCAATCCATATCTGAAATGACTTTGACCTCCTTTTTTCCATCCAAAATCATGGTCTTGTGTACCCGAGGTGGATGCTTTTGCATAGCGCTAATCTCTTGGCTTATGTAGCTTGCTAGCGGGAAATAAAGTTCTTTTTGTGCGGGTGCAGATTCCTCCGTACAGGCGCTCGTCATCCAGATAAAAGGGATGAGAACGAACAAAAAACGGATACGGGATTGGATTTGCATAACGGGCGTAAAGGTAAAGAAAAAATCCTTGAAGTCGGCTGACTCCAAGGATCCGTTCACTTAAGCGGTGAGCATCTCCTCGATGGGGATGCTAAGGACTTTCGTCAGGTCAAATAGTTTTTTTGCGTTTGGATAATGTTTGCCAGATTCCCAATAATTGTAGGCACTTTGACTGACGCCAACGGCCCGGGCGACTTGATTCTGGGTTAATTTTTTCGACTGCCGTGATTTGATTAAAAGCACGGAGAACAAGTGTTTGGTTTTCATATATGATTATGGGTTAGGTAAATAATTCTAGGAATATGTATGCTTGTTTTGGATAAACCAATTTATTGGACTAAAAAAGCTTGATAATATAAGCTACCTGATAGAACATGTCGCAAATTTGCGCGCGATTTAACTAAATAGACAGCGTCAGTCGGAATTGGAAAGGCAAAAAAAAAGGTCGGTGAGGAACACTCACCGACCCACTCATAAATTGCATGAATTACAAATTACGTTTCTTTAATTCACTCACAGCAAACTCGGCCGCACGAGCGGTCATAGCCATGTAGGTCAACGAAGGATTCACGCAAGAAGCCGAAGCCATCGCGGCACCGTCCGTCATAAATACGTTTTTCACTTCGTGTACTTGGTTGTACTTATTGACAATTGAATTCTTCACGGATGTTCCCATGCGCGCCGTACCCATTTCGTGGATACCTAAGCCAATATGCGTATCTGATTTGTTGTAGGCATTGATATTCTTAAAGCCAGCAGCTTCCAACATTTCAGCCGCATCGTTCATCATATCTTGACGCATTTTCAATTCGTTTTCACCAAAATTTGCTTCAAACGAAAGCACGGGTAAACCCCACTTATCTTTTTGATCGCTCAATGTGAATCGGTTATTTGGATCTGGTAAAATCTCACCAAAGCCCCCAAATCCTACCGACCATTGTCCTGGATGGGTTAAGCTTTCTTTGAAGTCGGCACCAAAACCATCTTGACCCACACCACGGCCCCAGCCATCACGACTCGCACCACCTTGGTATCCGAAACCACGTGAATATCCACGTTTATCCTTGCCCCAGTTGCGGTAACGCGGAATGTATAAACCATTTGGACGAGCGCCAAACATGTAATCTTTATTGAAACCGTCAACCGTCGCGCTTGCGCCTACGCCCAAGTGGTGGTCCATGATGTTACGACCTAATTGGTCTGAATCATTTCCTAAACCATTTTGGTAACGGTTCGATTTTGAGTTCATCATGATTGCTGTAGAACCAATTGCTCCTGCATTCACAAAAATGATTTTGGCAAAATACTCTTTCGACTCCATCGTATTTTGATCGATCACACGAACACCTTTTGCCTTTTGTGATTTCTCATCGTAGATGATCTCAGCCACAATCGCATTGTGTACCATCGTCAAACGACCGGTACGTTGCGCTGCCGGCAAGGTAGCCGAAAGTGAACTGAAATACGCGCCATAAGGACAACCGCGCATACATTTGTTTCGGTAGTTACATGAAGAACGACCCAAATCTGTGTGCTGCTTGCCTGGTTTAGTTAGGTGAGCTACGCGGCCAACCGTCACAGGACGACCTAATTTTTTATTTACTTCATTTTTGAAATGAACCTCGGGAGCCGTCATTTGCATGGCTGGCAAGAAATCCGAATCTGGCAATACGTCCAAACCTTCTGCTTGTCCTGAAATACCTGCAAATTTCTCTACGTATGAATACCAAGGAGCCAAATCATCATAGCCAATTGGCCATGGCGTTCCGATCCCCTCTTTCTCGTTGGCCAAGAAATCCTCCCGGTTCCAACGGTACGTTTGGCGACCCCATAACAACGATTTACCACCGGTGTGGTAGGCACGGATCCAGTCGAATCCACCTTTTTTCTCGATGTATGGATTTTGCTTATCGTTTTCGAATAAGTAGCGGTGCTCTTCGTTTGGCGTATAGCCCGTGCGCATGCCTGCCCAATATTCCTCAGCAGCCATGTTGGTAGGCCGACCGCGATGGTCGAATTCCCATGGATTTTTCATGGCTGTTTCGTAGCCTTCGATGTGTTTGATCTCGCGACCACGCTCCATCACGGCTACTTTAAGTCCTTTTTCAGTTAATTCTTTCGCGGCCCAACCACCCGAAATTCCGGATCCAATGACGATAGCGTCAAACGTTTGGGTCTTGATTGCATCTATATTTAGATTCATTTTCTTGTGTCGTTTGGGATTAGTATGCGAATGATTTTTGATCCGGCTTCATGTCCGAAATAACTTCGAAGCGGCCTGGAACAGGTTCGTAAACGAAAGAAGCTTGCGTTCCTTTTTCAGACGTGTAATAGCCCAAAAGTGTCAATTCTTTCATCACACGCCAGAACGGAACTCCGCCGGCACCTTCTAAAATGTCTTTGTCTACGTTATCGCCTACTTTCACTTTACTCGCAGAATAACTCTTCAATAATTCTTTGGTATCAGCCTCTAATAAGGTCAACATCGCCACTTGGGCTTCGTTTGTTTGGTCTAGGAATTTAGCTTTGGCTAAATTATCTACCCCTTTTTTAAAGCTTACATGTTCTGGTTTTTTGTAACAATCGTTCAGCATCATTTCGATGAATGCAGGAACGCCCGCGTCGATGGCGCCAGGTGTAGTGGTTCTTGGAATAATGTGCTCGGCAACGGCAGCGACAATTTTTCGTTGTAAATCTGTCAACGAAAACGTGCCTGCTTCAGCGATTACACCGGCTTTTTTTGCCTCCATCGCGAAAAGGGTCGGTGCGCTAAAAACACCGCCTACTAACATCGCAATGCGAGAGACAGCTTCTCTTCTCTTAAGCATAGTTATTGTGTTAAATTGTTCAGGTCAAATGCCAAAATTTTCTTCCATTTTGGCAAGCGACAAAATTAATCAGAAACTCCGTTTTTCAAGGGATTATTTAGCTTTTTCTAGCTTTAAAACTAAATCTATGCGGTATGGAGGTAATTGTTTAACATCGATATGGATCCCTTGTTTCTCCACAGTTCCGTTCAAAGTTTGCGTTTCTCCGAGCATGGCTACCGGAGCTTTTTTGTAAACGCCTGGAATGTAGATTGTTTCCTCATTCGGACGCTTCAATAAGTGTACATACACATGCGTATCGGTCTGCGTAGTTACGCCCCAAACTTGTGGACCTAATGGACCGCCGCGTGTTCCATAAATAGATTCGCCGTGCCCTTTAAGCCAGCGGCCGGCAACGGCCAATGAGTCCGTGAACTCAGGTTGGATTTCGCCCGTTGGCATTGGACCCACATTCAATAACAAGTTGGCATTACGTCCCGCAGCACCCACCAATAGGTGAATGATCTGTTTCGGGGTCTTGAATTTCCGGTCGGTGATATTATATCCCCACGCCCCGTTAATGGTTTCGCAGGATTCTAGTGGAAGTTTTGAGGCCTCCTGGTAGCTCAAGCCGGAGTGGTTTTCTCCCGGTAGATCCCGCTCAAACATTTGAAAATCTTCTCCAGGAATCGGATCTAGGTGGTGATTGTTTCCAATCATACAGCCAGGTTGTAACTGGTGAATTAAGCTGTAGATCTCATCATATTTCCAGTCGATGCGTGACTTGCGATCCGCATTGCCTTCTGAATTCGTTTGATCCCAGTGGCCATCAAACCAAATGTTATGAATTTCTCCGTAGTTGGTGAGTAACTCGGTCAACTGCGCTTTCATGAATTTGAGATAAGAAGCATAATCCCCTTTGCCTTTACGGCCACTTTTCTGTCCAGTACGGCCGGTCTCCCAAGGATAATCGTCGCGGTACCAGTCCAGCGTTGAATAGTACAAGCCTAGTTTCATGTCTTGTTTTTTACAGGCTTCGGCAAGTTCTTTGAGGGCATCGCGCTTGAAAGGGGTATTGGTGATTTTCCACTCGGATTGTTTCGTATCCCAGTTGGAGAAACTATCGTGGTGGCGTGTGATGAAAATGATGTATTTCATCCCGGCATTTTTGGCGATACTCACCCAGGTATCGGCGTTGAATTTACTTGGATCGAAGGCGGGCATCAGCCGACCGTAATCATTTTTTGAAATCCCTTTGTTGTTCATGACCCACTCGCCATCGCCGAGCATGCTAGAGAGACCCCAGTGGATAAACATGCCGTATTTACGATCTTGGAAAGCTTGGCGTTCTTGGAGATTCGCCTCAGAGGGTGTGTATTGTGCCAAAGCTGGTAAGCTCATTAATGTGCACAAACATAACGTACTTAATTTCATAGAGAGATAAGGTTTAGGAAGAGGCAAATTATCAAATTTTTGGATAGTTTTATCAGTTTGCGAATAGGATTTTCGCGAGATTTTTTTGTTTTTTGTGTCGCGACGAGCGGCCAGACACCCTGCCGACGTCCCACTTAAATTTTCGTTTATGCAAGAAAGTGCGCCTATTTTTGATAATAATAAAATACCAGTTAAAAAGCTTTGGCAAGTGATTATCGCCTCCTCTGTGGGCACCGTGATTGAGTGGTATGATTTCTATATTTTCGGCAGCTTGTCGGCCATCATCTCCCTTTCCTTTTTTCCTAAAGAAGACCCAACTGCCGCGTTCATTTCAACGCTGGCTGCTTTTGGAGCTGGCTTTGTGGCTCGGCCATTTGGTGGAGTGATTTTTGGTAGACTAGGTGATCGCATTGGTCGGAAATACACGTTTTTGTTGACATTACTCCTCATGGGCGGATCCACCTTCGCAATTGCGTTCATTCCTTCTTACTCAGAAATCGGCCTAGTAGCTCCGGCCATTTTACTTTTACTGCGGATTATTCAGGGTTTGGCATTGGGTGGTGAGTATGGAGGTGCGGCAACGTATGTGGCTGAATATGCCCCAGATGCCGAGCGTGGAAAATATACAGCCTACATTCAGACAACGGCAACGCTTGGATTTTTCGTATCCATCATTGTGATTTTGGTTTCGCAAAACCTGATGGGAGATGCAGTGTTTAGGGATTGGGGCTGGCGGGTGCCTTTCGCATTATCCGGAATTTTGGTGATCGTCTCCTATTTTATTCGTCGGAACATGCACGAATCTCCCCTGTTTTCGAAGTTGAAAGCGGAGGGTCGCTTATCTGAAAACCCGTTGAAGGAAGCGTTTGCGAGTAAAGAAAATCGCCGACTGATGTTGGTGGCCATGTTTGGTGCCATTGTGGGCCAAGGGGTGGTTTGGCATACGGGCCAATTTTACGCACAGATCTTTATCAATAAAATTTTGAAGGTGGACTTCACGACAACGAATCTCATCATTGCGGCTTCGCTTGTCATCGGAACTCCGCTTTTCGTGTATTTTGGAAGCCTGTCGGATCGCATCGGTCGGAAAAAGGTGATGCTGGGCGGTATGGCGCTAGCTGCCATTTTCTACTATCCGCTATTCGCGTGGATGTCGGACATCGTCGACCAAGAAGGAACCCTCGTAGGAGATGCCTATTTTCTAACCATGACGGGCAAAGTACAATTGGCATTTATTTGTACCTGCTTGGTTACGTTTGCCGCCATGGCCTATGGTCCTATTGCTGCATTTTTAGTTGAATTATTCCCGACCAAAATTCGGTACACCTCCCTATCCATCCCCTATCACTTCGCGAATGGGGTGTTTGGCGGCTGCGCGCCATTTGTGGCAACGTGGTTAGGCGCCGTGACGCATTCTAATTTTGCGGGTATCTTTTATCCGATCGCTTTGGCAGCCATAACGGTAATCGTGGGGGTAATTTACTTGCCGGAGACGAAGGGGAGGGCGTTAATGGACTAAATAGACGTTGGACGTTAGACGTCAGACATTGGACCTGTACTTGTAGAGACGCGATACTTCGCGTCTTTTTTTTAAAGCGTAAGCATGTAGCCACACGTCCGATGTCTAACATCTGACGACCAGCATCTAAACTGATACTTCGCGTCTTTATAATATCTGATTGAACTCAATGATTTCTCCGGATGGCCCTTTGACATTAAAGAAACGGGTACCGTTTTTCCAGAATTGCAAATAAGTAGGCGTGGCCTCTAAGATTTCAAATCCAGCCTTTTTCAACGTTTCGAACGCATGGTCCACATCAGTGACATCGATGGCAAAATGATCCACATGTCCATTTTTGCGTTGCTTAATTTCTGCTAATTGCTTCTCGGGCATTTGGTATAATTCAACAATCACCTCGTGATTTTTCATCATCACGCAGGTGCCAAAACCACCGTCAAACTCGAAAGGAGATTCCATTACATTTTCAAAACCAAGACGCTCGTAGAAAGGAATGGAAACTTCCAGGTCGTGCGCGGGAATACCGATATGCTGGATTTTATGGATAAAATCGATTTTCATAGGTGTTTTCATTTGGTTTGAAACACCTAAAATAAGGCTAATTATTTTAGCACAGGGCGTGCGTAGGGTAATTTTTGCACCAATTTCATGTCATAGTAGGCCGATAACCCCAACGATGCCACGCTGCCTGCCGCGTCCAAATTCAAAAACCCGTCGGCATCCATACAAGCCGGATCCACAAAGGCATGTTGCAAAGATCCAATCACCAAAAACGTATTATTCAGCTCAATGGGAATAATTTGCTCCAATTTCATGGCGTATTGCACCGGACTCCCACCAACGAACGGCACGGGAAAGTCGGCCTGATACATGGGCTCTAAACCTACCTCCGAAAATTCATTCACGCCATTGGCGTATTTGGCACTGGTCTGATGTGCTTGGGAAATTTGGTCTACTGAAATGTGATTGATCGTATAAAAACCAGTCGCTTCGATGTTACGCAAGGTATGCGGCGCGGCCTCCAGCGGACGATTCACGAAAGCGATCAAGGCAGGATCTGCCCCAAGGTGCACGATATTACTAAAGATGGCGAGGTTCAGATGTTGGTCTTTATCCTGCGACGCAATCAAGGACGCACTTTTAAACCCGGAAAGCGAGTTCACAAAATTTGCACGCGTAAAGCGATCCCAATTCGCCAAATCAGCTAAAGAAAAATGTTTCATGTTGTCCTAACGCGTTCCCGCCTTTTTTGTTTACACTTTAACGGTCCATTTTACGTAGGTCAGCACACGCAAAATAGCATACCAAATCACCAAATAGACCACCGCTCCCATCAACGACGCAACGTATGGATTGGATACGTGTCCCGCAATGGCTCGATGGTACATCCAACCCACAATTCCCTGATCGCCTATTTTAATCATATTCAATGCACGCGGAATAATCCCCGAAAAGAAAAACACGAGCATCGGATGCATCCCAAATAACAGAATGGGAGCGATGAAGGTTGTTTGGTTTTTCTCATCCACGAGGTAGCGCAAAACGGATAAACTGAGTAAAGCCCAGCCTGCAGTGACGCAAACAAATGAACTTGTCCACAAGGCTTTGTTCATCGGGAATGTCAGGTCCCAACTAAAACCAATCACTAACAAAATAAGGCCTCCCAAGGCTAAAAGGTGCGTTTTTCGGAGCTGAGTACCTGCAATCAGTCCGATGATGCCTGTCGCGATAGAGGGAATGGTACTTAAAATTCCTTCAGGATCCCAGGTTTTGGACACCGCCCATAAATGACCGGGCAGTACTAAATTATCCACAAACGCCGCCAAATTAGTTCCCTCGTTTAAATTGGCCGGACCCACGCCAGGCACTGGAATCAAGGTCATGATGGCCCAATACCCTACAAGCAAAACGGCTGAAATGACCGCGAGGCTGGGCAAGTTGACACGGCCATAGGCAAATCCCACGATTGCATAAACCACCGCAATACGCGGCAATACCCCCGGAATACGCACCGACTTAAAATCTTCCAGACCACTAAACGCCAGTCCAAACATCATCACCGCCAAGACAATCGACACGATCAATTGATTTTTCGCCGCGTATTTTCCAAGGAGCGCGATGGTGATGAGTGCCGTGAAAACTAGGCGAATCAGTAACAAAGGGATTCCGTCTAAATCTCCCACATGTATCCGACTGAAGAAACTGAGAAAAAATCCTAACAAAAATATACGTAGTGTCCGCGTGATTAATTTCGATACTGGAACGGGTTCGCCGTCGGGTTTGGCGAGTACAATCGAGACACCTACGATGAACAAAAAGAAGGGAAAAACAAGGTCGGTGAGCGTGCAGCCATGCCATTTGGCATGTTCAAAAGGCGCATAAATATGGCCCCAATCTCCAGGATTATTGACCAAAGTCATGAGCATCACAGTCAGGCCACGAAAAACATCTAGGGAGATGACGCGGTTTTGCATAGGTAAATCGGTTAATTTGCAGGTAAAGCTAAAAAAATGATTTTAATAAATATCGCCTTGGCCATGCTGAGTTACCAAACCCCAGATTCATCCGCTGTCAACCTGCTCGTTGGCTCATATACGCGCCAAGGAAATCCCGGCATCGAGATCATCGATCCTAAAACCCGAAAAACGGTTCACGCCGTTGGGCAGTCGCAAGCTTCGTTTCAAGCCTTGTCGAAGGACCACCAATACCTATTCTCGGTCCACGAGGAAGTAGACGGGAAAGGCGCAATTAGCTCTTACAAGCAAGAAAAAGGCACTTTTTCACGTCTGAGTACACAGTTGACACAAGGCGACGCCCCCTGCTTCGTCTTATTTCGCGAGGCAAGTCAAACCGTTTATGTCGCCAATTACCTGGGTGGGAACCTCAGTGTTTTTCAAACGAAAGCTGGGCAGATTCAGCCCATCAGCCAAAATATCGTCTATCCAAAACCGAGTCATGCGCACATGGCGGTGGTCATGCCGGATGGGGCCCAACTGGTCGTTACGGATTTGGCGGCGGACAAAATTCACGTGCATGCATTACTATCCAATGGCCTTGTGGCGACACAGTATGAGGATGTAGAATTGCCGAAAGGAACGGGGCCGCGGCACATGGTATTTAATTCATCGGGGGATATTGCTTATGTACTTGGGGAATTGAGCGGGACGGTGGATGTATTTCGAATTTATGCGAATGAGTTTACGCATCTGCAACGGATTGTGATAGACCAAAGTGCCGGGAATCCGAATCATGCTAGTGCCGATTTGCACCTGTCACCCGACGGAAAATGGTTGTTGGCCTCCAACCGTAAAACGCAAAATTCCATTCGGGTATTGGCCGTTTTACCTTCTGGAGAATTACGCGATCACAAAGAGGTACTCGTGGGAAAGATGCCTCGCAACTTTCAGTTTGATCCAAGTGGACGCTATGTTTATGTGGCGAGTCAAGGGGAAAATCGCATCCAAAAATTTGCTTTTAAGGATGGTGAATTAAGCGATACGCAGGAGGATATTGAGGTGAAACAACCTGTGGCGATCTTGTTTTTGAGGAAATAAAAGACGGTTAGTTTCGCGTCGCTACAAAATGAAAAAAGCCCCAGAATTTCTTCCGGGGCTTTTCATTTAGTCTGCTCGATTTATGTATACGTACGTACTAATTTCTGGCCGCTTACCAAAGAAGTCAATCAAGTAATAATAGGTGCCATCGGGAAGATCCACTCCCTTGTTGTCCGTACCCGCCCAGTTGTTCTGGTAGTTGTTGGTTTCGTAGACTAGCGTGCCCCAACGGTTATAAATCATCAAGTGGTTCGGCTCGAATCTCAAAATACCCGGGATGATTAGGTAATCATTCTTGCCATCGCCGTTGGGTGAGATACCTCTTGGTTTCAACAAGTCGCAGATGTCTTTGTCCAAACGGTTCGAGATGCCATCCTTATCGCAATCCGGTAGATTACCTAGGTTGATGTCGTCTTCTAGCTTATCCAAGATTCCATCGCCATCTGTATCCGTATCTACGTAATCTGCTAGGCCATCTTTGTCGGTGTCTAGTGGTGCTTGATCGAGGCTCGTGATTCCACGCTCATCGGCATCGCTGTACCCATCGTTATCAGAATCTAGGTCTAGGTAGTCAGGTCTTCCGTCGTTGTCTGTGTCTTTGGTGCCTTCGTACTTATCTGCAATACCATCACCATCCGAGTCTGGATCCAAGTAGTTCGGGATGCCATCTTTATCCGTATCGATGGTCGTCTCGACTAGATCCGTGATGCCGTCGTTATCGGAGTCCGTATCGATGTAGTTTGGTTTGCCGTCTTTATCGGTGTCTACAGTCGTCTCCGTCTTATCATCGATCTTGTCATTGTCTGAGTCTAGATCTAAGTAATCCGGCGTGCCGTCTGCGTCTGTGTCTAGTGGAGATTCAGGAGTCTTGCCAGCTTCGGTTTGATCCGTGATGCCGTCATTGTCTGAGTCTAGGTCAAGGTAGTTGGCCGTGCCATCTTTGTCCGTGTCGAGTGGCTTTTCTGGGTTAGCTCCTGCCTCGATTGCATCGGGGATGCCGTCGCCGTCTGATTCCGTATCGACGTAGTCTGACTTCCCGTCTTTGTCCGAGTCTACTTCCGTTTCGATGGCATCAGGGATACCATCGCCATCGGAGTCTGTGTCTTGGAAGTTCAGCTTGCCATCGCCGTCTGTATCGATCGCCTTCTCGTTCTTATCTAGGATCTTGTCATTGTCGGAGTCTTCATCTCTAAAGTCTCTCACGCCATCTTTGTCCGTGTCTACATCCGTTTCAATCGCATCGAGTATCGTGTCGTTATCTGAGTCTAGGTCTTCAAAGTCGGCCGTACCGTCTTTGTCGGTATCTACTGCTGTTTCGATGATGTCTAGGATCTTATCGTTATCCGAGTCAGTATCTCTAAAGTTTGGCATGTCATCTGCGTCCATGTCGGCTCCTAGCTCGATGCGGTCTTCGATCGTGTCGTTGTCTGAGTCTGCATCTAGGAAATCTGGTGTGCCGTCTTGGTCGGTGTCGATGGCTGTGTTGTCTTTGGCGTATTGCTTGCGATCATCCCAGCCGTTGTTATCTGCGTCTTGAAGTGTCGTACAGCTCACACATTTATCAGCTCCCTCCCAGGAATCTACAATGCCATCGCCGTCTGAGTCCGTATCGCGGTAATTGGGAATGCCATCTTTGTCTGCATCATTGATGCCTTCAATGCCATCGGCAATCCAGTCGTTATCTGAATCTTGATCTCTGAAGTTGGGAATCTTATCTCCATCCAAATCTCCGCCACCTTCTGTGCGGTCAACCAGTCCGTCGCCATCTGAATCTAGATCTAAGTAATCTGGCGTGCCGTCTTTATCGGTGTCAGGAATGCCGAGTGGTTTTCTTTCCAAAAAATCCGCTAGTCCATTTCCATTGGTATCCGTGATGTCATCCAAACGGCCGTCCGTATTCAAATCTACACCCCCGCGGAAGTTTTCTGTCGCCTCGTTGGTATCTGGAATTCCATCGCCGTCGGAGTCTAAATCACGTAGGTTAGGTATACCGTCGTTATCTGTGTCATACAGCAATTCGGTTCTGTCTAGAATCCCGTCATTATCCGTATCCAAATCTAGGTAGTTGGCATCGCCATCGCCATCCGTATCTACGTTACGTTCCGTCGAATCAAGTAAGCCATCGCCATCTGAATCGGTATCGACGTAATTCGCTAATCCGTCCCCATCAAAATCAGTACAAGTAGCTGAGCTGCCAAAGCATTCCATCGAGTTTGGAATACCATCGCTATCATTGTCTGCTACAGCAAAGAAGTTCGTATAGGCTCTCGTGCCAATCGTAGGAATTACGCCAGCAATACCGCCCACGGCATAATTCAGTGGGTTGGTGTCTACGCCGTTTGGCCTGCCGTCGCCGTCGCAGTCCCAAGCAAGCCAGGCAGCGCTGACATTCGCTCTAACCTGGGAAGCTGGCACGTAGTCGCAAGGTTCGTAAGGGTTTGTGTTGTCGATTAACTCCTGGGTATCGGTGACACCGTCGCCGTCCGTGTCAACAATCACAATTGCATTCGAAGCCGTACTAGCAGCTCCTGTACCTTGGGAGTTGGTCGCTGTGACTGTGAAGGTATAATTCGTGTTAAAGCTTAATCCCGAAACCGTGATTGGGCTTGAAGTGCCACTAGACGTCAGGCCTCCAGGAGAAGATGTAACCGTGTAGCCCGTAATCGCTGAGCCGCCGTTGTTGGCAGGGGCTGTGAAGGAAACCAAAGCGCTAGTTTGGTTGGTGATCGAAGCAGAAACACTAGTGGGGGTGGCGGGAACAGTGGCAACAATGTTGAAAGTCGCATTCTTTGTCCCTGAATAGAAGCCTAAACCCGTAATGCTAACTGTTGCAATCCCCGAATTTGTATTATTAGAGTAAGCTACGGAATAATCAGTACCAAGTGCCAAGATTGTTGGGCCGTCCTTGACTACAATCGAAGGAGACAAAGCTGATCCCGTATAATTTTGGTTTGCGATGGGATCAATCATCAGCCTGTTGACAGTAGGACTTGAAGTCATGACTCTATTGCCGACTCCGCTTCTCGAAATGGCTACAAAAATACTATTTCCATAAGTAATCCCACTCCATTGATTATCTAAAGCGGATGTCCGTGTGGACCAAGTTATCCCATCTGGGCTAGTCATTACTCGATTACCTGTACCCGTGAGAGCGACAGCAACAAATAACCCATTTCCATACGAGACGCCGTACCAAGCATTATCTGCAGATGAAGTTCGAGCAGTCCAAGTAATCCCATCGGGGCTAGTCATGACACGATCTCCTGTTCCTGTAGAAGAGACAGCAACAAATAATCCATTATTATAAATTACACTTCTCCAATCATTATTCGAAGCTGATACTTGAGAAGTCCAAGTTATCCCATCAGGACTTGTCATGACTCGATTTCCTATTCCGCTTGTGGAGACTGCTACAAATCTCTCTTGCCCAGTAGGCCCCCCATAGGTTACACTTTGCCACTCATTATCCGCAGCTGATACTTGAGCAGTCCAAGTTATCCCATCAGGACTTGTCATGACTCGATTTCCTGTACCTGTTATAGCGACAGCAACAAATAATCCATTTCCATAGGTTACACTTTGCCAGGCATTATTTCCAGCTGGTGTTTGAGAAGTCCAGGTAATTCCATCTGGGCTAGTGCTAACCTTGTTTACTCCTAAGGATACGAATACCCCATTCCCATAGGTAACGCCTCTACCAACATCTAACATTTGAGTAGTCCAAGTGATGCCATCTGGACTGGTCATTGCTCGATTAGCTCCTCCATCAGTAGATACAGCAACAAATAACCCACTTCCATACGTTACACTATTCCAAGTATTATCTGCTGCTGAAGTTTGAGCAGTCCAGTTTATTTGGGCAATACTTTGAAAGGAAAATAAGAAACAAGAAAATGAAAACAGCATTTTACCTAACAAAGAAATTAGGCACTTTTTAAAGTGAGGGGAGTATAATAGATGCATGTGAAATATTTTCAGAACTGATTAATTGATTAAAATTAAAGCCATCATTCTAAAAATCCTAATTAATAAATGGTCTGGCTTGCCATAACCACTTAATAAACAATAGTTTACACGCATAAAACAAAAAAAAGACGCGAATAGATCGCGTCTCATTTGTTTTGTATAGTCGCAATACGTTGCGTCTTAATATAAATAGACGCGAGGTATCGCGTCTCTACTGTATATTACTTTCCGAACGAGTAACGCAACGCAATCTCATGCGACTGCACACTCACGCGGCTCAATTGGGACGTTGGCATCTCGAATACATAGCCTAAATAGATATTCTTAGTTCCTTGGATACCTGCACGTATTCCCCAGCTGTCTTGATTACGGTAGTTGGCACCAATGTCAAACCTCCCCGCCAAGTTCACTAACAAGTTCGCATCCCAGCTCAAAGGTACACCTGATGCCGTACGTACTAAAGCACTTGGGTAGATTGTTACGTTTTGGTTCGCCTTAATCTTTGTTCCCACCATTCCGTAGAAATAGGCTGCATCTTTAAAGCCGCTGCCTAAGTCATACTTCAATAAACGAGGTTGTGATACACTCACAAAGAAGCCGTCTCCTTTAGCAATCTTTAAGCCCCAACCGGTATTGAATTTCATCGCGGAGCGATTCACGAAGGTTGGGTCACCTTGATGCACTAAATTCGTCTCATCAAAGTTCAAGGCTAAATTCGCTAGTCCCGCACGGATACCTCCTGAGAATGACCACTCTTCGGATAGTTTGGTGTGGTAGGCATAGTCTGCACTGAAGGTCGTGATCTTCATCGGGCCTGCTTGGTCTAGCATGGCATTCACGCCTAGTCCGCTTTGCGCGCCGTACTTGAAGTTTCCTGAAAACACGTAGGTCTTCGGTGCTCCTTCGATGCCAAGCCATTGTTGGCGATTCATCAAGGTCACATCACTCGTGGCAGTGCTTCCTGAATGTGCCGGTGAAAGAACTTGTGGGTTGAAACGGTACATCGAATAACCTGCTTCCAGCTGGCCATACGTAGTTGTTGCTGCCAATACAAGCAGGGATACAAGAGCCACAAGGCCCTTGCTCCACTTGAATTGATCTACTCTCTGTTTAAAATCTATGTTGTTTTTCATGTCTGTGTTGCTTTTGATTTGCGTGATAAAACGTCAAATTATTTATCTAAACGGTTGATGTATAAATACGATTTCAAATTCGTTTTACGGCCTTTGTAATCGATAATATAGTAATAGGTACCATCTGGTAGATCACCACCGTTCCAATCATTTAAATAGTTTTCTTTCTCGTAAACCAAATTACCCATACGGTTGTACACATACAAGGTATATGGTGGAGGTGTCGCTAATAAACCAGGAATGATTAAGAAATCATTTCTACCATCGCCGTTAGGTGAAATTCCTTGAGGTGCAAACACAGGACATGCATCCGCATCTATACGGTTTGGAATACCATCGCCATCGCAATCTGCTAAACCACCTAGGTTAATGTTGTCTTCATTTAAATCTGACGTGCCATCATTATCCGCGTCAACATCCCGGAAGTCAAAAATACCATCTTTGTCCGTATCTAAAGGTGATTTTGGATCGTTTCCAGCCTCTAATTTATCTGTGTAGCTATCGTTATCTGAATCCAAATCACGGTAATCTGGTGTTCTGTCTACGTCTGTGTCAACTGGATTTTTACCATCTTTACCAGCCTCAATCGAGTCTGGAATACCATCGCCATCCGAATCTGTATCACGGTAATCCGCAAGGCCATCTCCATCCGTGTCAACTGGCTTCGTTAATGTGATTGCTTCAACAGCATCTGGAATTGTATCATTATCTGAATCTAATTCGCGGAAATCAAAGATTCCATCCGCATCTGCATCAGCAGGTTTTGTTGGATCAGTCCCTACTTCAATTCTATCCGTCAAGCCATCGCCATCTGAATCCAAATCACGGAAGTCGGCAACGCCATCCTTATCTGTATCCACTGGGTTCACGGCATCTCTACCAGCCTCGATCGTATCGGAAATACTATCACCATCTGAATCCAAATCGCGGAAATCGAAGATTCCATCAGCATCTGTATCAACTGGAGCCTTCGCATCTTTTCCGGCTTCAACCGCATCAGAGATGCCATCATTATCTGAATCTAAATCTTTCGTATCTGGGGTGCCATCTTTATCTGTATCTACCGGATTTTGAGGATTAGCTCCCGCCTCAATTGAATCAGGGATACCATCATTGTCAATATCAATGTCACGGTAATCTGGATCACCGTCATTGTCTGTATCAACAGGTTTTGTCGGATCGGGACCTGCTTCTACTGCATCTGGCACCGTATCATTATCTGAATCCTTATCACGGAAGTCAAAAATGCCATCTCCATCCGAATCTAATGGCTTTGTTGCGTCTTTACCTGCTTCAAATGCATCTGGAATTTTATCTCCATCTGAATCCAAATCACGGTAATCTGGCGAATCATCTCCATCTGTATCCACTGGCTTCGTAGGATCAGCACCTGCTTCAATCGCATCTGAGATTCCATCACCATCAGAATCTAAATCTTCATAATCAGCACCTATTTCTGAACCATCATTATCTGTGTTAACTGGAGTTCCACATGTAACGGCCTCCACAGCATCTGGAATGGTGTCACCATCCGAATCCAAATCACGGAAGTTAGCAATGCCATCTTTATCTCCATCGCGACCTGATTCAATCGCATCTGGAATACAGTCGGCATCTGAATCTAAATCCAAGAAATCTGGTGTACCATCTTTATCTGTATCGATTGGTGCAGGAGAATTGAATTGCTTCCGGTCATCAAAACCATCCGCATTGGCATCTTGTAGGGTATTACAAGCAGCACATTTGTCAGCTCCCTCCCACGAATCTACAATACCATCTCCATCGGAGTCCGCGTCTAAGTAATTTGGCACACGGTCGCCATCGTTATCATTTGTTCCTTCATACCCATCAGCAACCCAGTCTCCATCAGCATCCAAATCACGATAGTTGGCAATATTATCACCATCCGGATCTCCTGCTCCTTCCACTGAATCTAAAATACCGTCGCCATCTGCATCACGGTCTAAGTAATCTGGCTGTCCATCGCGATCTGTATCTGGCACACCAAAAGGTAAACCACCTGCACGTGGGTCAATTCCATCGCCTAGTCCATTGGCATTAGCATCTGAAGTAGCTCCATCCAAAAGACCATCTCCGTTTCGGTCAAAACTTGCGCGGAAATTTTCCATTCCTTCGATAACGTCAAAAATACCGTCACCATCTGAATCTAAGTCTCTATAATTAGGGACTCCATCACCATCCATATCGCCTACTTTCTCGCGAATGTCTGTAATTCCATCATTATCTGAATCTAAATCTAAATAATCCGCATCCCCATCGCGATCCGAATCAACTGCCTTTTCAAAACTATCGTTGATGCCATCTTGATCTGAATCAATATCGAACATATTTAAGACCCCATCAAAATCGAAATCTGCATTGTTTGTCCCTCCGTTAGTCTCTAATAAGTTAGAAATACCATCCCGATCACAGTCTTCTGCTTTCCAAGCATCGCTTACCAGTGATATATTTTGAGAACTTAACTTAAAATCACAACCACTGTTAACGTTAGTTCCATCGATTACCTCTTGTGTGAACATCACACCATCGCCATCATAATCCGTATCAAAAACGACGTTATCAAAACGATGGTTAAATCGCGCACCCGAAGGAATGGTAATAATGACGCGATCAACATTCTTAAACGCATTGCTGAACGTTTCAGATGGACTATCTGGGTTAGGATATTTGGTTAATGAGCCCGAAGCAATATCTGCAATGGATACTTGAGCTACTTGAACGCCGGCTCTGAAAGCCGTAAATTGTAAAACGGTACCAAATCCAGCACTATTCTTTGGAACAAATTCTAGCGATTTAAAATCAAATTGTGCGCCATAGCGATCAACAATCGTTAATGTGTCTGGAGCTCCACTCGAAGCAGAGACAATATCTAACACATCAAGATTAGGCGAAGGTGCCGTTGCAAATGTCATAGCATTGGCACTGTTGAATCTAAAAGTGTAATTTCGATTTCCAACCCCACCATAGGCATGGAATTCAGAACCAGGAACTGAGATGAACTTGCCATCGAATAAGATTTTGCCTTGTGCAAAACCATTTTGCCCACTAAAAAGGCCAAGGATTAGCAAGAAACAAGATAGTACTTGCCCTATTTTAAATCGCTTCATAAAATATTGTTTAAGAGTAGGTCGCTAAATTATAAAATAAAAATGAAAACAAAGTGATAATAATCAGGTTGTTAGCGATAATATCTAGTAAGTGGTTGATAATTACCACTTAATAAACGATATGGCAAAAAAATTATACGCTATTTTTGATGTAAAGTTGGTGTAAAGGCGGATTAAGCAATTTTAAACATATAGATTAGACTTAGTATGATTCCCGGTAGGTGAGACTTAGCCTGCCAATTGAGATCTGAATTAGGCTATCCCACAACAAACCATATTCGAACTTGTAAATTTATTCGAAGTGGCTTATCCAAGCTATTCCATCATTCAGTACTTTTACACTACTTCTGACAAACTCTAAAATGAAACATAGTATCATCGTTTGCTTGTTGTTGACTTTAACCTCACATGCCTGGGGACAAAAAGTCATTCGCGGGCCCTATTTACAAATGGCGGGGCCCTCCACGATGACGATTCGCTTTCGAACCGACGGCCCCGTGAATGCGGAAGTAGGCATTGGTACGGATGCTAAAACATTCAATCGAACAAAAAAAACGGGGACCGCAAGTACAGAACACACCATTCTGATCGACTCCCTCACAGCGAGCAGAACCTATTATTATCGAGTTAGAACCGGCACGAATACACTAGGCGATTCCACGTACTTCTTTAAAACGGCTCCAGCCGTAGGTTCTTCTGAAAAATTTCGTTTTTGGTCCTTAGGGGATATGTTCCCCGGAGTGGTCCAAGAGCGCGTGTATGAAGCCTTTTTAAAATATAATGGTGCCAACTATACGAATTTCCTAATGACCGTAGGCGACAATACCTACAACGGTGGTGCAGATGGCGGCTTCCAAAGCAACTTCTTTGATGTGTATCAAAAAGGAACTTTTATGCGCCAAAGTGCCCTTTTTATGGGCATTGGCAATCATGATTACGGTGGATATCCACATGTACAGGACCTCCCCGACATGGGCTATTATCAAATATTTAACCTGCCAGCAAAAGGGGAATTAGGCGGAATTCCATCTGGGTCTGAGGCATACTATTCATTTGACTACGGGAGTACTCACTTCATTAGTCTCGATTCTTTTGCCCGGGGACGCGATGGGAAATTACTCACGGATCCAGGTTCTGAGCAACTAGAATGGCTAATCAAAGATCTGCAAAACACCAAGCAACGCTGGAAGATTGTCTATTTCCACCATCCTCCCTATACGAAAGGCACCTATGATTCAGATGTGTGGGCAAACCTAACACAACCGCGATTAGTTGTCACTCCAATACTGGAAAAATATGGTGTAGATGTCGTTTTAAATGGCCATAGCCACGTGTATGAGCGCTCAAAGCCAATCAAAGGGTTTACTGGAGTTGCTTCCGAATTTAATCCCGCTGTTCATTTTACGCAGACAAGTTCCGGGAAATATAATGCAACGGCCAACTCGTGTCCATACCTATTTACGACCAATCAAGCCTCTAATGGCGTTATTTACGTAGTAAATGGAGTAGGTGGAGCTACGGGTGCCATGCGTGCCAATGCGCCACATCCGGTGATGGAGACGAGCCAACCGGGCATCGGGGGATCCATGATTTTTGAAATTGAGGGCGGACGGCTCGATGCCAAATTCCTAACGGAGAATGGAGCTATCACGGATCAATTTACCATTTTCAAAGATTTAAACGTGACCGATCCTGCCGCAGTCACAGTAAACTACCAAGGTTTGGTGAGCTTAACTGCTCCATGGCAAGGCGAATATATTTGGAATACAGGGGAAAAAACGCGGGTTATCCAGAAGAACCCGATAGAGACCCAAAAATTCACCGTTAAAGACCCTCAAAATTGCTTTCAAACAAACTATCAGGTAAATGTATTGCCCCCTTTGGGCATCAATGAGCTCCCTGATGACGCCTTTGAAAATCTAAAAATCTATGATTTCAACGGGCGATTACTGCGTGAAATTAAATCACCTGGAAAGTTGAGTCAAGTTAATTTGACTGACCTGCCCGCCGGACGTTACATACTTCATCTTCAGATAAACGGACATGACCAAATTATTAAGTTGGCTCGCTAGTTTCCTCCTATTATCCCTCCACACATTCGCTCAAGACACCACGCAACATCGGGTCGAAGGGCGAGTGAACGCGCCAGATCAGCTGTCAAAACCGTATGTAATTTTAATTTCAGCGGATGGATTTCGTTCAGATTTTGCGGATAAATATGATGCCGAGTTTTTAAAGTCCAAGCGGTCTTTGGGGGTTTTTGCCCCATCGATGATTCCTTCATATCCTACGTTGACATTTCCAAATCACTACACGCTTGTGACAGGATTATATCCGGCGCATCATGGGCTTGTAAATAATCGGTATTATGACCCGACGTCACGGCAAGAATACAGTATGGGGAATAAGAAAATGGTGAGTGAGGGGAAATGGTATGGCGGTACTCCATTGTGGGTTTTGGCAGAAAAACAAGGTATGCTCGCCGCGAGTAATTTTTGGGTAGCATCCGAAGCCGACATTCAAGGGGTGCGCCCGAGCTATTATTATGTCTACAATGAGGTCACCCCGATTGAGCAACGTATCCAATCGGTAAAGGACTGGCTAAGTCTTCCCGAAACAAAACGACCACATTTCATCACGTTTTATTTGCCTGAAGTAGACCATGATGCGCATGCATTTGGGCCGGAAGATCCACGCGTTAAGAAATCAGTGCAATTTGTAGATCAGGCCATTCGTGATTTGCAAGCGGCTTTAGATCCACTAAAATTACCGATCAATTATGTGTTTGTTTCGGATCATGGGATGCTGACGGTCGACAATAAAAATACCATGGGTCTTCCGGCTGAGATAGATACGGCGGCCTTTCGCGTTCCCTCAGGGGATGCCTTATTGCAGGTCCATGCCAAAGACCCTTCGCGCATCACTTCCACCTATGAAGCATTGAAAAAAAATCAAAATTTTGATACCTATCTAATGTCGGAGACGCCGGAACATTGGCATTTCCGCCCAACGGATGATCGTTACAATCGCTTAGGCGCCATCTTGCTCGTGCCTAAACTTCCGCGTGTTTTCAACTTAAGTCGCTATCCAACTAATCAAGGGAAACATGGTTTTGATACGCGACTACCCGAGATGCAAGCGAGTTTTCAGGCTTGGGGTCCGGCACTCAAAATAGGGAAGCGGATTCCGCCGTTTGAAAATGTGGATATTTATCCGCTTGTGGCTCAGATGTTAGGGCTTGTGTATGATCCTTCGTCGATCGATGGCCGTTTAGATACGTGGAAAAAGGTGTTAAACCTTACCTTTGCCAATCCTCCAAGGTTTGGCAAAGGTAGGGGGGAGAAGTGACTTTTCCAGCCTAAAAACTGATAAAAAACTGGCCTACAAAATAGGCTTTACCGTCTCTACATCCACCGAAATTCCCTTCGCCGAAACAACCTTAAATTCCTCTGTAGGGAAATAAATCGTCGTCATAGCCGTTAGCCCACCATCCGCAAACATTTCCGCAGACGCCACATCCGTGATCACTTGAAAATCTATAGTAGCCGATTGGCTGATTCTAGGCGCATAATCGCGACTCGAAAACTTCGAACTGAATGAAAAATCTCCAGACTGCCTACGGTCTACAAAATAACGATTAGTTGATTTTTCGTATCCCATGGTTACCTGCTCACCTTTGGCATTCGCTAGAACGATGGAAAAATCCTGAACCGCTTGCCCCTTTGCGGAAATACGCAACAAGGCGGAAGAAGCTTTCATTGATTTCCCCGCGGCTAACTTTATCGCAGACTCTACTGGTAAATCGATGGGCGTCGAGCTGATAAAATATTTTCCATTGATATTTTTTAAGGCCAAATCACGCGGCAAGGTATTGGCACTGCGCCATGACTTCGTAGGCACGACCGTGGCATAATCCCAGTTTGACATCCAACCTAAAAAAACTCTCCGCTTACCCGTTTCATGAAAAGTCACACCCGCATAATTATCCCGACCAAAATCAATCCAGCGCGTTTCCTCATCCTGTGGCACAAACTGATGCCCATCAAAATCCCCCACAAAATACTGTGTACCCGAACCGCCGTTCGGGGCACCCGGGTTTATGCTCACCAACAAAACCCATTTTTCCTTACCGTCTACTTCCATCGAAAATAAATCTGGACACTCCCAAACGCCGCCGTGCGCACCAAAACCTGCCCCAAAATCACTTTCCCGCGTCCAGGTTTTCAAGTCCTTCGATGAATAAAATGTCTCGCGGTCTTGCGTTGCCAAAGCCATAATCCACTTATTCCCTGGAGCATACCATGACACATTCGGATCTCGAAAATCTGCAATTCCGGGATTTTTCAACACAGGATTCCCGGCATATTTAGTCCACACATATCCATGATCGTTACTAAAGGCAATGCTTTGATTTTCGCGATCAATACGTCCCGCTTTTTCCCATTCCATGTTGTGCGATGTGAAAATAGCCACAACAGCATCTTTGCCAAAACCAGCCGTATTTTGACGGTCAACCACAGCAGAACCCGAAAAAATCAATCCAAGTGAATCCGGATACAAAGCAATCGGCTGGTGTTTCCATCGCAACAAATCCGTGCTTGTCGCGTGCCCCCAATGCATAGGCCCCCAAACGGTACCTTGGGGATAGTGTTGATAATACAAGTGATACGTCCCATTTTCATAGAACAAGCCATTGGGATCATTCATCCACATACTCGGCGGAGTAAAATGAAGGCGCGGGCGATGCTGTTCCTGCGCGAATGTGGAATAAGCCAGTAGGCAAAAAAGGACGATTTTTTTCATAAAAAAAGGGTGGCCCATGTGCTATGAGTCCACCCGTCAAAAATAAAGAATTTATTATAAGCTTTTCAAATACTGGATGCTCATCGGAACATATTCCAATTCTTTCTCACTTTCATCCTCAATAAAGCAATGCTCGATGCCATTTTTCTTGGCCAATTTGATAATGGCTTTCCAATTCCCCTGACCTGTTCCTACCGGAACATCATTTTCTGCAGGTGTACCACCAGTCAAATTCCCTACCACCCCTTTACGCAAATCTTTTACGTGCATTAATTTCCAGCGGTTTGGATATTTTTTCAATAATTTCACCGGCATATCCGCGCCACCGCCATGCATCGTCCAAAGCACATCCATTTCAAAAGAAACATACTCCGGATTTGTGTTTTTGATGATGTAATCCATCAAAGTCCCATCCTCATAAGCATGAAACTCATAACCGTGATCATGGTAGCAAAACGTAATGCCATTCTCCTTGAACACTTTTCCCGCTGAATTAAAAAGCGCTACCGCCTTTTGCGCATCCTCCAAGGTGAAGTCGGTGCCTTTATGCGGAATCCACGCACACATAACAAATTTTGACCCCAGGATTTTGGCACGTTCTACCGCTGCTTGTGGGTTCGCAAGTTCATTATAATCTACTCCTGTAGATGGAATGCTGATGCCACGATCCGCACATAATTGCTTGAATTGTTCTGGGGTATAGCCTTTAGTCGCACCACCTTCCAGCTCCGTAATTCCCATGTTTTTGATGATGTCTAACGTTTTTTCCGTGCTCGTTGGGAAGTGCTTTCGAAAGGTATATGCCTGAACACCAATCGGATAGGTGTATAATTTTTGCGCCAAAGTAGGCAAGCTGACCACTAGGGCCAAGAGCAACATGTTGATTTTCATAGTCGTTGGTTTTTTGTAAAAATGCGTGTTTTTTTTGAGAATCAAACCACGGCCTCCCCTGAATTTTAGTATTTTTGTCGCATGGAGAAACCGTATATCGCCGACCAAATTTTCGAAAAATGCACTTCGCTTGCCTATGGTGAATATGAACATTGCACTTTCCGTTCGTGCAATCTGGAAGGTGCCGATTTAAAGAATTTCCAGTTTGTGGATTGTCGGTTTGAGGACTGCAATCTGTCTTTGGCCAAGCTCAGCGGTACTTCTTTGCAGCAGGTGACATTTGAAGGATGCAAAATGCAAGGACTCCATTTTGAAGCATGCAACCCATTTTTATTGGAATACCAATTCACCCAATGTGTCTTGAACTTATCTTCTTTTTATCAAACGAAGAGTAAAAAAACAAGCTTCCAGAACTGCATCCTCCACGAAGTGGACTTTACCGAAGCCGATTTTTCTGAAGCGAATTTCGACGCATGTGATTTAGCTGGAGCGCTGTTTGATCGGACGGTATTGGAGAAGGCCGACTTCCGTTCGGCAATTAATTATACCATTTCCCCGGCATTGAATCGATTAAAAAAAGCCAAATTTTCACAGGATGGTTTGGCAGGTTTATTGAGCGACATCGGGATTGAGATTTCCTAGTTGATATTTTTAGGCCAAGCTATTTGATTTTATTTTTTTCCATTTAGCTTTGTTATGCCTCTGCCGATTGACAATACCGTGCGAGGACTTGCTAAACCTATGAAAAAACTAGTACTACTCTGCCTGCTGGGCATGGCTTTGCCGCGTGTTTACGCCCAAAAAATCGAACAAGCCGGCTTCATTTACGAAAACGCACCCTTCCCTTCTAGCCATGCATCTACACTCGTGGAAACACCTGATGGAATTGCTGCTGCCTGGTTTGGTGGCACACATGAGCGCCATCCCGATGTGGGCATTTGGTTTAGTTATTTTCGAAATGGCACGTGGACAAAACCGGTAGAAGTCGCAAACGGCATACAGGGGAACGGGAAACGCTATCCACTTTGGAACCCTGTATTATTCCAAATGCCGGGCAAAGAACTCATTTTGTTTTACAAAGACGGCCCCGCGCCAGACGCATGGTGGGGCATGTTAAAGCGGTCAACGGATGGCGGGAAAAGCTGGTCGGCAGCTGAACGCCTGCCCAAAGACATCTTTGGCCCAATCAAAAATAAACCAGAATTATTAGCCGATGGCACCCTATTATGTCCTTCAAGTTCTGAGGATAATAACTGGCGTATACACATGGAATTCACCAAAGACGGCGGGAAAACGTGGTCGCGCACAGCCGCATTAAATGATGGCGTTACGACTTCCGCCATCCAACCAAGTATTTTGAAATTGCCAAACGGCAAACTTCAGCTAGTTTGCAGGTCCGAAAATGACTTCATCCTCCAAAGCACCTCGGATGACAACGGCAAAAGCTGGTCGGCCTTAGCGCCAACCACCCTGCCCAATCCAAACTCGGGAATCGATGCAGTAACCTTACGCGATGGCCGACATATCATCGTCTATAACAACACGAAAAAAGGCCGCAGCCCGCTAAATGTGGCGATTTCCTCGGATGGACAAACCTGGAAAGATATCGCAGTTTTGGAAAATGAGCCGGGTGGCGAATTCTCCTATCCAGTCGTTATTGAAGCTTCTGACGGTAAGGTCCACATCACCTATACGTGGAAAAGAAAGAAAATTAAGCACGTCATCATGACCTTATAAAATGTCAAATCTGGACCTTGCGATTATTGGAATTTACCTCCTCAGCATGATTGGGGTGGGGATATATTTCTCACGAAAAAACAAAAGTTCAGAACAATTTACGACGGCTTCTGGCCAGATTCCTGGTTGGGCCCTCGGATTAAGCTTTTATGCCACATTTTTGAGTGCGATTACCTTTCTGGGCGACCCGGGAAAATCGTTTGGAAGCAACTGGAGTCCCTTCGTATTTAGTCTTTCGATCCCCTTAGCCGCCATTGTAGCCACCAAACTTTTCGTTCCATTTTACCGAAATGGAGAGGCGATTAGTGCCTATTCGCATCTAGAGGAACGTTTCGGGGCTTGGGCCCGGACGTATGCGATGGTGTGTTTTATCATGACGCAGTTGGCCCGCATGGGAACCATTTTCTATGGCCTCGCGCTGACAATTAACGCACTAACAGGCATTCAGATGGAGGGCATTATTTTGGTTTCGGGCTTGGTCATTATTTGTTATACGGTTTTGGGCGGCATGGAAGCGGTAATTTGGACCGAAGTAATTCAGGCGATTTTAAAAACTTTAGGGGCGCTTTTAATTCTAGCTATCATTACGAGTCAAATAAGTTTTTCTGATGTGCTTGCGATTGGGCAACGCGATACGAAATTCAGTTTGGGGAGCTTCTCACCAGACGTAACAACGAGTTCATTCTGGGTGATTTTGAGCTATGGATTTTTCATTAATTTGACCAATTTCGGTATAGACCAAAACTACATTCAGCGTTACCATACTGCTAAGAATACTCAGGATGCGGCCAAAAGCATTTGGCTTTGCGTATTGTATTACATCCCTGTTTCATTTTTGTTTTTCTTTATCGGCACCGCATTATACGCCTACTACGACATAAATCCAGCGCTCATTTTGGAGCTAAAACAGCAGGTGGCTTTGGAAAAAAATATGGGTATTGAGACGCTGAAAGTCACCGACTACGCCGATCGGGTATTGCCTTATTTCATGAAAACCCAAATTCCAAAAGGCCTACTTGGGCTGTTGCTTGCCGCACTTTTGTCTGCCGGAATGAGTACAATGAGTTCAGGGATGAACAGCTCCGCGACCGTATTTTTGAAGGATATTTACTTGCGTTATGTTCGGCCAGATTTGGCACCACAAAAACAGTTGCGTGTGTTACTCATTTCCACGGTGGTCATGGGATGCTTAGGCATTGTTTTTGGTATTAGCATGATTGGCGTGAAAAGCTTGTTGGATGTTTGGTGGAAATTGTCGGGCATCTTTGCTGGCGGTATGCTGGGCATATTTTTACTCGGCTTTTTAGCCAAACATGTATCCAATACCGCAGCTAAAATAGCGGCAATAGGCGGGGTTTTGGTGATTGCTTGGATGTCATTTAAAGAACTGCTTCCTGCCGATTTTCAAAGTCCACTCGATGCCAAATTAACGGTAGTCGTGGGCACATGTACCATCGTAGGCTTAGGTGTTTTCGTACAATTTTGGTTGAAAAAAAGATGAATATTCCAAAAGGATTTATACCTGTGATGCTAACGCCATTTACGCCCGAAATGGCAGTAAATGTTCCTTGTTTGCGGCAATTGACTGAGTTTTATCTCGACAATGGAGCCGTAGGGCTTTTTGCCAATTGCTTGTCGAGCGAGATGTATGAACTAAGTTCAGCAGAACGCTTATTGGTCATCGATACGGTAGTAAAACAAGCGGCAGGCCGGGTACCTGTTGTCGCCACAGGAACACTGGGTGGTAGTATTGAGGAGATGGCTGAATTTTCGAAGCAGGTATATGCGCTGGGCGTGGATGCCGTGATCATTTTAAATAATCAATTTGTTTCTGCCGAGGAGTCCGATGCGGAATTTTTAGCCCGTGTCCATGCCTGGTTGGCCTTAACTCCTGGAATTCCATTTGGCATATATGAATGTCCGGTACCATACAAACGCTTGATTAGCTTGCCGGTTTTGGAGGATTTATTGGCGACAGGCCGCCTGTGTTATCACAAGGATACCTCGCTTTCGCTCACGGATGTTCAAGCGAAAATAAATGCGGGGAAAGGACATGTTTTTGGATTATATGATGCGTATATAGAACATGCGACGGCCTCGTTGCAAGCGGGTTCCATGGGCCTCTCGTGCATACAAGGTAATTTTTTCCCAGATCTCATTGTCGAATTATGTCGCGCACCTGAACAGGGAAATCACATCCAAAAATTTATGTGTAAACATATGCAGCTGATGCACGATGTATATCCGATAAGTGCCAAATACGTATTGGCTAATATGGGATTTCCGATCGGGCTAGAGACGCGACGATTGGTAGGTGAGTTGACCCCCGAAATTCGTTCAAAACTGGATAAATTAATAGAGGAACGAAAAAATCTATTGGATTGATAGACTTTTATTTTTACTTTAAAGTGTTATTTAGTTTGTTGATGAAGTATAGTCTAAAAAACGCTGTCTGAAATTCGGATAGCGTTTTTATTTTTTCAGCAAATCCCGAACGATTTTCAAGTGATGTTCAGTATGAATCCACAAAAATTTGATGGTTTTGTCACGATTTAAATCACCAAAATATGGGTGTGGGAAAAACTGATTTGGCGCTACGCTCATGAGATTAATGATGGCCAAACTTGCCCGTTCTAGCGCTTCTTGCAGATCCATATCTGGAGTAGGCTCAACAGCTTTAGGAGCTTTTGCTTTTCCACGAGGAATATTTTTAGTGAGGAAAATAATGAATTTGGTCCAAGAAAATCTTGGCTTATAATTTACCGGGTCTGATTTCGCTATTGCTGAAGTGACTTGGTTAATGACTAAGATATTGTGGGCGAGATGCCAGCCAGCAGACGCATGGGAAATGCCCGAATTTTGGGTTTCTGCCATCGGAATCATGGATTCCATTTCAGCTAATTGTTGTGCAAGTTTTTGGATCATAAGCGCATTTGAAAGAATAATCCGTGATTTGATTTTTCGGATTTCTTTGGCCCATAGGCGTCAAAGTTAGAACCTAGCCCAAGGGTAAATTTATCAAACGTCAGTCCTACTCGGAGGCTTGTTCCGCTTCGCGCATGGACATCATTTTTAATATCTTGTACGAATAAACCTTGCAAGCGGGTATACAACCGTAATTTATCGGATAATTTTGGTTTGTATTCTGCGAGCGCCACAGTTTCTAGGGCAGGTCCGGGTTTGAAATTATACGTAGGAAAAATCACGATTAGGTAATCTGGACTGGCCTTCAGAAACTGAAAACCGACAGTTGGCACAAACCCTAATTTATAATGCCATTGTAACCCTGATGCAGCATAAAACCCTTTTCCAAGGCCATAGGTGATTGAATTATTGAGCACCATCTCGGTTTCGGATGGCGTATTTTGATAGTCGGCAGCACCCACCGTCACATTGAAAAAATTGAATTTCCCAGCTGCGTCGATAGGCCGATTGATGATAATAAGTAGGTTGGCGCGATTATTACCAGCCATCACTTCGACGGGCAGTGGAGCTTTTTGGCCTAATGCAGGGAATAGGAAGCAGGTGCAAACAAATAGGAATAGGAAATTTTTCATGGCCACAAACTTACAAAAAGGTCAATTGGCAATGCGCTTTTGCGACCAAAACGCAAAAATCGCCGCTGTAATAAACATGATGAGGCTATAAACGACGGCGGGGATGGTCATGGTCCCGTTGTGTAAAATGCTGAGGGCGATGTAAATCGCGAGAGAACCATTGTGAATTCCCACTTCCATGGAGATGGCGATGGCTTGCTTTGGCGGGAGTTTGAACAGGAGTGGGAGGCCATATCCGATACCAAGACAGCCTAGGTTAAAGAGTAGCGCGGCTCCTCCTACAATCCCAAAATCTTCCCATAAATGATCGATTTCTTTGAGGCCGGCTAAGATGATTAGTAGTGCCAAAAACGCCCCAGAGGCCATTTTTACATACTTTTCAGCTTGCAGTGCCCTTGCAGGGAAATAAAATTTTAGGGCCATACCGATGCCAATGGGCGTGACGATGAGGATAAAAACTTCGAGTAATTTTTGGAATTGAAGCGGAACATAGGCGTCTGCTTGCATGAAATAGGCCATCGAAAAATTAACGATTACTCCGATGGAGATGATGGATAAAAGACTATTGAGTGCGGTGAGTGAGACGTTTAGTGCCACGTCGCCATTAGCCATGTGGCTATAAAGATTCGCGGATGGCCCACCGGGTGCTGCGGCTAAAAGCATGAGTCCCACGGCTAGTTCTGGAGGGAGATTTGTTACAAGGGCAATCCCAAAACAGAATGCGGGCAGGACGATCATTTGGGTAATTAGGCCAACGATCATCGCTTTCGGATAAACAAAAATTCGCTTGAAATCGGCTAATGTGAGCGATAGACCTAGGCCAATCATAATTATGGCGATGGCTAAGGGCAAAAGGACGAGGGATAGAAAACTTGCTTGCATGCGGAAAATTTTGAACCTTGCTGGAAAATAAGTTAAAATTTGATTGCTATCCTAAAATTCGTGGCACGTCTTGCTTTGTGGATTTTCTGTCCGCGGGTTCGGATTGAGGGTGCGGAGTTGATGGCGGCTCGGGGAACCCTGCTGATCGTAGCTAATCATCCCGATTCATTTTTAGATGCTGTGATTTTGGGTGCATATTATCCGCGGAAGCTTCATTTTTTGGCTCGCGGGGACGTGTTTCGAAAACCACTTTATGGATTTTTATTACGATCGATCGGGATGATCCCGATTCATCGGGCACGAGAGGGGCGTGAGCATTTACATTTAAATGAGGGTACATTTCAGGAATCGGTCGAAGTGCTTCGTCGGGGCGATGGTTTATTGATATTTATTGAGGGGATCTGTTTATTAACCCACGAAATTCAACCCTTCAAAAAAGGGGCAACCCGAATATTGGAGTCGGCCCAAGCCGCGGGCATTCAGCCCATGGTACATGTGGTGGGATTAGGGTATTCGGACTTTAGGGCATTCGGGAAAGTGATTCATGTGGCAATTGAGTCGTTTTCGGAGCAAGCGGTTTTTGATCATGCGCGGCATCGTTTGGATTTTAATGCGGCGGTTCGGGAGCAAATGGTTCGTTTGGTTCGCGTGCCTGATGAGGTAGTGGTCCTTCGAAAAGGGCTGTTTTACTACTTAAACTTGCCTTTTTTTCGCTTAGTCAGCGATTATGTGTGGAGTCGTACGGCGGGAACCGTTTTTTATGATTCGGTGCTATTTGGGGTATTGCTGTTTACGTATCCAATATATTTGGTTGTACTTTCAGTTCTTTTCCATGGGCTTTTTGGCATCCCGATGGCCGTGACGATGCTGGCACTTCCGGTGGGATTTCGTTTGACTAATATGCGAGTGGTTAAAAAATAATCAATAAACGCATGAAATAGGTTTGCGTATAGGGCCCATTCCCCCTTACCTTTGCCAAACCTTGGAGGATTGGCAAAGGTAGGAAAAGAAGGGTTCGCTGACATGCGAAAATTAGCTAATTTTGACATTGCAAAATTAATCAACATGACTAAAAAGTACGATTTCCTGATTGTGGGCGCTGGATTTTTTGGCAGTATTTGTGCCCGGGAATTAACGAATCAAGGATATTCATGTTTGGTCATTGAGAAGCGCGAACACATTGGCGGTAATTGCTATACCGAAAAACGGGATGATATTCACTTACATGTGTATGGTGCGCACATTTTCCACACGTCAAATGAGCGCGTTTGGAAATGGATTAATCAATACGCGACTTTTAATCATTACACGAATCGGCCGATTGCGAATTACAAAGGGGAGCTATTCGCGCTACCTTTCAACATGTGGACATTTAACCAATTGTGGAATGTGAATACCCCTGAAGAAGCCCAAAAGATCATTGCGGAACAAGGGAAAGACATCGTGGGGGAACCACAAAATTTAGAAGAACAGGCGATCAAATTAGTAGGTAAAGACATCTACGAAAAATTGATCAAAGGTTACACAGCAAAACAGTGGATAAAAGACCCGAAGGAGTTGCCAAAAGAGATCATTAAGCGTTTACCGGTTCGTTTTACCTTTGACACAAACTATTTCAACGACCGTTTCCAAGGTATTCCAGAAGGTGGTTATACGCAGATCTTTGAGAAATTACTAGATGGAATTGAGGTGCGATTGAACGTGGATTATTTGGCGGACAAGGACGCGTATAACGCGCTTGCCAATAAAGTCATTTACACCGGCCCGATTGATTCGTATTTCGACTATCAGCACGGGGAATTAGAGTACAAGACCACGCGTTTTGACCATGTGAAAAAGGAATATCCCAATCACCAAGGGGTTGCGGTTATGAATTTTACAGATGCCGAGGTTCCATATACGCGCATTATTGAACACAAACATTTTGAGTTTAATGAGACTGAAAAAACCTGGATTAGTTACGAATATCCAGAGCCGTATGAAGCGGGAAAAACGGAGCCGTATTATCCGGTGAATGATGCCGTAAACAATGAGTTATTTAGTAAATACCAAGCACTAGCCGCTGCAGAATCGCAGGTGTATTTCGGAGGAAGACTTGGTGAATATAAGTATTACGATATGCACCAAATCATCGAGCGTGCATTAACCATGGTGGAGACTTTTACCCCTTAGTTTTCGCTACCTTTGCCAATCCTCCAAGGTTTGGCAAAGGTAAGGGGGAATGCCTACCCAAGCAAGGCCTTCATTTTTTTGCGAATGAAATTCGTCGCAAATTCAGGGGCAATTCGGCATAAAATATTCATGAATTTCGAGTCAGACCCCACAAAAACATGAAACTGATTATTTACCATACCCGCTAAAATAATCCGTGCGGCATCCGTTGCAGGCAAGGCCACCATCCCTGAAGAACCCGGAGAAGAAGGAACTTCAACCCCAGAATTACCCGTAATATTTGTCGCAATCGCACCAGGAAACACAACCGTTACGCGAACAGACGTATCCTTCAATTCTGTATAAAGTCCTTCTGAAAATAATTTGATAGCGGCTTTGGAGGCACCGTAGATGCTTTGGCCGGGAACGGGCAGAAAACCACCCATACTAGAAATATTAACTATGTGTGCTTCTGGTCGGGCCAGTAAATGTGGCAAAAATGCCTTGACGATTGCAACGGTGCCATAAAAATTAACATCCATCACGCGCTCAATCGCGTCAAAACTTAACTCATTTACCCGTACAAAAGGCTGAATGATTCCGGCATTATTGATAATTCCATCCACATGCCCAAAATGAGCAATCACCTGATCTGGTAAAGCAAGCACAGCAGCCCGATTGCTGATGTCCACTTCCAGCGTTAAAAAATTAGTGTCATCCGCCGAACAAATTTGTTTTGTCTCCAGCAGCTGGGGCAGGTGTATGTCCAATGCAGCAACTTTAGCCCCTTTGGCGATGAGCTGGTGCGCCATTTCGCGCCCCATCCCACTGCCTGCTCCTGTGAGCAAAAATACCTTTCCGGCGATTCGCATTATTCCTTCACACGAACAGCCTTCGCTTCGAACATACCCATCAAGGATCCTTTAAGATTGTCCGAATCAACTTTTGTCAACTCTAAATTCACATCGTACCCTTGAACTGTGAAATAAACAACAACTTTATCCTTGTCATCTTCCACTTTCGCAATTTGAATAGGCTCCGCTGCAGTATCACCAACAATCTTTAAAACACCAGTTAACGCGCCATCTTTACGAACCAAATCCGTAGAAAAAGTAGCATCACCATTTGGGGTGCCTAAAACTAGAAACTTCCATTTTCCAGCGAAAAAATCGGTTGGATCCGGAAGCTTAGCAAACGATGTTGCTGAACACAATGACATTAAAACAAACACTAACGCAACTAACTTTTTCATAAAAATGAGATTAAAGGGTTTATAATACAGCAAATATAGAAACAATCTTAATATTGTCTAATCTTGATACATTAAGTATATTCGGAACATGAAAACATTTTTACTCCTTCTATTGAGCCTTTCGGCTTTAGGCCAACAAACCATTAAACTCTATCCGGGCAAAGCTCCAGGCTCCGAAAATTGGAACTGGGAAGTGAAAGAATTCACGCCAATGCCTAACAACCGCATGTTGTTCAATGTCACCGAACCTACCCTAACCATTTACCCCGCAGCAAAAGGCAAAGGAAATGGGACCTCCATCATCATTGCACCAGGTGGCGCCTTCCACATTTTATCCATCGATTCAGAAGGTCACGATGTGGCCAAATGGCTAAGTGAACGAGGTATCACTGCATTCGTACTTACCTACCGTGTCGTGAAATCTAATGGTCCTAACCCATTCGCGGAGTTAATGCCACTCATGAAAGACTTCAAAAAATTGGATGAAATCAACGCTCCTGTCGTGGAAATGGCTACGCAAGATGGTATCGAAGCGATTAAATATGTGAAAGGAAACGCGAAAGTACTGGGCATAGATCCCAACAAAATGGGCTTTATGGGCTTCTCAGCCGGTGGAACACTAACGATGAACGTCTTATTAACCGCACCTCAAGAATTAAAACCAAATTTCATCGCACCCATCTACCATTATGCCGATGCCGTAACCGGAAAAGTTATGCCAAATGCAAAAACACCCGCGTTTATTGCCGTTGCCGCAGATGACAATCTAGGATTCGCTCCACACAGTATACATTTATTCGAACGCTGGACCGCCTCCAAACACCCTAGCGAATTGCACGTATATGAAAATGGGAATCACGGTTTTGGCATGCGAAAGAATAATACGTCAAGCGACAACTGGACCGTGGATTTTGAGAACTGGTTAAAGATTCGCAAGTTTTTATAAGTCCCTAGGCTGAAGCCTAGGGTTAGCATTATAACCCCAGACTGAAGTCTGGGGAATCAGATACCCAATCCCTTTTTAACCCCAGACTTTAGTCTGGGGATTGGCAAACGGCCAACTATCCTAGCCCGAATAGGGATAATCCTTCTCGTTAATTTACGTACATTCGATTTCTAAACCGATTGCATATGAAATTTGCCCAGATCTTTTGCCTGACCTTGCTAAGTCTTTCCAGCTTCGCTCAAGTCAGCCTCACCAAACTCCAAGTTGAATACCAAGATCGGCCTGTAGGAATGGACGAACCCAAACCTCGTTTCTCCTGGCAAATGCTGAGCAAAACCGCCAACCGTGGTGATAAACAGTCGGCCTATCGTGTTCTTGTCAAAGATGAGAAAGGGAAATTAGTTTGGGATAGCCAACAAGTCAATTCCGACAATTCACTTGGAATTTCCTACGCAGGGAAAGCCCTTGAAGCCCGACAAAAATACACGTGGACGGTTCAAGTTTGGGACCAAAAAAATCGAATGACCACGGCAAATTCAACATTCGAAACGGGACTCCTCCAAAGCGGCTGGCGCGACGCCCAATGGATCGGATCAAACGATTTGCCACTCTACAGCAACTACCTTTCTGTCTATAAAATTCAATACCAAATCCAACTCGACGAGTCAACTAAATCGAAAAAAGCATCCTTCGTTTTTGGGGCAAACGACCCGAGGTTACAAAATAAAAATCTGAATATTCAAGGAGTCGCGAGTGGAAAAAACGAATCTTATATCCGATTTGAATTAGACATCGCAGATACCACGCAGGCATTTTTCAATGTGTATCGGGCTGGATATGATCCGAAGGATGAGGCCAACAAACCTTTATTCCGCTTCCCGATTCCTTCCAATCTCATATCAAAAGCTAATCAATATCAAGCACACACTATTTTTGCGACATGTAATTTTGGCGTATACGATCTATATATTGACCAAGTAGACAAAGATCATAAAGTCAATCCGAGTCCAAAAAATGCGAGCCCATACGCACCATCCGGTTTTAACCTTAATCCCGTGGGCATGGGAAATAACTTCATCTCCTATCCCATGTTGGCCGAAATCGGCTTTCAAGTTCCTGCCGGCGAAACTGCCTATTTTTCCAATGTGCAGATTAAGAATTTCCGCCAACCGAGTAACGTCCTATTTGCGGCTACCGAAAAACCTGGATTATGGCCAGGATGGGATGGAAACAAGTTTCGCATAAGCGGAACTTTCACCGTAGCAAATCCAAGCCAACACGCCGCCCCGATGTTGCGAACACAATTTTCAACAAACGGCAAAGCCATTAAAAAGGCCCGAATATATGCCACAGCACGCGGGATTTACGAATTGTATTTGAATGGGAAACGCGTCGGCGATGACTACTTCAACCCAGGTTTGACACAATATAATAAGACACATCAATACCAAAGCTTTGACGTAACCTCACTCGTTACATCCGGCGAAAATGCCTGGGGAGCTTGGCTAAGCGAAGGTTGGTGGTCAGGCAACATTACGTATAGTGGCGAAAATTGGAATTATTTTGGAGATAGACAATCTCTTTTGGCCCAACTGATTATTGAATACACGGATGGGACAGAACAAGTCATCAATACAAATCCATCTCAATGGAAAACCTATGGCGACGGTCCCATTCGCATAGGAAGTTTCTTTCAGGGCGAAGTATATGATGCCCAAAAAGAAGCCGCCATTGTGGGTTGGCATACCGCTTCCTACATCGACAAAAACTGGAAACCGGCCGCCTCCATTAGTTTAGATGGAACCGCCTTTACAGATAAAATTCTCGACTACAGCCAAATGCAATTAGTTGGCCAACTCGACGATCACGTGCAAGTTCGCAAAGTCTTGCAAGCGCAATCCATACAAGAGCCTCGCAAAGGTGTTTTCGTTTATGACATGGGGCAAAATATGGTTGGCTTTCCGAAGATTTTTATTCCAAACGGTAAAGCTGGTCAGGTGATCACATTGAGATATGCCGAAATGTTATACCCGGATTTAGCCGAATATGCTTCGCAAAAAGGAATGATTATGCTGGAAAATATTCGCGCCGCTTTGGCGCAGGATATTTACGTGTTGAAAGGTGGCGATGAATATATCCAACCGCGCTTTACGTTTCATGGCTACCGATATTTGGAAATTACGGGAATTGATCAAGCCCCTACCTTGCCACAAGTTGCCGGAATTGTGCTGTCCTCAATAAGTGAAATCAGTTCTTCCTACGAGACTTCGGATCCGATGGTGAATAAATTGTGGACCAATATTACTTGGTCGATGCGCGGAAATTTCTTGTCTATTCCAACTGATACACCCGCGCGAAATGAGCGTATGGGCTGGTCGGGTGACATCAATGTTTTCTCCAAAACGGCTACTTATTTAGCGCCTGTCAACAATTTCTTACGTCGGCATTTACAGGGTATGCGGGATGTCCAACGGGCAGATGGGCGATTCACGGATGTGGCGCCGATGGGCGGAGGATTTGGTGGAACGCTTTGGGGAAGTGCGGGGATTGTGATTCCATGGGAGACGTATCAGCAATTTGGCGACAAGGCTTTATTGGCAGAACACTATGATGCCATGAAGCGTTATGTGGCTTTTTTAGAGTCCAAACAGAATCCGGAAGGCATTTTGAATGAAGGGCCACTGGGTGACTGGTTGAGCCCGGAGGGGAATAAGAATGATAATACCGCATTTTGGATGAGCTATCAAGCGTATAATTATGATATAATGTCAAAAGTGGCGCGCATTTTAGGCTTCGATTCAGACGCCGTGAATTTTGACAAAAAATCGTCGTCACGCAAGGCCTTATTTAATACCATTTACATGGATGCCTCGACCCATAAATCGGTCAAATCAGGTGTAAAAACTGCTTCCATGGGGCCACCAAACGCAGCAGCAGTTACGGGGAAAACCGACAAAGGTCAGGTGGTGGATACGCAAGCATCTTATGCAATTCCATTGGCTTTAGGCGTTTTTGATGCGGCCAACAAACCTTACGCCATTGCGGGATTGGTGGAAACGGTGAAGCGTTCGAATACAGATGATGGTGGTGTGGCGCGGCCCGGGTATTCGTTGATGACTGGATTTATTGGAACAGCTTCCATTAGTGAGGCATTATCTGCAAATGGCCAACATGCTGAGGCGTACCGTTTATTGACCCAAAAAACGTATCCGTCTTGGTTGTACTCGGTAGCGAATGGAGCCACGACGATTTGGGAGCGCTTGAATTCGTATACGGTTGAAAATGGTTTTGGCGGGAATAATAGTATGAACTCGTTTAATCATTATTCATTTGGGGCGGTTGCCGGCTGGATGTACAATTATTCGTTGGGAATCCAGCGGGATGTAAACTCCCCGGGCTTTAAGCATTTTTATTTAAGTCCTGTTCCGGATCCAACAGGGATTTTAACCTATGCCAAAGGCCATATTTCCAGTATGTACGGGAAAATTTCGAGTAGCTGGTCGGTGAAAAACGGTCGAGTTACGTATAGCGTTGAGGTGCCAGCGAATACATCGGCCCAATTGACTTTAGCGGTTAAGCAAAGTGCGAAAATCACGGAAGGTTCGCGTCATTGGGTCGCGAAGGGGGATGCGTTTATGCAGGAATTAGTGAGCGGGAAATACGTGTTTGTCGTGGAATGATTTCTGCCGACTTTGGCAAACCTCCGAAAGGGACTTCTTGCTTGAGCTTTGGCAATCCTTGGAGGTTTGCCAAAGCTAAGGGGAAAAAAGTACTTCAAGAGCATAAAAACTGATAAAATAACTACACATTCTGATGAAAAATTGGGCCCTATTCCTGCTACTTATTTTTGGACAAAATGCATTTGCCCAAATCAAACTCCCCTCTCTCGTTAGTAATGGTATGATTTTGCAGCGCGATCAAGCCACGACCCTATGGGGATGGGCAAGCCCGGATGAAAAAATTCGCGTCCAACTAGGCAAAAAAACAATCCGTACGCAAGCAGATGCTCAAGGTAATTGGCAAACGCAATTACCCGCATACCCCGCGGGGGGACCACATACCCTTAAGCTATCTGGCAAAAATGAAATCGTATTGGAAGATGTGCTATTTGGAGATGTTTGGTTATGCTCAGGGCAGTCCAACATGGTTTTGAATATGGAGCGGGTCAAAGAATTATATGCCGAGGAAATCAGGAAAGCTCAATATCCCCAGATTCGGAACTTTTTTATCCCCAATGCCATCTCCAAAGTAAACGTGCAAGCACAATTACCCGCGAGCAACTGGATTCCCGTGACTCCCGAAAACGTCTTAAAAATGGGCGCCGTGTCCTATTTCTTTGCCCGGGATTTATATGCCAAACACCAAGTGCCCATTGGCATTATCAATTCCAGCGTTGGCGGAACCCCCATCGAAGCCTGGATCAGCGAAGCCGGCCTAAAAGAATTCCCAGCCTATGTGAAGGATACCAGCAAAATCATCGCACAGCCTGCAGTGCAAAAAAAATCAGCAGACCGCGGACTTGCCGAAAAATGGGCCGACCCATCCTACCAACCCAAAGGATGGAAACGCTTTGCCATCCCCGGATATTGGGAAGACCAAGGATTAAAAGACTTAAACGGCGTTGTTTGGTTTAGACGCGAAATCGACATTCCAGCATCGCTAGCAGGTATGCCGGCCAATTTATTTTTAGGCCGAATCGTGGATGCAGACCAAGTATACGTCAATGGCGAACAAGTAGGAAATATCACCTACCAATATCCCCCGCGACGCTATACTGTGAAAACCGGACTCCTAAAAGCAGGAAAAAATCTCCTAGTTATTCGCGTAACAAACACGGCTGGGAAAGGCGGATTTGTTCCCGATAAACGCTATGAAATGCTGGTAGGTAACCAAACATTTGACCTACAAGGTGACTGGAATTATAAAGTAGGCGAAGTTTTCCCACCCCAATTTGCCCCCCCAGCTCCTAACCAATTTCCGCCAACTTCCCTTTACAATGCCATGATCGCACCTTTCACTTCCTATGGATTGAAAGGGATTGTTTGGTATCAAGGCGAATCCAATGCCGGAAAACCCGAGATCTACGAACGCCTTTTGCCAGCCTTAGCCAAAGACTGGAGAGCACAATTCAAGCAGCCCGAAATCCCCTTTTTATATGTACAGTTACCCGGTTTTCTAGATCGAAATTTTCTGCCATCCGAAAGTAATTGGGCTGTTTTGCGTGAAGGCCAACGAAAAAGTTTGACCATCCCCAAAAGTGGAATGGCAGTCACTTTGGATCTAGGCGAATGGAATGACATTCACCCGCTAACTAAAAAACCGATTGGAGAACGATTAGCCCTTGCCGCACGTAAATTAGCCTACGGAGAAAATATAATCTCGTCCGGCCCCATCTATGCCTCGCATACCATCGAAGGAAATCGCGTGAGAATTCAATTCAGCGAGAAGGGAAGTGGGCTAAGCATCAACAAGCAAGATGAAGATGAACTTACCTATTTTGCCATTGCCGGAAAAGATAAAAAATTCGTTTGGGCAAAAGCGATTATCGAGGGGGATAGCGTTGTCGTTTGGAGCGATGAAGTTTCCGAACCTTTGATGGTACGCTACGCATGGGCAGATAATCCTGAAGGGGCCAACCTAATTAACCGCGAGGGTCTGCCAGCTTCCCCTTTCCAAACAACAATTAAATAGCCCGGTATCTCCACCGGGCTATCCATCTTAACCTAATGCCTTCCGCGCCTGAGCGTCCGGATTATTGACTAGCGCACACTGATCATCTAAAATCATTGTCTCGCCATTAGCTTTGGTATACGGCTTCCAATTCGGCAAGCCTCCGCCGTTTGGATTTCCCGTTTTGACAAAATTCAAAAAGGACTTCGCCATTTTAGTTGACAAGGCCCGCGGACGTTTGCCTCCGCCGGTGTGTGTCAACATCAAGTCAGTATTGTAAAACCAAAAACAAATATCATCACAATGGAACGCGCGCATCCGGCCATCGAAAAGCGGTGGCTGCCAGCCGAACCAAGAAACATAAACAGGCGCTTTGCCTTGAGAAAATTTCGCATCCGCCGCGGCAATGGCACCCTTACGATTTGAATTAATCATCGCCCAAATTTCGACTGGTTTGGCATTCGGGAAATTCTGGTGGAATGCTTCTACAATAGCCACAGATTGATCTCCAAAACGGGGTTTGATTTTGTCAACTACCCCAGCGAGCGAAATCAATTCCAAACTCGCATCCGTCCGAGATGGACTAAACTCATGAAACGTCGTATTAATAATCAACGGTATGTCCGCCGAAAAGTGGTTTGGATCACTAAAAAACGGCTGGTCATTCATCGTCACCCCATCTGCAACCGGTGAAAAACCGCCACGTGCGATGCCCATTTTCTTAGCCTCCTCATTCATTTTTTCAACCGCCCGCGTCGTAATATCAATGTATTGACGCCAAGGGATTTGTTGGAGCTTCTCGATTTCCCCCGGTTTCAACCCGGCCTCCTCCATCACCTTTACGCCTAATTTCTCCGCATATTCTTTATTGACACCACCTAGCGAAGTTCCCGATAAGGCAACTGCTTTGTGAAACAAGCCTTTGGCAGCCGGCATATTCATAAGCGTCGTCACCTTTGCGCCACCACCCGATTGACCAATGATGGTCACATTACCTGCATCACCACCAAAGTGTGCGATGTTATTTTTCACCCATTCCAATGCCGCAACCATATCCAAATTGCCAACATTCCCAGAGGAAGGATGTCCTCCAGCAGCTTTTAGATGCGAGTAACCAAAGGGTCCTAGTCGGTGATTAATCGAAACAAAAACAACATTTCCCAAGCGAGAAATATTCTCCCCATGATACCCATCTTGCTCAATCGCATTTCCATTCGTAAATCCACCTCCATGTAACCAAACAATTACTGGACGTTTTACTGAATCTAGGGCTGGCGTCCACACATTTAAACGCAAGCAATCTTCTGAAACATCGTCATAATTCCAATGATCGACAAATGAGGCATACGCATTTGCATAACGCTTTTCCATGATTTGCGGAGCTGTATTTCCCCACCAAACGCAAGGTTTTACCTCAGACCAAGCCGCAGGTTTTTGCGGCGGCATAAACCGATTTTTACCACTCGTGTCTGCTCCATACGGAATCCCCAAAAACTGATTAATTCCACGCAAAATAAATCCGCGAACTTGACCGTATTCGGTTTGAGCCACGGCAATTTGATCCCCCACGAATAATACTTGGTCATCCGCGCTAGCGGCAACCGTGCTAGACATGTTTTTGCCTACGCTCAGCGATGCGGCACCCAGTCCCAAGGACTGAATAAAATTTCTGCGATTTGATTTCATACGATTATCTATTATTTAAGTCCATAAATTTTCACTTGGCGCATCGACCACGGAATTTCGTCTGCCACTTTCGTCAGACTCTCTCCTAATTTTAAGCGCAAATACTTCGTTTTGACTTGATCAAAACTCACCATATTATCTCCTTCTTTTCCCTTCCAATTCGCCACATGAGTGTTCCAATTAACCCCATCCACGGAAGTTTCCACATGCATAAGCCGCGGATACGTTGCGATCATGGTTGGCGCCACACCCGGCGTCGGCTTTGGTGGACGTTTGAAATTGGATGTTGATGTAAAATGGAATTCTGATAAGGTATAAGGCTGCGGAAATTCAATCTGATACCACATGTCTTTAGCTTGGGTAATACCCGTCGACCAGCCCTCGTAATTCGTCGCACTTCGTGGGGAGGCATTGCCACCCACACGTGTAGAAACGGTATTGCTTGCCGTAAATTTCCAAGCCGCATCCGCTGGGAATTCTTGCGGAACAACTTTCATCAAGGCTTCATATTTGTACATCGAGGCTTGTTTCGAAGTCTTCGCCCGAATCGCAGCAACTTGCTGAGCCGTCACAAACGACGCATCATTTGACAAGCCGTTACGGATATACGAAACGACATCAGCAATCCATTGATCCGACTGCTCTTTCATCGGTTGCATCATGCCTCCCGCATAATTTTTTCCATCTACTACGCCGTCCAAACCATGCAATAATACCCGCACCGCATATTCTGGATGTGACTGTATGCGGAAACTTCCTGCCAAAGCTGGAGCGAGTAATTTATTATTCCCCATCGATTTCCCCATACCATCATTGCCGTGGCATTGCGAGCAAAGTTCCGCGAAAACCAATTCGCCCCGTGCCAAAATTTCCTTCTGATCTTTACTCAATTCAGTCGCGTTAAACGGTCCATTTTGACGTGGTTTTGGAGGTGTGATGGTTTGGTCTCCCACCAGCTTCACCCCGCCCGTTGGATGCTTTTCTATACTCGCTTTCACATGTTCCGCTAGTTCGGGTACCTTCACAAACTTCGCAGAGAAGATGGCTTGCATCGCTACCTCAGGATCTGCTTCCAACATGCTTTTTTGATACGTAGCGGCAAACGACTTATCTCCTGCTTTGTACAATGTTTCGGAAGCTTTCAAAGCTTGGATTCGCATGCGTGGATTTGCATCTGAAACCAATTGTTGGACGGTCGGCGCTGTTAAAGCCCCCAGCCCCTCGAGCGTCCAAAGTGCATGAATTCGACCATTCATCGTCGACCCTTTCAATGCCATTTGCTTTAAAGCTGGTACGACCGATTTGTCTTTGCGCAAGACCAAAACCTGCTGCGCCATGTCCTGCCACCAGCCATTGGGGTGATTCAGATAGGTAACTAGCGTCGCGGATTTTTCATCGTACATGCGTACCGGTTTCTTATCGCGCTCTTGACCTTCATACGTAACGCGCCAAATTCGCCCGAGGCCCACCACTTTATCCAACTGATATTGATCGATTTTCAATCGCAAATAGGAGTCTTTTGGTGTCCATTGCCCTTCCTGAATAATCCCGTGGTACATATCCACAATATACATCGTCCCATCAGGCGCGGTAGCCATATCAACCGGACGGAATAAGGGATCGGTGGATTTTAAGAATTCTGTTTTTTGGTCTTGAAAGACGTTATGCAAAGTCGTCAATCCATCTTTCACTACGGGATTAATTTGACGAACGATACGAGCAACGGGCTCCCCATAAAATAGTTGGCCTCGCAACGAAGCCGGCAAACGATCACCTCGATAAATATCATTTCCAGCTGATCCGGTCACACGATTCAGTGAACCATCGGGCTGGCGAATTTCATCCATTCCACCTTGCATATCGGCTACTTTTACGGCAGCGCCCCAAGGCACTTCGAAGCCTTTGGCTAGCTCATTAGGCACATCATAATTTCCGTACTGAATTGGGAATTGGAAATGAGAAGGCACGCCTGAAGCACCACCTTGAAACCATAATTTTCCATTGTCATCTTGGGTGATTCCCCATTGCGCACGATTTGCTCCGGTCTTTTCGCGAATAATACCATTCGGCGTTTCACGAATACGGAAGGCATTTACGGTGCTGTAAAGCCAGTTGTCCATGCCATAAAACAAGAAGGCTTGTTGGTGCTCCACATTCCCCGACCGCCCATATTTCGTGGTAAATAGCTCTTTCTTGTCGGCCTTCCCATCTCCATTCGTATCCGTGTATTTGTAGATGTTATCGGTATCCGACTCCATGGTCAAAACGGCATCTTTCCCATACGGGAGTACGAAACGAGGGAAGATTAATTTGTCCACAAACGTCGTTCCGGTTTCATAAACGCCATCGTTGTTTTTATCTTCCCAACGCGAGATAACGCTGATGGGTTCGAGTTCGTTTTTGGAATCGGCGTCCAGCATGTACGAACGTAATTCCAATACATACATACGACCGTTTCCGTCAAAGACAATTTCTCCGGGTTGTTGGATCGCAGGCTCCGTCAGAACGGGTTGGATTTTATATCCGGGAGGCAGTTGGAAACGTTTGGCTTCTTCCTCAACTGATAATGGCTGAATCGGATTTTTCGGTGATAGGTCAATACCCTTCCAATTTTCATCGTTGGGATCTACGCCAGCAGGCAAGCGCAACGAATCAGCGGAGTTAATTGATGTATGATCAACATGAAAGGAGGTTAATAGGGACATCGACATGGTCCCGAGAAGACACCAGGTGGCTAATTTTTTCATGGAAATGTTTACTAGGTTTAGAATTACTGACAAGGAAATCAGAATTTCACTGAATAACAATAGGTTAGCATGAATAAGCAGGGCAGACCCGCCGAAAAATCAACGCTTTGTCAAAGGTATATTAATACGTTCCTGTCATATCTTCATCGACACAAATGATGTAGTCGGCCTTCAAAAAGTGCTCTGGAAGCAGTGAATCAATCTCTTTTTGCGTGACGGTAGCAATGGTGGCGATCTTGATATCGACTTTAGAGCGCTTCAAGTACCAGGAAATCCCTTCATGGAAATCCGAATGGTAGGAGCCATTGTAATGAATAAATAGTGTACCTGGAGTCCAGTTTGAGAAAATAAAATGAGCCATCGTCGCATCTTTCAAAGCTTGAGCTTTAGGCATATTGGGTGAGGTGTGTTCGCCCATCATGGTCAACATTTTTTGATAGCCGGGGAGATTTGCGTCATAGGCGATGGGCATAGGTGCCAACCAAGCTTTCTCTTCCGTGGGCAGATTCGATAAACTTTCAAAACCACCACGCGCGACCGAACTTGCATATTTTCGTGGGACATTGGTTGCGATGAAGGGGATATTTTTCTCTTTGGCAAAATTCACTAAAGGCGCATAATCGGTCTTATAATTTTTCCACAGCCGGGTCGATGAATCCAACCCTTTCGCTGTTATTTTACCTTGTACATAATTTGTTAAGGCTTGTTGGTTATCCTGTTCAAACATCTCTGCGCCAAGTACAATTTTTCGTTTTTCCGCGCAGGCTTGGGTTACTTCTAATTCCAGCCAATGACTAATGGGATTATTATGTAATTCACCAAAAAGCACGATGTCATGTTGGCCCAGCTGCCTGACCATTTTCGCATAAGACACCTTTTTCCCCTGTGCATTATATAAAACATACGCCGGCTTGTCTTGGGCTTGCAGGGCCATAGATAAGGCCAAAAATAGGATGAGTAATTTCATTCGAATGGGAATAGCTTTAGCTAAAGTAAGCATATTTCCAAACATTGGGCGTACCTTTGCGCTTTCAAAAATCGCCCCTCTACATGCTTACTTCTGCGAACCGGACAAAAATAATCTTAATACTAGGTATACTTTCGGCGATAGGACCGCTGTCCATCGACATGTATTTACCGGCATTTAAAAATATTGCGCATGCCTTAAACTGCTCGCAGGAGGAGATGGGCTATACCCTTTCGAGCTTCTTTTTTGGGATTTGTATGGGGCAGTTAATTAGCGGCCCGCTACTTGACCATTTTGGGCGTAAAAACGTATTGTACATCGGTCTTTCAGTGTATGTACTCAGCTCGATTGCTTGTGCATTTGCGTCAACGGTGGAAGCATTAACGATCTTTCGCTTGTTTCAAGCCTTAGGTGGTAGCGTGGGTATGGTCGCGCCTAACGCGGTGATTCGGGAAACATTTGAGGAAAAAGAGCGTCCAAAAATCATGTCCTTTATGATTTTAATTTTAGGCGTTTCTCCCATTCTGGCTCCTTCGCTTGGGAGTTTATTGTTGACATTAGCCAGTTGGAAAGCCATATTTCTTGTATTAGCAGGCATCTTATTGGTCATCATTTTCTTAATCAGATCGTGGTTGCCAGAAAAGATTAACCATGAGAAGAAGGGTCCATTTAGGATTGCGACCATTGCCAAATCGTATCGGGCACTTTTTAAAGAAAAGGAATATTTAGTTTTTGCATTTACGGGCGCGATCGGCGCAGGAAGTATTTTCACGTATGTTGGTGGCGCGCCTTTAACCTTCTTGACCTATTATGGTGTGAGTGAATCTACCTTTGGATTTTTGTTTGCCATCGTGGCATCCGGGATTATTTCGGCAAGCCAGTTGAACCGTGTAGTACTTAAAAAGTATAGCAGTTTGCAGGTGTTACGCGTGACCTTACCCACCCAATTCGCATTAGGTCTTTTGTTGTCGATTTTAGCCAAATTCGAATGGCTCACCATGGAGCTAAACATCTTCCTTTTATTTTTAATTATGGGTTGCCAAGGGTTCAATTTCCCAAACGTAGCGACCTTGGCCTTACGCCCATTCCATAAAGGTGCAGGTACGGCATCGGCGATGTTGGGTTCCATCCAAATGGCTTGGGGAGCGGTTTGTTCCATACTCGTGGGACTTTTGTTTGACGGCACACCATTCACGATGGCGGTTATAATTTTTGGTTGCGCTGCACTGGCGAATACGATACTGTTTGGTGTGGGGAGAAGGATTATTCAACCATAGACATTAGAGGTTAGAGGTAAGAGGTAAGAGGTAAGAAGTGAGGGATAAAAAACGACTGACGACTAGTGACTAGCGACTGAACTCTACATTCCCCCATTCATCTATAAAATCTACCGTTAAGTAGAAAAATGAATGCGTTTAAACGAACTCATTGTACTTTTGAGGTTCAATATATTTGAGTCCGCCTAGAGACTTTTAGAAATATGTTGAGTGATAAATAAGATAAAAAAAACGACCTATTAGGTCGTTTTTTTTTGCTAATGAGCCAGCGCTTTAAAGACTAAATCTTTTAAATACTGCTCCACGAACGTGATTGGATCTCCTGACTTCACGTCTGTCAATTTTGGTAAGTGGGCGGAAAAGAATAATTGAGAGTGAGCTGTCTCGATCAGTGTAGTACTTAACGAATGTGGGAACAAATAGGCGGGGTGATACGCTTTTATCAATTCCGATACGCGCGAACACAAATCTTTATAGGGCTTAAATACCTCATTTTTGTTTATTTCATTCACCTCTTTGATTAGGTAAACCTTGCTGCTTTCTGAAATCACAATTTGATGCAAGACATTCCTGTTGTAATCTGGAAGTCCCGGTAGCTCAGGCAACTCGCGGGTAAACAATTCAACGAGCCGCTCAATTTTTGCCCCTAAATCTTGGATTGGATCCAACTGCACCACAACTAAATACTCCATGTAAGACCAATACCAATTTAAAATATAGAGTAGCAAACGGTGCTTATTCGTAAAATACCGATAGATTGACGCCTCGGTCGTATTCATTTCATGCGCCAATTTTTTAAACGTAAAATGCTCAAATCCCAGCTTATGAATTAATTCGATTGCGTGCTTCACAATCTGTTTGCCAAGTTCCGTGCCCTCCGGATCTCGCAAATAGATGTTTTCATTCCCTTTAAAATTCAACGAATAATCCACAATTTCTTGCTTTTGTATAAAAAATTAACGCGATACGAACACTTTTAAAAACAAATTTAAATGTTATGTGTAATAGTAATACTATAATTACAAAAAGTACATATTTTTGTCCGACTAATACATAACCATGACACCATCCAATCCGTTAAATCGAATTGCCCAACTTGTCAAATTGCATAAAAAGGAGGTTGTTTCTATTTACCTCTTCTCGATGTTAAGTGGTCTCATCAACTTAAGTTTGCCTTTAGGCGTCCAAACGATCATTGGCCTCGTTATGGGTGCCACCATGGTCAGCTCCATCTATGTCCTTATTTTCTTTGTCGTATTGGGTGTCTTTTTAGTAGGCCTACTACAACTCAACCAGATGAAGATTATCGAAACGATACAACAACGCGTCTTCGCAAGTTATGCCTACACCTTTGCGGACACCATCCCCCGCATGGATTTGAAAAAAATGGATCACTATTTCATTCCAGAAAAAGTGAATCGGTTTTTCGATACGGTTAATATCCAAAAGGGATTTGCCAAATTATTGTTAGACATCCCCATTGCCTCAGTGCAAATTGTTTTTGGCATTCTATTACTAGCCTTATATCACCCACTGTTTATCATTTTAGGCATTTTTCTGATCATTCTGCTATTCCTCATTTTTAACATGACAAGCAGAAGAGGAATTGCGACCAGTATCCAAGAATCAAATTACAAATACGAAGTAGTAGGTTTTTTCAATGAAATTGGAAGAACCCTGAAGTCCTTTAAATTTAGTCAAGGTTCCGACTTGAATTTAGAAAAAACAAACGCCCACACACGCGGGTATTTGGAAGCGCGAACGCAACATTTTCACGTCTTATTGTTTCAATATAAAACATTGATTTTCTTCAAGGTTAGTTTGACCGTGCTCATGTTGACATTGGGTACCTACTTATTAATCGAACAACAATTAAACATTGGCGAATTTATTGCTGCCGAAATCGTTATCTTAATGGTCATCGGCGCAGTAGAAAAGCTCATCACAAGTTTAGATAGTGCATACGATGTGATCACAGGTCTAGAGAAAATTGCCAGTGTGACAGAAAGCCCATTGGAACATTCAGGAACGATGGACTTGAATACCAACAAAGGCTTAGAGATTCAATTGGCCGATTTCAGTTTCTCTTTCGACGATGATAAAAAAGTGCTGGATTCGATTAACCTACAGCTATTGCCAGGACAAAAAATAAGTATCACCGGTCCAGAAGGTTCAGGCAAGTCGATGTTATTGCGAATCCTAACGGGTAATTACCAAGACTTTCATGGAAGTTTTCAAATTAACCACTTCCCCATTCACAACTACAGCCTAAAAAGCCTTCGCAAACATACAGGCATACTACTTCACGGTCAAGAGATATTTGGCGGTAGTCTTTGGGAGAACATTAGCTTAGGCCAAAAAGAAATTACCGGTGAAGTGATTCTCCAGAAAGCAAATGAACTCGGATTTGATGATTTATTAAATCATTTCCCTTCGGGATTTGAGACCATTATTGAACCTATTGGCAAGAAAACACCACAAACGATTGTTCGGAAAATACTCTTACTCCGTGCGCTATGTGGGAATAAAAAACTACTTCTACTCGAGGAACCTTGGGCAGGATTAGAAAGCCAAAATAAGGAAACGATTAAAAAATACCTTTTGAATTTACCTGCTGACACGACGATCGTTGTCGTTTCAGATGATGCCGATTTTAACCGATTGACAGACCAACAAATTAACATGCGCCATGGAAAAATTTAATGCGTTTGACCACATCTACCAAGAAAGGAAGAGCACAGAGATTAAGCCTTGGCTTGTTTCGCTGCTGATCATTACGCTTTTGCTCATTTTTTTACCTTGGACTCAAAATATCCGTAGCAAAGGAAATATTACCAGTATTTACCAAGAACAAAAACCGCAAAAAATTTATAGCCCCATTGCTGGAAAAATTAGCAAATGGTGGGTGCGCGAAGGTGATACGGTACGCGCAGGGGACACGCTCGCTAAAATCACCGAGATTAAAGGAGAATATCTAGATCCAAACCTGATCTCGCGAACGCAACAACAGCTTACCGCGAAAGAGGGTTCGCTTAGATTTTACGAGCAAAAAGTACAAGCAACGAACGATCAAATTCAAAACCTGAAACGCTCATTAACGTTGAAGCAAAATCAGGTTGACAATAAAATCAAGCAATTGCAACAAAAAATTACGGGTGAAAGAGCCGAGCTAGAGGCGGCACAGAATGATTATAACCTTTCCAAGGACCAATTCGAACGTAATCAAAAAATGTATCGCGAAGGTTTGATATCGCAAACACAGTACCAACAACGCAATGTCGCGATGCAAAATTCGTTAGCGAAAAAGACAACGGCAGAGAATAAAGTAAATCAAACCTTGCAAGACATAGCGAACGCTCAAATTGAACTTCGGGGTGTCGATCAAGAGTACAGTGAGAAAATCAATAAAGCTGATGGAGAACGATTCCAAAGCTTAAGTGAAGTCGAAAGCAATAAAGGAGACATTGCAAAACTTGAAAATCTCGTGACAAATTACACCATCCGGAATGGGATGTACTTCATCATTGCCCCGCAATCAGGACAAATTATCAAAGCAACGAAATCCGGTTTAGGTGAAATTATTAAGGAGGGCGAAGATTTATTAACCATCGTTCCCGATAATAACAATGTGGCTGTCGAGATTTTTGTGCGCCCCGTGGATCTACCACTTATCCATGCTGGGGAAGAAGTTCGCTTAATTTTCGATGGGTATCCCGTGATCTTATTCGCGGGTGGTTGGCCCAATCAGAGTTTTGGTACCTTCCCAGGTAAAATTCGTGCCGTAGAAAATACCATTAATGATGAAGGTCTTTTCCGGGTTATTGTGGAAGAAGATTTCAAGGGAAAAAGATGGCCAAAGCAACTGCGCATCGGTTCAGGTGCACAAGGAATTGCCCTATTAAACGATGTGCCGGTATGGTATGAATTATGGCGAAATATCAACGGATTCCCACCTGATTACTACCGAGGAAAACCAGCAAAAAAGGATAAGAATGAAAAATAAAGCCTTGCTTTTACTGCTGATTTTTAACGTAAGTTTTGGCCAGCAAAAAACGTTGAGCTCCACCGAGTATTGGCAAATTGTTCAAAATTTTCATCCGATCGTTAAGCAAACTTTGATTGAAATTAAACAATCAAATGCCTCCCTGACGATTGCGCGTGGTGCTTTTGATCCAATTTTGGAACATTATAGTACGCAAAAAACATTGGATGGAAAAAATTACATCGATTACCATGCGCCATCCCTAAGCATTCCTACCTGGTACGGCATCGAGTTCAATGCGGGTATAGAAAATATTAGAGGTTCGCGGCTTGATATAAGCCAAACGCAAGGTCAAACAAGTTACCTCGGCATTCAAATTCCATTAGCCAAAAACCTATTAATGGACAAGCGGAGAGCCGTTCTTCAGCAAGCCAAAATTTTGCAAAAAATGGCCATTCAAGATCAGCGCACCGAGCTGAATAAGTTATTGTTGGATGCCATGGAAAGCTATATTTCTTGGGTTAGAAGCTACCAAGCATTTCAGCTGGTGCAAGCTAATTACATCAATGCGTCCAAGCGTTTAGAATTTGTTAAAAAGAGTGTTGAGTTTGGTGACCGTCCAGCCATTGATACCCTAGAAGCATTGACTCAAAAACAAACGTTTGAGAATATGTTGACCGGCAAAGTGTTAGACGTAGCCAAAGCGCGCATCGGTCTATCTGCCTACCTTTGGAATGCCGATAACAATCCGGTAGATCTAGCTGAAGATGTAATTCCTACGCCAAACGATGAAGTTAATTTACTCGCAAATGCCGACCTGAATCTTCAAAGTCTGATTGAGAAGGCGATGCAAAATCATCCGGAGTTAAATAACTACCGGAATAAATTAGCCGTATTGGGTATTGAGAAGAAGTTGAAGTTCCAAAGTTTACTACCTAAACTTGACCTAAGCTATAACCATTTGTCGAGAGGCGGCCCATCGCTATATGGTGCTTCATTCTTAGAAAATAATTATAAGTATGGGGTTAAATTTGAATTGCCATTGCGACTTTCAGAGGGGCGCGGTGCCTATCAAGCGACCAAGTTAAAAATCGAAAATGAGCAACTTAATTTGAATCAAAAACAGGTTCAAATTGAGATCAAAATTCGTAATTACTTCAACGAATTCGAAGCCTTACAAAAACAAATTCGGACGCAGCAATCTGCCTACACTAATTTTCAATCGCTTGTTAAAGCAGAGGAACAACGATTTGATAATGGAGAATCTTCCTTATTTTTAATCAATAGTCGGGAAATGAAATCCCTTGAGGCAGCAGAAAAGTTGGTGGACCTAAAAGCCTACCTACAAAAAACGACCTTTGCCATGCAGGCGAGTGCCGGTATATTATACGAAAACTAGACTTTTCGGCTTTTCACTAGATCAAACGCATCATCGTAATCTGTGCGTAAAGTTCCCATCACGCGGTCCCAAAACAGGGTATATAATCCGTAATTCCCCTTGAAATATTTGTGATGCTGGTTGTGCGCAACAGAGGTATTCACCCAGCGACCGATGGCCGTCCGACTGAATCCTTTTGGATAAAGTTCCCATCCCAAATGCCCATAAATGTTGTACACGATTGAAAAGAAGAAAAAAATCGGCACATGAGACACATGCATGGGTAAAGTAAAATAAAAAATCAAGATGATTCCATTTTCTAAAATCGCCTCCAACGGGTGAAAAGCATACGCCGCCCAAGGTGATGGATTCGTCGATTTATGGTGGACTAAATGAAACCATTTGAATAACGATGGATGATGCATGATCCGATGTATCCAATAAAAATATGTGTCATGCATGACAAACATAATCGGGAAAGCCAATAAATAATAAGCCCATCCAAAATCAGCGATATCTTTGTAAATCGTCGTGAATGGCCTGACCGCTGGGTCAAAAACTACGGCCGTGACAATTACAGCAAATATCACCATACTAGAAAAGGAGTAAATTACCTCCCGCAAATAGTCTTTGGAAGCAGGGAAAGATAGCTGGATTTTTAAGCGAGCAATGCGTGGCCGAAGTATATAATAAAAGAGCAAGAAAATAAATCCGGCCACGATAAAATAGCGGATGCTTACTTTGCTAAATATTTCAACAAACTTATCAGCTGAGAAAAACATGCGAGCAATTTACGATTAAAATCTATTTTTTTCGCCCCCACCAATTCGCTAATACAGAAGCCGTTATGTTCTGCATCGAACCGAAAATACCCGGCACTAGACCCATCGTTGCCATAAAGCCCATTTTAGCCGCAATTCCCGTAGCTAACCCGGCATTTTGGAGCCCTACTTCAAAGGCAATCGTCCGGGAATCTTGTTCATTAATCCCCATCCATTGACTAATCTTATACCCAAAAAAATAGCCTAGTAAATTGTGAATGAGCACGATTAAGATCAAAAGCCAACCAATAGACATGAGCGTGTTATGGCCCGCGGAAACTGTCAATGCTACAATGAAAATAATCGAAGCCATCGATAATATAGGCAACAAGTCATCCAACCATTTCAACCTTCCATAGGCATATTTATTATACACCAACCCAGCTAATACCGGGAAAATTACAATCTCCAAAATATGCCAAAACATGTCCAAGAAGTTGATAGGAACCAACTGGTTCGCCAATAACTGCATCAATAATGGTGTAACTAACGGAGCCAACAAGGTTGAAATGGCAGTCACAGTCACCGACAAGGCTAAATTCCCACCCGAAATATAGGCCATCACATTAGACGCCACGCCACTTGGGGAGCAGCCAACCAGAATAATCCCCGCAGCAATTTCAGGAGGCAAGTTGGTCGTCATCGCCAAAGCCACACCGATGCCCGGCATGATTAAATAATGGCAAACGATACCAGCAAAAATGGGTTTGGGGGATTGGGCAATTTCTACAAAACGCGTCAAATTCATGTGTATTCCCATGCCAAACATGGTTAATACAAGCAAAGGCGTAACCAATTTCTTTAATGGAAACCCTTGAAAATCGACCAAATTTTCTGGGAAATTTAAGGCATACGTTGATGCCGCAAAAATGAAAAACGTGTATGAAAACCCTTTTAAAATTGGATACCCCTGGAAGCCTATGGCAAAGGATACAAAACAAAGCATGAAAGCCATGGCAGCACCTGATATACCAAATAACAAACAACTTGCTGCCGCTAGTGCTGCAACAAAACCAAGACCCAAACAGGCCTGGAAAAAAACGTGCTTCATAACTTTCAGAATTAGCTAGCACCAAAAATACTAAAAAAAACCACTTAGCAGTCTCTAGTGCTAAAAAAAGGCGCTCTTGCGAGCGCCTTAAACTTATTTTAATTTCATATTCACTGGATCCCACTGAATAATTTTCTTGCTGAAATAACTCTCATTACAAGCTAGCGCAGGAGCTGCGGCTCTAAATCCAAAGGTCGCATCTTCGACAACTTGCTTTCCTGTACGTATCGCATCAAAGAAATTGGTGAAGTGATCCACATGTTCATCGTAACCCGCAGGCGCTCTGAAAATCACATCTTCTTTGATTGGGCGTTTGCGTTGTGCATCTGTCCAACGCGCATTGTATTCCTTCGTCATTTCTTCCTGCATACTTTTCGAGAATGTAAATACCGAATCATATCCACCAAAACCTGGCGCTTCTGGCATAATGCTATGCTTCACCGAAATCGTATTGCCTTTCACATCCATCACCCCTTCCGAGCCGATTAAACGGATCACTTCCTGACCACCTGTTCCGCTGACAAAGTTTACCTGTAAAGTTAATTGGAAGGCAGGATGTTGCTCCGTATTTCCATATTGCATGACGCCCGACATTACATCAGGTAAGTTCCGGCCATCATTCCAATGGCTGAATTGACCCGTTGAGAAAATCGTTTCTGGACCATTTGAATTCGTCATGAAGTGTGTTCCGCTCAATAAGTGAATGAATAAATCCCCCGCTACGCCGGTTCCCACTTCTTTAAACGCACGCCACCAGAAGAATTTCTTGGCATCAAATTCCATTTTGGCAGTTGCCTCAATGAAACGATTCCAGTCACAGGTAGATGCATCTGCGTCTTTTGGAATGGTGTATTCCCAAGCACCTATGGAGCTTTGACGATCATATACGGCGTTCACCATGTTGAGCTTTCCAATTTCGCCTTTGGCCAACATCTCTTTCGCTTTCGCTAATCCGATGCTACTGACGCGTTGGGAACCTACTTGCAACACCTTATTGTATTTCTTTTGCGCATCGATGACGCGTTGTCCTTCACTGATTTTATAAACCATTGGCTTCTCCACGTAGACGTGTTTGCCTTTCGCTAGAGCGTCGATGGTGATGCGTGCATGCCAAACGTCATGTGTCGCAATAATAACCGCGTCGATATCCGGGCGATCTAATAATTCTTTGTAGTTACGGGTGGTATATAAATCCTTGCCATAAAGTTCTTTGGCATTTTCGATACGACCTGTGTATAAATCACAAATTCCGGCTAATTCCACACCTGGAACTTTTAGAGCAGATGCCAAATCGAAATGGCCTTGAACGCCAAAACCGATGACACCTAGGCGAATTTTGTCGCCAACTGAAATCGGTTTTTCGTAACGTAAAATACGCTCTTCTGCTTTTTGCTGTGCTGCGAATGATTGCAAAGGTGCCGCGGCGGCTACCATACTTGTTGCACCGATTTGCTGCAGGAATCTTCTGCGTGATGCGGAACTGTTATCTTTCATAATAGGTTATTTTTTCGATTGCTAATTTACAAATCTTCTAATGCGTAACGCACATAGGCGAACTTTTTTCCATCAGGACTCCAAGAAGGAACGTTGATGGTTCCCTGTCCGCCATAAAACTCCTCCGTCAAATCCTTTATTTTCTTTGTTTTTAAATCCAACAAGCGCAATTTAATTTGTCGGCCAAATGGATGTGCCTGCGCCTGATCTTCCATGTAAGTTATGATGGTCGCCACTTTATTATTGGGGGCGATGTGTGCAAACCAATTCGAGTAATTATCAAATGTCATTTGTTCCGGCTCAGATCCATCGGGTTTGATTCGCCAAATCTGCATCATGCCTGAACGGTACGAATTGATGTAAATATATTTGCCATCGGGCGAATATTCAGGGCCATCATCCAAGCCTTCTGTGCTTGTCAAACGGATTTCTTCCCCGCCATTCGTCGACATGGCGTATATGTCAAAATTGCCATTTCTTACCGCACAATAGACCATCGTTTTTGCGTCCGGCGAAACACCATGCCAATACGATGGAGTCAAAGGCGTTAATTGGACCGGCTCTCCACCCGCTTCGCTCACTTTATAAATGAAGGAAGACCCGCCTTTAATTTCTGGTTTGCCACTGGAGATAAAAAGCGTTTTTCCATCAAAAGTATAGCCATGATCATTGTTGGCCTTCTGCACCGTCCCCGTATTCAGCTCGCCTAATTTCTCCCCTTTTGGCGAGACTTTTTCGAGTTTTCCATAGGCGTTGATTAAAAGAAATTTCCCATCCCGCGACCAGTTGGGTGCCTCGAAATGTCGTTTTTCTTCTAAGATTTTCTCGGATTTACCGGACTTAAGATCGTATATGTACAACGAACTGATGACTTTTTTGCCTGCGGGCACCTGTGCCGAAAGCGTGCTGGCGAGGAGCGCCAGGGCGAGGATTTTTTTCATGGTAGGTCTAGAGATTCACGTAAGTTTACACAGAATCAGATTAGATTCCTATCCTGACTTCCCCCCTTAGCCCTCTCTCTTACCTTTGGCAATCCTCCAAGGTTTGCCAAAGGTAGGGGGATGCAGATAAAATAGATTCGAAAAAACTGATAATCTAAATCAGTTTACTGGAAAGAAAATACCAGCGGAAAAACAAAACTTACGATCGCTGCCCACAGCGCATAATAGGGTAAAAACTGGGTCATACTTGCCTCCACATCGCTGAGATTTTTTTGACCTTTGAGCAAGCCAAGCAATTGACGTGCGACAAAAATAAGATTCAACAAAACCAGGACATTACTACCCAAAACAGCCAAGCGATTAGGTGTAATACCCAATTCATACAATCGAAAGGCGATGGCTGAAAGCGCAATCCCATTATTGATAATGGCCAGACAGGCTAAGGCCAACAATGCAAAACGTTGAAATGACGAGGCTGAATCTTTCGTCGCTTCGCTGACCGAGAATAACAACAAAGCCATCACCCCGATCAAAATCCCATTAAAAATTAGCAGAAACTCGCGATCGTTGTAAGGATCTTTCCCTGTGTAAATGAATGCGGCGAGGAAAATCACCAACATCCCCGTAACTAATGGCGTGAAGATCCGCGCAATCACGGGGGAAATTCTGCTAACTAGCGTAGGGTTTTGTTGGACGACTAATGTGGCCAACAAAGGCACCGATGGAAGCGCGGAAAGGACTAAATAGCGGAAGTAAAAATCCTCGATTTTGATGTCGATCAAATTGAAAAGGTTGATCGTCAAAGCAGTGAATAAGCCGCCAGCCAAAACAATCACGGCACACATCACCAACAAGTCGCCATGAAATCGCAAGAATTCGATACGCTTTGAGGTGATAGACAAATTTGCCCCGCTGTAAATAAAACCAACCACCATCCACAGTAAAATTGGCAAATGAATACACGTTAAAACCAAGGTATCACTTACCGGACCGACAGGCAATACATTGATAAATACCATCGAGAAAAGCAGTATCCCGAATGGAACAATGAGAGATTTAAATGGCAAGCCTTGTTTATATGTCAAATACGCAGCCATCCCCGGCATCACAATAAAGGCCATGTTACGTGGAAAATAGACATCATGTGAGATGGAAAGTAGATCCGGTAGCTGCATAAAAAACGCCACAATAAGCGCGATCACACCCACAAAACTCCAATCTTTTAATCCTCCCCAAGTGATTTCATCTTGCGTATTTCGAAGGCGTTCATGCCATATTTGAGCCGTTAATTCCGTCTGAATTTCAGGATAAACTGCAAAAAAAGTACGCTTAAAATCAGCAGGATTTGACCGATATAAATTCTCCAAAAAAGCTGCTTGGCCCAAATTGTTTTTAATAAGATTTTCCATGCCTTATGATTGTATCTGTTTGATAAGTTTTTCCAAAGTGACTAAATGAGCGGCAAAAGCTTTGCGCCCCAGCTCCGTTGCCGCATATTGGGTATTTGGCTTGCGGCCAATGAACTGTTTGCGAACTTCGACGTATCCCAACTTTTCAAGGGCCTGCATATGACTAGCCAAATTGCCATCGCTGAGTTGCAAAGAATCCTTCAAGCGTGCAAAATCTAATGCTTCCTCCACAACTAAAAGGGACATCATGCCCAAGCGGACCCGACTTTCGAAGGCTTTATTCAGATCGTCTAGGAAATTAGGCACGTTCGTATTTGACATAAATAATGAAACCATATATCACATGCAGAAGCCCAAAGCCCAACGTCCAAATCAATAACCCATACGCCAAAAAGTACGTGGCCAAAAGACCTAAAAAGATAAAAAGTAGGCCAACCGTCCGAACGGCATCTAATGTATATTTACTCGCACTCACGAGACCCATCCCATAAAATAACAATGTAGCAGGAGCAGCGATGGCTATTAATCCAAAACGAGCTAAAAGCATTGAAAAGATTCCCCCGGCGAAAACCGGAATCGCTAAACTAAATGCAAGGCGTTTTGCCGCATTGTCCCAGGCAGATTTACCCGATAGATTTGCATTGCGCATCGCTAAATAAAACCCGATTCCAATGCAAATAATCAATAAACTGATAAAACAAAGGATCAAAGCTTGGGATGACATTAGCCACATGCGATCTAACGCTTCCGATTCGAAAGGTGAAATACCTGTTACTAGATATATAGTATATGTACAAATAAAAGTCAAAATTCCAGCTAGTATGCCCGATAAACCACTGATTGATTTAAAGCGTGTTGCTTGATCCATCATATCGCGCATCTCTTGAATTGCGGCTAATTGTTCTTCATGTTTTTCCATAATAAAAAGTACTTTGTGTTGCAAAGTTAATATGGAAACCGACAAAAACAAATATTATTTCAAATGCCCACTGTGACTAGTTCAGAGATTTCTTCTTGTAAACGCCGAATAATATTCCATTTGGCATACGGACGGTAGTAACAAATACTCACCTCCCGCCTCAAGGATCCATCGATAATATTCAGTAAGTGTTGCTTCCGCGATTCGCTCAACTGCCGCACATACAATGAAGGCAGCAAGGTCATACCCTGAAACGTATCGACCAGATTCAGTAAGGTATCAAAGGTGTTCGACTCAACAGACAAATTCGCAGGTAAAGATTTATTCTTCTTCAAATCGCACAATTGAATAATTTGATCACGTAAACAATGACCCTCCTGAAGTAAAAATATGCGTTGCTGGCTCAAGGCCAATTTACTTATTTGCTTCTCCCCACCATTCATGTAACCATACAATAGCAAATCTTCCACATACAACAATGAGGTCTCCAAATCCGAGGCCGATATGGGCGTACTTAAAATCCCGACGTCCAATTTTCCCTCCCGTAAATCTTTCACCAACTGATTTGTCGTCACCTCGTGAATCTCCAAATGTAACAGCGGATATTTTTCCACCAATGGTTTCATGATTAAAGGCAAAACCGAACTGGCGATGGTTGGGATAATTCCCAACTTCACCTTCCCCTCAATTTTCTGATTAATAGCTTTGGATGAAGAAAGTAGCGCATTGGCATGTGCAACTACTTGTTGGGCCTGCACCAACACCTCCCGCCCATTTTCCGTCGTCGCAATCGGATTCGCCTTCCGGTCAAAAATCACGATATCCAGCTGCTCCTCCAGCTTTTTCACCATCGCGCTCAAGGTCGCTTGCGTAACATGACAATAATCAGCTGCTTTGGAGAAGCTTTTTAATTGGTCTACCGCCAGTATGTACTCTAATTGCTGTATATTCAACGGTATAGATTTTATCTATGCCAAATATAGAAAATTTCAGTTTTCTCTATCAATTATTTACCACTAATTTCATTCCACTAAATATCAAGAATCATGAAAAAACTACTTATCCTTTGCGGCTTGTTAGCTTCCACTGCTACCATTGCCCAAGACTACGCTAACCCACACGGTGGAGCAGCTGCTAATCCTCATGGAGCTAACCCGCATGCGGCAGGTGGCGCTAATCCACACGCAGGAATCAATCCTCACACAGGCATGAAGCCATCGGCAACCACAAATAAAGACTGGTGGCCTAATCAATTGAACGTAGGCATGCTTCGCCAAAACTCAGAGAAGTCAAACCCAATGGGCCCAGACTTCAATTACATCAAAGCATTTAAGAGTCTTGACTACTTTGCCTTGAAAAAAGACATCGCAGCGGTTTTGACAAAATCACAAGATTGGTGGCCAGCTGATTTCGGTAACTATGGTCCACTTTTCATTCGTATGGCTTGGCACAGCGCAGGTACGTATCGTACTGGCGATGGCCGTGGCGGTTCTCGCGCGGGTCAACAACGTTTCTCTCCATTGAACTCTTGGCCAGATAACACGAACCTAGATAAGGCACGTCGTTTATTATGGCCAATCAAACAAAAATATGGTGATAAAATTTCTTGGGCTGACTTAATGGTCTTAACAGGAAACGTGTCGCTAGAGCAAATGGGCTTCAAGACATTTGGTTTTGCAGGTGGACGTACAGACGTATGGGAGCCAGAAGCAAACGTATATTGGGGATCTGAGAAGAAATGGTTAGACGACAAAAACCGTTATTCTGAAGGTCGCAAATTAGAGAATCCATTAGCAGCGGTTCAAATGGGCTTAATTTATGTGAACCCAGAAGGACCTAATGGTGTACCAGATCCAGCCGCATCAGCAAAAGATATCCGTGAGACATTTGGTCGTATGGGTATGAATGATGAAGAAACAGTAGCGTTAATCGCGGGTGGTCACACATTCGGTAAAACACACGGTGCAGGTCCTGCAACAAACGTGGGTGCAGATCCAGAATCAGCGAGCATTGAGAAGCAAGGAATGGGATGGGAGAGCACCTACAAATCAGGTAAAGGTAAAGATGCGATTACGTCTGGTTTAGAGGTAACTTGGACATCAACACCTACACAATGGGGTATCGGATACTTGCATTTATTGTTCAACAATGAGTGGTCTTTAGAGAAAAGCCCAGCAGGTGCGAACCAATGGATTGCGAAAAATAGCGCGAACATTATTCCAGATGCGTTTGACAAAAATGTCTTCCACAAGCCTACCATGTTAACGACGGATATCGCTTTGCGCGTAGATCCAGCGTATGAGAAAATCTCTCGTAACTTCTTAGATAACCCAGAAGTTTATGCGAAAGCATTCGCAAAAGCATGGTTCAAATTAACACACCGTGACATGGGTCCTAGTTCTACTTACTTAGGACCAGAGGTTCCTAAGGAGCAATTGGTTTGGCAAGATCCAATTCCGGCATTGAATCATGAAGTAATCAATGCAGCGGACATCGCAGCTCTAAAAGTTAAATTGTTGAACTCCGGTTTATCAATCAGCGAATTAGTTTCGACAGCTTGGGCGTCTGCATCAACATACCGTCACTCAGATCGCCGTGGCGGTGCAAACGGAGCGCGTATCCGCCTTCAACCACAACGCAGCTGGGAAGTGAACAACCCAAAGCAATTGGAAAAAGTGTTAGCGGTTTTGGAAAAAATCCAACAAGATTTCAATGCTAAATCAGGTAAGAAAAAAGTATCTATCGCTGATTTAATCGTATTAGGTGGTTCTGCAGCGGTAGAAAAAGCAGCGGCAAATGCTGGTGTTAAGACTACTGTATCCTTTATCCCAGGTCGCATGGATGCAACACAAGAGCAGACAGACGTAGCTTCAGTAGGTTTATTAGAGCCAATGGCAGATGGTTTCCGTAACTACTTGAAAACACAATACACCTTATCGACAGAGGAATTGTTCATAGATAAAGCGCAATTATTAACCTTGACAGCGCCAGAAATGACGGTATTAACAGGTGGTATGCGTGCCTTGAATACGAACTACAATGGTTCGAAGCACGGTATTTTCACTACGAAGAAAGATGCGTTAACAAACGATTTCTTTGTGAACTTATTAGAGATGGGAACGACTTGGAAGCCAGCGAACGCAACGAAAGAAGAGTTCGCAGGAACGAATACAAAGACAGGTGCAGCAGTTGCGACAGCAACACGTGCCGACTTGATTTTCGGTTCGAACTCGGAGCTTCGTGCCTTAGCTGAAGTCTATGCAACGAAAGATTCGCAAACAAAATTTGTGAAGGATTTCGTAGCCGCTTGGACAAAGGTGATGAACCTCGATCGCTTCGATGTAACTTTTAAATAGATTGTTTTAACGTTTGAAGAAAGGCCGGCTCATTGAGTCGGCTTTTTTTATTTCCGCTTCGCTTTCATCTCCGCCGCTTTGGCTTTCGGTATTCCATAAACTTTCCCTGCCGCCGCATCATTTAAAAAGCGATCGATGTAGCCATTGCTAATGGTACTATTGTCTTTGTATTTCAAACGAAGCGCATCCAATTGCTTATGCAAGGTCTTACGAATCGAAGCATATTCCGGGTCATCGTATACGTTTTTTAACTCCAAAGGATCTTTTTCGCGGTCGATGAGCTCCCAAGTGTCTGCCGAAAAATAATAATGAATCAACTTATATTTCTTCGTCACAATCGCATAATGGCGGTTCACCATATGCTCAGCTGGATATTCATAATAGTGATAATATACCGCATCGCGTTTCCACGATTTGCCTGTCATCAAAGGGATTAAACTTTGGCCTTGCATGTCTTTGGGAGAAGGAATGCCCGCTGCATCCAAGAATGTTTGCGCGAAATCTAAGTTTTGCACTAGAGCATCTGATTTTTGGCCTGCTTTAATTTGGCCAGGCCAAGACACCATTAATGGAGTCTTGAAGGATTCGTCATAGACAAATCGCTTATCAAACCAGCCATGTTCGCCCAAGTAAAAACCTTGGTCAGAGGTGTAAACGATCATCGTATTCTCCATCAAATTGTTTGCTTCCAAATAGTCCAACAAACGTCCCACATTTTCATCTACCGCCCGTAAGGTTCCCAAATAATCTTGCATATAGCGCTGAAATTTCCAACGCATTTTATCTTGCTCAGACATACTTGGATATGCCTTGATGAACTCCGCGTTAATGCGATCATATACGCGATCGAAATTCGCCTTTTGACTTGGAGTTAACCTACCCATTTCGGCTACAAAGCGACGTTTATCAATACCAATTTCAGGAATCTTCAACGAATCCATGGTAGCTGGATAAATCTTATTATCTCCGGCCCAACCCATACTTGACAAAATATTCATTTCCGCTTCCTTAGCTGGAGAAGTCCGGCCAGCATAATCATCGAAAAGCGTCTTCGGTTCTGGATATGTTTTTCGCGTCATTTCATCCAAATGCCGCTCGGCCATCAACCATGAACGGTGTGGCGCTTTGTGCAAATACATGAGCATGAAAGGTTTTTCTGAAGACCGCTCTTTTTTAAGCCAATCCAACGTCATGTCCGTAATGATGTCGGTCACATAGCCATTGACTTTAATATTCCCCTCGTTTTTCGTTATGAAATCTGGGTTGTAATAATTGCCTTGATCCGGAAGGATTTTAAATTGGTCAAAGCCTTTGGGTTTGTTGCCAAAATGCAGCTTCCCAAACATCGCGGTTTGATATCCATTTGCTTGCAAAATCTGAGGAAAAGTAATGTTTGTCGTGTCGAACGGGAAATGGTTGTCGACCTTCCCATTCAGATGCGAATGCTTCCCTGTCAGGATGGTCGCTCGACTAGGTGCACAGATGGAATTAGTCACCGAAGCATTGGTAAACAGTATCCCGCTTTTCGCAATGCGATCGATATTAGGGGTCGAAAGTAGTCGCTGATCATAGGCCGAAATGGCTTGGTAAGCATGATCATCCGACATGATGAAAATGATATTAGGTCGCTTCGGGGCCTGAGCCACGCTGTCCGACAGGCTCACGCAAAACAAGAAACAAAGCAGGTAATTTTTCATGTTTATAGGTTTAACTCGCCCAAATTAGGGAATAAAACCTAAAGCCCAAACTATTGCTTCGCCTTCAACTTGTCGTATTCGCTTTGCTCTAAGGATTCACTAATCGGGTGGTATGCTTTAAAGTATTGAATCACTAATCCAATGCCCCAGCCCAACATAGGCCAAATAGGCCATGGTATAGGATTTTGGTGGGGAAATGAGTTATAAGGAAAATACCAAATAGCCCATAAAACAGGAATGACAAGTAAATAAGAGCCAAGGCTCCGCTTAAATTTGGCACGCATACGCGCAAGCTGCCATAATTGTTGGTCTGTACTTTCCATGATATTTCGTTTTTCGGTTTCATCATCTGGAGCATACAACAAGGTCAAATTCACACCGAGGACTTCACCAATCGAGTTCATCGAATACAAACTAGGCTTGCCTTCATTACGTTCCATGCGTTGCACGGTGCGTAGGGCGATGCCTGACTTTTCCGATAATTCGTTTTGCGTAAGGCCCTTCGATGTGCGGATTTCCTTGAGTTGTTCTCCAAAATTCATGGGCCAAAATTGAGGTTTAAAATGGTATTAACAAACGCCTTTTATATGACTTCTTTGCGTCATCGCTTAAAATTTTCGATGGCTTTATGTGAACCATCGCAACTAGGTTTGCGCTTACTTAAACCACAGATACAATCTGTCAAACCAACTCCTCTCAAGATATATTTTTCATTTTTCTCGATACGTGCGGTGCGTGTCGCCGACTGCTTGCCGTCGGAAAAATGCATGAGATAGGCGCGCTGCCTACCGGGGGTGAGTTTTTCAAAAGCCGTTTTTACAGCAGGGCTTTTATCAAAAAAAGCTGTTAATTCTTCAGGATAAGGGATTTCTTGCGGCTTTTCCATTTTCAATCCCAGTTTCTCTACCTCAATGGATTCGTAGACATAGGCTTTGATGAATTCCTCTTTTTCCAAAATCTCCTCCACCGAACTAAACTTCATCCAGCGACCTGACTGCGTATGCTCGCCCGGCTTTATTAACAGATTGTCCTCGTCTTGAAGTAGCGCTCCGTTGAAAAAGCTCAAGGCGCAATGTCCCTTTAAACTTCCAATGGCAATGATATTTTTCGTGCCTACCATATACACCGGTGTCCGCCACTTAAAGGTTTCTATCAGCAAACAGTCGAGCAAAATGCGTCGCAAACAAGCCATTTCTGCAGACCACTTGTCGGCACTTAGGATGAATTCGTCTACATTCGGGTCTTTCATATGATTAGAATTGGCTACAGATATACTTTAACCTACAAAGAAATAAAAAACCCATGAAATCACGAATGCTTATTGCGCTGCTTTTTGCTTCTAGTTCGATACTAGCCCAAACGCAGCCTGTCCTTGTCGCCATGAAAACACCTACGCTTCGTGTAGGAAAATTGTCATTTAAAGATCTTAACAAGAACAATAAACTTGACAAATACGAAGACTGGCGTTTGCCCGTAGAGGCGCGTATTAAAGATTTGGTATCCCAAATGACGCTTGAAGAAAAGGTGGGATTTATGCTCATCAGTACGACCCGCATGGGAGGAGATCAAGTCTTCAATAATGGGGTTCAAGGTGGCGGTGGTCCAAGACCTAAAATCACGGAAGGGTTTAATGAGGAAGATTTGGTTCAAAACACCAACATGTTTACCCGCAAACCGCTGGACGCACCCAATATGTCGGCAGCCGGTACGACCAAAGGCGTATCTCAATTTCACTTACGTCACTTCATTTTACGGGCAAGTGCTTCTCCAGAAATTATGGCCAAGTGGTCAAATAACTTACAGGAACTTTGCGAAAGTACTCGATTAGGAATCCCTGCCATTGTTGCCTCGAATCCACGTAATCATGTGACGACCGATGCATCGGTGGGATTGAGCGTGGGCCTAACGGCATTTTCAAAATGGCCAGGCGAATTAGGTTTGGCGGCGATGCGCGACTTTGATTTAACGCGTAAGTTTGCGGAAACAGCCGCAGCTGAATGGCGCTCGGTCGGATTACGAAAAGGCTATATGTACATGGCAGATTTGGCCACGGAACCTCGCTGGGGACGTGTAGAAGGAACATTCGGAGAAGATGCGGATTTAGCTTCGAAAATGATCACTCAAATCGTGTTAGGTTTCCAAGGAAATAAACTTTCAAACACCTCAGTGGCGATGACCACGAAACACTTTCCAGGTGGTGGGCCGCAAGTAGACGGGCAGGATTCCCATTTTGATTGGGGAAAATTCGCACACTATCCGGGTGGCATGTTTGACTACCATGTGAAACCATTTAAAGCAGCGATTGCGGCTGGTACATCGGCGATTATGCCATACTATTCCGCACCGAAAGGCAAGGAATTTGAGGAGGTGGGTTTCTCTTATAACAAGGCGATGATTGGTGATTTATTGCAAGGCAAATTAGGTTTCAGTGGAATCATTAATTCGGATACAGGTCCAATCGAAATGATGCCATGGGGAGTGGAAAGTATGAGCATTCCTGCGCGCTACCAAAAAGCATTACAAGCAGGCGTGGACATATTCTCTGGTGCGGCAGATCCGACCACCTTGATTGACGTAGTGAAAAAAGGCCTAGTTTCAGAGGCGCGCATTGATCAATCTGTGTCAAAATTATTAAAAGAGAAATTTGATTTAGGCCTATTTGAGAATCCGTATGTCAATGTCGAGGAAGCGGTGAAAACGGTGGGTAATAAGGAGGCAGTTGCGGCGGCTGATTTGGCCTTGCGGAAATCAATTGTGCTATTACGCAATGATGAAAAGCGTTTGCCATTAGCCAAGAAAACAAAGGTTTATTTTGAAACCTACTTCCAATCCGGGCGTAATGCAGGAGAGGCCATCAAAGTTTCGAAACCAGAATATCCGGGTCTCGAGTTTGTGTCAACAAAAGAGGAGGCCGATGTCGTTTTACTGTGGCTAGTTCCTACAGCCGGTGGTTTATTCAGTTCCCAAGGTTCAAAAATCGACCTGAATTTGTCTAAAAACCGCATTGATGTGAATCATGTTAATGAAGTTTTAAATGCTAAGCCAACGGTCATTGCGATTAATTACACGAATCCATGGGTGATTGAGGAAATCGACAAGGGTAAAGCTTCATCCATTATTGCGACTTTTGGTACGACACAAGAAGCTTTGTTGGACATCGTGACGGGGGCCTACAAGCCATCAGGCAAGATGCCATTCACAACGCCGATTAACCAAGCGGCTGTTGAGGCGAATAAATCCGACGTTCCAGGTCACATGGAAGGCCCAGGATATGGTTTGTTTGCCTTTGGGCATGGGTTAACTTACTAATGAAAAAGGGAGCAAATGCTCCCTTTTTTTATAGGTTATATTTCAAACCCACAGTACCAATCACCTGGCCATCCGTGATGGTATAATTGCCAAAGGCTTTGGCCTGAAAATGTTTGTTGATGTCATAAGAAATCGTCTCTGCAACACCAGTTAACTCACCCACCGACAAATAATATCCTTGTGAGAAAAAATTCCATTTCTTGTGATGGTAGTTTGCATTCCCCGACACCAGCGTCACCTTAAAATCCGTATTTCGCGCATTTCCATTTAGAATAAAAGAGCCCACATTCCAGGATGCGTTTACCGGGTAGGATAACGTTAAGTCCCGGCCAAAGAAACTCGTTACTTTATACTGATCAGTCATTTGAAATGCCGGCATATGAATCCCCGCCGTTGCTTTAAATTTCTTATCAATAAATCGATAACGCGTAAAAAGAACCACCGTGGTGGGCGTCAAACTCTTCATTCGCATCATGTACATCAATGATCCGGTCAGCCTTCTTTTCGGATTCGTACTCGCATTGATAATCATATTGGGTTCCTTAGACGTAAACGCAGGAATAAATGAGAAACCACCGGTACTCATTTCAATACTTCCGGTTTGTGCGCTCATCGTAAACGAGGCTAACATAAGACAGGTGGCTATCAATTGTTTCATTTTGATACATTAGGGAATTTGAAGTCACAAAAGTAGTGCTTTTCCATTCTGAAAACAACCGAAGGCATTTGCAGTTTATGCTATATGCCCAAATCTCCCATCAATATCGTCTGGTTTAAACGTGATCTCCGATTTACGGACCACGAGCCGTTGTACCGGGCATTGGAGGAAGATATTCCGGTATTGTTGATCTATTTTTTCGAACCTTCCTTACTCGCATTCCCGGATAGCGATGTGCGTCACTGGCGATTTGTGCATGAATCACTTGTTGAAATGCAGGGGCGTTTGGAAGACCGAAATGGTATTTTGTATCTCTTTCATTCCGAAGTACTGCCTGTATTTCAGGCGCTTTCAGCGCAATATACTATTCACCAAATATTCTCTCACGAAGAAATCGGAAACGATTTAAGTTATCGGCGAGACAAAGAGGTTACGGCTTTTTGCAAGCGCGAAAAAATTGCATGGAAAGAGACGCCAACGGGCGGCGTGATTCGCCGTTTGAAATCACGTAAAACGTGGCAACAACGCTGGGAAGAAACGATGCGGCACGAACCCTATTTAGTTCGCGAGGATAACTGGAATTTGCTGCGTTTACCGTCTGAATTTTACACGGCTTTTAAAGGTCCCGAACTTCCCCTTGAATTCAAAACGCGTAACCCTGTTTTCCAAGAAGGGGGCGAATATTGGGGTTGGAAATACTTGAAAAGTTTCATTGAAACCCGGCATCCCGCGTACAGTTCATCCATCAGCAAGCCGGAGGCCAGTCGGCGCGCATGCAGTCGCATTTCGCCGTACTTAACCTATGGAAATATCAGCATGCGGATGGCCTATACGTTCACGATGCAGCATTATAAAACGGCGGCCAACAAACGGGCGCTTTCAAATTTTACATCACGCCTACACTGGCAGGGGCATTTCATGCAAAAGTTTGAGGATGAATCACGGATGGAATTTGAACATGTGAATAAGGCCTATCAAGGCCTTGAAAAACAGCGCGATGAGTCGTTGATAAATGCTTGGCAAAACGGCCAAACCGGCGTTCCGCTTATTGATGCCTGCATGCGTTGCGTGGTTGCGACGGGCTATTTGAACTTCCGTATGCGAGCGATGGTGGTGTCGTTTTTCGTATTTAATTTATGGCAGGATTGGCGAGATTTGGCACATTTTCTGGCACGTCAATTTCTAGATTACGAACCAGGAATTCATTATCCACAAATCCAAATGCAAGCCGGCGTCACTGGTATTAATACGATCCGGATTTATAACCCAATCAAGAATTCTTATGCCCACGATCCGGAAGGTGTCTTCATTAAAAAGTGGGTGCCTGAATTAGCGGCAGTCCCTTCAACTTTAATTCATGAACCTTGGAAATTGAGTGACATGGAGCAGACCTTGTACGGCGTAAAAATTGGGTTTGATTATCCTGCTCCGGTGGTGGATTTGAGTGCCACACGCAAAACGGCATCGGACCAAGTTTGGGCGATGCGGAAAACAAAAAAGGCACGACAAGAGGGGGCGCGAATCCTTGAAAAACACGTGAATAAATGAGCGCATTCCTGATTTTCCCGAACCAATTATTTGAAGAAACCCTAGCTCAGGAAGCAGACGTTTTCTATGTAGTGGAATCAACTCTTTTCTTCAAACAATACGCCTTCCATAAACAAAAGCTAATCTTCCACCGAGCAAGCATGCGCGCTTTCGCGGATCGCCTTCGGGCCGCAGGGAAAACCGTAGAATACATCGATGCGCAGGATCCTCGCGCTTCGGAAGTCGCACTGGTCGCGTCGATTACAGGCCCCGTTTCATTGTTCGATCCCAATGATTATTTGTTGGAACGCCGACTGCGTCGAACGGCAGACATTCGTTTATTAACAAGCCCAAATTTCCTCAATACAGACACTTCGCTCCTCGGAACCCGCAAGCCCTATTTCCAAACAGCCTTCTACACACAACAGCGAAAAGATCGCGGACAATTGCTTGAAGAAGATGGAAAACCAATGGGCGGCCAATGGACTTTTGATGCAGATAATCGCAAAAAGATACCTAAGAATACCTTCATTCCTGCGCCGTTTCCGGAGACACCGACTAATAAATACATTCTTGAAGCCATCGATTATGTTTACACGTATTTCCCGGCCAATCCTGGATCGAGCGAAAAGCCCTTTTCCGGAGCCTATTATCCCGTAACACATGATGAAGCACAGGCTGCATTGGAGCTATTTATCCGAGAGCGCATACCGCTTTTTGGGGATTATGAGGATGCGATCAAGGCGCAGGAAAAGACCTTATTCCATAGTATTTTAAGTCCGTTGATTAATGTGGGATTATTGAATCCGACTCAGGTGATCGAGCGTGTCGCGGCCTCCGCTGCGCCATTAAATAGTGTGGAAGGTTTCATTCGCCAGGTTGTGGGATGGCGAGAATTTGTGCAATTGTTGTATCGGAAAATTGGGAGCCAACAGCGCACCACGAATTATTGGGGATTCACCAACGATATGCCTGCGGCCTTTTACACAGGAACAACCGGCGTGGAACCGATCGACCAAACCATTCGCAAGCTGTTAAAAACTGGATACAATCACCACATCGAACGCCTAATGATGCTAGGGAATTTTATGCTATTGTGCGAAATCAAGCCGGATGCGGTTTACCGTTGGTTCATGGAAATGTACATCGACGCATACGATTGGGTGATGGTTCCGAATATCTACGGCATGTCGCAATTTAGCGATGGCGGTTTGATGACGACGAAACCGTACATCTGCGGGTCCAATTACATTCTGAAAATGAGCGATTATCCGAAGGGCGAATGGCAGGAAATTTGGGATGGATTATTTTGGCGATTCTTGGATAAACAACGGGTAACTTTCAAGAAAAATCCCCGTTGGGCCATGCTCATCAGTACCTGGGATAAGATGCCTGTAGAAAAAAGTGAGGCGCACCTGCGAAGAGCGGAAACCTTTCTAGCGCAACTGTTTGCTTAGTTTATTCCAAAACGAAAAGAAGCTATTGAACTCTCCTGGCAAGCCTGGAGCTAAGGATGGATGCTCCTCGCGAATACCTTGAAAATGGGCATTGATGGGGTGATCGCGGAAAATACCTTTTACATTAAGCTCCGCATATTCTCCATAAAAAACTTGAATTCCCGGGATGTTTGCCGCTAAATCCAATATGAATTGTATGGTCTTTGGCGCCATTGGATACTTCGCAAAATGACTTGGTTCCAAGACCAAAATTCGATTGCCTGCTTCACTTTCGTGGAAGGTGGGATCGAGCGTGTAATGGGTATAAATGAAGGTAGGTACTCCCTCCTGTAAAACCGGTGTTTTTGTCGGGGGTGCTGTAAAAGCTAGCTCAGCCTCCACGGAACTCCGTAAAACTTCGGGAACAGCCTGAAGAGGCAAATCCTCGTAGTCAAAATCCAAAAAAGTGTCCCGTTGGCCTGTGCCTGTGTAGGTGTTGACATTCACCTGATTCACATAATATTGTTTGTTGCTGAAGGTCCCCACGCACCATTGCCAGCTCAGCGCATTACTCGCTAAATCCCCATCCAATAAATGGTAATAGAGCCATGAAGCGGGGGCCTTCCAATGGTATTTTCCCACATTGCAGGTTATCGCTGCCAGGTACATCCGCAGGTGATTATGTAGGTACCCTGACACAGAAAAGGTGCCTAAATGACTATCCAAGGCCTTAATTCCGGTGTTGGCATCCAATACTGCCGCGGGCATTCCTGAATACAGAACCCCTTCTTGCGGATGCCGAATATCTTCAAAAATCCCATCGCCTTTTTGAAACCACGTGCGGGTGTAGAACTCGCGCCAAGCTAATTCTTGGATGAATTTCTCCGCTTGTTCTAAACCAATTCCGCGGTCTTTCAGTCGCTTAACGACTTGAGGAACGGTAATAAATCCACGCGACAAATAAGGGGATAAATAGGAGACGCCACCTTTGACAAAATTACGGGTCCGCGCATAAAGCTCAGGGTCAAATTGGTCGATGCGTTCGTAAACATCCGACAGGTTGGTAGGGAAATTCACTAGCGCTTGCTGATTTTATTCATGCTGATACTGCGTTGCAGCGTGCATTTGAAGCGCGGATCTAGGGCAACGCGTTTTTGTAGATGTTTGGTATTCCTGCCGCCCATGCGCTTACGCCACATGCGGAAACTGGACTCTTTGCTATTCAAGCGCATGAATTCGATGACCTCTTTTTCTTTCAGTCCAAACTGGAATTCGATCGCCTCAAAGGGCGTGCGATCTTCCCAAGCCATTTGGATGATTCGGTCGATGTCTTGGTCGGTAAACTTATTTGCTACGTCTGCACTTTTCACCACAATAGATGATTTGGTCCCAATTCTTTTCCCATTTCTTACGCCAGGCGAAAGGGCGGTTGCAAACGGGGCAGGTTTTGGAGGGTAAATATTGTTTTTTAACGCCTTGCATGAGGGTTAAACGAACCACAATCGAAATTTGTTTTGAGGAACTTTCTGTATTAGATTTCAATCTCGCCTCGCAAATACAATACCGCCTCCCCTGCAATCTCTACGCGATCCCCTAGTAATTTACACGTTAAGTCACCAGTGCGTTGAGATACTTGTCGGGCAGTTAATTCGGTTTTCCCAAACCTCCGCCCATGCTGGGTCGCTATTTGGAATAACTCCGCCGGCACGCATGCGTTCGAATATGCTCATAAACTCATAAAAAAGCCATCCTTTCAGATGGCTTTCCATTTATTTCACTACCGTAATCAATCCCGGAATCTCGACCATTTCATTCGCATCTGCTGCGTAATCAACGCCATCAAATCCGAAGCCGAATAAACTAGAGAAGTCCGATTTATATCCATTCAAATCGCCAATCGCTGGAAGGTTCTCTGTCGTAGCGCCTTTCCACAATTCAGCCACTTCTTTTTGAACTGCTTCATCCATTTCCCAATCGTCGATGCGGATACGTCCTTTCTCGTCCACTGGAATCGAACCATTCGTATATAAACGCGCACTGAATAAACGTTGGATCTGCTCGATGCAACCTTCATGCGTGCCTTTGGCTTTCATAATTTTATACAATAACGAGATGTACAATGGAATCACAGGGATCGCTGAACTGGCTTGAGTCACCAAAGCTTTGTTCACTGAAACGAAAGCTTTGCCTCCTATTTTGGCCAAATCATCCGTAATCTTAAACGCCGTCGCTTCTAAATGGTCTTTTGCCATTCCAATCGTTCCCTTGCGGTAAACCGGCTCTGTTACTTTTGGCCCAATGTACGAATACGCTACCGTCATCGCGCCATCGGCTAAAACGCCAGCGTCCAATAAGGCATCCATCCACATTTGCCAATCTTCACCACCCATTACTTCCACCGTATTCGCAATATCTTCGTCGTTACAAGGTGTAATCGTCACATCCGAAACAATGCCTGTGTGGAAATCAACCGTTTTGTCCGTGAACGTATCGCCAATAGGCTTCAACACCGAACGGTGCAATACACCTGTAACTGGGTGCTGGCGTACCGGAGATGCTAAACTATAAATCACTAAATCGATTTGGCCCAAATCCGCCTTGATTAAATCAATCGTTTGTGCTTTTACTTCGTTGGAGAACGCGTCGCCGTTGATGCTCTTCGCATAAAGACCCGCATTTTTTGCCGCTGCTTCGAAAGCAAGGCTATTGTAATACCCTGGAGAGGCTGTTTTGCCTTCTGCAGGTGCTTTTTCAAAAAATACGCCTATCGTCGCGGCATCCGATCCGAATGCACTCGTGATGCGAGAGGCTAAACCAAAACCCGTTGAGGCTCCGATGACAAGCACTTTTTTCGCCCCGGCAATTTTGCCTTTGGACTTCACATAGTCAATTTGATTCAATACGTTCTTCTCGCAACCTTTTGGGTGTGATGTCAAACAGATAAACCCTCTCATTCTAGGTTCAATAATCATAGTGCTTGAATTTTGTTTGTGCAAATATAGTCAAAGCCCCTAATTATCCCATAAGATGCCCTGGGTCAATTGGCCGATAAGTTGAACAAAAGCCCCGCTGCGATTTCATTTCCCCATTTGGCAGAATGTTTCAACTCGGCACGCAACATCGTCCAAGATTTCAATTGGTAATCTACGGTCAACGACTGCGAAACATCCTTCAAAGATTCCGTCAAGATAATGGCATGCGAGTCATTATAATATTCCAATCTCCCGGTGAATTTCAGCGAAGGCTTCGCTTTCCAAGTAAGAAAGGCGGCTGCCCCATGCCAAAACTTCCCTGACTCAAGCCCAAAATCCGAACTGATGGAAGCATTGAACCGATTTGAAATGGGAATCAACACATAGTTATCATAAAACACCCGCAAACCTATTCCTTCATCCCCGATAAAACCACTGGAATTAAATCGAAGGCCTTTGGCATTATCAATCGTAATCTGTGTCCCTAATGCCGGGCGGAATCGATGCATCGTTTGCCAACCCGTTAAGGCCAAAACCTTCACATTCATTCGCTGCGTAGGACTATAACTCCAGGCCAAACCCGTTTCATAATAGGGAGAATTCTCCGCGATATAACTACGGGAAAAACTCGAATTTTCCCAGTTTTTGGCAGATTCCAAGCCGATGTGCGAAGGCATAATTCCCACGATCAACTGGTGTTTAGGCGCTAATTGCACCTGCGCATTGAGTTGGTAAATATGCTTCAACAGACCCGGCTCGGAGGCGAGGTTTTTCTGCGAATAGGTTCCTAACATGAAATCCCCCCGAAGCGTCCACTTCGATTTTGACGCCGAAAACTCCACGAGTCCTAGGTTAATGGCCGGTCGGTTAAGTGATGTGTGGTTGTAAAATAAGGCCGACTTTTCTCGCGCCCGAGGACTAGCGAATGAATGCCCATAGTAGGTTTCCAAATAGGCCCCAAACGTAACCCGCAAGGTGTCCGACTGCCCAAAAGCGGGCAGACTGAGCAGACACAAAATCACTATTTTCTTCATTCTCAATGAGGCCACATTCCTAAAAAAGAGAATGGGTGGGTAAATTTAAGTTCATAATTTCAATCTAGAATACATTTTTGGTAGATTTAAACGCTCGACCTCTTTTAGCTATATGAAAAAGATTTTCCTCTTCCTCCTGCTCGGTTTTACGGCAATAGGCCAACAAACCGCCAATAAACCGGACCGCGTTAATTGGTTTCAAGACCTAGGTTTCGGGATGTTTATCCACTGGAATGTGGATGTAAGTTTGGGCGCCGTGATCAGTCACTCGATGGCGGGTGCGTCTGACGAATATGTCAATAAATACATCAAAGAACTTCCGTCCTACTTTAATCCAGAACAGTTCAAACCTAAAGACTGGGCCAAATTAGCCAAACTCGCCGGCATGAAATATGTGGTTTTCACCGCCAAACACCACGCGGGTTTCGCCATGTTCAATACCAAAACGACTACCTTCAATGTGATGAACACGCCCTTTAAACGGGACGTGACCAAAGAAATCGTCGAAGCCTTTCGAGCCGAGGGAATTGCCGTTGGGCTCTACTTTTCTCCAGACGATTTTTACTATTTACATACGCACAAGCAACCGATCGGCAGAGCCCAAGATCCCGCACATTACCCAAAAACCAATCCAGGTTTGATGGAATATGACAAGGCCCAACTGAAAGAATTGTTGACCCAATACGGCAAAATCGATATCCTATTCATCGACGGGCCTGGCGATGGTCTCCGTGAACATGCATGGTCGATCAATCCAGATTTAGTCATCACCCGGGACGCCATGAAAACCCCAGAGCAAACAACGCCGAATGCAGCATTGCCTAGACCTTGGGAGGCCTGTTATACGATGGGCACCGACTGGCAATATAAGCCAACCAACGATCCACAGAAATCAGGAACTACCGTTATTAATATGTTGGCCGAAATTCGAGCGAAAGGAGGGAACTTCTTATTAAACGTAGGTCCAAAACCAAACGGGGAAATTCAAATCGAACAAGAAGCAATCCTAGGCGAAATCGCACTTTGGAACTTCGCCTATTCCGAAGCTATTTACGCCGTGAAACCGATGCCAATCATCAAAGAAGAAGGCGTTTGGTATACACAATCGAACGATGAAAAATACATTTATGCATTCATCTTACGTGCCTCGCCGGACGACTGGAAATACGGCGAACGCAAAAATTTCGTACTTTCGAACATCCTTGGAAATGAGAAAACGACGGTGGAAACCTTAGGTTACAAAGGGGAACTTGTCGAATACAAACAAGATTTTGATGCGAAAACTTACGTCACTGCGAGCCCATTAGGTTTAACAATTAGCGCCGTCAATGGCCAACGCTTCTACACGAATAACAAATGGCCGAACGCCGTCGTATTGAAAATTGCTAACGCAAAAGGGCGTTTGCCTCAAGCCGATAAAACAAAACAAAGCTCCATGGATGGAGCCAAATAACGATGATGATTACCGTACAAACAACAATCAACGCTCCTATACATATCGTTTGGGAAAAATGGACAACCCCAGCACATATCCAAAACTGGAACTTCGCTTCCCCCGATTGGCATTGCCCGAAAGCGACCACCAACCTGCAAGTGGGCGGCGAATTTCACTACGAAATGGCGGCTAGAGACGGCTCGATGAGCTTTGATTTTTGGGGCACTTACCTTGAAATTAACCCAGAACAATCGCTCCACATTTACATTGGCGATGGCCGCAATATGCAGGTTACTTTCGAAACCATCGAAGCAGGAACGAAAGTAACCGAACACTTTGAGCCGGAAAATCAAAACCCAGAGGATCTACAACAAGAAGGCTGGCAGATGATTTTGAATAACTTCAAAAGCTATGTAGAAGCCCAATAAACATGAACCGCTCGATAGTAATCTACCTCGGATTCCTCGCCATAACAATTCTTGGCATTTTCATCGGCCATCAAACATCCTTTGAACAGGCCGAACCCCGCATCTGGAACTATGAAAATGTCTTATTCATGTGTATGGGTATTCCGTTTGTCTTCTTAATTCCAAACGCTAAAATTCCTGAATTTTGGGAAAAGACTATTTCCTTAAAAAACAAAGTCTGGATGCCTGTGCTGATTGGCTTGGCTTTTGGATTTGCCGACTTACTAATTATTGAGCATGGCTTGCATCATCCGCCGCACAAAGTACTTCCTCCCTACACGCAACCTTTCCCTTATTCGCTGTTTTTGTTCTTCTCCGGTGCTTTTGAAATTGAGGTTTTCTATCGACTAATTCCTATCACATTAGTCTTATTTATTGCAAGGCGCTATACAAACGAAAAAGCGATTCCCCCTATATTTTGGGGAATCGCCTTACTTACTTCCCTACGTGAGCCTCTTGAACAGTTCCCAAGTGGCCCGCTTTGGTTTATCATATATGCGTTCCTTTCAGGTTTTGCCATGAATTTAATACAGGCCTTTTACTTGAAAAAAAGCGGCTTCGTTTCTGCACTACTCATTCGACTAAGCCACTACTTCATTTGGCATATTTTGAATGGAGTAATCATCGAATTTTTTCTCCTAAAAACTACTTCCTAGGATTCAAAATCAAACCCACACGCTCCAAACAATCATCCAAATGGTAGCGTACTTCCTTATCCGCATACTTGCCCTTCGCCAAGGCCAAGCTTGCTTGAAGCGCTTTTAACTCACCACGAACGATCGAACGAACGTCCGACTGCGCTACTGGATAAGTCTCCCGCGCTGGGCCAAATTGACCAACCGCAGCAGGAGGCGCTGGTGCCTGATCTGTCATCAAGGCCTTCAAGCGTTCGATGTAGGCTTTTTGCAAATTCCGGCGATACCGATCGATGTTTTTACCTGAAGCTAACTCAGTCCAAATGCCTCCGCGTAAGTCTTGAAAAAGATCAATCGTCTTGTAATTATTTGACGTAGTTAAACCACTGTTATCCAAGCGTGCAAAAGTCTCTAAACTCAACATACGGTTCAACGGGCTTACTTGTAGGCTACGAATCCGATCCGTGTATCCGGCCATGTGATGCGTAACCACTTCTTTATTAATCAACCAGTCAACATTCGTGAATACATTGGTAATCAACCAGTTAACAGCGGCTTGTTGGCTCGCTTTCGGTACCGGATTGTACGATGAAATGTTTTGATTTGGTTTCGCATATTGCTCATATACACCACCCACCATCGTCGTCACGTGTCCTACATAGCGCGACCAAGAACCTAAAAGCTCATCATTTAATTCAATCAAATCTTCGTAATCATTCGTCTTTTTACTCGTCCAATCAGCCAAATTCTTAGCCACATATTTCAAGTTTTTCACCGCATACGTACTTGCGCGAATCGGGTCGTTACCGATATCTTCCGTCTGTGAACTTGGATCAAATGTCGTTCCCTGATTTCCAAAACGGAATCTTGGATCACCAGCTTTGGCCTCTATCCATTTGTCTAAAGTCGGCACTTCATCTTCTGGACGAACCGCATCCGGTAAAACACGATAGCCCCAATTCACCGCATAATTATCATACGGTCCCATTTGGCGAATGTATCGAACTCCCTGATCTCCCGGCTGCGCGATGTAATTAAAACGCGCATAATCCATAATACTCGCAGAGATTCCCTCTTTAGTTGTGAAGTCTCCCTTGCGGTAATTCTCCACCTCATACGAACTACTCGCTCCCATATTATGTGGGAAACCTAATGCGTGACCTACCTCATGTGAAATCACCATTTCCATCATTTCGCCAATGTCCTCTTCACGCGTATCTAATGTCCGAGCATTCGGATTGGACGCTCCCGTCTCTAATAGAAACCGGTTCCGATACGAACGTAAGTGGTTGTGGTACCAAATAATATCACTCTCAATTATCTCTCCTGAACGTGGATCGCTGACACTTGGCCCTGTCGCATTTCGTGTCGTACTTGCCACATAACGAATCACGGAATACCGAATATCCTCCGGAGAAAAATCCGGATCCTCAGCGGCAGTCGGTGGATCTTTACAAATGATGGCATTTTTAAATCCAGCTACCTCAAAGGCTTTTTGCCAATTCTCCACACCCTTTTTCATGTGCTTGCGCAATTTCATCGGCGTAGCTGGATCTAAATAATAGACGATCGGCTTGATCGGTTCAACTAATTCCCCACGCTTATAGGCTGCCATATCTTTGGGCTCTAAACGCCAGCGCTGGATATATGTTTTTTGATCGGATTTTAATTCTTCACTCGAATAATCATATTGCTTTTGTGTAAAATAACCCACACGCTGATCAAATAAACGCGGCTTCATCGGCTTCTCAGGCAATAAAATCATCGACTGATTCATCTGCATACTAAGTGTTTCCGTGTAAGGCGTCACCGATGGCTTCGAGGCATTAAATGTAAAATCTTGTAAGACCTCGATGTTCAACGGGAAGGATTTAATCGAACGAATAAAGCTTCTGCTCGGATCTAAATTTCTAACTTTATGAGCCTCACGTAATGACGCGTCCAAACCACTCATCGCTGGAATGTCACTGCTGTAAAACTTCGTCACATCGATTACCACGTTGCTCGAATCTTTGCTATAGGTTTCAATGTCAAACATGTACAAGGTCGGCTCATAATTATTGGCTTTCACCGACAAGCTTATTGGCAAGGAATCTGCCGCCACGGATGCGTACGATTTGACTTTAATCATGATCTTTTCCTGAAATTTCTCCCAGACAATCAATTGCTCACGTGAAGACGTTCCCGCATTGACATAGCCTCCGCCGATGCCGCTAGGAAGTTTCGCGATTTGGCTGACCAATAACATGTCTTTGCCCAAATGCTTTTTCGGAATTTCGAAGTAATATTTATCGCCTACTTGGTGCGCCGTAAATAATCCTTTTTTGGATTTAGCGTCCTTCGTAATGACCTGATCATAGGATTTAGACTTGGATGCCGGTCGCTTTGCTGCCGTGGAATCAGCAGGTTTTGCGGGTGGTGTTGCAGGGGCTTTCGCCGACTGCCCAAAACTAAAAAAGGAAGCTGCACTTAGGCAGACGATGAGTGAAAGTACTTTTTTCATAGGTAAGTTTAAATTTCAAAAAGGTAAACCAAATGTAAGGCTTCTTGTTTAATTTTTAATCTGCCTTATCGTGGGTAGAGTTGGAATATTGCAGAGGTTTTTCCAACTTCGTTATTCAAGTATTCTAAAAAATATGAGCATTTGGCTCCTAATCTGCGCGGCAATATTCGTTCTAGTGACCCTCATCTCGGTCATGAAATTGCAGCCTTTTATTGCCTTTCTCGTCGTTTCGCTTGGTTTGGGTATCGCCGCATCATTAACAACTGAGCAGACCATCGCCGCCATGCAAAAGGGAATTGGCGGAACACTGGGTTCCATTATTCCCATCATTATTCTAGGATCCATGTTGGGCAAAATGGTTGCCAAAAGTCGGGCTACCTTCGTCCTCTCCGAATATTTTGTGGGCCTCTTTGGCCCGAAAAACCTACCAATTGCCTTCATGCTAATTGGCTTTATCGTAGGACTTCCCTTGTTTTTTTCCGTGGCCTTTTTATTGCTCACCCCACTCGTACTGTCCACGGCAGAGCGCTATAATTTACCTCCTGTATATTTAGGAATTCCGATGTTGGCCTCACTTTCCATCACCCAAGGATTTCTCCCGCCACATCCCGCACCCTATTATCTAGTGACCCATTTACCCGGGGCCGAAATGGGGACGACACTAGGCTATGGTATCTTGATTTCGATTCCGGCGATGTTGGCTTCCGGTTGGCTATTTGGAAAAACCCTGAAAAATATCCCCGCCACGCCCATGTCGTTTGTGGAATCTGATGACAGCGGAAATAATCCTTCGGTGGGCATTAGCTTATCGATTCTCTTATTGCCCGTGGCACTCATTGCGATTAAATCTTTTGTCCATCTTCCGGGTATTGATTTGATCGGTGAGCCGATGGTTGCTTTGTTAATTTCCGTGTTTGCCGCAGTGTATTTTCTCGGACTAAGACGCGGAATTTCGTGGCCTGAAATCAGCAACTGGTTGGTGGATTCCATCAAAGATGTTGCCCCATTGATGCTGACATTCGGCGGAGCAGGCGCCTTCAAAGAAATTTTACAAGAGATGCATGTGGGCGACGCCATGCATGAAATGACGCAAGGTTCCGCAGTAAATCCATTGATTATTGCCTGGGGAATTGCTGCGGTATTGCGCATCGTGACGGGTTCGTCGACCGTTTCTGGCATCACGACGGCCGGATTGATATTGCCTTTATTAGCCTCCTCGGGCGTAAATCCTAACCTCCTTGCCTTGAGCATCGGGGCGGGTTCTATGGTCCTTTCGCATGTGAATGACGCGGGATTTTGGCTTTACAAAGAGTACTTCGGCGTATCTATCAAAGACAGCTTACGCACCTGGACCATCATGGAAACCATCCTCGCCGTTGTGGGTTTGCTAGGGGTACTCGGACTCGAATTAGTGCTGTAATAGTACTTTTTTGCCTGTTTTGGCTGATTCGCGTGCCGCCTCCAATATTTCTACAACCACCTGATTGATCTCGAAAGATGACAAATCCTTTTGTGGTTTAATTCGGCCTTGCACGACAGCGGCTAAATACGGAAACACATTCGAAACGTCATGTGGCAATGGATCCAACGAAAGCATTCCTTCCTGACCAAATCGATCTCCTGTCACATAGCGCATCTTATTGGTTTTATCCGCCACCAAAATTCCTTTCGTCCCATACACTTCCGTATCCTTCCGGTCAAAGGGCCAGTTCCACGACGCTTGAATAATCGCCTGGCAATCTGGATACGTCAAAATAATACTCGCCTCATCATCCACGTTCGGATACACATCCGGTTTTAATTGTTGGGTCACCGCCGTCACAGCAAGCGGCCGTTTGCCATCCATCAACCACGTCATGATATCAGCTCCGTAACATCCAAAATCAATAAGCGCTCCGCCGCCATTCAATACCGGATCTGTCAACCAGTTTAAAAACTCAGGGGCACAACCTATTTCCTGAGGTCCGCGGTGGCCATCCATAATCACCACTTTGCGAATCGTTCCCAAAGCTTTTTCTTCTTTGACCATCTGCCACATTTTGGCATGCGAAGGATACCAAGTTGTTTCGAAATTTGTCAGTAGATGAATGGGATTTTTGGCAACGAGTGCCTTCATTTGATTGAGGTGATCCATGTTGACGGCCAACGGCTTTTCCACAATGACATGGATTCCTTTGGGAGCGCAAACTTTGACCACTTCGAGGTGTTCGTAAATACTATTGAACGCAGCGATTGCCTCCGGTTTGGTCTTCGCGATCAAAGCCTCTAAGGATGGAAACCAAAGCGAATCTGGGAGATTTTGTTTCTTTAATAAGGCCAAACCTAATTCCTTGTTCGGTTCGGCAAATCCTACAATGATTACATCTTGTTGGGGCTTTTTGATCGCCGTATACACCTGACCCACATGTCCGTGCGTCATGCCTGCGATGCCCACGCGCAGCGGTTTGGCCTGAAAAATAAAAGGCAAAAAGAGAAGCAAGAGTAGCTTTTTCATCATTATGGTATTTTGGCAGGAATTTATAAAATTTAACTTACATATTGTGCAAAGTCGTATATTTGAAACTGCGGTTTATCCGCCCGTAACCTGATTCAGGCCGTATGAACAAATTAGTCCAAGAAGCAATCGAAAAAGAAGCCATTTTGGCAACGAGAAGGCATTTCTTGCAATCACTCGGTACGGGTATTGGTTCTCTCGCATTTGGTTCTGCTCTTTGGGGTTGTTCGTCGGCGACAAAAGGCCAACAAGTCTCCTCGCGAATTCCGCCTCATTTTGGTAAAGCGAAATCGGTCATTTTTGTTCACATGGCAGGGGCGCCATCGCAATTAGAATTATTCGATTACAAACCAACACTGGCTAAATTTGACGGCAAAGAATGTCCCAAAGAATTACTCGAAGGGAAAAAATTCGCGTTTATTCGCGGGGTTCCGAATTTATTGGGGCCAAAAGCTAATTTCCTCCAACACGGGCAATCGGGTCATTGGATTTCTGACCACATGCCGCATTTAGCGACACAGGCAGATAAAATTACGTTTTTGAAGGGCATGTATACGGATCAGTTTAATCATGCTCCGGCCCAATTACTCATGCATACCGGTTCCGCGCGACTCGGTCGGCCGTCATTAGGTTCCTGGGTTTCGTATGGCCTCGGTTCCGAAAACGAAAACCTACCTTCCTTCATGGTGCTCGCATCAGGCGGCAAAAATCCCGACGCAGGGAAGTCGGCCTGGGGAAGTGGTTTCCTCCCTTCCGTTTACCAAGGCGTTCAATGTCGCTCCGCGGGAGAACCCGTACTCTTCATTAAGAATCCAGATGGCGTAAATACCGATATCCGTAAGGCGAGTATCGATGCCATCAATGCCGTAAATCAGGAAACCTATGCGGAGTTTGGTGATCCAGAAACAGTCGCTCGTATCGCACAATATGAGATGGCGTATAAAATGCAAAGTTCGGTTCCGGAAGTGATGGACATCAGCAAAGAGCCTGAATACATACACCAATTATACGGTACAAATCCGGGGAAAGAATCCTTTGCGAACAACTGTTTATTGGCCCGTAAAATGGTCGAAAAAGGCGTTCGCTTTGTCCAATTATTTGATTGGGGATGGGACGCGCACGGCACAAGCAAAGATGGTTCCGTGGATTTTGGTTTACACCAAAAATGCCTGGAAACAGACCAAGCCGTTTCCGCTTTATTAATTGACCTCGAACAACGGGGTTTGTTGGACGAAACACTCGTTGTCTGGGGCGGGGAATTTGGCCGGACGCCCATGCAAGAAAATCGCGAAGGCCAAAAGCAAAGTTTCTACGGACGCGATCACCATACCGAAGCCTTCACCATGTGGCTCGCAGGCGGCGGAATTAAACCCGGCATGTCATTAGGTGAAACAGACGATTTAGGTTATTCAACCGTCTCGGGAAAAACATCTGTTTATGATGTGCAAGCGACTATTTTGCATTGCTTGGGCATCAACCATGAAGAATTTACCTACCCATTCCAAGGGCGAAATTTCCGCTTAACGGATGTATATGGCAAGGTGATTAATCCAATTTTGGCCTAGACCATGAAAAAACTCTTCATTTTTCTGGGCCTTTGCATCGCGGGAATGACCGCCTATTATGTTTCGAGCAAGCAACAAAAAGTTGATTACAGCACGCAGATCAAACCCATCTTAAATAAGAATTGCATCTCATGCCACGGGGGTGTCAAAAAGCAAGGCGGATTTAGTTTGCTCTTTCAAGAAGAGGCGCTAGGGAAAACGGAATCTGGGAAACCTGCTATTATCCCCGGACGTCCGGAACAATCAAGTTTTATCCAGCGACTTCATAGCAAAGATCCGGAGGAAAAAATGCCGTACCAACGGCCCGCTTTATCCGAAGAGGAAATCGAATTATTAACTACTTGGGTCAAAGAAGGAGCTAATTGGGGGGAACATTGGGCGTACCAGCCGCTGGAAGCGCCGAGTATCCCAACGGGCAGTTGGCTTGAAAAGGCCCTCTCTTTTGTGGGCATTCCAGCCTCCTGGGCACAAAACGACCTCGACTATTTCGTTCAAGCGGAGCAAAAAAACCAAGGACTTATGCATACGGATCGGGCCGAAAAAGCCGATTTGCTTCGTCGGCTATATTTAGACTTAACCGGCTTGCCTCCCACAGCGGCGGATTACCAAGCATTCGAACAAGATGATTCGGATCAAGCGTATGAAAAGCAGATAGACAAACTCCTGAAATCCCCTCATTTTGGTGAGAAATGGGCGGCGATGTGGATGGATTTGGCGCGTTATTCAGATACCAAAGGATATGAAAAAGATGAGGGTCGCAGCATTTGGAAATACCGAGACTATGTCATCGCATCGTTCAATCAGAATAAGCCCTATGATCAATTTATCAAAGAGCAATTAGCGGGCGACTTGCTACCAAACCCGAAAGAAAGTGACTTCATCGCAACGGCTTTTCACCGGAACACCACGAATAATGATGAGGGTGGAACGGAAGATGAGGAGTTTCGAACGGCTGCGATTTTAGATCGTGTGAATACCACCTGGGAAGTGCTGCAAGGAACTAGTTTTAGCTGTGTGCAATGTCATTCACATCCCTACGATCCCATCCGACATGAGGAATATTACAAGTACATGGCCTTCTTCAATAACTCACGCGATGAGGATATTCCAGATGACTCGCCGACCTACAGACACCATGCGCCGGCCAACGAAAAAACGATTGCCCAGTTAAAGACTTTTTTGGTTAATCAGCCGCTGGCTACCCAAAAGGCTTGGGGTCAGATGATCCGATTTGTGGAACCGAAAATCCATCCACATTGGGCGGACCAATTTGAAAATGGCGCCTTGGCGGATAACAAATATTTAGCCATTCGGAACAAGGGATCGGCGCGCTTTAAGGCGGTTCCGATGATGGGAAAAACAAAACTCTTGATTGCTTGTCGGAACTCAGGTCCAGCGCCTACCTACTTGAACATTCACCAAGGAACGAAAAAGGGACCGATTATCGCCCGCATCAAACTAGATACGACGCTGCAAGAAAAGTATGCCAAACCGAAAGGCCAGTGGGTGAAAGGCTGGGCCTATACGTTTGTTGACATTCCATCTTTACCCGGAAAGCAAGACCTCGTTTGGGAATTTTTAAATTCCAAAACAAAGCCTGAGCAGACAACGGCAACGATCGGATTTTGGGCCGTATTGCCGGAGGTACCAGGCCAGTTAAAATCCACCGATTTTGAAAAATTAGCTTTGCAAGCCATCGCTACGGAACCCGAAATCACGACACCGGTGATGTTGGAAAACCCGGCCGACTACACCCGAACGACGCGTGTGTTTACGCGTGGCTCTTGGTTAAATCAAGCCGATGCCGTGCAACCCGGAATTCCAGGTTTGTTTAAAAATGGCCCTGTTTCCAATCGCCTCGAATTAGCGAATTGGCTCGGAAGCACAAACAATCCACTCACTGCCCGCGTGGCTGTGAATCGGTTTTGGGAACAGTTGTTCGGAATGGGAATTGTGGAAACGCTGGAGGATTTAGGAAGCCAAGGGCTCGCACCTGTAAACCAGGCATTATTGGATCATTTAGCGCATAAATTTCAGGTGGATTTTAAGTATCAACCCAAGGCATTTTTGAAATACGTGGTGATGTCGGCAAGCTACCAGCAATCCTCCATCGTCGACGAAGCTACCCGCGAAAAAGATCCAAACAATCGCTACATCACCCGCGGGCCACGTGTACGTTTAAGTCCGGAACAACTCCGCGATCAGGCTTTGCTTTGGTCGGGATTATTAAGTCGAAAACTGGGAGGACCCAGTGTGATGCCGGAGCAGCCGGATGGTGTTTGGAATGCGCCTTATAGTGGCATGCAATGGAAAAAAAGCGATGGGGAAGATCAGTGGAGGCGCTCATTATATACGTATTGGAGACGCAGCAGTCCCTATCCAACCATGGTGACCTTTGATGCAGGCGCGCGTGATATTTGTCTATCGAGAAGGATCAGAACCAATACGCCGATGCAAGCATTGAACACATTGAATGATCCGGTGTTCCTCGAAGCGTCGTTATTTTTCGCCCGAAAATCCCCAGAAAATGGCCTGAAATTTATCCAAAAAGGCTATGCTGAATTATTTGGCAAAGAGATTTCATCTTCAAAAGCTGAAAAATTGAACGCCTTTTACGCCCAAACCTTAGCGTATTATCAAGGGCATCCGCAAGAACGCTTAGCATTTTTAAAACTTTGTAAGGACAACGAGATTCCGCGTGATGCGGCCAATTTGGTTGCCAAAACCTTAGTGGCCAATGCCCTATTTAATATTGACGAAAGCATGAATAAACCTTAATGACATGAACTCACGTAGAGACTTTTTGAAAAACAGTTCCGTACTCATCGGCACATCCTTGTTAACGAATAATACTATGAAAAAAATCGCACCCAAAGCAGGAGAAATCACCCTGGGCCATGGCTCATTTACGTACAAAGTTGTGCCTAATTGGGGCATGTTGGACGCAGGAAAAAATCCGGTTAATGACTGCCATGAGATGGTGGAAGATGCAAAAGGCCGACTGTTCATGCTCACCAACGAAGTCAAAAACAACGTACTCATCTACGATAAATCAGGTAAATTATTGGACTCCTGGGGACATTCTTATCCGGGTGCGCATGGATTAACGATACTCAATGAGGGCGGCGAACAGTTTCTATTGATCTGTGATAACACCCGCCATCAAGTCATTAAAACGGATTTAAAAGGTCGCGAAATTTTCAAGATTGATTACCCGAAAGAGACAGGCGTATACGAGCATCCGCATCAATTTGTTCCTACCGAAACTGCGGTGAATCCGAAAAATGGCGACATCTATGTGGCTGATGGATATGGTGCCAATTACATCATTCAATACAATTCTAAAGGACAATATATTCGTCATTTTGGCGGATACTCATCTGTCTATGACGACAATAAATTCAACTGTTGCCATGGTGTTTTAGTCGACACGCGCGATCCGAACAACTGGACTTTGTTAGTCACCGACCGTGTAAATAACAGCTTGAAAAGATTCACCTTAGACGGTAAATTCATCACGCGTTACCACTATCCGGGTTCGTTTATTTGTCGGCCTGTCCTGCACGGCGACTACATCCTGGCCGCCTGCTTCCGTAGTACGGATGCGTCGTGGGCGGGTTCCGGGTATATCCAAATTTTGGATAAGAACATGAAAGTTGTTTCGACACCGGGAGGCTCGGAGCCGATCTATAAAAATGGAGTTTTACAGAAGCAGGTCAAAGACGACGAGCACAAAGTGTTTATCCATCCGCATGATGTGTATGCTGATTCCGATGAAAATATTTACGTGCCGCAGTGGGCTTCTGGAAAAACCTATCCGATCAAATTAGAACGTATTGGCTAGATGACGATCGCGGAGGCAGGCCAATCATGGCTGATTTTTTGGGGACATTTCCATCCGATGCTGGTGCATTTGCCCATCGGGATGTTTTTCATTGCGGGAATTTTACATTTCTTCTCCAAGCAATCCGCTGATATACAGTCCGTTATCGTCCGAATTTTAATTTGGACTAGCGCGTTCGCTTGTAACTCTGCAGCCATGGGTTGGGCCCTGGGGCAATCGGGCGAATATGATCCGAACGCGTTACAAATTCACCAGTGGCTCGGCATCAGCACCTGTGTGCTGTCGGTTGGCCTTACTTACGTCCTGCGCGCAGGCATGAACCACCGCCTGACGAATAGCCTTTTTGTTTTGAGTTTACTTTGCCTGACCATCACCGGACATTATGGTGGAAATCTAACGCATGGATCTGATTATTTGTCGGCAAGTTTGCCGGGTTCCGCGCGCAAAATACTGGGCATGAAAGAAGCAGAAGCTGAGCGTAAGGAGGTGACTAAAATTGCCAACTTGCCCGAGGCGATTGTCTACACCCAACTCGTGAAACCGGTCCTCACTCAAAAATGTATCTCGTGCCATAACGATCAAAAACAGAAAGGAAAACTTCGCTTAGATTCGCCAGATTTTATCTTAAAAGGTGGAGAAGATGGGCCTATTCTAACCGCGGGTAAGCCTTTAGCAAGTGAACTTATCAAACGACTTTTACTTGATCCGAATGATGAGCACCACATGCCGCCTAAAGGAAAAACGCCTTTAAGCGAACATGAGATTGCGCTCCTTCACTGGTGGGTACAACATGGAGCTGATTTTACAAAAAAAGTAAGCCAACTCCCCGTGGATGAGAAGATTAAACCGGTACTTGCTTCGCTCGCAAACGGGGAAGTTTCGCGGGAATCTCCGGTGTTTGAAAAGACCGTTGATGCCGCCGATGAGGCCGACCTAGCCCGCATTCGTACACATGGATTATTGGCAAATCCCATTTCAAAAGACCAAAACTTCATCGAAATTAATGCCATCAATGCGCCACGTGTAACGAGTAAAGAGCTGGCTGATTTAAGTAAAATCCAAGATCAAATCGTCCGATTGAAATTGGGCAATACGGCAGTCGGCGGAGATTTTATGAAGGATATTGCCGCCATGCCCCTGTTAATTCTGCTCGATTTAAATCATACGAAAATTGCCGACCAAGATCTGGAAAGTCTGAAAAATCTAGCCTATTTGGAATCACTGAATTTGGTAGGAACCCCAATCAGTGACCGAGGCTTAGCGCATCTCGCCAAAATCAAATCCCTCAAGCGCGTCTATCTTTGGCAAACGCGTGTCTCAGAAAAAGGAGTGGCCCAACTGAAAAAAATGCGACCGGATTTAGCGATTCAATCAGGCTTCAAAGGGCAATGGCCACTGGAAATAGACAGCGCTAAATTAAAGCTGGCCGAATAGCAATTTTCAAAGAAAAAATTTAATCGTATATTAACGGCTTAAATAGAATTTCCTCTGCATGATTTTCTTTCGTAAGCGTTCTTGGCTCATTTTAATCCTGGGAATTGGAGGTATTTTCACCTATACCCAATGCACAGATACCCAAGCACAAGAAACGGCGATGCCGGATGTCATCGACTATAATTACCACATACGTCCCATCTTTTCTGATCGCTGCTTTAAATGCCATGGGCCGGATGCCAACAAGCGTAAGGCGGGCCTTCGATTAGATACTCCGGAAGGAGCTTACGCCGCGTTCAAGGATAATCCATCCATGCATGCCATAGTTCCGGGACACCCGGAAAGTTCGGATGCATTTCAGCGTTTGATTACCAAAGACACCTCGCTCTTAATGCCTACGCCAAGTTCCCACTTGACGGTTTCGCAACATGAAATTGATCTCATCGAAAAATGGATTAAGCAAGGTGCGGTTTATAAACCCCACTGGGCCTTTATCAAACCTGTGAAAGCGGCTTTGCCGGATGCCGATGAAGATTGGGTGCGCAATCCCATCGACTATTTTGTCTTTGCGAAAATGGCGGAAAAGTCCTTGAAGCCCAGTCCGGAAGCATCGAAAGAGCAGTTATTAAAACGGGTTTGCCTTGACTTAACTGGTTTGCCCCCGACGCTCGACATGCAAGATAGTTTTATGAAAGACGATAGCCCGCAGGCGTATGAAAAAATCGTCAACGAGCTTTTAGGCAGTAAACATTACGGTGAAAAAATGTCGATTCAATGGCTGGATTTGGCACGATATGCAGATTCGCATGGCTACCAAGATGATGGTCTACGCACGATGTGGCCATGGCGAGATTGGGTGATTCACGCATTTAATTCGAATTATTCCTATGCCAAATTCGTCACCTGGCAATTAGCCGGCGACCTGTTGCCTCGGCCAACGAAAGAAATGTTACTTGCCACGGGCTTCAATCGTAACCACAAGATTACGCAAGAAGGTGGGGTCATCGACGAGGAGTACCGCGTAGAATACGTGAACGATCGGACCAATACATTTTCAAAATCCTTCCTCGCGCTGACCTTTGAGTGTGCGCGATGCCACGATCACAAATACGATCCCATTTCACAAAAAGACTATTACAGTACGTACGCTTTCTTCAATCAAGTCCCTGAAAAAGGGTTGTTCGGAACCATCGATGCATCCTTCGCAGATCCTCCAAACATGACCATCACCACGAAAGATGTACAATCGATATTGAAGTTTATTCACAAAAAAGATACGGCTTCCGTGGACGTCATGGTCATGGCGGATTCGAGTAAACGTAGGCCAACCTATGTATTGTCTCGTGGCAATTACGACATGCCTGGCCCTGAAGTAGGCGTAGGAATTCCTACAAGTATTTTACCCTACTCTACCTCGAAATATGGCCAAAATAGGCTTGGTTTGGCCCGTTGGCTCATCGATCCTCAAAACCCACTCACATCCCGCGTGTTTGTAAACCGGATGTGGGCGCAGTTTTTCGGTCGGGGCATCGTGAAAACAGTAGGCGATTTCGGCATGCAAGGCGAACTGCCTACCCACCCGGAATTATTGGATTGGTTGGCCGTCGATTTCCAAAGTCACGGCTGGAACATCAAACGATTGGTAAAACAAATTGTGATGTCGGCAACGTACCAACAAGCCTCCACGGTGACCTCTTCGGCCCAACAAGTTGACCCGGAAAACATTTACCTATCGCGCATGTCTCGGATTCGGATTCCGGCTGAACAAATCCGTGATCAGGTATTGGCATCTGCAGGTATTTTAAATCAGGAAATTGGCGGACCAAGTGTGAAGACCTATCAGCCGAAAGGCTTGTGGGAAGTGGCCACCTCTGGTCGCGGATCGCTAATGAATTACATTCAAGATCATAATCAAGATTTATATCGCCGCGGCATGTATGTATTTATTAAACGTACGGTTCCTCCGCCAACCATGTTGATTTTTGATGCGAGTAATCGCGATCAATGCGAGGTGCAACGCGGTCGGACGAATACACCATTACAAGCTTTGGTGATGATGAATGACCCGCACGTATTGGAAAGTTCGCGTGTTTTGGCAAGCCAATTCTCCCGCGAAAAAGGAAGCATTGATGAGAAATTAACTCGGGCGTTTAGACGCATTGTTTGTCGGGCCCCGAACGAAAAAGAACTCGCCATGCTGAAAAAATATTACGAGGCCGAGCAAACCTCATGTGTTCAAAATCCGAAGAAAGTTCAGAAGCTGATGAAGATTGGGGAATACAAACAAGACAAAGCGGCGGTCACAGGGTCCACGGCGGCGATGATGCTAACGATTCAATTAATCTATAACATGGAGGAGGCCATCATGCGGGTTTAATATGGAAAACGAATTCTTCAAAAATCGACTGAATATTACGCGCCGGCACTTCTTTGGCCAGGCAGCTGCGGGCATCGGGGGATTAGCCTTAGGCTCATTGCTCGTACCCGATTTATTCAAAGGCGATGCCTCCGCACAATCCTTACCTTTAGGTGTCGCACACTTTGCGCCTAAAGCGAAGCGAGTGATTTACCTCTGCCAAAACGGAGCTCCTTCGCAATATGAGAGTTTCGATTACAAGCCAATGCTGAACAAAATGGCGGGGCAGGATTTACCGGATTCGATTCGCGGGACCCAACGGCTCACCGGGATGACGGCATCCCAAGATAAATTCCCACTAGTCGGGTCGTATTATAATTTCAAACAACACGGAAAATCAGGGACATACATCAGTGAAATATTCCCGCATATTGGCTCGATTGCAGATGATATTTGTGTGATTCGCACGATGAGTACAGATGCAATTAATCACGATCCAGCATTGACCTTTTTACAGACGGGTGCTCAGGTAGGGAATCGCCCAAGTATGGGTGCCTGGATGTCCTACGGCTTAGGAAGTGAGAATAAAAACTTGCCGGCATTTTGCGTGTTGCTTTCACGGGGACGAGGAAATGGGCAGGGTGTTTATTCGAAACTTTGGACGAATGGATTCTTAGATTCGACGCATCAAGGTGTCGTATTTAGTAGTTCGGAAGATCCGATTTTATACTTAAATGATTCGGATGGAATCGATAAGGCCGGTCGGCGCAGAATGCTCGACCAACTTGCCGCGTTAAATCATGAGGGCTTTGCGGAAAATAAGGATCCGGAAGTAGAGGCCAAAGTGCAACAATATGAAATGGCCTACCGCATGCAAACGGCGGTTCCTGAATTAACGGATTTATCGAAGGAGCCTGATCATATCATCAAAATGTATGGACCGGAATGTTTAGTTCCGGGCACCTATGCGGCGAATGTTTTATTGGCTCGTAAACTATCCGAATCGGGTGTTCGCTTCGTGCAAATTTATCACCAAGGTTGGGACTCCCACGGCAACTTGCCGAAAGAAATGGCGATGCAAGCAGAGGATGTGGATCGCTCTTCGGCGGCATTAATCACCGACTTGAAACAGCGGGGATTATTGGACGAAACGCTCGTGATATGGGGCGGGGAATTTGGTCGGACCAATTATTGTCAAGGAAAATATACAGTCGACAATTACGGCCGCGATCACCACCCGCGTGCTTACAGTATTTTCATGGCCGGTGGTGGCGTAAAGGCGGGAACGGTTTACGGAGAGACCGATGAACTAGGCTACAACGTGATAAAAGACCCCGTGCACATCCATGATTTCCATGCCACTGTGCAGCATTTAATGGGGATCAATCATGAGCAATTGACCTACAAACATTTAGGTCGGCGTTACCGATTAACCGACATTGCGGGCAATGTTTTACCAGGATTAATCGCGTAATGGGGAAGGTCGAAAAGATAGGGAATTTGATTTTATGGAGTCTTCAAGGCTTCCTCGTTTTCCTCTTAATTTTCCAGTCGAGCTTTGCTTTACCACTAGCAGGCATCGGCCATTTACATCCTTTAATTTTACATTTGCCTATCGGTTTTGGCGTATTGTTGCTCGGGCTTTTTAGCATAAAAAAACACCTCGCTTCCTTCGAAGTTTTAGCCGAATTCTTACTCTTAATTACCGCCATCTTCTCCACGTCAACGGCCATTTTTGGATTGTTTTTGGCCAAAGATGGAGGTTATGAAACGAGTGCGTTGGATTGGCATCAGTGGTCGGGCGTCGCGGTTTCATTTGTCTATTTTGTTTGGGTATTGCTGCGTAAAAATATACTCGTTGGTGCCGCGATCGGATTCGTCACCTTAGTGATTGCCGGCCATTCGGGAGCGAGCATTACCCATGGAGAAGATTACTTGCGTTTTGGGGAGAAGTCGACAGAAATTACTCAGGAAAGTGTCGTGTTTGAGGACATCGTCCAGCCGATTTTAAAGGCCAAATGTGAGTCGTGTCATAATGACCAAAAGTCAAAAGGTGCGCTCAAAATGAATAGCATCGCGAACCTAATGAAAGGTGGAAAACATGGGCCGATTTGGAAGGCGGGGGATGCGTTGAATAGTCATTTAGTCCAACGCATCAAATTACCGATGAGCGCGAAGGAGCACATGCCTCCGCTGGGAAAGGCGCAATTAACTCCGGATGAAATTACGATCTTGACCTTGTGGGTAAAAGAAGGGGCCTCTTTCGAAAAGAAATTAGGGGAGTTTAGCCCAGATTTTCAGAAGCTGATTCAGCCGGCAGCCATTACAATAAGCACAAAATCCTACGACTTTTCAGCTGCTTCGGAATCAGCTATCGAATCCGTAAACTCGCCTTATTGTACGGTATATCCGATCGCAAATGAGTCCCCGGCTTTACAGGCAGATTTTTATGTAGCTGCGAAGTTTGATCCCAAAACGTTGTCAGACTTATCGCAGGTCAGTGAGCAGTTGGTGGGCTTACAACTCTCCAAAATGCCCATCAAAAATGAAGACCTGAATCTAGTTTCCAAGTTCGCCAATCTAGAAAAATTGAACCTGAATTTCACGGTTATCGATGATGCGGGAATAGGCCAACTGGCAGGTTTGAATCACCTAGAACAACTATCGCTCGCGGGTACGAAAGTGGGGAAATCAGGCGTCTCCAAATTACTCGCCAAACTTCCTGCTTTAAAGGAAATTCACCTGTGGAGCACGAGTATTTCAGCGGGAGATTTGAGCGCCTTACGCAGCCAATTTCCGAAAGTGTCATTTGATGCAGGTTATATCCCGAAGGAAGAAACCTTACAGATCAATCCGCCGATTTTGGTGAATGAAAATCTGATATTAAAACCGGGTGAAAAACTTACGTTTAAACATACCTTACGTGATGTGCTGTTTCGCTACACCTTGAACGATTCACTACCAGATAGTTTACAAAGTCCATCAACTAAAGGGCCGATTGCCATCGCCAATTATGCGAAGGTTCGCATCTTGGCCACGAAGGCCGGTTGGCGCGCCAGCAATCCCATCGACGTTCGCGTCTACAAATCACAATTCATTCCGGCTCGTATGGATTTACTTGCCAAGCCAGATCCTAAATATCCAGCAGCAGGCGGGGCGAGTTTGATGGATTTTGTGATCGGAGCGCGTGAGGTGAAGGGGGTTCCTAATTTTACGTGGCTAGGTTTTAAAGATGCCGACTTAGATGTGGTCGCGAGTTTTGAAAAATCCACATCGGTTCATGGAGTGACGTTATCGTATTTAGAAAAGACGGATTCGGACGTATTTCCTCCGGTGAAGGTGGAGGTTTGGGGAGGTGAAACCCCAGATAAAATGCGTTTAATAACTACCACAAAGCCGGTACAACCTAAAGAGAAAAGTGGTTATTCGGCACGTGGCATCAACATCCCATTGACCGGCATACATGCCAAATACTTCCGCATCAAAGCGGAGCGATTGAAAAGACTACCGGCCTTTGTGGATAATAAAGGAAAGGGTGCTTGGCTACGCGTGGATGAGCTGTTGTTTTATTAATGCATTTTCCCCTTTTCAGTCAGTAAGACATACGCCTCCTCCCAGGTTGGGATGGTCTCTGACTCATAGCCGTACGTTGGCCCCGTCGCAATTTGCTTAAAAGCCTTCATGGCCTTTAGGTGTGCACCACTTCGAAGGTACTGGAGCATCATTTCGCGACTCTCCCAAGCAGTTATCGTGCATTGATATTCCTTAACTTTTTTGACATCGCAATGGAGATTCCCTTCTGCAGTTTGAGCTTGACGGAAGGAAGGAATGGCCAAAAACCAAAAGCGTATATAGGATAAAAAACCATTGGGCTTTAAGCCCGTGAGCGATATGTACATCTTATTTCTTTTTAAACATGGCATTCGATGCGTTCCCATTGGACATTAAGTACGCCATTAAGTCCTTTAATTCTTCTGCATTTAAGCTATTAATTAGTCCCGGCAACATGATGGATGCGGGAGAATACTTCGCCGAAATGACATTTTTCTTCCAAACCTTCTCCACCTGATCTGGCGCATACGGATTTTGAGAAACATAGAAAGCCGTTTTATCTTGATTCGTTAATCGGCCTATCACTGAGGTGCCATTGCGCAACATAAATTGCGTTGCGGCGTATTGATCCGAAACTGTTTTGTTGGGGTTAATGATGGCTTCCAACATATCTTTTTTCGAGAATCGGGTGCCCAAATTCGATAAGTCAGGGCCAATATTTCCACCGCCTTCACTCCCGATGGCATGGCAACGAATACAGGTTGTTGCCGCAAACATGGATTTCCCATTTTCAAAATCGCGGCCTTCTAAGGGCATATCCAGTAGCGCGACGGCCTCCTCTAATTTCCATGATTTCCCAGGTCCTTTCGGGTAGCTGATAGAGGCCATGTCGTTTCCATTCGCCGTTAATAAATCTGCTCCGCCCAATTTATCGTAATAGCTCTTTTTGGATTCAGGGACGTTCTTTAATGCCAATTTACGTGCACGATCGATGAAACCCACATAGCTACGACCACCTGAAAATTCAAAGGATTTTTTAAACCACGCGAAATATTGGTTGTGTAATTCGGGAGTCCAATTCTTGCGTGCTGCGGATAGCATCACCGCCATGTAGGTTTGCTGGGCCGGAGGCATTTTTTCCAACATCTTCGCGATGTCCGTTCCATATTCAGGATTACGCATAATCAAATCAGCAGAGGAAGTAGCCGATTCCACCCGATAGGCCGTTGCACTCGCCGTGTCTTTAGTCTGCATGATTTTCAAGGTACGTTTAATCACTTTAGGTGCCTCGAGTGGAATTAAAAGCCGACTCAACGCTCTGTCCAGATTCATGTTGTTTGCTGGAAAACGGGCATCAAATTGTGCAATGATTTGGGATGAAATCTGATCATCTGGCATCCCCAAACGCAACATCGCTAACTCATACGCACGTAGTAAGTCTAGTGTTTGTGGCTGTGAAAATGAGCGGTGATTGATCGCTAAAAGTGACCCATAAATAGCCGCTTTAAATTCAGGCTTGCTTTGTCGGATCAAGCCAATCAGCGCTTGCGTCGCGGTGACTGGATCCTTTTCTTGGATTGCTTTATCCTTCCACGTCTGTACCGGCTGATGCTCTAAGGCAAGTCGGGCCGCATAGCGAATAAACCGATCCGGATGTTTCAAATATGGCCAAACATAAGACACGGCACGCGGGTTGGGACCTTGATGAAATTGTTCGATTTGGCGCCTCAAAAGATTTAAGGAATTAGGGCTGGCAGCTACTGGCTTAGTCGTTTCCTCGGCACCCACATACGAAACTCTGTACAGGTCTGATTCAAGTCGGCGACCGCCTGTCAAAAAATACAAAGCCCCGTCTGGCCCTACAACTCCATCCGTCAATGGCAAAGGAATTCCGGAGAAAAACTCTTCGCGGTCGGCCGTAAAGGTCGCCCCCGCAGGCTTTAATTTAATGACGTGCGCAATCCCAAAAGTCCAGTCAAATGCCAAAAGTGATTGTCGGTATTTAGCCGGAAATTTAGCCTCTTGTAATGACACCAAATTAGTAGGAGAACCTTGTCCAATATTAAGTACCGGAGGTAGGTTGTCAGGATAGGTAGGCGACCATTTACTATTTCCGGTTCGCCACCCAAACTCACTACCACTGGTTGCGTGGCAAATGCGCGTTGGGCGATACCAAGGAAGGCCAAAATCCCATTCCATATCCGCGTCATACACAAACAAATCTCCTGTTTCATTGAAGGCAATATCAAATGCATTACGATATCCAGCGCTCACGAGTTCCCATTTTTTGCCGTCGGGATCTATTTTAGCGATCCATCCACCCGGAGCATACCGGTCATTGGCATGCCCACGCGGGTCTTTGATCAAAGGAAACATGTTGTCTTCCTGCCAGTTATTTGGCAATCGATAGGCATCCATCGGAGGGACATCCGTGTGATTCCCCGAGATTAAAAATATAGATTGTTTATCCGGAGATAAAATTATGCTGTGCGGTCCGTGTTCGCCATCGCCTTTGAATTCCTTTAACAACGTAATTTTGTCAAATTGGTCATCGCCATCCAGATCTTGAATGCGGTAGAGTCCACTGCCGCGCGTGCCTGAGTTGGGTTTCGCACGGGCATTCACCATGACATAAATGCTCTTAAACGCGAATAATAATCCGTGTGCATTCCCAATACCTAAGGTATCAGCACCCTTCCCAAATTTCAATTTCTCAATCATGGGTTTAGCGCTAGTTCCCAGGGGAGGTACGGTCACTCGAAAAAGGCCTCCATATTGATCCGAACAGATTAAACGACCTCGATCATCAAAGGTCATCGAAACCCAAGAGCCAATTTTTTCATCGGAGGGGCTAATGAGGTGCTCCAACTTAAATCCGGGCTGAAGCCGAATTTTATCTACTTTGGAATTTGTGCCCTCCACATGTGCAGGTTCTACACGAAATATGAGTTGATAACTGGTGCTGGCGAGTAATAGAAAAAGGATTACTGCCCCGAAATAGGTACGCGTTAGTTTCATAGGATCAGGTTTGTCGGACTTTTAAGTTGGCCGATTCGTAAAAATAAATGTACAAAAACTAGCCTTAAAATTCGCTTACCATAGCATAGAAATCAGGATACATCCCTATAAAGGCTTGACAGACATATCGTTGCATCATAAATTTCTATATATTTACCGAAACCTATTTAATCACAAATGAAGAACTTACGCTTTGGAATCATACTCTTATTGATTCCCTTTCTTGGATTTTCGCAATCCAAAATCAAACCCGAAAATGCGCTTAAAAGTTACTTATCGAATGGCGACTCAAACTATACGTGGGAGCTGAAAGATTCGGCCAACATCGGTAGTGCGAAGGCCTATCAGGTATTATTGACCTCCCAAAAATGGCGCGGAATTATGTGGAGACATCAGCTTACAATCATTATTCCATCCACCATCCAATACGATGGCGCCTTGCTTTTCATCACGGGCGGAAGCAATAAAGATGAACAACCAAACTGGAGTAAAGAAGATAAATTGTGGCCTATCTTGAATGCCATCGCATCCAAGAACAAAGCCGTGGTGGCTTTAATTAAACAGGTTCCAAACCAGCCGCTTTATGATGGAAAAACAGAAGATGAGCTGATTACGCATACCCTAAATGAGTTCCGCAAAGACAAAGATTATACGTGGCCCCTCTTATTCCCCATGGTGAAATCTGCCGTAAAAGGCATGGATGCCGTTCAGGAATTTGTAGCTAAAAAGACCAAACATTCCGTGTCTAATTTCGTGCTGGCCGGCGCCTCCAAACGCGGATGGACAACGTGGCTATCTAGCTCAATCGACGACAAGCGCGTGAAGGCCATAGGCCCTATGGTCATCGACATGCTGAACATGCCCAAAACGCTCAGCTACCAATTTGAGACGTACGGCGAATACAGTGATCAAATTGAAGACTATGTCAAAATAGGCATCCCACAAAGTACATCCAGTCCGGATGGAAAAGCGATCACGGCGATGATTGATCCGTATTCCTACAAGGAAAAACTAACGGTTCCGAAGATGATATTCGTGGGCACAAACGACCCTTACTGGACAGCTGATGCGATCAAACATTATTTCGATCAAATACCTGGTAAAAATTTAATCCACTATGTGCCCAATGCCGGACATGATTTGGCAGGAGGGAAACAAGCCTTGGAAGGGCTAAGTGCGTTCTTTGGCTTAACGCTTCAGAATAAAGAATATCCGGTGAGTACCTGGGCTGTAAATAAAACTGCGGAGGGATTTGAGCTCGCTGTTCAAGCAAATCCAAACGATTTAGTGGAAGCCGCTATTTGGGCGACAACTTCGGCAGATCGGGATTTCCGAAATAATTTATGGTTAACGCGGCGGGTAAAATATGAGGGGTCAACGGTCAAGTATACGATTCCGTTTGTGAAAAAAGGATACCAAGCTTTTTACATGGATTTAAAATACAAAGATCCAAACGGAGGAACCTATACCGTGAGCACGCGCTTGTTTACGACAGACACCGAAAAAGTTTTGTAAGGTTGTTGGGGCATTGAACGTGCCCCAACAAACCCTTAATAAAATACGGTATACAACCCGGCCACAATTCCCATGACCAAAATGGAAATGATCGCAAATTGCTTCGACACAAGGAAGTCGGCACGCTCCACTTCTAAGCCTTTTGGATTATTAATTGAGCTCCGATCTGCCAACGATATCAAGACCATCAAGGCCACCAAAATCACATAAACCCATGAGGTTACATGTAAGAATGGGATGGGATTTCCGCCGATAAATGTATGTAAGTTCTTAAACAATACGACCAAGGGAATAGACGCAACGGCCGCAACAATCGCAGCGGCTGAGGTAGTCCGCTTCCAAAATAGCCCCAAAGAGAACAAGGCAAAAGCTCCAGGCGTCAGGTAATTTGAGTACTCCTGAATGAACTGATACGCTTGTTCAAGCTGCCGTAATTGAGGCGCGATTAATAGGGCAATTCCGAAAGAAACCCAGATTGCGATGCGACCAACCCAAACTGTTTGGGCTTCAGAGGCATTCGGATTCAAAGATTTCTTGTAAATATCTAAGCTAAAAATGGTCGAGATGCTATTGCTTTTTCCGGCCAATGACGCCACAATCGCAGCAGTTAAGGCCGCAAACGAAAGTCCTTTTAATCCGGCAGGCAACAGGTTCATGAGCGTGGGATAAGAATGGTCCGGCTTAACGATTCCGGCGATGGTCATTTCATTTTGGAAAGCGCCGTTTTGGTAGAGCACATACATCGCGATACCCGGAATCACACAAATTAAGGGCATCAATAATTTCAAAAAGGCAGCAAACAAAATCCCTGAACGTGCCGTAGGTAAATCTGCTCCTAATGTCCGTTGAACAATGTACTGATTACATCCCCAATAATTCAAGTTATTGATCCACATCCCGCCAAACAAAATGGCAAATCCCGGAAGTGCATCGTAATACTTGTCGCCCTCCGAAAAGATCATGTGAAAATGGTCATCTGCTTGGGTACGCAACTCCATTAAACCGCCGAAAACGCCTCCGCTGTTAAAGCGATCAGACACCATGTCAAGGGACAAATACGTCACCACTAAACCGCCGATAATCAAGACAATTACCTGGATAAAATCCGTGTAACCGATCACTTTCATCCCACCCAAGGTGATGAAAATGGCGAACAAGGCTAGGCCAACCATCGCATATAAAAAAGGAATGGAGGTAATGCTTTCAATGGCCAAAGCGCCTAAATAAAGAATGGAGGTAAGGTTGACAAATACATACAACAACAACCAAAAAACCGCCATGATTGTCGCCACTGTATTATTGTAGCGCTGCGACAAAAACTGTGGCATCGTATAAATCTTGTTCTTCAAGAAAATAGGAACAAAGAAAATGGCCACGATAACAAGTGCTGCGGCCGACATCCATTCGTAGGAAGAGATGGCTAAGCCAATTGCGAAGCCAGAGCCCGACATGCCGATAAAGTGTTCGGCTGAAATATTAGATGCTAATAATGAGGCACCGATGGCCCACCAGGTAAGCGATCCTTCTGCGAGAAAAAAGTCTTTTGTGGAAATTTCTGCCTTCTTTTTCCGTTGGTATACCCAATATCCATAACTGGTAACGGAGACAAAATAGAGGAGAAATACAATGTAATCGAGCGTCTGTAATTGTTTCATGAATGGTTAATAGGTTCGAGGTCAAAATCTCAAGCGAGGAGATTTTAGTTTTTCAAACTTACCGAAATTCAATTAAATATTACTTGGATGCTAATTTAATTTCCACTCGCTGCTGCGCAAATTACCTTACGGGGAAATCAATAGGCAATTGTTTCACCACGTCGCGAATGGATTCTGGCGTGATCTCTTCCAAATTTCCAACCCGAAACAATACCGGCAATTGCGTATAATTTTCAATAAATGATTCCGATGCCGGATTAGGTTCGCCATTGAACACGATACCGGCGATTGGGATATTGCGATGCTTCAAGGCCTCGAAAGATAAGAGCGTATGGTTAATGCTGCCTAGGTAATTTCGCGAAACAAGTATGACGGGAATTTGGAGTTGTTGAATGAGGTCCAACAGCACATCGTTCTCATTTAATGGGACCATCAGACCACCGGCACCTTCTACCACCAAATGATTTGACGTCTGTGGAAGTGTAAAATCGGAAAGCTTAATTTGCACTCCGTCCAATGCCGCGGAAGCGTGTGGAGAAAGCGGCGCGTTTAGTCGGTGTCGCTCCGGGTGAAACACTGATTTTGTATTTGAGATAAGCGACTGAACTTTCATCGTGTCAGTCCAATGCAAATCTCCCGATTGTACGGGTTTCCAATAGTCGGCCTGGAGGTATTCAGTTACTATGGCGGAGACAAGCGTTTTCCCGATTTCAGTCCCTATTCCTGTGATAAAAAATTGCATGGTCTATTTATCTAATTTTGGCAAAGTGTAAGCGTTTCCCCGATTTTTCCGGATTGAATTTCCCTGCTTCATATACGAGCGAGCCGCTAACAAAGGTGCGGTTTATTTGATGTTGAAACGTGCGTCCCACGACCGGTGCCCAACCGCATTTATAATGCAAAGATTCCGTGGTTACGGACCAAGGATTCGAAGGGGCAACCTCCACTAGATCAGCGAAAAATCCTTCGCGGATATAGCCTCGGTCCACCATGCGGTAGCAGTCGGCCACGCGGTGGCTCGATTTAGCGACCAAGGTATTCAAGGAAAGTTCCCCACGCGCAACTAATTCAAAAAGCATTAATAATGCATGCTGCACCATGGGAGCTCCGGATTTAACTTGCATGTAGTTGCCTGTTTTTTCCTCCAGGCTATGGGGGGCATGGTCGGTCGCGATGAGGTCGATTCGTCCATCTTCGAGGGCCTTTAGTAATTCGAGTCGGTCTTCTGCCGACTTAACCGATGGGTTCCAAACGATTTTATTGCCTAACGAAGGGTAGTCGGCATCCGTAAAACATAAATGGTGAATGCATGCTTCTGCGGTTACCCGTTTTTCGGTGATTGGTCCTGGGCTGAATAATTTTGCTTCGGCGCCGGTCGAGATGTGAAAGAAATGCAGGCGATTATTATGTCGTTTTTGAATCTCGAGTACCCGTTTGGTGGCGGCTTCGCAGGCTTCAGAAGAACGAATGGCGGGGTGGAATTCTACGGGAATATTGTCGCCATAGATTTCTTGGTAATGGCTCAAATTTCTACGAATGATAGAATCATCTTCGCTGTGTAAGGCCACTAATGTCTCCGCGCGGGCAAATAATTTCTCGAGGTATTCCGGGTTATTCGCTAAGATTTCTTGCTTCTCTAGGTAGAGGCCATCGTCGGTAATACCACATACGGTTTCGTTATCTACGCAGAGTGCCTCCTCTAAATTGGCTGCTGTAACGCCCATAAAAAATGAATAATTGGCCATGGATTTTTGGGAGGCCAATTGGTATTTTTCTTCCAATAACGTTCGGGTGAGCGTATTAGGTATGGTATTTGGCATGTCCATGAACGAGGTAATTCCTCCGGCGACGGCGGCCATTGATTCGCTTTGGATATCTGCTTTATAGGTTAAGCCGGGGTCTCTAAAATGGACTTGATCATCGATCATGCCGGGAATAAGGTAATTCCCTTGGAGGTCGATGACCTGAGCATGGGCGTCTGAAATCCAGGGCGAAATTCGTTCAATACGTTCGCCGGAAATAAGTACATCCGTTTGGGTTTGTTGGCCCTCATTAACCACAAGGGCATTCGTGATTAGGTATTTCATTTGGTTGCGGCGCGATCTAAGCGATCATTAATGGTTATGCCTAAACCATAGGCAGGTAGTCTTTCGACGATGATTAAATCGAGCCCCATTTGGTCCATGGTATGCAGTGCGGCAAACAAATTTTTCGCTGCTTCTGCTAAATCTCCTGTGGGAGCTAGGACGAGATTTACGTCCACATGGATGCTCTCGATTTGTACTGATGTATACCAAAGTATACCCACTTTCTTTTGCTTGACTGTGCTGAGCATAAATAAGGGCTCATACGTGACAATCAATTCACAGGATGGGGCATAATGTTTTTTATGTTGGCCCGGAAGCGAAGCGTGTTCCGTGGCCGCAGTCCGATTTAATATACGGCCTACGCAGTCTTCGATTGATTCAATTGAAATTGCGCCGTGGCGCAGTAGGACAACTTCGTCTCCTTCAAAACCAACAATCGTTGATTCGACACCGGACTGACATGCGCCGCCATCTAAGGTATAAATAGAGGGGAAATAGGCGTCTACGTGTGCTGCCGTGGTAGGGCTAATCCGGTTGAAGGGATTAGCGCTTGGAGCGACGAGTGGAAAATCCAATTGGTTTAACAGGTTTATAGCCGCGGGGTGATTTGGGATACGAATGGCCACATTTTCCTGGTTAGCCGTCACGGCATGGCTGACCGATTGATTTTTAGGCAGAATCAAGGTTAGGGGTCCTGGCCAAAATTGTTTGGCGAGGAGATTCGCTTTTTCTGGAAAGCGTTTGACAAGTGCGCGCGCTTGGCTGATCGAAGCCACATGCACAATCAGCGGGTTGGTGGTCGGCCTTTGTTTAGTCGTGAAAATATTCGCTACGGCTTTGGAGTTGAATACATTCGCGGCAAGTCCATACACCGTTTCGGTGGGTAGGCCGATGAGCTCTCCTTGGTTGAGGCGCTCGCGAATGAGTGTTATATCGGTTGTAATCATATCAAATTAAGGGTTGCAAATATCACAATACATCGGGTCTTCTTTTTCCATCGCGTGACCAGGGGGACGGTGTTCAGTATACGTACATGCTTGGCAAGCATAAATATCTGCTTTAACGGTGCGTGTGGGATTACCACATAGGCTACAGGGTAGTCCGCGCTCTTTTTCCTTGAGGGAAAAACCGGGCGTTTGACACGTAGGACAGGTGGAATTAATTTGCTGAATTAAGGAGGCCGTCATCAAATCTAGCACGTCCATGCGTGTCATATTATGCATGGCACGCATATCGGTTTCTACGGTACATTGCCCAAACCGACTGAAGAAATACTCCACCGTTTGATGCAGCACTTGTTTATCACGAATACCTTTGACACAATCAGCCGAATCATCAGCCTGTTTCTTAACAATCAGTCCGTGCGAAGGGAATTTAGCTTGATGTAAAAAGTCCGTTAACATATCGATGGAAGTCAACGTGATTTGGCGGTAATTTGTTTTAGTCTCTAGCTTTCGGACCAAAAATTCCCAGTTATTTTTCTTATCGATCAGCAGCAAAAATTCTTCGTGCGCCGGAATAAATGGGATACTAGGATGTGGACCAAACGAACCCTCTGATGCAATGGCTAAATCTACTGATGTCAAATCCATAGCTAGCTGACATTTCTTTCGTGCCGTTTCAACTGGGCTGTCCGTTCGATCTACCTCGCCAGAAAATGTCCCCAGAAGATCCGTGTCTAGTTGGTCCGTCACGAAACAATACAAACCCAAGTCCTTCGTCAGATGTGGCGCGATTACATTTTCTTTGCCGTGCTTGGTGGCAATGACGATTTTTCTCCCCTTAAAATGGGTTAAACTATCCATGTATGATCTGAAGAAAAAATTAAGAGTTCAAAATTAGACATGGATGCGATTTTACTGAAGATGCTGAGATAAGCGCACTAAATTCAATGTAAGTAAAATAAGGATACTGACAATTAACTTATCCGTCACCGGATCCTGTGTCGTAAAGCTGATAAAAAGTCCGGCGATGATGCCTATCACATGAAGAACAATAAAGAAACTACGGTAGGCTGTTTTCACTTGTGAAAATTTAATTGCAAAGTAACGGCCGACAATTAGATAATTTTTATTTAAGTTTATAATGAAATACATTAGACCCGCTTATGAATTATACGCTGAATCAATTACAGATTTATTTAAAGGTTGTTCAAACGATGAGCATTACCAAGGCTGCCGAGGAGTTAAACTTAACCCAGCCCGCGGTATCCATTCAGATAAAAAACTTTCAAGCGCAATTTGAAATTCCATTGATTGAAATCATCGGTAAAAAAATATACGTGACTGATTTTGGCTTAGAAATTGCAAAATCGGCAGAAGGAATTATCGATCAGGTATATGCCATCAATTATAAAACGATGGCTTTTAAGGACCAATTATTAGGTCGCTTAAAAGTATCTATTGTGTCCACAGGAAAGTATGTATTACCCTATTTTCTAACTGATTTTTTGAAGTCGAATCCGGGCGTCGAGATTAGTATCGATGTAACAAATCGGGAGAAAGTTTTTCAAAGTTTGGAGAATAACGAGGTGGATTTTAGTTTGATATCCACGGATATTAATAGCCCTAGTTTTGAATACATTGACATCCTAGAAAATGAACTATATCTCGTTGGCAATCCCCAAACAGCCAAATTAAACCCCAGTTTTGCCTTTAAGGAGTTTAATCAAGAGCTCCCCTTAATCTTTCGAGAGAATGGTTCTGGAACGCGAAAAATCATGGAAACCTATTTGAAAAAACAGGGAATTCATGCGCTAAAAAAACTGGAATTGATGTCAAACGAGGCGGTAAAGCAGGCCATTATGGCGGGGCTAGGGTATTCGATTATGCCGATGATTGGGATAAAAAACGAATTGAAAAATGGCCAACTATCCATTATTCCACGTAGTGGATTACCGATCAGTACGACCTGGAAATTGATTTGGCACAAGGAGAAAAGTCCATCACCTGTTGCGAAGGCTTTCATGAACTATGTCATCGAAAACAAAGACCAGATTAAGCAAAAACACTTTGAATAAATAAAGCCGAACAAATCTGCTCGGCTTTATTGACACCCCTTTTTCATTAATTAAATATTCAACTGAAATCGCACAGTCAAATGTCTATGCTACAAACTTAACCGGGGGTGTTGATTAAAAAAAATTAATTTCATTATGCTATTTATAAAATAAATTAATGTTATTGATTTTTTAACCGAAGGGTTGATCCTGTTATTTCGACATCAAATTTGGTCAATCCACGCGTAGCAGGTCCCTGAATTAGGGCGCCCGTTCCACTAAATGTGGAGCCATGCGCGGCACATAAAAAGGACGACGTGCTATTTTTGTATTCAACGGTTGCACCCGCGTGAGGGCATACGGATGAAAATGCCGAAAAGCTCGCTGGGGTATTCCCAGTTGCTGTACGAATAACAATGTATCCGCTCCGCGCAACAAAATCGTTGACCGCTTTTATTTCAGAATCCAGGTTAATTAAAAACCCGGACGCTGGGGCTGGGTTATTGACGGCACCAGGTGCGCCATTATCCTCTTTGGAACAAGCGCTCGTCATGCAGGCAAGGCAAGCAACCGAAAAGCTTCCTGTTAATGTGGTTAAAAACTCGTTTCTTTTCATAAGAACATGTGTAGGTTTTTCAAGGCCTTAACTAAGAAGAAACCGTTTTGTTTATGGGATACATGAATTGCATGTAAAACAAAATAGCGGATACACCGTTTCCCTTTATAAAAACGTATGAGCAACTGGACAGAATCGGCGAATAGCCTAGAAAAGACATTCAAGTTTGAGACCTTTGAAGCAGCCATGTTGTTTATGCAGCAAGCCGCCATCAAAATCTCCGAACTAGATCACCATCCCACGTGGACAAATACCTACAATCGATTACACGTGGTGTTACAAACGCATGATGCTGGGAATTCGGTAACCCAAAAAGACAGAGATCTTGCACACATCTTAGATTCGCTTTATCTGGCTGAATGAAGCATGCCGGAAAGCTGAACCTATTTTTCAAATAGCTTTTGCGTGTAGTCTAACAGCCGGGAATCTCCGGCTGCGCCATGTCCGGGTACAACATGTTTCACTTGCTGGAAATTAGCTTTTACTTGGTTCACAGTTGCGGACCAGGCTTGCACATTCGCATCCCCCAAGTAACCTTTTGTGGCATTCAATTCTTTGATTAAACATCCGCCAAACAAAACCTGTTCGCTTGGAAAATAGGCAACCACATTGTCGCGGGTATGACCTTCCCCAAAGAACTTAACGAGTACTTCCTTTGACCCAACCCTCAAGGTCGTTGACCCCTTAAATCCTTGCTGCGGTTCGATTAGTTGGTTTTCTTTGGTCAATTCAATTGTTTTTTCATGCGCAATCGAGGGGATACCTGCCGTGTGAAATGCCAACAGCCCACCCAAACAGTCATTGTGAAAGTGGGTAGGAATCACAGCGACGATTTTGCAATGCAAGGAATCCTGAACTAGGCGAATCAATTTTTGGGCACTTTGATCATCTGTGGGCGTATCGAAAACAAGCGCTTCTTGACCATTGCGTACGACCAAGCCATTACAAGGAACATGTCCGAAATCGTTCGTTTGTAAATAGGAGGTATGCATAAACGTGTTTTGCGTCAACTGGGTTAAGGTCACGTCTTGCGCGTATACGCTAGGCATGATGCCAAATACTAAAAATAAAAGCTTCTTCATGAATTAATTCGTCGGGTCCTCAAAAGTACGGCTTTCCTTGTACGTGGAGTTAAAAATTCTTATTTAAAATAATTCTAAATAGAGTTGCACATCTCGAAAGGCCTCCCTACATTTGTGCTCTATTTAAAATTAGTCTAAATAAATTTTGAGTGAAAAAAGCGCTATTTGCCTTTGTATTGCTAGTTTCTTTCTCTTCCAATGGGCAATTGGGGTCGATTTCAGGGTTAATTTCCTCGGAATCAAATGAGGCGCTTCCTGGTGCAACGGTTGTTTTAGTGGGTACCGTTCGGGGAGTAGAAAGCAATCTTAAAGGGAATTATGTCCTGAAAGGCCTGAAACCCGGATCCTATACGGTCAAGGTTAGCTTTGTGGGCTATACACCAAGTACAAAAGAAGTCACCATCCTGGGTGCAGAGCAGCGTGAAGTAAATTTCAACTTAAGCGATGTGACCGAACTACAAGGGGTCTCTGTCTCCGCACAAGCTGGTGTAAAAGGCAATACATTTTTGCCACAGGTGAACGAATACACCATCACGGCTGGGAAGAAAAATGAAGTTATCGTACTCGATAACCTTCAAGCGAATTTAGCGATGAATAACTCGCGTCAAATTTTCTCTCGAACTCCTGGAATCTCGGTTTGGGAAAGCGATGGATCCGGCATTCAATTAGGCGTGGCTTCTCGAGGGCTTTCTCCCAATCGCTCCTGGGAATTCAATGTGCGCATGGACGGTTATGACATCACGCCTGACCCCATGGGCTATCCAGAAGCCTATTATACGCCACCCATGGAGGTCGTTGATCGTATCGAAATTATTCGTGGTGCGAGCTCCTTGCAATATGGCCCGCAGTTTGGGGGACTGATGAATTTCGTTTTACGTAAACCTGATTTATCTACCAAGCTGGTCGTAGAAAGTCAAAACACAACGGGTAATAATGGATTGTTTAGTTCATTTAATTATGTGGGTGGTACGTCAGGCCGACTCTCCTACACGACGTATTACCAAAAAAGACGTGGAAATGGATGGCGCCAAAACGCTTATTTCAATACCGACCACTCGCACGCTGAAGTTTCCTATGCGATATCGAACAAACTAAAAGTAGGTGGGCAGTTGACCTACATGCAAACAGAAAGCCAACAAGCCGGCGGGTTAACTGATGTGGCTTTTGCCCAAAATGCCCAACAAAGTTTGCGGGCTAGAAACTGGTTTAGCAATCCATGGTTTATCTATGCACTTACGGCGGACTATATCATCGATACGGAATCAAAGCTTAGCGTCAAGTATTTTGGCACGACAGCGGAGCGCAATTCCATTGGATTTACGCGCGCTATCACCGAAATAGATCCGTTGGGAAGTCGCCAAGTGGACCGAGATTTATACCAAACCAATGGTATAGAATTGCGCTACTTACTTAATTATAATCTAGGCACTTGGAAAAATACCGTCGCAACGGGACTTCGGTATTTTCATGGCGACATGACGCGCAAGCAGGTGGGGGTAGGCAGTGCTGGAAATGATATGAATTTTACCGTTCAGGGCTTGTACGCACGTGATTTGAGTTTCCAAAACATCAATTATGCCGCTTTCGCTGAAACCATATTACGTCCTACGGATCCCCTACTCATCACGCTGGGTGCCCGCTTGGAACAGATAGATACGCACATGGCTGGTCAGTCCGGGTTAAGTGCTGCTGGCGTACCGATAGCTACTGTTCCTAGCCGCCGAGGAAGATCCTTTGTTTTACTGGGCGCTGGTGCCGAATATAAGCTTAGTCCTAACACAAAATTGTACAGTAATATTGCGCAAGCCTATCGCCCTGTTTTGTCCTCTGATTTATTGCCTCCGGCAACAACGGATATCATTGATCCTAATTTATCAGACGCGAAAGGTTTCAATTTTGACCTAGGTTACCGCGGGGAAATAAGCAATTATTTGACCTTTGATTTAGACTATTTTTATTTGGATTATGCCAATCGCGTAGGGACTATTTCGCAAACAAATAGCGAAGGAAAAATTTACCAATACCGGACGAATCTGGGGCATTCGGTTTCAAAAGGGGCGGAAGCGTACATTGAATTTAGTCCTACAACTGCCTGGTTAAAACACCAGCGTTTGGGAAACATTTCCATCTTTGCATCGGTAGCAGCCATTCGTGCGCGTTACTTAGACTTCAAAACTACTTCCGTCGTTAGTGGCAAAATTGTGGAAGGAAATCTAGCCGGCAAACAGGTAGAGAATGCCCCCGATAAGATTAATCGGTACGGAATAACCTATTCCAAAAAAGGCCTATCGGTCAGTTGGCAAATCAGCGACATCAGCCAAGCCTTCGCAGATGCGAGCAACACCAAAACCCCCAATGCAGCAGCCACCACGGGACTAATCCCGGGCTACCAAGTTCAAGATATCTCTGGATCTTACAAGTTTAAAAAATATGCTCAATTGAAATTTGGGGTGAACAACATAACAGATGCTCGCTATTTTACTAGAAGGTCGGGCGGTTATCCGGGCCCCGGAATTTTACCGGCTGACGGTCGGACTTGGTATGTGGGTTTGAATGTGAAGTTCGTGAATTAGCCTAAGGAACGCCTTTGATAAAATGACAAAAGCCCCCAGTATAGTACCGGGGGCTCTGCAAAATAACAATACGATTTTCTAAATAATGATTGATTCTTTAAATGACTTATATTTTTCGATCATCTCGTTAATATAATTGAACTTGTCATTTTTCATTCTCGTTTTGACCACCCCTGTATACGTTTCACCTAAGTGATCATAATAAAAATCGGTCGTAAAAAGAGCGATTTCAACCATAATTGGAAATGTTTCCATCCCTTTTTCTTCCAAAAGGTAATGCACATTCTTCTTATTTATCTCTCCCTTTTTTCTGCTCAAAAATCCAAGTGATTCTAGTTTTTTTAGCCGATTTGAAAGCATTTTGCTGGGCATCAACTCAGGAGCTGCCTTGAATTCATTAAACGTAGATTTATGAAGAAACAACATGTCTCTCAAAATCAACAAGGTCCATTTATCCCCAAAAACATCCAATCCGGTTGCTACAGGGCACAATGACCTAAACTGAACTGTGTTATCATTTTCCATTAGGCGGTAAAAATACTAGAAGATTATTTAAATCCGATTTTCTCCAATCCTTTATGGCTAATCACGATCGCTTCTAATGCCGTCTCGTTGAAACACGCATCTTGCTCCACGAAATAATACTCCATGCCCGACAATTTTTTGTTGGCTAAAATACGTTTGAAATCAATCTTTCCGTTCCCAACTGGAGCAAACCGACCTTGATCATCCATATCTTTCACATGCCAAATCTTAAAACGACCTGGGTAGCGATTAAAATACGCCACTGGATCTGCACCCGCTTTAGTCACCCAGTATAGATCCATTTGGAAGTTGACATACTTAGGATTGCAATGCTCCAAAAGGTAATCGATGGTAACAATACCCTCAGCATCCTTTACAAACTCAAAATCGTGATTGTGATACAACAACTGCAAACCAGCCGCAGCACATTTCTCGCCTAATTTGTCTAGGATTTCGGCCAAATTCTTCGCGCCGCCTTTCATGGTCATCCGTTTGTTCACATTGTCAAACCCAAATAATCCCATCGGAGGAACGGGAATTACAAAGTATTTGAATCCAGCAGTTTTTAAATCGGCAATTTGCTGATCGATGTTTTCAAAATTAGCTGATCCTTGATGGGCAGAAATCGGTGTTAATTTCATTTCGGCCAACAATGATTTAAAATCAGCTGGAGATAAATTATAAAATTTGCCATTGTTATAACCCGCTGATTCAACGTTTACATAACCTGCTTGAGCTACTTTTTCTAAGGTTGCACGCGCATCTTTCATCGCATCGCGAACGGTGTACAAGGCTAAACCGCCAAAAGGTTTTTCAGATTGAATCGTTTGATTTGACGGTCCAAAAGAGAATAAGGATACGGCCATCAGGACACATATCACTACAAATGATTTCATTTTCATGGATAAAGTAGGTTAAATTCAACAAAGGCACAAGTTAATGTATTTTTTTGATAAAATAGAAATGGTCTATCGGTTAAGTAATGTTGGCCAAGCTATAATGACTTAACATTCGAAAAAGTAAACTTTGCATGGAATAATTTAATATCCCACCTATCTCAATAGAATTTAAATCCCGTATTTTTGGCCATCCAAAACGTACCCTCATGAAATTAGCTAGTAAAATCATCGGCGGCATATTCGCTTTTTTATTCCTTGTCTTAATCATCATTTGCGAAAGAGATCGGCCGGTGGACGAGTTAATTCCTTTGTATGCCAATCAGGATTCCAAGTTCATGCCCATCTTAGGGATGAATGTTCATTACCGCGACGAAGGTGTTCAAACAGATTCCGTGCCCTTGATTTTATTGCATGGCATGTCGTCCTCGTTAAATACCTGGGATAGTGTCGCCATGGGATTAAAGGCTGAGCGAAGAGTAATCAGTTTGGATTTACCGGGCTTTGGATTAACGGGTCCATCCCCTGAAAATGCCTATAACTTTACGTATTACAACAAGTTCATCGACTCATTCACCACTCGATTAAAAATCAAGCGCTTTATCCTGGCAGGTAATTCCATGGGCGGCGCCATTTCTTGGAATTATGCATTGCACAATCCACAAGGTCTTGCCAAAATGATCTTGATCGATGCAGCCGGGTATCCTAAAAAAGGCGAAAGCGGATCATTAGGTTTCAAAATTGCCTCCACGCCGGTAATCAATAATTTATTGCTTTACGCAACCCCCAAATTTCTGGTACGCAAGAGTTTAGAAACCGTTTATTACGACCCCGCACGTGTGACAGATGCGCAGGTGGAACGTTTTCATGATATAGCCATTCGGGAAGGAAACCGAGAGGCTGCTTTACAAATTTTCAAAGGTTCGTTTACGGGAAGTTCGAAACGTTTCTTGGATTCCAATGTTCCCAAAATTAAGGATATCAAAACCCCTACGTTAATCTTGTGGGGCGACAAGGATAACCTAATTGGCGTAAACAATGTGGACAACTTCTTGCACGATATATCAGGAAGCCAGGCAGAAATCTACCAAAATGTGGGCCATGTTCCCATGGAAGAAGTACCGGGGAAAGTTGTCAATTCTATGTTGAAGTTCGTCCGATAACTAAACGAATCATGGCTTTTCGTAGCACTCAGGCCGCCAAACATATTTGAAAATTAGTCCTTACCTTTGCCCAAATTTCATCCTTACTTGCACGTAAACGCATCATGCTAAAACGCCTACTTTTTCTCTCCCTGGTCATTTTCATTTCGTGTGAAAAACCTACTGAAATTCCAGTTGTTGTTCCAAAAGGAGATGATGGCCAGCAATTCGCGGTTGAAGTTGGCGAAAGCGAGGTCCCCTACCTCGTCATTACCACGGAAGGGAAAGAAGTGAAATATGGGTCAGATGTGGTGGGCCAACTGAAAATTTATAAACAAAAAAAGCTCGCACAAGAACAACGTATTTCCATTTCATACCGGGGTAAAACAAGCTTCCGACTCTCCGATAAAAAAGCATATAATTTCGAAACGATTACGCCCACGGGCGATGGCGTGGATGTGGCTTTTTTAGGTATGCCTGCAGAAGAAGATTGGCGATTGATTGGTCATATTGTCAATTTTAAGGACAAATATCAAATTGACAAAAGCCTAATTCACAACTATGTAGGGTATGAGTTCTCCCGTAAAATAGGTAAGTATGCGAGTCGTGGCCAGCTCGTTGAAATCGAAGTCAATGGCGTTTATCAAGGCGTCTATTACTTCTGTGAAAAAGTTAAACGGGATAATAACCGGGTAAATATTAAATCCTTAAATGCCACATCCACAAACCTGAGCGGTGGCTATATTTTAAAAATAGACAAAGCAGATGCTGGTCCAGAACATGATGGCAAGCCCGATAGCTACTTCATGAACAACTGGAACGATGATGCCACATATAATGAGTTCAATAGCTTCAGAAGTAAATTTGACATCTTCGCTAAGGAAATCTCGTTTCCGCCGTTTTTGGCACCCTATCATCCACAAAAATATGTAGAAACCTATTTCACCTATGATTACCCGAAAGCCGAGGAGATTACAAAAGCACAAAAGGAATACATCGCTAAATATATAGACCAATTTGAACGGGCACTGTTAGCAGACGACCTTTCAGGAAATACACGAACCTATACCAATTTTATAGCATTACCTTCCTTTGTCGATTATTTCATCATTAGTGAGTTATGCAGAAATGTAGACGCTTACCGCATCAGTACATTTCTGGAGAAAGACCGCGACGGGCGTTTAGCTATGGGTCCGGTTTGGGATTTAAATCAAGGGTTTGAAGATGGTGGGCGAATTCCCATGAATGATTGGGTGGCTAATTACAACCGCATTGTGACTAATGATGCCTGGATGGTTCCGTTTTGGTGGGATCGCTTATTAGCTGATCCACTCTTTAGAAATGCAGTAAAAGTTAGATGGCAATCCTTGCGCAAGTCTGAATTAGCCACAGCTTCCATGCATGCCATCATAGACGAAGCCGGACAAACCCTTAAAAAATCTGGCGCCGCGACACGAAATTATGCCATTTGGGACAAAGGCATATTGATCAATCATGACGTTTCGATCCAAAAACTTAAACAATTTGTCACCGACCGGTCCGCTTGGATGGATGGTAAAATCAACGCTTGGTAATTAACTAAAGCACGCCGTAGCTTAAACATGCAGAAAATGTGTCACCAAATTCGCCCATTCCTCCTCCAAGGAACACGAAGGCCGCGTTTTCTTCGCACGCGTATACCAGTAATCCGCATTCCAAATATCCCCTTCCTTGCGATGCAAATAGGCATGCACCCAGGCTGCATCTAAGCCTGGTGATTGATCCACTAAATCATGTGCTCTTTTCCAATCACCTTTCGCATCATACCAAAGGCTTTTTAGAATAGTCGAAAGCTGCGGATCGGGTGTGTCTAACGCGAAGGATTCTTTATATGATTCGATTTTCATGCTGATTTACGTAAGATTTTATCCAAGGATTTGCCTTTGGCTAACTCGTCCACAATTTTGTCTAAATAGCGAACCTGTTGGGTCAGTGGATTTTCAATATCTTCCACGCGGTAACCACAAATGAGGCCCGTGATGAGCGAAGCATTGGGGTTCAATGTTGCTTTATGAAAAAAGCTTTCAAAGTTCGCATTCGATGCAATTAGCTCGCCTACATCTTTCTCATTAAATCCCGTGAGCCATTCAATTACTTGGAGCAATTCGACTTCGGTCCGACCCTTACGCTCGACTTTGGCGAGGTATAATGGATAAACCGTTGCGAAGCTCATCTTAGCAAAACGCTCATCGTGATTATTAACTACAGACATCTAATAAATTGCTTAACGTTTTTTAAAATACCTTAAACCTATCTAGATCTGGTACATGTTTTCCTTTTTTGTCTTTATAATTAGGTCAACATCAATCAATTCCAATGACAGCACCATATCCTTCACAGCCTCTTTGTATTTCTTGAAATGGGCGGTAAGAATGTGGGATTGATAGGCTTCTTGATTCGCATATACTTCGAATATCGTTATGCTTGACGCATCTTTCTTGTCGGCAACTACCGTATAGGACAAAACCCCTGGCTCCAATTTAATCGCCGTAAGCATCTGCTCATTTAACAGGGATTTATACAAATCGAGCTGCTTGGGATCCACTTTAATTTTAGCCATTCGAAAAATTTGACTCGAATCCTGAGCGTAAATTTGACTAGTAAAAAGAAGAATTAAAATGGATAAAAATAAAGACTTCATTGGTATATGGATATTGATAAGAATTTAAATTAGATACCTGCAACTTGGCTTTTTGAAATATGAATGACTTTTGCAAATCAGACAATTGGTAAATTATTATAATTTCTTCTAATTTACTTCACAATCGAATAAAACCTAAACTATGAAATCTAAACTTTTGGCCTTTTGCCTACTGGTGACGCTCGCCGCGCAAGGCCAAATGTTAAACGATAGCCCATTCGATGCAAATGTCGCGCATCCAAAATATACTCAAGGCAAGGGTCCAAAAGTTTTGTTCGACAAAGGGCATTACAATTTCATCGTGGACATGGGTTTGGCAAAACCATTGATGGATGTCGCTACTGCCGACGGATATCAAGTGCGTGTCGATTCGATGAAATTTACCAAAGCCTATTTAGCTCCCTATAAAATGCTCGTCATCTTTCCTGCCATGCCCTTTAAGTTTGGCTCAAAAAGTCAAGTCACGGATGAGATTACCTTTACCCCAGACGAATTAACGGCATTACATGATTGGGTTTCTGAAGGAGGATCGCTTATAATGTTCGACGAACATGCGCCCATTGATAAATCGGTGACTCCTCTGTTCAATACATTCGGGATTCAATTATCGATTGGGATTGTATCCGATTCGCTCAACTATGAGACCAAATTTACGATTCCCAACAAAGAAACGCTACTTAAATTTACCCGAAGCAACGGACTTTTAAACACAGATCATCCCATTACGCAAGGCGAGAAAACGGGCGAACAAATAAACAATATCATGGGCTATGGCGGTGGCGGATTAACGGGTGCAGGCTATACCAACCTTTTCAAGCTTTCGCCATCGGCCACCATTAAAAAGTACAGTGGCAGTGCACCCTCCGGAACGGCAAATTCGCAGGGTTTGGCGGGGAAATTTGGCAAAGGAAAAGTAGTTGCCCTAGGCGATTGCAATGGATTTACGGCGATGTATGTGATGATGAAGTCCGTCAAATTTTCAGCCGGCATGCAAGTTGCAGACTACGATTGGAAGCAATTTGCATTGAATACATTACATTGGCTTTCCATTTAAATTCGAGTATTTATGACGAACCGTAGGGAATTTTTGAAGCAAAGCTCAGGACTCTTAGGCCTATCCGCCTTGGATTTCGCAGCTCCAGTTAAACCCCTTTTGTCCTTTTCCACACTCGGTTGTCCAGCTTGGACATTCTCAAAAGCTCTACAACGCGCCTCCGCAAATGGCTACAGCGGTATTGAAATCAGGGGGATCAAAGGCGACTTAGACCTTCCCAAAAATCCAATCTTTTCAGCGTCAAACTTGGCGGCTACAAGACGGGAGGCGGAGGATAAAAATCTTAAAATTGTGAACCTAGGCTCATCGGCCAATATGCATTTTCTGGATCCGAAAAAGCGACAAAGCAATCTGGACGATGCAAAGAAATACATTGATTTGGCCCAACAATTAAACTGCCCTTTTATACGTGTTTTTCCGAACGACCTTCCCAAAGATCAAGACGAAAAAGCAACTATCGGCGCCATCATTTCAAGCTTAGTTGAATTAGGCGATTATGCGAAATCAAGTGGGGTCAAAGTGTTGCTGGAATCACACGGAAAAGTCATCAAAAGCGACATGCTTTTGCATATCATGCAAGAGGCAAATCATATGAACGTTGGCCTTGTTTGGGACTTCTTTAATATGTGGTCGGTGACGAAAGAGGCGCCCGCCGACATGTATAAACAATTGAAAAAATACATTTTCCACACACATATCAAGGATGCACAATTAACCGAAAAAGGCGAAACCTATACGCTACTGGGTGAAGGAAACGCCCCGGTTAAAGAAGCACTACATGCATTAAAATCGGGTGGATATTCGGGCTACTATAGTTTTGAATGGGAGAAGCTTTGGCATATGGAAATTGCGGAACCCGAAATTGCCTTTCCACATTTCGCTAATAACTTCAACGCTTATTGGATTTAACTCATGGGTCAAAAAGATAAAAATACATTTGACGCCATCGTCATCGGATCCGGAATCAGTGGCGGTTGGTCCGCCAAAGAACTCACCGAAAAAGGCCTAAAAACCTTACTCTTAGATCGCGGTCGGGATGTCAAACACGTAACGGATTACCCGACCATGATGCATAATCCGTGGGATTCCCCCCACCGAGGTCAAGTACCCATAGACCTCAAAAAAGAATATAAAACCGCCAGCAAGAATTTCATTTTTACCGAAGCTACATCCCATTTTTTAACCAAAGACGGCGAACAGCCCTACATCCAAGACAAGCCCTACGACTGGATTCAAGCCTATCACGTAGGCGGGCGATCGCTTTTATGGGGAAGACACACGCAGCGCTGGAGTGATTTTGATTTCACAGGTCCGGAACGCGATGGCTTTGCGGTCGACTGGCCCATTCGCTACAATGACCTGGCGCATTGGTATAGTTATGTAGAAAAATTTGCGGGGATATCAGGGAACAAGGATGGCTTAGAAACTTTGCCGGATGGAGAGTTTTTGAAGCCTTTTGAGTTGAACTGCGTGGAAAAGCATTTTGGGGAAGTCGTCAAAAGTCAATATCCAGACCGACATGTGATTAGTGCGCGTACGGCCAACTTAAGTCAGGCCGATAAAATACATCATTCAGTAGGCAGAAGCCAATGCCAAAGTCGGACACTCTGTGAACGCGGTTGCCCGTATGGCGGCTATTTCAGTAGCAATTCGGCTACCTTACCTGCGGCATATCAGACAGGGAATTTGACCTTGAAACCACACTCGGTCGTACATTCGATTATCTACGACGAGAAGAAAAATAAGGCAACGGGCGTGCGTGTTATCAACGCGCTGACACATGACATGGAGGAATATTATGCCTCGATCATTTTTGTGAATGCCTCGCCTTTGGCAACGAATCTAATCCTACTAAATTCAATTTCATCTCGCTTCCCCAATGGACTTGGAAATGACTCAGGAATACTTGGAACGCACATGGCTTTCCATAGTTACCGCGGTCGAATCACAGCGGAATACGATGGGGATTTGGATAAAACAACCGGTGGCAAAAGGCCAACGTCCGGATATATCCCGCGATTCAGAAATGTCTATAAACAAGAAACCGATTTCTTGCGTGGCTATGCGAGTAATCTCACCGCCAACCGGGTCATTGAAAATGCCAAAGAGCATGTAGGCGAATCCTTAAAGCATGCCTTGTTAAACCAAAAGCTCGGCAACTGGCATATCAATGTGGGTATGATGGGGGAGACGATTCCAAAAGCTCATTCAACCGTTCGCTTGGATAATCAGCTGAAAGACAAATATGGCATTCCACAGCTTCGCGTTTCGATCGGATATGATGAAAATGACGAGAAGATGCTGAAGGATTTTCACCAACAATTCACGGAGATGTACACCGCCGCTGGCTTTCATAACATTCAGACCATCGACACGCGGCGCTTACCAGGAAATGAAAACCACGAAATGGGCGGAGTCCGCATGGGTCGCGATCCGAAGACCTCGATGCTAAATGCGTTTAATCAGCTGCATCATTGCAAAAATGTATTCGTCACAGATGGATCCTGCATGACATCGACATCGACACAGAATCCATCTTTAACGTATATGGCATTGACAGCGAGGGCAGTTGACTATGCTGTCAAAGAAAAGAAGCGCTTGAATTTATAACTTAATCCCCCACGTTTTATTCAATTTTCGGCCCAGCAATACGTTTGCATCAGCATCATTGAACTTTTCAGATTTCGGATTCCAGGTCAATGATTTATTCACTGCGTAGGCAATGTTTCCGATGTTACACACAGAGGCTGTGCGGTGACCAATCTCCACATCACAAATAGGACGCGTACGATTTCGCATTGCAGCTAAAAAGTCCTTGTAGTGATTCGTGCTTTCGTACACGTGCTTTTCATTTGGCCCGATCACACGATCCTTCAAGGCTGCATTGGATGTTTCCAATTTCTTTCTTTGTACACGTAGCGTACCCTCCGTACCCACAAACTCGATCGCGTTATTCCACTCCCAAGGCTGATGCGTCATCTTAATTCCATTCGCGTACGTATAGGTCAAAAATTCGTTTCCATTGGTTTTTGGCGCATCCACTTGAACTGGGCCACTTCCGTCCATATCGAGTGCCCATTGCACAATATCAAACATGTGAGCACCCCAATCCGTCATGCCTCCGCCACCAAATTCCTTGTATTTCCGCCAATTAGGGAACACATCTTTTGAAATCGGCGGAGCTAATTCAGCATTAAACGGTACCGCGTCATTCGGCCCGAGCCATTTGTCAAAGTCTAGGCCAGTTGGCAATGCTTCCGCCGTTAAATCATACGCAATGGGAGGAGGGCCCACATTCACTTTGATGGACTTCACTTCCCCAATATACCCATTACGAATTAACTCGGCCGTTTGTCTAAACTCGGGCCAAGAGCGTTGCATGGATCCCGTTTGAAAAACGCGATTATATTTTCGCGTCGCATCCACCATCGCACGACCCTCTTTTACGGTCAATGAAAGTGGTTTTTCGCAATAAATATCTTTACCGGCAGCAGCAGCGCGCACCGCCATGGCAGCATGCCAGTGATCCGGGCTAGCAATCACAACTCCGTCAATATTTTTCAATGCCAATAACTCTGTAAAGTCTTGGTATTGAGGTATTTCTGAATAACTACCCAGTGTAGATGATTTGGAATAAATGTCTTTTACCCGATCTAAAAACTGATTGGCCTTTGCTTGATACACCTCAGATATGGCCGCAATGCGAACCTCTCCCGTATTCAAAAATGAATTGGACAATCCTCTTGCTTGTTTTCCAGTTCCAATAAATCCTAAATTAATGAGGTCACTAGGCGCTATATAAGCAGATCCGTCTGGACGCGTTCCTCCCAAAACATGTCGGGGAACGATGAAAAAAGAGCCAATGGCAAGGCTCGATTTAGTCAGGAAATCACGTCTTTTAATCGAGGTTGAAGTTTTCATAGGTAAGGTTTTAAGGTACTGTCTGTTTAGGGAGAAAAATCCTACACAGGATTTATAGCTGCACTAAAAATCAAATCAAAATAAAATAAATGGATTACCCAAAATTTCATGGAATTATTGTTCTAGAGACTAAATGCCTCTTTGTCAAATCATTAGAAATTTATTAATTTTCAACAGGTAAAATTCCCCCCATGAAAAAATTAATGCTGGGCATAAGCTTACTCCTGTTAGGCTGCCAAGAAAAACAGCGACCCAATCTCGCCACAACTCCTGAATTACAAAAAGCCTTGCAATCCATTCAGGTCTTGGACGGATTTGAAGTGGAGCTTGTTGCATCGGAGCCTTTAGTGGAAGATCCCGTGGCCATGGAAATCGACGAAGATGGCAATTGGTACGTTGCCGAGATGCCTGGCTATCCCCTAGACCTCAGCAAAAAGGGACAAATACGAAAACTTATTGATACCAATGACGATGGATATCCAGATAAAAGCATCGTATTTGCCGACGGTCTTACGCTTCCCATGGGGGTTATGCGCTGGAAAAAAGGAATCCTTGTGGCTGACTCCCCAAATATCCTCTATTTTGAGGATACAGATGGCGATCAAAAGGCAGATAAAAGAGAGGTCGTCCTGACCGGGTTTTCTTTATCAAATCCCCAGCACAACATGAATACCCCGAAATTCGGGATAGATAACTGGATCTACTTGGGGCATTCGGGTGCTATCAACTCCTTTACGTATGAGGATATTTTTGGGGATAAGGGCAAAGAAATTACGTTCCCGAATAAACCCAATGCCGCATTTTTACCTAAAAATGGGAACGGTCGTAATGTTCGCTTCAAACCCGATTCCTATCAGATCGAATCGCTCTCAGGTGAAACGCAATATGGGCACACGACGGATCCTTGGGGCCGACGGTTTTACACCGATAACGCGAATCATTTGTTCCATGAGGTTATTGATGCACGCTATGTCAATGCGAACAAAAACCTAGTCATTGCAGAGGCGATGGAAAAAATTCCAGACCATGGAAATGCTTGTGAAATCTATCCCATTTCCGAAAATCCGAATCATCAATTATTAACCGATGTGGGGGTGGTGACCTCCAGTTGTGGAATCACGTGGTATGATGGTGGGGCTTTTGGCAAGGAGTATAATCAGGTGACGTTCGTGGGAGAGCCCGTTCACAATTTGGTTCATGCGGATATCATTGAATCCCATGGAGCCACTTTTAAGGGGAAGCGCTTAGTAGAGAAAAAGGAGTTTTTAGCATCAAAAGACCCCTGGTTTAGACCCGTGAATTTTTATGTTGGTCCAGACGGCGCTATGTATGTGGTGGATTATTACCGCCAATTAGTAGAGCATCCGGAATGGATGTCGGAAGAGGTAAACAAAAGTGGCGCCCTATACAATGGCTCGACGAAAGGCCGAATTTACCGCATCACGAAAAAGGGATCGAAGGCGATGGATTGGATGAAATCCGTGAAGTTGTCTACTAAATCTTCGGAAGATTTGGCTGAGCTACTGACGCATGAAAACGGATGGGACCGTCGGACTGCGCAGCGCTTATTATTCCAGCGGGGAGACAAATCAGTCGCGCCCCAACTAAAGAAAATTATTGCTAGAGATCAAAATTTAGGTGCCGTTCAGGCGCTTTGGTTATTGCATGACTGGGGTATGGTGGATGCTAAAGACCTAGCGAATGCCTTGGGATCTTCCACAGATGGTATACGCGAAAATGCTTTGCAGGTGGCCGATCGGCTCATTGGGAAACCGGGCTTTGCGAATAATGCCAACTTACAAAAACAGCTCATTGGCTTAGCGGATGACCCATCTGCGCGTGTTCGATTCCAATGGCTTTGTTCGTCGAGCTACTTCCGACTGCCTAATGCGGATCAATTGCGCGCTAAAATTTTAGCCAAAGATATTGAAGATCCTTGGGCGGGAATAGCCGCGATTGCCGCTTCACAAGATACGGAGGAGGCTTTGCTAAAATCCTCTATTCAGACCTTAGGCATAAGTGCCTCTAAAGGTAAATCCACATTTTTTAGCTACCTCGCAGCAACCTTGGTTAAAAAGGGGGATCCTGCCTTCTTGTCTTTAGCCATTGACCAAAATCCTTCGAATGACTGGTGGCAAGCCGCTATTTGGTATGGCGTTGCGACACTCATCAAAGAAGCAGGCGTGCCTTTCCCGCTAGAGGAAAAACATAAAGAGGCGCTGTTGGCCTCCTTCTTACAGACCAACCAGCCTGAACTTCGAAGCGCACTTCTTTCACTTTTTAAAACACTGGGACTACCTAAAAACTCAACCCAATTCGCACGCATTGAGCAGCGATTTAGCCAATCAAAAGATGCCCAATTTCAGCGAGATGCCTTATCGCTATTGGCCTTGCGGGGAGATGCAAAAACGCAATCTAATTTAATCCAATACCTGTCTTCGAAAAGCCCCGTTCACTTGCAACTGGGAGCCATCGAGTCCTTACCGAATACCTTAGCTAAGGCCGATTTACAAAAGATAAACACCTATTATCCTTCGTTATCGGAACCGGTAAAAAAGGCCTGGATTGCGTATTTACTTGCGCATGAAAATCTAGTAACCACCTTGCTCCAAGAGGTAAAGAAAAACAATATCAAACGTGCTGATTTAGCATGGCCGCAAATCGTGGAATTAATGAATTACTACGATACCGGCGTGCGTAGATTGGCTCGCTCGGTATTGGCTATATCGGAAGACCGAAAAGCCATCTTACAAAATTACCTGCCAGCGGCGGAGAAGGTTGGAGATGTGGCGATGGGCCAAAAAGTCTTTGAGGCAAATTGTACTTCGTGCCACGCGATTAAAAATCTGAAGGGGGTAGATTTTGGCCCCAATTTAAATACGTTGAAGAGTAGAAACGCGCTTTCAATCATTACGGAGATTATTAATCCCAACAATTCCATTGCCGACAAATATGGCCAGTGGGACGTGGAATTAAAAAATGGCACGCGTCTGAACGGAATCATCACTTCGGAGAACGATCAAACCATCGCGCTTAAATTAATGGGAGGTGCTGTTCAAAACATCTCCAAGTCGAACATAAAGTCTAAAAAAGACTTACGCGTTTCAGCTATGCCGAATGGTTTAGAGGCCAACATCAGTGTACAGGCGATGGCGGATTTATTGGCGTATATAAAAAAATAACTCCCTTTGTATGATCCGTTTTTTACTTGTTCTAATTGCCTTATTTTCAATCTCCATAAACACACATGGCCAGTTTAAGGTCAGTGAAAATAATCGGTTCATTTTGCGAGATGGAAAGCCATTTTTTTGGCTTGGGGATACGGCATGGGAACTTTTCCATCGATTGTCAACAAAAGAGGCAACCTACTATTTTCAAAAAAGAAGTGAGCAAGGATTTACGGTCATACAGGCCGTGGCTTTGGCAGAGTTAGATGGCCTTCATTCCCCAAATGCCAATGGAGATCTACCATTATTAAAGGATAATCCTGCTCAGCCAAATGAAAAGTATTTTGCTCATGTAGATAGCCTAATTGATATCGCCCACAGTTATGGCTTAACCATCGCCCTTTTGCCCACCTGGGGTGATAAAGTTGATAAAGCAAGTTGGGGCGTGGGTCCTGAAATTTTTTCAGCCGGAAATATCTATGCATATGGGAAGTGGATAGGTGCTCGCTATGCTAAAAAGAAAAATGTCATTTGGATTATGGGTGGAGATCGCAATCCTAAAAATGAGGCTCAAATTAATATCTGGAATTCATTAGCTACAGGTGTGGTGGAGGGAGTAGGCGGAAATGAACACGCGTTAATGAGCTTTCACCCACAACCTAATGCATTAGGATCTGCTGAATGGTTTCACCAAAGTGAATGGCTGGATTTTAATATGTTTCAAAATGGGCACTGCAGAGATCAGGAGCATTATCTTAAAATTTCATCCTTATATAACAAACTACCATATAAACCCATCATGGATGGAGAGCCCCTGTATGAGGATCATCCGGTTTGTTTTAATGCGAATGACCTGGGAACATCAAGTGCATATGATGTTAGAAAATATGCCTATTTGGATTTGTTCGCGGGGGCTTTTGGACATACGTATGGCTGCCATGATGTTTGGCAAATGTATGATTCGACACGTGTGGGAATTAATGGACCTCACTTCTCCTGGAAAACGGCACTGGATTTACCTGGAGCTAATCAAATGAAATTTGTTCGAAAGCTAATGGAATCAAAACCAGCGTTAGAGCGAATTCCAGATCAATCCTTGTTAATAGGGCCAAATGAAACGCCTAGCGAACGAATTCAAGTGACAAGGGGCAAAGAATATGTCTTTGTGTATGCTAGCACGGGTAAATCATTCGGATTAAAAATGGGAGTAATCCCCGGTGAAAAAGCTGCCTATTACTGGGTAAATCCTAGGAATGGGGAGCAATCAAACAGGTTTATTATTTCGAATTCTGGTATACAAACCTTTACCCCACCTTCAAAAGGTTATGGACTTGATTGGATTATGGTGTTAGAAACAAATTAATTTATTCAATCCCAAAAACAATGAAGACTAAAATTATACCTCATTACTTCGAGAATGACGGTTTTATTCCTAATAATAAACTACCTGTATTAATTTACAAAAATGCGCTTTATTACATCGGAGCGCAAGATTTTGAACTTTGTTTTAGCCAAAATGGGTGGACAAATAACTGGACAGATATCATTTTGCCGTATGACCATTTTCATAGCAATACCCATGAGGTTTTAGGACTAAAAAGTGGTCAGGCTCAATTAATGTTAGGCGGCAAAAATGGAAAAATTATACAGGTTGAAGCGGGGGACGTGATTATTTTACCAGCTGGTGTTGGCCATCATTCGATTGACAATTCCCTCGATTATCAATTTGTTGGGGGCTACCCAAATGGGGCAGATTGGAACTTAAAGATTGGTTTGACAGATGCAGATCGCACTTTCATTCGTGACGAAATAGCTCAAATTCCTATTCCAGATACAGATCCTGTTTATGGTGTTGATGGGCCGCTATTTGCGTATTGGAAATAGAAGAAGACGTTTGGCTTCCATTGGTTTTTACCTTCTACATATCAGGTAAAAAGTTTTGAAGGTCTGGGTGTAATTCATTGAATAACCCCTTCAATTCAAGGAGGATGCAACACATGACCGGTGCTGATACTACCCCCGCTTCAGCGTCAACCCAATTTGGCCTGCGTGATAGGAATTGTGATACAGAACGTGTGCGAATAATTTAGCCTTCGAAACGGTGCCAAAAAATGGCGTATCTATCGACTCATTCCATCCACCGGCGGGTGTATTTTCAATCAATTGCTCAAGCATCGCAAAGCCTTTGTCCAATAGGGTTTTTGTTCCTTCTACATCAGCACCTTGGCCAGTATCTGGTTGGCCCATCGTCGTGTTCGCCACATCACTCGGCATTCCGAAAAAATACCCAAACATTAGCATGGTCTCAGCTACATGTCGGTACATAAAGCCGACAGACGATGTATTTGCATTAAGCTTTAGCGCTGCATTTGCCTGATTCACTTCGTTGAAAGCAAAACTGCAGCTTAATTTATTTTGCTCGAGGAGGTCTCTAAAAATTTGTTGTTCCATTGCCATTGAATTGAATTTCAATATTAATTGGATTCTATTAACATTGCAAATGTGCTATGAATCTGGAGAAGGTATTTCAATTAGTAAACTATTTTTGGTTAATTTGATTCACCAAAACCTATTCAATCCCGTATGAAAATTTTCGCATTACTCGTTTTTATCTCGTTCGCGGGATTCGCACAAAACAACTACAACCTCATTCCTTTACCCAAAGAAGTCATACCCCAAACGGGTCAATTTGTGGTTAAAAAGTCTACAACGATTGGTTATTCACATACTGAATTTGCTCCCGTGGCGAATTTACTACAGGAGTATCTTCAAGGGGCTAGTTCTTTCCCCATCAGCGCGAAAGCGACGAAATCGGCAGTGATTCAATTTTCGCAGAATGCCAACTTAGGGGACGAGGCATACACGCTTCAGATTAGTTCGAAGAAAATTGCTATTCAAGCCAAAACAGGCAAAGGTGCTTTTTACGCTTTACAAACCTTGTTGCAATTAATGCCTGCACAAGTCTATGCTGGGTCGCCTTTGACAGGAAGCATCTCGATTCCAAACGTATCGATTAAAGATGAACCTCGGTTTTCATACCGTGGGTTGATGTTAGACGTGGGTCGTTATTACTATCCAGTAGCATCGGTTAAGCGCTTCATCGACCTAATGGCGATATATAAAATGAATACGTTTCATTGGCATTTAACAGAAGACCAAGGCTGGCGCATTGAAATCAAAAAATATCCATTATTGACATCCATTTCGTCTGTCCGCAAAGAAAGCATGTTGGGTCATTACAAAGACCAAAAATATGACGGCAAACCGCATGGCGGATTTTACACCCAAGAGGAGGTAAAAGACATCGTCGCCTATGCAACGAAAAAATACATCGAGGTGATTCCGGAAATTGAAATGCCGGGTCATTCGCAGGCCGTTTTGGCTGGGTATCCGCAGTTTGGGGCGAACGCCGACAAGCTATATCAGGTAAAAACAAAGTGGGGCGTATCGGATGATGTGTTGTTTCCGCGGGAGGAAACATTCACCTTTTTGGAAGATGTATTAACCGAGGTGATGGCCCTTTTCCCGGGTCAATATATTCACATTGGTGGAGACGAATGTCCGAAAACCCAATGGAAAGAAAGTCGGTTCTGCCAAGATTTAATCAAGAAATTGGGCTTAAAAGATGAGCATGAATTACAGAGTTATTTCATTCGTCGGATCGATAAATTCGTTACCTCCAAAGGCAAAAAACTGTTGGGCTGGGACGAAATCTTAGAAGGAGGATTATCTCCGAATGCCATGGTGATGTCCTGGCGTGGCACAAAAGGTGGAATTGAAGCGGCGAAACAAAATCACGATGTGGTGATGTCGCCTAATTCATATTTCTATTTGGATTACTATCAAGCGGATCCTAAAACGGAGCCTGTTGCCATCGGGGGATTATTGCCCTTGAGCAAGTGTTACTCATTTGAGCCGAATCTTCCCGAATTAACGGCGGAAGAAGCCAAGCACGTAGTCGGTATCCAAGCCAATATCTGGACGGAATACATCAGCAATATTGCGTATGCTGAATACATGACGTATCCGCGGGCCTTAGCACTTTCTGAAGTAGCGTGGTCGACCAAAGAGTCCAAAAATTATGCGGATTTTAAAAGGCGTTTGACGGGCCATTTGCCGGCAATGGATGCGCTGAAAATTAACTACTCGAAAGCGTTTTTGGCACAGCCATAAATGATCAAATAATAACATGGATAAGCAAACGCTCATTAACAAGCTGACTGAAAATCACCAGGAATTTATTGCCTGTGTAGGTCAACTTTCACCGGAAGAATTTAGTGTAAGTAAAAACGATAAGTGGACGGCAGGCCAACAGCTTGAGCACATTTATCTTTCTGTCAAGCCGGTTGGTTTAGCGTTTCGGTTACCCCTGTTTTTGTTAAAGCTTATTTGGGGGAAATCGAACAGAGAAGGAAGAAGCTATGACGCGCTAATCGCGCGATATCATGCCAAATTAGCCAGTGGAAGCAAGGCTACAGGTCCATTTGTCCCTAAAAAAGTGGACCTACATCAAGGCCAAAAATTGAAAGCAAGCCTAACAAATGAAGTCTTAAATCTATGTACAGCGATTGAAAAGCGTTCAGAAGAAGAGCTTGATCAGTACATTTTACCACATCCTTTATTGGGCAAACTCACCTTACGCGAAATGCTCTATTTTACGATTTATCATGTGAAACACCACGAAAAGCTAATCGAAAAATCTTAAGAAACGAATGGGTTGATTTTTTCGATTATTGACAATTTCCAAACACTATACGCATGAAATAGGGCGATAAACAAATTGCTGATGATGACGGGATTTGTCATCGTCCCCACCATGATTGGGCTTAGCAGCTTATAAATAATCTGAACCGACAGCAGCGCTATCACCATTTTGGCATCAAACTTGAAGAGCAGGGCCGCCGAGAAAATTAGAATGGTCAAATAAATCGAAAGTAGAATTCCCCTTGCAGGCGTTTCGATGCCGTAGGAATCTAGTGCCCAATTCGCTTTTAAAAGTAGCCCGGAACATACGGGAATTAGGACCAATATATTAAGTGCAAGAGATAATTTAGGTAATAGCATAGTTGAATTAGAAGATTTGAAATTAGTCCCGACGCAACGTGTAAATGCCTACTCTGTCATGAAAACATGCCGTTTTTGACTAAAAAAGGCCTATTTGACCCGCGCACCTCAAACAAATTTAATTGTTTTTGATTTAGTAGTAGCCAATTTAAATCAACATTGGTAATTTTAACTACACATCAACAAACAAAACATACATGAATAAGCTATTGGTGATTGGTGCGGGCGGCCAACTAGGCACGGAGCTCACACAATCCTTAGCCAATACATACGGTAGCGAAGCGGTTATTGCAACCGATTTTCAGGAAAGCGCACGATCAAAATTTAACTATTGTCGCTTCAAAACCTTAAATGTACTGGACAAAGAGGCCGTTGGCAAACTGCTTCAAAAAGATCAAATTACGCAGGTTTATCACTTAGCTGCGATTCTTTCTGCCACTGGGGAGAAAGACCCGATGCAAGCTTGGGATATGAATATGCGGGGATTGCTACATGTACTCGAATTAGCAAGAGAAAATAAGCTAGAGAAAATCTTTTGGCCTAGCTCGATAGCCGTGTTTGGCCCCAATACGCCTAAACAAAAAACACCTCAAGATGCCCTAAAAAATCCCACCACGGTGTATGGCATTTCGAAATTAGCTGGCGAGCATTGGTGTGAATATTACTTCAATACCTATGGGGTTGACGTCAGAAGCTTGCGATTTCCAGGGCTGATTGGATATAAATCGTTGGCCGGAGGAGGCACGACTGATTATGCTGTAGATATTTATCATCAAGCAATTCGGGAACAAAGCTTCACATGTTTTTTACAAGAGGATACATATTTACCCATGATGTACATGGATGACGCGGTCCAGGCAACCATGCAATTAATGGCGGCGCCAGCCTCAAGTATTCGGGTCCGCACCAGCTATAACGTATCAGGGATGAGTTTTTCTCCGCGTGAAATTGCGGAAAGCATTCAATCCCACCATCCAAACTTCCAGGTTCAATATGCTCCAGACTTCAGGCAACAAATCGCAGATTCGTGGCCTTCGAGTATCAATGATGACTGTGCTAGAAATGACTGGGGATGGAAAGCGGAATTTGACTTGCCTAAAATGACCACTGAAATTTTAACTAAATTACCTTCCTATATCCACAACCTATAAGTTTATGTACGAACAATATAAGCCATTCATCACCAAAGAAATTGAGTCGATTAAAGCGGCTGGATTATTTAAAAAAGAGCGCGTCATTACCTCGCCACAAGCGTCCGAAATTACGATTCAGGGCGGCGAAAAAGTGTATAATTTTTGTGCGAATAATTACTTAGGGCTTTCATCGCATCCTGCGGTAATTCAGGCGGCGAAAGACGCAATTGATACCCATGGTTTTGGGCTATCTTCAGTTCGCTTTATTTGTGGCACACAGGATATTCACAAAACCTTAGAAGAAAAAATTTCTACCTTTTTGGGGACTGAAGATACGATCTTATATGCGGCGGCATTTGATGCCAATGGAGGTGTTTTTGAGCCCTTATTAGGCGAAAAAGATGCGATTATTTCTGATGCGCTAAACCATGCCTCCATCATCGATGGAATCCGATTATGTAAGTCGATGCGCTACCGCTATGAGCACAATTCGATGGACGATTTAGAGGCGAAGTTAAAGCAGGCGGTGGCGGATGGGGCCCAACAAAAAATGATTGTCACCGACAGTGTTTTTTCGATGGATGGCACCATTGCGCAATTGGATAAAATTGTCGCCTTAGCGGAAAAATATGAAGCACTCATCATGATTGACGAGTGTCACTCCTCTGGTTTTATGGGAAAGACAGGACGTGGCGTGCACGAACTGAAAGGGGTGATGGGTAAAATTGATATCATTACGGGCACCTTGGGCAAAGCGTTGGGCGGAGCATCGGGCGGATTTACGTCGGGCCGCAAGGAAATCATCGACCTATTAAGACAGCGTTCTAGACCTTATTTATTTTCGAACACCTTAGCGCCATCCATTACTGGTGCGTCGATTGCGGTTTTTGATATATTATCTAAAACGACAGAATTGCGCGATACGCTGGAGGAAAACACGGCGTATTTCCGGGAGCGGATTGTTGCTGCTGGTTTCGATATCAAATCTGGCGAACACCCGATCATTCCGATCATGTTATATGATGCGGTTATCTCCCAAAAAATGGCCGAAAAACTCTTAGAAAAAGGGATTTACGTGATTGGTTTTTACTATCCGGTGGTGGCCAAAGGGCAAGCGAGAATTCGCGTCCAAATCTCCGCTGGGCATACTCGGGAACAATTAGATCACGCGATTGCTGCCTTTACGGAAGTAGGAAAAGAGCTGGGAGTTATTGCGTAACTTATTTTCAAAGGGGCTGAGATTTCAGCCCTTTTTTGTGTTCAAGGTACGATATAGGGCAGCTAAATTATTTTTCTGTGCGACCAAATCGCTGCCTTGAATCCGCGCTTTTTTAGCATCCCATAACGAGGGAATGGAGAACTTCCCGCGCGAAAGAGAATACATCCACGTTAAATCGATGAAGTTGAGAAAGAGGTTCGCTCGATAAAATGCCGTGGCATTTTCTATTTGGAACCCTAATTTATGCAGCGTCCTATCATTGAAAAAATACGACGTTCCCACAATCGAAACCGACTCCGAAATCTGCTTATTTTCAATTTGTGAAATTAGGTGTAGTAAGCCTTCCAAATGGTACGAAAGCAACCTATTTCTCAATTCAACACCTGGCTTTATTTTCCGTAAAACAAATAAATGGTCAAAGCTCGTTCCGCTATGTAAATCTATTTGTTTTTCGTTCGCCATATAGCCTAAAAGCATCGGCGAGTAATAGGTGTATCCGCCGGTCAACGTAAATAGCGGGGTATATAAAAATTGACTAATCGGAACGTATAAAATGAAGGCTAAATAAACGAATGAGTTGGTATACCCTTGTTCAATGATAAGAATCGCGAGGAATATCCCTGCCAAAAAAAACAATATTGCTTCAATCCAGACGAATGCTTTTGGCTGTTTGTAAAAATCGTTCATTGCTTATTTACTATGCGTAATTGAACTTAGCTTACTAATGACTTGATTCCATCTCTGAAAATCAGGAAAAGAAAGACAAGAACGCCCACAATAACTTCATTTCGATATTTGGTCAAGAATTGTTTCATCATAACTTAAACTACGCGTTTTCTGCCTATTAATAAATAAACAATCCCCGCAATGGCGCCTAAAATTCCCATAAAAATGAAGGCGATTGTCCACATGATTTTTTCATTTTTGTTTATCCTGTAGGAATTCCAAATTTCATACAAAGATGTGACCACAAATACGCCATTCGACACGATGCCCGCGATGAGCAGTTGGTCCGCACCTGGCAAATGTAAAATCTTCATCAATGCCCCTACAAGCGATGTGGCTAGGCTGATGAAAAAACTCCAAGTAACAAGCGTTCCAAGTTTCATAGGTAAAATCGGATGATGTGTCAAAATAAATGATAAACCCCTGTAAAACCATAACATCTGATTAATTATCTTAATGATCTAAACCTGATAAAACCTATGAAATCGCTATTCTTTGCCCTTATTTCCTGTCTAGCATTCACCGCTATCGCTCAAGATGGAACTATTTATCCGCTTGAAACTCCCAAAGAACCCAATGCCATTCCCTTAAACACGGGCTCCGTAAAAGACCAACCGGCGCCGGAAACGTGGTTTCGGCAGTGGGGCGATCCGATGGCTCGCAATATATCAACCGCAACATTGACGCCCTTCTTTCCAGAGAAAGGTAAAGCAAATGGCGCCGCAGTCATTGTGGCTCCGGGTGGGGGGTACCGTTGGCTTTCCATGGGAAATGAAGGCTGGGAAGTAGCCGAGGCCCTTGCCAAAAAAGGCATAACTGCCTTCGTCTTAAAATACCGCTTATTCCCAACCCCAGAAAAATTGGAAGATTTTACCGCTTGGATGAACCGCCCACGTCCCGCTCCCGTAAAAACAGATAGCGCCGCAAAAAATACGAATCCCATGGCGCAAATGGATTTAACCAACCAGCTCACAGATGCTGAGGCGGCCTATGCGATGATCATCAAAAACGCCGCAGCTTGGGGTGTGGATACGCAGCGCATTGGCATGATTGGGTTCTCCGCTGGAGCGGGTTTAACGATGCATGCAACGCTACATTCGAAAACGATGAAGCTCGCCTTTATTGGTCCGATTTATGGCGGCATGGGGCCTGTGAAAGTGCCGGCAAACGCTCCCCCGATGTTTAATGCCATCGCTTCAGATGACTTCTTGTTTAACTCCCAGTTTGGGGTGATTGAATCTTGGTTTAAAGCGGGCAGACCCGTGGAGTTTCATTTATACCAAAATGGTGGGCACGGCTTTGGCCTAGGCAATCCGAACAGAACGAGCAATAAATGGTTTGATGCGTTTGTGCATTGGTTAGATGTGAATAAGTTTTTGGTGGCGAAATAATGGCCCCAAACTACTTTCCATTCCACCCATCCATGATGCCCGATTTGATGTCTGTGTAACTCGTGAGTAACCAAATAACCAAAACAATCAGGAAAATTGTTTTCCAATGTGTTTTAAACAAAACGGTTAAGTCATGTAAGAATTGATTCATATCTGTGATTTTAAGCGTTAGATTAAACTCATAGGGTTTGGCTTCGGATGGCTTAACGCATGGAGATAAGTCGGCCTGCAATACTTCACCTAGAACTTTTACGGAATAAAGACTCGGTTTTACCTCATTGTTCTCGATTCGCTGAATCGTTCTGAGGGTTAATCCCGTCTGCTCGGAAAGTTCTTTTTGCGAGATGTTCAACCGTGTTCTTAGCTCTTTTAATCTTGCACCAAATTCCATTTGCAAATATGATTGTGTCATTAGTACGACATTTTCTGTGTCTAGGGCAATAATACAAACAGATTCCGAAAAATGAACAAGCCAATATAATTTTTCGGTATTCCCGTGTTTCACGAATGCCAAGCTATATATTTGAAAAATTATTGGGACCATTCAATCCCCTAACTAAAACACGATGAAAAAAATCATACTACTAATAGTCTGCACAGCCCTGTCAATTGGGGTTCGCGCCCAAAGCCCGGTAGGTGCGTGGGAATCCAAATCTATTTCTGAAAGCGGAGACACGCTAAGAAGTGTTGTCATTTTTGCCGATGGCTATCAAGTATTGACCATATACAATGCAAGCAACGGCAAGTTTATTCATGCCAATGGCGGAACATGGAAGTTGAATGGGGACGTAGTGACCGAAAAACGAGAGTTTCACACGGATAATGCTGCGCTTGTTGGCACAGAAGTCAGTTTTAAAATAGCCATGACCCACGATTCCCTCACCATCGTAGGCAGTAAAAGAAAATTTAGAAGAATCGATGACGGCAAGCCTGGTGTGCTTCAAGGGGCCTGGCTGATGTCGGGAAGAATCATGGATGGTAAAGTCCAAAAACGCGACACCAGTGTAGCCAGAAAAACCATGAAAATTTTATCGGGAACTCGATTTCAATGGATCGCTTACGATACCGATACGAAGCAATTCCTAGGAACTGGAGGCGGTACCTACACAACCCAAAATGGTGAGTACGCTGAGCGCATTGAGTTCTTTTCGAAAGATGAGACGAGAGTAGGCCTTCGTTTAAAATTCAATTATGCGCTAAAAGCTGGAGATTGGGAACACTCCGGTTTGTCAAGCAAGGGAGATCCCATCCATGAAATATGGAGCATACGAAAATAGGTTTTACGATACTTTGAAGGAAATTATACCCACATGATTGACCGGCTTTTTGCAAAACCCCTAACTGATAGCACAAGCGTCTCACTAGATTTAAGTGCCACGAATTTGGACTTGCTTCCATCCATCTATGGGAATGCCTCCGCGTTTAACGCGTACATCGAAGCGAAGATTGGTGATAAGATTGGTTATGGCGGATACCTGGAGCACCGGGTCATTTATGAGACCTATGCTAATTTCGAAACATCTTCAGCTGATTTTAGGAATATTCACTTGGGCATGGATTTTTGGACGACAGCAGGAACGCCCGTTTTTGCGCCATTAGACGGCGTGGTGCATAGTTTTATGGTGAATGACGGGGCGGGGAATTATGGGCCAACGATCATTTTACATCACCCGAAAGCAAATATCTACAGTTTATATGGGCACCTGTCTATGGGTGATTTAAGCCAACTGGAAGTTGGCATGCCGATAAGCGCAGGACAAAAGCTTTGCCATTTGGGAAATCAAACTGAAAATGGCGGCTGGCCGCCACATCTGCATTTCCAGCTAATCCGCGATATGCAGGGGTTTCAAGGAGATTATCCCGGGGTATGTGCGAAGCGAGATGTAGATTTTTATGCCCACAACTGCCCGGATCCGGCTTCTTTTGGAATAGTCTAATCCCAAGAGAAGAAAAAATGGCCCCTGTTTCCAGAGGCCATTGAAAATTATTTTGTAGCTGCGAAAATCCATTTGGATCGTATTGAGCCATTTTAGATTTGTCCAACAATTCCTTAGGTAAGGCAAAACAAATTCATAGTTAAATTTCTTTCTAAACTAGTACCTGAAGGTAATCATATAGAAATCCCAACTTAATTATTCAAAAAATAAAAATACTTTTTACAACTTTACGAAGTGTTCTAAATATTCAAACAAATAATGACGGAGTTATTATCAGTCCTATTTCACTTCTGCCTTGGTACATTATTTTTACTCTTTGGAATAAATTTAATCTTGAGAAAAGGGTTAATAGCTTCTAAACTATTAGGAATTCAATTTACTTTATTGGCCATTACACTCATAATCTCTTATTATTTAACTGAAAATAACATTTTAGATTACCCCTATTTTTTTAGGTCATTGTCGCCACCTATTTACCTCGTAGGCCCACTTTCAATCCTCATTCAAAAGTTTTTATTATACCCCAACCGAAAATTTAAAAGGATCTATTTTCTTCATTTCGTCCCATTTTTTTTACATACCGTCGAGTATATTCCGTTTTACTTAAGTTCAACAGAAACGAAAGTGAATGAAATAAAGTTTATTATAAAGCAAGGAAGCCTCTCAGCTTCGACAGGTAATTTTGGCTGGCTACCTATGTCAGTACATGAAAATTTAAAAGGATTATCCATAGTAATATATTCTATTTGGATAGGATTTGATCTTTACAATTACTTTAGAATAAAGGGCTTTCACATATTAAATAGGAGCAACAAAATAATCATAAAATGGATTTTAATTGATTTTATAATGAAAGTAGTCGCTGTGCTATTTATTGTATATTATTTCGTTACTATGAAATTAATAGGTATTAAATCTTCTACTGAATTAATCATTATCTACATAATATTTTCATTAAACTACCTTTTTGAAGCATTATACTTGATTATAAATCCACAAATGTTAGTAGGGCCAACACTTAGTGGATTTTTCTCCAAAAGAGAATTAGACAAGTTTTCTACAAAGAATAACAACACAAAAAAAAGTGTTCCGGAAGGCCACATCATAAAAATTCAGAATTTATTTGAAACAGAATTAGTTTTCTTAAATCCTGATTTAAAAATTATTAATATCTCTGAAAGAACAGGAATAAGTGTATCTCAAATTTCATCATCCATCAAGCAAACACATGGCCTAAGTTTTCCTGAGTTTGTTAATTCTTGTAGACTTACCTATCTAAAAGATGAATTATCACACAACCCCATTTGGAAAAAATACACGATTGAAGCTTTAGCATTTGAAGCTGGATTTAAGAATCGACAAACTTTTCACTTTGCATGCAAAAGCCTACATGGACTTTCAGCCTCTGAATTTTTATTCAAAATTAAAAACAACAACTAGTTTGTTAGATTTTTTTGGGGCTGCAAAAAAACCGTACAAAACAAAAAATTAAAAATAGTTACTTGCTCTGGATAAAATAGAGCATTAACATGAAGTACATTTCTTTGTTAAAAGTATTGCCGTTAATCGTTGTTCTAATTACTTCGTTTAGCCAAGCTCAAAATTATAAAATACAACTAGGCTCGTCAATAACAACATTTAATTATACCCAAGCCAATGGGGTTAAAGCAAATTACCTAAGGCCGTCTTCGGGTTCTCATTTTGGAATTATTTTTTCAGAGGCTGTTTTAGATACAAGTAAGAACCTGGCCAATACTAGTAAACGAAGTATATACTTTAGCCAACATCCAACCATATCGAAAATACTAAGTACTTTCCAGTACGATTTAGGGATAAATTACCTGCAAATGAATGCTGTGGGTGATCTCCAAAAAATTCACTTTGCTTATCATTCAGATTTTATTGGAACTCAAGCAGGCTTTGGTATAGAAATTCCTATCAAACTTGGTATATCAATTGCGGGAACAGGGCAATTGGGAATTTTCAAAATGATTAACGGAAACCAGTTAATCTCAAACCAATATTTTCCTCTAGTAAATAATCCACAATTCAATACGTTCCAATTCTTTATGGGTTATCGAGGGGAAATAAGCAAAAAATTGAATGATAAAACATCGGCATTTATTGCCTACCAGAAAATACAGACGACACATGCAGATAAAATTGGCGAAGCTACTTTAAACTTTGTGCCTACCAGTTTTTTGATAGGATTAAAATTTTTAAAATGAATAAGGTAGTCTACATTTTAATGTATTTGGCGATTTCATTTTTGTCCTACGGGCAAAAAAAGGGAATTAATTACCAAGCCATCATCCTAGATCCAAATCCTTTAGACATTCCTGGGAATAAAATAATGGGCCAACCATTTCAAAAAGGTAAAGTGGCCATAAAATTTACAATTAGCTCTATAAACGGTGTAGATTATACAGAAATCCAACAAGCAGAGACCGATGAATTTGGTCTCATTAATTTGACTATTGGCCTCGCTCCGACCAATGGAAGTTTAAGCTCAAATTCATCTTCAGAAACAGGCGCAAAATACAGTACATTTGACACAATTATTTGGGATGAAATTGTTAAAAACTTGGCAGTTGCTGTCAGCTTTGACAACGGGAAAACATTCACAGAAGTTAGCAATCAAAAATTAAGTTACAGTGCTTATGCCTTGTATGCTGAGTCTGTAGATTACAAAAATGTACGTGATGCCCCGACAAGATTATCCCAATTTTTCAATGATCCAGGGTATTTAATCTCAAAAGATTTAGAGCCGGTAAAAGCAGATATCAAAAATAATTCTAGTCAAATTAAAATCGCCAATCAAATCATTGATGATAACAAAAAAAGTAGTGATCAATTATTCTTGGTTATTAATCAAAGTATTACAAGTCTAGATACTAAATTGATTGAGAATTCAATAAATATAAAAGACAATCAGAGTTCCATTAGTACAATAATTACAAAACTCTCTGAGCAGCAAAATCAGATTTCTACAACCAATAACAATTTAAATTCTCAGATAGGGGGGTTAAGGGGACAAATTAGGGAAACAAACGATAACGTAAATAACCTTTCAGGAACCGCCGAGGTCGTATCAAACAAATCCACAGAAATTGATTTAGGAGGAGCTAGCCCCTCAGACCAAAAATACCCTAGCCAAAAAGCAACCAAAACCTATATTGATCAAAATATCTCCAAACTTGTCGCCGGCAACATACCTGATGCCACTACTTTAGCAACAGGAAAAATCCAATTAGCTGGTGACTTAAGTGGTACAGCCACAAATCCCACCGTTCCAGCTTTGGCCAACAAAGAGAATGTTAGTAATAAATCGACCAATATTCAAGGCGATGCTGGATCCGATAGTAAATATCCATCCGTGAGAGCAGTAAAAACGTATGTGGATCAAGCAACTATGGGAGCAGCCTTGCAGGCTACCGTAGATGCAAAAAGCTGATAAAAACTCACCTACATTTACGGGTACGCCATCCTTGCCCTCAGGAACCACCGCAATTACACAAAACTCTTCTGATAATTCGACTAAATTAGCTACAACGGCTTTTGTCCAACAAGCCACCGCTGGAATTGCTTTGCAAGCGTCTGTAGATGCTAAAGCCGACAAAAATTCACCTATCTTCACTGGTACCCCTGTGTTGCCTTCATCTACTATTGCAGTAACTCAGTCATCAGGAGATAATAGTAACAATATTGCCACGACCGCATTTGTTCAACAAGCCGCAGCGGCAGGGATTATAGATGCCAGTACAAGTCTAAAAGGCAAACTTAAATTAGCCGGAGACTTAGCCGGTACAGCTGATTTACCAGCTATATCCACAGGAGCTGTCAATTCAGACAAAATACTCGATGGAAGCATTGTAACCGCAGATTTAGCCGATGCTTCAGTGACCGATATTAAAATCACAACCATAACTGGAAGTAAAGTGACAGGAAATATTTCAGGAAATGCGGCGAATGTAAGTGGAATCGTGGCAGTGGCCAATGGAGGAACAGGAGCCAGTACTAAAATCTCTGGTTTCAACGCTTTATCACCTATGACCACCAAAGGTGATTTGATCTATGGAGAAAACTTCGGCGAAGGCACACGATTGCCCAAAGGAAATGAAGGCCAGGTGTTAACCATGAAAACAGGTGTGCCATCGTGGCAAAATCCTAGAAATAATAATTCGGATGACGACGATGATGACGACGAAGATGATGATGGTGATGACGGAACCATCCGAGATGCAGATTCAGATACCAAGGGTATATTACGATTATCTGGGGATTTATCTGGAACAGCCTCTTCTCCTGCCGTAGCCACAGGAGCCATAAACTCAGCCAAAATATTGGATGGAAGCATTGCTACCGTGGATTTAGCCAATGCTTCAGTAACAGATGTTAAAATAGCAGGAGTTGCTGGTAGTAAAGTCACAGGAAATATTTCAGGAAATGCAGCAAATGTCAATGGAATTGTGGCAGTGCTCAACGGAGGAACCGGAACAAGTACATTAACCGGTTATGTCAAAGGAACAGGGACATCTGCTTTGTCGGCTAGTAGTAGCATTCCAGTAGCTGATGTCACGGGAGCTGCCCCAATAAATTCCCCCGCATTTACGGGTACTCCATCATTGCCAACAGGGACAACAGCCATTACACAAACATCTGCCGATAACTCTACAAAGTTGGCGACAACCGCTTTTGTCCAACTAGTAACTTCAGCAGGAGTAATTGACGCTAGTGCAACTGAAAAAGGAAAGCTTAAATTAGCTGGAGACTTGGCCGGTACCGCAGATTTGCCAACCGTACCAGGCTTAGCCTTAAAAGCTAATATCACCACCTTAACTAGTTCGCTGGCCTTAAAAGAAGATGCGGCCAATAAATCGAATGCAGCATTAGGAACAAGTACCACCCTATTTCCAACCCAAAATGCTGTAAAAATATATGTTGATGCACAGAGTGTAGATGCAAGTAGTTCCGTCAGAGGCAGAATTCAACTAACCGGGGATTTAACTGGATCAGCAACTTCACCGGTCATAGCTACAGGTGCGATAAACTCAGCCAAAATTTTAGATGGAAGCATTGCTACTGGGGATTTAGCCAATGCTTCAGTAACAGATATTAAAATAGCAGGGGTTGCTGGTAGTAAAGTCACAGGAAATATTTCAGGAAATGCAGCGAATGTCAGTGGCACCGTGGGGGTGCCCAACGGTGGAACGGGAGCGACTACTCTATCAAGCAACCATGTTCTTTTGGGCAATGGAACAAATGCCATTCAAACTGTTGCGCCAGGAACCTCTGGTAATGTATTAATGTCAAACGGAGCTACTTGGGTTTCGGCTTCAAATAATTCAGATAACAATACACATGCTGTTGGCGAATTGTACGGTGGAGGAATAATTTTTTATGTTTATGATGGTGGAAAACACGGCCTTATTGCTTCAGCGAGTGATCAAAGTAACGATATCAAATGGGGTTTAGATATTGGAAAAGAAATTAGAGCTCAGGCAAATGGTATTGGTGCTGGAATAAAAAATACAACAATTATTATTTCGAGTGAAATAAGTCAACGCAATTTCAATAAAAGTGACGGGTACGATGGCGAAAATTTTGCAGCATTGATATGTAATGAATTCGTCAAAAGTGAAACAATTAACTCCTTAGAAACTACTTATGGAGATTGGTATTTGCCAAGCAAATATGAACTTAATTTACTTTATTTAAACAGAAATATTGTTGGGAATTTTGCCTCAGATATTTATTGGAGTTCAACCGAATATGATGATGAAGAGGCCTGGACAATTAATTTTAATACAAGATCAGGTTCTGCCGAATCTAAATCAGATAAATCAAGCAAAAATCGCGTTCGTGCAATCCGGAACTTTTAAAATTTAACTAAAGCAAAAAAAATTATAATTAGAACAAAATACAGGATTTGGTGGGTTTACAAATAGAAAAAATGGCCCCTGTTTCCAGAGGCCATTGAAAATTATTTTGTAGCCGTTGTATAGGCTAAGACCTTCAAAATTTGTTGCTGCGAAAATCCATTTGGATCGTATTGAGCCATTTTAGATTTGTCCAACAATTCCTTAGGTAAGGCAAAACCAATTCTATATTTCATTAAATCGTTCAATGACTTGAATACATCCCAAGTCATAATCGTCGTATTTCCTAAACTAGAACCAGAAGTTAAGCGTCTAGCAACTCCCCAGCCACCCATATTGAATTTTGACATGTTATCTCTAAAGAACGGCTTCCAAAGTGCTTTATTTTCGGCAACAAATCCAGTCATATTCGCTGGTCGGCCAAAGTTAAATTGTACATATTCTCCCGTTCCTGGTAAATCATCTTCTGTCACGAAAACATTTCGCTCATCTTTTGTCCATTTAAATGACGTGGTTAGAAGCGCTAATTCGTCCTGTTCTGATTTGCTGAGAACTTTTGCGTTGTTATTCCACCAAGCAAATTTGGCGTCTAATAATTGATCGATGTTGTTTGCGCTTTGGGCAAAAACATAGTTAAACCCATTTTCATCATCTACACCATCGATTTTTACAACTTGTAACAGAATCCATCCCGCTACATCTCCACTATTTACAGATGCTTGTGCGACTTTGGATTGCATCATCTGTGCTTTTTCAAAATTTTGAAGGTTCCCTTCCACGCGTACGGAATGTATCGCGTATACACGTTGCGCTTGTGCAACATGGATCGAAATAAGTAGGATCGCTACTAATGATAAGATCTTTTTCATTTTTGTTATTTTAAATTTTAGCTAATTATTTTTCTCTTACTTCAATTTTCCAAACGTCAGTTCTTACCATCGTTCTTGCTGCCTCAGGTAGTGGCGTTTTAGGAAATAGTCTTTTGTATGTCGACAAATATTCCTCCATAGTTATGCTATACGATTTATCCCAATCTTTAAATAGGTTTCCGGTAACATAATTGTATTCTGATCCGTCAGCCACTGGAACAATTAGTCGATTAAAATACCAACCTGTTCTATTCCCATTTTTTATAAACTCTTGATGAATGGGCTGATACACTTCCTTTTCTTGTCTTTCATATTCCCCTTCTTTCCCAGGTAGCGATTTCATAAAATTAACCTCCATATAATCCCCCTCACCGCGTAGGGCAGTAATATTCGAATAGATCTCCGTTTTTACCGGTACGCGTAATGACGTATACATATTAGCCATGCCACTTAAGGTTTTTTCGTCCATTCCTGGAAAGGCTTTTTTCATAAAGTCTGCTGTATTCGTTTTTGAAAAATCATTAATGGAACTAGCTGACTGGATAGAAACTAGGTCATAATTGGGATCTCCTGAACTTGTCAAAACACTGTAAAGTGTATAACTAGCCACATCACCCTGTTTAATTTTTTCCTTCCAAATCTTGGAAGCATACGTTTTGATTAAGCTGATATACTCAGCCGTTTTGCCTCGATCGGACTTGTAATAATTTACTAAATAAAAAGTCTGCTTTGCACTTGTTTGAGCAAATGTAAAGAACACGCTCATGAGCAAGCATGTGGTGATAATTAATTTTTTCATAGGTATTAGATTTAGTTTTTTCCTACTCATAAGGCTTTTCGGTTACGCCCCGTTTTTTAATGTGGGTGCTAGTCTCCACAGGTATCTTTTCGAAACTAATAATTTTTTTTGAATTAATTGTGTATCACGTGGTTTACTTCCTTTTATACAAGTACCACATGCAACTACTCAACATCGCTGGCACCACAGATACATGGGTTTCATCGGAAAATTCAACAAACTTGGTTTCGATATTTTTATAATGACTTTTGAGTTGATTGTCAAAATAGTGTAGATCTTCAATTCCGTCTTTGGGTTCTAAAGTACCAAAGGACAAAAAGACTCTTCCATTGTATTCATTATGTGTCGCGGCATAGTTTTTTTCAACCGTTCTAATTTCATTTTTTAACCAAAGTCGCTGAGAGGAGCTATTGATCCCAAAGCGATTAAACAACGAGGGTGTTTTAAACATTAAGTAGGCGACCATTTGACCCCCTAGCGAGTGGCCAGAAATTCCTCGATTTCCATTAAACCCATATTTGGTCTCAATAAACGGAAAAATTTGTTGGGTCAATGTCTGCAAAAACTGCTCCCCTTTACCAGAAATTAAGCTTCCAATAGGTATGTTAAAATACTTAGCTGCTCCTACATCGTTCAAGGTGTCCTTGGAGAACGTATAATCAGGCCACCGATTAATTAACCATTCACTCGTAGTTTTCTCTGGACCCGCAATGGTAACCACGATAACATCCTCAATCAGGTTTTCCAATTGAAGTGTCCGATGTGCTCCATGTGCAATAGATGCCGCATAATAGCCATCTAAAATATAATACACGGGGTATTTTTTGCTTGCATCATAACTTACGGGCAAGGATACCTCTAAGGTATATTTTGTTTTGTTGAACGTAGAGGTCAAATCAAACGTTGTCGTTAACTCTTTCGTTAGCGGGAATTGGGCATTAATCGAATGAGCAATCATGAGGACAAAAAGGAGACAAATGTATTTCATAGCTGTTCGTTAAATTAAAATTGTTGTTAATGGTAGATGGGCAAACCACATGACGAAATCACGCCAAAAGGGTAAATAGAGCATATCAAATAGGACCAACCCATGCGCGATCACATAAAGGCCTACTATCAACGGAAACACCCAGCGCGCTTTGGCTTGTTTACGTTCACGATAAATGATCCATAAAAAAACCGCATACAGGGTAAAAATAGTAGTCAAATAAGCCACAAATGGGTCGCTAATCACGCGGAACGCAAAGCGAATAAAGGCCGGTTCAATACATGCCAAACCTGTCACAATCATTCCACGCGCATGTAATTGATAATCCTTTTTGTATCGAATCGCAATGAAAAAAGCGGTCGCCAATATGATCAAATCCTTATATGAATTGAATGTCCCGACCAAATGATCATCGGTCAGCGGCCCTTGATGAGGTATGCGCGAATGGGTTAACAAAATGATCGAAATAAAGATCAGGGGAATCAGCAGGTAGCTTATTTTTCCAAGCAAGCGATGAATCGCTACTTGCTTGTTCCGAATTAAAATCGGTTGGATAATTAACAAACTCATCCAAAGAATAAGAACGGTGGCATGGAAATGAAAATAGAAGGAGAAGTTGGCAGTACCATAGAAGAACTTGGCAAAATACGATGGCCAAAAACCTAGGCAAACCAACAAGACTAATCCGAAAAAGTAATAGCCTGATAAATCAAACTGCAATTTTTTAACTGGTTTCTCCATGTCCGAAAACTCGAGAAACAAGATAGTTTATACCGCTCGACAGGCAAATATGAAACCATTTAAATGTGTTCCCAAAAAGGAAATGGGAACAAATGAGATGACATTTATCAATTAAACAAACTGCCAATCATTGGAATTTTACCTATTATTTAGGTGATTTAACTGCTTTCGGACTAGGATGATAGCTTTTCGAAAAACGAGGTCGACACGACCTCTTTACAAATCTTGCTCACCTGAATAGGCGGGGAGTATTGCAACCGTTTTCGATATTAAAAAGCCTATTTATTCCTTTGTAAGTATACGACGCCCCAAAGGAAAGTTGGACTAATCACATTCCGACAAGAAACCAAGGCTTATATCTTGCTTGCTTGATTCCCAATTGGCCATAGATTTAGCACGGTATACAAAGGATGAATTCGCGGATAGAGAAGCATTTAGACTAAAATATTTGCTAGTTGGTTTTGCTTTCTTGCTTTCAACCCATTGAATCGTGGCAGCAACAAGTCCCATATCTTTTGTCAAATAAAGATTATAAGAACGTAGGTCTAATTTAAACAATCCCACATAGCCTTCTTTTATTTCAAAAATTACATCCTTTGGCATGATTAATTCTGTGGGAACCCCATCGACTACTTGATACAAGTTCAATCTAAATTTTAGGCTAGAAAATTCATTTGAACTTATGTGCATCTGAAGTTCATTCAGAAAGCAGTCCTTTTTCACAGGAAGCAAAACTCCGGCCTCTTTACCTAATCGATCATCCACCTCTTTTTCATAAAAAGTATAAAAATTATAGTGCATGAGACCCAATCCCTTACCATTTCTTCCCAAAAACTTCTTTACTGTTTTCTTGGGCTTAATGCTTACTTCTTGTAATAATGTAGACGCAGGATATAAAAGAATATCTCCTAATGAGTTAGCCAATTGGGTTGGGGCGAACTTAAGTATTTGATATCCTAAATGCGAAAAAACGATTGAATCGGTGGCGATACTATTCCCTGAAAACTTGAGTTCAAATTTTCCATTTTCATCCGAAACTGTTCCGATGTTTTTTTGAAAAACACCAATATTGACATAGGGAATTGCTTGCTTTGTTTCAGCATCAATTATCCTGCCTATCACTTTTGTTCCTTGAGCTTTTACTGTGTTTAATACTCCTAAAAGGAGCAAAAGAAAAATCAAATATTTGTGCATGACATCCAAATAATCTTAATTGCTAATGAACGAAACAGGCTTTGTAATTAGTATAGTAAAGAGAAGAAATACCAAAAATAGTATGATTTAACATGAGGCCAAAAACTAAATAACGGAAGACGGAAGTTGATTTAGTGCAAATATAGTTGGTATGTTAGCTAAGGTCTATGTTATAAGTCAAGCGCCATTTGAATATTGCAGCGCTCATACGGTGTATGGCGTCCAAATACTTCTATAAATCCCAACTTGCGATACAGGCTTATGGCAGGTATTAACATGGTATTACTCTCTAAATAAAGCGTTTTTGCACCCACTGATCTTGCTTTGTCTTTTATGGCTTCCCCGATTAACCAACCAATCTTTTTACCTTGTGCTTTGGGTGCGACTGCCATTTTTGCCAGTTCAAAATCATAGCTAGGATCGTCCATTTTAATTAATGCACAAACTCCAACGGGCTCCTTATTTAATAAAGCTACTAAAATATAGCCTCCATTTTGCAAAATATAACTATCCGCATTGTCTAGGGCCTTATAATCAGACGCTTCCATTTTAAAATAAGCAGAAATCCATTCAACATTTAAGTCCCTAAATACTTCCTTATAAGCTGGTTCGTAGTTAACTATTTCAACATTATCCATGAGTCAAAAATAAGAATTACTTTTTCGGGTTTATATATTTTTACAATTCATTAGATCGATTTTGCTTAAAAATCATACCATAACAAAACATCAAAAGCCGATCATTTCTGATTGGCTTACTCTCCTTGCCAACGGAAGATGCAGCTTAAACTCGTATTTGAGAATACTATTATTTTTTTAAATTTATAACAACTTATTGACTAACCATAAATTGAAATAGAATGCCACTGCTAATTTTATTTTCTTGGTTCTCCATTATTATAGGATTACTATCTTCAACTAAATTGGATACAACTCAACATGTAGACTCAACCCCAAAGTTTAAATTAATCCCTGCTCCAAAAATTACATTCAATTCGTTCGTGGATTGTAATATGGCAGAGGTGTGGATTGGCGATACATTTAGAATCTTCCCTGGCAAATATGGCGAAGACCCTTTATGGGGTTATGCAAAAGATTTAAAGTATTCAGATGGAGAAAATGCAGAGGCTGTTTTTAAAAACCCTGCTAGCAAGTTCTTTAACCCAAGTATGCCTAGCAATGCACCTATAGGACAGAAAGGCTTGCATGGAGCGGTTTGGTTTGAAACTGTTTACCAAGATTCTAAAGATAAAAGTGGTAAATCATTATATGGCATTTACCATAACGAAAATTATCCCAGCACCTTACCATACGATTCAGTTACCAAAGAGGGATATAGAGATGTCCTTTGGCCACAAGGTTTGACTGGTCCAGAAAGTCCTGCAGCTGTTTGTAGAATTGGTGTGATGAAATCCATCGATGGAGGTAAAAGCTGGGATAACAGAGGCATTTTTATAGAGGATTATGACCCAAGGATGATTAGAAAGCCCATTAATACGTCAAATACTTTTGCGGGTGGTGTGGGAGACCCGTCTGCTGTAGCGAGTGGTGACTATTTGTATTTATTTTATGGAGAGTATGGTTATCCTGGTGTGTATGATGAAAAAACGTATACTGGTCAAAAAGAGTGGAGTGGTCAATGCATAAGTATCGCGCGTATCGCTTTGAAAGATCTAGATAATCCCGTCGGAAAAGCGAAAAGATGGGATGGCAAATCATTCTCTATAGCTTACGATAGCTATGGGGTTCCTGTTCGGTCGTTACAAATTCCAATCAATGAAGGTGGCGGTGGCGCTTCTTCGCCAACAGGTGGATTTCATTGGGGACCATCGGTTAGTTGGAATACGTATTTGAATTGCTGGGTAATGATGATGGGGAAAGTGGAGGGGAAATCATGGCAAGGGGATAAAATCTATATTTCATTTAATAAACATAAAGATTTAGGTATAGGATCCAATAGCCAAGATTGGTCAAAGCCTGAATTGGTCTTTCAGAAACCTGGATATATTTTATGGTACCCTTCATTACAACCATTAAATACCCCAAATGATATCAAAGAAAAAAACACATCCGTTAAACTTGGGAAGCGTGCACGTTTTTTTGTCAAAAGAATTAAACCGGGGGATGACGAATATGCGTCGGAGCATTACATTGAATTTGAAAAGTAAAAGAGCTACTGGCTTGTCCAGTGTGACTCACTTACTAGTTGGAATATTGCAGCCGTTTTCATTATTTGAACTTGCGACTATCAGGAATTTAAAGGGTTAAACTTCGTGTCAAATTGCAGGAAGCTACTTCCCACTCCAAGCGTCTATAATACCTGATTTAACATCAGTATTATTTTGATTTCTTTTTCCCCTCAAAGGAAGAAACATATTGAATGAGATAGTAGATACTTTTCTGTCAGAATTTTTGAAGATTGAATTTATCCCCCATTCATACCTAGTGCCTAAACTAAATTTATTTCCAAAATGATGTCTAAAATCAAAGAACAGAGAAGAATAATTTGTTGTTTCACTTCTTACCTCTTTAGTACCCGTTGCAGTCTTTAACTCAGGGCTAAATATATAGTTTTCCGCTACTCCAAAACTCAAATTCGACTTCTTTCCAATGTCAAACATTGGACCAACATAGAAGGCAAGATTGCCCGTTGTAAATTCTCCGCTTTGGCCAGGCATTAATGCCAAATCGCCATAATTGCGTCTTGAGCCATCAATCTCGGTATATATTGAGAACCTTTTGGATATTTTTCTGCTAAAATAAAAACCGCCTCCCACATCAACTTTATTAAAGCCCTCATTGAAACCAAAAATATTTGTAGACAATATAACGCCAAATTTATTTTTTAAAGGCTCCACATCTTGGGCAAATAATGTCCCTATTGATTTAGTAAATAGAAGGAGAAGTAAAATTGAATTCTTCATAATGTTAGTTATAATTTATAAAAGCAATAAAAAATTATTTTCCACTCCAAGCGTCCATTATACCTGATTTAATATCCGTATAACTGGTGAATAGATAAATGACTAAAATGATAATGAAAATTGTCTTCCAGTGTGTTTTTACTAATGCTTTTAAGTCGTTTAAGAACTGATTCATATCTGTGATTTTAAGGTTTACATTAAATTCATAGGGTTTGGTATCGGATGTATTCAAGAGATCAGAAGATGCTAATTCCAAAGCATCACTTATTGCTTTTACGGAATAAAGACTTGGCTTTACCTCATTGTTCTCAATTCGTTGAATCGTTCTAAGGGTTAAGCCTGTTTTTTCTGAAAGCTCTTTTTGGGAGATATTTAAACCCGTTCTAAGCTCTTTTAATCTTTCACCAAATTCCATGTGCAAATATGATACGCGTAAATGAATAATTTATTGACACAAAGGCGTCATTTGAACGACATTTTAGTGTGTCCAAAGCAAAATTACATATCGCATGTGAAAAATAAGGGGAATTAGACACTTAACTCAAACAAACTTACCGTTGCGTTATGGTAGTGCTTTGGTAAATCCGCTGTATTCGTTAATTGTGAAAGGCCTAAGAAATTGAACCCAAAACTAGTGTAATGTTCTATCAATTTCTGATTCTCGCCTACTGTATCCAAGCGGATAAACTTTTTGTTGTTTTTAACTGAATATAATTTAGCCCATTCTACAATTTGCTTTACATAAGCCTTACCGCGACAATTAGGATTTGTTGATATTCTATGGATATAGACAGATGGGTCTGCATCTTTATCGACCCAAATTAATGGGTCAGAAAAAGTAGTCGCCCAAATACAAACTATTTCTCCTTCAATTATTAATTTCCATTGTCTTTTTTCGGCAATTTCATTTGTAACCATATCTCTATCAAACTCCGGCCAATGACTAATGAATCTTTCTTTTTGATATGCTGTAGCAGACCTGTATAAATCAAATATGAATTCCAAGTCGTCTATTGTACTATTTTGTATCTCCATTTATGTCAAAATTAATTTATTAAATATAAAAACAGAAGAGAAAAAGGCTGGCTATTTTTGACTAATTACGAAACGTTTACTTATAAAAACGAAGCTCCTCTAGCTCCCTGTCAGACAAAGAGAATTTTTACAAAACCCTCTACTGACCTCGAACCACAAAAACCAACATTAAATCTTCCAGATGATTCGATAGACCACATTTCTCCTCAACCCACTGATTTAGGGTTGTAACATTTACGAAAAATGAAGTGTTAAAAATGGAAAAGTTGCAACCACAAAAAATATCTCTTTATTGAAAGTTATGGTGGTTTTTAAACAAAAAAAGAGGTCGAAATGACCTCTTTTTGATTTGTGCTCCCCTTACAGACGAAAGATGCAGCACAAATTCAATCTTTGTTTATTTAACCATTTGGAACTTAAACAGATAGACTTTATACAATTTTATAAGAAGTTCGCTATCGTTTTATAATTTGAAAAACTTTTTATTCATGTTGAATATGAAGCCATATCCCAATAACTTATTCAATAGATTGTACAGTTTGGCGTCTTTTCCTGCCATATATCTTAATCTATTTGTTCCATCTGTTGCTGCCTCATAAATGACTTTAGTAACTACATTTGTTGATGAGGCATTCTTAATCATTTGCGGAAAGGCTGTCATAATTTTACTTACAATATTTTGATAGGCACTCAACTTTTCATCATTATTAAAATCAAAAGAACGACCTGCAAAATCTGTGGCTATTGCGCCGGGCTCAATTATTTTAACTTTTCCGCCAAATTGTTCCACCTCATATCTTAATGATTCTGAAATACCCTCCACTGCGAATTTTGTTCCGTGATATAATGAGCCCAATGGGAAAGTCATTTTACCTCCCATTGAGGAAACATTCATTATTATTCCTTTTTTATTTTCTCTAAAATGAGGTAGAATTGCCCTTGTGACATCCAAAAGTCCAATAACATTGGTATTGAATTGACGTAAAATCTTTTCTCTTGGAAATGATTCTAATGGGCCGTAAGCACCATATCCAGCATTGTTGAGCAATACGTCAATTCCTCCAAACTTTTCAATCCCATTGCTTATTGCTTGGTTGATTGATTCCAAATCCAATACATCAAGTTTCGTCACAAAAACATTTTCCAAACCATTTAATTCCCTTTCCTTTTCAGGATTTCTCATGGTTGCAACAACATTCCATCCATTTGATTGAAAGAATTTGGCTGTTTCTTTTCCTATCCCACTGCTTGCGCCTGTAATAAAAATTGTTTGTCTCATTGTCTAATTATTTGTTTGAATCACAAACATATAGCCATAATTTTAAACCCACAACATTAGAGTATGGTCTATGGTTGACATTTATTTTCATTCCACTATATTTGTCACATGCTAATAAATGAACTATCAAAAAGAACGGGGCTTTCTGCACACACCATTCGATTTTATGAGAAATCGGGGTTAATTGAGGGGAAGCAGGACGATTCTATTTTATCAAATAATTACTTCCACTATGATGAAGTAAGCGTTGAAAAATTAGAATTCATTAGTGATGCAAAGTCGGTAGGCTTTACCATTAAAGAAATCGGCCAAATCATTAATGCATGGTATAATAATGCTTATACCAAAGAGCAAAAGCTTGAAATTCTAGCAGAAAAATTAGTCTCTTTAGAACAAAAAATGAAAGAGATAAAGGAGATGAAGAAACAGCTACTTGAGTTCAAAGATGACGTATTAAGTGATAGATGCTAAGATAGAAAACAAAAAGCCGATCATGTCTGATCGGCTTGCTCCCTTATTAAGTGGAATGTTGCAGCCAATAATATCAATTATAAGACTGCTACTATGATTTTTCTTTTTCGAATGCTTCTTTCGCAATCATAATGGCAGTCATTGCTTTTGGCCAACCTACGTAAAATGCTAGATGCGTAATAACTTCCACAAGCTCTGCTTCCGTCAAGCCGTGTTCCTTAGCATAGTTTAAGTGAAATTTTAGTTGGTTGGAGTGTTCTCCTGCAACCAAGGCCGCAACGGTAATTAAACTCCTCTCACGCCTCGAAAGCTCTTTGCCTTCCCATACATCTCCAAACAATACATTATCTGTGTAACCCAATAATCTTGGGGCAAAATCACCTAACATTTTTTCTGCAGCCGAAACATTCTTTTCCTCAGTCATTTTATATATAATTTTAACAAATTTAATAAAGTTGCAACCACAAAAAATTTCTCTTGACAGAAAGTTATGGTGGTTTTTAAACAAAAAAAGAGGTCGAAATGACCTCTTTTTGATTTGTGCTCCCTCTCCTGGGCTCGAACCAGGGACCCCATGATTAACAGTCATGTGCTCTAACCAACTGAGCTAAGAAGGAATATTGTTCCTATTGGGACTGCAAAAATAGGGGGCTAAATCAATATATGCAAGATAGCCCCCCGTTTTTTTTGATTTTATTTGTCAGACTTCTTCTTTTCCTCCTTCTTCTTCACTAAGTCTCCGGCATTCAGCTTCTTAGCTACTGTCGCATAAGGACCCGCAATGATTTGTTGGCCATCCTTCAATCCCGACACAATTTCAATATGCTCAAAATCAGAAATGCCCGTCTTCACCTCCACCTGCTTCACTTTACCTTTCTCCTCCACAAATACCACCTCTCGGATGTTTTCCTTGCGTTTTCTTTCTGCATTGGCATCATCCTGCGTTTTTACTGCTGCACCATCTTCTGATGGCTTATCGCCCTCCGACTTCTTCTCTGCACCCAACTCTCGAGTAGTCACAGAAGCCAATGGTACCGTCAAAATATTCGACTTACGATTCGTTAAAATTTCAACCGAAGCAGTCATTCCCGGCTTTAACGGATACGACAATTTACCCTGAATCAAATCCGCATACGAACTACGCAACACACGAATCTTTACCTCAAATTCCGTCACGGCATCATTCGAAACCGCAGCAGCCGTTCCCGATGAATTCGCCGAACTTGCTACCTCATACACAACACCCATGAACTTGCGATCCGACGATGAAAATGCATCCACATCAATCATTACCGTATCTCCCAAACTCACCCGCGTAATGTCATTCTCATTCACATTCACCCGAACCTCCATGTTATTCAAGTTCGCAATACGCAACATCTCCGTTCCTGCCATCTGTGATGTTCCCACCACACGCTCCCCAAGCTCCACATTCAACTTCGAAATAATACCACTCTGTGGCGCATAAATCGTTGTTTTTGTCAAATTCGTCTTCGCCTCTTTAAATGCCGCCTCCGCTGATTTAACATTAAAATTTGCCGCCTTTACATTGGCTTTCGCTGCTTCTAGATCTTGTTTGGCAACGATATAGGCCGACTGGAACTGATCAAAATCTGAATCCGAAATCACCTTATCCTTATGCAAACGATCATTCCGATCAAAGTCAATCTTCGCCTTGCTTAAACGTGCCTCACTCTGCGCCAATACCGCCTTGCTTTGCTCCGAACCCGCCTTCTGCGCATTGACCTGAGCCTCTGCACGCGCTAATAATGATACATAATTATCTGGGCGAATCTTCAATAACTCCTGGCCGGCAACCACTGAATCTCCCTCGGCAACATTTAATGAAACAATCTCACCCGAAACATCCGGCGACACCTTCACCTCAACCTCCGGCTGAATTTTTCCCGAAGCAGACACCTTCTCCACAATTGTTCCTCGCGCCACCTTCGTATACTCTACTTCCGTAGGCTCTACCTTACCAATCCACTCCATCTTCTTCGCAAGCGCTAAACCACCGAAGATTAAAACCACCGCAGCTCCGATGATATACCATGTTTTTTTACCTTTCATAAGCTTAATTGTTATCAGTCGCTAGTCAACAGTCGCTAGTCGTCAGTCAAGTTGTTTAATATTCTCTTTTAAATAATCTCTTAGCTCTTCGTTCTTACCTCTTAACTAAAAAGTTAGGCTCTTCCCTTGATAAAAATCTAAAATCTTCGTCCGGAATACATAGTCATATTTGACCTGCACCAAACTTAACCGCGCCTTATCCAAATTCGTCTTCTGTAAATTATAGTTGACAAAATCTATCGTTCCCGCCGAAAAGCGACTCTCCGACGCGCGAAAGCTTTCTTCCAAAGCCGACACTTGCACCGCACCCGCCTCATAGCGCTTCGCCGCATTCAACATATTGACATACGCCTGCTCAATGTTTTGACGCAAAGTTAAGCGCGCGCGCTCTGCTTCAATCTCCGCATTGCGCTGCTGCAAACCCGCCTGCAACACCCGCGTCCGGTTCGCATACTTCGTGAAAATAGGAATGTTCAAATTCAACGAAACAACTTTGTTTTGGGTATTATTCAATTGATCAAAATAGCCAACCGTTGCGCCCGATCCATATTTCGGCTGCACCGTAGATACCGGATAAGACTGTCCGCCTATGGCCACAGAACCTAAATTAACGGTCTGGGTGCCCAATAACTCAACCGTACGCAATGCGTTTGATTGGTTAGCCGACCAGCTTCCATTCAATGATAAGGTAGGTAAACGAAACGCCTTCGCCACCGAAACACTGCGCAATGCACTCTGAACCCGAAAATCAGCCGCACGAACCAAAGGTTGTAACGACAACGCTTTGGTATATATGTCATTCACTGTAACCTCATAGCCCTTCGAAGAAGGAACCGGCACCTGAATACGCGCCAAATCAAAAGCCTGAATGTTTGAATCATTCAAGAGCTGCAACAAGGTTAATTTATTGATGTCTAAGGTGCTTTGAAACGAAACGATATTCGATTCTTCGTTGGCCAACTGCGCCTTCAAATCCAGCAAACTCGTGATCGACAAAGAACCTGCATTCACCAATTTCTGCGTACGCTCAATTTGTAATTTCGTGATTTGAGATTGGGTATTGGCGATTGCTAATTGGTCTTCCGCATTCAAAATAGCCAAATAAGCTAGCACCACTTGCAACGAAATGTTTTCGCGAATCGAAGCCAAATCCTCTTGAGTAGCCTTGAGCGCAAACTCATTTTGAGCAATGGTATTCTTGAGTGCTCCGCCATTAAATAGGGTCACATTTGAATTCAAACCCACGTTGTTGTAATTGATGTTTCGCGAATCAAATCCGTTAGTAAACGGGTTGAGCGAACGTCCAAAACTGGCCGCTTGATTCATATTTCCGTTCAAAGAAGGCAATTGATTAAAACGCGATTGCTGATACGTCAGCTCCGCATTCTTTAAATTAACCTCGTACGATTTGACATTTAAATTATGTAAGAGCGCAATCTCGACGGCTTGTGCTAATGACAAATGAACTACCTGCGCATTTCCTTGAATGGCCGTTTGCGCGAATCCAGCAAAGGACCCAAGCAACACCGAAGCAAGCATGATGTATTTTCTAGTATGCATCTATTTCAATTAAGTTTGCAAATTTAGCCAAAAGCTTTTTGGCAGAACCTGATTTTTGGATAAACGGCAAGAGCTACGGATAAACCGAATAATTAGCGCACCACCTGATAGCGGCGCTTTGCTTCGCTTCGTGAAAAAGCATTGAAATGCCACCACTCAAATTCAATGCGCATAAAGCCCGCAGAAACCATGGCATCTCGTAAGATAAGCCGATTTTGATAGGCCTTTTGGCTTAATTTGCCAGAAGCCAAAAGCTCCTTTTCACGCGAAGGATAGGCTAGCTCGCCAAAAAAATCATAGGGCGTCCCCATGTCAAGTGGTTTCCCTGACGCATCAGCCACGGTTAAATCAATGGCTGAACCATAGTTGTGAATGGAATGTTCGCGCGGATCCGCCACATATTTTTGGCGTTCACTCGGAGGATACTTCGTCAAGGTATTCCACAGTTCCCACTGCTTAGACAACGGGCGCGCCGCATCGTAAATCAATAAACGAAAACCCGGATGGGCTTTGGCTAAGTGCGCTTGTGCGCGCTTCAGCTTTTCAACCACCTCTGGCTGCAAAAAGGCATGTTTTAGACATCCGTATACGTCCTTACCCATAAAATTGTCGGTCGTCGCATATTTTAATTCTACCAACACCTCCGGAATGTGTGCCCGAACTTCCAGTAATCCCTGCTTTTGCATTTCCTGCTCAAATGAGCAAGGAATTTGACCAAATACCCGAACTGACAACAAGCATAGAACCCAGAATAGACGCATAAGAACCAAAGATTTTCCCTAAATTTAGCCAAATTTCCTCGACCCTATGGCATTAAATTGGATTTGGTTTCTATTCTTCGGTGTAGCTTTTGTTGTTGCGCTTATTCAATTCGTCTTTTTTGGCAATGCTGATATCTTCAAAATTCTGGTAGATGGCATGTTTGATTCTGCCGAAATCGCCGTCATGAAAATTGCACTTCCACTCGCCGGCGTGATGACCTTTTTCATGGGTATTTTACAAGTAGGAGAACGCGCAGGTGCTATCCAATTTCTAGCGCGCCGCATTGGTCCTTTCTTTACCCGCCTCTTTCCTGAAATCCCCAAAGATCATCCCGTCCACGGTCAAATGATTATGAATTTTTCAGCCAATTTGCTAGGTTTAGATAACGCGGCCACGCCTTTTGGGCTAAAAGCTATGCAAAGTTTACAGGAAATTAATCCGGTCAAAGAAACGGCCTCCAACGCACAAATCATGTTCTTGGTGCTGCATTCAGCGGGACCCGTTTTAATTCCCTTAAGCATCATGGCACAGCGCGCTATTTATGGTGCCCAAGATGCATCTGATATCTTTATTCCTTGCCTGATGGCAACCTATGCCACCACGATTACGGGACTCATTTTTGTCTCAATCAAGCAGAAAATCAATTTATTGGAACCCGTACTTTTAAGTTGGCTCGTAGGCCTAACCGCCTTCCTCGGCGGTATCTTATGGTACTTCAGTTCTCTACCGAAAGAGGCCATTGAAATACAATCCAAAGTCATTTCAAACGGCATTTTATTCCTGCTCATCTTCTCCTTTATCGCCGCAGCGATGCGCAAGAAAATTGATATTTTCGGGACGTTTGTCGAAGGTGCCAAAGGTGGATTTGAAACTTCCGTCAAAATAATTCCTTACCTGGTAGGTATGCTCGTGGCCATTTCTTGCCTTCGCAATTCGGGCGTTTTGGGGTTTATTGTAGATGGAATTAAGTATGTGGTGGATATGTCTGGCGTGGATAACCGCTGGGTAGATGCCATGCCCACGGCACTATTGCACCCTGTTAGTGGAAGTGGATCGCGCGCCATGATGATTGATACCATGAAGACGTTTGGATCGGATTCGTTTGTTGGCCGCCTCTCTTGCGTATTCCAAGGTTCTGCCGAAACGGTCTTGTACGTAGTCGCTCTTTACTTTGGATCCGTGCAGGTACGCAATATTCGCTACACGCTTTGGGCTGGATTAGCCGCAGATTTTGTGGGAATTGTCACCGCGATACTGGTGAGCTACTTGTTTTTTGGGTAAGCTAAGGCAGCGGTAAGGCCAATGTGACGTTGCCGCCTACCACGTCTTTCTTCCATGAGCCGGTATCAAACCCTAAGTTCGCTTTCAAGAAAGCTTCTTGGCCCATGACTTGGATTGGGCGCGACCAAAAGAGGCCAACAGCATATTGTCGCTTTACGGGAACGAATTCGCGACCAAACCAACCAATCGCATTCGACATTGAACCGCGGAAAGTCACTGAATTCTGCCCAAATAAGCCTTCAATACCAATATAATAAGCCTCTACTCGGTTATTATCATATGACACATTCTTCGTGGGCGATAAATCTGTCTCTGAATCCAAGGTCAACATCGGCGTTCCCATACCCTTACCGAAATAGGTCCAGCCTGAATTATATACTCCGTTATTCAGATAGTTGTCGAAACCCCGCAAAACACTGGAGTTAGTAAACACATTTCCGCCTTGAGATGCCGTATTTAAATACTCTACTACAACTCTTACGATACCTTTTTTGGACGAACGCGCATACGAGATTCCGTGCAATCCGTCGGTGATGTTATTTAAATAATACAGCGATCCATCTTCGTAGATAGATTGACGATACATGAGTAATTTACCAATAGGCAAATCCACTTCCATACCCACATCTACCGTACCCAAATGGTTGCCTAAGCGATTCCAACCATCATTAACACCATACGTTGCGGTATCTCCGCCTTCCTTGACCCGGTTAATGCTTTGGCCAGTAATCATGTACAAATATTCCTTGGTGCCTGTCGCAATACGTCCATTTTTAGCAGAAATATTATACGGATCCGCATATTTCAAAACGCCGCCCCACTGTACCTGATGGTTAAATCCACCATAGAATTTAACTTTCCAATTCGGCTTGCCGAGTCGGCCATAAAATGATTTTTGATGCAAATAAAAGTTGCGCACATCGGCCCGACTGTTCTCAAACCAGCCGTGGGAAAAGTTACCCTTGAAGCCTACGACATCCTTTAGAAACGCAGGTGCCCAGAAATTCTTGACCACTAAATTGATGGATGGCATCGGTAGCGCATTCCCAGACCAGATATAAGACCCCGAGCTAAGTGTCGAGTCCATTAAACCTTGCAATTGGCGCTTACGTCCAAGCTGCATTTCAAATATGCCATAGCGTCCCGTCACATACGCTTCCTGAATCATCGGATCCGCTTTTGTTTCGGCCAAATTAACCCGCGCCGCAACCCCATAACTCCAGTCGGCCCGCTTACTTAACACCACTTTCCCGCGCGTTTCAAACCCAGCCGTCCCATAACTTTCCTCTGTAGGGACAGCTCCATACTGGTTTGCGCGTAACCAAAAAGGTGTATATGAACCACTTGTAACACCGCCACCTACTAGAATCGTAGGTGCTGTATTTTCTTGCCCCAAAAGACGTAAAGCCACTAAACTAAAAAGAATGATCGCGCGAAAACGCATATAATCTGGGTTTGGGGTGCAAAATACGAAAAGAAGAGATAAGAAAGAAAAAAATAGTCCGAAGGGGATTATAGTCCGGAGGGAAAGAGTCCGAAGTGGATTAGTCCGGAGGCAAAGTGTAAGTTATATTGTTTTCTGCTATAATTTCCCTTCAGACCACCCCCCTCCGGACTTCAGACTACCTCCCTTCGGACTTCGGACTAATTCCCTTCGGACTTATTTTCTATCTTCGCCACCAGCTCAAACCCCAAGCTCTCAATTTTCAACCTTACCTCGTGCTTGTTTTTAATGCCAACAACCTTGGCAGTTTGGCCCTTCAGGGCGCCGGTGTCTATCGTGATGAAATCACCTACTTGAACGGAATTACCGATCGCCTCGACTTCTAAATGCTCCGATAAGAACTGTTGGATCGCCAAAATCTCTGCGTCCTGAATGACGGCTGGCTTGCCCAACCAATATAAAAAATTAACCACCCCGAGCGTCCGACGGACAATTGGACTCTGTTTGGCCAAATCAATATTCACAAAAACATAGGAACGAAATAAGGGCTCTTCGACCCATTTTTTACGGTCCGACCACTGCTTGCGCTTTTTGCTCACAGGACAATAGGCTTCAATACCCGCCTCCTGCAAACGCAAAGCCACCTTCTTCTCCATACGAGATTTCGTATATACCGCAAACCAAGCCATAGGTTATAATCTAGCGTCTACTAAAGATTTGTCGAGAACCGATTTGATATCGAAAATAATACCATCCGCCTGCTTCAATGTGGCAAATGGCAAATTCAAAAACTCCTGATGGGCAACCGTTAACACAATCGCATCGTAAGCAGAACCAAGCTCCGAAACCAAATCAATGCCATGTTCATGCTTCACCTCAGCCGCATTCGCCCACGGATCATAGACATCTACATCCATGCCAAAATCGCGCAATTCATGGTAAATATCCACCACACGCGAGTTGCGTATGTCGGGGCAATTTTCTTTGAAGGTAATGCCCAACATCAATGTCCGCGCACCGCCAATTTTCTTACCTTTTTGAATCAACAACTTGACCAATTTATTCGCAACAAAAATACCCATGTTGTCATTTACCCGTCGGCCAGATAAAATAACCTGCGGATAATAGCCCAAACTTTCTGATTTATGCAATAAATAATACGGATCCACACCGATGCAATGGCCGCCCACTAAACCGGGCTTAAAATTCAAGAAATTCCATTTAGTGCCTGCCGCCTCGAGTACCTCCGTCGTGTCTATGCCCATGCGGTCAAAGATGAGGGCCAACTCATTCACAAAGGAAATATTTACATCGCGCTGTGCATTTTCAATCGCCTTGCTGGCCTCGGCCACCTTCAACGAAGACGCCTTGTGCGTGCCCGCCGTAATAATCGATCGATACAATTGATCCACCCACTCCGCAATTTCAGGCGTAGAACCTGACGTTACTTTTTTGATTTTCGTCAAGGTATTTACCTTGTCGCCCGGATTAATTCGCTCAGGTGAATACCCGCAGAAAAAGTCCACATTAAATGTCAATCCCGAGTGTTTTTCAAGCACCGGAACACAGTCTTCCTCCGTACAACCCGGGTAAACAGTCGACTCATAAATCACCACATCACCCTTTTTCAGCGCCTTTCCAATCATCTCAGAGGCTTTCAACAAAGGGCTTAAATCGGGCTTTTTGAAATGGTCAATCGGCGTGGGAACCGTGACAATAAACGTATTACACGAAGCTAAATCTCCGCGCTCCGATGAAAATCGCAAATGGGTCGAAGCCTTTAATTGGTCATCGCTTACTTCCTGCGTGCGATCATACCCTCGGTTTAACTCGGCAATGCGGGACGCGTCAATATCAAATCCAAGCGTTGGATATAGCTTTCCAAACTCCACTGCCAACGGGAACCCCACGTAGCCCAAACCAATAATCGCAAGGGTTGGATTCATTTTTACTTCGTAAATAATTTCACATCAGACTCCATCATATCCTTCACTAAAGCCGGCAAGTCATACTTCAATTTCCAGCCTAATTTCTCCTTCGCTTTTGTTGGGTCTCCGATCAACAATTCTACTTCCGTAGGGCGGAAATAACGTGGGTCTACCGCCACAACTTCCGTTCCGATCGCCACTTGGTAAAGTGGGTTGTTGCACTTCGCGATTTTAGCTACTTCGTTTACGCCGTCGCCGCTGAATTCCACTTCAATGCCAACCTCCGAAAAGGCCATCCGAATGAAATCACGAACCGTTGTCGTAATACCTGTTGCAATCACAAAGTCTTCTGGCTTTTCTTGTTGCAAGATTAACCACATGGCTTCGACGTAATCTTTGGCATGGCCCCAGTCACGCTTAGCATCTAAATTTCCTAAATATATTTTGTCCAGTTGGCCTAACGCAATTTGCGAAACACCCCGGGTAATTTTACGCGTGACAAACGTCTCACCACGCAAAGGCGATTCGTGATTAAACAAGATTCCGTTCACCGCAAACATATCATACGCCTCCCGGTAGTTGACCGTAATCCAGAAACCATACATCTTCGCCACCGCATACGGAGAACGAGGATAAAAAGGTGTTTTTTCTGATTGTGGAACCTCTTGCACTAAGCCATAAAGCTCTGAAGTAGACGCTTGATAAATCTTTGTTTTCTTCGTTAGGCCCAATAAACGAACTGCTTCCAAAATACGTAATGTACCGATACCATCAACTTGCGCTGTGTACTCTGGCTCATCAAACGATACTTTTACGTGCGACATCGCACCTAAATTATAAATCTCATCAGGCTGTACATCCTGAATAATACGGATGATATTCGTCGAATCACTTAAATCGCCATAATGCAAATGGAAGTTGGACGCCACATGTGGATCCGCGTATAAATGGTCAATGCGTTGCGTATTGATCAAAGAACTTCTACGCTTGATGCCGTGCACCACATATCCTTTACTCAATAACAACTCGGCTAAATACGCACCATCCTGTCCGGTGATCCCGGTAACTAACGCAACTTTTTTGTTCTGTGACATACTGAATTAAATAAATGACCCTTTGGCCTGTAAATACAAGCTTCGAAATTACGAAAAAAATGGGAGAGCTTCCCCCAATTTTTATTAAATGGGTTTTAACTTATATATACAAAGCCAAAATTTCTTTTTCGTGCTTCGCATAAATTTGCTTGCGCTTTAACTTCAAGGTCGGCGTAATTTCACCATCCTGAATCGTAAATAAACGCGGCAATAAAACGAATTTCTTTACTTGTTCGTATTTGGCAACAGCGGCCATGGCCGACTGCACTTCTTCCTCCATTTTGTTGATCACCTTCGCATTAGTAATCATCTCTTCCGGAGTTCCCGCCTCAATACCTTGTTGTTTACACCAGGCACCCAAAGCGATAAACTCAGGAATAACCAGCGCAGATGGGAATTTCTGGCCATCTCCCACCACCATACATTGTTCGATAAAAATCGACTCCTTTAACTTGTTTTCAACCAATTGCGGAGCTACGTATTTTCCCCCCGATGTCTTAAAAATTTCCTTTTTACGATCGGTGATTTTTAAGTACTTACCGTCGACCATCTCGCCAATATCGCCTGTGTGAAACCAACCTTCTGGATCAATTGCCTCTGCTGTTGCTTCTGGATTTTTATAATAACCCGGCATCACAGAATCTCCTCGAACGCAAATCTCTCCATCCTCAGCAATCTTTATTTCCATACAGTCGATAACCGTACCCACACAACCCACTTTGAAATCTGGAGGATTAATAAAAGACACGGAGATTACAGGCGAGGTTTCTGTCAAGCCATAACCCTCTGAGATAGGCACACCTGCCGCCCAGAAAACACGCGATAAACGAGGTTGTAAAGCCGCAGAACCCGAAGCAATCAAACGCACATTTCCACCCAATGCTTCTCTCCACTTAGAGAAAATCAATTTACTGTAAATCGCATATTTGATGGAATCTAAGAATCCGAGCTTCTTCATCGGATCATATTGTAAACCAAAATCAATGGCACCAAAGAAAAGCTTGCGCTTTAATCCTGTTAGCTCATTGCCTTTGGCATAAATCTTATCATACACTTTCTCTAACAAACGCGGAACGGTCGCAAACATGGCCGGCTTCACCTCACGAATATTATCCGCAATTGTTTCCATGCTCTCCGCATAGTAAACAGAAACGCCATAAAACATATACATGTATATGTCCGTACGCTCATAAATATGACATAGCGGTAAAAAACTCAATGCTCTATCGGTCCCTCGCAATTCGAAAAATTGACCACGATCTAAGGACTTGACGTTAGATACGATATTATGGTGGGTCAACATGACACCTTTCGGCCGACCGGTAGTTCCGGATGTGTAGATCAACGTTAATAAATCCGATGGTTTCACCGCATCCATCAAGGGTTGTAAAACAGAACGATCTTTTCCTTCGCCCATTTCCTTCACTTCCGTCCACATCGAGGCACCCTCAACCGGATCGAACGTGTAAATTTCCTTAATCTTTTTATTCCCTTTGGAAGCCTCCTTCGATTTCAAATACAAATCTTCCCCCTCCACAAACACATACTTCACTTCCGCATTTTCAAAAATGAAAGCATAATCCTCAACCGTAATCGTTGGATACATCGGAACCGAAACAGCTCCAATAATTTGAATCGCAAAATCGATGAAATTCCACTCTGGCCGATTACCCGAAATGATGGCAACCTTATCACCTGGTTTAATCTTGAGGGCCAATAAACCTAATGCGGTTTCGTTGATAATGTCCAACATTTCTGTTGAACTGAAATTGCGCCATTCGCCATCGCGCTTTAAATTAAATAGGTCTGATTTGTGTAACTGTTGGTATTGAGGTAATAAGTCAAATACCCGAGTGAAGTTTTCGTGAAGTACCATAGGTTATAAGCTTGCTGTTTGACTCAAAGTTAAGCAATCGATTTGAGCCAAATTGAACTTATGCTGTATTTTTTTGCACTCACTGCTCATGGACTAAAAAGTGCATTATCCACAAGTTATCCACAGCTACTATATACAAATGATGCTATTTTAACCTATAAATAATTTAAAATTTAAATAAATGTAAATTTTAAACCAATTGACTAAATATTCAATTTCTGAATATGTTGTCCACACATAAAATAAAAAGAAAAAAATATTTTAAAGATCTCTTTTTTGTTCTTCTTTATTGTTCTCTGTGGATAAGTGGATAACTAAGCTAAGTGCTTGATATATAAGTTTGTATAGCTAAGCGTTTATGTAGACAACTTATTTTTTTGCGTGGACAACATCGGACTTATACACATTTTCAACAGGCCTGATTTTTTTATCCACATTCATGCGGATCAATTGTGGATAAAATGAGGGTTTATTGGGTACTTATCCACAGGTCTGTCAACTGGAAGTTGGCCTTTATCTTTAACTTATTGGGAAAGAAATAAATTGCCTCTGGCTTCGTCTTGTCCTTGAAATTACCAATATCCCAACGGCCATTCTTATTCCGATCTTCGATGGCGCGCATTTCGTAGGTCGCCGGTTCGATATATGGAAAATTAAACGCTTTGCTTGTTTTGGTTTCGTATAACACCTCTTTTGTATCGGGATGAATCAACTGCACCACATAAGCTGTATTTGTTTTTGTTGTATTCACGGAGCCCGATATACTTCCATAGTTCTCCAAATCTTGAAATTCATAGGACTGCTTGAAGGCTTCCGACGAATCTTGTTCCACGGATACAAATGCCTTCTTTTCAATAGCCAGCGTGAATTTGGCACGTATCGGAAGATAGTCTTTCAATATGGTTAGCTCGTTGCCTATGTCATTCCAGCGGAAACCCGCGTCAGGCAAAAAACTTCGTTCGTCATCGCCTGTTTCAAAATAAACGAGCTGGGAATTAAAGCCCTGTACTGGTTTTTGTAAACGTATGCGTATCGAGTCTAGCGGGCTTAACGACTTGCCCATCGCCGGAAATACATCGTATTTATACGGAGTCTTGATCGGTTTTCCTTTGGTTACTTGCTCGCGGAATTTGATTCGAAATGTTTGTGTGATTTCACGCCCTAATGAATCGGCTAACTGCGCTTGGAATACCAGCGTATCCTTACGTTCCACGTTTCCTGCGTAAAAACGAATACCGCGATTTACTTCGATTTGATACGCCAAAGGCGATTTAGTCAAGTCGGCGCGGGATATCCCACGATTGAATTCTATCAATGCCGTCTTTGCGGTTGTTGTAGTCTTAGCAACTTTTAGGGGATCTAGGTTTTGTAGCGCCACCTGGAAATCCCGCGTTTGATTGGATTGTAAATCTATAAAGGGTTCGGTGATGAAATCAACGACTTCTTTATTCGAATTATATAGGAGGTTGTTATTCAGATCTAGAAATGCCGCCATGTAATACTTTCCGGCTGCCACGTTTTCCAGTTGGTAAACCCCCGCCGTATCCGTTTTGGTAAAATAGTACGGTTTGTTTTTTTCAATGCTCAACGTGTCTGTGTACGGATAAAGCCCAATTAAAATATTTTCTAATTTTTTATTTGTCTGCACATGGCGCACGCGACCGCTGATTTGCAGGGAATCAATCAGGTCTGAGGTGCTGAAAACGAGTTTAATATTCTTACCCACATTGCGTTCGGACACATCCTCAATCGCATTTCTGAAATTAAAGGTATAGGTTGTGTTCGGCTTCAAGGCACTATCGATTAGGATACTCAGGCCCATCGGGCGAATGCGCGTATCATACGTTCCTATGTTGGGCGTAATCAACAGTTCTTGATTGAGATTTTTGACAGTTACATATTCGTTGAATGTCAAATCCAATTTCTTACCACGAAAGTTCTTGCTTTTGTTGAGCGGAACCGATTGAATGACTTTGGGTGCCAGCGTATCTTTCTTCCCACCGGGAGGACTCGCCGTTTGTGCACAACTTTGCATCAGCGCCAAGGAAACACCGCAAGCCAAAAAGACGAGCGCCAGCGATCTCTTTAGATAATTAAACATGTTTGAACATATAAACATTGCTGGAGTAATTTCCGGTTTTTGCCCAGGCCAACGCGTTTGACCACAATCCCAATAGGAACGAATGTATCAACCGCTTGCCACCCGAGCGGTATTGGTTACTTAATAAGGCAATATAAAAACTATCAAAGATTTGGCCGCGCTGTTTCACGAGTTTAAAGCCATGTTTCTTAGCGACAAACTGAATTGTCTCTGGATTGAAATGATAAATATGACGCGGCACATCATAGGCCGCCCAATACTCCTTAAAATATCCAGCATCAAAACTCTTGGAATTAGGCAAGGCCAAAAGCAATTTTCCATCTGCCGAAATGCGCTTTTTGAAAAACTCAAAATAGGCATCCAATTCATATACGTGTTCGAGCACATGCCACAAGGTAATTAGCTCAAATTGTTTGTCCTCCGGAATTGCAGCTAAATTGGGATAGATTTTATCTTGAACTAGCGCGGCCGCACGAGCCGCCGTTTCCGGATCTAACTCCATGCCTGTAATGTTCCAGCCGGCATCCTGACAGGTCTTTAAAAAGTGGCCGTTTCCGCAGCCGATGTCTAATAGATTTTTGTTTCCCTTTTGGTCCGCTTGTATCCACCCTGCCTTTTGTTTCAAGGTGATATTTCGAACTGCGTGGTAAAGCTTATTGACCAAACCTTGTTGGGTGTCACTATGGGATATGTAGGTGTCCGACTTGTAAAAGTAGCCAGCCTCATCCGCCTTCGGTCGCGGGTTCGTGAAATTCAATCCACAATCCGAGCAAGCAACGATACCAAAACTATTTTGGGAAACCGTGTAATCTTTGGCTTCAAATTGTTTCTCAAAATTAGTTGACCCACATGCCGGGCAATGTTGTAATGTTTCCATATTAGCGGCCCATAAATAATAACAAAATGGATACGTCGGCAGCCGACACCCCCGAGATCCGACTTGCCTGACCAATCGTTTGTGGACGAATGGCTTTTAGCTTAATGCGCGATTCGGTCGACAAGGTTTTAATTTTATCGTAGTCGAATTGTGCCGGAATCGCGAGGTCTTCCATGCTCTTCATTTTCCCTACCATCAAGCGCTCCTTCTCAATATAGCTTTCGTATTTCACGACAATCTCAACTTGCTCAATCACTTCTTGTGAAAATTTCGCCTTTATATCTTGACCAATCTCATGATTTAATATCTGCTCGAAACTTAAGTCCGAACGTCTCAATAAATTCACGATTGGCGCACCTTCTTTTAGTGCGGCGGTTCCTTGTTCCACCAACCAATCATTTATCTCAGCGGGCTTGACTTTGGTTTGCGCGATGTACTGAGTTAACTCAGCCACCCGCTGTCTTTTGGCCAGGAAGGTGTCTAGTCTTTCTTGCGTCGCAAGCCCTAACCCAAATCCCTTTTCCGTCAAGCGCTCATCTGCATTATCTTGGCGCAACAATGTTCTAAATTCGGCCCGCGAAGTAAACATCCGGTACGGCTCATCGGTACCCTTATTAATCAAGTCGTCGATTAATACGCCGATGTACGCCTCCGACCTACTCAAGGTAAACGGTGTTAAATGGTGTGCTTGTTGGTGCGCATTAATTCCCGCCATCAATCCTTGACATGCCGCTTCTTCATATCCTGTCGTCCCGTTAATTTGGCCAGCAAAATATAAGCCTTTAACGCGCTTCGTTTCTAGGGTGGGCGTCAACTGTGTAGGTGGAAAATAATCGTATTCAATCGCATAACCCGGTCGGAACATTTTGGCATTTTCGAAACCGGGAATTAATCGGATGGCTTCAAATTGAATGTCTTCTGGAAGGGAGGTTGAAAACCCATTCACATAAATTTCTACCGTGTTCCACCCTTCTGGCTCCACGAAAATTTGATGTGAATCTTTATCGGCAAAGCGGTTGATTTTATCTTCGACCGATGGACAGTAGCGCGGACCCAAGCCTTTGATTCTTCCTGCAAACATCGGCGAGCGATCAAATCCTTTGCGTAAGACTTCATGCACTTTTTCGTTGGTGTGTGTAATCCAACAAGACCGTTGTTCTTGTATCGGCTCCTTGGTCATATATGAAAAGCTCGTTGGTATTTCATCCCCCTTCTGCTCTTCCATTTTGCTGTAATCTAAACTCCGACCATCCACGCGCGGCGGCGTTCCTGTCTTCATGCGGCCGGACTCAAAACCAAGTTCAACCAGCTGCTCGGTAATCCCCATGGCCATCGGCTCAGCCATACGACCTCCACCAAAATTCTTTTCACCAATGTGAATTAAACCATTTAAAAATGTTCCATTCGTCAGCACGACAGTGGGGGCAAAATACGACATGCCCATCCGCGTGATCACTCCTTTTACTTCATTATTTTCAACGATCAATTGCTGCACCGAGTCCTGCCAAAAGTCGACATTCAAATTTCGCTCCAATGCCCATCGCCATTCTTCCGCAAACTTCGCCCGGTCTGATTGACATCTAGGTGACCACATGGCCGGACCCTTAGAGCGGTTCAACATCCGGAATTGGATCATCGTTTTATCTGAGATAATTCCCGACATCCCACCCAGCGCGTCGATTTCACGAACGATCTGTCCCTTCGCCACGCCACCCATCGCTGGGTTGCAAGACATCTGGGCAATGGTCTGCATGTTCATGGTGACCAATAAAACTTTGGATCCCATTTGGGCAGCCGCATGCGCAGCCTCACAGCCTGCATGTCCCGCCCCTACCACGATTACATCGTATGAATTTTGCATATCTTTTTTTGTTTCACGTGGAACTTGTTGAGTTTTCAGCTCGTCGCGTTTCACGTGGAACGTATTAATTTCGTTTGGCTAAATAATAATCTTCCTTCGCTGTCATTAAAGATTTGTCGGCCTTCGCCTTGTCTTTATATCCACACAAGTGAAGCAATCCATGCACCATGACGCGTTGTAATTCGCTGTCGGCCGTGTTTAGTTTCGCCCCATTTTCAAGTACGCGTTCATGTGAAATAAAGATATCTCCCTCGATTAGATTCGGACTTTCTGAATTGTCAAAGGTGACGATATCGGTCAGCGTATCATGCTGCAAATAATCCTGATTAATCTTAAGCAGGTATTCGTCGGAGCAAAACACGTAGTTTAGTTCGCCTATTTTTTTCCCTTCTTCTGTTGCCACAGCCTTAAGCCATTGCTTGTGCTTGAGCTTTTCGGGCAGTTGGAATGCTAATTCTTCTGTATGGAAACTAATCATCTTCGCATATTAAACCGCGAATTTACGAAAAAGCATCCTCGAAATGCTCTATTTTAATCGCTTGTGGAAAAAAAGTGATAGCGATGCTGTCGAAGCGGATTTCTTTGTCCCAGTTTTCCTCCTCTTGGTAGCTAGCAGCTGCCTGATGAAAAAGGCTAGTTTTAGTCCTTCCGATGCGTTCTTCGGGATATCCGTGCCGAGTGTTGCGGAGCGATTTTATTTCGACAAAAACGAGAAAAATTCCGCGCTGGACGATTAAGTCTACTTCGGCTTTTCCGTTTCGATAGTTTCGTGCGCGAATACCATATCCGCTTTTCTGGAGAAATGTGGCGGCAGCTAATTCTGCTCTTTTTCCTTGCTGTAAATGTTTGGCCATTCTTGTATATTTGCTGGCCCCAAGGTGCTGGCTTTATTCCAAACAGCAAGCGCCAAAACTGATAATGTGCATGCAGAATAAAAATGTCCAGTTTGTTGATTTACATCTAACCCCCTATCAGCAGGCCTGGGATCTGCAAGAACATTTAATGGCACACACGGCGGCGGTTAAATTGGGCAACAGAAATCGATCAGAAGAATCGCTAGAGCCAACGGACAATTACTTATTATTCTGCGAACATCCACATGTCTATACGTTGGGAAAAAGCGGAGATGCAGCACATTTGTTGATGCAAGAATCTTTTCTACACACTATCGGCGCTACCTTTTATAAGACGAATCGCGGGGGTGATATTACCTATCACGGACCAGGCCAACTAGTAGGCTATCCGATTTTCGACTTGGAAAATTTCTTCACCGACATTCATCTATACCTACGCATGCTCGAAGAAGCGATTATGCGGACTTGTGCTGAATATGGGTTAAAGGCAGGCCGAATCGAAGGGTTAACAGGTGTTTGGATTAATCCCGAATCAGACGACACACGCAAAATCTGCGCCTTTGGCGTGAAAGCATCTCGCTGGATCAGTATGCACGGATTCGCCTTTAATGTCCAGCCCGATCTCTCCTATTTTGGCCACATTGTTCCCTGTGGCATTGCGACCAAAGGCGTAACCTCACTGAGCCAAGAATTAGGCCGCGAGATTAGCTTAGACGAAGTTAAACCCAAAGTGTTAGCTCACTTGCAAGACTTATTTCAGTTTCACACCCAACATGTTTCACGTGAAACATTACCCCAAGCCTAAGTTGTATGGATACCCGAATGAATTTTAAGAACACCTTATTTCTTGACATTGAAACGGTATCGGAATCCGCGGATTTTTCCCAATTGACAGAAGCTCGAAAAGAATTCTGGGTAAAAAAGGCGAAGAATTTAGTGAATCCGAATAATTTATCTGCTGAGGAATTGTATGTAGATCGTGCGGCTTTGTATGCCGAGTTTGGTAAGATTATTGTGATTGGGATGGGATTCTTATATGTGAATAAGCAGAAGGAATTAGCGCTTAAGGTGAAGACGATTGCGCATACGGATGAGAAGGTGCTGTTGGCTGAGTTTGCCGCATTTGTCGACAAGACGTATAAGTCGAAGGAATTGACGCTTGTCGCGCACAATGGAAAGGAGTTTGACTTTCCGTATTTATGCCGCAGGATGATGGTGAATGGTTTAGAGATTCCTCGCGCGCTGCAATTGCAGGGTAAAAAACCATGGGAAATCATCCATCAGGATACGATGGAGATGTGGAAATTTGGCGATCGTCGTTCGTTTACGTCGCTGGAATTATTGGCAGATTTGTTGGGAATTCGAGGTGCCAAAAGTGATTTATCTGGCGATCGCGTACATGCAGTATATTATCAAGATCAGGATTTACCGCGGATTACGGCGTACTGTATGGAGGATGTTATTGTTGTGGCTCAGCTCTACCTTCGCTTTCATTTCATGGACTTGGTTGAGCCACAACACATCGAAAAACTATAGTATTTTAGCTGGATTTCCGAAAGCTCTTTTGCTTGCAGGGATATTTTCTATCACAACACTTCCCGCTCCTACCGTGGCCCCTTTGCCTATTTTCACGCTACCTACGATGGTCGAGTGAATACCTACAAAGGCATTCTTTTCAATTTGTGCCTCTTTTCCTATGACAGATCCTGCACCGATCTGTACGAAAGATTCGATGACAGCGCCTGTTTCAACGATTGATCCAGCGCCGATGATCACATGGTCGCCAAGTTTACTCTCAGGAGAAATGATGGACGATGCGCCTATAAACAATCCATAAGCTAGGCTTTTCACATCTGCAATTTGAGCGCTGGGATGAATGGCGTGAACAGGTTTGGTACCGCGATCTTCCTCGATTAACTCAATCATTTTTTTGCGTTCCGTCGGGTTTTCCAAGGCTACATAAACGGAACAAGACTTGCCAATTAGGCCCCAATATGCATCATCTTCTGTCGTTCCTAGTACTGGAATTTCGCCGATCATCGTGTCTTTCTTTTTGATATCATCATCTAGAAATCCATATACGACGACCTCGTTTTTCTGAAAAATGTGTGCTACTTCTAAGGCAAATGGATTAACTCCGATAATGATTACGGGCAATGAAGTCATGTGTTTTCTATTTTATTTTGGCTGTAAAGGTACTCAAATCAAATGCAATTGAATTGTTTTCTGTGAAGATCAAAGAGGAGATTTCGGCCCCTAATGATACGTCTTGTCCCGCTGCTAATTTCCAGTTTGAACCATCTAACGGATGTAAGGTGTGCATGTAGCTTAAATCTCCGATTTCTTCGATGCGCCACGAATAGGCAATCTCGTCTGATGGCAGCGCAGTTTCAACTAAATTAATGCCGATATCTGCGCGGTATTTTCCTGCTGTATCCAGTGGTGCTTGCTTGATTTTGATATCGAAAATTTGGCGCTCATTGGTCTCTAGATTTGCATATAAGTCTGTCGATTCCGCTACATAGGTTTCATCTGCAATGCTCACCAAGGCGTCTAATAAAATGGCTGCATTCATGCGGCGCAAGGATTGTTTCTCCAGATCCCATCCTGCCCCACCAGCTTCCACCAGTAGCAATCCATATCCGCGGGATTGAAAGGTATCTCCAAAGGCACGGGCGTTGAATTCGTCTGTCCATTTGGCTACTTTGTTGGGTAAATAACGTTGGGTGAATCGCGTAAGGCGGTTGGCCAACTGTGCTGCCCGGGTACGCGAAGGCGTCCATGTTCCTGCCTCGTCACCAGCGGTTGCCAAGAAGGCAATGTGCGTTTGATGTGCGCTATCGCCTACGGAATAAAGCCGATTTTGATCATGCAAGTTGAACGCAAACAGTGGCTTTTTGCTGTCGGCCCAGGAAGACAACAGCCGAGCTTCCACACTATTTTGTGCTTGCGCATCGCGATTCATGTCAATGCCCAAAGCCGTTTCGCGGGTCCAACGAGCCGCCCCATCTGCATTCAAGCGCGGGATGACATACAAACTTATTTTCTGATGCAATTTTTCCCTGATTTCAATCGACTCTTTCGAGTCAAGGGATAAAAAGCGGAAGATATCAGCTAAAGCCATCGTAGCCGTTGCCTCATCCCCATGCATTTGTGACCAGGCGATTACAGGGATCGGGCCGGACCCAAAACTGACCTCATGAATCGGTCTAGCTTCGGTGGTTTGGCCGATTTGTGTGACGGTAAAATGGGGCGATGCCGACCAGCCTGCGACTAGATTTTCCCAGGTACTAGCCGCGAACCTGCGCTTGGTTAACGTGGGTTCTTGGTAATTCGGATGCTGATCATAGAAGTAGTCAAACATTAGCGATATGGGGGTTTGGGTAAATAATCAGCCCATGGCTGAACTTTAAATATGCCTTCTTTTCCCGAGAAGTAAATGACCATCAGGGTAACGAATAGATAACAGAACCATGCTTGAGGTCCGAATAATTCACAGCCAAGTAACAGACCGGTGATCGGGGTTTTAGCTAAACCACAATAAAGCGATGTGAATCCGATGGCCGCGAGTAATGGAATGGGGAAATTAATGTAGGCCGATAAACCTGCCGCCGCATGGGAGCCAATTAAAAATAAAGGTGTCGCTTCTCCCCCTTTAAATCCAAGACTGAGACTTAGCGCTGTCGCGAATAATTTAGTGGGCGCAAATTCCCACCCATCAAACTTGTCTGAAAATGGTCGGAGTAAAAATTCAGAACCCAATCCGACCGATTCTGAAAATATGGAAATTTGAAATAGGCCGAGCAAAATTAAGCCCGCCAGAATCCCTTTGAGAGCCGGCTGTATGGGTAATTTCCCGTACAAAGAAAAAATAATCAATTCTAAGCGCGTATAAATCAACCCTATCAGACCTAAAAATAGGCCAATAAACGCTAATTTGGCCCAAAATGAGGCCGAAATAGGTGGCAAAAAAACCTGGGGGTATAAAACGTGTTTTGTGCCCCACACGTGGAGACTGACAAAATTGGCCGCAAATGCGAGGACAATGCACGCAAAAAAGGAAGGCCAATGAATTTTGCCCACCTTCCCTACCTCGAGTCCGAAAAAGCAGCCGGCTAATGGAGTTCCAAAAACGGCAGCGAATCCTGCGCTCATTCCTGCGCGGAGCCAGATCGATTTTTCTTCTGAGGAGACTTGAAATTTTTCACTTAGATAGGCCGACAAGTTTCCGCCCATCATGATGGCCGTTCCTTCACGGCCGACCGATGCGCCCACGATGTGGCTGACCCACGTGGCAACTAAAATAAATGGAGTGGCCACAGGCGATGTTGTGGCTGAGGGAGAAGCAATAAATTGTTTGGTACTGATTTGCGCCCACGAGCTGGAGCGAACTACGTAAAAGAGTATACCCACGAGCGGTAATCCATATAGCCACATGGGTTGGCGCATCGAAGCAATCACCTCCAAGCCCCATAAAAACAACGAGGCCAAACTTCCCGTAGCGAAGGAAAGCAAGATTCCGATCAGGAGGCGTTTGACCCAAATTGACTGCATAGAAGCAAAAATTTGTTTCAAAGGTAGGGAATTTTATTTTGCCTACCTTTGTGCGGTCAAGTTCAGCTTGCCTGAACGAATTGAATTCCCTTTATGACTGATTTTGCATCACTTGGCTTAAACCCACAATTGCAGCGCGCTTGCGAGGCCGTGGGCTACACCTCAGCTACTCCTATTCAGGAACAGGCGATTCCCATGATGTTGCAGGGGCATGATGTGTTAGGCATTGCCCAGACGGGAACAGGTAAAACGGCAGCCTACGCCTTACCTTTATTGATGCGCATTAAATACGCCCAAGGTAAAAATCCGCGAGCCCTTATCTTAGCTCCCACGCGTGAATTGGTCATGCAAATCCATGAAGTGATGGTGGGTTTGGCGCAGTTTACAGACCTACGTTTATTGGCACTGTATGGTGGATTAGGGCCAAAGACGCAGATTCAAACCCTAGAGGCGGGGGTGGACATTTTGGTTTCTACACCCGGTCGGTTTTTAGAATTATATCGCAAAGATGCGATCGTTGTGAAAGAATTAAAGTTCTTGATTTTAGACGAAGCGGACAAAATGATGGACATGGGTTTCATGCCGCAGATCCGCGAAATTTTAGAAAAGATCCCCTATAAAAAGCGTCAAAATGGTTTGTTCTCAGCGACCTTCCCGGAGAAAGTGGAGAACCTGTCCCATGAGTTTTTGGAGTTTCCTTTACGGATTGAAGTGACGCCTCAGGCGACACCTGCTAGCCAAGTAACACAGTATGTGTTTCAAGCGGAAAACTTGAAAACCAAAATTAACGCCTTGGAATACTTCTTGCAACAACCTCAATTTGAGCGTGTTATGATATTCTGTCGGAGCAAGGACGCTGTAAACCAAGTAGAAAAATACTTAACTCGTAAAGTCTTACCCGAGGATCAAGTACGGGTGATTCACTCGAATAAAGGTCAAAATACCCGGATCAATGCCATGCAACAATTTCGCGAGGGATTGGTGAAAGTATTGGTGACGACGGATGTGGCGTCACGCGGCATTGATATTCCGAAGGTGTCGCATGTCATCAACTTTGATGTGCCGCTAATTTATGAGGACTATGTGCATCGGATTGGTCGGACAGGACGTGCGGAGCAAGTGGGGGAGTCGATCACATTTATCACCTTGGCCGAGCAATATCACTGGGCAAAGATTGAGGAAATCATCCAACAGAAGATAGAGATTGCCCCATTACCCGAAGGAATATTGATTGAAGAAACGCCTTTTTTAGAGCAGCAAGATATGTTGCGTGCGGTGGATGATCAGCGCAAGCGCGAGGATCCGGATTTCAAAGGCGCATTTCATGAGAAAAAGTGGGTCATCAAAGCCCGCGCGAGTGGAAAAAAAGTACCTACGCGCAAAGCGGTGACGAAGGCCGGACCGAAGGGGGGCGCGAAGCTTGATCCTAAGCCGGCACCGCGCAATAACCGACCAGGAAAAAATGCCAAATTTCGTCCGGGTGGTACGACAAATAAAAAGAAACGGTAGATTTGCATCCGATGAAAACACGATTACTGATACTATGCTTTTTGGCAAGCTTTACGGCACAGTCGGCCGTTCTAGACTCCTTGCAAAAAGAGGCAAAATACTTGCCATTATACGGGCAGAAAGCCCTGTCTAAAAAAGATCAAGCGGAACTAACCCAGTTTGTGGAGTCCTGTGATGCGAGTTTTGGCTCGCGGAAAGAGGCAAGCGATTTCTTCGTGGAACGCGCTTGGGAGTATGTAACCGCCGGAAAATTAGATACGGCAACCTACCGGTTTAACTTATTGCATGCCTTGAATGACCAGTCGGTGGATGCCTATTGGGGCCTCGGTGTCATCACCTTTCAGCGCAAAGATTTTCCTAAAGCCATTGAATTTTTAGAAAAAGGATTGAGTTTGGATACGGCGCAGGCGATCTTGCGTGTCGACTTAGCGGTGGTTCAATTGAGTTGTTATTTGAAGCAAATGGAATGTGGAACGTTGGATGGGGTAGAGGAGCATTTGGCGATTGCGTTGCGCCAACAACCCGGATATGGGATGGCGTGGATGAAGCGGGCGCAAGTGGCGTATTTGCAGGAGCGCTATGCGGATGCATGGACGTATTTACATACCTGCAGGAAGCTGGACATCACGCAGCTTGATATTAGTTTAGGCCAATTGTTAGCGGAAAAAATGCCTGATCCAGAGGGCGTATTTAAGTAAAAGAGTATGGGAATTCGGTCATTTTTCGCGAAACCATTTGCCAAACGCATCGTGAAACAGCATCAGCGTTCGCATGCCCAGGCGGTTCAAATTCAGGAAAATTGGTTGAAAGAAAACCTGAAGAAAGCCGAAAAAACAATCTTTGGTCAAGCCTACGAATTCGACAAGATCCGAAATTATTTAGAGTATAAAATCCGTGTTCCTATTGCGGAATATGAGGATTTAAAGACTTACATCGACGAGATGGTTTTAGGATCACCGGACATATTATGGCCTGGCAAACCGGCCTATTTTGCGAAGACATCAGGCACCACCTCGGGTGCGAAATACATACCTATTTCGAAGGAATCCATGCCTTTTCATATTGCTGGCGCGCGTGATGCCTTATTGCATTACGTACACCACTCCGGAAATGCGGCCTTTTTGGATCAAAAATTGATTTTTCTATCGGGTTCTCCGGAGTTGGAAACGAAAAATGGGATACCTACGGGTCGGCTTTCGGGTATTGTGAATCACCATGTTCCGGGTTATTTGCGCGGGAATCAATTGCCAACGTATGCAACGAATTGCATTGATGATTGGGAGGAGAAATTGTCCGCGATTGTGGGGGAGACAATAGACCAACGGATGGGATTGATATCTGGAATTCCGCCTTGGGTACAGATGTATTTTGATCGCTTGGAGGTGCAGTCGGGCCAAAAAATAGGTGATTTATTTCCTGATTTTCAACTGTTTGTGACGGGTGGGGTGAATTTTGAACCTTACCGACAAAAAATAATGGAGTCGATTGGACGGGATATTGATGTGGTAGAGACATATCCGGCGTCGGAGGGATTCATCGCATTTCAGGATTCGACTGGTGAGGAGGGTTTATTGCTGAATGTGGATGGCGGAATTTTTTATGAGTTTGTTCCCACGGAAACCTATTTCACCGCAGCGCCGAAGCGACTCTCATTAGCGGAGGTGCAGTTGGGCGTAAATTATGCGTTATTGATGTCTACGAATGCAGGTTTGTGGTCTTATTCGATTGGGGACACGGTCAAATTTGTGTCCTTGAATCCATTCCGTATTGTGGTGACGGGAAGAATTAAGCATTTTATTTCGGCTTTTGGGGAACATGTGATTGCGGAGGAAGTGGAACGCGCGATGGCTGAGGCGCGCAAGGCCTATCCCGACGTGCAGCTGGTGGAGTTCACCGTTGCCCCCCAAGTAAACCCCGAAAAAGGCGATTTGCCGCACCATGAGTGGTTGGTGGAACTATCTGGCCACTTTGCCGACAAAGCAGGATTTCAAGCCATATTAGAGGCCTCTATGCGTGCCCAAAATATTTACTACCAAGATTTGATTACGGGCAAGGTGTTGCGCGGATTGGAATTGACGATTTTGGCGCCGAATGCATTCATTGATTACATGAAATCGCAGGGTAAGTTGGGTGGCCAAAACAAAGTCCCTCGGTTATCGAATGACCGTGTCATTGCGGATGGTTTACGCGCCTTTTCGGCGAATTAATTTTTCCCTTGTTTCTTGAGTTGATCCCGAATTTCGGTCAGCAATTTGTCGGTGGAACTCAGGCTCTCATCCTTGGGTTCGTCGGTGATTTTCAATTTATTTATCCCCTTAATTGCCAAAAACAACACAAAGGCAATCATCAAAAACTGGATGGTTGCGGCAAGAGATTTGCCATATTTGACAGCACCCCAGGAAAGCTTGTCGATGTCGGCCACGCCCGCTGCATGGGTTGCCGGGGCTAATATAAGTGGCGTAATCACGTCTTCTACCAATGAATTAATGATGCTCGAAAACGCTGCTCCGATCACGACGGCCACGGAAAGTTCGATGACATTTCCTTTAATGGCGAAGGCTTTAAATTCTTTTATCCAGGACATGGGGGCAAAGGTAGGGAAAATAGTCGCTAGTCACTAGTCGTCAGTCGCTAGTAGTCAGTGGTCAGTCCGGAGGGAAATAGTCCGGAGGGTAGCAGTCTTTATTCCGAAATGTTGAGACGCGATACTTCGCGGCTACAGTCCGAAGTCATCAGTCCGAAAGATACTTTTATAAATATCTTGGCGCTCAGTTCTCAATTTTTATAATGCCCCCTAAGATTCAAGATTAAAATTTGATCCGGATGAACGCTATAAATTAGGCGGTGTTTATCTGTAATTCTTCTGGACCAAAAACCCGTTAAAACATGTTTAAGTTTTTCAGGCTTTCCGATGCCTTCATATGGGTTTTTTTCAATTGAATCAATTAGTAATTCAATCCGCTTTAAAATTGATTTTTGATTTGTGGATTTCCAATGAGCAAGATCAGTTAACGCTTGTGCAGAAAGTTTTATTTCCACAATAAATCCGGAGAGAAATTCGTGTAATTTCCATTTTCCACGTCTTTCATTCCGCCTAACACCTTGTTAACTATTTCGGCATTATATGAAGATTCAAATTCTTCAAAAGTGATATTATTATCCAAAAGCCATTTTGATATTAGCTCCAATTCTTTTTGGTCTTTTGGTAGAATTTGAATTGATTTTTTCATATTCAAATGTAATGTTTTTTTACATATAAGTTCGAGCGTGTTCATGGGTTAGGATTTAAAGTTATAACCCAAAATTACGTCTCGAAGGATGCATTAGCTATTCTGTTTTTGACTGAATGATAGATTATCAGTCCAACTAGACACTAGACGTTAGACGCTGGACGTTAGACATGTGTAAAAGTATTCTCCGGACTAATTCCCTTCGGACTGATATCCAGCGTCCAGCGTCTGATGTCTAACGTCCAACGTCTAGTTTGACTGACGACTAGTGACTAGCGACTAGCGACTTTGTTTCTTTGTCAAATTTCTGTTTTCTGCCGAATCGTTTACATAACGTATATAAATATTTCTATTTCTTTGTTTTCCGATAAGCAGAATTCGCATGAAATGTTATCGCATCCGTGAGCAATCTCGCGTGACGTTTTTGATGGGAAATCAAATTGGCTCTTCCGAATTGGAATATGACCAATTGAGCGGAAGGCTTATTATTAATTTTTTGCTGCAAGAAGGCAAAAAAATTCGGATGACACATACCTTGAATTTAGAGGATTTTCAGTTGTTTGAAATACGCTGGGAACGGTTTAAGGTATCCGACGAGATATTTTTTGACTTGGGGGAATTTACCCGAGTAATGGCTACATAAAATGTATTTTAGAACAAGGAGTAGTAGAAACCCAATCGATTTTTTCGATTGGGTTTTTTGTTATTAAAAGGTTCCTCATTACCTTCACCGCAAACAAAACAAAACAACAACACCATTGCAATATACCGTTGAATATGTTTACTATTTCGTCCTATCCACACTGCTGTGGATTTTTGGGTTCAATTTGGTACTGCGAAAAGGTCATGCTGCGTCTAAATTTTTAGGCTTCTATTTTATTGCTTTTGGTATTCGACTATTTCTTTCTTATTATGCCACAGATGGGCGTATAACGCAGTATCCGCACCTTTTTCGCGTCTTATCCCCGTTTCATTTCTTGTTCGGGCCTTTGGCACTTCTTTTTTTACGTTATATTCTAACACCCAATAAAAAATTTACACGCTGGCATTGTTTACACTTTCTGCCTTTTGTATTACACGCCCTGGAATTAATGCCGTTCTATTTGGGTCCAGTGGAAAATAAATTGGAAGAAATCCATCAGGTATTTCAGGCGCAATCTCTCGTTAACTATGTAAGTCATGCGGGTATTGTTCCAATCAAAATTATATCCCTGCTTAAGTTGGCATCTGTCGGCGGATACGCCATTGCGGGCATCATTTTACTAGCCAAATTCATCTCCCAAAATTCAAAGGCCTTTTACCAAAAAAACAAACTTATTCTTAACTGGCTCATCGCAGACGCGACGATTCGCTTCGTTTCCTTGATCTGTGTGATTGCCTATGCAACAGGAAAAATCAGTTTCAATAATCTTAATTTTTCTTATGCAGATTTATTGATGCACCTCGATGCAACCTTCAATGTCATCGTTGTTTTTCTATATCCGTATTTGTTAGACGGCCCGCAATTTACTTCGCTGGTACACCGACTGAACGATGGCGATCGGATACCGGAAGCAGATGAGAATCTACAGAAACTTCAGAAATACCAACAAATTTCCATTAATCTTGAGCAAATTTTGGAGGAAGATGCGATCTTCCTTAATCCGCAGCTGGTACAAGAACATGTGGCCAATCGTCTCCAAATTTCCGTGCGGGAGCTGTCGCGCACGATCTCGTATGTTTATGGTCTCAGCTTCCCCGATTTTATCAATACCTGGCGAATTCAATACCTCGTGGAGAAACGAAAATCAAATGATGCTTGGCGTTCTTATTCACTTGAGGTGCTTGCTGAGTCTGGCGGATTTGGCTCTCGCCAAGGATTATCTAACGCAACGAATCGCCTATACCAAACAAGCCCCGGCAAGTATTTTGGTTCAAATGAGGCAGAATAACCGCATTTATTAATTGTCAAATTTTTGTTTCGAACCAAAATTGTTACAGAAGCTATTGTCCAACTTTTGCTTTTTTGTTGGTATAATGCTTGTTCTACATGTCAAATAATATCTGGCCGCTTTATTTCTTTTCTTTGGTGAGTTCACTCTGCGTGCTCTTTGGCCTAAACTTTTTGTTGCGCAAAGGCAAGTTGATTGTTGCGAAGGTGCTGGCAGTTCAATTTTTAGTACTCGCTTATTTAGTGGTTGCGGCCTATTTTCTGTTACCAGAAAACATTATAGAAACCCCTTATTTCTTTCGGACTTTAGCACCGCTTTTTTACACGCTGCCTCCACTGAACTTTTTATTTATTTGGTATTTATTTCATCCCAATGCCAAACTCAAATGGACCCATTTCTTACTATTTATTCCCTTCCTACTTCAAACTATTGAGAACCTTCCATTCTACCTAAGTTCAAAAGCTGTCAAAATTCAGGAAATTAAATGGATGCACACACAGGGTGACTACTTTGCCTACAGCCCCCAATTTATGTGGTTCGATCCCATCATACATATTTATGCGAAGTTGGTGATGTATGTAATTTTCTACATCGCCATGGTTTACTATTACCTTATTTTCCGCAGGAAAAAGGAAAATCAAATCTTATTCCAACGAGGTATGTTTCATTTTTGGATCATTGGAATTTTGGTTTTTCGGCTGAGCACCGTGTTTTATATTTGGTATACCTTCATTTTTACGGGTCAAGGCAAGGCCTCATTTATTTCCACAGATTACCTGTTGATTGCTGAATTTGTCTTCAACCTTTTCTTCCTCGCGATTAATCCAAAATTACTGGATGTGCGCATTTTAGCGGAGCAATTACGCGGAACAGAGGAAGAGTTTGCTGCGAAACCCGCGGTTATGACGGAACAGGATGAAGAACGGTTAAAAGAACTAGCCGCTAAGATTGAGGACTATTTTAGGTCGACCGAAGTGTTTTTGAATTCGCAATTGAGCGCTGAATTATTGGGTTCGTTGACGGGGCATCCGCACCGACAAATCGGCCAAGCGGTAAAATATGTGCATAACATTTCATTTCGCGATTACTTGAATAACTATCGAATTCAATACTTAGAAAAGCGGATGTTGGACCCTAAATACGACGCCAAATCATCCATTGAAACATTAGCTGAATCAGCAGGTTTTGGATCTCGCCAAAGTTTTTACACTGCTTTCCGGAAGGCCAAAGGCTGCACGCCTAAGGAGTATTTTAGTCAAATAAATTAGTCCAACTTCTGTATCGGGCATTTTTCTTGACATATCTCCCTGTCTCATTTTTATTTCTTTGTTTGCCGTAATTTCCATTTACTGGGTTCTGCGCGCGCCACATAGTTTTAAAAATGTATGCCCCGTATGAAGGACGTTTCCCAAACAACGTTTCGTTTTGCGCTTGCGCAGGTCTTGCTTGCACTTGTACTTATATTAAATTTTAGTCCAGCTGCGTTCGCTCAGAACACGGCACCTTCTGGTGATTTTGACGGGGACGGAATCATTAATTCAATCGATTTAGATGATGATAATGACGGTATTCCAGATACAGATGAATATTGTAAATCAAGTATTGCTTTGCCCGCAACGAATACGATTGCTGGTGTTAGAGAGTTTACAGTTCCATCAGGCTGGACTATTTCGAATTCTTCTCCTGACATCGCCACGACTGCATCATCTATTTACGGCGGTTGGATTAGCGGTTGTTCAGGTGTTGCGCCAGCCGCACCTAATGGCCACACATCTTGGGTAAACTTTTATTCCAATACACAAGAAGCATTTAAAACCACACTCACTAATTTGGTGGTCGGCAAAACGTATATGCTGAAAGTGTATTATGCCCAATTTGCTGCCACAGCTGCATTAGGCCAAATAACGGTTAAATTAGGCACGACAGTCATTGATCAATATAGACCTAGCTTAGGTTGTGCCTGGGAAACGCGTTTCATCACTTTTACCGCATCGGCCACAAGCCAGGATTTACAATTTCAGAATACGGGCGTAGCATCTCCCATGCAAAATGCCAGTGTGTCTGTTTCTTCTGATGCGTTATATGAAGTTTGTGATACTGACAACGATGGCCTGCCTAACCATTTAGATCTTGATGCTGATGGGGACGCTTGTCCTGACGCTAGAGAATCAGGCGTTCCTGGAACCTTACGTAATGGAGATGTAAAAAATGGGGCTAACGGTGGAGTTGTTACAACGACAACGAGTACTACCGGTGCAGTTGCAGGCCTTGCTAATTCGTATGGTGCAAATGGATTAGCAGACGGGATTGAAACTGTAGCAGAAAGTGGAATCCTAAACTACACTTCCTCGTATTCAAATTATACTTTATCCGCTAATTTGAATACCTGTACTGGAGTGGATTCAGATGGAGATAGTGTATCTGATTTAATAGACATTGACGACGATAACGACGGAATTTTAGATGCAGCAGAATGCATAACAAAGCCGAATAATATTTTATTTGCCGGGTCCAATGAAGATTTCTCTACCATGCGGTCGAGCTTATTTAATGAGTTCAATAACAATAAGGCGCCCGGAGCCACTATCGTAGAGTCTAATATTATTGAATCAGCAACGGTTCCAGCAGGTTTCTACGATGGCTACGACATGGTAATTTTTGGTGGAGCAGCATTTAATGCCATTCATCCAAATCATTGGGCAGCCTTAACTACAGCGATTCAAAACAAAACTAGTAAATCGTTTATCATACAATCTGACAACTGTTGCGTGGCTGGTAACCAAAATGGATTGGTCAATCTATTGAATACCGTATTTGGTACAAATTATCGATTGTCGGGTTCAAATGCAGCATCAAATGAAGTCTTTCCTTTGAATCAGCAAAACAGTTATGCAAATCTAATTTCTACCGCTTCGTTGGTGGGGAACAATTATTTCCCGATGGTGAATGTTGCTGTTAGTGACATCCTATTTTATTCTCCTACGGTTAGTGGATCCGCCCTTGCAGGGATGAAGCAATTGCCGGGGACAACAGATAAAAATCGTTTTGTTGCTTGGTTTGTGGACGGCACCATAACACAGGGGGCACCTTGGTATCCAACCAATCAGAATAAAATCGCCACGATTTTTAATGACGTTTATAATGCGTCGACTTCGCTTAATTGTGATACGGATAATGATGGCGTTTTCAACCACCTTGACCTAGATTCAGATGGCGACGGCTGTCCTGATGCCACAGAATCAGGTGTTTCGGGTACCTTAAGTCCAGGTTCCGTGAAAAATGGCATTAGTGGAGCCGTTACCTCTACCAATACACTACCCGGCGCGATTGCCGCAGGCCCCTACGGAACAAATGGACTCGCAAACGGTGTCGAAACGGTTGCGGATAACGGAGTTATAAATTATCCAAATAATTATAGCCTATATGCGCTAAATAACAGCTTTACTGTTTGTGCGGATACGGATGGAGATGGGATCAAAGACGTTTCAGATATTGACGATGATAATGATGGGGTTTTAGATGCCACGGAATCTCCATTTTGTTTTTATACATCAGGTGAATGGCTATCAGCTGCACGATCAAGCATTCGGGTTTCTACACCCTTAGCGATGAATGCCTCTTATAATTCCCCCAACAACTTAGTGGACGGGGATAATGGGGTAGGAGGGTCGAGCTATGCCGTTATTTTTAACGCGACAACAGCGGCCGCCCGACCTGTTTATTCGTTCAGCATGCCCATGCCCGTGGAGCTGAAAACCATTTATGTTGGCTATGTGAATGCGAATACCCACTTTAATGCAAATACTTTATTGCGTCTCGAAGGCTCAAATGATAATTCTTCATGGACCGTATTAAGCGGAAACACCTATGGTGTTGTCACCGCCGTTCCCGGTGTAACAGGAACCATTAATGCGAATACGTTTACCGTAACGCAAAATTCCGGCAAGTACATGTACTACCGAATTTATTGGGTTTCTGGAGGAGGAATTAATGCGAGTGGTTATGCGAATGAAGTGTATTTTGAAACCCCGCCAACTTATCAAGCCAGCTTAAATCCGAAAGTCTCTTGTACAAATGACACGGATGCGGATGGCAAGTTAAATCATTTGGATGCCGATTCAGATGCTGATGGCTGTAGTGATGCATTGGAAGCAGGGGCGACGACGAGTAATACGGCCAACTTCCAATTCTCCTTTGTGAGCCCAACGAATGATGCGAATAATAATGGATTAATTGATTCAAAAGAAGGAGCAACTGCAGGAACAATTAATTATGCGTCAACTTATGGGTCCTTTGCAGTAGATGCGGCGCTTAACGGATGTTTGGATTCGGATAGCGATGGCGTGGGCGATGTTAATGACATGGATGATGATAATGATGGAATATTAGATTCGGCTGAATCTCAGGATTGTGGGAGTTCAGTTTTAATTACACCTGCCTCTGCCACCTCAAGTCCGGTATATGGTGGAAATACAGCAAGTTATACCATTGATGGTTCTGGTTTTTTTGGTTCTGGACTTTCAGCGACAGTTACCGCCCCCTCAACATTAGCTGATTCATGGTTATTGAAGGAGCCGTTGACGTCTGGTTTTATTGAATATACATTGGCTTCCCGTGCCAACTTAGGCGGGGTTGTATTATGGGCGCCAGATGCAAATAACTATGGCGGGGGCGATGCGCCACCTAAAGATTTCACCGTCGAAATAACCTTTAATAATGGTCAAGTATTTACGACAGGAGTTTATACAACTTCGCAACCCAACGGCAGTGGATCACTACCCGGTGCGCAGGTATTTTATTTCCCACGTACCTTTAAAAATGTAACCAAGTTAAAATTAAATATACTTAATGGCTGGTATGATATTAGCGAGAATAGCCTTAACCAAGTTAGCACGGTTGGCCAAACAGTAAATGCGGCCTATAATATGTTCCTGGGAGAATTTAGAGCCTTATGTGGCGCCATAGACATGGATACCGATGGGGACGGAGTTCCGAATCGCCTGGATTTAGACTCGGATGGCGACGGTTGCGCTGATGCATTAGAAGCTGGCATATCTACTGCTTTATTAACCTCAGGGCAGGCCGTAAATTTAGTTGGCGCAACGATCACTTCTGGAACAACCACAACGACCCTTCAGAACGCGGTTATTAATACGATTACTTCTGCCTCGGCCACTTTTGGCCCTAATGGATTTGGTAATTCTGTGGAAACATCATCGGAAAGTGGTGTATACACGGGAAGCTATAACTATATATTTGCTACATCTAAAAACTATGCAGCCTGCGCCGATTTAGACCAGGATAACATCCCAGATGTGGTGGACATAGACGATGACAACGACGGCGTATTAGATGCTTTTGAGTCTCCAAGTTGTTTTTACGAGGCAAGCGAATGGTTATCGGGTGCCCGCAACGACGTTGAGGTTTCCACAGGTCTATCCATGAGTGCGACCTATAAAAGCCCGAATAAATTAGTTGATGGAGACAATGGGACCGGCGGCGGAAGTTATGCCGTAAATTTCAACGCCTCCACTACTGCAGCTAGAACGGTATATGCATTTAAAATGCCAATGCCCGTTGAACTGAAAACCATTTATCTCGGATATGTAAACGCGAATACACATTTTAACACAGGAACGACCATTGAATTGCAAGGGTCGAATGACAATGCGGCGTGGACCAATTTAGGCTCAGGATATGCAGCAGTTACGTCAGTTCCCGGTGTTGCTGGTACGATTAATGCGAATACATTTTCAGTCACGTCAAATAGTGGAAAATACCTGTATTACCGAATTTATTGGGCTTCTGGAGGTGGAGTAAATGCAAATGGATATTCCAATGAAGTGTATTTTGAAACCTTGCCGACCTATCAACCTAGCGCAAATCCCAAATCTGTTTGTACAAATGATACCGATTCAGATGGTAGGCTGAACCACCAAGATTTGGATTCCGACGGAGATGGGTGTAGTGACGCCGCTGAGGCCGGAGCGACGACTAGCACCACAGCGAATTTTCAGTTTCAGTTTGTGAGCCCAACGAATGATGCCAATTCGAATGGACTAAGTGATACGGTGGAAGGAGCATCTGCGGGAACTATCAATTATGCGCTAAAGTATGCTGTTTACGCAGTAGATGGTTTAGTTAATGCGTGTTCGGATTCGGATGGCGATGGTGTAAAAGATGTCATTGATATTGATGACGACAATGACGGAGTTTTAGACGGCCTAGAAATTAATTGCTCTTTGAGCATCATGCCTAAAACAGGTGTCACGGTTTCTTCAACAGTTAGTTGGCTATTTAATGGTGCCGTCACCCTAGCTAATTTATTGGATGATTCGGAAAGCGTAATTGCCTACTCCAATTCTAATGCAAGTGGTGAATTTTTAAATCAAACGATTTTTCAATTTAATCTTCCGGCGCCTAAAATTTTAAGCCTCATTGAGCTTACAGCTCAAGCTAATACAACCCCATTAGGATCAGGCAGATATAGTATTCAAGGTTGGGATGGTTATGCTTGGAACGACCTAGCTACAAATCAAACTTTCGCCACTTCTACTCCTAAAAGTGGATCCACCAATTCATATAAATTTAATTTAGCAAGTAACTTTAACGCGTATTCGCGGTACCGAATTTTTGGCACCACAAATAAAGGCACTGTTTCAGGCTGGATTCAAGAAGCCTATTTTACCGAAAGGAGTTGTATCGATTCAGATACGGATGGAGATGGTATACCTAACAGATTAGATTTAGATAGCGATGGCGACGGATGTACCGATGCCAGAGAATCGGGGGTGGCTGGAACTCTAACGACGGGGGATGTCATCAATCGGGTGAATGGATCGAATGTTACAACTGCCGGAGTCGCTAATGCCATAGCAGCAGGTAATTACGGCACGAATGGTTTTGCCGATAACCTAGAGACTGTTGCCGATAATGGAATTTATGGTACTGCGGTCAATTTTACCAATGCGCGCTTGGCAAGTATCAATGCTTGTGCAGATACCGATGGAGACACTGTTACAGATTTGGTGGATTTAGACGATGACAATGACGGAATTTTAGATACCCAAGAATGTGCGCCATTTGATATCAATAGGTTAATCTATGATGCGCGAAGTTTTACTGTGAGCAATGGGTCATCGGCCCAACAAACATTCCCGGCAGCTCCGGATGGCTTGGTTGTTAATATTTGGTCATTGGACAATTCGTTCAACGTACGTATCAATGGCAATCACATTGTTAATCCATCAGAGTTAGAATTCTTTGCACCCAATTATTCGAATTCGCTCGTTGAGTTTTTGGATGGTACCACCTACGGTGCCGTTTGGGATATTGCAGGAAATCAGGCCTCGCCTTTGGCCAGACTTTATATCGATAGAAATGGCGCGGTGACGCTTTATGGAAAAAGAACGTCTAATGGTGTTCTGGAAGAAATGCGTTTACGCAATGGTTTCTTTAATACGGTTAATTTAAATACAAATTCGACTAATACGTTCCAAATAGGACAGGCGGTAATCGGACAAACCTTTGTTTCGGGCGATTATGGCGTAGTAAATCCTGTTAATTGCGATTTAGATGGAGATGGTATTCCAAACGGGCTAGATTTAGAAAGTGATGGAGATGGATGTCCTGATGCCAGAGAATCGGGCGTAACAGGAACGCTTAATGCCGGGACCATTCGAAATCTAGTTAATGGCACTTTGACAAGCACTCCATCTGTCAATTTTGCCCAAGCGAATGGACCATACGGAGCTAACGGTTTAGCGGATGGATTAGAAGCCACTTCTGAAAGCGGGCTTACTTCTTATACTTCTTCCTATGTAAATTATGCCCTTAATCCAGCGGTTAATGCATGTACCGATTCTGATAGTGACGGCATTACAGATGTATTTGATATAGACGACGATAATGATGGTGTGCTGGATACTGTCGAGCAAGCAGATTGTGTTTACACGGGCAAAAGTATTACCACCATACCATTTTCAGGAACCGCTGTTACTGGGCGTACTGCTACTACCATTACTTCGTCCAATACGAACAGCTGGCTATCCTCCTATTCGAATGAGAATTTTTCTTTACCTATTTCACTAAAGTTCAAACGCCCCGTTTCTGGCAATACTGCCATGATAGGTTTAGTTCCATCAAACGCAACCTTAACTCCGAGTAGTTGGTCTGATACAGGATATAAATTTTACTTTCTGGGCGCAGATGTGAATGGGTACTTTGGTGCCTCTTGGAATTTCACGCAAGCCACTTCGCCAAGTGACGAATACAGCATCGATATTTCGTCAACCGGTTTTGTGACGGTTCGAATTAATGGGATACAAGTTCGTGCTTTTCAAGGTGCTTTTGCCTCATACAAATTTGCAGTTTCGGGATTGACAACCATGCAGTTTACGGATGTCAGATTAACTAACCCGGCCAATCCAGAAATCACGACCTGTCCAGATATGGATAATGATGGCAAACCGAACTATTTAGATTTAGATTCCGATGGTGATGGTTGTAGCGATGCGATAGAAGCTGGAAGTTCAATCACAGCAACGAGTACCTCTATTTTTCCAACAGGAACAGATGCCAATCAAAATGGCTTGTTGAATGACTATGAAAGGTCCTCTACAGGAACAGTAAATTATTCTTCTACTTATTTAAGTTATGCTATAAATAGGAATATCAACGCATGTGCAGACTCAGATGGGGATAGTGTACGCGACATTTTGGATTTAGATGATGATAACGACGGTGTATTAGATGCGATTGAATCTCCAACATGTTTTAGTACCGCGACCGAAGCAAGTTCCGTTACTGTTTTAAGCACTGAAATTGCTATTTACAATGGTAATGTGATCACCAGAGCATCAGATAACGATCTCACCACTTATTCTGCATTTAATCCATCTATAAATTGGGTGAATAAAGAGCTGTTTAGATTTAAACCTAATGTGCTAGGTAATATCGCCATTAGTGGCGTGAAGTTGGATTTATTCAATTGGGCGCTTTCTAGTTCAACAGCCAATACGTTTAAATTACAAGGTAGTGGAGATAATGGGGCGACCTGGACTGATTTATCTGGCGCAGTAGCTTCGACTGGAACGTCTACATTTACCATTACCAATAACCTAAATCCAACGGTAAAATATGGTTTATTCCGTATCATCGGTGTAGCTGGGGTATCCTTTTATGGTGGCGTGCATGAAATGAGTCTAGTGATGCCTGCCAATTACCAAGCGAGTCTTAACCAAAAGGTCAGCTGTACCGTTGATACCGATGGGGACGGAATCCCGAATCACTTAGATCTAGATTCGGATGGCGATGGTTGTCCAGATGCTAATGAAGCCAGCGTTACCGGTACGTTAAATTCAGGAAGCATTATCAATAAAGTAGGTAGTTCAAATACGACAACGACTGGCGTGGCGAATACAATTGCCAATGGCGACTATGGTGCCAATGGTTTTGCAGATGCACTTGAAACTTCAGAAAATGGGCAATATACAGGTGTTTATACATACTATTATGCGAATAACGCTGTATTCAATACCTGTACCGATACGGATACTGACGGCGTAAAAGACATCTTTGATGTGGATGATGATAACGATGGAATTTTGGATGCTATCGAATCGCCTACTTGTTTTACTTCTACCCTTGAGGCTAATATTCCGGCCAGTCTGACTACGGACTTAGATATTTATAATAACAACATACCTAGCCGGGCATTAGATAATAATTCTAGCACCTTTTCAGCATTCAATCCAAGTATCAACTGGGTAAATAAAGACATTTTTAGAATCACCCCAAATGTCGTAGGTCCGATTGCCATTAGCGGCGTGAAAATGGATTTGGAGAACTGGGCCATTTCGAATGGCGCAAGTAATACCTTTAAATTACAAGGAAGCTTAGATAATGGAGCTACTTGGGTGGATTTATCTGGTCCTGTAAGTTCAACTGCGGCAGCAGGATCCTTTACTGTTTCCAATACCCTGAACCCGACCGTTAAGTATGGCCTTTTCCGCATCACCGGAGTCGCGGGTGTTTCCTTTTATGGAGGGGTGACCGAGTTGAGTCTTGTTTTGCCAACAAACTATCAGGCAAGCATGTATCCCAAAGCGACTTGCGTAAGTGATCCCGACACGGATGGCAAACTCAATCACCTGGATTTAGATTCCGATGGGGATGGATGTTCCGATGCCAAAGAAGCAGGAACGTCCTCGAACACCACAACGGCACCAGGAGTTGTGGCAAGTCCATACGGTTTAAATGGATTTGCCGATGCGCTAGAAACGGTTACCGATAATGGTATTTACAACGGAACCTATGTCTATAGATTTGCGATATCGTCTACGCTAAACGCATGTTTAGATTCGGATAATGACGGCTTAGGGGATTTATTGGATATCGATGATGATAACGACGGAATTTTAGACATATCCGAGCAAGCAAATTGCCAAAGTGTCGGAATGGATATTTCCAGAATCACATTTGGTGGCAGCGCAGTTACGGCAAGAACAACGAATTCCTTAACTTCAGCTACTTCGGGATCTTGGATTTCATCGTATTCCGATCAAAATTTCACCTTACCGATTTCGATGTCGTTCAGGCGCCTAAGCCCAACAACCGGTACCGCGATGTTTGGTCTTATTCCTGTTAATGCAGCCAGAACACCAACGAACTGGAATGACGGATCATATAAATTCTACCCAGCCGGGGCAACTGATTACGGATATTTCCCGAGTGCCTGGACATTTAGTAATTCGTCCGCTGCCAATGATGAATACCGTATTGATATCTCCGCGACGGGGTATGTAACGGCAAGCATAAATGGTGCACAAATGGCAGGATTCCAAGGTGTAAACTCAGCCTATAAATTAGTCGTTTCAGCCGTTTCGCCGATTACCTTCACGAATCTAGTGCTATCTGATGGCAATAATACGGCTTCATTAGTTTGTCAAGACCTAGATACTGACGGCGATGGAATTCCGAATCGCTTAGATTTAGATTCGGATGGAGATAATTGCCCTGATGCAAAAGACGCCGGAGTTATCGGCACATTGAACGCTGGCTCGGTGACAAATAAAGTAAATGGTGTAAATGTAACTACCAGTGTTGCCAATGCGGTTGCAGCCGGCCCTTATGGTGATAATGGTTTTGCGAATCCGATTGAAAGCCCTTCTGAAAGCGGTATCTATTCGGGGACCTATTCCTACTCATTTGCGACCGATGCGACCGTAAGTGCTTGTCGAGATACCGATTCAGATGGGGTTCCAGATTTAGTAGACCTAGATGATGATAATGACGGAGTACTCGATTTAGTAGAATGCCCGTCTAACGTTACGAATATTTTAGTAAACGGTACATTCGACACAAATAAAACGGGTTGGACGGGGAGTGCTAACTGGGTGCATTATGCTCCTGGATTTCTATGGAATTCTGCTGAAAATGTATCGAACGATTTGCTTACGCAAACTTTTGGTAGGCCTGTTATCAATGCAGAAGTAAGTACGGTAGATGTAAGTTTTGATTTTAACACCAATGGATATGGTTGGGATATAACAAGTGCAACTACCGCATCCATGGATGTGATTTTAAACAACACGATTTATGCTACCATAAGCAATCCGAGTGGAGGAACGACTGCAAGTGTAGTGGCTAAAAATGGCGCATCAGTCAATGTTTCAAGTGTAAACATTGTGTCCAATAATGTGCCTACCACAAAACTTATTGTTAAGGTTCCAAAATCAGTGCTAAGTAATTCGAATACCTTAAGTTTTGGTTTCTCGGCTACGAGTGATGATTTCGGGGTTGACAATGTATTTATTGGCACGCAATCGTCTACTACGTGTGATACAGATGGAGATGGAATTATAAATAGTCGGGATTTGGATTCAGATGGCGACGGATGTAGTGATGCCGTGGAGGCAGGGACAACGGCGGTTTCTACCTCTGGAGTAGCAAGTGGTGATAAACTGACAGCCACAACTATTCCAGCATCTTGGGGCGCGAATGGCTTTGCGGATGGATTGGAAACCACAGCAGGATCTGGCGTTTACAAAAGTACCTATAGTTACGAATTTGCCTTAAATGCGAACGTAAAAGCATGTATAGATACAGATTCAGACGGCGTTGCTGATGTGTATGATCTAGATGATGATAACGATGGCGTGTTGGATACCGTAGAATGCGCTTCTCCTGCGTATACCTTGTATACCTATAATTACCCTTCCGGGTATATTGCTTCAAATGTTCCTGTGAATATTACTGGCTTAAGCAGTCAAGATGTCCTGTTAGACCAACGAACAAATGGGGTGGCTCCGAATGCCTTTTCGTTCAACTCCATTTCAAATTGGAAATTAGTTGCGACCAACATTCAACCAAGCACAGCAAACACCGTTACTGTTCGAATTGCGCCTACGGCATCAACGTCCGCAACCTATGTATTTGCGGATGCCATGCTACTAACAAATGGGGTCAACACTTATGTGATAGATAATAATTCAACCAATACGGGTGGTTTTATGTTGACTGGCAGATGGGATCAGCAGAACGTTTCCAGTGCGTATAATACGACTAATTCGTATTTAACATCTCCAGCTTATGCGGGAAATACAGCCACGTGGACGTTCTCAAATTTACCTCTTGCTCCCGTATGTGATACCGATGGCGATGGCGTTCCTAACATACGCGATTTAGATTCCGACGGCGATGGCTGTTTCGATGCTGTGGAGGCAAAAACCGTTTCAACACTGACAGAATCGACCGTTTCAGGCTCTTATGGTACGAATGGTTTTGCCGATGCCATTGAAACAACGCCTGGAAGTGGGCTTTATGCGCGAACATACCAATATGCACGGGCAATCGATGCCGCAAGTAAAGCATGTTTAGATTCAGATTTTGATGGTGTGGCAGATGTGGATGACGTAGATGATGATAACGATGGTATTTTAGATACCGCTGAATGCCCTGTAAACCAGTTGAACATCAATGAATCGAATGGTACGTTTGGAACGGCAGCAGCCCCAAGAAACACAGCAAATACCACAGTTACTGGAGGATATGTATACTCGGGGTCTAATTCTGGCGCTGCCCAATATGCGATTGTCAATCAAGGAACGGCATACCATCCGGCTGCAAACTTTTGGAGATATCCTGGCCATACAACTGGAACATCGACGGATGCTTATTTAGCTGTAAATGGAAGTACAACAATTGGTACTTTTTATCGGGAAAACATTGATTTGCTCAGAGGGGCAAAATATAGGATTTCGTTCTGGCATCAAGCGGCTTCCGCAGCCAATGATTATCAATTAGCTGCTGAGGTGGTTTCTTCTGGAAACGTAGTTTTAGCATCGGCCAATACAGGCCCACAAAATTCATTAGGCTGGAAATTGACCACGGTGGATTATACGTCAACAAGCAATCAAACGGTATCATTTATTTTAAAGAATGTTTCCGTTAATGCCAGTGGCAATGATTTCTCCATTGATGATATTTCAATAACGCCGATTGGCTGCCCAGACTTCGATGGCGACGGAATACCAAACAGCCTCGACCTAGACTCCGACGGGGATGGTTGCGCGGATGCCAACGAAGCCTATGCCTCTTCAACTGCATCCGGAACTGACGGAAATGGCTATTTTGGAAACGGCAATCCAGCTACGGTGGATGGCACAGGAAAAGTGACGGGGGCCAACTACACCAGCACAAGTCCAAATGTATTGAGTGCTGGACGCGCAACCGTCATTACCACCCAACCAATCGATATTACGACTAGTCCTAGTGCGGTTAATTTAAGCTATTCGGCTACCGTAACTCCAGGATCCGGAACGACGACATATCAATGGCAACTAAGTACCAATGGTGGTGGAACATGGACCAATATCACCAATAATGCCACGTATTCAGGTGCGACTACCACGACATTGACGCTTAGTGCTGCGACGATTTTGATGCGCGAATATCGGTATCGATTGAATATTATCCAGTCCGACTATGTCTGCGGGAATTTGACCTCAGCCGTGGCGCGATTGATCATGAATAATACGCCAACAGTCGCTGATGACATCGCCTCCACGACCGAAGATACACCGATCAACGGATCCGTGTTGACCAATGACTCCGGCTCTGGCGGATCAGCGATCACGGTGACGAATTTCACCGTGGGCGGCACGCAATATGCGCCAGGCGCAACGGCGACCATTGCCAATGTGGGTACGATTGTGGTTCGGGCCAACGGAACCTATACGTTTACACCGGCGGCCAATTACTTTGGTACAGTTCCTACCATTGCTTACACAGCAACCGATGGAAACGGCGGTACGGATACAGGAGATTTGTTTATTACAGTAACAGGGGTGAACGATGCGCCCGTTGTTGCGAATGAAACCCAAACGGTCAATCAAGGTTCGAACGCCACCGGTAACGTCCTCACAAATGACAGCGATCCCGACGGAAATACACTATCCATTACCCAATTTACCATCGGCGGAGTTAGCTACAACCCAGGCGACCTAGTGACCATTCCAGGCAAAGGAACCATGGTTGTGAATGCGGATGGTACCTACACTTTCACCCCAATCGCCAGCTATTCCGGCGCCGTGCCTGTTGTCACGTATAGCGTGTCTGACGGCAATGGCTCGTCGGTGAGCGGAACGCTAACCGTCACCGTTGCTGATGTCAACGAGGCCCCGCTGGCGACTGATGATATTGCTACGACCCAACAAGACAGCCCGATTTCAGGTAACGTATTAACCAACGACTCAGATCCCGAAAATAATGCCCTCAGCGTTGTAAAATACACCATTTCCGGGGTTGACTACCCTGCCGGAACATCGCACTTGATTCCAAGTGTGGGGACGATCGTGGTGAATGCAGATGGTACGTTCACGTTCACCCCCGTGAGCGGATATTTCGGCGCCGTGCCGGATGTGATCTACACCGTTTCCGATGGAACGCTGACAGATACCGGTTTGATAGACATTAACGTCACCCCAATTCCGAACGAAAATCCAGATGCGGTGGCTGATTTGAAAACGACTAATGAAGATACACCGGCAACCGGAAGTGTATTGACAAACGACACCGATGCAGATACGCCTTTGGCGAATTTAGTCGTGACGCAATTCAGCTTTGTCGTAGGCGGAACCACCTATACCTACCCAGCCGGTGCGACCGCGCAAACGATTCCAGGCGTGGGGACTTTAACCTTGAACGCTGACGGAACCTATACCTTTACGCCACTCGCGAATTACGCAGGTGCCGTTCCAGTCATCACGTATACCATTTCCGATGGCGAAGGAGGAAGTGATACCGGAACATTGACGATTTCAATTACCCCAGTCAACGACGCGCCGGCTGCTGTAAACGATGCCTTCTCCGGTCCAGAAGATGCGGCGATTACTGGTAATGTTTTAACCAACGACAGCGATGTGGAAGGAACTACGTTGACCGTTTCGCAGTTCGTCGTAGCAGGCGTTTCGGGCACATTTACAGCCGGGAGTACCGCCACCATTCCAGGAAAAGGAACGCTACGCATCAATGCGGACGGAACATTTACGTTCACGCCGGATGCCAATTATACCGGTGCCGTTCCAGTTGCCACCTATATCGTTTCGGATGGAACGACGACGGCCACGGCAGATTTGGCCTTGACGATTACGGCGGTGAATGATGCGCCAACAGCCGCAAATGATACCGACACGACACCTGAGTTTACGCCTAAAAACGGAACGGTACTCGGAAATGACACCGATGTGGACGGCGACGCATTAACGGTGACGCAATTCACAGTGAACGGCGTCAGCTATGCGGCAAGCACAACGGCCCAAACCATCCCAGGAGTGGGAACAATTATCCTGCGCGCAGACGGCACCTATACCTTCTCGCCGATCGATAATTATGTAGGCACCGCTCCGCCGATTACCTACACCGCCAAAGACCCAAATGGCCTAACCACCACCGCTACGTTAACGATTTCGGTGACGAATGTCAACGATGCGCCGGAAGCAGCAAATGATGAAATTACAGTTCTTCAAGGGGTAACAGCAACTGGCGGACTCTTACCAAACGACACCGATGTTGACGTTGACGCGCTCACGATTTCAGGCTTTACCATTGCCGGACAAACTGGACCATTTGTGGTGGGCACACCTTTTGTAATCGCCGGAACTGGAACCTATACGATTAATGCCAACGGCACCTATACCTTCGTTCCAGATGCCGCTTTCCGCGGAACAGCACCAGTTGTAACCTATACACTAAGCGACGGAAACGGCGGTACGGATACCGCGACACTTACTATTTATGTGGCACCAGTGGACCAACCGCCTGTTGCGACAGATGATACAGGGACCGCCAATGAGGACAATCCCGTTAACGGAAACGTATTGTCAAATGATAGCGATGTTGATGCAGGCTCTGTGCTATCAGTAACCCAATTTACCGTGGGCGGAGCAACCTATCCAGCCGGAACTACCGCCACCATTCCGAATGTAGGAACAATTATTGTACGTGCGGACGGAACTTATACCTTCACGCCTTTGGCGAATTACAACGGCACGGTGCCAACCATCTCGTATATGGTTACAGATACGGCGGGTTATACGGACACCGGAGATTTAGTGATTACGATTGCCGCAGTAAACGATGCACCTTTGGCCGTGAACGATGTGAAGTCGGGCCCCGAAGATGCCGCGATTTCAGGTAACGTGAAAACCAACGATACCGATCCGGAAGGAACAGCACTTAGCATTTCGCAATTCACGGTTACGGGGGTTAGCGGAACGTTCAATCCAGGCCAAACAGCCACTATTTCAGGGGTGGGTACCCTGGTGATAAATTCTGATGGAACGTATACATTCACGCCTGACGCCAATTATAACGGAACGGTACCAGTCGCGACGTATACCCTGAGCGATGGATCAGCAACCAGCACGGCCACCTTAAGCCTAACGGTGACGCCAGTCAATGACGCGCCAGTAGCCAGCAACGATACCGATACGACGCCACAAGGCAGCGCAAAATCAGGCGATATCCTGACGGGTGCGGATACGGATGCCGACGGGAATACATTGACCTTAACGCAATTCGCCATCAACGGCGTGACCTATCCAGCCGGCACGACGGCCAATCTTCCGGGCATTGGAACCTTGGTGGTCAATGCAGATGGAACGTATACGTTTACGCCGATTGCGAGTTATGTGGGTACGGTCCCAACGGTCACGTATACGCTTTCGGATGGCAACGGGGCAACCGCCACCGGAACATTCATCATGACGGTGACGGATGTGAACGAAGCGCCTGTGGCGACGGATGATTTGAATACCATTTCGAAAAATGCGATTGCGTCTGGCAACCTAATTTCAAACGATTCCGACCCAGACAGTAATACGACGCTAAGCATTACCAACTTCACGGTTAATGGAACCACCTATTCAGCAGGGTCGACCGTACAAACGATTACGGGCGTAGGAACTATCGTTATCAATACCAACGGAACCTATACCTTCACGCCATTGTCTACCTATTCCGGTTCAGTCCCAGCGATTGATTATACCCTGAGCGATGGAACATTGACCGATGTAGGTCAGCTCCTGATCACTGTGGAACCAGGTAATGCGAATCCAGTAGCTACTGACGATTCGGTGACCTTGAACGAAGACACCCCGTCGACCGGCTCTGTTTTAACGAATGATTCAGATGTCAACCAAGCCGATATCATCACGGTCGTTTCATTTAAAATTGGCACCACCTCATACCCAGCAGGAAGCACAGCGACTATCCCGAATGTGGGAACACTCCGATTAAATGCTGATGGAACGTATACGTTTACGCCGTTTGCCAACTATAACGGAACGGTTCCTTCGATCGAATATACCATCACCGACGGTGCCGGAGGAACGGATGTAGGCGCCTTGAACTTTACGGTAACTGCCGTCAATGATGGCCCGATTGCCGTGAACGACGACAACATCAGCACACCTGAAGACACCCCAATTACAGGCAACGTCTTGAGTAATGACTCCGATCCAGACGGCAATCCGATCACCGTGACGCAGTTTAGCGTTGCAGGAGTGACCGGTCCATTTACGCTGGGTCAAGCGAATGAGATTCCAGGAAAGGGAAGTTTACTCATGAATGCCGACGGAACATTTACGTTCACGCCAGCCTTGAATTACAACGGTCCTGTTCCTACGATAACCTACACCGCAGCAGATGCGAGCGGAGCAACGGATACGGCTGAATTGAATTTGGCCGTAACACCAGTCAATGACCCGCCGATCTTAGTAGCCGATACGAAAACGGTTGCGGAATCTACGACTGAAACGGGTAACGTATTGACCAATGATTCCGACCCAGAAGCAGGCACATTAACGGTGACGCAATTCACGATTAGTGGAACCACATATACGCCAGGATCGATTGTGATTATTCCAGGTAAAGGAACCATTGTCTTAAACGCGGACGGTTCATATTCATTTACAGGTGCAACAGGTTACAGTGGCTCAATTCCAGTGATTACTTATACGGCGACGGATGGGACGGGTGGTACGTCCACAAGTACCTTGACCATCACGATGCAAAGTACGAACGACGCTCCAGTCGTGGTGAACGAAACCGTGACAACGCCGGAAGACACGCCGATAAGTGGAAATGTATTGGCGAATGACTCAGATCCGGAAAGTGATCCGATCAGCATCACGAGCTTTAAGGTGGGTGGTGTCAGCTACAATGCGGGCCAAACAGCGACAATGTCAGGGGTAGGGACTATCCGTGTGAATGACAACGGAACCTTTACATTTACTCCTGCGGCAAATTACAATGGCATCGTTCCGCCTATTTTCTATACCGTTTCGGATGGCACAGTTACGACCGATGGATCAATTGATTTGGTTGTTACAGCAGTTAACGATGCGCCGGTGGCAACTGATGATACCGTTACCTCTGAGGTGAATGAAACCAAAACGGGATCCGTCATTTTGAATGATACCGATGTCGAAAATGCCACGTTAAGCATCACGAATTTTACCATTAGTGGAACCGTGTATCCAGCCGGAACCACCGCTACCTTAGCGAATATCGGTACGGTTGTGATCAATGCAGATGGTACCTATTCGTTTACTCCGGTACTCGATTACGCAGGAACCTTACCTGCAATCGATTATACTGTAAGTGATGGGGTTGGCGGCACGGATGTTGGCCGACTAACCTTAACCGTAACCTTCGATACAGACGTCGACGGCATTCCAGACGCGATTGAAAAAGGTAGTGGCGCAGCCCCAGATACGGATGTCGATGGTATTCCAGATTACAAAGATCTGGATTCTGATAATGACGGAATTTTAGACTCCGTAGAAAATGCGGTTTGTGGCGGATCTACCACCTTGTGTGATACAGATGGTGACGGAACAGCAAACTACCTAGATTTGGATTCCGATGGCGACGGAATTTTTGATGCTGAGGAAGCTGGAGGAACACATACTAGTGGAAAAATTACGGGTGGCGTGAATGCCCAAGGTATTCCAGTGGCAGCAAATGGCGGACTAACCCCACCTAATACCGATGGAACCGGTGCATCGAATCCATATGATACGGATTCAGATGGTGACGGTATTGCTGATTCTGTAGAAGGAACTTCGGACATCGACGGGGATGGCATTCCAAATTACCGCGATTTAGATTCAGACGGTGATGGGATTCTAGATGCTACTGAAGGGACTGTGGATACCGATGGGGACGGAACGCCAAACTACCGAGATTTAGATTCAGATGGAGACGGCATTGATGACGCGACCGAAGGTACCCGTAATACGGATAGCGATATCATTCCTGATTATTTAGATTTGGATTCCGATGCCGATGGTATTTCTGATGCCATTGAAGGGGCAGCTAATCCTGATGGCGATGGCTTGCCAAATTACCGTGATTTAGATTCAGATGGCGATGGCATTTCAGACGCAATCGAAGGAACCATAGATACGGATGGCGATGGCACGCCAAACTACCTAGATTTGGACTCCGATGGCGACGGTATTTCTGACGCAATCGAAGGAACCGTTGACACAGATCGCGATGGCACACCTGATTACAAGGATTTAGACTCGGACGGCGACGGACTTCCTGATAGCGTGGAAGGAAACATCGACACAGACGGCGACACGATTCCAAATTTCCGTGACCTCGATTCCGACGCTGACGGCATTCCGGATGCGACAGAAAAAGGTATTGACCCAAGCCGCCCACTAGATTCCGATGGCGATGGCACCCCGGATTACAGAGATACAGATTCCGACAATGATGGTATTTCCGACGTAATCGAAGGTACCGTGGATACGGATGGCGATGGCGTGCCAGATTACCGCGATTTAGACTCGGATAATGATGGCATTCCAGATATCACGGAAGGAAATATCGACACGGATGGCGATACGATTCCAAACTTCCGCGACCTCGATTCCGACGGCGACGGGAAACCAGATGCTGCAGAAGGTACGGCAGATACCGATGGCGATGGATCGGCAAATTATTTAGACTTAGACAGCGATGGCGACGGCGTTCTCGACGCCACCGATCAATGTCCGCTGGTGGTGGGAGCTAGCCCGACGGGTTGTCCGGCCGACTTTGATGCGGATAGCTACGATGACGTAAATGACTTGGATGACGATAATGACGGTATTTTAGATAGCATTGAAAATGCGGCTTGTAATCCGGTATCTACCACGTGTGATACCGATGGCGATGGCATTCCAAATCGACTTGACCGCGACTCAGATAACGATGGTATTTCAGACGTGATTGAAGCTGGAGGAACGGATGCAAATTCGGATGGAGAAGCAGATGGAGCGGTGGATACCAGTGGTATTCCAGCAACTGCAGGTACCGGATTAACACCACCTAATACAGATAATACCGGCGGATCAAATCCTTACGATACGGACTCAGACGGCGACGGAATTTCTGATCGTATCGAAGGCTTGACCGACAGCGATGGCGACGGAACGCCGAACTACTTAGATCTGGATTCAGACGGCGATGGCTTACCTGATTCCGTAGAAGGAACCCGCGATTCGGATGGAGACGGAACGGCAGATTACCTTGATTTGGATTCAGACGGCGACGGTATAAAAGATGTCATTGAAGCCAATGGTACCGATGCAAATGACGACGGCAAAGTAGATTCCGCAACCGTGCTCAGCGCAGTGGATACGGATGGAGATACCATCCCAGATTACCGCGATGTAGATTCCGATAACGATGGAATTTTAGATCGGATTGAAGGGACAACGAACTCAGATGCTGATGCGTTGCCAAACTACCGCGATCCAGATTCCGACGGTGACGGCATCTCCGATTTAATCGAAGGAACGCGCGATACAGATGGTGATGCGGTTCCGGATTACTTAGATCTTGATTCCGACGCAGACGGCATTCCAGATGCGACGGAAGGTAGTGCCGATGCAGATGGCGATGGGATTGCAAATTTCCGCGACCTTGATTCGGATGGCGACGGCATTACTGACGCGATTGAAGGGACCGTAAATACGGATAATGACGCATTACCAGATTACCTAGATCCAGATTCGGATGGCGACGGTATTCCAGACCGTACCGAGGGAACCATTGATACCGATAATGACAACACGCCAGATTATAAAGATCTAGATTCCGACGGTGATGGTATTACAGATGCGATTGAAGGAACGGTAGATACCGATGGCGATGGCATTCCAAACTTCCGTGATCTCGATTCTGACGCAGACGGTATACCTGACGCAACCGAATTGCGCGGTGATCCAGACGGAGACACCATTCCAAATTACCTGGATCCAGATTCCGATGGGGATGGCATTTCCGATTTGATCGAAGGGGTAACGAATACAGACGGCGACGCGAATCCAGACTACCTTGATGTAGATTCCGATGGGGATGGCGTGACGGATGCCAATGAAAAAGGATCGGGCGCAACGCCAGTAGATACAGACGGTGATGGAAATGCAGATTTCCGTGATACGGATTCGGATGAGGATAGCGTATTGGATGGCGCCGATGTTTGTCGACTAACGCCTGGTTCTGTCACCCTAGCTGGTTGTCCGTTAGACTTTGATATCGATGGTGTTATAGACAGTTCAGACTTAGATGTAGATAATGATGGTATTTTAGATAGCGTTGAAAATGCAGCTTGTTCACCTTCTTCGGTTAGTTGCGATACCGACGGCGATGGGACACCGAACCGCTATGACTTAGACTCTGATGGCGACGGCATCAAAGATGTCCGGGAAGCAAATGGACTAGATTTCAATGGCGACGGGATCGTCGATGGAGCTGTAGATGCTAACGGGGTGCCTGTTGATGCAAACGGCGGATATACCGCACCGAACACCGACGGCACCGGCGGCCTAGATCCATACGATACAGATTCCGATGGTGATGGTCTTTTGGATAGCGTTGAAAGAGGACCAAACGGCAATGTACCGCGCGACACGGATGGAGATAACATCCCAGATTACCGCGAAACAGATTCTGACAACGACGGCATTCCAGATAGTGTGGAAGGGGTTATTGATACAGATGGCGATGGTACTCCAAATTACCGCGATACGGATTCTGACGGCGATGGTATTCCAGATTCCGTGGAAGGTACGCGCGATACGGATGGCGATAGCACACCGGATTATAGAGATCTTGATTCCGATAATGACGGATTGCGTGACGCGATCGAAGGAACCGCAGATACGGACCGCGATGGCCTACCAGATTACCGCGATGTAGATTCAGATGGGGATGGAATTTTGGATGCCAACGAACAGGGTGCCGGATCAACTGTGACCGATGCGGATGGAGACGGAATTCCTGATTTCCGTGATTTAGATTCCGATGGAGATGGCGTATCCGATGCGATGGAACGTGCAGATGGGACAAGCCCAACGGATCCTTGTGCGTTTGTGATCGCCCATCAGACATTGACACCTTCCGCAGCGTGGCTCGCCGCAGACTGTGACGGAGACGGTAATCCAAATGCGACCGACCCAAATAAATTAACGCCTGTCGCGACAAATGACATGTTGCAGTCGGGCCCGACCGGAATCATCTCAGGCAACATCCTGACCAACGATGATTTCCTACCTGGTGCATCGATTAGCATCACGCGCGCAGCAGGTGGAACGGCAACCGGTACCGCCACGTTTAATGCACTCACAGGTGTGATGACCTATGTGCCAGCAGCCAATGAAGGCGGACGGGTAACCTTGATCTATCAAGTGTGTAACACGGCGACCAACGTATGTGCGACGGCGACTGTGACCATTGAGGTTTGCGATCCATCAAACCCTGCAGCCGATTGCGATGGCGACGGCGTGAGCAATGGCCAAGAAGCAATTGATGGCACCGATCCTGCAGATGCATGTAGCTTGAATGCAGCGAATCAAAGACTCGTTCCTTCTGCAGCGTGGTTGGCAAATGATTGCGACGGCGACGGCGTGACCAATGCCGTAGAGCGCACGGATGGCACGGATCCAACGAGCGGATGTAGTTATAATCCGGCCAGTCAAGTGATCGCGAACGCAACGTCTGTTTGGACTACATACGATTGCGATGGCGATGGCAATCCAAATGGAACGGATCCAAGTCCATTGGATTTCTGCGTGGGTGGTATCGTCGGAGCGGTGCCAGCTATAGGAACCCCGCAATACAAATTCTTCCAAAATGCGGATTGCGACTCCGATGGTATCTCGAATAGCTTCGAGTGTTTCGGTGGTGGTCCGACATGTCAAGATTTTGATGGGGATGGTATTCCAAACTACTTGGATGAAGATTCAGATGGCGACGGTATTAATGATAGCTACGAGAAAAATCGCGATTCAGATGGCGATGGCGATGCGGATTATTTAGACTTAGATTCCGATAATGACGGTATACCAGATAAAATCGAGTACATCGGCGATATGGATGGCGATGGTATTCCAAACTACCTCGATAAAGATTCCGACGGCGACGGTATTTTAGATAGCGCCGAAGGAAATGCCAAATTCCGCGCCGCTACCGATGCGAATGCAGACGGAATTGTGGATTGTGCAATGATCGATACGAATGGAAACGGAATCGGCGATTGTGTTGAGGGAACAGGTGCGTTGGAAATACCTGATACAGATAAAGATGGCACCCCAGACTTCCTAGATTTAGATGCAGACGGCGACGGCATTCCAGATTCAGTTGAATTGACCAATGATCCCGATGGAGATAAGTTGCCAAATTACCGCGATCTAGATTCGGACGGCGACTGGTTAGCTGACGGCATCGAAGGGTTGGCAGATAAGGATAAAGATGGCACACCAAACTACCTAGATCTTGACTCCGACGGTGATACAATTCCGGATAGTTGGGAAGGTGCGGATCGCTGCCCAAGCTGCACCAACTTGCAAGATGATCAAGGAGATGGTTTCGATGACCGTAAGCAATTTGCAAATCCATTACCGATCGATACAGACGCTGACGGCACCCCAGATTACTTGGATTTAGATTCAGATAATGACGGCATTCCAGATCGCGTTGAATTAGGCGCTGATCCAGATAGCGATGGCCGACCAAACTTCCGGGATATTGACTCAGATAATGACGGCATTCCAGATAGCGTGGAGGCAGGCAAAGACCCAAGTAATCCAGTGGATACTGATGGGGATGGCAAGCCGGATTACCAAGACACGGATTCAGATAATGACGGATTGCCAGATAGCTTAGAGGCGGGCAAAGATCCATCGAAACCAGTGGATACGGACGGCGATGGCAAACCGGATTACTTGGATACAGACTCCGATAATGACGGTATTCCAGATGCGGTGGAAGCAGGTAAAGATCCGTTGAAACCAGTGGACACAGATGGCGATGGCAAACCAGATTATTTGGATACAGACTCCGATAATGATGGTATTCCAGACAGCGTGGAAGCGGGTAAAGATCCGTCGAAACCAGTGGACACAGACGGGGATGGCAAGCCGGATTACCAAGATAGCGACTCGGATAATGATGGTCTTCCAGATTTTGTGGAGGCAGGGAAGGACCCAACGAAACCCGTTGACACAGACGGTGACGGCAAGCCAGATTACCTAGATACCGACTCGGATAATGATGGCATCCCGGATACCCTCGAGGCTGGAAGCGATCCGTTAAAGCCTGTGGACACCGACGGCGACGGCAAGCCAGATTATCAAGATACCGATTCCGACAATGATGGAATTCCAGATGCTGTGGAGGCGGGTAAAGATCCGCTAAATCCGGTTGATACCGACAAAGATGGCAAGCCAGATTACTTGGATACCGACTCGGATAATGATGGCATTCCAGATGCGGTAGAAGCGGGTAAAGATCCAGCGATTCCGGTGGATACGGATGGCGATGGCAAGCCGGATTATTTGGATACCGACTCGGATAATGATGGTATTTCAGATACGGTTGAGGCAGGCAAAGACCCAACCAAACCAGTGGACACGGATGGTGATGGCAAGCCGGATTATATCGATTTGGATTCCGATAATGACGGCATTCCAGATGCGGTGGAGGCAGGACCAAATCCAAACAAACCGATTGATACCGATGGTGATGGAAAGCCGGATTACCAAGATACGGACTCCGATAATGATGGCATTCCAGACGCTGTGGAGGCGGGTATAGATCCGTCGAAACCAGTGGACACCGACGGCGATGGCCTACCGGATTACCGTGATTTGGATTCCGATAATGATGGATATAGTGATGCGTACGAGGCGGGTCCGGACAAGACGAATCCGGTGGATACTGATAAAGATGGCAAGCCAGATTATCAAGATATTGATTCAGATGGTGATGGCATTGAGGATAAGTTGGAGGATGACGTGAATTACGGCGCGCTACCTGATTGCGATAAAGATGGTATTGAAAACCGCTTGGATACGGATGATTGCGCGGATTTCGCACCGCAAGGTATTTCGCCAAACGGGGATGGGCTGAACGACGTCTTAATCATTCCGGGAATCCTGCGGCGTCAGCCAAACAGGTTGACCATCTTTAACCGCTGGGGCAATGTGGTTTATGAAACCGAGAACTATAAAAATGACTGGGGCGGTAAAACGGACCGTGCATTTAGCCTCTTGGAAGATGACCAATTATTGCCTGATGGAACGTATTACTATGTGATTGATTACCGCGGAAAATGGCCGGATATCGGGCAGTATGTGTATATCAATCGGTTAGCAAAATAGTTAGTCACTAGTCGCTAGTCGTCAGTCGCAAATTGGACGATAGGCGCTAGACGTTAGACGGAAGTTCAAGAATTCTCCGTGCTAGTGACTAGCGACTGATGACTAGCGACTTTAAATTTATTTAAATGAAAAACATTACCCAACTCGCCTTAGGCATCCTATTTTTGCTGATTTGTTCAGTGGAAATTGCGCATGCCCAAATAGAGCCGCAGTACAATTTGTATCGCTTAAATCCGCAGGTCTATAATCCGATGACGGCGGGAAGTCGGGGCGATACCAGTGAGGTTTTTGTCATGTATCGCCAGCAGTGGTTGGGGATTCAGGGCGCGCCCCAAACCTTCTTTTTTAATGGAAATTTTAAGTGGAAGGAGCGTCGCGGGATTGGAGTCAATGCAATGTTGGACCAGTTGGGCCCTGTCAAAATGACGACCTTTTCTGGCGATTTTGCGTACCATACGCGCCTATCCGAGAAGTGGATTTTGTCTGGGGGTATCCGTTTGGGTTTGGCTAATGTGGCATTGAATTTTACCGGTTTGGCATTAACTAATCAAGGGGATCCGCTCTTTAATGCGGATCGGTCAACGGGCCTGAAATTCAATACGGGCTGGGGTGTTAAGATCAGTAAGCAGGATGGATTTTTTGTGAGTTTTGCGATGCCAAGGATTATTAAATATGATTTTGGTGAGCTTTCGGGAGGTTATAAGGATGCGACTTACATGTATACGATGGTTGGCACAAAGCTTGAACTTAGCGATGATCTTACCTTATATCCGAATGCCATGGCGCGCCTTGCGACCGACGTTCCATTGAGCTGGGATGTTCAATTAATGGCAAATCTTCGCGGAAAGTTAGATGCGGGATTAAACTACCGTCACCAGGAAAGTATCGGTATTCGGTTGGGCATTCAGGCGAGCAAGAAGTTTTATTTGGGCTATGTGTATGAAATGCCAACGGGCGTAGTGTCCAAAATTAGTAACCAAACGCACGAATTTGCCTTGCGCTTTTTCATCTTGAAAGACAAATCGCAGCGCACGACACAGCGCGATATCGACCCACAACGCGGTCCGCGCCAAGCACCTAAAGTTCAGTCGACGCTACAAGAAATTCAACCGAGGTAGGGGGCAGTGGTTAGTTGTCAGTAGTCAGTGGTCAGTCCGAAGGGAATTAGTCCGTAGTCCGGAGAAATTGATAGCCCCATGCTTTAGCGTGGGGTTTTTAGTTCGGAGGGAAATAGTCCGTATTCCAAAATGAAGAGACGCAATACTTCGCGTCTTTTTTCTTTGGCAAACCTTTCAGGATTGCCAAAGTTTGAGGCGTTTTCACGCCGATTCTTGCGTCTTGTCTAACGTTCAAAATCTAATAGATGCGAGGCATCGCGTCTCAACAAAGTCCTTCGGACTCTTTCCCTCCGGACTAATTCCCTTCGGACTGACCACTGACCACTGACTACTGACTACTGACGACTGCTTTTATCACCCCCATCTCCGGCAAGTGAATCTTCGGAAATACCTCAGCGATTGCCGACCAAGCCACGTGGTGGCTGATGAAATCATGAGCATTTATCTGCTGAGTTCGAAGTAAATCCATGACATAAAGGAAGTCTTCAGTGGTAGCGTTACGGCTACTCATGAGCGTCGCTTCGCGTTTATGGAATTCGGGGTGGATGAAGGAAATAGCCTCTTTTTGAAGCCCAATGAGGATATATTGGCCGCCGTGGGCGATTTTGGCAAAACCAGATTCGATGGCGTTGCGGTTTCCGGTGGCGTCGATGACCGTTTGATAACTTGTTTGAGAAGCCGCTCGTACGCCTAATTTTTCCGTACAAAATGTCAAACGCGCCGCATTCGGTTCAGCCACTTCGACCTGTGCTCCTTGAATTTTTGCCAGTAATATGGTAAACAATCCGATGGGCCCGGCACCCATGACAAGCACCTTTTCGCCCGCCTGAATTTTTCCGCGACGCAGTCCATGGGCGGCGATGGATAAGGGTTCTACCAGGGCTAGTTCGTCTGCCGAAAGCCCGTTCCCGGCTAAGATAAATCGGTCCTCCACGGCGATGTATTCGCGCATGCCGCCATCGGTGTGCACACCAAAAACCTGGATATTTTCACAACAATTCGGTTTGGCTTGTTGGCACGTGGAGCAAGTCTCACAATTAAAATAAGGGATAATCGTCACCAATTCACCAGTTGAAAATTGCTCGGATTCTACGACTTCGGCCGCCAATTCATGCCCTAAAATTCGGGGATATTGAAAGAAGGGTTGGTTTCCAGCAAACGCGTGTATGTCGGTGCCACAAATGCCTATCGCGCGGACACGCAACAGCGAATATCCGGCTGGACGATGAGGTATTTCTGTTTCTTGTAATTCAAAAGTTCCCGGTTGGGCGCACGACCAAGTTTGCATTCGGATTAAATCGGTTTAGGTTTCTGAAATTAGCAATTTTAATTAAATTAGTCTCCATAATTCTAAACCGCATGAAAATCAAGTACTTATTTCTAGGCTTATGCCTGATCTCTAGCGGCCTTTTTGGCCAAAAAACCTATCAAAATAATTGGGAGTCTATTGACAGTCGGCCTGTGCCAACCTGGTTTGAAGATGCCAAATTTGGCATATTTATTCACTGGGGTTTGTATTCGGTTCCGGCCTATAGCCCAACCGGCCGTGATAAGGTAGGTGTGTATGATCGCTATGCGGAATGGTACTGGCGTCGCTGGCAAGAGCCAAATAAAACGCAATCGTTTTTTACAAATTTTCACAATAAGGCGTTCGGCCCGAATGTCAAATACCCAGATTTTGTCAATTACTTCAAGGCCGAAATGTTTCAGCCCGATGAGTGGGCGCAGCTATTCGAAAATGCCGGTGCGAAGTATGTGGTCTTGACGTCGAAACACCACGAAGGATTTACGCTTTGGCCATCGAAACAATCATGGAATTGGAATGCGATGGATGTAGGTCCCCACCGTGATTTGTTGGGCGATCTAACCAAGTCAGTAAAGAATAAAAATATCAAAATGGGCTATTATTATTCCTTATTGGAATGGTATAATCCGTTGTACAAGAAAGAAACGTTGAACGAATACATCGACCAACACATGTTCCCGCAGATGAAGGATTTAGTGAATACCTACCATCCGGATTTGGTTTGGACGGATGGCGAGTGGGATTATACGTCGGACAAATTACGTAGCACCGAATTTTTATCGTGGTTGTACAACGATTCGCCCGTAAAAAATTCCGTGGTGGTTAATGACCGTTGGGGCAAAGAAACCCGCAGTAAGCACGGTGGATTTTATACCACGGAATACGATTTAGTACATGATGGCGATGCGAATGGCTTGGATTTTGGTAAACCATGGGAAGAGTGCCGCGGGATTGCGGGATCGTTTGGCTATAACCGAAATGAGAATTTGGAAGACTATTCGAGCTCGGAGCAACTGGTGCACATGTTGATCAATAAGGTGGCTCGTGGCGGGAATTTATTGTTGAACATTGGGCCAACGGCCGATGGTCGGATTCCGGTGATCATGCAGCAACGCCTAACGGATATTGGAACGTGGTTGAAGGTCAATGGCGAAGGAATTTATGGCACGCGCAAGTGGGCGAAAGCACCTAAAGTTCTGCCTACGACCAAACAATATTTCACGCAAAAGGGTAATGATTTGTATTTGATTACGACGGAATTTCCCACGGCCGCGCTTCAGGTAGCTGGGGTGAAAAAACCAGTTTCGGTGACGCTAGTAGGGTCGAATGTGGCCGTTAAGTCGACCTTTAAAAACGGAGTCTTAAGCATTGCTCCACCGGCTGTTACACCGGGGAATAGTCCGTGCCAATATGCGTGGGTGGTTAAGTTGGCAGGCGTTTTATAAATTGTAGAGACGCGAAACTTCGCGTCTTATTTTATCGATCATAAAAATTGTCGATATCGATCATTATTTAGCTTTTTATGATCGATAAATATGTTTTTTGTGATCGATAAAGTAGCCAATTCCTAAAAAACATGTAGATAGAGAATCTTTCGTTGGATTAGGGAGAGTTTGTCGTGATTCTAATTTTGTCTTGTAGCGCTCGTAATTTTTCAATTAAATCAATAAAAGCGGGCGCCTTACCATAAATCATATTCAGTTTCATTTTCTCATAGTCTTCCTCGTATCTTTCCAAAATAGTATTAGGAGGAAGAAATGAAATGCTTTGCATCCCATGATTTTCATAATTAATTCCCGTTTGTCTAATGTAGTGCTGTCTGTGTGCAATGGATTCGATGGTATAGCGGAGTGTCATCTAGAGCGATGTTAGCGTAATTTGATTCACTTAAGAGGAATAAGTCATATAAATGTCTCGACATTCTTACATGGCGCATTTCTAAAGTGTCTTTTGTAAATTCTTCGTGCAATAGAAATACTTTTTCTAATAACGTAATTTGAGGCTCGATACATCGTACTTGAAATGGTTCACTTAGCTCTAATTGAGTCAGTAAGCCTCCTATCAGAGAAGTTAATTGCCTCATTTGGGTACTTTCATTAATGGACCTAGCACTCACTTCTACTTTTATCGTATCGGGCAAGTAGTCGACGTTATCTAAGATCGAAACATATTCAATTATAATTTCCTGTGGGTCCGCTGTGTCTCTCCTTGTTTTGGGGATGGGTGTTGCCTTGCAACTAAATAGTTGAGCAGGCACTCCCATTTCGACAAGAGCCTTTTCAAGCTCTTTTCTAAAGTTGCTGCTGACGAATTCGCTGGATATTCTTTTAAGTTTTTTGATTTGGGAATAGGACAAGTCTTCTCCAAATCCGTAAAACGATCTATCAATTGACAAATCAATATCCTCCGAAAACCTTTCAATAATCTGCCACGCCTTACTTAAAGAAGTCCCGCCTTTGAAATGCAGATGATGGGCATATGGCGTTTTAAATACAGCATCTAACACCATTGTGACCCAAAGGTCCTTTTCTAGCGCCTTTTCATTTATCCCACTTTGAGCACTTGCTTGCTGTAAGATTATCTTGCGATCTTCAATCGCTAGCTTAAACCATTTCATGGGCTTATGATTTTGAAATGATCGATAAAAGTTCTTTAGCAATCCAAGATGGGGCTAACATCATGTCATTTTCTAACAGCGTGGGATCTTCGTTTTGAAGTAAAACCTTTATTTTATTTGCCAAGGTTTCATCAAATTCACTTTGTCCCATCTCATCCATGGCAAGAATGATAAGAGAACTTATGGGGCCCTTTAAGGCTAATTTTTTAGGACTTGCACTTTTAAAATGTATCTCATTTTCCGCTACATGGTATGTTCTGGGTTGGCCATTGGTAATGTATACATGCCTAGTTGGCACTTGTTCAGACAAGCCTAATTTATTCAGGGCACTAATTCCGGTTGACTTAATTTGTATGTGATCTCTCGATGCAATGGCATTTGCAATCATTTCAAGTGATGGCTTGACGGCGCCAATTAGATCGTGGAATTTGGGAATATAATAGATTCCATGAGCCAGTCTTTCAATTTTATTTTCTTTAACTAAACGGGAGAGTGCCATTTTAATGGCATCGTCTGTTCCGAGCATGCGAAATTCCGTAGGGAAAAAAATGTCTCCAGGGGCCTTTAAATTAATCTTGTCTAGAATTGTTTGGTGTACGCTCATAAATCAAAGGTAAGATTATTGTTACTAATTTATATAAAAAAGTAACAAAATGGTTGCATTTCTCTAATCGACTCAAAATGATTTTGCATGCATTTGATATCCAGGTCATCTCTTATGCATATTCAGTAAATTTTATGCATTTTGCGCTTTACAACGCGTAAGCCTCTAAACAAATTTACATGATACACACGATGCGCTGGTTCGGACCGAACGACCCAGTTTCGCTGATGGATATTCGTCAAGCTGGTTGTACCGGCGTTGTCACCGCATTACACCAAATTCCCGTGGGGGAGGTTTGGCCGATAGAAGCCATCCAAGAACGCATTTCCATCATCGAGGCAGGCAATCAAGATTGGACGCCTCTTCATTGGTCGGTGGTAGAATCTTTGCCAGTTCATGAAGGGATTAAGAAAGCTTTGCCTTCGCGCGCGCAGCTCATTGAAAATTATAAGACATCCTTACGAAATCTAGCAGCTTGTGGCATCAAAACCGTTTGCTATAATTTTATGCCCGTGCTCGATTGGTCTAGGACCAAATTAAACTTCGAGATGCCAGACGGCGCACGCGCCTTACGTTTTGTGTGGACGGATTTCGCGGTCTTTGATTTGCATATTTTACAGCGGCCGGGAGCAGCTGCGGATTACACGCCAGCAGTACAGGCTGCGGCTGCTCAGCGTTTCGCTACCATGACTGCTGAAGAAAAAGCGGAGTTGAAAAACACCGCACTATTAGGTCTTCCCGGCTCCGAGGAGGCCTTCCATTTAGAAAATTTCCAGAGTCTTTTAGACGAATACAAAGATATTTCGGCCGACCAATTGCGCGAAAATCTGCACTTTTTTGTGCGATCCATCGCGCCTTTGGCACAAGAATTAGGGATTAATTTATGTATCCATCCGGATGATCCTCCATTTCCTTTATTAGGCCTACCGCGCGTGGTGAGTACGGAATCTGATTTGGCGGCATTGATGGCTGCTTCTCCAGAACGCGCGAACGGCATTACGTTTTGCACCGGTTCGTTAGGGGTGCGGGCAGATAATGATTTGCCTGGGATGCTTCGCCGCTTTGCCGATCGCATTCATTTCTTGCATTTGCGCGCAACTTTTCGGGAACAAAATGATCCTTTGATTTTCCACGAGGCGCCGCATTTAACGGGCGACGTTGATATGTTCGAGGTTGTCAAAGCGGTCGTTGCAGAAGAAAAACGAAGAGGAGGCGCGGAGATTCCGATGCGCCCCGACCACGGTCACCAAATGCTCGATGATCTGAAAAAGAAAACCTATCCAGGCTATTCGGCCATCGGACGTTTACGCGGACTGGCTGAAATACGCGGACTCGAATTAGCGATTCGCTCGTTTTTAGCGGCGTTTTTTGTCGTGTGTAGTTTTGCCCTGAAGGCAGATGACGGCTACCGCTTGTGGTTGAAATTCGACAAAGTGGCGTCCGCTTCTCGCTATGCTCCGTATGCGGCATCGATATCTTCCGAATTTTCATCTACGCCGATTTTAGAGACGGCACGCAAAGAATTAACTCATGGATTGAAAGGTTTGACAGGAGTTGCGCCTGCCAACTTACCGAAGAATGGAAGCATTCAATTCGTGCTAGATGCGAAAATTCCAGCGGAAGGATTTGAGATTCAAGTAGACCAAAAAGCAAAGATCAGCGTCGAAGGCGCCAGTATCGTTGGCCGTAAGTATATCCGAATCAAAGCCAGCACCGACCGCGGAATTCTGTACGGGGTGTTTGAATTATTACGGACGATCCAACAAGAAAAGCCGTTGGCAGATATCAGCTCTTCGCCCAAAGTTAAATTCCGCATGCTGAACCACTGGGACAACGTGATGGGAACGATCGAGCGCGGTTACGCAGGGCAATCGCTCTGGAAATGGTATGAATTACCCGAAACGGTCGACCCGCGTTACACGGATTATGCGCGCGCGAATGCGTCCATCGGGATCAACGCGGTTTCCGTGAATAATGTGAACGCCTCCGCGCGGTTCATGACACCGGAATACTTAACCAAAGTCAAAGCCCTCGCAGATGTCTTTCGTCCGTATGGGATCAAATTATTCTTATCGGTGAATTTTGCGTCTCCTAAAATCCTAGGCCGACTGAAAACATCGGATCCCTTAGACCCTGAGGTTCGCGCCTGGTGGCAAGCGAAAGCCAAAGAGGTCTATCGCCACATCCCGGATTTTGGTGGTTTTATCGTGAAGGCCAATTCAGAAGGTGAACCAGGGCCACAGGAATTCGGTCGCACACACGCGGATGGTGCGAATATGTTGGCGGAGGCGGTGCAACCATTCAATGGAATCGTCATTTGGCGTGCCTTCGTTTACGCGCCTAATCCGAAGGGTGATCGTTTCAAAGAAGCCTACACCGACTTCAAGCCATTAGACGGAACCTTCGCGAAAAACGTGATCGTTCAAGTAAAAAATGGCCCCATCGACTTCCAACCGCGGGAACCTTTTCACCCCTTATTTGGCGCGATGCCAAAAACACCTTTGGCCTTAGAATTTCAAATCACCCAAGAATACACGGGTTTTAGCACGAATATTTTCTATCAATCCATCCTGTTTAAAGAGTGCTTGGATTCAGATACCTACCAAAACGGCAAAGGTTCCACAGTCGCGAAAGTCATCGATGGAAGTTTAGGAAATGATCAAATCACGATGATGGCCGGTGTGGCGAATACGGGGTCGGATCGGAATTGGACGGGGCATTTGATGTCGCAGGCCAACTGGTATGCGTTCGGGCGTTTGGCATGGAATCAAACCTTGAGCTCCGAGCAGATTGCCGATGAATGGGTGAAGCAGACCTTGACGCGCGATTCAACAGCAGCGAAAACGGCGGCTGATATTCTGATGAAATCGCGCGATACCTATGTGAAATTCACGACCCCTTTAGGATTACACCACGTGATGGGTCAAGGAATTCACTGGGGACCGGAGCCCTGGCTGGAGCGTAGCCAGCGCCCCGATTGGACCTCGATTTATTACCACCGGGCGGATACGTTGGGCTTGGGTTTTGATCGAAAAGCGACGGGAAGTAATGCCTTAAGTTTATATCATCCAGAGGTGGCGAAGCAATGGAATGATCCAGCAAAAACGGATTTGAATTATTTATTGTGGTTTCACCACGTAGGCTGGAAAGAGAAATTGTCTACAGGCCAAACGCTTTGGGACGAATTCTGCTTCCGCTATAATACCGGTTTGAAAGAAGTGGAGGCGCTGCAACGCGATTGGGATTCGTTGCAAGGCAAGGTAGATCCGGAGATTTTCGCGGATGTGAAAGGGCGGCTAGCAGCCCAACAACGCGAGTCAGTTTTATGGCGCGATGCGAATTTATTGTACTTCCAAACCTATTCGAAAATGCCAATTAGCTATGGAACGCCGACGCGGACTTTGGCAGAGATAAAAGAAATTGTACGTATATACCAACTGAAATAAGATGCAACAACCATTCTCATTGCATGGGCGCGTGGCGCTCATCACGGGCGGCGGAACCGGAATCGGGTTCGATATCGCGAAATGTTTTTTAGCGTCTGGCGCGACGGTCGTGATTACCGGTAGGCGCGAAGATGTATTGAAAGAGGCGGTTGCCAACTTAGGTTCAGGAGCGCATTATGCGGTGAATGATGTGGCAGATTTGAGTTTGACCACACAGCTGGTCACGGGTCTCGTCGCGAAACATGGCGCCATCGATATCCTAGTAAACAACGCGGGCATCAACATGAAGCGCCCGGCAATCGAAGTTTCGGATGATGATTTTGCGCATATTATTAACGTGAATTTAAATGCTGTTTTCTCCTTAACACGGGAAGTAGGAAAACATATGTTAGCGCGAGGCAAAGGCTCCATCATCATGATCTCCTCCATGGCAGCTTACTACGGAATCGATCGTGTGGCGGCATATGCGTCGTCAAAAACCGGTATATATGGACTAGTGCGCGTGCTCGCTTCGGAGTGGTCGGGCAAAGGCGTTCGCGTGAATGCGATTGCACCTGGATTTATCGAAACGGCGATGAGTCGGACGGCGATGAATTCGGATCCGGATCGCAAATACAAGGCAATGGATCGCACGCCGATGGGCCATTTCGGGAAACCGGAGGATATCGGCTGGGCCGCGGTGTACTTAGCTTCGGATGCATCCAATTACGTAACAGGCGTCTCAATCCCGGTTGACGGCGGGAATTCAATCGGATTTTAATGAAAGGAAATTACCGCTGGGTGGTAGTCGCCCTCTTGTTTTTTGCCACGACGATTAACTATTTGGATCGCCAGGTGATCGGCTTATTGAAGCCCACGTTGGAGAAAGAATTAAACTGGTCGGAGACGGATTACAGTTTTATCGTGATGTGTTTCACGGCGTCGTATGCAATCGGATTGTTGGCTTTTGGGAAGGTGATCGATAAGATCGGTTCCAAAATGGGCTATGCTATTTCGATTGTCATCTGGTCGATTGCGGCGATGGCGCACGCCTTGGCGAAAACTACGTTCGGTTTCGGTGCGGCGCGGGCGGCGTTGGGAGCTGGTGAAGCAGGAAATTTCCCGGCGGCGATTAAGACGGTGGCGGAGTGGTTTCCGAAACGGGAGCGTGCTTTGGCAACAGGTATTTTTAATTCCGGAGCAAACATCGGAGCGATGGTCGCGCCCATTATGGTGCCTTGGATTTTAGGCGCGTATGGTTGGGAAGAAGCCTTCCTCATAACAGGGGCAATCGGATTTATCTGGTTGGCCTTGTGGTGGGTATTTTATGAGATTCCCGCGAAACACAAATCCGTGACACCAGAGGAATTAGCGCACATTCAAAACGAAGAGGAAGAAAATACGCAGGTGGCACCTATCGCCTGGTCTAAACTTTTTGGGTATCGCCAAACTTGGGTCTTCATCGTGGGCAAGTTCTTCACGGATCCAATCTGGTGGTTTTTCTTGTTTTGGTTGCCCTCTTATTTCTCGACGACTTTTGCGTTAGACTTGAAAAAGCCGAGTTTGCATTTGGCGATATTGTTTACCTGTACGTCGATCGGTAGTATTGGCGGAGGCTATATTTCTGGTTGGCTAATGAAGAAAGGTTGGCCGGTGTATAAGGCGCGGAAATATTCGATGTTCTTTTTTGCTTTGTGTGCCGTGCCGATTATCGGGGCACGCTGGGCGACGGATATTTGGCAGGCTGTTTTCTTAATTAGCATTGCAGCATCTGCGCATCAGGCATGGTCGGCAAATATTTTTACCACCGTTTCAGACATGTTCCCAAAGCATGCGGTTTCTTCGGTGGTGGGAATTGGCGGTTTGGCGGGCTCGTTGGGCGGCGTGATTTTCCCTTATATTATTGGCGTAATTTTAGATTCCTACAAGGCAGACCAGGCTTTGTCGGCCGGATATAATGTTATATTTGTGGCTTGTGGCTGCGCGTATTTGTTTGCGTGGCTGTTAATTCATTTTATTTCGCCTAAAATGGAGGCGGTTAAATCGTAGAACTATGAAAAAATTATTGATTGCTTTGTTGGCATTTTCTTCCAGTGCATTTGCACAAGAACACCATCCATTAGAGGGTGCGTGGGACTTAACGGTGGCGATGGAAAATCGCAATGGTGGAGTTTCTTCGGCTCCTTCGTGGTTGGAGGTTCGTCACTCAGGACACAAGACCTTGTTTGGTCATTTTGTGGGTGATGGCGGTTCTTCGCGTCCGATTGCTGAGGTGTTTTTTAAGGATGGCCACGTGTCGTTTAAGATTCCACCACAGTGGGAAAAGGAAGAGGCGTATTTGAGTTTTGAAGGAGATTTGAAGGACGGTAAATTATCGGGAACTATTGTTAAGCCAAACGGGAAAGCGATGGCATTTACGGGCGTTCGCGCACCGTCGTTGTTGCGAACTCAGGCACCTGTTTGGGGCAAGCCAATTAGCCTATTGAATGGAAAAGATCTAACGGGTTGGAAGGCTTTGGGCCCGAAAAACCAATGGGTTGTGGAGAACGGCGTGATGAAAAGTCCAGCGTCTGGGGCCAATATTTGCACGGAGCAGAAGTTCACAGATTTTAAATTACACATCGAGTTTCGGTTGCCACCGGCAAGTAATAGCGGGGTGTATTTGCGCGGTCGCTACGAGGTGCAGGTGGAAGACAGTTACGGAAAAGAGCCATATAGCATTTATTTAGGCGGAATTTATGGGTTTATTGACCCTTTGTTCCAAGCTGCTAAGCCGTCGGGCGAGTGGCAAACCTACGACATCACCTTAGTGGGACGTAAAGTTTCGGTTACGTTAAATGGTCAAAAAGTTATCGTTGAATCGAATATTCCGGGTATTACAGGAGGTGCGATGGATAGTGACGAAGCAGCACCAGGTCCGATTATGATTCAAGGGGATCATGGTCCGGTAGAATATAGAAACATTATCATTACCCCAGCAAAATAATGAAAAAGAGCCTTTTGACAGAAGATTGGACCGTAGTCCTTTTTGGATTTATCATCATTGGAGTTGCCCTAGTAGGGGTGAAAATTCCATCCCCATCTTTTGGCTGGGAAACCACGAGTGACTTGACGGAAAAAGTGCTCACGACGGGCAACTTGATTAAGCTCGGTCAGATTTTTGTTTTCACTTTTGTAATTGCCTTGCTCGCGGCTAGCGTATTAGGCAAGAGTGTCGCGGGAACGGCCAAAGGTTTCCCTATTGTCTTTGTACTTACCTCGCTTGCCTTAGTGCTAGCGGGTAATGCTTTCTTGAAAAATTGGAATCTGGAAGCGGTGATTTTCAGTTTGACCATTGGGCTCTTGTTGAGTAATTTTTTCACGCTGCCTGCTTGGTTGACCGAAACACTTTCGACGGAATTGTTCGTTAAAATCGGCTTGATCCTATTGGGGACGAGCGTGATTTTTGGGGACATATTGAAAGCAGGATCGCTCGGTTTAATTCAGGCTTTAGTGGTGGTGATTTCGGTGTGGTACTTTGCTTTTTGGGTTTCCAAAAAAATGGGCATTGATGAAGAGTTCGCCATTATGATTTCGAGTGCGGTGTCTATCTGTGGCGTTTCAGCTGCGATTGCCACCTCCGGAGCGATTAAAGGGGATTCGAAAAAGTTGTCGTATGTGATTTCGATCGTCTTGATTACGGCGATTCCGATGATCATCTTTTTGCCATTTATTGCGCAGGCCTTAGGTCTTTCGCAGGCCGTTACGGGGGCTTGGTTGGGCGGTACGATTGATACGACAGGTGCCGTCATTGCATCGGGAACTATGGTGGGTGAGGAGGCTTTGAAGATTTCTACGATTGTGAAATTTTCTCAAAATGTTCTTTTGGGATTTGCTGCATTTGCTATTTCGATTTATTGGACGATGACCAATAACCAGTCGGCAACGGTGAAGGAATCTAAGCCAACTGCCGCAGTTATTTGGGAGCGCTTTCCTAAGTTCGTTATCGGCTTCATCGCCGCATCTTTGCTTTTCTCGTTCGTGATTTCTCCGGAGACAATCGAAGAGGTTAAGGGAGGTTTCAAATCTTTGCAGGGACTTTGGTTTGCGTTGGCATTCACGAGCATCGGACTAGAAACCAAGTTTTCAGACTTGTTTTCGAAGGAGGGCAAAAAGCCTTTATATGCCTTTTTAATCGCGCAATTGTTTAATGTATTTGTGACACTTACGGTCGCTTATGTACTATTTAACTAGTTTATTTTTGGTGATTAGCCTGACTTTATTCGGTCAGGCTAACATACCTATTTGTCACGTTCCTACCCCCACGCGGTTAAAGCAGATTCGTACGGCTAAGCCGAAAGCAACACTTAAATCGGTCGTGGGCATGAAGCGAATTCCTGCTGGAGTTTTTTCCATGGGTTCGCACGATGCGCAAGGACGCGCGGATGAATATCCCCTACATCATGTTCATGTCAATGCTTTTTGGATGGATGAAACGGAGGTGACGAATGCCGCGTTTGCTGCTTTTGTCAAAGCCACAGGCTACCTCACGACCGCAGAAAAAGCGATTAATTGGGCTGAACTGGCGAAGCAAGTTCCCAAAGGAACTCCCAAACCCGCAGACTCCCTGCTGGCACCTAGCTCACTCGTTTTTGTTCCTAGCGCCGGCCCTGTAGATTTATATGATTATTCCCAATGGTGGGCGTTTAAAAGAGGGGCGGATTGGAGACACCCCGAAGGTCCGGGTTCTAGCATTAAGGGGCGGGAAAATCATCCTGTTGTTCATGTTTCGTGGGACGATGCGGCCGCGTATGCCCGATGGGCCGGCAAAAGATTGCCTACCGAAGCTGAGTGGGAATGGGCTACCCGAGGCGGGTTGAAAGACAAGGTTTACCCGTGGGGGAATGAATCTGTAAATAATGCACCCTACAAAGCCAATAGTTTTCAAGGGCATTTCCCCTATGAAGATCAGGCTTTGGATGGGTATAAGTCGACGACCGCGCCTGTGAAATCTTTTGCTCCCAATGGATTTGGGCTGTATGATATGGCGGGAAATGTGTGGGAGTGGTGTTCAGACTGGTACCGTTCTGATTATTACAAAAAGAGCCCGGTCATTAATCCCAAAGGACCATCGTCAAGTTATGATCCGGATGAGCCGGGAGTCCCTAAGCGCGTTATGCGGGGTGGCTCTTTTCTATGCCATGATGGCTACTGTTCCAGCTACCGCAGCGCTGCGCGGATGAAGTCGAGTCCTGATTCGGGCTTGCAACATACAGGTTTTCGCTGTGTGAAAAACTAATAGAATATTTAGTCTATGGTTTTTATAGAATAAATAATATCTTTGCAAAATGAAATTTGTATTTTTCTTTTTGGCGCCAATGTTTGGTCTATTTGCTCAACACAAAATTGAGCATCAATCCCAAGTTTGGTACGGGTATTATGTAGCTTACCCCATCAATAAAACATGGTTTGTGCAAGGGGAAGTACATACACGGCATTTTGTTGACCCGCTTGTACATCATCAGAACGCATTTCGTGCGCACATACATCGGACATTTGGGGAGACTTGGGAAGTTTCTGCCGGAGCAGCTATATTTTTAAATACGCCAAACGATCCGCGTACATCTATACGCCTAGCCATCCCAGAATATCGACCACATGTAGATATTGTCTACCGACACCGTTTGTCGGCATTTCGCTTAGACCATCGTTTTCGTTCCGAAATGCGGTTTAATCGGGGAACAGATGTATCCCGTACGCAGTTGACCGATGCCGTTAATTTTAACAACTACCGATTTCGCTACCGCATTCAGGCTTTATTCCCATTAGTGAAAACGATTCAGGGCAAAATTAATACCGAGATTCTATTGAATGCGGGTCAAGAAAATCCGGCGAATGTATTAGATCAACACCGGATGTTTGCCGGATTGAGCATTCCTGTTCTTGATAATTTGACGGTGGATGTCGGGTATTTGCATGCGTTTCAGCAAAGACCTAATTTGAATTATTATGATCGGAGTATCCTCAGTTTAATGGTGTATCACCAGATTAAATAGAGTAGACAGTTGATTGATATTCCTCGTCAAAACAAGGTTTTTCCGTAAATTTGGCGAACGTACATCAACAAACTTATGATTCAAGTATTCATCACCGGCGGAACCTTTGACAAGGAGTACAACGAACTCAACGGGGCACTCTACTTCAAAGAAACCCACTTACAAGAAATGCTCGAGAAAGGGCGCAGCAGACTGGAACTGCAAACCGAAACGCTATTCATGAAAGATTCCCTTGAATTCACAGATCTCGACAGAGAAAAAATTCAAGCAGCTTGCGCTGCCGCAACGAGCAACCGCATCCTCATTACCCACGGCACAGACACCATGACGCAAACTGCAGAGTATTTGGCAAACCGCATCCAAGACAAAACCATCGTTCTTACTGGCGCCATGATTCCGTATAAATTTGGGTCTTCAGATGGGATGTTTAATTTAGGAAGCGCTTTGGCATTTGTCCAACTCCTTCCTCCAGGCGTTTATATCTCCATGAACGGTAAAATTTTCCCAGCCGGACACGTGCGTAAAAATCTCGCTCGCGGCGAATTTGAAGCTATTTAAACATGTGATCGCGCGGAACTTGACTGAAATATGTCAAGTTTTTGTATCATCCTAAGTGAATTTTCGCAACTTTGTAGCTTGAATTCATCAGCATATTATGTCATCAACCAACTCGCTTAAAGAAGAAGCCCTCCATTACCACGCCAAAGGCAGACCCGGTAAAATTGAGGTGATTCCATCCAAAGAGACCGCGTCCCAAAAAGACTTAACGCTCGCCTATTCGCCTGGCGTGGCTGATCCCTGCCTCGAAATCGCAGCTAATCCGGAAGACATTTATAAATACACGGCCAAAGGAAACTTAGTTGCCGTAATCTCAAACGGTACTGCCGTGCTTGGACTCGGTGACATCGGTCCCGGCGCCAGCAAACCCGTTATGGAAGGCAAGGGGCTCTTGTTTAAAATCTATGCCGATATCGATGTTTTTGACTTAGAATTAAACACCAAAGACGTCGACGAATTCGTTCGTACGGTGAAAATATTAGAGCCTACGTTCGGTGGGGTCAATTTAGAAGATATCTCCGCTCCCGAATGTTTCGAGATCGAAGAACGATTAAAAGCGGAATTGAATATTCCCGTCATGCATGACGATCAGCACGGTACCGCGATTATTTCCGCAGCCGCGTTGTTAAATGCGCTCGAAATTGTGGGCAAGGATATCGCCCACATTAAAATCATCATCAACGGGGCCGGCGCTTCAGCGACTTCTTGTACCCGTTTATATTGTTCATTGGGCGCTAAAAAAGAGAACATTTTGATGTTCGATTCTAAAGGACTGATTCACCCGAGTCGCACCAACTTAGATGGTCGCAAATCCGAATTTGCGAATGGACATTATCCGGCAGAAACGACTTTAACCGAAGCGCTTGTAGGTGCTGATGTATTTGTGGGCCTTTCCAAAGGAAATATCCTTACCGAAGAAATGATTACCCCGATGGCCAAAGACCTAATCGTTTTTGCCATGGCAAATCCTACGCCTGAAATCGCCTACGAAAAGGCCATGAGCGCGCGTAAAGACATTATTTTTGCGACCGGTCGTAGTGATTATCCGAACCAAGTGAATAATGTGTTGGGCTTTCCCTACATTTTCCGCGGGGCACTTGATGTGCGCTCGAAGGTCATCAACGAAGAAATGAAATTAGCCGCGGTGTATGCCTTGGCTGATTTGGCCAAAAAGCCAGTTCCTGATATCGTTAACCTAGCGTATGATCATGACAACCTTGTTTTTGGTCGTGAATATATTATCCCTAAACCGGTAGATCCTCGTTTGTTGACCACCGTCGCTCCGGCCGTTGCCCGCGCCGCCATGGAAACGGGTGTGGCTAAATTCCCGATCCAAGATTGGGATGCCTACGAGTTGCAATTGTCCAAACGTTTGGGACTTGATAATACGTTGATGAAGGTGATCATCAACAAAGCTAAATCGAAACCGAAACGTGTCGTTCTAGCCGATGCGGAGAACCTTTCTGTGTTGAAAGCGGCCAAAGAAGTCCGCGAGGAAGGCATCGCAACCCCAATCTTGTTGGGTAATCGCGAGGTGATCGAACAGATGTTGACCGATAATAAAATTGACCTGCCCAATGTCGAAATTATTGATCCGTATGTTCCGGCAACGAAGGAAGATAAGGCTCGTTCAGCGCGTTACAGCGAGGAGTTTTTCTTGCGTCGCCAGCGTCAAGGATACAACAAAGCGGAGGCTCAAAAAATCATTCGTCGGCGAAATTATTTCGGCAGCATGATGGTGGATATGGGTGACGCGGATGCCATGATTGGGGGTATGAGTCGGAATTATCCGGACACCGTTCGCCCAGCGTTGCAGACGATCGGTCGGAAAGAAGGCGTACAAAAAGTGTCGGGTATGTACATTTTGATGACGCGTTTTGGCCCGTTATTTTTAGCGGATACGACGGTGAATTTCAACCCAACCGCAGAAGAAATTGTAGAGATTGCGGAGCTTTCAGCGAAGCAAGTAGAGAAGTTTAACATCAAACCTCGGATTGCGCTGATTACGTATTCCAACTTTGGAAGTGCGGATGGGGATGATGCGAAGAAGATGAAGAAGGCGGTTCAAATGCTGAAACAACGGAATCCAAAAATGATTGTGGATGGCGAAATGCAAGCACATTTACCGTTCAATTTGGACTTGATGAAAGAGAATCATCCGTTCAGCGATTTGGCGGAACAAGGCGCGAATGTCTTGATTTTCCCGAATTTATCGTCGTCGAATATTGCTTATAACTTGGTGAAAGAAATTGCGGATATCGAAAAAATCGGGCCTATTCTTTTAGGTTTGAAGAAACCGGTGCACGTCGTGCAGCTCGGTTCCACGACCCGAGAAATTGTCAACATGATTGCCATCGCGGTGGTGGATGCGCAAATGAACAAATAAGAAAAAGGGGGCTAGTCGAAAGCCCCCTTTTTTATTGAATATGTATCACCACGCGGCGATAGCGGGTTAATGCGGGTGAACCGCTATCCGTTCCTTCCACCACCACGTGGTAGTTATCTCCTTCTTTAGCGGTCGCAGGAATGGTCACTTCGATATTATTTTCCAGCATGTTAACATCTGCTTTCCCACTTCCAGTTTCCGGATACGGCCAAACACTTAATTTCACCACTTGCCCATCGGGATCTTTCGTAATCACATGTAGGGTTAATTTTTGCCCAGCTTTTCCGTGGATATTCATTCCTTCTGTGACGGTGATTTGTGGCGGATGATTCGCATCTCGGAATGCCTTGACGGACCAGTCGGCGCGCGCCGCGAAATCTTCTTGTGCGGCAATAAGCCAACGGGTCTGTGCATAATTAACATCCATTTTCCCTGTTTCTGGATTGAAATCAGCGGCTTGTTCGTTGTCCTCGTAGCGGTATGGATTGTCTTTGGCTTGAACGAAACGGCCGCCCCAGCCGCCAAAAGAGGGATTATTTAAGTTGTTCAATCCCACGTCCACTAAGTGTAAAAAGGCTGGAGAATCGCCTTCGGAGATGAAATCGTAAGGAACGAATGAGCCCCATTGGGCGTTCGTTAATTTGGTCGGATCGCCATGAATGTGCTCGTCATCGCCGGGCTGTTTTTGACCATCGCCATAGGAATAATACATTTTTAGGAGCGGCCCGTGGTCCAAGATAATTTTGTTGGCCATATACGGCCCCTCGAAATACGGCTGCGTGGCTTTGGGCATGAGACGTTTCCAGGGATAGGCAAAGCTGCCAAATTGGTGTGCGTTGTAAAACACGCGTATTTCAGGCCAATGCCCCCCAATGTAATTTTTGTACGTCGCGTCTTGATCCATCACCGTATAGATGATGGCCTTTTTTGAAATTTTTGCTTTAATCGCCGGCCAGTTTTTGTCGGCCGAAAATTGTTCTTCAATCGATTTCAACGCGCGGGCAATCGTGTTCGTGCCACCCCAAGCTTGCAGGTAAATGGGTTCCGGATCTTTGTCGAGAAGCTTCGCTTTGATCCATTCAGATCCTTCGGTGACTTGTTCCATTTCGCCTTCGAAGTCGATGTTCCCTACTTTGACTAGGCTGTTTAAATAGGCTGGACTTGGGTAGTTTTTGTCATGTAAAATTAAGTTGGGATGCACCTGCGCATACGCCTTCAGCAGGTCCTGAATCCAGTTGACCCCTGGCCAGCGCAAATCCGTTTTTGACCCGTACATGTTGCGGGTCATCTCCATCTCGGAGGTAAATTTGGTTCCTTTTCCGTCGCCTTTGTAGTGCCACATGGAGCTGGAATAAATGAGTCCTTCGACGTGGTATTCATTGGAATAATAAAGCATGCGAATAAACGTGTCCACATCGTCGATTTCCCCATCGGTCGTCACGATGGTCCGGGGGAGATTGCCCTTCGCCAATCCCATCAGCGAAACGCACAGGAGGAGTGCTCCTAAAAGTAATTTTTTCATAGTTGGTTTGATACACTGCCGGTGGTCAACGACCCCGTCAGTGTATCGCGAAGTTAGCGGAATTCGAGGATAATGTCTGTCCAGGTAATTGATAAATTACCTTTGGGCTGTCCAAAAAGTTCTAATTTTCGCTAGCTTTGGCATAGCTTGGAGCTATGCCAAAGCTAAGGCTGAAACGCCTTTTTGCCTTAAATATACGGGTGTAATTCCGCGCGCAACAAACCACTTCCGCCACCAAAGTGTTGGATAATGGGAACCGAAATCGCGTCGCGAACCAGTTCTTCATCCGCTGGCGAAACGCCGCTACTCAACAGCAATACATCCATCGGAATCCCAGGAGCTAACACCTCCTGGGCATCCTGAAATCCGCTGGCCGTGAACTCGGGGTAGTTGCCTATTAAGCGCACCAGCAATTCCACGATGTCTTTATTGCCGCCAAAAATCACGACATGTTTCATAATTGCATGGGAACTTCCATGAGTAAAATTTCAGCGTCTTGACTCATTTCGCTGAATGAAACGGAAGCCGCATCGCGAATACCGAGGCCATCACGCGAAGCTAAGGCCTGCCCGTCTACGGTCACTTCGCCGCTTAAAACGAACACATAAAGGCCATTTCCAGCCTTTTTGATGCTATATTCAGCCGACACCCCCGCATCGAATTTCCCGATATGAAACCAAGCATCTTGGTGAATCCACACTCCCGCATCATCCGCTGATGGCGATAAAATCTGATCAAACTTATTGGCACGATTTGCTGGATTCAACTCGATTTGATCATACCGTGGCGTTACATTTTTCTTATTTGGGAAAATCCAAATCTGCAAAAACTTCACCGCCGCGTCTTTATTTCGATTGTATTCGCTGTGGTAAATCCCCGTCCCCGCACTCATCACCTGAATTTCTCCATGGCGAATCACGGTTGTATTCCCCATGCTATCCTTGTGCTCCAGATCCCCTTCCAGCGGAATACTGATAATCTCCATATTATCGTGTGGATGTTGGCCAAAGCCCATCCCACCCGAAACGGTGTCATCATTTAATACGCGAAGTGCACCAAAATGGATGCGTTTCGGATCGTAGTAATTCGCAAAACTGAAGGTGTGAAAACTTTTCAACCAGCCATGATCTGCGGCTCCGCGGGTTCCCGCTATATGTAAGTCATAAGATGTCATTTCAATTCTTCGCTTTAAAGGTCCATGAGATGGTAAATTCAGCGACTTGTTGGCCAGCTGAATTTGTTCCCACCGACTTTGAAACCAATTTACTTCCTGAATTGTTCACGAGTGCTTCTTCGACTGCGGCTTTAAATGCGAGGCCATCTTCGCAGGTGAAGTGTACAACGCCAGTCGCTTTTTTGGTGAACGTGGCCTCTACTTTTTCTACTAGCATGCTGACGGCGGGATCGCGTTTGTAGACTTGACCGAAGGCCAACATCCCCGCGCTCATTTCCGCGGCCATAGCCTCAACGGCAAAGTAGATGGAACGAAAGGGATTTTGGCTAAACCAGGAATATTTCACCCGAACGACGCATGTTTTTTCGTCAAAATGCGCGATCGAAAGTCCAGCCCAAAATGCTGCGGAAAGCTTTTGAAAGATAAATATCTTGAATAAAATGGGGTTTGTGATGAGCCGTTTGAAGGCTGGAAAGTTTGGATTCATCTTATAAAATAAATGGAATGAGGGCCTTAACTCGTTGTTGGTACGCTTGATATTCTGCACCGAAAATGGCAATTAATTTCCGTTCTTCCAAGCGGTAACCGATGCCGATATAGATGTAGGATATGACTAATGTCAATCCCATTTTCTGGGTAGGCAGACATAAAAACAGGCCAAAAATGAGCACAATGGTCGCGAAGTAAAGGGGATGGCGCACATATTGATACATTCCTTTTTGGACTAACAGGGGGGATGCTTCTTTTTTAATGCCTAGAAATTCGGCACCATCAAATGCCTGAAAGGCGCGAACGAGCAAAACCAATCCTGAAGCCAGGCAAATTATGCCGAGGTACCAGGTCCATGCGGGAAGAGGTAGCGCCTGATTGGGCGCTGAGATGCTACCATATAAGAGCGGTAATAAGCTCGAAAATGCGATGATATTGTAGCCAATTCGATAAAAAGGAAAGACGGTTGGGAGCGTTTTTTCTACCCAATTTTTCACTTGTGTAGCTGCCAAAAAACTATGGACAAAAAAGTATGCCGCCCATGCGCTTGCGAGTAAATAGATTTCCATGGATGCTAGTTGGCAATTTTCTTCCTCATTTACACCTTTTTCTTATAATTTTACGGACATGACGATTCAAGAAATTCCCCTCGAAACGGTTTGGCAAATTCGCCATCAGGTCATGTGGCCGGAGCGCGACCCAAGCTTTGTGCGCATTCCTGAAGATGCGGAAGCGAAACACTTCGGGGTCGTTATGGCCGATCAAGTTGTCTCGATTATTTCACTTTTTGAAACACCCGAAGGCCTTCAATTTCGAAAATTTGCGACGCTTACATCGGAGCAGGGAAAGGGGTATGGATCTTATTTATTGCAACATGTGATGGATACGCATCCAGGTCAAAAAATTTGGTGTCATGCCCGGGTCGAAAAACAGGCTTTTTACGAGAAATTCGGCCTATTTGCACGTTCGACTACCTTTGAGAAGTCTGGGAAAAGTTATGTGCGTATGGAGCGCGATTAACGTCCAGCGTCTCGGGACGTAAGTTCAAAATAGAAGTAAGTCCGGAGTCAACAGTCCGAAGGGAAAATTGAACATTGGGCCATCTTTTATAAAATTGATTTCAAATCAGGTAACGAAGAAAAAAATCCTCCGGACTAACGTCTAACGTCTAAAGTCCAACGTCTAGCGTCTACTTGTGAAACCATTTCGCATACTCCACATAATTCATCGCCGTCCGCATAAAAACAGCTGCCGCATCGTCACTTACCGGCTTCAAAAATTTTGCCGGGTTCCCCGCATAAATACTACCTGCCGGAACGCGCGTATTCGATGTCACCACGGCACCCGCGGCAATAATGGAACCTGTCTCAATCACCGCCCCATCCATCACGATAGCGCCCATGCCGATCAGCACGTGGTCCTCAATCGTGCAGCCATGCACAATGGCGTTATGCGCCACCGACACGTAATTTCCGATGGTCGTTTCGGTATTTTGGTACGTACAATGAATCACGGCACCATCCTGAATATTCGTATAATTTCCAATGCGAATCCGATTCACATCCCCTCGAACCACCGCATTAAACCAAACCGTGCAATGCTCCCCAAAGGTCACATCACCCACAATCGTGGCATTCGGCGCTTGCCAATTTTCCGCGCCAAACACAGGCGAAACGCCCTTTACTGGTAAGATTAATGCCATTTTCCTTGTAGTTTCATTACCTTTTCAATCACATCCCGCACGGCTCCCTTTCCCCCTCCAAACGGCGAAACATATTTTACCGCTTGTTGGATCTCCGGAATCGCATCCGCCGGACACGTACTCAACAGCTCCGGTCGCGACAAGATTTTTAAGTCGGGAACATCGTCGCCCATGTATAATACTTCGGATTCTTGTAAGCCGGTTTGGGCCAACCACTCCAAATAGGTTTCCAATTTGTCCTTGCCCCCCAAACCAAAATAAATATCTTGAAATTTTAGATTTTCTAAGCGCTTTTTCACGCCCGCATGGCCCCCGCCCGTAATCACACACATCCGATATTCCGCCATCCGCGCCCGCTCAATCGCATACCCATCCCGAATAAAAAACGTGCGGTAATGTTCCCCACTTTCGAGCACATGCACGGAACCATCCGTCATCACACCATCTACATCAAAAACAAATGCTTTAATGGAGGAAAATAAGGAAAGGACGTTCGACATGTTTGGGGGATTTGTGCCAACAAATATCTGCAATTTTTACGTATTTTTACCCCCATGTGGAATCGAATTATTTGGTGTTTATGCATTTGCCTGGTTATGCCAAAGGCACTGCATGCCCAGCAATTTACAGGTAATCCGGATCGCTTTGCCAGCGAGGTTGCCAGCTGGATGCTTCAAAGCAAATACCAAGATGCACCACAAATTGCCGCCAAATGGAGCACATTTTGGCAGTCCACCCCGCAAGAAAATCTACGCACGCAAATCACCCAAACTGCCACAAAAGGCATGCGTTCGCCTCAAATTGCCTACTTATTCGTGCGCGTCTACCTACAGTCTTCATCCGAATTGCAATCGGAATTGCTGCAGATTTGGCCAAAAATACTCGAAGCAAAAGACCCCAAAATTGCCATCGCTTTACTCGAACAAATCGATTCCTGGCAGTATAATCAAACGCTGAGCGGAACAGGGAACTATCAAATTCGAATCCAAGGAAACCTACATCTCGCGTGGCACCAAACCCAAGCCGTCGTTTCCGAAGCGGATAGTTGGGATTCCGAATCTCCCCTCAGTGACGCCACGCCTACCTTTACTTTTTCAAACGGACCTACGCTGACATGGAATAAGGCCGTTTTACAATCCAAAATTTCACGCGATAGCCTTGAAATCGCGCCTGATTATTTTCAATGGTCAATCAAAGATCGGCTCGGAATCGGGACGTTAGCACGCCTGAAAGGTGGCGCTTACGGCGTTTGGGAGATAAAAACGTTTCAATTAATCCCACGAAAAGGGGTGTTGGTCAGCCAAGAAGGAACGCTGAAATTAGGTGAACGCCTGCTCGAAGGGTCAGGTAAATTATCCCTCAAACGCAAAGCAGGAACGCCATTTTTCTCCTTTGATTTCCAGTCAAAAACAGAATTAAAAGAACCGTTGCAAGGCTTGTATTGGAAGGCGTTTGGTCGTCTAAACATCCAAGATAATAAGCAAGGAATTTCCGCTTATGGATCTTCGCCGGCGCGGATTGAAGTCTATACACAAAAACAGAAGTTAGCTGAGTTTAAGACGCCATTGGCATACATTAGTGCCGACGAGAAAATTCAGATGCCACAGGGAGAATTCACTGCGTTTGTTGGCCCTAAAGATTCCCTTTATCACGCCAATGTGCGCGCGAATTGGGTTCCTGGAGAGGAAGCCTGGCACATAAATCTGAACGAAAGCAAGCAAATGTTTGAAGAAAGTTTTCATCAAATGCGTATTGCCGGGGATTTGGCCATTCTAAAAGTGGCTGCCCGCATGATCGATTTTTACCGTGTTTCGGGACGGGCTCAAGTACCTGCTTGGGTTGAGTCATTCGATTTTTTTGACGCTGAACGCATCGACTCCGAACAAGGAATTTTGACGTATGACCCGCTTCGCGTACTGTATAATTATTTGAATGAAACGAAACAAAACGAGGCCTATTTGGGGGATATCGCCACCCGGTATCAGCGGGATCCTAAAACGCTACAAGGCGGCTTCGAACAATTTAAACGTGCAGGTTTATTGAATTATCATGCGTCCACCGATCGGGTTTCTTGGACACGCCTCGGGAAACATTATGCCCAAGTTAAGTTTGCCAAAAAAGACTTTGATCGGTTTTATGTTCCTTCCTATGGCAACCTAGTACCTCGGGATTCGGCTAATATTTCCCTGGATTTGGCACAAAAAAAACTGATGGTGCGCGGGATCAAAGAAGTCATGGTTTCCGATTCGCTGAAGGCCAATTTCCTTCCTTCCGATTCCCAAATTTCCTTCAGCCAAGGACGTGATTTTGACTTTAAAGGGGAAATTAAAATAGGCAATTACCGCTTTCGTGGCCCCGCATTTTATTTCAATTTCACCAATTTTGCGGTCCAATTTGCCAAGATTGATTCCATTACTTTCCTGCCAAAAAACAGCTCACATGAAGTGGGCGGCCAATTTAAATACGAAGCTGGGACCATTTTACTAAGCCCACCATCCAACAAATCAGGCCGGAATGGCATCGCGGCTTATCCCAAATTACTTATTCCGAATGGCGTCGTTTCTTATTTCGATGAAGACTGGCGCGCGCAAGGCGTGTATACCAAAAAGCATTATTTCAAAGTTCCGCGTATCGAATTAGATAGCCTCACCCAAAAGGAAATAACGTTTCAGGGGAACTTTTATTCGGAGGGGCTGCTGCCCCCCTTGAAGGCCTCTTTGGTGTTAATGCCCGACCAATCTTTTGGTTTTCAATATACCAGCAAATCGCCGCTTGAGATTTATAAAGGACAAGCCAAATACACACTTAGCGCTCCACTAACCATGAATCGTGCGGGTCTGCAAAGCCAAGGTAGTTTGCAATATCTCGGTCTACTAGCCCAAGAAAAAGCAACCCATTTTTACCCCGATTCTTTGATTTCATCGGGAACAGAAGCTAAAATAACATCCGTTTTTGGGGGCAAATCTATTTTCCCGGAAGCTAAAATTCCTGCCCATAGTTTGCGCTGGATTCCATCGCAAGACAGCTTGTGGATCCAACCTGAAAAAACGTCAATTTCGCTTTTCCAAAATCAGGTGCAAGTAGAAGGCCGACTCGGCATGCATCAGAAACAAGTATTCGCCCAAGGGAAAATGACGTTTAGTGATGGGGTTTTCGTGGGGAATAATTTCCGATTGAATGCAAACTCGTGGCATGGAGATCAAGTGGAGATGAAGATAGGCCGACAAATGGCTTTGTTCAAACCTGCGGTTCAAGCGCAGTCAGTAACCATTGACGCGACAGTGGGTACAGGAAAAATGACAATCAAGCCGATGAAAGGCGAGGAAAGCCCTATTGTTTTTCCGTTTATTGCCTACCAAAGTACACTCAAAGATGCTGTTTGGGATACGCAAAATCAGACGTTTAAAATGACAGGAAAGTCCGGGTTTGAACTGCAGCGTTGGGCAGAAAATGACAGCTTAATCCCAGATCAATCTCAAGGGCTCATTCGTGCAAATACAGCAGAATATGACTTGAAAGGCCAAATTTTATCCCTCGGAGGCGTCAAAGAGGTAGGCTCCGGACCAAGTCAAATTTATCCTGCAAAGGGCCTATTTGGTCTACAAAAAGATGGGGCCTTTAAACCATTTACCGGCGCTAGAGCCTTGTTAAACGGAACACATATGTTGGCCGACCTAAAAGTAACCGAAGGCAATTCGACATCCTGGAAGGGCGAGGCGAATTATTTATATCCGCGGAGTGATGGGGATACAGTGAAGGTGACCTTGCGCAATTTTGCCTTTGTGGAGTCGGTTTTGGCGAATAAAAAAACAGAAACGGTCATCACGGCGGAGGGTTTAATTTCCGAGAAAACGCCTATGAATTTTAGTAAACATCAACAATTTAAGGGAGAGGTTGCACTGAATTCCGGAAAGGCAAATTTACAGTTTAAGGGATTTTTGCGTCCGGTTCTAGGCTTACCCAATTTCAAAGCGGCATGGATTCCTTTTGAGAATGCAAAGGGCGAAACGCCTACACTTAAGCTAGATCCAAGTGTTCGCGATGAGGCCGGTCGGCCAGTCACCGCCGGAATTTTTATCAATGCGGATAATAAATTATACCCGACATTTTTGGGTCCTGTTTCAGACGATTTAGATCCCGTTTTGTTTCAAGCGGAGGGGGAAGTTGTGGAGGAAAAGGATCGTTATGAGGTGAAGGGGAAAGATTCAGAAATTCGTTTGTTTGTAGAAAAGCGGCGTATGGAGGCGGAAGGAGCGGTGCAATTATTTACAGGGAATAAGCCGATCAAGGCATTTGGGAAAATTGATATGTCCACGGATTCCTTGGTGCCACGATTGGAAACTTGGTTAAGTCTGCAATTTGTTTTCCCGCCAAATCTACTCAAAGTGATGGGTGATCGCATCGTCAAGTTTGGGTTAGATGAAGGAATACCGGGAGAGTCTGCGGATGAACCTGAAAATCGAGATGCCTATTTAAAACGAGCAGCTCAGGTGTTGGGGCGTCCAATTCCGGAGGCGATTCGCACCAAAATGGATCAAGTTCATTTGGGCTTAGACAAGGTAGCTCCGGAATTTGCGGGCAGTATTAATCTTTCGGCGGTTCGTTGGGTTTGGTCACCAAACACGTCTTCGTTTTATTCGGTGGGAGGTTTGCCGGTAGTGAACGTGGGTCCGGTGGATGTGAATAGTACGTTGAAAGGATATATGGAGGTGATTAAAAAGCCGAGCAAAGAAGAGTTCTATGGCTATTGGGAATTGTCGGAGGACCTTTGGTATTATTTTGCCTATTTTAATGGCGAATTAGGTGTTTATTCGTCGGATAATGCGTTTCTTGCGGCGATTCGCGAGGCGGTGAAGGGAGATAAAAAGGGAAAATTGGCCGTTGTGGAGGCCGCAGCGGATGAAAAGGATGCATTTTTAAAGCGGTTTTTAAGTTATTATCGTGGGGTGTCACCAGCTAAAAAAGCAGCACCTGTGAAGAAGTCGGCACCAGCTAAGCCGGCGGTAAAAAAGGGAGGATTTTAATATGGAAACGAAATTAGGTAAGCTTTTTCGGTTTATGGATACGTTGGGTTTGGGGGAAAGGGATCCCTTTGGTAATCCAATCTTATTCAAGCGAATTATCGTGATGATTCTTGGTTTTATTTCATACAATCGATTGAATGTTTACAACAAAACAAAGGTTACGGGGACAGAGTATTTAGACGATTTGCCTACGCAAGGCGTCTTGTTTTTACCCAATCACCAAACGTATTTTATGGATGTGGTTTGCTTATATCACATCTTTTTTTCGGTCAAATGGGGCTTTCGGAATTCCTTGAATTACCCGATTTATTTGTTGGCCCCGCGTTCTAATCTATTTTATGTGGCGGCGTCTGAGACCATGAAAAATGATGGTTTATTACCTCGGGTTTTGGCCTTTGCCGGGGCGATTTTAGTGAATCGTTCGTGGCGTGCGGAGGGGAAAGATGTGAAGCGCGAAGTCGATTTAGCGGCGGTGGAGAAGATTGGGAAAGGTTTGAAGTTTGGCTGGGTCGTGAGTTTTCCACAAGGTACAACGCGTGCGCTTGCCCCGTTGCGGAAGGGAACGGCTCACTTGATTAAAGGAGAAAATCCGATTGTAGTGCCTGTGCGCATCAATGGCTTTCGGCGCGCATTTGATAAAAAAGGCTTGTTGATGCGGAAGCGAAATACCACCTTAACGGTTGAATTCCGTGAACCCATTCGCTTTGATGAGTCGGCAACGCCGGAAGAAATTTTGGAGCGTTTGCGTGTTGAAATTGGATTGGAAGCGGAGGCATGTTAACGAAGACCAAAGGCTTGGTGATTTCTAATATGCGGTACCGCGAATCATCGTTGCTGGTCACGATTTATACGGCTGAATGTGGGATTACCACCTACATTGAAAATGGGGTTCGTTCCGTGAAGGCCAAACATAAAATGGCTCTTTTTCAGCCATTGACCTTATTGGACCTCGAGGTTTTTCACAAACCGGGCAAGGGAATTCATCGTATTTCTTCTGCCAAATGCTATTTCCCCTACCGAAAAATTCCCTTTGACATTGCCTATTCAAGCATTGCCTTGTTTTTGAGTGAGGTCTTGTCGAAAGTGTTGAAGGAGGAGGAGGCGAATCCGGTGTTATTTGAATTTCTGGAATCGTCGTTTCAGTTTTTGGATCAGGCCCCTGGGCATACGGAAAATTTTCACTTGCAATTCTTGTGGAATTTGACGGAGTTTCTGGGTTTTTACCCGGGCTTGGTGTCGGAATTTTTGGAGCAATTACGTGCCGCGGGAGTTCCGGGTTTGGCGGGGATTGATGCGGAGGCGTTAAGTGCACTATTTGGTGCAGTTTATGGGCAAGAGGTGGTGATGAAGCGGGGCCAACGGCAAGCTGTGTTGGCAGCATTAATTTATTATTATCAATTGCACATGGAGTCGTTTGGCGACTTACGTTCGTTGCAAATTTTACAGGAGGTATTAGCATGAGTCGTTTGTTGCGCTATCAGATTGAGGGGGAGGATCGTTTTTTGTCGATCTCACTTGAGTTTACGCCGCAGCGTGTGGGGCCACAGGAAATTCATTTGCCTATTTGGCGGCCGGGTCGGTATCAGGCACAATATTTTGCTAAAAATATAGCTACGATTCAGACATCAAAAGGTTCGATTGTTAAGTCGAGTTTATCTACGTGGACGTTGGATGTGGATTCGCTCGATCCTGTTGTTTTGTCATACAAGTATTTTGCGGATCAGCCGGACGCGGGGGGCTGCGTTTCGCAGTCGGATCTATTATACATCAATTTTATTGCCTGTTTAATTTTCCCGCATCGGGGTGAAAACAGGCCTTGTGAGGTAAAAATCACGCTGCCAGGGAATCGCGAAACTGCCTGTTCTTTACCTACTTATGGGTCTGGATTTCGCGCGAAATCGTATCGTGAATTGGTAGATTCGCCTTTTATTGCCGCTCCAGAAGTTTTCTCGCATCGTTGGCAATCCCATGGCGTCACATTTTATGTACAGGGCGTCGGGCCGAAGCACCATTTTTCGCCACGTTTATTGCAAGCCTACGCGCGTTTTGTGGATTACCAGATTGCGTACATGGAAGGATTTCCGGGTAAGAAATATCATTTTTTACATTGGATTTGCCCGAAGCCATTTTACCATGGGGTGGAGCATACGGCATCTACGATGATGGTGATGGGGCCGGAGGATCGGGATTCGTATGATGATTTTATTGGTTTGGCATCGCATGAATTATTTCATGTGTGGAATGTAGCGACGATCCGTCCGAAGGAATTATTGCCATATGACTACACGAGGCAAGTGATTTTCGATACGGGCTGGGTGGTGGAAGGGATTACCACGTATTTAGGAGATTGGTTTTTGTGGGCATCTGGCGTGGTAACTGCCGATGAATATGTGGGCATGTTGCTCGGGAATTTGAAATTACATTTTGAACGGGATGGCGCGTCCAAACAATCTTTGGTTGAAAGTTCGATTGACCTATGGCTGGATGGTTATGGCCAGGCCTTGCCGGGGAAACGGGTATCCATTTATTTCAAGGGTGCGCTGGTGGCGTTGGCCTTAGATTTGATGATTCGCCAAAAATTTAGTCATCAGCGATCCCTACGCGATGTGCTGTTGGCCATGAAGTCGGAATTCAAAAAAGGATATACACGGGCCGATTTCTATACTTTGGTAGAAAAAGTATACGAAGCACCGTTAAGTGATTTTTGGCGAATTTGGGTGGAGGGCAATGAGCCATTGGCTAAACGAATAGGCGACTTGATGGCATTTGTTGGCTTAGAATTTAAGGAATCTCCGTTGCGTTTAGAGATCCAAAATTCGGCTTCATTAGCTGCATTCCAGCTGGCAAACAGTCCAAATCGGCATATTTAGGGCGAACTAGGAACTAATTTGGCTAAATTGCATGAACGGTATAGCCTATATGTTTTTGATATTTACCCCCATGAAAGAATATTCGATGCGGATTCGCAAATTTCGCCAGTTACAAGATCTTAGTCAAGAATTTATGGCGATGCAGATGGGCATTACGATGTCCGCTTATTCCAAAATCGAACGTGGTAAAACGGAGTTAACGCTCTATCGTTTGGGGCAAATTGCCACGGTGCTCCAAGTGGATCTGATTGATTTTCTGAGGGATGAAAAAGTCGCGCACGTGGCGGAGGCAGCCATCCCGGATTATGGTTTTGTGACGCGAGGGGAATTTGCGGAACAGGCGGCGGCGCTCCATCAAGTACAGCTGAAATTAAGCGAAATCCTGTCCAAACTGCCGCAATAAATTCCTACCTTTGTCGCTTAAATTCATCGTTATGCTACAAAGGCCCCGTAGAAATCGTCAAAGTGCTGTCATTCGTGATATGGTCGAGGAGACTCGCCTGTCGGTGAAGGACATGTTATTCCCACTATTTGTTCAGGCTGGTTCGGGAATCCAAACGGAAATTTCCTCCATGCCGGGCATTTTTCGTTATTCAACGGACTTATTGTTAAAAGAAATTGAATCGTGTGTCTCCTTAGGCATTCGTTCATTCGCCTTATTTCCACAGGTGGAGGAGTCGTTAAAAGACTCAATTGCCTCGGAGAGTCACCGAAAAGGCTCTTTGTATTTAGACGCGATTCATGCGGTTTCGAGCCGTTTCCCAGAAATATCTTTATTGACCGATGTGGCCATGGATCCATACAGTTCGGATGGACATGATGGTATCGTCAAAGATGGTCAAATCTTAAACGATGAAACCTTGCCAGTTCTTGCCAAAATGGCTATTGCGCAAGCGCAAGCGGGCTCTCGATTAATCGGCCCATCTGACATGATGGATGGTCGGGTCGGTTATTTGCGCGAAGCATTGGATGGCGCAGGATTCTCGCAAGTAGGAATTATGGCCTATACCGCCAAATATGCGTCTGCTTTTTATGGCCCGTTCCGGGATGCATTGGAGTCGGCACCTAAATTTGGCGATAAAAAATCCTATCAAATGAACCCTGCGAATCGTCGGGAAGCATTAATTGAATTGGAATTAGATGAGGCAGAAGGCGCGGATTTTCTCATGGTAAAGCCCGCTTTGGCCTATTTAGATATCATTGCTTTGTTGCGCGAAAATTCGAATTTACCAATAGCCGCGTACAATGTTTCTGGCGAATATGCCATGATCAAAGCGGCCGCTCAAAATGGCTGGTTGGACGGCGAAAAGGCGATGTTGGAAAGTTTATTATCAATTAAACGGGCAGGCGCTCAGGTCATCCTGACGTATTTTGCCAAAGAATTTGCTCAATTAACCAAAGCATAATATGTCAACCGATCGCTACATGCAACGGGGAGTTTCGGCTTCTAAAGAAGATGTTCATAAGGCCATTGCCAAGCTAGATAAGGGCTTATTTCCGCAGGCTTTCTGCAAAATATCTCCGGATGTTTTGGGTGGAGATGCGGATTTTTGCAACATCATGCATGCAGATGGAGCGGGGACGAAGTCGTCTTTGGCCTACTTATATTGGAAAGAAACAGGGGACATTTCCGTGTGGAGAGGGATTGCACAAGATGCGGTCGTGATGAATACGGATGATTTGATTTGTGTGGGGGCGACGGATCAAATGTTGCTTTCGAGCACGATCGGTCGGAATAAAAATTTGATTCCAGGTGAAGTGATTGCGGAGATTATCAATGGGACCGAAGAGGTGTTGGAGATGTTGCGGGAGAATGGTTTAGGAATTTATAGCACAGGAGGCGAAACGGCCGACGTAGGGGATTTGGTCCGAACGATTATTGTAGATAGTACGGTGATTGGTCGGATGAAGCGTTCGGATGTCATTTCGAATGGCAACATTCAGGCGGGCGATGTGATTATCGGCCTAGCATCAGATGGCCAAGCGACCTATGAAAAAACCTATAATGGTGGCATGGGCAGCAATGGCTTGACTTCAGCGCGTCATGACGTGCTGGGCAATTACCTCGCTGGAAAATATCCGGAGAGTTTTGATCCATCGGTTCCAGCTGATTTAGTGTATTCGGGATCCCGTTCTTTGACGGAAGCGGTACCGGGCACGCCTTTAAATGTAGGCCAATTAATTTTGTCGCCCACGCGCACCTATGCGCCGGTTATTAAGGCCATTTTAGGCGCTATGCGGGCACAGATTCATGGCATGGTGCATTGTTCGGGTGGTGCGCAGACGAAGGTGATGCACTTTGTGGAGGGCGTTCATGTGATTAAGGATAATTTATTTCCGATTCCACCGCTGTTTGATTTGATTCAAAAAGAGAGTGGCACGAGTTTCCAGGAAATGTATCAGGTGTTTAATATGGGTCACCGGATGGAGATTTATGTGGCGCCTGAATTTGCGGAGGAGATCATGCAGATTTCGGAGTCATTTGGCATTCCGGCTCGGGTTGTTGGCCGCGTGGAAGCGGCTCCAGTCAAGAAATTGACAATAAAAAGTACTTACGGAGAATTTATTTACGACTAGGGTTTGCCTTTGTTCTAAATACTTTTTATATTTGCGACCCCATTTAAAAGGCTTTGTAAAGGTAACGACCTGGCCTCGTGGGATTGTTTCACTTAAATACATCTAAAATGTACGCAATCGTAGAAATTGCCGGGCAGCAATTTAAAGTAGAAAAAGACCGTACCGTTTACACCCACCGTTTGGCGGGAGCGGAAGGCGCTGCACTGGTTATCGACAAGGTATTACTTGTTGACAATGACGGAAAGATTTCCGTAGGAGCACCCACAGTAGCTGGTGCGACTGTTCAAGCTAAAATCTTAGCACACGTTCGTGGCGAGAAGGTTTTGGTCTTCAAAAAGAAACGTAGAAAATCATACCAAAAAATGAATGGACACCGTCAAGATTTGACACAGGTGTTAATCGAAGGTATTTCTGTTAAATAATTGAACATTAGCGTTTTATACGCATAAAATAAAAAAACATGGCACATAAGAAAGGCGCCGGATCGTCGAAAAACGGGCGCGAATCACATAGTAAACGTCTTGGCGTTAAGTTATTTGGAGGCCAAGCAGTTATCGCTGGTAACATTATCGTACGTCAAAGAGGAACAGCGCACAACCCAGGTGAAAATGTAGGTCTTGGAAAAGATCATACATTATTTGCTTTAGCGGATGGTGTAGTTGCTTTCAAAAAAGGATTTAAAGGTCGTTCATTCGTGCACGTTTTGCCATCTGTGGCAGCGGCGGCACCTGTGGCACCGGTAGCGAAAAAAGCTCCAGCGAAAAAAGCGGCTCCGGCTGTTGAAGCAGCTGTTGCTGAAGTAGCCGTTGAAGCTGCGCCAAAAGCGAAGAAAGCTCCAGCGAAGAAAAAAGAAGCTGCTGCTGAGTAGTTTTTTCTAGATTTTTTAAAAAACCTGGTATTTTCATGCCAGGTTTTTTTATTTTTCGGAAACTTTGTGCCTAAATTAGTGGTTTAGTTTCCATAACTTACCCGTAATGCTTACTCCCCAAATCCATATTTACACTGAGTCTACGCCAAATCCGCATTCCATGAAATTCGTTTTCAATGTGGAATTGTTGCCTGAGGGTATGTCGTTCGACTATACGCAACCTGCTGATGGATTAACTAAAGAGAAAAATTCGCCGCTTGCTGTCGCATTATTTGGATTTGAATTTGTGAGTCGCGTTTTCATTACAACTAATTTCATCACCTTAACCAAAACTGAAAATGCGGCATGGGAAGATGAATTATTTGGTATTAAGCAGTATTTGAAGCAGTATTTTGCCGAAAAACGTCCCGTTTTTGTCTTGCCAGATGCAGTCATCAATGAGGAGGGCGTTTCGGATACCGAGATTATCGGTAAAATCAAGCAAGTGTTAGAAGAATATGTACGTCCGGCTGTTGAATCTGACGGCGGAGCCATTTCATTTCATTCATTCGACGAGGCTTCTGGCCAAGTGAAAGTATTATTACAGGGCTCTTGTTCAGGATGCCCATCTTCTCAAATGACATTAAAGGCAGGGATCGAAACCTTAATGACGCGCATGATTCCTGAAGTAAAGGAAGTTGTCGCAGAAGGCGTTTAATTTTACCAATCAGAATTTCTTACAAGAATTCTAGAATATCAGCCAATTGGCCTACCTCCCGAAACTGCGGATGTACCACCGGATGACTCACCACTTCGTGTGCCCAGGTCGTATGAAATGGCACATGAACGCCGTGTCCACCTATTTCCAGGACAGGAATAATATCCGATTTTAAGGAGTTCCCCACCATCATAAACTGATCAGGGGCAATGTCTAAGTGCTTGATTAATTTTAAGTAATCTGCCGTCCGCTTGTCCGACATGATTTCAATATGGTGAAAGTATTTTTCTAAACCCGATTGACGGAGTTTTCGCTCCTGATCTAGCAAATCACCTTTCGTCGCAACGACTAAACGATATTTGGAAGACAGGGTAGATAAAACTTCTTCTACACCTTCTAGGAGCTCATTTTCGCGGGCCAACAAGCGTTTGCCGATGTCCAAAATTCGAGCAGTTCCTTCAGCAGATAGCGTTCCTCCCGTAATCCGAACCGCCGTTTCCACCATTGAAAGCATAAATCCCTTCACGCCATAGCCATAGAGGGCTAGGTTATCCATCTCCGTTTTAAAGAGTTCCAGTTGCGTCTGATGCATGGGCAAAAAGTCCTCAAACAACGCAGCAAATTCCTCCTCACTTTCGCGAAAATAAGGTTCATTGACCCATAGGGTATCGTCGGCATCAAATGCGATTACTAACATAGAAATTCAAAAACGCTGCCGGCGGATAAAGCCGGCAGCATCTAGTTAAAACGATTTGGCGATTGTAATGAAATCCGCCGCGATCAAGGAAGCACCACCGATCAAGCCGCCATCCACATCTGGACCCGCAAAGATCTCTTGCGCATTCTTCGCATTACAAGATCCACCATATAAAATGGAACAATCATCCGCGACAGTAGCGCCGTATTTGGCAGCAATATGTACACGTAAATGTGCATGCATCTCTTGTGCCTGCCCAGCCGAAGCCGTTAAGCCAGTTCCAATCGCCCAAATAGGCTCGTAAGCAATGACTACTTTTCCGAATTCCTCTGCCGACAAATGAAATAAACTTGCCGTTAATTGATCCGCTACAAACGCTAAGAAATCACCACCCTCACGCAATGATAAACTCTCGCCGCAGCAGAAAATAGGTGTGATGCCGTTGGCTAAAGCAGCATCTACTTTAGCAGCCAACTGCTCATTCGATTCCGCAAAATATTCACGACGCTCCGAGTGACCAATTAATACATAAGGAATCGCAGCGGATGCTAATTGCACCGCTGAAATCTCACCTGTGTAGGCTCCAGAAGCTTTTTCGTGACAGTTTTGTGCCGCAACGTCTAAATTTGACATGCCCTCAACGACTTGAGAAACACCTGTTAAGTACAAGGCCGGCGTCGCCATAATCACTTGTACGTCCGCCGGAACGTCCGACTTCACTAATTGAGCTACCTCAGTAGCCAAAACGAACGCCTCAGCAGCCGTTTTATTCATTTTCCAGTTTCCAGCAACAATTTTTTTTCTCATACGTTCATCAGATTAAGCGTCAAAAATACAATTCCTTTCTCGCTTGCGAAAATTCGGCGAAAAAAATCCCAAACATTCCGTATTTTCACAGACTAATCAACACCTATGAGACGATTTTTTGCCGCATTAGCCTGCCTTTCCCTGCTATTTTCAATTCCCGCCTTCAGCCAAAAAGACCTCTTCCCCCATACGAAATCAAAATGGGTAGACTCCGTCATGGCCTCATTAAGCGTTGACCAGAAAATCGGACAAGTGCTCATGCCCCGCGGAAATTCCAATCCCATTTACGATACTACGCGACTTTTTGACATCGTTCGCAATTACCATGTGGGCGGATTCGTACTTTTTGCAGGATACCCAACGACTCAAGCCAGACTTGTCAATAAACTTCAGGCCATGTCCAAAGTGCCCCTTTTCATCGGGATGGACCTTGAATGGGGTTTAAATATGCGCCTCGATTCGACGGTTCGCTATCCCTATCAAATGACACTTGGCGCGATGCAAGGCAATGATGCGTTGATCGAGAAAATGGGTTTTCAGATAGCCCAACAGTGTAAACGGATGGGTGTGCATATCAATTATGCGCCCGTGGTGGATGTGAATAATAATCCGAATAATCCGGTCATCAACTTCCGGTCTTTTGGTGAAAATAGAAATCAAGTCACTCAGAAATCATTAGCCTACATGCGGGGCCTTCAAAAGGGCGGTATAATTACGTCGGCAAAACACTTTCCTGGACACGGCGATACCGGCGTTGATTCCCATTACGACATTCCGGTTTTGACGCATAACCGCGCACGCCTAGATAGCTTGGAATTATTTCCTTATGCAGAGCTTATCGACAAAGGTTTGCAAGGGGTGATGGTAGGCCATTTAAGCATTCCATCCCTCGATACGACGGCGAATTTGGCATCTACGATGTCTAAACCGATTGTCACCGGATTGCTCAGAGATCAATTGAAATTCCAAGGACTAGTCTTCACAGACGCCATGGACATGAAAGGTGCTACTAAAATGTTCCCCGAAGGACAAGCAAACGTGAAAGCTTTTCTAGCCGGGAACGACATCCTCGAAACATTTGTGGATGTTCCTGCCGCGTTTAACGCGATTAAAAAAGCACTCACCGACGGCGAAATTACGGAAGCGGAATTAGACGTGCGTGTCCGTAGAATATTAAATGCCAAAGCGTGGGCTGGACTTGATCAATATCAGCCTACCCAAATCAAGCAGTTGATTGAAGACCTGAATCCAATCAATTCGGAGATTTTGAAGCGAACCCTAGCTGAAAAAACAGTGACGGTGCTAAAAAATCCGAAGGGGCTGATCCCATTGAGAGCACTAGACAGTCTTAAAATCGCCACACTAGCGATAGGTAAAGCAAATTATGGATCCGTTTTCCCAACTGAATTCCAGAAGATGGCCCAAAACTACATGGAAATGGACCACTATTACCTCGATGAAAACTCGGCAGATAGTACCATTACGCGTGTTGAAAACGCACTCAAAAATGTGGACGTAGTACTTGTTGGCCTACATGGAATCTCTTACCGGCCGGTCAATAATTACGCGATCAAACCAAAGATTCAAGCATTGGTCAGTCGGTTTGCTACTGAAAAAGCCATTTATACCCATTTTGCGAATCCCTTTACCTTCAAGTCATTTGAGAATTTGAACAAGACAGCTGGTCTTGTTTTAACGTATCAGGATGGAATTGCCCAACAAGAAGCTGCGGCGATGGCGATTTTTGGTGGGATTGCGGCAGAGGGCAAATTGCCGGTAAGCGCATCTTCCGAGTATCCAGCGGGGATGGGCGTGATGACGCCGTCATTAGGCAGATTACAGTATCAAGTTATTCCGGAAGCGGTGGGTCTTTCGAGCCAGTTTCTGAATCGGAAAGTAGACTCGTTGGCACAAAAAGCCATCGATATCAAAGGTGCTCCAGGCGCCGTTGTACTGATTGCCAAAGAAGGGAAAGTGATTTACCACAAGGCTTTTGGTACCCAAACGTATGAATCGAAAGAGCCGATGAAGACCAGCGACATTTTCGATTTGGCATCGATTACGAAAATTTCAACTTCTGTGCCGGCTTTAATGAAGTGGCAAGATGAAGGGAAATTCTCTGTGCAAACTACGATGGGAAGTTTAATTCCAGGGTTCGATTCGAGCAATAAAAGTGACTTAAAATACCTGGATATTTTGACGCACCAAGCACGTTTGCGGGCATGGATTCCGTTTTGGCAAGATTACGTGGATAGCACGAACATGATTTTGCATAGTAAAAAATACCGCAAGCAGTTCGATGCAGATGCTTTTGTGAATAAATATGTGTTGAAATCGAATGCTGCGGAACGCTTAAAGCGCATCAAACAAAATCAAAAAGTGATGTGGGATACGTGCGTCGACCTGAAAAATGAGGTGACGCGCTGGAAACCACGCACACTTTCCTATGCCGTTTCGGAAGAATATCCGACGCAAGTGGCACCTAATTTATGGGCGCACCGCAGCATGGGCGCCATGATTACGGAGGCGATAAAAGGCTCTGCGCTACGCGACAAAAAGGAATATGTGTATTCAGATTTATCGTATTATTTATTGCCGCAAATCTCCACCCGCATGACCGGAAAGACGTGGACGAATTATTTGTCGGATACTTTTTATAAGCCTTTGGGGGCAAAGACATTGGTTTATCAGGCTGAAAAGCATTTTCCGTTAGCACGTATTGTGCCAACTGAATATGATTCGCTGTTCCGCAAAACCTTGATCCATGGCAAAGTTCACGATGAAGGTGCTGCGCTTTTAGACGGGATTAGTGGCCACGCAGGTTTGTTTGGTAATGCAAATGACCTCGCGAAATTGATGCAAATGTATTTGCAAAAAGGCTATTATGGCGGCAAGCAATTCATTGATGAAAAGACAGTTAAACAGTGGACTTCCTATCCATTCTCGATGGAAGAAAACGCACGCCGCGGTATTGGTTTTGATAAGCCAGATCGTAAAAAGCCAGGAATTTCTGCTGCGGAATCTGCTAGCCAAGAGAGCTTTGGTCACTCTGGATTTACAGGAACGTATACGTGGGTAGATCCCGTGCATGATATTGTCTATGTATTCTTGTCGAATCGCGTGTACCCAACTCGGAATAATAGTCGTATTTCGGATGCGAATATTCGGACGGGCATTAATGAAGTCATTTATCAGGCAATCAAAAAAGGAAATTAATGCACGTTCTCATCACGGGAGGAACCGGGTTTATCGGACAGGCACTGCAATCATACTTGCAAGCTGCTGGTCACGAAGTGCGCATTTTGTCGCGTAAATCCGGTTGGGATGTGGTGAACCAAACCATGGATCCAAGTGTCTTGGACGGGATTGATGCGATTATTCATTTGGCGGGTGCGGGCATTGCCGATAAACGTTGGACCACTGCGCGTAAAAAAGAATTAATTGCTTCGCGCGTGGATTCTACCCGACTTTTAGCGCGTGTCTTGCGAACAGAAAAGCATCAGGTGCATACCTTAATTTCAGCTTCGGCAATCGGGTATTACGGTGCGGATTCAGGCCAAAAAACATGCGTGGAAACCACCGAATCGGGCGCAGATTTTTTGGCGGATTGTACGCGTGCCTGGGAAGATGCGGTAGATGAAATAACAGGATTACGTGTGGTAAAATTACGAATTGGGTTGGTGATAGAGCGAGATGGGGGCATATTCCCGGTATTAGCCTTACCGATTCGTTTGTTTGCAGGTTTTATATTAGGCGATGGAAACCAAGGGCAATCGTGGATTCATCGGGATGATTTAGTCCGGATGTTTGCGCAGGCGCTAACGGACGAACGCGCAGTTGGTGTTTATAATGCGGTCGCACCAGAACCATTGACGCATGCGGCGATGACCCAGGAGATTGCAGGAGCGTTACACCGACCGGTCTGGTGGCCGCATGTTCCGGCCTTCATGTTACGCCTGATATTAGGTGAGATGGCTTGTTTGGTGACGGGCGGAAATTTTGTTTCGTCTCAAAAAATACAAAACGAGCTTGGTTTTACGTTTACATACAAGCGCTTCTCGGAAGCGATTAAACAATTAGTACATGTCTAAGAAAATTTTAGTGTATTGTGGGTCGTCTAAGGGGCATAATGAGATTTATGAACAGGAAGCAAAGCGCCTCGTACATGCGTTGAAACGCTATGATTGCGAATTGATTTTTGGTGCAGGAAGTGTGGGAATTATGGGAGTCCTGGCGGATGAATATTTAAAAATTGGCGGTCATTGTGTGGGTGTAATTCCCTCGTTTATGGAACCTTGGGAAGTCAAGCATACGGGAATTCAGGAGTGCTTTATCACGGAATCCATGCATGCGCGCAAGCAATTGATGGCGAATCGCGCGGATGGGGTAATCGCCTTGCCAGGTGGATTTGGGACGTTGGATGAACTCTTTGAGATGTTGACCTGGAAGCAATTAGATTTACACCAAATGCCGATTTCCATCCTGAATACCAATGGCTATTACGACCATTTATTAGCTCAAATGCAGCACATGGTGGATGAGGGATTTTTGAAAGTGCCTAATTTAGAAGCCTTGCAGGTGGAACAAGATCCAGATGTATTAATCGACTGGATGATGGCTTATGAGCCAGAAAAAATGGAAAAGAAATGGATTTATCGCGGATAATTTGTGTGATTTTAGTGAGTGCGAGCACGATTTTCGCGCAGCAAAAACCGGAGAATCTGGGTTCTGCGATCAATAGTGATTTCTCGGAATTAAACCCGGTGATGGCTCCTGATGGGAATACTTTGTTTTTTGGCAGGAAGAATCATCCAGCCAATAAGTATGGAACGCAGGGTTCGGAGACGGTGGCGGGATCACAGGATATCTGGTATAGCGAACGTGTAGGTGAGGCGTGGTCCACGGCGCGACGTATGCCGGATGTGCTGAATCGCGATCAATACAATACTATTTTATCTATTTCGCCCGATGGCCAAACCATCTTGTTGAAAGGTTCCTATGTCAATGGCAACTATGAAACGCGTGGATTTTCTTTAGCTAAGAAACAGATTAGCGGTTGGTCCATTCCCGAGAAAATCAACATTCCCAATTACGAGCGGATGAGTAAAGGGCTCAATGAGTACGCCTATTTGTCGATGGACGGGAAGACGCTTTTGCTCGCTTTTTCGGAGAAGAAGAAAAGTGACCGCGATGATATTTATGTGAGTTTTTTGCAGGGGGGTGGTTGGACCAAACCTGAAAAATTGTCGGATGCCATTAACTCGGAATACTCCGAAACAACACCCTTTTTAGCGGCGGATGGGATGACGATGTATTTCTCTTCGGACCGACCGGGTGGCCAGGGTAGTCAAGATATTTACATGACGAAGCGCTTGGGTCAGGGCTGGACATCGTGGAGAAAGCCGGTGAATATTGGACCGCCGGTGAATACGCCAGCGTACGATGCTTACTATACGTTATCTGCGAAAGGTGATTTTGCGTATTTTTTGTCATCTACTGAAACGGGAAAGAAGGATATTTTTCGGATTGCGGTGGAGCCGGAGCCGGTCGTTGCTGCGGTGGCGAAAGAGGAGCCGATCATCCAACAGGATGTGAAGTCGAGCCCACGCATTGCGTCATCGGAGACATCGTCGGCCGTAGTATTACTTTCCGGTAAAATTTTGAATTCCACAGGCATGGTGCCTGGTGGAGCATCTGTCGCGTATGAGGATTTAAAAACGGGAAAGATTATTGGCCAAGCCACGCCTGATCCTTCTACGGGGCAGTATAAATTGGTCTTGCCTTACGGGATCAACTATGGCATTACGGCGAAGGCGGATGGATTTTTGCCGAGTTCCTTGCACTTGGATTTAAGCCAAATGCGGGGACGTTATTTGGAATTAGATGACCGTGATTTAACGATGGTGCCGATTGCTAAAGGGTCAACCATGACGGTAAACAACTTATTTTTCGAGTTGAACAAGGCGACCTTGACACCGGAATCTGACCCAGAGTTGAAACGGATGGTGCAGGTGATGCAAGACAATCCGAGTCTTCGCATTGAGATTAGTGGGCACACGGATAATACGGGTACGGATTTAATTAATGATCGATTATCGCAAGCACGTGCGGATGCAGTTCAAGCGTATTTATTGGCCGCCGGCGTTGCACAAACGCGTATTCAATCAAAGGGATATGGGTCTAAGAAGCCGAAGGTTTCCAATGAAACGGAAGAGGGTAGAAGTCAAAATCGCCGGGTGGAATTTGCGATCTTATAGTTTCACGTGATCAATGAAATTTACAACCCAGCGGAATGGCATGCTCGCATATTTGCGCACGCGCAGAAAGCGTTTTCGCGGAGCCACGACTTCGGGTTTGATGTAATAGCACGGGAATTTTTTGTATTCATGGTGCCCATTTTTTATCAGGGCTTGTGCGTAAAAATCGAATAAGGAGGCCACATCGCCTTTTTCTTGGAAGGTATAGCGGTTTTGGTACTTCGAAATTTCACTTGGTTTTTCAGGGGAGTAGCCTGAGAAATGGAAAAAGATTAGCGGCGTATTTCCGTTAATCTCGTAGGGTTCTTCGTCGTTTGTAATGCTACGTTCATGTAAATTCCAATAAGCCATGTTTAGGCCAAGGTGTCTACTCACATGCACATCATCGTAAAATACCGGGGCAAAATTGGCCCAAATTTGATCTACGAACATGCCGTTCGCTAGGTCAATATAACAATGGTCGCGCAGTCGATCTTTCCACCAGGTCAAAAATTTTGCTGTATTTTCCGTGCGGCGTGTACCTAAATAACCTAGGTTAAAAATACCCGTGTTCAAGTGATCGCGTTCCTGCGGTCTATTTTCGTCCGGATATGGACTCGTGATGTGTGGGGTTAGGAATAAACTATTTGTTGACAGTGCATCCTCAATCACCGTTAATGGTTGGTAAATAATGATGTCTGGATCAAAATAATGCACTATTTCCGCGTCCGCGTACGTCGCATAAACATATTCAAGGAAGAATGGCTTGACCGCGGTATTCAGTTCGGTGATGTTGTATTTGGCACACATCTGGTCCAAATCCTCAATTCCGATGGTGTGTAATTCGATTAATGGGTAGTTGGGCAACTGGCTTTTTTCGATGGCCGACTGGTCTAATCGGTCCACTAGGCCGATCAAAAACTGATAATCTGGATTGTGCTTGAGGAGGGAATCACCAAGTGTTTTCGCCTGTGCGAGGTAGTTAATGGAACAAATGGTGATGACTATTTTTTGCATGTGTCAAATTATCAGTTGCAAAAATACGAAATGTAAGTTGGAAATCGGTAGGGCTTTGGCGCTGCGACTACGCTGCCGGGTTCTTCAGCCCCGGCAAAACGTTTCCCCGCGCGCAGTCTGGCAGTCGCCAAGCCTTATTTTTTTAAACTACCGTAAATGATATTTTCGATTTTCTGTGACAAGTCACCATGAGAATTTGGGCTATGCTGCGTCATGATGAGTACGATCAATTTCTCTTTGGGATCTGCCCAATAGGTCGTGCCATAATAGCCGCCCCAACTAAACGATCCTTCGGAACGCATGCCTAAATAAGATGATTTTTTCGAGGTTAAGGAGAAACCTAAGCTGAACAAATCTTTCTCTGTGTTTGTGATGTCGTATTGTGGGCTGAGCATGACTTCAACTGTTCTGCGCCCTAGTAATTGTTTACCATTGTAAACGCCACCATTCAACAACATTTGAAGGAATATAGCATAATCAAACGCGGTTGATGATAAACCTGCTCCGCCTGAAAAATATTCTTTCGGGAATAATGGATAGTTTGGATCTAAGTTCCGGAAAGTAGGCGCCCATGGAATAATTTGCTTGTTGGCATCTTCCGTATACACCTTCGGCATACGCGCTGCTTTTTCCAATGGAACCGTAAAATACGTATCCTTCATGCCCAGTGGCTCAAAGATCTGCGTGTTGAAATATACTTCCAATGTTTTCCCAGAGATAACCTCAATAAGGCAACCCAGTAAATCGGTATTTAGTCCATACGTGAATTTTTCACCCGGTTGGTGCACCAGCGGCAAACGCCCTAAGGCCTTCATTTTATCGAGCAATTGCGAGTTGAAATTTCCTAAACCGGAAGGAATGCCGGCTTTGGCATAAATGGCTTTCATTTTATCGGAACCGATTGCGGCGTAGTCGATGCCTGAGCGGTGTGTGAGCAGGTCGCGGATGGTGATTTTACGTTTGGCGGGCTCGGTGGTGTAGCTGGAATCTGCGGGATTGAAATCTTTTAAGACCGTTTGATTTTCGTATTCGGGGATAAAATCGGCAACGGGTTGATCTAAACGCAATAAACCTTGTTCGAATAATTGCATGATGCCAAAGCTCGTGATGGCTTTTGTTTGGCTCATAATGCGGTAAATCGCATCGGCAGGCATCGGTTTTTTATTCGCCAAATCTGAATAGCCATGTCCTTTGTAGTAAACGACTGCATTGTCTTTTACGATGAGTGTTCCGGCGCCGGCCAACCACCCTTTGGCTACGTATTCGTTCATCGTTGAATCGATTAAGGCCAAACGCTTATCATCCATTTGTGGATGAGACTTCTGAATAGGAGAGAGGATTTGGGCTGATGCACTGGCAATGCTCAGTAGGAAAAATAAGAGAATTCGCATGGGTGGTTGTTAAATATACCGCAAACTAACAATTGTGTGGGGGACTTGCAAATAAACATTGGATGCTGGAGATTAGACGTTAGACGTTAGACGTTGGACTTTAGACGTTTGATGGTTTGGTTTTTCGCGCTGATTCGTTAAACTTCTGATCTCGGCATTTTGCCAGTGTCCAGTTTCCAACGTCTAACGTCTAAAGTCTAGCGTCCATAAACAAAAAACCTACTCAGTTTCCTAAGTAGGTTTTCGTCGATTTATGTACCTGGGATGGGAATCGAACCCATACGAGCGTTTCGGCTCACAGGATTTTAAGTCCTGCGTGTCTACCAGTTCCACCACCCAGGCAGCCCTGTAAAACTTGAAAGCACCTAGAGGTGCCTTCTCGTTTTGAGCGAAAGACGGGGTTCGAACCCGCGACCTCGACCTTGGCAAGGTCGCGCTCTACCAGCTGAGCTACTTTCGCGTTTTGTGGGTACAAAAGTAGAACCTTAAAGTTATTTATGCAAGAGAGAAGCGAAAAAATCCTTAAAAAATCTTTAGTTTTGTCTTTTAAAACCAACAAATGAGCATCAACAAACTAGACCAAATCGACCATAAATTATTGGAGATTTTACAGCAAAATGCGAAAATTACGAATGCCCAATTATCCAAGGAAGTAGGCCTTTCACCGGCACCAACCCTGGAGCGTGTGAAGAAATTGGAGTCGCTCGGAATCATTCAAAGTTATCATGCTCAAGTAGATAGAGATAAAGTTGGCCTAGGCGTAAGCACCTTCGTAACAGTAACCCTAACAGGACATAAAAAGCAAGTGACGGAGTCATTTGTCCAACAAATCAACCTGATTCCGGAAGTGATTGAATGTCACCATGTGACCGGTTCTGGGGACTTTATGTTGAAGATTATTTCAAAGGATATATCGACGTACCAAAAATTGATGTTGGAGAAAATCAACGAAATCGAGGAGGTTGCGGCAACATCCACGATGGTCATTTTGTCTAGCTTTAAAGAAAGTAAAGTATTGCCTATTCCGTGATTATAGGCGCTGACTGAATTGCGGAACCATGCGGTTTTTCCACGCCGTAAACGTGCCTGCCTGAATCTCCTTGCGGGCTTCACCCACCATCCAAAGGTAGAATCTGAGGTTGCAAACACTCGCAATCATCGATCCAAGCATCTCTTCGCAGCGAATCAAATGCCGCAAGTAAGCTTTCGTGTATTGCCCATGTAGTCCATCGGCAAATTGCGGATCAATCACCGAAAAGTCATTTTTCCACTTTTCATTGCGAATATTAATCGTCCCTTGACTCGTGAATATCATGCCGTTGCGTGCATTGCGCGTAGGCATCACGCAGTCAAACATGTCAATGCCCAACGCAATTCCTTCCAAGATATTCGCTGGCGTACCCACACCCATCAAATAGCGGGGTTTGTCTTTAGGTAAAATATCCGTAACCTCATCGGCCATTTGGTACATATCTTCAATGGGTTCTCCTACCGATAATCCGCCAATAGCATTGCCAAAAGCTCCTTTTGATGCGATATATTCTGCTGAAATTTTTCGTAAATCCGAGTATACGCTACCTTGAACAATCGGGAAAAGCGTTTGCTCGTAGCCGTACTTTGGCTCGGTCTCATTGAAACGTGTGATGCAACGATCCAACCACCTATGGGTCATGTTCATCGAATTGCGCGCGTATTCGTAGGTGCACGGATAAGGGGTGCATTCGTCAAACGCCATGATGATATCTGCGCCAATAGTCCGCTGGATATCCATCACACCTTCCGGGCTGAAAAAGTGTGAGCTTCCGTCTACATGCGACTTGAATTTGACCCCTTCTTCTTGGATTTTACGACCGGTTCCGGCTAATGAATAGACTTGATATCCCCCCGAATCGGTTAATATAGGCTTATTCCACCCGTTAAATTTATGTAAACCACCTGCTTGTTCAATGATATCTAATCCTGGACGCAGGTATAAATGGTAGGTATTTCCCAAAATGATTTGGGCATTAATTGGGTCACTTAATTCTGAAATATGTACTGCTTTGACAGTCCCCGCAGTTCCCACCGGCATAAAAATAGGTGTTTCAATCACCCCGTGATCCGTGTGTAATTTACCAGCACGCGCCTTCGAGTTTGGGTCAAATGTCTCAATGTCAAATTTCATGCGGCAAAGGTACGAAAGATAGTCGCAAGTCGCTAGTCACTAGTTGTCAGTCCGAAGGGAAATAGTCCGAAGGTGCGGTAGTCAGTAACTAGTCGCCAGTGGTCAGTAGCCAGTCATCAGTCCCGCTAACCTCTTACTTCTCACTTCTTACCTCTTACCTCTTACCTCTCACCTCTAGATAATTATATTTTCATATCTAGCCGTTATAACGTAATTTTATCATTCCATAAAAACTGCATGTCACTCACTCGTTCTAAAGCTTTTCCATATGCAGTTGCCCTACTTCCAATCGGATTGTTTTTTGGCATGTTATATGGATTTACCCCCAATATTTTTTGGCTAGACGATATCGAAGCGGTACTCCTTTTACACAATTGGAATTTATCGCCGGACTGGCAGCAACGCTTTCAGATGGTGTGGTTTCCAAATAACGAACACCGGATTGTCATACTGAAAATTTGTGTGTTGTTACTTTCACTTTTTGGGGGAGTGATTAATTTTAAGTGGCTCTCTATTCTTACATATCTGTACCTAATCCCACTTTTCCACCTCTTTTGGAAGGTTATTCCTGCCCCAACTGCCAAAAAGATTTATTTCTTTTTACCAATTCCTTTCTTGTTTTTGAACCTGCAATGTTCAACCGCCATCTTTTGGTTTATCCTGACTTTTCAGCGCAATTTGGTGATTGGTTTTGGACTTATCGGAATCTATTATTTGGTGAAAGGAAAGCGATCAGGGACGCTCATGGGGATTTTAGCCATTTTTCTGGCATGCTTATCCAATTCCGACGGCCTACTCTTTATGTTAATCGCATCTTTCGTTTTTGTATTGAAACGTGATTGGAAAGCACTAGGTTTTTGGGTCTTAGGAAGTGGTATTTTTATGAGCCTGTTTTTTATCAAAAATCCAGCCTCCAATTTGATTGCTCAAGGGCTCACGTATTTTTTTGCACATCCCCTAGAGTCACCCCAGGCGTTCTTTATTTTACTAGGAAGCTTCATTGATTTTTGGGAGGGGGATAGTTACCCATTCCGACTTGTCATTACGTTTTGGGCTGGAGTATTGGTTTTTATCGGCATCCTGACGGGACTTTGGTACGGTTTTCAGCGCTACATGATTCCATTTTACAAACAACCAATTCATGCGCTAGATAAACCAACGCGCCGTGCGGCTGATATCTACTTATTTTTAATTTTGGCATTCATTTATTGCCTATGCAATGTGGCTATGCTGAGCATCTTGCGTACCCAAAATGGCTTGTTTTCTTTTCTGATAGGTAATCATAAAATATTTTCGCTCCTCGCGATTACCTTGCTTTATTTGCTTTGGCTTTTGTTGAAACCAACCAAAGTATACGTATATAGTTCGTTGGCTTTTGCCATTGTTTTTTGGGCCGTATCAATCATTTCCTACCAGCCACGCGTTAAGGCTTGGTATGAACAACGTGTTGCGGGATTATACAATTTGACAACCAATCATTACGGACTCGGATTTGGCATTAAAGAAGATAAGCAATTTGGGATAACCGCTAAAATCAATGCCTTAATCAAGGAATCGTCGTATTTTCCGCCCAATTACCTTGAAAAATTACTCGCCTTAAGCACGTGGCCTACCCAAAAAGAAGGAGAAAAATTTGATATTACCGGACAAAAAAATGGTGTTTTTCATCTTCAAATTGACGAATCTCCCTTGTTACGTCATGAATATTATGGCGTACTTGTCAATGAAAAAGGGGTTGCCCATCCTACGGAAGGGCAGTATCGTGTTTTCACCAACTACCCACACCTGGCCTGGTTTAGTGAGGTAGTCGTGAGTTATAAATTTCAGGTGGCCAATATGCCTCCAGGAAAATACCGTTTCTACCTAGCAGATGCCAATGCCCAAAAAATGTGGCAATCGAATTACTACCTAGTTATTCAGTAGTTAAAGATTAGTCCGCAGGGAAATAGTCCGAAGTCCGGAGTGAGAAGTGCTTGGCACACCTCTCCCCTCTTACCTCTTAGTTCTTACCTCTTAGTTCTTAGTTCTTACCTCTACTCCACTTTCATCACCCCATTCATAATCCGCCAGTGTCCAGGGAACGTACACAAGAATGGATAATTACCCGGCACAGTAGGTGCTTTGAAAACGATTTTCGCACGTCCATCTGAATCAACTAATGGAGTATAGGCTAAAATTTCCGGCATCGACGGGATGTAGTTTTTCGCTACGCCATCTGCTGCAGTGATCATTTTGTCTGCCGCTAAACCAATCTTTTCTTGACTGCCTAACGCGCCCAACACCCAGTTGTGCTGCATCGCATCCACATTTTCAAAAATCAATTCGACCGTCGCACCCGCTGGAACCGTAAATTCAGCCGGGCTATATTTCATGGCCTCTTTGATCGTTTGAATAGTCCGACGAATCACCACGCCTTTCGTTGCCAGCGTCGGAATTTCTACTTTCCAAACACCTGCCAAACGCTCCCAGGCATCGATTTGCTGCGGTTGTAAGTTGGCTCCTAATTTTATAAACGTTGCTTTGGCATTGTCGCTCAAATCTGCTGCCCGCTTGGCATTCCAAGTTCCCGCTGCACCTTTAATTGCCGCACCCATCGCTAAGCCAGACTTGTTTTGAATCAATGAAAGGTGATCCACGATCTCGTTGGCAGTCCAACTAACCGCCCCGGCACGGAAGATTTTCTCCATCATATAGGCATTCAATGACGTATTGCTATTAACCGTAATGGCTTGTCGGTACGTATTATTTGTCCGATTTGATTCACCCAAAACCGCTTTGGTGTCCAGGTTAATCTCCATCACATAATTACCAGCGGATTCCGCGGTCCAACCTAAATTGCCGGTCCACGGACCGTTGTTGTTTTTCACAATCGAAACGGTCTCGCCCGGAGCAACACCATCCACAAACGTATAGGATTCCAAATCTACACGTGTTCCCATTCCCTCAATTTTGACAGTTAATGGAACCGGTGTGCCTTTTGCAATGGCCTTGTCTCCGCGGTTTTTAACTCGAATCACAAAGGAAGATCCCTCACGTAAACGGAAGGTTCCACTTTTGACCTGAACTTCTTCCACGACCAAATCAACGCCAGCTTGCGTGCCTTCTACCGAAGGATTTTTCAAGTCTTTCGCTAATTTTTCAGCAACAACTGCGGATGCTTTCGCACCTTCAGAGGTAATGAAAGTTTTGACGCGCGACTGATCTGCCGACATCATCCAGGCGGTTAAGGCGTCCGGAATCCAACGATCCGTCGATGTTTGAGATTGTGCAATTTTTTGTGCCATCGCTTTTTCCACGGCCGGATTTACTGGCATTTCGATCAATGCCAAAATACTGTTCAATACCACCAATGAATCTTTGTCATTCAACAATCCATTTGCCAAAATCGCTTTTGCACCAGCTTCAGTCCGAGGCAATACCTGAACCGCTTGTTTACGTACGGCCGCACTTGGGTGTTTGAATGCGTTTGTGATTACTGAAAGTGGCAATGCACCCAAACCTTCTAAGGTTCTTAGCGCATGAATCGCACCTGGCGCAAGGCCAATCTCGTCTGTTTTGGCTGTTTGGACTAATTTAATTAAAGCAGGAACCACGTCTTTATTTCCGCGCTCCACCAATAATCGTTGAGCCGTTAAGCGCCAAAATAAATTCGAATTTGACAGCGCATTGATGCAATTTTCTGGCGTTCTTAAGTCCAAAGGCACATAAGCAGGCGCTTGGTTATAGCCCACGCGGTAGATCCGACCATGCGTGAAATCACGTAAATCTGTATCGTATGCATTTCCCGTACCATTCTTAAATCCTTGTGGAACCGGGTTGTGCTGAATGATGTAGGAATACCAGTCGGCCACCCAAACGGCGCCGTCTGGGCCAACTTGTGCAAATACCGGCGAGACCCATTCATCTGCTCCTGCCAAGAAATTAAATGCTTCTTTATCGTTGAAATCTGAACCGGTTTTGACTTGATTGTTTTGATGAATCACGTGTCCCGTAGGCTCAGAAACGAAGGCGATTTGATTCCAATATTTCTTCGGAAATGAACGCGCTGTGTAAAAATTATGACCCGCTGCGGCTGTATATCCACCAAATACGTCCACCTGGCGTACTTTTTTGGTAATCGTCCGCATGTCTTTGTGCGTATCCGTATTTTTAGAACCATTCAAGGACATCGGCGCATGCCAAATATTCCGATGCGGAATCGCCATGTACCAGCCATGGGCATTGTTGGCCGTCGACCCAAATACATCTCCCGCCTCATTGAAATCAAAACCCCAGGTATTGTTCGACGTCGTAGTCATGTGCTCCATTTTCGAACCATCGGGTTTAAAGCGGAAGAAGGCCTGTGCGAATTGCAAGGAGTCAGCGCCCACTTTTCCTTTGTAGCCCGAGTAGCCTACGCAACCCCAGATCCAGTTGTCGAAACCGTAGTGTAAATTCGACGGGCCAGCATGCGTATCACCTGTACCAAATCCTGTGAACAAGATTTTTTGCTCATCCGCTTTGTCGTCGCCATCCGTATCTTTTAAGAAAATCATGTGTGGTGCCTGCGAAATAATCAAGCCACCATTGGCGAATACCATGCCCGTTGGGATACTCAAACCATCTGCCCATTTGGTAAATTTATCTGCTTTCCCGTCATTATTTGTGTCTTCGCAAAGGAGGATATAATCACTTCCGCCGGACTCTTTACGCTCGTTCGGGTAGTCTTTGGTGATCAAAACGTATAGTCGGCCTTTCGCATCCCACGCCATGGCAATCGGGTGCATGACGTTCGGTTCTGATGCGAAAACTTGCAAATTAAAGTCGACAGGAACCTGAATAAACTTCACAGATTCCTCGGGTGTCAAAGGCAATTGTTGCAATTGTGGGCCCTCGCGTTTTTCGTAATTGGGTAAACGAGCTTCGCGATATTTCAATTCAGGAAGCTTCAATGCGGCCAAAATTGCCCGTTTTTCAGCGCCCACCGCATGTAAAATTCCTTGCGTAACGAGGTCTTGGAAATCTGCATTGTCCCAAGTCCGCTCATCGTGGCCATAAGCCGTGTAAAAAACATTCCCTTTTCCGTACGTGCGTGTCCATGTATAAGGTTCAGTGGAGGCACCCGGTTTGTCTTTGGCTTGCTCCGGTCCTAAAATTCTGTTTTGCCAAATAACATTGTCGGCCTGCAATTGACTATGTAAATACGTTTCGTCAACCGTTTTGATATTCACTTGCGTATTCGCCACATTTTTCACGCGAATTGAATCCATGCCGTGGCGCCAAAACTGCCCGCCCACCATCTTCACAAACTCTTTCGAATTCCGGAAGTTGAACGATGCACAATGGATTGCGACAAGTCCGTGGCCGCTGGCTACGTAGGCTAGCAATGCCTTTTCTTGTGGCGCGGCGATCGAATCGTGGTTTGCGTAAATCACCAAGGCGTCAAATTTGTTTAAATACGCCGAATTCAAGTCCTTGATGGACTCGGTGTAGGTGATGTTCATGCCTTTGATGCCTATTGCCGACTGCAATGCCGGGTAGCGATCGAAGGGTTTGTGGTGTCCTTTGTCTCCTAAAAATAGGAGTTCGAGGCGGCGTCCAGTTTGGGCTTGCAGCGTGAATTGGGACAAAAACAGACAAGCAATTAGCAAATAGCGCATGGCTTAGAATTTAGGGATTTCAATAATTTTTCCACCTTGTAGGGCAGATTCGTGAGCTAAAATACCCACAGATGTCCAGTTGGCCGACTGCGGAGCGTTCGGGAACGGATCGCGATCAGCAGCTAGGGCTTGTAAAAATTCATTCACTAGGTGTGGGTGAGAACCACCGTGGCCACCACCTTGCGTGAAGGAAAGGTGCGTATTTTCATCTTCGTCGTAAACACCTTTGGTGGTGAATCGTTGGATTTCTTCCGGCAAGTAATGTGCGAAATCGGGCGTAGGTACCTTGCTAGGGATTTCGGGCTCTGGCTTTTTGGCCGTATGTACCACTAATTCTTCACCTTCGATTAAAGGCCATTCAACTGATTTTTTGGATCCGTATACCTCGAAACTTTCGCGGTATTGACGCGCTACATCGAAAAGAGAACGGTAAACCATCGCGCTTAGGTCAGAATCGCGGAATTTAATGTGCGCGGATTCAACGGCGAATGGCGAATTGTAATGTTGGATTAATTCCTCGCGGATCGTTCCGGAACCAAAACAAGAAACGTATTCCGCTTCGAGTTTTAATAGACCGGCAACTGGGCCTACGCAGTGTGTTGCGTAGTGCATCGGCGGGAGACCTGGCCAGTAATCCGGCCAACCGTCCATGTCTTGCTGGTGCGAAGCCTTCAAGAATTGAACTTTCCCTAACTCGCCTTTTTCGTATAGTTCTTTGATGTATAAAAATTCACGTGCGTAGACCACGGTCTCCATCATCATGTATTTTTTACCCATACGCTTGCTTGCTTCGACGATTGCTTTGCATTCCTCGACCGAGGTGGCCATCGGAACGGTGCAGGCTACATGTTTTCCAGCGTTTAGCGCTTTGAGTGTTTGTTCCGCATGTAGGTGAATGGGGGAGTTGATGTGGACCACGTCAACATTCGGGTCTTGGATTAATTTTTCAAAATCCGTGTAGCGCGTCGCGATGCCATACGCGTCGCCGATGGAGTTAAGTTTTTCCTCATTTCGCTGACAGATGGCATACATATTTGCCAACGGATGTTTCAAATAAATTGGGATGAATTCTGCTCCAAATCCCAGGCCGACGATGGCTACGTTGTATTTTTTCATTCGTTTTAGGTTATTTTCCCCAGACTAAAGTCTGGGGTTATAAAGTTTCTTTTATGTTTTTGCCTTTGGCTTTCGTGTTAAAGTCCCCAGACTAAAGTCTGTGGTTATAAAGTTTCTTTTGTTTTATAACCCTAGGCTTTAGCCTAGGGTAACTGCGCTAGCTGAGCGACATTAAATGTCGGTATGATTTCTCAATCAACTCACGCTCATTAGTAAACATTTTTCGCCAAATATGCGCTGCCGACAATTTCGTCCCAAAGGACTCCACCACGATCCAGCCTGCATAATTTAGGTCGCTTAAGGTATTCAAAAATTCGGGAATATTTACCTGCCCTTCACCTAATATGCCGCGTGTGCTTTCAGAAATTTGTACGTGTGGAGTTAAATCGGCGATTTGTTTCATGGCTTCCGAGGTATTTTTTTCCTCGATATTGGCATGAAATGTGTCAAACATGATCCGCACATTCGGGTGGTCGATGCGTTTCACAAGGGTATAAAGTTCTTCCGCGCATGACACCAAATAACTCTCAAATCGGTTTAAATATTCCAGGCAAATAGTAATGTTTTTGCTCGCTGCGTAGTCTGCAGCTTCGCGCATTCCTTCTACGGCCCACGTGATTTCTTGTTCCGTGGCAGCTTGTCCCGTAAAAACACCTAAGGCGGAATGAATGGGGCCAGATAAATATGGCGATCCGAGTAGGGCTGCGATATCTGTTGCTGCTTTGATATAGGCCAAACCTGCTGCTCGGACTTTCGGATCCGGTGAAATTAGATTTTGCTCAGGACCTGCGATGCCGCATGCGAAAAGCGTTAGGCCTAGTCGGTCAGCTTCTTCCTTCCAAACCGGCCACTTGTTTACATCCGTATCAAAAATGGGAATTTCAACGCCTTGGTACCCGGTCTGCGCGATGAACGATAATTCCGACAATACATGTTGATTCATTTCCGGCCCATAAACGAGCAGGTTCAATGCGACTGGGTGTTTCATAGGTTTAGTCCCTCAGCTAGCTTTGCCAATCCTCCAAGGTTTGGCAAAGCTAAGGGGTAGGGAGGATTTTTCCTATGGGTTATTGACCAGGAAACTGATTATTTTTTCTTCAGAAAAGGGTGGGCCATGACCGTTAAAACCAACAAACCGGTACCCCAATAGAAGCCGGGTTGCATGATTTCTTTTTGGCCGAAAATGAAGACAGCAAGTAAAATACCGTAAACAGGCTCCAAGGTAATCACTAAATTGATCGAGAAAACACTGAAAACCTTATACAAATGTATTGTTTCTGTGTACGCATACACCGTACAAACGACCGCTAAAATGCCTATCCAGAGCCAATCAAACCCCAAAGGCACAAAGCCTGCCGCGTTCGACCCCAGACCATAAGCCCAGATTAGTCCAGTGATTAAGCCCGCCGCAGCCATCTCATATACGGTAATTAATTTGGGATCATGTGAATGTGTATAATTCCCGTTAATTACTGAAAATAACGCCCCGAAAAACCCGGAACCAATTCCCATCACCAATCCGAGCCATTGGCCGGGCTGTACAGAAAAAATGATGCCTAAGGCCACTACGACAACCAGACCTAAAAATACCTCGATCCAGGCGATCTTTTGTTTTTTGGCGATAGGCTCCATAATGGAGGTCCAAAATGTCTGCGTCGACAGGCCTGCGAGGCACATCGCGACTGTGGACACTTTGGCAGCACCGAAAAACAAGAGCCAGTGTAGGGCAATAAACACCCCATTTAGTAGCCACACCCCCCAGACATCCCGCGAAACGCGAAAGGAGGTTTTGGAGAAATATAAAATACCCGCTAAGCCCACCGCCGCAATCACACAACGAAAAAACACGATCGTCAGCGCATTTGCATGCGTCGCATTGCCTAATATCGCCGTAAACGCGTACAGGATAACGATAAAGTGAATTTTGAAATAGTCGAGAAGTCGGGGCGCCTGTGTCATTTACCTCGGAATCGTATAGTACAAACCCACTCCCACCGCGGAAAAAACCAGATTCGGGAGCCATACAGCAAGCATCGGTGGCATGCCGCCCCCTTCCGCAATCCCTTTACTCATCATGAAAAACAGGATATAAACGAAGGCCAAAGAGAAACCCAGCGCAATCTGAAATCCCACGCCACCACGGGCCTTCCGCGCAGAAACCAAGAACCCGATAATCGTCAAAATAATCACCGAAAATGGATTCGCAAAACGTAAGTATTTCTCGATCAAAAACACCTCAATTCCATCCGCACCCCGCGACCGTACCAAATCGATATGTCGGTTCAACTCCGGCAACGTAAAAGTCTCGTGCAATAAGTGTTTATTCTGAAAATCTTTGGGTAATAAGTTGAGTGTGGTGTCGATTTTGGTACCATAAACCAGCGCGTTCCCACTACCCGAAAGGGTACGAATGCGGTAATCGTGAATGGTCCATTTTTTGGCGACGGAATCCCAGGTGATGCGGTCCGACATTAATTTTTGCTTGATCTCATTGTCGGCAATGCGCTCCAAACTAAACCGATAGCCTGTATTTGAATTATTGTCGTAACTCTCAATGTAAGCGTATACATCGGGGGCGATTTTGATGTGCACATCGCGTTTGTCAAAATAATACGTCCCGTTAATGTACTCGTGTTCGAAGGGAACGCGGATTTTATTAGCATTTGGGACGATCCAACCGATCATTATGAAGGTACCTATGGCGATGATGGAAGAGCCAATAATGTACGGACGCATCAAGCGCGGAAAGCTAATTCCAGAGCTTAAAATTGCGATAATTTCGGTTTTTGAGGCCATCCCCGCCGTGAAAAAAACGGTCGCAATAAACACCATGAGCGGACTGATGTAATTCGCCCAGTATGGGATAAAGTTCAAATAGTAATCAAATATAATGGCTCGAAACGGAGCTTCTTTTCGAATGAAATCATCGATTTTTTCGGTGTAATCGATCACCATAACGATTAATACAATAAGAAAAACCGCGAAGACATAGGTCTTCAAGAATTTTTTCAAAATGTACCAATCGAGTATTTTCATTTATTAGGACGGTAGCTGACGCCTGAAAACAAATGTATAAAAATCACTCGGGAAATACGGAAATTCGCAGGGACTAAAGCCAGCGAAATCAGGGTAATCGGTATCACGTAACCCATCGCATCTGGGTCGTTAAAAAAGTTATAAATAACTAGGCCGCCTACCAGCATGATGCCCACGGTAAACGCATAGGAAATGTACATGGCGCCGTAAAAAAATCCGGGTTCTACCTCATAACGCATTCCACATGCTGAACAATTATCCTCCATTTGGGCAAAATTGAAGATATTCCACCATTTGAATTTGAACAAACGGCCTTCGCGACATTGGGGGCAACGGGCATTAATGGCAGCCTTTAAACCGGATGAATTTGGCATAATTTAGGGGTAAAATATGGGCCAAAGGTAAAGAAAAATAGAGGATTATTCGTAACAAAGGTCACGGTCCGCGGGCTTTTTGTATCTTTGCGACAAACTAAAACTTATTATCTCATGTATTCAATTGTTACAAACGTTCACATCGCACTATTCGTAGTCGTGTTCATTTTGGGTATCAATGTGATTGTGCGCGCGTTGCGTGGCCAATCAAATAATTCATTATTTACGGATTCAGATCGCAAAGCGGGATTGTTTTTCATGATCTCGTTGCACACGCAATTGTTGATCGGTTTAGCCCTTTATTTCTTCTTAAGTCCAGTTACGACAGCGGCGTTCGCTGATTTTGGTGCGGCGATGAAGGATCCGGCAACGCGTTTATTGGCCGTTGAGCACATTTCAGTGAACATCATTGCGGTGGTTTTAGCGACAGTAAATAATGCCAAAAACAAAAAGGCAATCGCAGATGCTGCGAAGCATAAAAATGCGTTAATTTTCACATTGGCTGCATTAGTATTGATTTTGAGCCGTATCCCTTGGAGTCGTTTATTCTAGTTTAATGAAGCAAAAGTGTATTTTTTTAGACCGGGACGGCGTCTTGAACGTTGACCGTGTGGATTACGTCTACCGCATGGAGGAATTCATCATTCCTCCCGGGGTAGGTGAGGCGCTGAAAGCATTGAAAGAGGCGGGTTATTTATTGATTATTATTACGAATCAAAGTGGCATCGCCAAAGGTATTTACCAGCGGGAAGATGTCATGATGATTCACCAGGCGATTCAGGATGGTACGGGAGTGGCATTAGACGACATTTATTTTTGCCCTTACCACGAGAAATTTGATAGTCATTCATTGACTAGAAAGCCGGGTTCCTTGATGATTGAAAAGGCCGCGGCCAAATATAAAGTTGACATGGACGCCTCCTGGATGGTGGGTGATCATGAACGTGATATTACCGCTGGAACGCGCGCTGGATTGCGTACGATTCGAATCGCTCCACCAGCAACCGAAACAAAAGCGACTCATTTGGTCGATGATTTATTAGCAGCTTCAAAAGTTATACTCACATGAACAAGGTCTATTTAAGTGATGCCGGTCCCAAAGTTTCACCTGCCATTTATGGTTTTTGGCGCTGGACTTCTGATCAGGGCAACATGGAGCAGATTGTCAATTTATGTCTTGAATTGGGCATAAATACCTTTGATCATGCGGATCGATATGGCGATTATACCTGTGAAAAGCGTTTTGGCGAGGTGCTTGCGAAGCAGTCATTCAAGCGTCAGGATATCGTTCTTTTCTCTAAATGTGGCGTTAATCCAACGCCCCAATTTCGCGTAAATCACGTCAATACGTCTGCGGAACACATCACGAAATCGGTTGAAAATTCGTTACGTAATCTGCATACAGATTATTTGGACGTGTTTTTATTAGACCAATTAGATCCTCTTTCTGACCTGGAAGCTACGGCGCATGCCTTGGAAAAATTGAAGTCGGCAGGTAAAGTGAAAAACATCGGGGTGTCGGATTTCTCCGTGCACCAGCATCAGTTATTGGTTTCTTATTTGAACATTCCAGTTGTATCCAATCACATCGATTTGAATTTGTTGAATACGTCTGCACTCGATAATGGTGCGATCGATTACATCAAACAAAAATACATGCGCCCCTTGGCGACGTCGCCTTTGGCGGGTGGCCGGATTGAGCATGGCACCGACGAGCGTGCGTTGAAATTGCGTAAAAAACTCAATGAAATTGCCACGAAATATCATGCTAACATCGAGTCCATCGCCGTGGCGTGGTTGGTGAAATTAGGCGCCTTGCCGCTCATCGGGACGTTAGAAGAAAACCGCATTCGCAACATTGTGAATTCATTCCAAATCAACTTGGATCACGAGGATTGGTATGATTTATTGCAGGCTAGTCGAGCTAACTTAGACGTTGGACTTTAGACATTAGTCCGAAGGAAAAGAGTCCGAAGTCCGGAGGGAAAGTTATATACTTTACGTTAGCGTGAAGTATTCTTTTAGTTCATAGACGAAGAGTCCGGTGGTAAATTAGACAAAGGATATAACCTATTTCCCTTCGGACTCATTTACTTCGGACTATCGACTGGCTTGCTGCTTTGCTCCAAAAAACTTCCTAATCGTCACCGCGCCCAATTTTTTCCCGACGATATTTCCTTGCTTGTCTAATAAATAAAACACAGGATTGGAAAGCGCATCGTAGATTAAACGCTCCTTCGTGATGCCAGGCATGGTCACGTGAGCGTAGTTTTCTTTGAGGTTGTATTTGGCAATAAATTCTTTCCAAGTGGCATCAGGAACACCGGGCTCATTACAAATCGCATAGCGACCAATCTTTAATTGAAGCACTGATTCAGCCATTTTGAGCACTTTTTCAACCTCGGGTACCTCCTTTTGGCAATGCTCGCAGGTGGGTGCGTAAAACACCAAAAGCGTGTAATCGTAGTCTTTGGCAAAGCTGTGTAAATCCACCGACTTACCCGTGGTATCCGCTAAATTCAACGCAGGGCTCAACTGGTTTAGTGGCAAACCACTCAAACCATCTAGCTCCTGCAGCAATTCCATTTTGCGTTTTTCAGGTAAGAATTTACAGCCAGACTGTTTGACATAACGCGTTAAAAAGTAGACATATCCCTCCGTATTGTTCTGGATATTCCGATTTTTCATTAATCGGGCGAAGAAATCAAACGCATACGGATAGGCCTTCGCATCGCAGTTGAATTTTCCCAATACCAAATCCATGCCCACCTGCATCGAGTCCGCCTGCAAGGGATAATAGCTCATGTACTCCGTGAGCGTCGCTTTAAAATTAGGTGTAAACAGATATTTAGGGTTGTTGAACTGGATTTCATTTAGAAAAGCGGCTCGTTTGGCATAATTTTTTCGATCTGGAATGGAGCGGTCTAATGCGTTCAAGGATTTAAAATGAATCGCCAAAGCATCCGTTGGCTTCAAGCGTTTTATCGCCTGGGTGCGGAATTTGGTCAGACTGTCCGACTTCATTTTGAAAAATGCTGCGCGTTCCGAATAGGAGAATTTTCTTCCGTTCGCCTGTTCCTTTTTGTATAAGGTATCGATAAATGCCAATGATTTCTCCAACCGTTGGTATTCAAAAAACAACTTATTTTTCTTGTCTTTCGTCTGAATCGACGCTAGATAATCGGGGCCTGAAAGACTCACTGAAAGCGAATCATTGTTGTCCAAACAGATCCAAATTTTTGCTTTTGTTTTGGGGAAATACAGAAAACCAATGCCCCCAATGATGGCTTTTTTGCTGATTTTCCATCCTGATTTTCTCAGGGAGATGGTGTCTTTAGGCACATAATTTTGATCGTCATAAACGCTTGTGCGCACATAGACAATCGAGTCGGCCGTATTTTTTGCCGTGACTTTAATTCGAAATTGAGCCTGGGATGTTAGCGAAATGAAAGAGGCCAACAAGAGTAGGAGGAAGTATTTCATTTAGCAAAGGTAAAAAAAAGTCCGAAGTCAATAAGTCCGGAGTCCGAAGGAAAAAAGTCCGAAGTCCGGAGGCAATGGGTCCGTAGGCAAATTAGACAAAGGATACTACCTATTTTTCTTCGGACTAAAAGAAAACCCCACGCTAAAGCATGGGGCAATAAATTCCTTCGGACTCCGGACCAAGACGCGAAGTTTCGCGTCAAAAAGAAAACCCCACGCTAAAGCATGGGGCTATAAATTTCCTTTGACTCCGGACTAGCGACTAGTGACTGACGACTAGCGACTGTCCCTTACCTCCTTCGCTTCCCTCTCGGAATCACCTTCGAGCTCCGCGCGCTGCCGCGCGGCATATCGCGTCTGCGTTCGCGATTATTCGCATAGCCATTCGAATTCCGCATCCCAATCATCTCTAAATCAATCGTCCGCTTCGCTAAATTCGTACTGCGAACCTTCACTTTGACCTTGTCGCCGAACGTGAATACGCGCCCATTTGACTTGCCAACGATCCGGTAATTCTCTTTATCTAAATCGTAAAAATCATCATTCAAATCCACCATGCGAACTAATCCTTCGCACGAGGTATCCCCAATCTCCACAAATAAACCAAACTCGGTCACGCCCGTAATGATACCATCAAATACCTGCGGCTCATGCAAACTCATATACTCGACCTGCTTGTACTTGATCGACGCACGCTCCGCCTCCGCCGCTAATTTCTCGCGATCCGAGCTGTGCTTGCATTGAATTTCCAACGGCGCACGCTGTGGCGATTCGCCACCATCCAAATAATGCTGCAACAAACGATGCGTCATCACATCCGGGTACCGACGAATCGGACTCGTAAAGTGTGAATAAAACGGAAACGCCAGGCCAAAGTGCCCAACTGCATCTGTGCTATATCGCGCTTTGGACATCGTCCGCACTGCCAAACTCTGTAACACATGCTCCTCGCCTTTACCCTCAATCGCCTCCATCAAGGCATTAAATGAATGACTCACCTGCTTCGGCTCCGTCGTCACTTGATACCCAAATTTCTTCGCAAATGTTGAGAATACACGCAATTTCTCCGGATCCGGCGCCTCATGCACGCGATATACCATCGTATTTCGAGGGTCTGTTTGACGCATCTCGTGGACAAACGTGGCCACTTTTTTATTCGCCAAAAGCATAAATTCCTCAATCAATTTATGTGCATCTTTTCGAATTCGAGGGTGCACGGCTATTGGCTTGCCAGCTTCGTCCAACTCAAACCGAACCTCCGCCGTTTCAAAATTCACCGAGCCCGTTTTAAAACGCGCCTCGCGTAAGATATGTGCAAACTGATTTAAATGCTTGATAATTGGTTCATACGAATCAGTGACTTCGCCGGTATGTTCAATCAATTCTTGGGCTTGTTCATAGGCAAACCGACGGTCCGAATGGATGACGGTCCGACCGAACCACTCTTTGACAACCGCTCCTTTTTCGTTGAATTCGAAAATGGCGGAGAAGGTTAATTTGTCCTCATTTGGCCGTAATGAACATAAACCATTCGATAATTTCTCGGGTAACATCGGTACCACGCGATCCACTAAATACACGGACGTCGCACGTTTGTAAGCTTCTTGATCCAAAATACTGCCCGGCTTCACGTAATGTGATACGTCGGCAATGTGAACGCCAATCTCCGTATTCCCATTTTTCAACACCTGATAACTGATGGCATCATCGAAATCTTTGGCATCAATCGGGTCAATGGTAAAGGTCAATATCTTGCGCAAATCCTTACGCTTCTTAATCTCATCTTTTGGAATCGTTACCGAAATCGCATCTGCCGCATCTTCTACCGCCTCCGGAAACTCATAGGGCAAGCCATATTCTGCTAAAATTGAGTGCATTTCTGTCTCATTTTCTCCCGCCTTACCCAATACTTTGACGACACGACCTTCGGCTTTTTTGCCGGGCGTGGCCCAACGTAACACTTCCACAATCACTTTATCCAAGTGATTCGCGCCCATCGTTTCATAGCGATTGACATAAATATCTTCGTAAATTTTCTTCGAATCGGGTATCAAAAACGAATAGCCAGGCGTCACTTGAAGGACACCCACGAGCTCCGCAGAACGGCGTTCCAAAATCTCCACGACCTCGCCTTCTGGGCGATCCTGCTTCTTATTCGATGATTTACGCGCTTGAACGCGCACACGATCACCGTCTTTGGCATCGTATAAATCTTGAGTCGAAACCCAAATGTCCTTCTCGGCATCATCGCGGATGATAAATGCAAAACGCGCATTGACATGATCCACGCGTCCTTCGACCATAAATGAATCGGTATCCACGCGCACATTGCCATCGGCCTGTTTGATCAAACGACCCTCACGCACCAAGCGCGCGACAACATCCGAATAAATTTCCTTGGTCTTGCGATCGCGAATCGCGAACGCCTTATGTAATTGATTGACGGAAAACGAACGGTCATCGTTCAATTCCAAATAATCCAATATTTCTTGCTGAAGGTTGTTGATGAACTTCTCCTCTTTTGGGCTAATTCCCATAATTTTTTTCTATTAAAGCGCAAGGTACATAACCTTGGCAGCGTTTCAAATCTTAAATCCTTATTTGTATCTTTGCCGGATGAATCGCTCCCGCATCGCGTTATTTTTATTGGTCATCTTCGTACTCACCGGTGGTTATTACGGATACCAATCTCTCCAAACAGGCACCCAAGAAACCGTTTCCACGGCCACTTTAGTTCCAACACCCGATTTTGTAGCAGATTCTGCGTATGCATTTATTGCCAAACAAGTTGCTTTTGGGCCACGCATTCCCAATTCGCCCGCTCAAAAAGCCTGTGGAAATTGGCTCGTGACCAAAATGAAATCCTACGGATTAACCGTGACAACCCAAGAGTTTTCAGCCAATCGCTACGATGGCAAAGCTCTTCAAGGGACCAATATTTTTGCTTCTTTTAATCCTTCCGCGGCGAAACGTATTTTACTCGCGGCGCATTGGGATTCGAGGACCATTGCTGATAAAGATCAAGTCCGCAAGGATGAACCCATCGATGCAGCGAATGACGGCGCGTCTGGTGTGGGTGTTATGATTGAAATTGCCCGCGTACTAGCCGAGACAAAAAACAAGCCTAATGTAGGTGTGGACTTTGTGTTTTTTGACCTAGAAGATCATGGTGAACCGCACGATTCTCCGGCTGGAAATCCGGCGAGTTGGGCATTAGGGTCACAATATTGGGCTTCAAATATTATCCCCGCTGGTTACCGTCCATACTACGGAATTTTATTGGATATGGTAGGCGCCAAAGGGGCCAAATTCCCGCATGAAGGCACGTCAATGCAATATGCACCTGGATTGGTTCGGTCGATTTGGTCGACGGCCTCGGACTTAGGCTATGGTGAATTCTTTTTGGACGCGGATGCCTTTGGCATATCTGACGACCATACGGCGGTAAATGAAGTGGCGAAAATTCAAATGATTGATATCATTGATTTACGACCTGTGAATGGCGGATTCGACTTTGGATCTTACCACCACACACATCAAGATAATTTAGCGAACATCGATAAATCCACGTTGAAAGCCGTGGGCCAAACCCTTTTACAAGTTTTATACCGCGAATAATGGAAGAATTGTTGCAAGTACATTTGAATGATACGCATGTGGCGTTGGGCGCGAAAATGGTGCCTTTTGCGGGATTTAACATGCCTGTTTTATATACGAATTTGATCGAAGAGCATCACTGCGTACGTAATAACGTGGGAGTTTTCGACGTTAGCCACATGGGTGAATTTTTCCTAAGCGGCGAAAAAGCCTTGGATTTGATTCAATTTGTGACCTCAAATGATGCCTCGAAATTAGTCGACGGCAAGGTGCAATATTCCTGTCTGCCAAATGCAACGGGCGGCATCGTGGATGATTTATTGGTCTATAAAATTCGCGATAACGAATATTTATTGGTCGTGAATGCGTCCAACATAGAGAAGGATTGGAACTGGATTTCATCGCACAATACGTTTGGGGTGAACATGGTGAATGCGAGCGCCGACTACAGTTTGTTTGCGGTTCAAGGACCGAAAGCAGCAGGTGTTTTACAGCAATTGACTTCCGTTGATTTAGCTTCCATGCCCTACTATACCTTCAAGATAGGCCAAATGGCTGGTTTTGACGATGTGATTATCTCCAATACCGGATACACTGGTGCAGGTGGTTTTGAAATTTATGTCAAAAACGAAAATGCCTTAGCCATGTGGAACGCTATTTTTGCGGCGGGTGCTTCTGAAGGAATTTTGCCTGTGGGCCTAGGCGCACGCGATACCTTGCGTACGGAAAAAGGCTATTGCTTATATGGCCACGACATAGACGATACTACCTCGCCGATTGAGGCGGGATTGGGTTGGATCACGTCGTTCAACAAAGATTTTATCATGAAGGATCACCACGCAGCGATTAAAGCGGCAGGTCCTTCGAAGAAATTGGTGGGTTTTGAAATGATTGAACGTGGGATTCCCCGCCAGCATTACCCTATCTTGAACGCAGCGGGTGACGTGATCGGAGAAGTGACTTCGGGTACGCAATCGCCGACGCTCGCAAAGGGAATTGGGATGGGTTACGTGTCAACAGCCCACACAGATTCCGAGATTTTTATTTCGATTCGCGACAAAGCAGTACAAGCATCTATCGTGAAAATGCCCTTTTTATAATGAAGAAAATTGACGTCTGCTTATCGCCGGATTTGATCCATTTGTATGACCTGATTGGTCAGGCAGTGGTAGTCGTAGATATTTTTCGAGCTACGTCTTGTATGGTGACTGCATTTGCGCATGGGGCCGCTGAGATTTTACCGGTAGAAGATGTGGCGCTTTGTGCTTCGTATGGCGAGCAAGGTTATTTGACCGCAGCGGAGCGTAATGGCATTACTCCGGAAGGATTTGATTTTGATAATTCGCCCTTCTCGTACCAGGTCGAACGTGTAAAAGGTGCCAAAATCTGTGTGACAACGACCAATGGAACCGTGGCGCTTCGTCGATCGGCTTCCGCAGCTCGGGTGTATGCAGGGGCATTTTTAAACATTACACGGGTGACTGATGCGCTTCGTGCATGGGAAGGAGACGCCTTAATCGTCTGTGCAGGCTGGAAGGGTAAACCGAATTTAGAAGATACCTTATTCGCCGGCGCGGTGATTGATGCCTTGCATGGTGATTTCACTGTGGCGGATGATGCGGCCTTGATGGCCTGGAAACAATATAATGTAGCCTCCAATGACTTGTTGACTGCCGTGAAAAACTCTTCACATGTCAACCGCCTATTGGGCCTAGGAATAGAAAAAGACATCGCATTTTGCTTGGAAATGGACCGCTATAACGTCCTTCCATACTTGAAAAACGATGCATTGAGCATAGATGAAACTATATAGTACACAACACGAAAGTCCGGATGTCAGCTTAGAGGAGGCGATTTTTCGAGGTCTTCCGCCTGATAATGGCTTATATATGCCGCAGGAGATTGCACCGATGCCAGCCGTTTTTTTCGAGACGATTCATACCTTGACCTTGCCTCAAATTGCGGTGGCGGTTTGCAAGCATCTGCTCGGAGATGAATTGACCGACGCGGAGATTGAGGGAATCATTGCACGTTCGATGACTTTCGAAGCGCCGGTGGTTGATTTGGAACCGAATGTGGGTGTACTTGAATTATTTCATGGTCCGTCGATGGCCTTTAAGGATTTTGGTGCGCGGTTTATGGCGGCGATCATGTCGCATTATTTAGTGAAATCCGCGCGTGAAATTCGCATTTTGGTGGCGACCTCGGGTGATACGGGTGGTGCGGTGGCGCAGGGATTTTTCAATACGCCGGGGATATCGGTGACGATTTTATATCCGAGTGGGAAGGTTTCCGACATTCAGGAAAAGCAATTGACAACCTTGGGGGGCAATGTGACCGCCTTAGAAATTGACGGCACATTCGATGATTGCCAAAGACTCGTAAAACAGGCATTTTTGGACGCCGAGCTCCGGGCTGCGTTTGAATTAGCCTCTGCGAATTCAATTAATATTGCGCGCCTGATTCCCCAATCCTTTTATTATTTTGCGGCTTACGCGGAGGCGCGCCGCAAGGGTGTTACCAAGCCGATTGTCTTTTGTGTGCCTTCGGGGAATTTTGGGAATATTTCGGCTGGCTTGATGGCCTATAGCATGGGCTTGCCGGTGCATGATTTTATTGCGGCGTGTAATGAGAATCACCCGGTGCCGGATTATTTGGCCACAGGCAATTACACTCCTTCGCCATCGGTGGAGACCTTGTCGAACGCGATGGATGTGGGGACGCCGTCCAACTTTATTCGGATGAAGATTTTGGCGGGGGATGAATGGAAAGCGGTGCGTGATCGCATGAAAGGATATTTCACTTCGGACGAAAAGACGCAGGCTACGATGCTGGATGTGTTTGAACGTAACAGTTATATTATGTGTCCGCATACCGCGGTAGGCTATGATGGGCTGTCGCAATACATGGATGAATATGGCGATGATGTCTTTGGCATTATTTTAGCCACGGCTCATTATGCTAAATTTTTGCCAACCGTAGAATCGACCCTTGGCTGCACCGTGGATGTCCCGGAACGACTAGCTTCCTTATTGCATCTGCAAAAAAAATCCATCCCCATGGGGACGGATTTTGAAGGATTTAAGAAATATTTATTGGGGTAGTTTTTTCGCTATGCCAAAGCTTCTAGCATTGGCATAGCTGCCCCCCACAGTGATTTGGTTTACACCAACACCCGAAACTTCGCCTTATCAATATACGCCTGCACACCCACAAGCGCCACTAATAAAATACCGATTCCCGGTGCGCCTTGGATAAAGATTTCAAAAAACAGGATATTCACGGCGATTGGTCCTAAAATCAAAAGCGCTTTTGCCCGGTGAGCAGGCAAAATGATCAAGACACCACCTAAAATCTCAAGTACTTTGATGGCAGTCATGTAGCCGGTTCCACCGAAAAGCTCCATGAATTTGGCTGGATTTCCAGTCATAGCTGGCATAGGTGACATCGGGAAGAAATAGTTGATTCCGCCAAAAAGGAACAGGAACGCTAATACCGCTCCAGGTACGTGTGTTAATACTTTCATCTTGTTTTATATTTTGGTTAACGTTGCAAGTAAAGATTATCAGCCAACTTATACAAAACTTCCCCTCGAAAATCACGGCATAGTCAACCTTAAAACCGGAATGATACGTTTTTAATTACCTTTTTTCTTGTAATCGCTCCGTGATAAGTACTTCTCGATCAGAATGTACAAAAGGATAAACAAGTAGCGGGACCCCATTTCTTTTATTTTAAGGTTGGATTCACCCGCTTTGCGGTTGCGCCAGGAATTTGGCAAAACAGCCCACGAGTAGCCACGCGTAATGGCTTTTAACGGCAACTCGATGGTTAGGTTAAAATGGGCAGACAAAAAGGGTTTTAGCCCATCGATTGTATGTTTACGATACATTTTGAAGGCATTGGTCGAGTCGTTGTAGGGGATGCCCACCAACAACCGAATCAGGGTATTTGCCAAGCGGTTGATAATGTACTTGTGCTTAGGGTAATCATATGTTGCGCCACCGCGAATAAATCGCGAACCAAAAACACAGTCCAAATTCTCTGCCACCATCTTGCGGTAAAACGCAACGAGATCTGCAGGGTCGTCCGACAAATCAGACATCATCACAGCTACGCAGTCACCTGAAAAACGCTCCAACCCATAACGAATCGCATAGCCAAATCCATTCGGTCCGTGGTTGGTATGTACCACCAACGACGGAATTTCGGCTTGCAATTGCGTTAATAAGTCCAAGGTATTGTCCTTGGAATTATCGTTTACCACGACGATTTCATGGTCGATTTGTTCTGCTTGTAGTTTGGCATATAAAGTCTGAAGGGTTTCCTCAATGGAACCCTCTTCGTTATAGGCAGGAAGCACGACGCTTAATTTCATCAGGCCAAAATCGGTTTTAATGACGCTTCATCCGCGATGAACCAGTCATGTACTTCGCGGAGGAGTTGAGGCACGGAGATTTCCGGTTGCCAACCGCTAAATTCGGTAATTTTGGAGTTGTCTGTTATATAAATCGGTAAGTCACCCGGACGATTCTCCAGCGAAGAACCTATTTCAATGGTATTTCCCGTAATTTCCGAACAAAGATCAGTCAATTCGGCCAACGAAACCGTGTTGGCCAAACCGCCACCCACGTTGAATATCTGGCCTTTTTGTATGCCTAAATTCGCAATCTGCCATTGCACCAACCGGAACAAATCCCGCACATGCAACACATCGCGGGCTTGTTGGCCTAAACCTCCATACCCAATATAGCCCAAACGTCCTTTCCAGAAATGTTTGGCCATCCAAAGCACGATCACACCTTGGTCGATTTTTCCCATTTGGTAAGGACCACTTAGCACCCCGCAGCGATTTATCACGGCTGGTATGCTAAAATTGTGGGCAAATTCTTGAATGATGTATTCCGAAGATAGCTTGGTCGCCCCGTACAGGGAGCGTAGGCCTGCCAACGGATAATCTTCTGCCACCCCGCGTGAGGAAAGTCCTGGGCGAGATTGGGTATCAGATAAGTTGAAGCGTTTGGGTGAGGCAACTAATTGCGCTTCCGCCAGCGTATCGTAAGGATAAACGCGGGAAGTGGACAAAAAGATGAATGCGGCGTCGTGTTTTTTGGCAAAATAGAGCGTATTGATGGTTCCATTTAAATTCGTATCCATCAAATTTTCCAATTCTCCCGGAACGGTACCCGCCAAAACAGATGGTTCTGCCGCGGCGTCGATGACGATGTCTACTTTGGGAACGCGGTCGAAATCATTGCGGTTACGCACGTCGCCGTGAATGAAAGTAGCTCCTGCAGCAAGCACTTTGCGCAAATTCACCTCCGATCCTCGGCGGGATAAATTGTCCAAACAAAACACCTCAGCTTCCGCATAATGCTGCTTGAAAAGGACCGCTAAATTTGAGCCTACGAACCCGCAGCCCCCTGTGATGAGTAATTTCATGCCTCCATGTAGCGGTTATAAATGTCATGGAAAACATCCTCCAGGGATTTTGTGATGTCCCAATTTGGATAGTGTTCCTTCATTTTGCGCAAATCGCTGTAATAACAAATATGGTCACCAATGCGGTTTTCAGCCACATATTTGTACTTCATCGGCTTGCCTGAAATCTTCGCAATCAGGTCAAAAGCCTCTAAAATCGATACGGAATTTTCTTTTCCTCCACCTATGTTATACACCTCAGCCACGCGTGGGGCTTGAATGAATTCCTCGATGAAGCGCGCCACGTCATACGAGTGGATGTTGTCGCGCACCTGTTTTCCTTTATAGCCAAAAACGGAGTATTCCCGTTCCTCAATATTACACTTGATCAAATAACTTAAAAAGCCGTGTAATTCCACACCCGCGTGGTTTGGTCCGGTTAAACATCCCCCGCGTAAACAGGCCGTGGGCATGTTGAAATACCGACCATATTCCTGAACGGAAATATCTGCTGAGACTTTCGAAGCGCCAAAAAGCGAGTGCTTGGATTGGTCGATACTGAATGATTCCGCAATTCCATGTTCGTAATTTGCATCATCGTAATCAAAGCGCGTTTCCAACTCTTTCATTTTAATGTTGTTGGGGGCATCGCCGTATACTTTATTGGTCGATAAATGCACGAAAGGAATGCCGGTGCTGTAGCGACGAAGCGACTCGAGTAGGTTGAATGTGCCTACTGCGTTTGTGTCAAAATCTTCGAATGGAATGGATGCCGCACGATCATGACTTGGTTGCGCGGCCGTGTGCACAATGGCGTCGGGTTGAATCTGTGGGATGATGTCTAAAATTGCTTGGCGATCCCGAATGTCGATGTGGGTGTACAGTTTATATGCACTCCCGTATTTTGCTAAACGGTCTTTATTGGACGAATTATCGCCTTGTAAGCCAAAAAAAATGGCGCGTTGGTTATTGTCAATTCCATGAACCTCCCAACCTTTTTCTAAGAAATACTCGGCAACTTCAGAACCTATGAGGCCCATGGAGCCGGTGACAATTAATTTTTTAGCCATGTTTTTGACAACCGATAGGCGACAAAGATACAGATTTTCGTTTTTATTCGATGCTTAAATCCCCAAGTCCAACAAGCGCAGTTGCAATTTTCGTTGTCCCATAAATTCGTTGATGTCCAAATGGTAAACGATTTGAATCGCTTGGCCTTGTTCGTAAGCTTCCACTAAACCTTCGTAGAAATCTTTGCGCATGCCAAAACCCACGGCTTCATAATCGCCCATATAAAGCTTCAGGTGCTCTTCTTTCATGATGACGGGCGGCCGACTGAGCATTGCGCTGCTCACAAAATTGGGCAACATATTGCCGGGTCCGTAGGGGGAAAGTCGGATTAATAAATTATCATAAAACGAGAGACTGAGGTCTGCCAAAGGCAAGGTTAAATCCACAGGCAATTCTGCCTTGATTTCACCGGCTGGCGTTCCGGCTTGTACCAATGATTCAAATCGCGTGATAAAGGCCTCGAGATTTTCGGGTAATAAATGCAATCCTGCAGCATGCGTATGTCCGCCAAATTGCGTCAATAAATCCACGCATTGCTCGAGTGCCGCGTGAATGTCGAAGCCTTTGACCGAGCGGGCAGAACCTACAACTTGGCCGTGTGATTCGGTTAGAATGATGGTGGGCCGAAAGTAATGATCTTGAATTTTACTGGCCACAATTCCTACAACACCTTTGTGCCACGAGGGGTGAAAGAGGACAGTACTTTTGGCGGATTGTAGAAATGAATTTTCATGAAACATGCTCAAGGCGTGTTGGGTAATATCTTTTTCCACCGCGCGCCGCTCAATGTTTTGTTGGATCACCGCCTCCGCCATCTGTCCGGCTTCGGTCGCATCACTCGATAAAAGCAATTTGACCGCCCCATGCGCGTGGTCCATGCGACCGGCGGCGTTAATGATGGGGGAGATGGAAAAAACGATGTCAGATATCTGAATGGGGGCTTTTTTGTTCGCTTTATGAAGCAGATAACCTAATCCGGGACTTGGGTTTTGGCCGAGTAATTGAAGGCCAAAATACGCCAAAATCCGATTCTCTCCGGTGATCGGAACCATGTCGGCTGCGATCGAAGCCGCCAGTAAATCCAAGCGCGCATACAGCGGATCGAGCTCCAGGTCATTCGCTTGAATGAACGCTTGCAGAAGTTTAAATCCGACGCCGCAACCCGTGAGTTCTTTGAATGGGTACCGACAATCCTTGCGTTTGGGATCGAGAACCGCGTAGGCTTCGGGTAGGGTTTCTTCGGGCAAGTGGTGGTCACAGACGATGAAATCGATGCCCTGTTCGTTGCACCAACGAACCCGTTCGTGGGCCTTGATGCCGCAGTCGAGCGATATGATCAGGCTGTAGTGATTGTCGGCCGCGTACTGCACCCCCGCCTGCGACACCCCATATCCTTCCGCATATCGATCGGGAATGTAGTAGTCCGCTTCTGCACCTAGTTCTTCAGTCAAATATCCATAGACTAAGGCTACGGAAGTGGTTCCATCCACATCATAATCGCCGTAAATGAGTATTTTTTCGCCATCCTCTAGGGCCCGACTGAGTCGTTCAACGGCCTTGTCCATGTCTTGCATGGCAAAGGGATCGTGGAGCTGCTCGAGGCTAGGAACCATGAAATCTTTGGCTTGTGCGAGGCTTTTGATGCCGCGGGAAACAACCAATTTCAGGAAATGCCGATTTTTCGTCACGGGCATTTCGAGGGCTAATTGGTCGACTTCGGTGGCATCCGGTTCCGGGACAAATTTCCAGATTTTTTTGGCTTGGAGCATGTTAATGTGGCGGGCCAAATTCGTTGGCAACGATTGTGTTTAATTGAAGGGCTAATTTAGGAAGGATTTTTAATTCCCCAGGTTAAAACCTGGGGTTAATAAGTCGGCATTTAACTTTTTTGCAAAATGATCAAGAACTTGATATTATAGACCTAGGCTTTAGTTGAGAATTGCACCAATTTTATATAACCCTAGGCTTCAGCCTAGGGTTAGCACATGCCTTAATGCGCTATATCTTTCACCATCATCACCTTCCACAAAGTCAGAAACAGAATCTTCACATCCAGCTGCAAAGACCTCCGCTGCAAATATTCCACATCATACGCGACCTTGACCTCGAGCGGCACTTCGTCCCGACCGTTCACTTGGGCCCAACCGGTCAGCCCGGGAACCAAGGCATGGACACCTGCCGCCGTGCGTGCCTCCAATAAATCGTGTTGGTTATGCAAAGCAGGTCGCGGACCCACCAGCGACATGTCGCCATTCAAAATGCACCACAATTGCGGCAATTCATCCAAACTACTTTTGCGTAAAAAAGAACCGATAGGCGTTAAATAGGAGGAGGCGTCTGCCAACAAATGCGTAGGCAACACGGGGGTGTCTACCCGCATGGTGCGGAACTTGGGCATGGCAAAAATGACGTTGTTGCGCCCCACGCGATCCGACCAATATAAAATAGGGCCGCGTGACGTAAACCGGACCGCCAACCCCACCAAAATCATCGGAATCGCAAATATAACCAGAGCCACCAGCGTGACCAATAAATCTAACACGCGTTTCATAAAGCCTGCTCAAAATCTGCCCAAAGGTCATCCACGTGCTCCAAACCCACCGATATTCGTAATAAATTTCCAGGTGTCGTACTCTCCGGGCCCTCTATGGACCGTCGGTGCTCTACCAAAGATTCTACCCCACCCAGACTGGTGGCTTGTTGGAACAGGCGCAAACGTCCGGCTACCAACCGTGCATTCGCTTCATCCCCTTTTATCTGGATTGAAATCATGCCCGAAAAACCACGAGGCATTTGGCGTAAAGCTAAGGCATGCTGGGGATGCGATGCCAAACCCGGGTAATGCACCTGCTCAATCGCTGGGTGTTTTTCCAAACGGGAAGCGAGTTCCAATGCGGAGGCGGAATGTTCGCGCATACGGAGTGGAAGGGTTTTTAGGCCACGGGCCAACAAATAACAATCTAATGGATTTTGGGTAGCACCCATCAGGATTTGGACACGCTTTAATCGTGCCGACCACGCATCCGATTCCCGTACAATGATGGCACCTCCCAATATGTCCGAATGTCCACCAATATATTTCGTGGTGGCATGCATGACAATGTCGGCACCCAATAAAATAGGATTTTGAAGGATAGGCGTAGCAATGGTATTGTCAACGGCCACGCGAATGCCACGGGCATGAGCTAAATCACATATAGCAGATATATCAGTTAAACTTAATAGTGGATTCGCCGGAGTTTCAATCCAAATCAGTTTGGTGTTAGGTAAAATCGCAGCTTCTACGGCCAACAAATCTTCCATGTCCACCTGTGTCATCTGCAGTCCCCAAGGCCCCATGATTTCTTCGGCTAATTTGACCGAAGCATAATAACCCACAGCTGGCATGAGGACGTGATCTCCTGATGATAAACATTGCAAAACAGCTGAAACCGCCGCTAAACCTGATGCAAATGCAAAGGCTTCCGCACCACCCTCGAGAGCAGCAAGACCCTTCTCTAAAGCATCGCGGTTGGGATTCGAATTCCGGGAGTACATGTGCCCTTTGGGATAGGATCCATCCACATCCCGCGTAAACGTCGTCGTTAAAAAGATGGGCGTCGCGATCGCCCCGGCGGTTTCATCCACCAGGTTAGTCGCATGTATAGCTTGGGTTTCTTTATGCATAGACTCTAGACCTAAGACGCTGGACATTAGACCAGGTTAATTTTAAATGCCAAATTTAGGCGAATAATCTTAAAATAATAGGGTTGTTTTATTCTATGGTCAAAGGTCTCAAGAACTGCATTTAATCTGACTTCAGACTTCAGATTTTTATCTAGTATCAAACGCCTATTACTGCTCTGTACTTTTTCCTTCGGACTCCGGACTCCGGACTTCGGACTTTTTTCTTAAAGAAAAATTAGAACCAAGATATAATCGTCTCACTTGCTCATCATCCGCCAATTCCTGCGGCGTACCAGCCTTCAAAATCTTTCCTTCAAACAATAAATAAGCCCGATCCGTAATGGAAAGCGTCTCATCTACATTATGATCAGTAATTAAGATGCCAATGTTCCGGTATTTCAACTTGGCCACGATACTTTGAATTTCTTCAACGGCAATAGGGTCAACCCCCGCAAAAGGTTCGTCAAGTAAAATAAATTTAGGGTCTACAGCCAATGCGCGGGCTATTTCGGTACGGCGGCGTTCACCACCGGAAAGCACTTGGCCTAAGCTTTTGCGTACATGAGTTAAGGAGAATTCCTCAAGAAGGCTCTCTGTTTTTTCTTTTTGTTCGGTTTTGGACAGGCTAGTCATTTCGAGTACTGCGAGGATATTTTCCTCCACTGACAAGGTTCTAAACACAGATGCCTCTTGCGCTAAATACCCAATGCCCAAACGTGCCCGCTTATACATCGGTAAATCTGTGACATCCAAATCATCCAAATACACCTTGCCCTCATTCGGCTTCACCAAACCTGTAGCGATATAAAAGGAAGTAGTTTTCCCGGCGCCATTGGGGCCTAGTAGGCCAACAATCTCACCCTGAGCCACCTGATACGAAATATGGTCATTCACCAAACGCTGCCCGTATTTCTTAACTAAATTTTCTGTCCGAAGAATCATGGGGGTAAAAATAGGAAAATATAGTAAGGGGGCAATTATGAGAAGAGTTGTTTTTGATCAGCGAACCACCACTTAATAATTTTCCTCAGTTTTATTCTTTGATTTTCTTAACTTTGCTACTCATTTTTGTATCAGTCAAGCCCTGCCACGTTGTGGCTCAGGATGGCGAAGCCGTTCAACATATTCAATTTGGTTTTAGACAATTTATTTTCAGGTAAAATTCGAATTCAGCTTTTGACAAAGTTATTTTTGAATCCTGCAGCAAAAGTATATTTGCGTGGACTTGAACGTGACTTGGGAGTTAGTAGTAATACAGTTCGATTGGAACTTAATAAGTTGTACGAACTGAGGTTAATTCAGTTACATGACGCAAAGACCGACATTTCAAAAATCAAACATTATTCAGTTAATGCAAATCATCCATTATACGATTCAATGCGAGGAGTTATCTTAAACTTTGTGGGATTGGATAAAATAATGGAGCAGGTAATTGCAAATTTAGGGAACTTACAGAAAGTATACTTAACCGGGGACTTAGCAAAGGGTAAAAACTGTAAATTTGTAGATTTGGTACTTGTAGGAAATGTTGATAAACATTACCTTAATCAATTAATTGAAAAAGTAGAGCCTTTGATTGCTAAGAAAATTAGAGTAGGTATATTTAATCCAACAGAGTTTTCTGAAGATATTATGTCAGACATAGAATATAAATTGGAGTTGTTAGGTTAAGAAATTCATTCATATGAAACTAAATATATTGTTATTAGGGTGTGGTAGAATAGGAGAAAGGCATGCTGAACACATTTCAAATTATGGTAATTTAATAGCAGTTTGTGACACTGAAGAGTCTAAGGCGTCTTCCTTTGCGAAAAAATATAGCTGTAATTATTATATCACCATCGAAGAGATGTTTGCCTCAGAAAAATCTGCTGATGTCATTGCAATATGTACTCCGAATGGATTACATGCTGAACATTCTATTTATGCACTTAATCATGGGGTAAATGTGTTGTGTGAAAAGCCAATAGCTTTATCAACTTCTGATTGCGGTAGAATGATATCCATTGCAGAAAAAAACAACAAAAGAATATTTGCCATAAAACAGAATAGGTTTAATCCCCCAGTTGAAGTTGTTAAAAAGTTAATTGACGATGGGAAGTTGGGTGAAATATTTAGTGTCCAATTAAGTTGTTTTTGGAATCGCAATCCAGACTATTATTTAAATTCCTGGAAGGGAACAAAGAAATTGGATGGGGGGACTTTATTTACTCAATTTAGCCATTTTGTAGATCTGTTATATTGGTTAGTGGGTGACGTTAAACAGGTTAAGGCTTTCGGCAAAAATTTTAACCATGAGCATATAATCGAATTTGAGGACACTGGTGTTGTAATTTTGGAATTTATTGGAGGACAATTAGGAACCATAAATTATACAGTAAACTCATATAAGAAAAATATGGAGGGATCTTTAACTATTTTTGGAAGTAAGGGGACCGTTAAAATTGGTGGTCAATATTTAAATGAATTAGAATATTATTCATTAGAAAGTGACGAGAAAATTTCCATTGCCGAAGGAAATAAGCCTAACAATTATGGGAATTATGTAGGGTCAATGTCGAATCATAATCTGGTTTATGAAAACTTAATCGATGTGATGCAGAACAATGCACCGATTAGCACGAATGTGTTTGAAGCATTCAAAACTGTAGAAATAATCGAAAAAATCTATACTTCAATTGCTAATGGGGGGAATTAATTTCATACTTCATGAGTCAAAAATCATAGATACAAGTTTTGGCGAAAATGTTAAAATTGTAGGACCTGTTAATATATACGGTTCAGTTATAGCAGATAATTGTTTTGTAGGCCCATTTGTAGAAATTCAATCAAATACGAGAATAGGGAGCTATACGAAGATTCAATCGCACTCTTTTATATGTGAATTAGTTTCTATTGGATCTCATTGTTTTATTGGCCATGGTGTCATGTTTATAAATGATAAATTTTCAGATGGGGGACCTGCAAATGGAAATAAATTACTCTGGGGTCAAACTAATATCGGAGACCATGTGTCAATTGGAAGTAATTCAACAATTCTACCAGTTAATATTTGTAATCATGTAGTAATTGGTGCTGGAAGTGTTGTCACGAAGGATATCATTGAGCCGGGTATTTATATTGGAAATCCTGCCGTAAAATTAAATAAATAGAAAATGCGAGTACCTTTTGCCGATTTAAAAGCACAGTATTTAACTCATAAAAATGAAATAGATTCGGCGATTTTCAATGTTATTGAAGACGGATCTTTTATAGGAGGAAAGTATGTTGACCAATTTGAACAAGAATTTGGGAAAGCATATGGTGTCAAAAATGTTGTTTCCTGTGCAAATGGTACGGATTCCCTATATATAATTATGAAAATGTTAGGTATAGGCCCTGGGGATGAGGTAATAACAGTATCAAATAGTTGGATTTCAAGTTCCGAAACAATTACACAGACTGGAGCAAAGGTTAGATTTGTGGATATTGATCCAGATTATTTTACTATGGATGAAACTAGTATTGCTTCGTCAATTACTAAGGAAACTAAAGCAATATTGGTTGTTCATTTATATGGGCAAATGTGCAATATGAATGCAATTAAGGAAATTTGCGATAAGCATAAATTATATCTTATTGAAGATTGCGCTCAATCGCATTTTTCAAGTCTAGGAAATACGCGTGCGGGCTTATTTGGAATTGCAGCTTCATTTAGTTTCTACCCTGGGAAAAATTTAGGGGCATATGGTGATGCAGGATGTATAATTTCTAACGATGATGATTTTGCACTAAAATGTAGGAAATATTCCAAACATGGAGCATTAAAAAAGCACTTTCATGAGATAGAAGGAATTAATAGCCGAATGGATGGTATTCAAGCGTCTATATTGTTAGCGAAGCTTCCTTATATATTGGACTGGACTAGTAAGCGGATTCAAGTAGCAGAGTGGTATAATGACTATTTAGGAGATATTCCTCAGATAATTATTCCTAAAAAAAGGGAAAATACACTTCATTCATATCATCTATATGTCATTAAAGCAGAAAATAGAACTCAATTAATGAGTCATTTAAAGGCCTTAGAAATTGATACGTTAATACATTATCCTACTCCACTTCCATTTATGGAAGCATATGGATATTTGAAACATCAAATTAAAGATTTTCCCAATTTGGCTACTACAAGAGATCATATTTTATCGCTGCCAATTTTCCCAGAAATGACTCAAGATATGGTCAAATTTGTTGCTGATTCAATTCGTGCATTTTATCATGCGAATTAATTTATAGCATTTATGTTAGAATTATTTAAAAGACTATTAAAACACATCTCACCAAGGAGAAGATGGCAATTTGGGATATTGGCCATTTTAATCGTTATAGCTTCGATTTCAGAAGTAATTGGCTTAGGAGCCATATTGCCCTTTTTAACTGTATTGTTATCGCCTAATGTTGTATACCAGCACCCCAAAGCAGCATATTTATTAGAATTATTAGAGATAAAATCTTCTAATGATCTTTTAATACCAATTACTCTTCTATTTAGTAGTGCAATACTTTTTTCAGGCTTTATGAGGTTATTGCTTTTATGGGCGCAAACAAAAATTTGTTTTGCATTAGGGGGTGATTTTTCATACAAAACTTATAAAAATGTATTATATCAACCATATAAGATTCAAATTTCTAGAAATAGTAGTGAGGTAATTTCCGGTTTAGTTAAGGCCAGTGGACTAGTTAATTCAATAGTTTTACCGATCGTAAATATAATAAGTGCCACCTGTATGTTATTAATGATATTAATTACTTTATTATATATTGATGTGAAAATCGCCCTTACATCCATACTTGGTTTCGGGCTTATTTATTTTATAATTATTAGAATCACAAAACGAAAATTACAATTAGATAGTCAAAGAATTAGTAGAGAATCTACAAATATTATAAAGGCACTAAACGAAGGTTTGGGAGGAATAAGGGATATTCTAATTGATAATACACAGCAAACTTATTGTGATATATATCGAAATGCAGATTTGCCATCTAGGAAAGCACAATCAAATATTGCAATTATCTCGGCAAGTCCAAGATTCATATTAGAGGCTTTAGGAATGGTCTTAATCGCTTTTTTGGCTTTATTTTTGGTATTAAAAAGTAATTCAATTCTTAATGTTTTTCCCACTTTAGGGGCATTGGCGATGGGGGCACAAAGAATGCTTCCAATTTTACAAACTCTATATGTTAATATAATTACAATTAAGGGGAGTCAGGCATCGTTATCTGATGCACTTGAGTTAATGGATTACAAAATCCCTTATTATTCAAACATAGAAAGTGGCTTGAACTTCAAATATGAAAATTCACTTAAATTTCAAAATGTAAATTTTTCATATAATTCAGATGGCCCGATAATTTTAAAGGACATCAACTTGTTAATAAATAAAGGAGAAAGAGTAGGTTTTATAGGAGAAACAGGAAGCGGGAAAAGCACCTTAATTGACATTTTAATGGGCTTGACATTTCCTGATAATGGAGAATTCTTAATTGATGACGTTAAGTTAACGTTGGAAAATCAAAAATATTGGCAAAAGCAAATAGCACATGTCCCTCAGAATATTTTTTTAACGGATTCTACTATTTTAGAAAATATTGCTTTCGGAGTTCCAAGGAATGAAATTATATTAGAAAAAGTGGTTGAAGCAGCAAGAAAAGCGCAATTGCATGATACCATAGATTCGTGGGAATTGAAATTTGATACTTTGGTAGGGGAACGTGGTGTTAGGTTATCAGGAGGGCAAAAGCAGAGAATTGGTATTGCTAGAGCACTTTATAAGGATGCCAATGTAATTATTTTCGATGAAGCGACTAGTGCCTTAGATTCTGCTACAGAAACGGAAGTTATGAATTCAATTAATTCATTGAGTCCTGATTTGACAATATTAATTATTGCGCATAGAATTTCAACATTACAATTATGTAATAAAATTATTGAATTAAACTCTGGTAGAATAATTAATGTAGGCAAATACAATCAGATAATAGGCTTAAAAAAATAAACCCCCAAATATAATGATGGCAACAATTTTAATTAAAGTTCAAAACAAATTTTTTACATATTTAACGATAATAAAAAAATTATTAGTGCCAATAATTGTCCCTAAGAAATTTAGATTTAAAAGATTTATTAATGGTATTGAATCCTACTCTCAGTCATCCCAAGATATTTTTGTTCGGAGTATACTTCAAAATAAGAAAGGAGGAATATATGTTGAAATTGGGGCTTTCGATGAAATTGAGGATAGCAACACATTTATTTTAGAAAATAAATTGAATTGGAGGGGTGTTTCTTTTGAAATAGTTGAAGATGCGTGCCAAGATTTCAATAAAATAAGAAAAAATCCATGTATATGTGGAGACGCAACGACTATGGATTACAATGGAATTTTTCTTAATATGAATTTGCCTAAGCAAATTGATTATCTTCAATTAGATATTGAACCCGCTGAACAAACTTTAAAAGCATTATTGGCATTGCCATTAAATGAGTATCGATTTTCTGTAATTACTTATGAACATGATCGATATAAAAGTGGGGATGATTGTATGCGTCAATCTAGAGAAATTTTAGAAAATTTAGGGTACAAACTAGTTGTTCAAAATGTAAGAGTTAATGGATTAGATTTTGAAGATTGGTATGTAGATCCTTTAGTCATTAAGCCTGAAGCATATTCCAAATATCTTTTAAAAGATATAGAACATATAGATATTTTTAAATAGGCTAAACGAAATTATTTTAACAAGTAATAAAATAAATTTATGAATAGAATTACGAAATGTAGAGTTAGTGGAGATAAAAACTTACTTAGTGTATTGAGCTTAGGTGAGCAGTCATTAACTGGAGTATTTCCTGCTTCTAAACAGGAAGAGATTACAAAAGGGATGCTCGAACTTGTTTGGTCTCCAGAAAGTCAATTGTTACAATTAGCGCATTCTTTTGATTTAGAGGAAATGTATGGAGACAATTATGGTTATCGCTCAGGATTAAACCAGTCTATGGTTATTCACTTGACTAATAAAATCAACACCCTTGAAAAGTATGGTAATTTATTAAGTGGTGATTTAGTGATTGATATTGGTAGTAATGATGCTACTTCTTTGAAGGCTTATCAAACAAAAGGGATTGATCGAGTTGGCGTAGATCCCACAGGCAAGAAATTTAGTTCATATTATACGGACGGGATAAAATTGGTCCCAGATTTTTTCCCTTCGCCGGAGTTGATGAAAGAAACTAAAGGGAAAAAAGCTAAAATAATTACTTCTATTGCCATGTTTTATGACTTGGAAGATCCAATAGCTTTCGCTCAATCTATTCATGACTTTTTAACGGATGACGGCATTTGGCATTTCGAGCAAAGTTATATGCCCTCAATGATCCGAATGAATGCGTATGATACTATTTGTCATGAACATTTAGAATTTTACTCCTTATTTAATATCAAATATATTTTGGAGCGAGCAGATTTGAAGATCTTGGATGTTCAAATGAATAGTATTAATGGAGGGAGCTTTGCTGTTACTGCTTGTAAAAAAGTTAATAAAAGGAAAGCAAATGATGTAATTATAAATTGGTTGCTAGAAGAGGAAATTAAAATGGGTTTTGATTCTCCTAAACCTTTTAGAGAATTTGAGAATCGAGTTTTTCAACACCGTAAATCATTAAAGTCTCTAATAGATGGTTTAAATTCTGACGGGAAACGTATAATGGGGTATGGTGCTTCCACAAAGGGAAATGTATTATTGCAGTTTTGTGATTTTACAGAGAAAGATATTTCAGGAATTGCAGAAGTAAACCCGGATAAATATGGTTGTTTTACGCCCGGCTCTAATATCCCGATTTATTCCGAAGCAGATGCAAAGCGTATGAAACCAGATTATTATTTAGTATTACCATGGCACTTTAAGGACGGTATTATCCGGAGAGAACAAGAGTTTTTAGCTAATGGAGGAAAATTAATTTTTCCATTACCTGAAATTGAGATTGTAGGTGGTTGATTTAGATAAAAATTTAAAAAAAGCTTTTATTCTGGGGTGTGATGGCCAGGATGGGAGACTTTTAAGCAAGCTACTTCGCCAAAAGTCTTATGAAGTCATAGGCCTTTCGAGGGCTAAGGAATCAATCAATTTGGAGTTAAGTAGGTATATTAGCTTTGATTTACTTGAGGATAGTTTTCATTTGATTGAAGACTTTATTCGACTGGAGAAGCCTGATGAAATATATTATTTTGCAGCCTATCATAAATCTGCCCAGGAGTCTGATATATCTAGCTGGGAGGAGGCAGAGAATTCAGCTAGAATTAATTATTTAGCATTTATAAAAATATTAGGTATTTGTGAGCATTATTCTCCCTTATCTAGAATTCTTTATACCAGCTCTTCATTAATTTATTCAAATCTGGGAATAGAAATTCAAGATGAAAATTCAAATTTTGCACCTAATTGTCTTTATTCTTTGAACAAGGTTGCTTCAATGGAGGCCGCCAATTGGTTTAAGAGAACAAAAAATCTCTTTATTTCGGTAGCTATCATGTATAATCATGAATCAGCTTTGCGGTCGGATAAGTTTTTATCTAAAAAAATAATTAATCAAGTAAAGCAATACCTTTCTGGCGACCTTTCTGAAATTCAAGTAGGGGACTTAAATGCCATTACGGATTGGGGATACGCCTTAGATTACGTGGAGGCTTGTTGGCACATTCTTCAGCAAGAAAATTCAGGTAGTTATATCGTTTCTTCCGGAGTTTCAAGGACTGTAAGAGATTGGTTCACATGTTTAGAAGAAATTGTAGGCCAGACATTGCTTAATCGTGTTAAAGAAGATAAGTCACTTTTATTGCGTTCAAAGCCAGCACTTATAGGTGATAATCGGAAATTGTTAGATTCAGGATGGGATCCCGCTCATTCGTTTTTTGATATGGTTAGAAAAATTTATTTTGAGGAGATATGAGTCATTCATCAATATTTGAGGCATACTATGCTAATCCTGAATTTGTTGATAAATATGAAGAATTTAATGATTCTGGAATAGATGTTATTATTCCTGTTTTTCATACGAATGAACTTTGGGAAGTAAATTTAAAGTCTATATATCGAGAGATACCGGTTAAGAGGCTAATAATAAGTGATGGTGGAGTAATTGATAACAGCATTGAAATAGTTTCAAAATTTCCTCGTGTCGAAATATTGGATCATCGACATTTTAAGTCTCTAGGTAAATGTATTGCCGAACTTATAGCGAGTGTTCAAACGGAGTATTTTATTTATTTACATTCAGATGTTTACCTGCCCCCAGACTGGTATATCCATATGATAAAATATAAAGATACGTATGATTGGTACGGTTGTCCGATGAATATTACCTATATGTATAGTTTATTACATAATGATGAAAATCGTCCTTATGCAGGCTCACAAATGGGTCGCAAGGATGCTTTTACAGGCGTAGAAAAGTTTGTTGGCGATGATTATGTATACCGATTTGAGGATTTTGTATTTGACGAATATGTAAAATCGAAAGGATATAAAACGGGTAAAATCAGTGACACCTTTCACTATCACCAATCGATGTATCGTCAGACTTCTGGGCTAGATTTAAAGGTTAAATCGGTACAATTAAATGTTAACAAATCACCTGAAGAATTAATTAGAGAAGTTGAGTCATCAATTTTAACATTTATCAAGTATTTAGATAAACCAGAATATTTTGAACTATATAAATCAACATTGAATGGAGTCATCCAAAGTTCTGATAATCAGAACATTCAAAGGTTGGTTAAATTAATTATTTTAGATAAACATCAAGTTGAAACCTCACAATTAAATTTGCTTATATATTTAAGTTTTAGGGCATCTTCGTGGGAGGTAAAGCAGGAATTAATTAACATCTTTGGATTAAAAAAGATTGCAAAAATATTGTTAAAAAGAATATTTTCTAAAAATAGTTTGTTGAAGTAAAATTGAAAACTAAAGTTTTAGTATGTTATAATTATTTAGCGACTGAAAAGCAGTTCTTAGAGCAACTTTCGGTTGAATTAAATAAAGATATTTTTGAAATTCAATTATTAGATCTTTCAAACTTCAAGAATAGTAAACCTTTTTCAGAGGTTATTAACACTGAAAAGAACGGTATAAATCAAATATTAAGGAAAATTTTAAAGCTAGTTGGCGGTAGATTCGTATCTGATTTTATTTCGACAAGGACATATTTAAACAAATTATATTTAGAAATAAGTATGCTTGCCCCCGATTTGATTTTACTCGGGTGTGATAATACTTATAAATCTAATTTTGTCGTTTCGATAAGTTCAAAATTGAAGATCAAAACTATTGTCTTCCCTTTTTCAATGTGTAATCAAGAGGAAGTGCTTTATGCGGTTTCAGAATTAGGTTATAATTTGGAATTGAAGAATAAATTGCCCCTTTTTTTTAGAAATTTATTCTTCAATAAATGGATTAGAAATAAAGGGAACCGTTCTTATCTTTTCCCTAGTAGTCCACATTTTTTAATACAAACATTATTACGAATTTCACCACGAGATCCTTGGGTAATTTGTGGCGGAAATTCTGATTTTGTATTTGTGAATAGTGAATTTGAACGTGATTATTATGTAAAATCGGGTGTACCTAGTAGTAAGATTCGAATTTATGCATTAGACGAATCAGAGAATGCAAGTGTCATTCCAAATTTGTTTGTTTGGTCAGTACCTCCTGACCATATTAATTCTGGCATGTTTGATTCGTATGATCAAATGATCGAATTTCATTTAGATCTTTTTTCATTATTGGAAATAGACGTACAAATTTCTTTGCATCCGCGAATTCCAACTGACTATTTTTTGAGATTTAAGTTGTCTAAACGAATTCACGTTTCTAATGAGCCAATTCATACGTTATTAAAAAGGTGTGAATATTTTATTGCGAGCCAATCGGCTACAATTCGATTTGCACTCAGGGAGAATAAACATGTAATAAACTTTTGTATTTATGGTCTCCCTTATACAGAATATTCAGGGCTTTCTATGGTTAGTGAAGTTAATACCATAGATCAATTCAGTGAAATTATGACCTTGGCAAAAGGAAAGCGTTTATCGCAAAATGATCAGAATTTAGAGAATCATAGTTATTATAAATCGTCAGGTAAAAATTTGAATGAGATGCTATTATCAGTAGTAGATAAAAAATAAGAAGTCATGAAATGTATAATTGTTGGTTCAGGAAGAATGGGAAGAAGGCATATTCAAGTTGTAAAAAATTTGGGATATGAATTGGTTGGATTGCATGATATAAGTCGTGAGTCGTTAGAGATTGCAAAAGATGAATATCAACTCTCAGATGAAATATTAACAACTAATTTGGAAGACCTCTTTGTTTATGGTGTTCCTGATTGTGCAATTATTTCAACCACTGCAGATTCACATGAATCGATTACATGTTTATTTGCTTCAAAAGGAGTAAGCTATATTTTAGTCGAAAAGCCTATGGCAACTTCAGTTGCCAAATGTCTACATATGATAAATGTCTGTGCTAGTCATGGAACAAAATTGGCTATCAATCATCAGATGAGATTTCTTGATCAATATCGGATACCTAAATCTATGTTAACTTCTGAAGCTTTTGGAGGTATGAAAAGTATGACTGTAATTGCGGGAAATTTCGGATTTTCTATGAATGCAATCCATTATTTTGAAGCTTTCCGTTATATGACAGATGAAATTCCTTATGAGGTTACTGCTTGGTTCTCTGAGGGAAAAGTGAGTAATCCGCGTGGGGAGAGATTTGAGGATCGGGCTGGTTCTATTCGCGTTACGACACGTAGTGGGAAAGTTTTATATATGGAAATTGGTGATGAACAGGGCCATGGTATTATTGTCAATTATTTTGGAAGAAACGGTTTCATATTAGTAAATGAATTAACAGGAGAACTAAAATCAGAAGTACGAAAATCTGAATATTGGGACTTACCAACTACTAGATACGGAATGCCTGCAGACGCATTAACTGATAAAATAAAAGCGGTAGAGGTGATTGATTCAACAGCGGCTGTACTTAAGGCATTAATTTCAGATGAAGATTCAGTAACTGGCGAGGATGGGTTATTGGCGGTAAAAGTACTCGTTGCAGCTTACGAGTCAGTTTCAAAGGGTGGTTTACCTGTAAAGATTGATCAATGTAATAATTTAGACCAGGAGTATCCTTGGGCATAAAAAGTAATATGGGGAAAAAATGTAGAGTAGCATTTGTTGGGGCTGGTTATATGACCACAGAACATTTAAAATCTTTTAAGGATATAATTGATGTTGATTTAGTAGGGATATATAGCCGAACAAAATCAAAGTCAATTGGATTAGCGAATACATATGGAATCATGCATGTATATGATTCCATCACAGAAATGTTTCTGAATAGTAAGCCTGATTTGGTTGTTATTTCTGTTCCAGAGCTCGCATTGAATGGAGTTGTTCAGGAAGCATTCCAGTTTTCTTGGACGTGCTTAATTGAAAAACCTGCAGGTTATAATTTAGCTGATGCCAAGGAGATTCTTGAATTAGCCCATAAAAACGCCTCTAAAGTATTTGTTGCTTTAAATCGTAGACATTATAGCAGCACTTTGGAGGTGCAGAAATTAATTAGTGAATCGAATGAGCCAAGAATTATTTTGATTCAGGACCAAGAAGATCCTAATTCTGCATTGGCGGCAGGTCAACCTGAACTAGTTACAAAAAATTGGATGTATGCTAATTCAATTCATATAATTGATTATTTTCAACTTTTTGCGCGAGGAGAACTTGTGAAGACTGAAATTATAGAACCATATGATGCAAATTCTCCCTTTTTCGTACACGCTAAACTTACATTTAAATCGGGTGATATCGGAATTTATCAGGCTTTTTGGAATGCTCCAGGTCCATGGTCTGTTGTTGTCAATACCCAATCCAAGCGCTACGAAATGAAACCCCTTGAAAAATCACATGTTCAAGAGTATAGAAATCGGAATTCAATAGAATTGCCAGTTAATCCTTGGGATTTAGAGTTTAAACCAGGCTTACGACTTCAGGCTCAGAAGGTTGTAGATTCGATATTGAAGAGCGATTATATTTCTGATTTGCCTACCTTGGAAGATGCGTATGAGGCAATGAAGATTACGCATAGTATATATAATTATTAAGATGAATAAAAAAGTTTTAGTTACAGGTGCAGATGGTTTCATTGGAAGCCATTTGGTTGAATTGTTGGTTCAAAGTGGTTTTCAGGTAAAGGCATTTTGTTGTTATAATTCATTCAATTCTTGGGGATGGTTGGATACATTTTCAAAAGAATTATTAGAACAAATAGAGATTTTTACTGGAGATATTCGAGATCCTAATGGAGTTAGGACAGCTATGGAAGGTATTGATATTGTTTTTCACTTAGCAGCCCTCATTGCAATTCCTTTTAGCTATCATTCACCTGATAGTTATATTGATACGAATGTTAAAGGGACCTTAAATATCTTACAAGCTGCAAGAGATTGTCAAGTTGAAAGAATATTGATTACGTCGACCTCTGAGGTCTATGGAACTGCTCAATTTGTGCCAATAACTGAACTTCATCCAAAGCAAGGCCAATCACCCTACTCAGCTTCTAAGATAGGGGCTGATGCAATTGCTGATTCATTTTTTAGAAGTTTCAATTTGCCCATTACCATAGTTCGGCCATTTAATACATATGGACCAAGACAATCTGCAAGAGCTGTAATTCCTACCATAATTTCGCAATTATTGGCCGGTTTCGAGGAAATTAAATTGGGAGATCTTACTCCTACCAGAGATTTGGTATTTGTTAAAGATACTGCGAAAGGATTTATTGAAATTGCTAATTGCGATGATTTGATTGGTCATGAGATAAATATTGCTACGCAAAATGAAATTTCAATAGGTAATCTAGCCCAGGAGATTATCAATCAAATAAATCCTCAAGCACGTTTAGTTTCCGACGAAAATAGAATTAGGCCTCAAAATAGTGAAGTATTTCGTTTATTCGGCTCAAATGAAAAGTTAAAGCAATTTACTAATTGGTCTCCTGGAATAAGCTTAAGCTCAGGAATCGAAGAAACAATCGCTTGGTTCTCCTTATCTGAGAATCTGCAAAAGTATAAGCCTGAAATATATAATTTGTAAATATGAAATTCAGTAATGTAGAAACATTTGAATTCATTCGTAATATTTACGGAGGTAGTGATGTAATTCCCTTACACGAACCGAGGTTTAGAGGAAATGAAAAATTATTTGTTAACAATGCTATTGATTCGACTTTTGTGTCTTCCGTAGGGGCTTATGTAGATAAATTTGAGACAATGATTGCCTCAATTTCTGAAACTGAAAGAGGAGTTGCTGTTGTAAATGGAACAGCAGCTTTGCAAGTTGCTTTAAAAATTGCCGGCGTTAATCAGGGGGATGAAGTTATTACACAAGCATTAACTTTTGTTGCTACAACAAATGCAATTAGTTATAATGGAGCAACACCTGTTTTCATTGACGTTGATTTAGATACAATGGGTTTATCTCCTAATTCTGTTAATAATTTTTTATTAGAGTTTGGTGAATTAAGAGATGGAAAGTGTTTTAATAAAAAAACAGGACGTAAAATTTCTGCTTGTTTGCCCATGCACACTTTTGGTTTTCCGGTACATTTAAATGAATTGATTCAAATCTGTAATCAATGGAATATACCACTTGTTGAAGATGCGGCGGAATCACTTGGATCACTCTATGATGGTAAACCAACTGGAAGTTTTGGTGAATTAGGTGTATTTTCTTTTAATGGTAATAAAATTGTCACTGCTGGTGGTGGTGGTGCGATTGTTTCTAAAAATGTTGAATATGGTGCTTATGCAAAACATTTAACTACCACTGCAAAAATTCCACATCCTTTTGAATATGCTCATGATGAGGTTGGCTATAATTTTCGGATGCCTAATCTGAATGCGGCGCTTGCTTGTGCTCAATTGGAACAATTGAAAGGATTTATCGAAAGTAAGCGCAAATTAGCGGAACAGTATGATTCTTTTTTTAATAAACAAGGAATTAAATTCAGAAAAGAGTCTGAGAATGCCAGAGCAAATTATTGGTTAATGTGCATAGAATTAGAAAATAAGAATGATCGAGATTTATTCCTGAAAGAATCAAATTCATTAGGGATAATGACTAGGCCAATTTGGCAATTAATGTATAGATTACCTATGTACTCAGATAATTACCGAGATAGTCAAAAAAATGCAGAATTTTTGGAAAGTAGAATTGTAAATATTCCTAGTAGTGTTATATAAAAAGGGAAAAATTTTAGTAGGGTATTCTGGACATGGATTTGTTGTGGCTGAAGCTTCGCAAGATTCAGGTGAAAAACTGTTAGGATATTGTGATGTTGCAGAGAAGAATTTTAATCCATTTAATTTGGATTTCCTAGGTAACGAAAAGGATGAAAAATTAAATACGTATTTTAATTCGTGCGAATTTATAATGGGCGTTGGGGATAACCGAATAAGAGAAAACATTTATAGTACATTAAAAAATAATGGGGCTAAAATATCTACAATAATTGATCCAAAGGCGGAGGTTTCATCTTATGCTCAAATCGGAAACGGAAGTGTAATTTTAAAAAGGGCAATTGTTGGCACACTTTCAACGCTTGGCAAAGGTGTAATTGTTAACTCGTCGTCTATTATTGAGCATGAATGTGTGATTGGTAATTTTGTGCACGTTGGACCAGGAGCTGTACTTGCGGGAAATGTTTCAATTGGGGATCGGAGTTTTATTGGAGCTAACGCGACAATTATTCAAGGAGTTTCCATAGGGAAAGATGTGATAGTTGGTGCCGGATGTGTTGTTATTAAAAATATTTCAGATGGCCAGAAGGTCGTTGGAAATCCTGCAAGAGAGTTATGAACAAACATGTAATTATTATCGCGGAAGCTGGTGTTAATCACAATGGGGACATTGAATTAGCTAAAGAATTAGTAAAACAAGCCGCATTAGCGGGAGCTGATTATGTAAAATTTCAAACATTTAAAGCTGACAAATTAGTAAGTAAATCAGCTCAAAAGGCTGAATATCAATTACAAAATTCAGCTAATGGAGAAAGTACTTCTCAATTTGAAATGCTGAAGGCATTAGAGTTATCTGTTGAAGATCATTATATTTTAATTGATGAATGTAAAAAATATAATATTAAGTTTTTGTCAACGGCTTTTGATCTTGAAGGATTAGAATTTTTGAATACATTAGGAATCGATTTTTTCAAATCGCCGTCCGGGGAATTAACGAATCTGCCATATTTGATTAAAATGGCAAAAATGGGAAAGCCAATAGTAATTTCTACTGGTATGGCAAATTTAGACGAGATTAGTGCCGCGATTGGAGTGTTTGAAAAATACGGTATTTCGAAGTCACTAATTACTGTTTTACATTGTAATACAGAATATCCTACACCCATGAATCATGTAAATCTGAAGGCAATGAATCAGATTAAAGATATATTTAAAATTTCAATTGGGTATTCTGATCATACGCTAGGGATAGAGGTTCCAATTGCAGCGGTTGCCTTAGGAGCAAAGATTATTGAAAAGCATTTTACCTTGAATAGATTACTACCTGGGCCTGATCATAAAGCATCACTTGAACCGTCAGAATTAAAGAAGATGGTTCAATCAATTAGGAATATAGAACTTGCAATTTCTGGAAGTGGGATTAAAGAGATAAGTCCTAGTGAGGAAAAAAATATTACCATAGCGCGTAAAAGTTTACATTTAAAACACGATTTGCCTAAGGGGCATATAATAAGCGAAAATGATTTAATTTCACTTCGTCCAGGAAATGGTATTTCACCAATGGATATTGAGCGGGTGATAGGGAAAGAATTACTCATTGGCAAAATAGCAAATGAGATTTTAAATTTAGAGGATATAAAGTGAGAATAGGTGTATTAACTAGCTCTCGTGCAGACTTTGGTATTTATCAATCTTTGTTAGATCAGATTATTGAAGATTCATTTTTTGATTTAACAATTATTGCTTTTGGTATGCATTGTTCCCCAATTTACGGAGATACAATACGTGAAATCAAGGCAAAATACACATGTAAAATTGATACCATTCCCTGTCTATTGGGGTCGGATGATATTCCGTCTATTACCACTTCTTTTGGTATTACCGTATTAAAATTTGCTGATTATTGGGCAGTAAATTCTTACGATATTGTAATATGTTTAGGAGATAGGTTTGAAATGACCGCCGCTGTTCAAGCAGGATTATTAGCAAATATTAAATTTGCTCACATTCATGGTGGTGAAACTACTTTAGGTGCTTTAGATAATATTTTTAGACATCAAATTACGCTTGCTTCAAAATATCATTTTGTTTCTACTTCTATTTTTGCAGAAAAGGTTGAGGAATTAATAGGTAAAAAAGATGGAATATTTTGTGTAGGATCAATCAGTTTAGATGGTATAGAAGAATTTGAATTTACCCCGGAGAAAGAATTGAGAGATAGTTATAAATTCCCCAATGGGGAATATATATTAGTCACCTTTCATCCAGAGACAGTAAATAATTTGGACTTAGAGATACAACTCAAAGCGTTAATTGATGCGTTTGAAGTAGTTATAAAAAAATATAATATAATAATTACTATGCCCAACGCAGATGCTGCGGGCTCTCGCATAAGGTCTTCATTTATAGAGTTTAATCAAATTTTTGATGGCAAAGTTCTTTTGGTAGAAAGCTTTGGGAAAAAGAATTATTTTTCAGCCATGAAATATGCCAAGCTGTTGGTTGGTAACACCTCAAGCGGTATAATTGAAGCAGCATCATTGGGTAAATTTGTATTAAATATCGGGGATCGTCAAAAAGGGAGGGCTCAGAGTGGTAACGTTATTAATGTTGGTTTTGAAAACATTTTAGAAGGGTTTCAACAAGCTTTGATTGAAGATTCTTATTTGGGAGAAAATATTTATAAAAAGAGTAATGCAGTCGAAAAAATAGTTTTAGAACTAAAAAAAATTAATGAGGCACTATAAGGAACATTTGGTTGCTGAAGGCACATCTATTTTAGAAGCTTTGAGAATAATGGATAAGTTAGCCGAAGATGCTTTTATTTTCATAGTTGACAAAGATGATAGATTATTAGGGTCTCTAACTGATGGTGATGTAAGAAGAGCATTAATAAAAGGTTTGGATGTAAATAGATCTGTAAATGAAATTTTACAAACAAAGCCAAGGTTTATTAGGAAAACAGATTTTGATGTAAATCAAGTTATATACCTCAGGAATAATTTATTTAAAATTATTCCGATTCTTGATGAAAATGATGTTGTAATAAATGTTATCAATTTTAGTCAAGTAAAATCTTACTTACCTCTTGATGTTGTAATCATGGCGGGAGGAAGAGGTGCGAGGCTTAAACCATTGACAGATATAACACCTAAACCCCTTTTAAAAGTCGGAGAAAAGGCTATAATTTCTCACAATTTGGATAGATTACTTTATTATGGTATTGACGATTTTTGGATTAGCGTCAATTATCTAGGCGATCAAATTGTCAGTGCAATTGGGAAAGGGGAGGATAAAAATTTTAATGTTGATTATATCTGGGAAAAAGAACCATTGGGGACGATTGGCTCGGTCTCTTTAATAGATAATTTTAAACATAATTGCATTCTAATTACGAATTCTGATATATTAACAAATTTAGATTACGAAGATTTTTACTTGAAATTCATTGAATCGGGGGCAGACTTTGCCGTTGTAACGATTCCATACAAAGTTGACATTCCTTATGCTGTACTTGAAACAAATGGGAATGAAATTCTTAGTTTTAAAGAAAAACCTAGTTATACATATTATTCCAATGGTGGAATTTATCTCTTAAAAAAAGAAGTTTTAAATTTGATTCCTTATGCAGGTTTTTTTAATGCAACTGACCTGATGGAGCGCTTAATCGAAAATGGTAATAAAGTAATTTCCTATCCTTTGAATGGGTATTGGTTAGACATTGGCAAGCCTGATGATTACGAAAAGGCGCAAAGAGACATCCATTTAATTAATTTAAAATGAAATTAGTCGTGCTTATACCCGCAAGAGGAGGCTCAAAGGGTGTTCCGGGTAAAAATATTAAAGTATTAAACGGCAAGCCATTAATTCAGCATACAATTGATGCGGCTCGGGAAATTTGTTCTGATGTGGATATTCATGTTTCATCTGATGAAGTTCAAATAATTAATGTTGTTTCTAACTTAGGCCTTAAAGTACCATATATTCGTCCAGCAGAATTAGCAACAGATGTTGCGAGTAGTTTTGAGGTCATTCAACATGAAATCGCATATTTGGAGTCAATTAATTCTAATCCAGATGTATTGATTTTATTACAACCAACTTCTCCTTTTCGCAAAGGAAAACATATTCTTGAGGCATTGGCTCTTTTTGATCGATCTTGTGATTTAGTTGTATCTGTAAAAGAATCCAAATCGAGTCCGTATTTTAATTTGATGGAAGAAGATAAAAATGGATTTTTGATAAAGTCAAAGCCAAACAATTTTACTAGAAGGCAAGATTGTCCTCCTGTATTTGAATTAAATGGAGCCATTTACATTTATAATTTGGAAAGTTTAAAAAAAGGGGGGGCGAATGGGATTAAGAAAATCAGAAAGTATGTTATGGATGAGATGAGCTCACATGATATTGACACTATGTATGATTGGCAAATAGCAGAGTTAATAGGAATAAATATTAAAGCATGTTAAATGTAAGGTTAATACCAAGGTTAGATATAAAAGGCCCGAATTTAGTTAAGGGTATTCATTTAGAAGGTCTTCGAGTTTTAGGCAAGCCAGAAGTTTTTGCTAAATATTATTATGAAAATGGAGCAGATGAGCTGTTTTTTCAAGATACAGTCGCAAGCCTATATGATCGAAATAGTTTGCAAAGTATAATTACAAAAACTGCAAAAGAGATATTTATACCATTAACAGTTGGAGGAGGTTTAAGAACTATTGAGGATATAAACAATGCATTACGTTCTGGGGCAGATAAAGTAGCAATAAATACCGCTGCAGTAAAAAATCCTGAATTTGTGAGGCAAGCTGCAACTAAATTTGGATCTTCAACAATTGTCGTAGCACTTGAAGTAATTAAAGAAAGAGATGGGAATTACTATGTCTTTACAGATAATGGAAGAGAGTATTCTGGTCTGGAGGCTATTTCATGGGCAAAACAAGTAGAAGAATTGGGTGCAGGAGAAATAGTAATCACCTCTGTTGATAAAGAAGGTACAGGAGAGGGGTTTGATATTGATTTAATAAATAAAATAGCTTCAAATGTCAATATTCCTGTAATCGCACATGGCGGAGCGAAGGATTCTCTTGATGTAGTGAAGGCTGTAAAGGAGGGCAAAGCTGATGCAGTCGCAGTGGCATCCATTTTACATTACGCTGCCATGAAACATATAGAAGATTCAAATGAAGATTATCAAATAGAAGGTAATACTTCCTTTATGGCAAGCGGAAAAACCCCTAAGCACATTTTACCTACAGATTTGATTAGATTAAGAGAGGGGCTAATCACGGCGAAAATTCCAACGAGAAAATAAATATGACTATCAATAATAAAACTATTTGTATCGTCGATTATAAGCTAGGTAATTTATTTAGTGTAAAACAGGCTTTAGAGAATATCGGGTTACATATAATTATTAGCTCAAACCCTGAAGAGATAAAAAATTCAGATGCGCTGGTATTGCCTGGCGTTGGATCATTTAAAGATGCAATGAATAATTTAGATCAACTTGGGTTAATTGACCCAATTAAAAGTGCAATAAATGAAGGTAAGCCTTTTTTGGGAATTTGTTTAGGCTTGCAATTGCTTTTTAGTTCAAGTGAGGAGTTTGGGGAATGTACTGGTTTAGATATAATAAAAGGTAAAGTAAAGAAATTTCCCAATCAGACCATAGATGAGATAGTATATAAAGTCCCCCAAATAGCTTGGAATCAAATTTATGAAGGGAAAAGTTTAACATGGAAAAAAACACCTTTGGGCTCTACCGAAAATGCAGAATACATGTATTTTGTACATTCATATTATGTGCAGCCAGAGGAAAATGTTGGGCTAACATATACTACATATGGCTCTTGTGAATATGTATCAAGTATTTTAAAAGAAAATATTTTTGCTTGTCAGTTTCATCCAGAGAAAAGTGGAGAAAAAGGCTTGGAAATATATAAAAGGTGGGCAGAATTAAATAATATCAAATAATAATATGGGACAAGAATTAAGAGAAGCTTTTTTTGGACTTCCTCAAGAAGTCAAATTTTGCAAAAAATGTGTGATGAGTAATCAAAGGCCAGCTTCAGCGGTGGAATTTAAACACACAAAAGACAGTAAAAAAGTAACGTTGAATTTCGACGATGAAGGTATCTGTGATGCTTGCAGAACTGGGGAACAAAAAGACTCTATTAATTGGGGTATGAGAGAGGAGGAATTATTAAAGCTTCTAGATAAATACCGGTCTAAAGATGGTAGCTATGATTGCTTAGTTCCAGGAAGTGGAGGAAAGGATAGTGCTTATCAAGCACATGTGCTAAAATATAAATATGGCATGAATCCATTGACATGCACATGGCCACCAATTTTATATACTGAGTATGGATATCAGAACTGGAAAAATTGGATTGACTCGGGTTTTGATAACATTTCATTTAATCGAAATGGTCAAGTAATGAAATTGTTGACTAAGTTATCTATAGAAAACTTATATCATCCATTTCAGACTTTTATGTTAGGTCAAAAAAATTTGGCACCAAAAATTGCAAGTAGATATGGCATAAAACTAATTTTTTATGGTGAAAATGAAGCCGAGTATGGTAATCCAATCGCAGATAATAATACATCTTTGCGAGATAAGTCTTATTATAGTTTTAATAACTTAGATGAGATATACTTAGGTGGAGTATCAATTAGAGAACTAAAAGAAAAGTATAATGTCTCTCAAAATGATTTAATGAGCTTTTTGCCTGCTGATGCAAAAGAACTTGAAAAATCAGAAATTGAGGTTCACTATTTAGGATATTACTTGAAATGGACACCTCAAGAGGTTTACTATTATGCTGTAGAGAATACAGGATTTAAAGCTAGGCCATTTAGAACTCAAGGTACATATAGTAAATACAATAGTATAGATGATAAAATTGATGATCTACACTATTATACTACATTTATTAAGTTTGGGATTGGTCGAGCAACATATGATGCCTCTCAAGAAATAAGAAATAAACATCTTACCCGCGAAGATGGAATAGCTTTAGTAAATAAGTTTGATGGGGAATTTCCAGATCGCTATTTTAATGAGGTTATGGAATACTTAGATATAGATCCGGATTATTTTAAAACAAAATTGACTGATAAATTTAGGTCGCCTCATTTGTGGGGGAAGGACGAATTAGGTAATTGGCAATTAAGACATACCGTTTCTAAAAACGGGTTAGATGATTAGTTGGTAGTGAGTGCATTTTTAAAAGATTTAATCAAGGTATTTAATTTTGTTAAATATTTATTTTCAGTCAATGAAAAGAAAAATCTAATACATTCAGAGGTTCTTTTCATTTGTGGGGACTCGAGTCGAACCATTTTAATTGAAAATAAAAGATATTCCCACTTAGTTGATACATTAAATGAAAAGCTATTTTCATTAAATATTAATACTCTTACTATTGCATCGCCCCCAGCAATTATTTTTGGGGATGATGCTTTTGGTAATGTTCATTCAATAAATGGTTTATATTTTCGAGCGCGATTAGTCAAAAATATTTATTCCAAATTGTTGCGAAATTCCCAAGCTGGTAATGCCATTATGGGAGGCATGTGGGCTAATATTTTATCCAAAGTTCGACCTAAATTGATTATTGGAATCCAGCCTGAAATTGAGCTGTGTTTAATTGCGAAAAATAAGAATATCCCAATCTTCGATTTGCAACATGGGATACTTTCAGATGAGGGCTATTATGGTTTACAATGTCGAGAAAGGATTAATCAAGAAGGATGGCCCACATCCATTTTATGTTGGGATCAAAATAGTAAAAATTGGGTTGATAAGAATTGTAAAAATTTTGTTTCTTCAACTGTAATCGGAAATCCATGGTTAAATAGATTCTTAAACAAAAGTGAAAATGATACTGTAGTCAACAGTTTTTCAAACATTGAAAGTATAAAATTAACCGAAAATGGAAAATTTAGTATTTTGATAACTTTACAATGGGGGGCAGAAGAGCAGAATATACAAGGTGCAATTTTAGGCATGCCTCAACAGTTAGTACAAATAGTGAAGGAAACAAGTAATATTTATAATTGGTTTATTCGGATACATCCAATACAAATACTAAATCTAGGCAAAGGGGAAATATTTGAAAATTTGTGCCGGTCTTTTAATGGTTTTTATAATATAAATTGGGATTGGGCTACAGATATGCCTTTGCCAATTGTACTTAGTAAAATGCAATTACATTTAACCTCCCATAGTGCTTGTACGATTGAGGCGTCTTATTTTAATATTAAAACAGGGTTGTTTAATAGTAACTCCAAGATGCTATATGACTATTTTTCTAATCAAATTAAGGAGGGAAACGCAGAGATTGTCGAACTAAGTACACTAAATGATTGGATTAAGAAAAATTTCGAGGATTTAAATACGCAAATAGTTAATAAGGGTTCTGAATTTGAAAATTTCTTAGATTTGGTAATTTCGATTGTTAGAAAAAATTGAAATGGCAAAAGTTTCCAAAGAATGGTTTTCAAATATTTATATAATTCAACTTTTTTTGTTGGCATTCTTGCCGGGTTCAATTTTGTTTGTAAGTCCTATTGCAAGAGCATTTTTTTATTTATTGCAATTATTGTTTTTCTATTTTGGGCTTAAAATTTCGATTGCAAACAAGAATGGTGTTTTTTTGAATTATTATTGGTTGTTGATTTTATTTTCTGTTGGGTTTTCTTTGTCTGGGTTGTTATTAGGGCAAAATGATATAAGTTCTTCAATTTTACTCTCATATATTAGCTTCATATTCTTAATCATTAATTCAGGCTTATTCTTTTCAAATTTGCAATCTTTGAAACTTGAAAACTTTAAATCTATATTTAGCTGGTTTATATTCATTTGTTTAATTATAGGAATTCTGCAATATTTTGGAATAATTGATTTTGAGTTTGCTCGTACTAAATATTTTGTTGCTGGGGAAGATAATAAAATTTTAGAGGCCTCTAGGTCGACATCTTTATTCATCGAACCTTCGGGGTGGGCATACTTTTATTCTCTATTTCTTTTTTATTCAATAAACAAGCAATCGAACAAGTTTTGGAGTATTTTGATTGTCCTGGCATCCTTGTTTTTAAGTAATTCAGGTTCAGGTTATGTTTTTGTCATTTTGCTCTTAGGTTATTGGTTTATTTTTTCTAGATCAATTCCAATTCTCATTAAATTGGTTGTTGTTTCTGTTTTCATTTTTAGTATAATTTATATCGGTTATAGTCAATTTGAACTTATTGATAAATTATTTTTCAGAAAGGATTATCGAAATGTCGCCCCAGCTTTAACTCTCACCTATTTATTAAATGAGACTCCAGAGTCTTTAATTTTAGGGAATGGAATCTTTTCTCTACTCAAATTTACTCCTCAATTGGATTTAGCTGAATACGCTCAAACAACTACTAACTTCTACGTAGATGTTTTATTTGAATTGGGGTTATTTGGTTTATTTGGAGCCTTAATATTCCTCTATAAATCAATTCGAATGTCATTTATTTATTTTATCATTTTATTGGTATTTATATCTCAATTTGGGTATAGATCTTATTTAATTCCATTCACTTTATTTTTGTTTTGGGTTACTCAAAATACAAAATTGAATAAAGGTACAAATGCATAAATTTTCATTGTTGGTTTCACATTATGATAGACTTTTTATAGTTGAAAATCCAATTTGGAAATATTTGGCAGATCCTTTTATTTTAATTTCAGAGGAAAATAAACTCGTAGTTTTAGCAGAGGAGTTTGATCGGTTTAAGAAAAAAGGGGAATTAATATCCATAACAATTACTGGATTTTCTACAAACGAATTATTCGTCTCAAAAAAAGTATTGATTTCTGAGGATTTTCACCTTTCTTTTCCTGCTCCTTATTTTGTAGAGGGTGAATTTTATATTCTTCCTGAATCTTCGGAGATAGAAAAACTTTTACTCTATAAATTGGATATTCCGAATCTTAAAATAATTAAGAAACTTGATTTAAGTGAAGGCCATTTTGTAGACCCGGTTATTTACTCAGATGGTCAGTCGAATTATTTATCATGGTATACAGGTTCAGGCAATTCTGATGGAATCACCGTTGCTCAAAAAATTGATTTGTCGAAATTTTTGAATGGGGAGTTTATTTATGACTCATTTAAATGTAAAAAACTTTCTGATTATAGGGCTGCGGGCAAAATTAATTTAAATGGATATAGGCCAGCACAATCTAGCGAGACTTTTTATGGTGGAGGTTTATTTTTTGAAGAAAATTCAAAGTATAATTCTGTTTCAATTTTAAATAATATTAAGACACCACCCTCCATACTTAGCAAAATTAATACAGAATTATCGCACCATTTTGATATTAATGGTCATTCATGGTGCATTGATTTTTGTTTAAAATCCTATACGCATTTTTCTAAAAATGTAATTCTCAAAAGACTGAATCTCGATTCTCTCGGAAAGGAAATAAAATTCATTAATATAAATTAGTATTTCTATGGGAGTAACAATACTTAATGATTTCCCAACTAGCTATTTTTTTAAACCATTTTCTGATTGTTCGGGTATAAATTTGGTTTCCCTATTTGAACACTCTTCAATAAGGAATAAGGATTATTATACGCTTAATTCCCGTGTAACTTCATTAAATAAACAGTATGAATCTAATTCAAATTTTAGTCGATTAGTAACATTATATAGGCATAGAAAATTATTTAAAGAAAAGGTCTGTATACCTGGATGGGATTATTTTGAATATTGGGTGATTGTTTTTTTAATTAGGCCAAAATATGTTTCAATGATATTTGAATCAACTATTTATGAATCAAAGTATACAGGAATAAACGGGTTTTTAAAGTTTTTGTTTTTGAGTAAAGTTGATTTAGTATTTGCGCCCGGTATTCCACATCAGAATCTTTCAGAAAAACTGGGATTCAGAAAAGAGGTATATATTACTGGGGGGGTTGGATGGCATAATTGGTTTAATTTAGCAATGGTAAATAGAGAAATTGTTGAGGAAATTACCAATATACTCTATGTAGGCAGGCTTTCTGAAGAAAAAGGTGTCACAATGATTCTAGATTTGGCTGAAAATTTCAGCAATTTTCACTTTCAAATTGTTGGCTCTGGGCCTTTGGAAGATAGCTTAAAGGCTAGAATTTTAGATAATCAAATCGATAACGTGGAACTCGTAGGATATGTAAATAGTACAGAGCTCGAGTATTATTATAAAAATAATCAAATACTAATAGTTCCATCAGTATCAGAAGTTTGGTGTTTAGCAATTGAAGAGGCACTTCATTTTCAACTACCTGTTTTAATTTCTGATATGGTTGGATGTCGAGAAGATTTAATTGAAAAATTTGATTTAGGCCTTGTATTCAAATCAGGAAATTTAGATGATCTAATTATGAAATTCGGATTAATTTCCAGCAGGTCTAATTATTCTAAGTTGGTTGGGAATATTTCTTCATGTTCCTTCAAGCAGATTAATAAATATTCGCATTTAGTTGAGAAATTAAAGGATGCAGAATGAAATAAAAGTTGCATTTATTACGTCAGTCTCTCATAGGGAAGGGGCATTTTATGGAGCTGAGACTAGTTTGAAATTTTTATTAAACGAAATCAAAGACGCAAATCCGTCAATTAAATTTGATGTAATCTTACGCAAATCATTTTTGCCTTGGAGAAATAATTCCACTGCTGATATATTGGTAATTGCTAAATTCTTTGAAATAGAGACATCGCAAATAAAAGAAGCTTGGATACCATATGTAACTTTTCCAATTGAGAGACTTTCAATTAAATCATTTATTCGATTTATAAGTACAAACATGATTGAGCCCTTTTTTAGGACAACAATTAATAATTTATTAATTGGTTATGATTTTGTTCATATAAATAATTCGCACTTATATTTAACCGGGAAAGCTCTTAAGTCTAAAAAGGGGAATGTTAGTCAGCATATTCGCGATTATATTCATTATCCAAGTTGGATGTCTAATTGTGCAAGTAAATATTTTGCTATAGATGATACTACATTTAATAGTATGCCTTTTATTTATAAATCAAACGGTTGGAAGTTATTAAATCCTTACCAAAAAAAGGAAATTATAAAATTGGATTTTGAGCTATCAGAAATTAGGGGAAATTATAAGTTTGTTTTTTGCATAGTCGGAGCATTAATTCCAATAAAAGGGGTCGATTATGTGATTAAAGAATTTATAAAAATTAATAATAGTAACTGCTGCCTTGTAATTGCTGGAGGTTATCATGAAAAGGAATATTTCACTTATTTGAAAAAATTGGTAAATGGCGATAGCCGTATTTTTTTTATTGGCCAGGTTGGCGAAGTCGAGCAAGTGTATAATATTTCAGATTTTAATATAAGAGGCGATGATCGATTTTGCATTGGGAGGACAACAATCGAATCATGTTATTGGGGTTTATTAAATATTTTACCCAAAAAAAATTCAGATAAAATTGTTTTTGAATCTGATAATGTAAGTAAATTGATTGAAGAGCGTAGTACATTTTATGATGCCAGAATTGGAGGAAGTTTGTCAACTGTAATTAGAAAAATAATTGCTGGAAGTATCCATAAGCCAAAACCTCAAAGAGTGATCACAACTGAAAAAAACACCTCTTTTTTCCTTCAAAAGATATTAAGTTAAAAATATGATTATTGCACTTTTCAAATCAACATTTGAAATCCTTAAAAAGAATTATTACAAGGCCCAATTTGAGCCCACAATTTTATCTATTTTTATTAATCCTAGTTATTTTATTAGACGTGATTTATTTAACAATATTTCAATCTTAGCTTTAAAAATTCAAGGCTCATTATTGGATTTTGGCTGCGGAAGAAAACCTTACCAGAATCTATTTACTAATTCATTTAGCTATATTGGATTAGATTTGGATCATAGTGACAAATTAAAGAATAATGTATTTGCGGATTTGTTTTATGATGGTGTAACGATTCCAATTGAGGATTATACAATTGATAATATATTTAGTTCAGAAACATTTGAGTTGCTGCCAGATCCCAATCAGATTCTTTGTGAATTTAATCGGATATTAAAACCAGGCGGAAAATTATTAATAACTGTTCCATTTGTTTGGGAAGAGCATTGGAGGCCATATGATAATGTGAGATATACAGAAATTGGAATAAAAAATCTCCTTCAAAATAATGGGTTTGAAATTCTTGAATCTCGAAAATCAACTTCATATTTTGCCTCCGTTCTCCAATTGTTCATTACTTATTTGTGGAGGGTTGTATTTCCGAATAACAAATTATTGAAAGGATTATTTACAATATTATTGATTTCTCCATTTAATTTATTAGGTATAATTATTGATTTTTTTTCTCGGAAAAATTCAGACAGTTATTTCTATCTTAATACAGTCGTTTTAGCACATAAAAAAAATTAAGTGCGCCCTGGCCTTCTTTTTTTCGGAGAACTTTCACCACGAACTATTCACGGCTCAAGTATTTCTAGTACGATTAATCTAGAAATGTTGGAAGGGCGATACCATATAACGAAAGTAGAGGAATTTGCAGACTTAAAGTATCATGGTCAAGTTTCTTTGGGGAAACAAATTGCATTTATTCGAGCTTTTCTGAATTTTTTGCGTCAATTATTTCGCAAAAGATATGCAGTGTACTATGGGGTATTATATCTTTCCTTCTTTGGAATGCTTAAAAACCTTCTGATTGTTTTAAGTTATAAATTATTAAACTTAAACGGTCGAGTTTATTTGCATATACATCGAAGTGATCTTAGTTGTTTTTTGGAGCGCTTTAAAAATCGCTACCTTTTTAAACTGCTCACTAATCTAGTTGACCAATTCATAGTCTTATCTGAAATGCAGGTTACTGAATTGAATGGAATGGACATTTACAATGTTTCTTATCTTCCGAATTGTGTTGAAAAGGAATTAGTCCCTGATTTAAATTCAATGCCTAATAGTAAAAACTTTTCATTTCTTTTTTTAAGTAATTTTTTAGAGAAAAAAGGTCTTTTAGATTTAATAGATGCAATTAGTATTGTAAATGAGAAGCGAAGTGCACCTGTTTTTTTTGAATTAGTGGGGAACTATTCGAATGAGATTTCGAAAGAGAGACTACAGGATTTAGTCAAAAATAATCCGTATGTTCAAGTGGGTAATCCTGTTCAAGGAATGGATAAATTTAAGGCAATTCAAAGAGCAGACGCTTTAATACTACCTTCATATAATGAAGGGTTGCCATTAGTATTGCTCGAATCACTCAGCCTAGCAAAACCAATATTGATTTCTCCTGTCGGATATATTACAGAGGTATTGGGTAATAATTATCCATATTTTATTGAGCCAGGCAACATAAGTTCCATTGTTAATCGAATCAACGACTTAGTTGATAACTTTTCGATAAATCTTAAGTCTGAAATGTATCAATTATATAAGCCCTATAGTTTAGAAACGCATAAGCGCAAATTATTTCAAATATTTACAGAATGAAGGTTTCGCTAATTACTGTTTCCTTTAATTCCATTGAAACTATCCAAGAAACGATAGATACGGTTAAATCACAGTCTATTCTTGGTGATATTGAATATATTGTAATCGATGGGAATTCTACGGATGGTACTAAGGAATTGCTTGCTAACGAAAGGTGTATATCGAAATTTATTTCTGAAAAGGATTACGGTATTTATGATGCCATGAACAAGGGGCTAAGAATTGCAACTGGTGATATTGTTGGATTTATTAATTCGGATGATCTTTTACTGGAAAGCCATGTGATTGAGAATATTGTTCAGGCATTTATAGATTACAATGCTGACGTCGTCTATGCGAATCTCTTTTATGTCAAACGAGAGGATCCGAGTATAATTGTTAGAAAGTGGAAGTCAAAAAAATATTTTAACCGGTTTTTTGAATTTGGCCATGTTCCGCCACACCCCACTTTTTTTATTAAAACAGATCTGTTAGATAAGATAGGCTTATTTAATACTAGATTTAAGTTGGCTGCAGACTATGAATTTATGTTGCGAACCTTAAAAATTCAAAATTTAAGGGCGCACTATTTAGACAAGTATACTGTAAAAATGAGATTAGGTGGCGCAACAAACTTAAGTTTTGGCAATATATTTAAGCAGAATATTGAAATACTGAAAGCTTGGGAGATAAATGGACTGAAGTCCCCTTATTATTTTTTACCTATTCGGATTTTGAATAAAATCTTACAATTTTTTTAAATTAAGCAGATATGAGTGATAAAAAACGCGTTCTGCTTACAGGATCTTCAGGATTTTTAGGTAAATATATTCGGGATGAATACATTTCTGAAGAACTTGAGATTCTGAATCGAATTTCACCTGGAGACCATATTCTTGATTTGTCGCAAAATGTCCCCAAATTTTCTCATCGTTTTGATTTAGTTATTCATAATGCTGGTTTAGCCCATACCGCTTTTGGAAATTTTTTTGAAGTAAATGTCCAGGGGACACGTAATTTATTAAAGGGTCTGAGTAAATCACCACCCAATTATTTTGTATTTATTAGCAGTGTTTCAGTTTATGGACGAATTGAAGGCGAGTATCTAAGTGAAAAATGTCCCGTTCTTGCGACTGATGAATACGGGATGAGTAAAATACAAGCTGAGGCTGAAATTATGGAATGGTGCCAATATCATCAGGTTTGTTGTACTATTTTAAGACTTCCACTGGTCGTTGGGCCTAAACCGCCTGGGAACTTAGGATCCATGGTTTATGCGATTAAAAGGGGTTTTTACGTAAATGTATCAGGCGGTCAGGCAAAAAAAAGTATGGTATTAGCAGGAGATGTAGCTAAATTTATTTTACCTGCTTCGCGTATTGGAGGGATATTTCATTTAACAGATGGGGAACACCCAACCTTCTATCAACTTAGCCATGTAATTGCTCGGCAATTAAATAGAAAGGGAATATGTTCTATCCCCTTCGTACTAGCAATGTTAATGGCTCGGATTGGTGATTTATTTGGAACAAATGCTCCTTTAAATTCAGATAAACTGATTAAGATTACTTCAAATTTAACATTTGATGACTCTTTGGCAAGAGAAAAATTCGGATGGACACCAAGGTCAGTGCTTGAAAATTTTAAGATTTAGTTAATTGAATACTTTAAACCTAGTTGGCCGCCGATCGAGTTATTAATTTGCTCCCCTTGATCAAGTCCAATAACAATATTAGTTATCAAACGTGTCATAAATATTTTTTCTAGCTTCAGTGAAGCTGAAAGCTGTGGGATGTATGAAATAAATCTTGAACTAGGGTAATTCGTCCCATCCTGAATATAACCATGTTTCGATTGGGATAGTCGCATCATCCAATTAATTTCGGCAGGTAATCGACCTCGAACCGCAAGATAAAAGGATTTAAGCGCATTATATCGGAAAGAAGTAGTACCTCCTTGACGCGTTTCTGCATCGATTACAATTATAGGAGTGCCAATCCCTTTTTTCCAATAGGCCCACCCACCACTAGCACCATTGTTAAAGTAGTTTTCCGTTTCAGGATAATGGGTATCGGTAAGTCCAAGGACTTTGGCAAGGCTCGCAACATACAGTCCTTGATTTGCTGTACTTAAATATTCAATGGCAATATGTTCAAATAAGCCATGATTTTTTAATTGCACAGAAGCCCCCCAAATTCCATCATCTGAAGTAGTTAACGAAGCAACTCTTCCTGTTTCATAGGCAGTCTGTTTGTAAAGTAGAATTTTCCCCCAATTGGGCTTTATTTGTATTGCTAAATCAATCGATCCTAAGTGATTCCCATATTGATTTAATGCATCATACCAGGACGTATTTTTATCTGTAGAGACAATTGTTCGATCTTTTAATGCTGTGACTACATAAAAGTAGGCATTTAGACTTGAGGGGTAATAATCAAATTGGCCACCTTTTTCTTTGGCTTCTCCTCCCCAAAATACCTGATGATTTAGTCCCCCAAAAAGATTTATATGTGCATTTGGTTTACCTAATCTACCATATAAGGATTTTTGATGTAAATAAGCATTGATAGTTGGTCCCTGATTATCAAACCAACCATGCGAATAGGTCATGTGCACTCCGAGCCATCCTTTGGCAAAATTCAAGTAATCACGCGTTCCAAGTTGGATTTTTGGCATTGGTACCGCATTACCTGACCAAGCATAGAATCCGCTAGTCATTGTCGTATCTCCCAATCCATATACCTCTTTTCTTCTACCTGCCCAAAGTTCCCACTTTCTCCATCTTCCACTGAGGTAAGCTTGTGTTAGCCAGAAATCATTCCGTTTGCCCGTCCACCCGGTTGCTTCGACCTCATATTTCCAATCGTACTTTTTCTTGAGATTATAGTTCTTACCATTCCAAGCGCGCAATACTAAGCCTGGGTTTTCCATGGGTACAGAACCATATTGCAAACTGCGCATCCAGAAGGGCGTGACACCTGCATCTGAAACGATGGCTTGAGCTTCAACTGTGGTATGAATACTTGTATCAGGTGAAACTATCAGCGAGCTGAAGAAGGTAAGTAAGATACTTAATGTCATCTTGAATTTGGGTAACAAGGTAAAAGTACGGAGTTTTATCTGAATTTATCAAACGGTGTTTAGCGAACGGCTGGATGTTTATCCTCGAATGGCGATTTCCATCTTTTTTAACAATTTTTCTGGGCCCAATTGGGATTAACTAAAATTTCTCCTATTTTTGCAGTCCCGTTACCCTACGGGCAATTGAGGTGGATTAGCTCAGTTGGTAGAGCATCGGACTGAAAATCCGTGTGTCCCCGGTTCGAGTCCGGGATCTACCACTTCAATTTTTGAAACCCCTGCTTTTTGAGTAGGGGTTTTTTTGTGGATTACATTTGGCCTATTGTTTAGGATGTTTTACCGCTAAATACATGATTTTCTCGATAGTTTTTGAGATATTTATGTTTTAAATGATTTCCAATCTTTTATTATAAAGTGTTATGAGTCATACTAGGTATACCGTTTTTGATAATAATATCATAAGCGATGTTTTTGGCGAAGAAGTGGTTTTGGTTAACCTTGAATCAGGCGTATATTATAGCTTACGGGGTTCTGCCACTCAAATTTGGATTCGATTAGTTTGTCAGTATGCAATCCCAGAAATTATTACGGATTTACTGAACATATATCAAGTTGCTGAGCAAGATTTGAAGGTAGATATTGATCAGTTTATAAATCAACTAATTGATTTTAAAATTATTAAGATTACATCTGATTCAACCAGCAAGCCAATTGAGGTTATTTTAAATACCACATTACTTAAATATACTTCTCCTATTTTGGAGACATTTTCTGACATGCAAGAAATTCTTCTTCTTGATCCTGTTCACGATGTTGATAAAGCGGGCTGGCCCATTAGTAAAAATTTAGACACCCAGTCCTAATCGATACCATGGGGGGTAAAGACTATTTTTATGAATCAGTATTTAAAATAACTGATGATGTTTTCAATTTCAGTTCAGCAATTGAGAAACGATGTATTTTAGTTGCGGGACTATCAATCGAATGCCGATTTGCTGGTGACGCCCTCCTGCCCGTTATCATACCTGCCTTAGAACATCTATTAGTTGATGCAAGTGAAGGACATCCGTCCTATAAAATTGATATTTGGGATAGTGAGTCTACTCAAATGGAATTCCCCACATCACCCTGCGGTATCGATGAAATTCTAGTTCGGGGAGAACTCGAAGGGTTTATTTCTGACCGTTTTGAGGCTGCATTTTTCACACATGCCCGAATGCTTACAGTTATCGATCATGATCTCAAACGTGGTGTCGTATGTTTAGCAACTAGTTTAGATATTCCTGCCTTCGAACTTGCGTGTCCTTTAAGGGGAATTTTAAGTTGGATTTTACGTCAGAATGACACTGCTATGATTCATGCTGCATCAGTAGGCACACCCGATGGTTGTGTATTAATTGGCGGTAATAGTGGTGCAGGAAAATCATCAACAGCACTTAGAGGGCTAGCTGGAGGTTTATACTATTTTGGTGATGATATTTGCGCGATTTCAAATAGGCTAAATAGTCCAAAAGTCTATGGAATTTATTCTTCTGGAAAAACATTTAGTTCAGATTTAAAATTATTCCCAACCTTAAAATCATCTGTTCATAGTCATTTTGAGGAATTTTACGAAAAAGAAGTTTACTTCTTTAATAATCAATTTCATGCGCAACTTCCCCAATCAGGGGAGATTAAGGCAGTTGTTATTCCACATCAGGATGCTTTATTAACCATTGGTTTTCAAAAAATACCCTATGCAAATGCATTAAGTGTCATGTGCTCCTCCACAAAAAATTTACTTCCGAATGCTGGGAATGAAATGTTTCACATATTAGTATCAATTTTGCATCAAGTTCCTTGTTATCGGTTTAACTTGGGCAATGACCCAAGCCTTATTGCTGATTCATTAGCTCTTTTTATTTCGTCTTTGAAACCATCTCATCGCTAAAATGAATGATTATTTTAAGCCAAGAGAAGGTCTTCATGCGCTTCATGTGGATTTACATATTAGATCTTGTAAAATTGCATTCTTAGGGAATAGTATTACTGCTCAAAAAGAAGGATATGCATATCAATTAGCTAGTCAAATCAACGACTATTTCCTGCCTAATCATCAATTTATCTATGCTGGAATAGGGGGAGTAGGTTCTTTAGCATCTTGTTTTTTAATGAATGACTTTGTAGTCCGTTATAAACCCGACATCTGTTTTGTTGAATGTACGGTCGCTGACATTGGGTACGCCACGCCACCTCAATATATAAAACCAGCCGTAGAAGGTATTATTCAAAAACTTATTGCATCATCTACTCAAATTTGTTTTCTGCACCTTTTTAATACCCATACTTCAGCTAATCGAGCTGATGAAATCATTGAGGATTATGAAGAAGTATTGGCTGAATATAAAATACCATCCATTAATGTGCGTGAAAAAATTTGTGCGGGAATACGTAATAGCGTTTACCATCAAGCAGATATTCTTTATGATGGCGTGCACACAACCAAACAAGGAGCAATAATCTATGCAGAGGCAATCATGGATGCTTTCATCCCCATGTTAAGCCTTAAGACGGATTTGCGGAATCTCCCGGATTTAAATTTTTCTAGTAAATTTAGATATACACAAATTGTCTTACCTGAAATATTGCTTTCTGAAACATCGCTTAATCTAGTTAAATCAAGATTTAGAGGCTTAATTAAGTATGTTCAAATAGACAATGAATATGTATTTAAAGCCTTATTGACAGATGGGGTCATAGTCGGGTTTTTTATCATTGCAGATGATTCATCAGGCGTATTACATGTTTCTTATGAGGAGAATTCATTGAATATTCAAACTTATGATCAATGGTGTCATAAGGAGCGCATTCAGGCAGTTATACTTGATGAGCCAGTTGCGGAATTTCAAGATCTCAATATTTCATTATCCAGATTAGACAGAGCAGAAAGAGGGGCAAATGGATCTGCGAATGAGTATAGACATTTAGGTAGTTCTTGGAAATTAATAGGTTTGATGGTAGCATATACGCAAGAACCGACCGTTAAAACAAAATTATGGTAAACGAAAAACAGGAGCCAATCGTAAGCGTCATTATTGCGACGTTGAATGCAGAGAAATACCTCGAGGAGGCCCTCAACAGTATTTTGAATCAGACGTATCAAAATTTTGAGATTTTGATTATTGATGGGGGGTCAACCGATAATTCCCAAACAATTGCTAGCACATTTCCGCGCGTATCTTTTATCAAACAACAAGGATTTGGACTCTTTGATGCATGGAATCAAGGTATAAAAATGTCTAAAGGGCAGTTTGTCGCTTTTTTAGATAGTGACGATATATGGGAGTCTAGCACCTTGACAAATCACATGAATGCTTTATTAAGCGATCCTTCCAAAATAGGTTCTGTTGGCCATGTTAATTTCTTCATTGAAAAAACACAAACTCCGCCTCCTGAATTCAAGTTGGCTTTATTAGAAAAATCTCATCTAGCCTATATGCCTGGATGTTTTATGGGGCGTAGGGAAATTTTTAATCGAATTGGTTATTATGAGACAGAATGGAAAATAGCGAGCGATATTATTTGGTTTGGTAAAGTCAAAGAATTAAATGGTGAGATTTGCTTATTAGATCACGTGGTGTTGAACAAACGAGTTCACAAAAATAATATTTCATATAATTCGGTCGATGAAGATATTTATGGTCGTGAATTATTAAAATTGTTGCATCTTAAGTTGAAATCCAGACGGGAATAAGATAATATGAATTTCATTCAACGAGTTGAACTTATTCAAAAAATCAACGCCTCTGTTTTACAGAAAAATGGATTCGCGATGGGGAAACTGGGCTTTTCGGAGCAATTTCTTTTAGGCTATTTGCCATTCAAGGAGACTAATCCGGGAAATATTCAACTAAAGGCTTATGAGGCCATGCTACGATATCATTGTGAATTTCAGTTTGGGATATTTCCAACTGATACTTCTTTTTTGCATGAATTTGCCCAATTTTATACAAATCATGTTCAACAAATAGATATTCTAGGTCTTTTTCAGGCGGATCAAGAGGAGAAGATTATCATCGAAAGTGGTTTAAATGCACTCTTCATCCCCTATCAATTGACCGAGCCAGATAGGTCTCTTCCCGCAAATGAATCCAATTGTTATTTGCCATTTTTTGAAGGAAAGAAATTGCTGATTATTTCTCCTTACGCAGAATTGTTAAAAAGTAGGGCCAATAGAGATACATTTGAGTCAGTATGGCATAATATAGGTAAAAAGTGGTTTTTTGTGAGCGAAATTAGCTCTTGTGAGATTCCTTATTCTTATAAATATTCAATTCAAACCCATCAGAACTTTAAGAACTCAATCGATCTGTTTAATACTATTTGTACCCGTATTGAGAGTATAGACTTTGATATTGCACTGATTGGTGCTGGAGCGTTAGGTCTACCGATAGCCAGTTATTTGAAAAGTCAGAGTAAGATAGCAATTTCTTTAGGGGGGCATTTACAAGTTTTATTTGGTGTTGGTGGCGGACGGTGGAATAAAGATGAATTTTGGATAAGAAGTTACATTAATCAGCATTGGATTGATATGCCGGAAAATTATCATCCTGAAAATAAATCTATTTTAACAGATAATAGCGCATATTGGTAAATATCCAGGCCTATGTTTCAGACACCAGTAGCCATTTTTATATTCAATCGACCTGAATGCACGCGGCAGCTAGTAGATTCTTTGGCTGTCATTAGGCCTACTAGTCTATTCGTGATTGCTGATGGCCCGCGGAATGAAAATGACTTTGCACTTTGTCAGCAAACACGTGCCATTATTGACGAAATTGATTGGCCATGCAATATTGAGAAACGATATGCAACAGTAAATGTGGGTTGTCGAGAGAGTATTCCAAGTGGTTTGCAATGGGTATTTGATCAAGTGGAGTCTTGTATTATTCTAGAAGATGATTGTATTCCACAACCTAGTTTTTTCCCTTTTTGTGAAGAATTGTTGCATTTATATCAAGATGATGTGCGTATCATGACCATAGGTGGCCACAGAAGCGATGGGCCAAATGAATTTGACACAACGAGTTATTATTTTTCTAAATATCCAAGTGTTTGGGGCTGGGCCACTTGGAAAGAAAAGTGGGCAAAGTTTGACTTGAATATGGAAAGTTGGGACGAGCTAAAAAATTCAGATTGGTTAAGTGAAATCCTAACATCTCCTAAAGCAGTAGCGTATTGGAGTCGAATTTTTGATCAAATGAAAAATGGAATGGATGCATGGGATTATGCACTTACGTTTGCCTGCTGGTTACATCGGGGTCTTTCTATTCGCTCGAAGGTGAATCTGATTTCAAATGTTGGGTTTGGGAAAGATGCTACGCATACCCAACAAGTCGATTTGGGGGGTATTTATGCAAAATCAAGTGATATAAAATTCCCATTGATGCATCCGACAAAAGTATGCATCGATGAATCCGCAGACGATCGGATTGAGTGGGTAAGTTTTAGTGGAATGAATGAGCGAAGGTTAGCCAAAGTTAGCGAACGAATTAATCAATCAAGGTCAGATGAAGGTTCTTGAAGTATTGCATATAGCGACCTATGAGTCATTGGGTGGTGCAGCAAGGGCAACCAAGCGTGTTTATCTAGGGTTGCAAAAAGCGCCAATTATTTGTCACATGTTTACCATGCTAAAATCCTCTGATGATGAAAGCATTCAGGTAGTTCAACCCAAGGACCCTCGTGCACAATTAAAGTATATTCATGCCCTTTTGCAGTCAAATCAAAAACAGAAACTTAATCAGAATGTAGTATTGGAATCCGGTGGAGATGTGAGTGCTGGAATAGTTGATGAAATAAATGAACATCCGGCCCCTATAGTCCATCTGCATTGGATAAATAATTTATTGTCCATTTCTGATATTGGAAAGATAAATAAGCCAATTGTTTGGACTTTACATGATATGTGGCCTTTTAGTGGGAGAGAACATTTGAGCTATGACCCTGATGCATATTTTTACAAAGACTCCACAAAAGTTTCTTCGGAGGATACGCTTAGACTTAAAATAGAAAATTGGGCACATAAAAATTTTAAAATTGTTGCACCTAGTCATTGGCTTGCTAATTGCGCTAAAAGAAGTATTCTATTTAATCAATGTGATGTAAGTGTTATCCCCTGCCCAATCGATCATGTATTATGGTCACCACAAAATACACATTCAAGTCGACTGGAGTTTAATTTTGATCATGCTAAACACCAAATCTTATTTTTAGGGCAAAATTTGATTAACGACACCAACAAAGGCTGGGATTTATTGCAAGCTGCATTAGCCATACTTTCCCAGGGGCGTGATATTGAATTTGAATTGGTTGTTGTGGGGCATTCTGGTGAAATCTTAGTGGATTGTCCTTATAAGATTCATTCTTTGGGAGAGATTTCGGATGATGAGATATTGATTCAATTATATTCTACTGTTGACTTATTAGTCGTCCCTTCTAGATTTGAGGCATTTTCACAAGTAACCCTGGAGGCTCAATCCTGTGGATTACCCGTTATCGGTTTTGACATTGGCGGTATCCCCGATATTTTAATCCATAAAAAAACAGGTTGGATTTCGCCAGCCTATGATCTAATTGACTTTGCCGAAGGGATACATTGGATATTGAGTGTAGATGGCCGTGCTGAGCAGTTGGGCAAAGGTGGTAGGACACATGCCATTGAGAACTTTTCTTCAGAAAGGGTCGCGCAACTATATATGGACCTTTACCAACAAGTTATTTTTGGCGGAAAAAGTGAATTGAAAATTGATTTGGATGATAAGTTATAGGTCGGTTGATTTGGCTTGAATCACTCTTATTTGAAAATAGAAACCATTTAAGTGTATTTAAAATTTTCAAGATTACTCTTGAAAAGAAGTATGTCAGCACATGTATACCATGATTTAAACTTTTCAATAAGTTAATCAACTGGAAAATTATCAACAATCGGATAATGTGAATTAAGAAATTTTGATTGACGGAAAGATTAATTCGATATTCTTTGTTTCGTTGCTGGAGGGGATTTCCATTTATTTCATCGACAAGGTTAGCAGACTGTCTAATTAAATCACCCATTTTCACCAATCTTTCTGCATCAGTTGTAATTAATTTTAATTGATTAGCATCAATTTGACTTGATAGCGATAGCATATCGAAAATATATTTTGTGGTATGGCCTACTTTCCAATTTTGTAAAAGGAATGCATTTGCAACGGTGATGATATATCTATCTTCTACTGAGGGAATGAAGCAAGATGGATATTTTTTTGCTCGGACCTTTCGCTTCCAGAGGTTTTTAGTAAATGTTTGAGAAGCGGATTTAGCTCCTGGAATTGCAGCGAAGTGCACATCTAAATCAAAGATTCTTTCTTTTTTTTGAAAGGTTTCTGCATGTGGTTTGATTGGGCTATTAAAATAAGACCAACTAGACAAGTTTTTGGATTTAGTCCACCGTATATTTTCAAATATCAGCCTACATTTCTCCCAGTCTTCTTCATGAATCAATAAATCTATATCGCGTGAAGTGCGCATAAAGGCAAGTGTGCTTCCGTCTAACATTTCACAAATCCCTTTAAGCGCGATGAATTCAATATTTTCTTGATCTAATGCGGCTGCAATCTTTTGATATTCATTGATAATATATTGATTTTTAGTCCAGGTATATCTAGGAAGGCCTGCTAGGAATTGTGCATTTTTGGGAATAAATTGTTGCCACTCACCATCTTGGCAACATGTCTGAATTTTATTCACGACTGACGGCATGAGTTCTTTACATGAAAACAATAAATCCTCATAGTCCTCGGTATGTTTCCATAACTCTTCCCAATGCTTGATTGCTTCTTCTTTTTCACAAGAGATTAATCTCAATATCGCTAATTCCTCATTACTGGGTTTAAATTTCAATATCCCCAATGGGATATCTTGACTTAATTCAATCGCAAATTCTTTTCCCATAATTTACTGTTGATTTCTTCTGCGATCTAATGCTTCTTTTAATACAGCCACATATTGTTTGGCATCTGGCCTATGTAACCGATCTAAGTTCCCCTCGTGAATTCTTCTAAATGCCAGTATATCGGGAAGTACGATCTCTGTTAATCCCATATGTTTTGCTCTATCGTACCAGTCGATGAATTCAGCCACTTTCCATTTTGATTGAAAATCACCAACTTTGAGAAAATCGCGTTTGGAAATTAAAAGGGTGATTGGACTATAACCTACAAAAGTCTTTGCTTCTTTTTGAAGATCAGTATGGCCATTAATCGAAGAATCATAAAATTCTTTTACCTGGCCGAATACCATATGCACCTTACTCTGTTTTGTGAGGACGTCTAATTGACTTTTTAATTTATTGGCAGCCCACATGTCATCGGCATCTAAAAATGCGATAAATTCTCCTTTAGCATTCCTTATCCCATTATTTCTTGCTTCTGCAGCACCGGAATTTACTTGTTTGATTAATTGGATACGTGGGTCATGGATGCTGTTTATCTTTTCTTCAAAATTATCTGTTGAACCATCATCAATTACAATAACTTCAATTTTCTCGATGCTTTGTGATAGAACACTTGTGATCGCTTCTTGTATAAAAGGGGCATCATTATAGAGCGGAATAATTACACTAATTAGCGGCTTTGTGTTAGACATGGGTTTTCTTTAGAGGAACAAGGCTAGACAAAAATAACCCTTTTTAGGTTTTTTTGAATCATATTTGTGTTTTACAATTAATACTGAATCGTGGATTCGAATTTGGTCACCTTCAAGTCTCTATTTTTTTTTGATAAAAGGCGCGCGTCTTTAAGTATTTTATTGTCAATCACACAATCAATTACCCTCTTACCAATAGGTCTAATTGTTCAATATTTGTTTGATCACGTTCATGATAAAACTGACACGAACATACTTCTCGCTGGCGTCCTATCTTCACTTTTTTTGATTTTGCTAAATACGATGGTTGTGCTTTACAATAAGCATATATCATTAACGTTGATAAAAAATTTCATTTTAGATTTAAGAGAAAAGCTCCTTCATAAGTTAATCTATTTAAATGCTCATTTTTATGTGGCTGAAGACCTTGACAAAATTCATAGTCAAATAGTTCAAGATACGGAGAGGTTAGATAATATGGCTGCGGCTTTACTGACCCAACTTATCCCGGCTATAATTGTAATTATAGGTTTGTCGGGAGTACTTCTGTACATGAATTTCAGCCTTTTTATTTTGCTTTTATTTTTACTACCACTTGTTTATTTAGTAGGTGCTCGACTAAGTAAGAAGTTGAAAGGATCTATACAGGTTTTTCATGAAGACTTTGCCAAATTCTCTGCGGGTGTTACATTTATTTTGAAATTTCATGATTTAATCAAAATTTCAAGTGCTGAGGTGGCGGAATTTTCAAAGCAGAAATTTATACTTCAATCGGTTCAAAAATCAAGCAAAAATGTAGCCTGGAATGCTACTGCCTATAATACAATACAAGGCAATTTAGTTGTTTTTGGAGGCTTTGTGGTGCTATTACTTGGAGGATTCCAAGTTATGAATGGTCAAATATCGCTTGGCACATTAATTTCATTTTATGTCATTTTAAACGTCACGAGCTCATATTTTAAGACCATCATTACATTTGTTCCTGTAGTCGTTGAAGGGCAAAACTCGATTAATTCATTAGATGCGATATTAAGTAATGATTCGATCGAAATCACATCACTAGCTAATTTTAGATTTCAAAATTCCATTTCATTTCAAGAAGTTGGTTTTTCATATGGAGAGGCACAAATTTTGTTGAAAACTAATTTTGAAATACAGAAGCATCAGATTTTTGGAATTTCTGGGGAATCAGGTTCTGGTAAAACAACTTTGATCAAGTTGTTGCTTGGGATATATCCTGTAGGGAGTGGTCAAATTTTGATTGATGGGCAAAATATTGAAATGCTAAATTTAGCGGAATTCAGAAAGCAAGTGGGTTATCTTCCGCAAGAGCCTATGTTTTTTGCAGGAACGATTATTGAAAATTTGACCTTTGGTTTAAATGAATTTAATTCGTCTGAAATTGAATTCCTGTGCTCTAAATGTTTGATTCATGATTTCATCATTTCATTACCCAATGGATACGACACGGAAATTGGCAATACTGGAAATAAATTGTCAGGTGGCCAGAAACAAAGATTGGCTTTAGCCAGAGCTTTAATTAGAAAACCGGAAATTTTGATATTGGATGAGCCTGATAAAAACCTAGATGAAAAATCTATATTATCAATTCTAGCTTATATTAAGCAAATGAAAATCACTACAATTCTTATTAGTCACAACAGTAGTTTATTATCGAAAATTGAAAATCAAGTGAAACTTTAAGAGCTGGAACTATTCTTCCATTAATTGATTTACAAGCTCTGGCCGTGATTTAAGATTTTTAGCTAACGTAGAAAAGCCCGAGAACCTTGCATGATGTGCATTTTCAATCAAATTTGGGTAGAATAGATTTTTTGACTTAGCCATACCAATCAGATCGGCTAACATATTTATGTTGTTCAACTGAATTATTTCCTCGGTTAATCTCCATTGAAAATGTATTGGAGTTTTATTGGAGAAATATTTTTCTATGTATGTTATTTCAGATTGCGTTAATATTTCTTTGGCATCTTGGATGGCATCTGAATTGTCCGTACATATTAAAATTCGTCGATTTAAAATCTTTGGTTTAAGTCTTTTCAGGAATGTTCTATAATCAGTCTGATAGTCTGTATTTCGGATATGAATAGAATCGTAATTGTTGCCCAAATAATTGATTTTGCGATTAATAGCATTTCTTAAGTCCCTCTTTAAAGAAAGCAAACCTAAGGTTTCAATGGATTGCTCGCCACCTCCAGACATGTGATGTACAATTAATTGTGCAGGATGATTTATTAAATCTTCAAATTTGATTTTAAAAGGTTTTTTTCGAATCTGTAGGTAATTAAAGATGAAACTAAATTTTAAAGATATCCTATTGAATGCTACATAATTTAATAACTTGAACAGGGTAAAAATTGAATTGAAATGCCTACAGGTATACATTTTTTTTGATTCAATGGCTGCAAATCGATGATATATCCAGTCTATTTTACCTTCAAATTCATTTGGGAAGCATGATAGTTGGCTTAAGTAATTTAAGTCCTCATTGCTCAAATCAAGTTTAATTCTATTGTTCGGAAATCGTAATTCGAAATAGTTCGAAAATGAGTCTGCAAGACCAGATAACCGCGTATCAATAAGTAGTATTCTGTTACTTTTTTGAGAAAATTTGTAAGCTTCCTGAATTTGGCATAAAACATCATTGAATCCACAACCTCTTGGGATACATAAAATGTATTTTTCTTCCATTGTATGTTTTCTAAAATTCAGTTTTATTCTTGATTGAAAAGATATGAAATTGTAAGGGCATTTGTAAAATTTTATCATTCCTACAATTGATTTTATTTCTCCAGATACGCATTTAAGTCAAATGTTTTATCTTGCAAACAAACCTATTCCCCTATGAACGATTTCTCTCGCCGCAACCTGCTTAAAGCAGCTGCGCTCGTGCCTTTTTCCACGTCGGCCGTGGCTTCTGTTTCCGCAGCGAGTATTGTTAAACCCGAATTATCCCTCAACATGTCCACCATTATGGGGCAAAAACTCGGCTTCATTCGGGAACTCGAAGTATGCGCCCAAGCTGGTTTTCGCTCCTGTGAGATTTGGATGCCTACGTTGGAAGCCTATTTGAAATCGGGAGGGAGCATTTCAGAAGCCCGCAAACGCTTATCCGATCTTGGTCTTCGTATTCAAAATGCCATCGGTTTTGCGCAATGGATCGTTGATGACAATACCGTTCGCACGGCTGGGGTAGAGCAATTGAAACGCGAAATGGATCTATTGGCCCAACTAGGATGTACCCGAACCGCCGCGCCACCCATGGGTGCTACGAAAGAAGCGGGACTTGATCTGCACTGCGCTGCGGAACGCTACCGGGTGATTTTGGAGCTAGGTGTGACGATGGGGGTTACGCCCCAGCTCGAAATGTGGGGACATTCGAAAAATTTGAACCGCGTCGCGGATGTTTTATTTGTGGCCGCGGAAGCCGGCCACCCTTCTGCGCGTTTATTGCTCGACGTATTCCACATCTACAAAGGTGGATCCTCCGTCGATTGCCTCCATACCGTTGGCCACGACGCCGTCGAGGTCTTCCACGTCAATGATTACATTACCTCGTTGGCACCCGATCAAATCACAGATGCGGACCGCATTTACGTCGGCGACGGGGAAGCACCCATTAAGAAAATTTTGGATCTCCTGAAACCCGTAGTCATCTCCCTCGAACTATTTAACAAAGAACTCTACAAGCAAGACGCCCTGCTCGTCGCACGGAACGGCTACCAGAAAATGAAGGCCTTAATCGCTTAATTAAACCTATGCTACATTCGATGAAAAAGTCATTATTTCTATTGCTTGGCCTCGCTTTGACCGGCTACGCACAAACTCCCCAGCCCCTAAAATTATGGTATACCAAACCCGCCGAATACTTCGAAGAAGCACTCGTTCTCGGGAATGGAAAGCAGGGAGCCACGGTTTTTGGCGGAACAAAAACAGATAAAATTTTCCTGAACGACATCACGCTTTGGTCCGGCGAACCCATGAATACCCGCATGAATCCGGAGGCCTATAAACACCTGCCTGCTGTGCGCGAGGCACTAAAAAATGAAAATTACCGCGCCGCTGATTCACTCGTGCGGAAAATTCAAGGAAAATTCTCCGAGTCCTATGCGCCTCTTGGAACCTTGTACCTGGATTTTGACCATGAAAACGCGCGTAATTACTACCGCGATCTCAGCCTAGACCAAGCCACCGCCCACGTTTCCTACGAAACCCAAGGCCATCAAATCAAACGGGAATATTTCGTTTCCCATCCCGATAAGGTTTTTGTCATCCATTTGACAAGCTCGGCAAAAGGTACCTTGGCCTTCCGCATTCGCTTTGATTCTAAATTGAAATACGCGATTCACTCGTCGGTGAATCACTTGCATGCAAATGGCACCGCGCCGGTTCGGGCGGATCCTAATTACATCCGCAAAAAAGACAATCCGATCCAATTTCGCCCAGATCAAGGTACGCGTTTCTCGACCGACGTCTTAATCCAGTCGGCAGATGGCTCCGTCACCCGGACCGATTCCACGCTTTCATTCAGCGGGGGTACCGAGGCAGTCGTGTTGGTTTCCCTGGCCACGAGTTTCAACGGCTTTGACAAGAGCCCATCGAAAGAAGGCTTGAACGATGATTTGATTGCCCAAAAGCAATTAGAGGCTGCAAGTCAGGTTCCTTTGACGCAACTTAAATCGCGTCATAAAGCAGATTATCAAAAATTCTACCAACGTGTTTCCTTGAATTTGGGTGGTCCGCAGGCGACGGATATTCCTACGGACGAGCGCTTGCGTCGGTATGCGACGGGGGCGAAGGATCCTTATTTAGAGACCTTGTACTTTCAGTTTGGGCGGTATTTGTTGATCAGTAGTTCCCGTACGCCGGGGGTACCTGCCAACTTGCAAGGCCTGTGGAATCCACACATCCAACCGCCTTGGAGCAGTAATTATACGATGAACATCAATGCCGAGGAGAATTACTGGTTGGCCGAAAACACCAACCTTCCCGAGATGCATCAGTCGTTTTTGGGCTTTTTGGACAATTTAGAAAAGACAGGTCGCGTGACGGCGCAGACATTTTATAACATGCCGGGCTGGGTGTGTCACCACAATTCGGACATTTGGGCCATGACGAATCCTGTAGGGGATTTTGGGAATGGGGAACCGAGCTGGGCGAATTGGCCGATGGGTGCTGCCTGGGCTTCAACGCACCTGTGGGAACATTATCAGTTCACCCAAGATTTGCCTTTTTTACGCACCAAAGCCTATCCCATCATGAAGGGTGCGGCGGAGTTTTGTTTGGCATTTATGGTTCCAGATGCGAAAGGTCGTTTGATGACATCGCCATCTACCTCACCTGAAAATAAATTTTTAACCTCGGCGGGGTATGTTGGGCAAACCTCCTACGGTGGAACCGCTGACATCGCCATGATTCGTGAATTATTTCTAGACGTACTGGCGGCTGAAAAAGTGCTCAAAAACGATCAATTATTTGCTTCGAAAATTCAGGAGGCCTTGGGACGCTTGTTGCCCTATCAAATTGGCGTTGCTGGAAACTTGCAAGAATGGTACTTTGACTGGAAGGATGAAGATCCGAAACATCGTCACCAAAGTCATTTATACGGGCTTTATCCTGGAAACCATGTGAGTGTTGCGGAGACTCCTTCCATTGCAGCTGCGGCACGGAAGACCTTGGAGATCAAGGGAGACGAGACGACCGGTTGGTCTAAAGGCTGGCGCATTAATCTGTGGGCACGTTTGCAGGATGGTGATCATGCGTATAAGATGTACCGGGAGCTGTTGAAATACGTAGAGCCTGACGGAGTGAAGGTAAATTACCAACGGGGTGGAGGTACCTATCCGAATTTATTCGATGCGCACCCTCCGTTCCAGATTGATGGTAATTTCGGTGGTGCTGCTGCCGTGGCTGAGATGCTCGTACAATCTACCACGGACCAAGTGGTGTTATTGCCAGCTTTGCCTGCTGCCTGGGATTCGGGTTCTGTCTCTGGCTTGAAAACGCGCGGAGGCTATACGCTTTCGATGCAATGGGTGAAGGGGAAAGTTGTCAAGTATACATTGACTCGTCCGGGTGGAGGGAAACCGAAGGTGCGGGTGAATGGGGTTTGGAAGTAGGGGCTTAATGGCTCCCCGCGGGCAATACCGCTGGCGCGGGTACACCTTTGGCAAAGCTTAAAGCTTTGCCAAAGGTAAGGTTTTCGGTGCACTTCACGGGGCGTAAATGTCAGATTATCAAGTACTTGATATTTAATTTGGGAGCAAAAACTCCTGATTCCCATCTACCTTTGGCAAACCTTGGAGGATTGCCAAAGGTAAGGGATTGCGGGGACTTCAAAGCACCGCCGTTTCAATTTACCACCTTACTTATTTCGCATAAATCAACAACCCCAACCCGACCACATACATAGCTAGCATCACCCGCAATAGTACCTGCGTGCCGGAGGGTGCCAACTTGAATTCCTTCCAAATATAGATTCCCCAGACTGCCGCTACCACCGTCGCCCCTTGGCCTAAGCCATAAGACACTGCCGCACCAGCCTTCTCCGAAGCCAAAATACTCATCGCCATTCCCACAAACCAGATTGCACCACCCAATATCCCGATCAAGTGGTCCTGGAATAAGCCACGGAAATAATCACCAAATCCCAAGGCCACCCCCGAAAACGGACGCAGCATTTGAGCGGTGTTGAAAATAAATGAACTCACAAAAACCCCACAAGCGAATAAGACTAAGGCCGTGTAAGGCGTCAATAAGCCTGCTGACGGGTGTGCAAAATCAAGCGCCATCGCCGCCGCCACATAGCGGTAAAACAAACCCATCAAACACCCACTCAACACCGAAAGCACCAAACCCTTCGTAGACATCCCACGCGAACTGCCCGTTTGGCGATACGCCATCGCATTCAATATAATCGCCACCGTAATTAAGGCCACTCCCATAAAGATCAACCAACCATTCCCCACCGGCGTATCTAAATAATTCACCAAAACGCCCAAGACCAGTGCGATACCTATGCCCACCGGGAAGGCCACCGACATCCCCGCGATTCCGATGGCGGCCACCAATAAGATATTAGCTGCATTAAAAACCACCCCTCCTACAAACGCAGAGCGCAAAGCTTCCGAACTCGCTTGGCCTAAATCCGCCAAAAATCCACGACCTTCAACCCCAGAACTTCCTAATGTAAAAGCCAATAATATAGAAGCTAGCAAAATACCAACCACGTAATCCCAATAAAACAATTCAAAGCGCCATCCCGCGCTCGTCATTTTTTGCGTGTTTGCCCAGGATCCCCAGCAAATCATCGTCACCAGGCACATCCACACCGCCGTCGAATACGTCTCGATTATAAACATAGCTAATCAGTTAAACGGTAAAATTTGTCATTCGTCTTCAATAAGGGCTGATCGCGGTAAATAATCGCATCCATCAACTTACAGGTGTAATTTGGATTTGGATTCTTCAACAACAAACGCACTTCATGCGGGCCCATCGGCAAATCGTAATTCCATGTCAATTCATGTCGGCGCGTGGTGAAATTAACCGGTAATTTGACCTGCTCAAAAACCTTCCCATCCACATATACATCCACCTCAAATGCATGCGGATCCGTAGACGCCCATTTCGCCATGTCCGCCCGCACCACAAATCCCTTACCCTCAAACGAGAATCGATATTCACTCGTCAAATCCTTATTAATGCCAATTTTCTCCGTAGGATACACCCCCGCAAAACTCTCCTCGAAGGCCACTGCTTTTGGCGCAGCTGACGGGATCACCACCACATCCGCCGTCACCTGACCGCCATGCGCGAGAATATTCTTCAAGGCATGTTGGTACCCAATCTCATACACATCATTCAAGGACGTGGACGTATATTTAAAATCTATGTCTTCCGCTTCCTTCAAACCCAATTTCCAATAAGCCGGGATGCGGTCATAGCCAAGCATCGTTCCTAAAATCCCCGCCGCCGATGATGGATTGCAATCCGCATCTTGTCCACAGCGCGTCGCAATTTCCACCGTCTTGCCAAAATCCCCCTGACCATACAATAATCCTATCACCACATAAGCTGAATTCACCGTCGCATCGATATTGAACGGCGCAAAAACGCCATCCGGACACCCGATATCATCCGCCCATTTGTTCTGAACCTGCAACCACGTTTGACGCCAGTCGGTGGGATATTGTTTATGCCAACGGATCACATCGGAGATGCATTGGTAGTATTTACTTTGTTTGGGAATCGTCTTTAGCGCTTCGGAAACGATGTAATTGATGTCGTTTGATACGAATGCCAAGGTATATGCCGCACCCAAATAAACCCCGCCATAATAGCCATCTCCATAATTCATGATGTGTCCGATTTGCTCGGAAATTTCGGAAGCGGCATTTGGCATGCCGGGTGACATCAGCCCTGCAAAGTCACATTCAATTTGGTAATCGATGCAATCTGCATGCGGATTATTTTTCCAATGCCCGGAAGCCGGCGGCATCATACCATTCAAAATATTGTAACGTCCTGCCTGATTTGCGTGCCAAAGCGCATAACCCGCCTGCGCGTACGCCTTCGCATGGGATGCCAAAGGAGCTTTCAAACCCTCCCGCTCAAACACCTCCACAAACGTCAAATCCATGTATAAATCATCGTAGAGCCCCGGATTTTCCAGCATCATTTTCTTTAAATACCCATCAAACCAAGGAATCGGTTGGTAACGATTAATCATCGTTCCGTTATACCGGAATTCCATGGGGCCACCGAAGGTCACGCCGATGGTTTGGCCGGCCCAACCGCCTTTGATTTTATTCTTTAATTCGGTTTTGCTGATGGTTTTCGTTTGAGCATGTAGGCCAAAAGCGACTAAAGCCGCACATAGAAAGAAGAGTTTTTTCATAGGTTTTGGTATAGATATTTTTGCATGATCCGCTCAATAAATGCCGCGTGATCTATTTGAATGCCAATGCGGGCATTCGGTTTTTCATTCGGAATAAGTCGCGTATAGCCTTGATCGTCTACGCGGATGTGCACATCTTCTGTTTTAAATAAGTCGGGATACGCCTCCATCCCGATCGCCACCGGGTCAAACAGCGTAGGAGTCTCCTGCCCCCAAAGCACATATAATCCACTTAATGCATTGGTCAAAGGCGATTGTCGCTGAAGTAATTTCGCACGCTTGTTGGTATCCAACTTCACCATCGCCGTCACATCTAATCCAGCATAAATAATATTCGCTCCCGAGTTTACGAATTTTTTCGCCGACGGAATGTCCACGACCACGTTCCATTCGGCATGAACTTTATCTGTCGCATCGTAGCCCAAACGGAACGAGCCAAACATCGCATAAATGGCCTTCGCCTTGTTCAAGATGTTCGGCTGCAAATCCATCACATCGGACATGTTTGTGACCGGCCCAACCGAAAAAACAACGACCTCGCCCGGGTAGCGGTTGAGTTGGTTTTTAATGAATTCAGCGGCATTCGATTTTATCGGTGTAGCAGGATTGAATCCTTTCGACCAGTAAAATTGCTCGGCAAACCAGTTGGCCCGTTTATTCTGTCCCGATGTATTTCTGCCGGCATAAATGGGAATGTTTTGGTGGGTTTCTTTCAGAAATTTGGCCGCTAAGTTCGCTCGATCTTCTGTTCTTCCGTAACAAGTGGTGATGCCTAAAATCTCATAGCGGTCTTGCATAGTGAGCAATAATCCGAGCGCATAGGCATCGTCGATGTCATCGCCCAAATCACAATCAAAAATGATTTTTTGCTTGGGGGTATCGCTTGGTTTTTGGCCAAAAACGGGCAGACTTAAGAATATCAAACAAATTATTTTTTTCATAGGTCGCTGAGCTTGGGCATGGAGGCTTGTGCGCCGGCGTGCATGACGGAATAGGTGGCGGCGCGGCAACTGAAAGTAATGGCGTCCAACCAGGTTTTTTGTTTGCTTAATGCCACCGCCAACGCCCCATTAAAACAGTCCCCAGCCGCTGTGGTATCCACGGCTTTCACGGCTTGGGTGGGCACGAAAAGTTCATCGTGTGCAGATTGATAGTAAGCGCCTTGGGCTCCCAAGGTAATGAAGACATGTGGCACGCCTTTTTCGATTAATTTCTTTGCAGCTTTTTTTGCGTCGTCCAAATGCGTTACCGTAATTCCTGTAAGTAATTCGATTTCCGTTTCGTTCGGGGTGATGGCGAAAAGATGCGGGTAGATGTGGTCTGGAATTTGGGCGGCAGGCGCTGGGTTGAGGATGACTTTCATGCCTGCATTGGCTGCTTTTTCAACGGCATACCAAACGCTAGCCAACGGAATTTCCAGTTGAATCAGTAATATGTTTTCTTTTTCAAATAGGATGGAGGCATTGTCGATGTCGGCCTTGCTCAAACTTCCATTTGCCCCTGAAGCCACCGTGATGCAATTTTCGCCATGGGCGTCTACGTTGATGAGTGCCACGCCCGACGGATTTTCGAAGTCCGTTTGTACAAATTCACAATGAATCCCCGTTTCGATGAATTGCTTCCGCGCCATTTCACCAAAAACGTCATTTCCCACCTTACATACAAAATGGGTTTCGCCACCGAGTTTGGCGGCGGCCACGGCCTGGTTGGCCCCTTTACCTCCGGGATTTAATAGAAATTGTCCGCCGAGTATCGTTTCTCCGGGTTTCGGAAGTCGGTCGGACACGATGACCATGTCGGTATTTGAGCTACCGATCACAATGATTTTTGACATAGGTTTAGTGGGCGTATACCCATTACCTTGTCAATTTATACTTTTTCTACGAATTAGTCAATATTGGAATTCTAAGCGCGGACTTAATGCTCAGGGGACAATTCCGCTGGCGCGTACATACCGCTGGCGCGGGTACACCTTTGGCAAAGCTTTAAGCTTTGCCAAAGGTAAGGTTTTCGCGGGACATCAGCCGGCAATAACCAGCAGATTATCAATTTGTTGGGTCTAAAATGTCAACTTCCCCCCCTACCTTTGGCAAACCTTGGAGGATTGCCAAAGGTAAGTAGGGGGCCAAAAATAAGGGGAGCCCAAAGATAAGGCTCCCCAAAAAATCAGTGACTCAGCCTAGTCGCTAAGCGATTTTCGCAATCCAGCCTTCGAACAATTCCGCCTCAAAAGCACAAGCTGCCGCAGCATGTTTTTCCCAATCAGGCGAGAACTCCCTCAATTGCACAATCATTTCTTCTAAATGCCCTTCCTCCTCCACGATGATGGATTTGACTTGCACCTTGGATCCAATCTCTGTTAAGATTTTTTGATAGATCGGGTAGAGCATATCCGCTCGAACCTCGATGGCATACGTGACCAATAAATAGGCGGCCCATTTGACATCAGCGCCGGATAGGCCGAGTACCTTTTTGGCATATTGACAGACACGCACGTCCAACATATCTAAGTAATGCCGCGAATTTTGTGGACTCAATAACCAGTTATCTGCATAGGTTTCAAAGCCCGTTGGCCATAGCTTGCTTATTTGCTTCTTCAAATAATAGGCATGTCGGTGCTCCTCTGCCGCATGTTTCAACACGATTAAACTGACCTCCGTTTTTGGCTCAAATTTGGAAATTTTCTTCGCCCCCACATTTTCCATGTAGGAAAGCGTGTTCAAAAATTTGGCATGCGTAAAGGCATCGGACGTGATTTTAGCAAACTTTTCGGCGATCATGGGCTTAATTTTAGTCACGAATATACCGAGCGATGGAGGGACATGTCAACAAACCTCCTAAATTTGAAATAGAAACCTTATTTAATCCTATAATGGCTATCGAATACCGCATCAATCCTAGTCTCAGCTTGACTGATTTTATCAACATCTTGGATAAATCAACCCTTGGCGAACGGAGACCTCTACATGATTTAGAAGCCATGCAATTAATGTTGGACCATGCTAATGCCTACATCGGCGCCTATGACTGCGAAAGGCTCGTGGGCCTCGCCCGCGCTATGACCGATTTTTCCTACACAACCTACCTCGCTGATTTAGCCGTAGACGAAGCCTACCAGCACCAAGGCATCGGAAAAGCCTTAATTGACGCAATGAAAGCGCATACTCCCAACGCAAAAATTATCCTAGTTGCTGCTCCGAAAGCCATGGATTATTATCCCAAGATCGGGATGGTGGAAAGGAGGGGGTGTTATACAAGTCTTTAGTCCACAGGCCTAGAGACTTGTAGTCCGAAGTCATTAGTCCGAAGGAAATAGTATAGTAGAGACGCAATACCTCGCGTCTTAATTAGGTGACTTTGTATACGATTTGTTTGGAATTTTTAATTTGAACTAGTCCCACCGGACTCCTTACCTTCGGTCTGAAGATGCGAAGTATCGCGTCTCTACTCCGGACTCTTTCCTCGGTCTGAAGACGCGAGGTATCACGCGTCTCTACTTCGGACTCTTTCCCTTCGGACTTCGGACTAATTAATTTACCGCCAATCGTTTCGTGACCTTACTCCCATCCAATCCCGTAAACTGAACAAAATAATTACCCCGCGCCCACGAAGAGACCGGGAATTGCGCTGATTTAACGCCCTCAATGACCTGTGAATAAATCTTTAATCCCGACATGCTATACACGTCCAGCACCCCATCCACAAAATTCGACCACTGCAAGGTCACCTGATCTTTCGCTGGATTGGGGAATAGTCCATACTCAATAAACTGCCCATCCTTATAGACAATCGGGAAACCCGAAAATCCAAAAGCCCGCATCCCCATTTTATTTTTCAAAAATGGCCCCGCAAACGGGAATATCTTCGTCTTCGCATCAAAGTCCCGGTGATAATCTGGTAAATACGAAATCACATTTCGATCATACTGCACATTAAATGTCAAAATCACCTTGCGCCCCTCTACCTCAATTTTGGTGATAAATGGCCCCATCGATTTGGCATTCAACTCATCATAAAAGAAATTTTGTGCCAATGTCCGCTTCTGCAACACTCCCGCCTCATCCAACACCGCGGTATCCAAGGTCGCCACCATCTCCTGGCCCTCCTCAAATTCCAAATAAACTTTGTTGCGCTCCGACTTCGAATTAAAATATGCCCGCTGAATATTTGGGCTATACACTTGAGGAGATAATGGCCGGCCATACAACTCCTTCAACATAATGCGCGCAAGCTCCTGCCCCGATGAACGATATCCGGGATTCGTATAATGTATACGGTCAAAACCCAATGTACCCACGGTCGCATATCCCTTCACTAAAGGATCCTGTGCATGCAATCTGCGCTGGTCCTCCCGAATCACCGCCGCCCGATCATACCTAAACTCATAAATATTCAATTGGGGTAGAAATATCCGTTCCACCGAAGGGAAATATTTCTTCCACTTATCCTTTATCGCCAAAAATTTAGTCGTCCATAAATTAGGCGTCCCCGCCTCATACGCTACCTCGCCTTCTCCCTGCCTAAATATAATTCCACGCACTTTAGATATCGTACCGGACTTCAACGCTTTGTAATACATAATGTCGCCACCCGTAATCGGAGGCGTTGTATTTCCACTCAAAATCAAATGAAAGTCGATGTACGATCCCCCCGCTGCCGAATTAATAAATGCCATCGGAATCTTCTCCGACTCAAATAATTGCTTCGCAATCTCAGCCGCCCACGGACCAATCCGCGCCTTGCCCACCGGCAACGACCAAAGTGTATCCGCCAAAACATATGGCCCATAATTATCATTGGCCTGAACCAACCCAAACGATCGCACCCACGTTCCCTGATATACCAAATCATCAATCGGCCCAATCCAAGCATTCGACTGCCCCGTCACATAATATACATCTCCCGCAACCACCGATTTTCTACGAACCACCAAACTCGAATCAACCCCCTTAAACGCATAAACTTCCACATCGTATTCGGCCAACTCCGCCCGAATGGAAAATGATGAAGAAAATTTTGAAGCTGAAAGCGCAGGTTTGGCATAAGCAAACAAAGCACCATTTCGTAAGACTCTTACACTCACGCCTGTCACCGCCGGATTCGTCACCGCACCCGATACGGGTACCGCCGCCAAGTTTGTTAACTCGCGTGGAACCAACTGGAAATCTTGTGGGAGTTTATTAAACGTAATGTCGCCAATCTTCTGCGCTTGAACAGCAAAGAAGCTGCCCAACAAAACCATAAATACTACACTTAATTTCAGACGCATGCGCAGGGAAAATCAATTTTTTAAAGGCTCAATTTACAATATTTCAGAAAATTAGCCAATTTATATTTATCTTGTTCGCTCAACAAATGAACCTGAATCTATGTACAAATTTACACTCAGGTGGCTTGCATTCATATTACTTTGTGTCACTAGCCCCCTCATCGCCCAACAAACATATCCGGCGAACGATATCGCAAATCCCCGCTCGGGATATTATGCCTTCACAAACGCAACCATCGTCAAAGATGCCAAAACCACACTGACGAACGCGACACTTTTAGTGAAACAAGGCAAAATTGAAGCAGTAGGTACGAACCTACCCATCCCTAAAGAAGCGGTCATCATCAACTGCCAAGGCAAATTTTTGTATCCATCATTCATCGATGCATACAGCGATTACGGTTTTGACGCTCCACAAGGTGGCGGCTCATCTTACCGATCGCCATCCCAAATGATTAGCAAAACGCAAGGCCCCTACAGCTGGAACCAAGCGCTTAAATCAGAACTCAGTCACGCGAAACTATTCAACGTAGACGATTCCAAAGCGAAAGACCTTCGTAAAATTGGTTTTGGCTCAGTTGCCTCACACCAAATGGACGGCATCTCCCGCGGAACTTCCGTTTTTGTTTCGCTTGCCAAAGAAAAAGAAAACCTGGTCATCCTAAAAGAACATGCTGCCGCGCAATTCTCTTTCGACAAAGGAACTTCCACGCAAGATTATCCAAGTTCGTTGATGGGTAGCATCGCTTTATTGCGCCAACAATACTTAGACGCAACCTGGTATAAAACCAAACCCGTGCAAGAAGGCCTAAACCTAAGCTTGCAAAGTTTTAACGCAAACAGCAGCTTGCCACAAATTTTTGAAACCAACGACAAATGGTCTGCACTTCGCGCAGATAAAATTGGCGACGAATTTGGCGTGCAATACATCATCAAAGGTAGCGGTAACGAATACCAGCGCATTGACGAAATCAAGTCGACAAAAGCGACATTCATCCTGCCACTTAATTTCCCGCAAGCCATGGATTTAGAAGATCCAACAGACGCACGTTTTGTGAACGTGGCCGACCTGAAGCATTGGGAATTAGCACCTACCAACCTAGGCGCATTCGAAAAAGCAGGGATTGCATTTGCTTTGACATCTAATGGATTGAAAGACCAATCTAGCTTTTTGGCAAACGTACGTAAAGCGATGCAATACGGCTTAACAGAGCAAAAAGCCCTAGAAGCCTTAACGCAAACGCCCGCTCAAATCTTACAAGTAGCTGACCAAGTAGGAACGCTTGACGCAGGTAAATGGGCCAACTTCCTTATTACGAGCGGTCCGATATTTAACGAGAAATCAGTGATTATCGAAAACTGGATTCAAGGAGCATCGTATGCTATCCAGTCGGACAACTGGAATACATTAGCCGGAACTTACCGCTTGCAAATCGGCAAAGAAGAAAAAAGCTTAGTCATTAAAGGCAACCCAGGCAGCTACAAAGTGACTATGATCGCCAAAGACACGACGCAAGTAGATCTAAGCCAAAAGGAATCCTTAGTGAATTTATCATTCACCAATAAATCAGGAAAATCTCGTTTATCTGGAAATTGGAACGGCACCGACATCGGCGGAACGGGTCAGCTTGCCACCGGCGAATGGATTTCATGGAAAGCGGTACGTACTGCTGCAGCAACAGCAGACAGCAGCGCAAAAGCAAAACCAGCTAAACCTGAAGTGATTGGAGATGTCGTTTTTCCATTCACGGGTTTTGGTAAAAAGACCATCGCCAAACAAGAGACCATCTTGATCAAAAATGCGACGGTTTGGACCAACGAAAAATCAGGTGTCCTAGCTGGAACTGACGTCCTATTAAAAGGAGGAAAAATCACGGCTATCGGCAAAGGCTTGAAAGACGTTTCCGCTCGCGTGATCGACGGAACCGGAAAACACGTTACGGCAGGTATCATCGATGAACACTCGCACGTAGGTGCGACAGGAGGCATCAACGAATGTTCCCAATCCGTAACGGCTGAAGCGCGCATCGCTGACGTCATCGATCCAGAAGATGTGGATATCTATCGCCAACTATCCGGTGGGGTAACCGCATCGCATATCTTGCACGGCTCTTGTAACACCATTGGTGGCCAAACGCAATTATTGAAATTCCGTTGGGGTAAAAATGCCGAAGACTTGAAGTTTGGCAATTGGGATCCGTTTATCAAATTCGCTTTGGGTGAAAACGTAAAACGTTCTTATAATACGGCTAATAACCGCTTCCCAGATACCCGCATGGGTGTGGAGCAAGTGCTGACAGATGCGTTCACACGTGCCCGTGACTACGAAAAATTAGGACCAGGCAAGCGCATTGACCTTGAATTAGAAACGCTATTGGAAATTCTAAATAAGAAGCGCTTTATCACATGCCACTCGTATGTACAAAGCGAAATCAACCAGATTTTGAAGGTGGCAGACAAATTTGGCTTTACCGTAAATACGTTGACACATATTTTAGAAGGCTACAAAGTAGCCGATAAAATGAAGGCGCACGGAGCCAATGGATCTACGTTTGCCGACTGGTGGAATTATAAAATGGAGGTACTCGATGCGATTCCACAAAACGCTTATTTGATGCAAAAGAATGGCGTGAACGTGGCAATCAATTCAGATGATGCTGAAATGGCACGTCGTTTAAATCAAGAAGCGGCGAAAAGTGTGAAGTACGCAGGTATGTCGGAAGAAGACGCCTTGAAAATGGTGACGTTAAACCCAGCTAAAATGTTACACGTCGCTGATCGCGTAGGTAGTATTAAAGAAGGTAAAGATGCAGACGTAGTTGTGTGGTCAGCACATCCTTTAAGTATCTATGCCAAATCTGAACAAACGATCGTAGACGGAACAGTTGTTTTTGACCGTGCAGAAGATGCCAAATTACAAGAGGCATTGAAGGCTGAAAAACAACGTTTGGTGATGAAAATGTTAGGGGCTAAAAAAGGAGGAATGGCAACACGTCCAGCAACTCCTTCGTATAAAGCTGAAAACATGTGCGAAGAGGATCACAACCACGAGCGCAGTTTATGGGAGCGTATCTCGCACCGTTTTGTTAACATCGACTAAAAGAAACAGATATGAAAACGAAAATATTCGCATTATTGATGTTGGCCAGCTTGGGACTTAACGCCCAAGAAACCATGCATCCCTCGCCGGCACAAACTAAAAAGATTGTGATCTCAGGCGGAACGCTTCACATAGGCAATGGCCAAGTGATCGAAAACGGAACCCTAAGCATTGAAAAGGGGAAAATTAAAATTGAAACAGGTGCTGTGACAGGCGATGTCGAGCGTATTGACGCAACTGGAAAACATGTGTATCCAGGTGTGATTGCGCCGAATACCAATTTAGGTTTGGTGGAAGTAAGCTCAACCAAGTCTACTGCCGACTTCGACGAATTAGGTGAAATGAATCCAAGCATTCGTTCGATAGTTGCCTATAATACAGATAGTAAAGTCATCAATACGCTACGTTCCAATGGCGTTTTGTTAGCCCAAATTGTTCCGCAAGGAGGCATGATTTCTGGTATGTCGACTGTCGTACAATTGGATGCTTGGAACTGGGAAGATGCTGCGTATGCGCTAGATAATGGTGTGCACATGACTTTTCCGGCCTTGATCAATCGCCCGATGCAAATGCGTAGACGTGGTGCTGATTCAGATCCAGTGAAATTAGGTTTGGATAAGATTGAGCAAGCACGTGTATTTTTCCGTGAGGCTAAGGCCTATTTGCAAGAAAAGACACATGCTGCCACCAACTTGAAATTCGAGGCAACGCGTGGCTTATTTGATCGTTCAAAAACCTTATATGTTCATTGTGACTTGGTGAAGGAAATGCTTGTGGCCGTAGATTTTGCCAAAGAATTTAACTTCAAATTAGTCATTGCCGGAGGAACGGACAGCTACATGATTGCGGACATTTTAGCTGCCAATAATGTCGCAGTTATCTTACATGAGCCACATGCATTACCAGCTACAGACGATGACGCGGTAGATCAACCGTACAAAACAGGTGCTCAGCTCCAAAAAGCGGGTGTTTTATTCACTATTTGTCAAGATTCTGGCGATGGATATACGCAAATCCGTAATTTGCCATTTATGGCTGGAACGATGTCGACCTATGGGCTAACCAAAGAGGAAGCTTTAGCTGCCATCACGCTTAACCCGGCGAAAATTTTGGGGATTGCGGATCGTACAGGAAGTTTAGAAAATGGGAAAGACGCGAATATTGTGATCTCAACAGGAGACTTGTTGGACATGAAATCAAGCATCGTGACCCACGCCTTTATTCAAGGTCGGGCGATCAATTTGGACAACAAGCACACGCAGTTGTTCAATCGATACAAATATAAATACGGTCTGTAAGACTAATTTTGCAGAGGCGCTTTTAGCGTCTCTGCTTTTTTCTACTGCTTGTGAAACATCGCTTACTTCTTTTTGATACCATTTTGGACGGCCACCACCCGGATTACCTCACGCATGTGATTGGGTATTTTAGCGGTCGAATGGATGTGGACGTAATCGTGGTTTCAGGCGAAAAATTCAAGGAAGATTTTGACTCACGCCGCATGGCCGACCAGCTTGTCTGGGGTTCAAATGTGACGTTTGTGGGAATTCCGATGGATCAAATCGCGCGCTTGCATGCCACCAACATTTACCGCCGTTCGTTTATGGAATGGGATTTAATGTTGACCTATGCTGTCACGCATCAAGCGACACACGCCCTCTTGATGTATTTCGATTATTTTCCTTTAGCTGCATGGCTAGGGAAACGCAGTCCGATACCCGTTTCAGGGATTAGTTTCCGTACTGATTTTTTTGAGGATGCCCCCGGCTTTTATCCCAAGCTTAAAAAATGGCTGTTGGCCCGCGCCCTTCAGTCCGGCCAAATCCACAGTCTATTTTGCCTCGTACAATCTTTAGTTCCCACGATCCGACAAATTGCAGGTCCTGCCCGCGTGGAGCCACTTTGTGATCCGATCAAATCCTATGTGATAGCAGACGAGGTTCGAGAGGCGTTGAGGATAAAACAGGGCATTCCTGTAGGCAAAAAGGTCTATTTGAATTTTGGGTTTTTGGATGATCGGAAAGGGATGGAAGTTTTCTTAGATGGCTGTAAACAGCTCCCACCATCAGAGCACGAAAATATGTGTTTGGTGTTAGCTGGGCCGATTGCCCCAGCGTATCTGCCACGCATTCAAGCCGCAATTGCCGCACTTCCTTCTTTGCAAGTGATTACGCTATTTGGCTATTTGCCGGCACAAGAGGTGCAGATCTGTTTTGAGTTAGCTAATGTGGTGCTGATGTTATATCAAGGTCACACGGGTATGAGTTCAGTGTTAGTTCGTGGAGCGATGGCTGAGAAGGCTATGTTAGGAACCGAGCTTGGGATGATTGGCGATATGATTCGGTCGCGTGGATTAGGTAAGGTGGTTGATGCGACGGATGCATTAGCTGTGGGGAATGCCTTGCGTGTTATTCAAACGGAGGGTTTGGAGGTGGATGAGGTGGCGTGCCAACAAGTTGCTGCGGAAAATTCGTTAAAGACGTTTGGGGATACTATAGCGCGATGTATTGAATCTTAGTGCGCAGATTTTTGAGTAATGATTTTGTCCGTTCTGGACGGGCATCGGTAATGAAAACCTGCCCAAAATGATCTTCTGCCATCATTTCGATCAATCGTTGAATTCGGCGATCGTCTAATTTATCAAAAATATCATCTAATAATAGAAGCGGTTTTCGCGGTTTGGCTGCGGTTAGCGCGTCGAATTGTGCCAGCTTGAGGGCTACAATAAAGCTTTTTGTTTGGCCTTGCGAACCATATTTTTTGAGTGGGAACTCATTAATATCAAATTCAAAATCATCGCGGTGAATGCCGACGGTGGTCCGTTGGGCCGCCAAATCCTGCCTTTCTGAATTTAGTAGTGCCTCATCTAATTTTCCTGCTTCGAACGTTGAGATGAGTCTTATCGTCACCTGCTCCCGATCGTCGGAAAGCGTCGCGTAATGGGCTTGGAATCTGGGCAGAAAATCTCTCAAAAATTCGATTCGTGCCTGATTGATTGCTTCGCCTAAAATGACGAGCGGTTCGTGGTAGCTGGCCAACATGACCTCATCGATTTGCCCGGAATCTGCAAATTGTTTGAGCAGGCTATTGCGCTGTTGGACGATGCGATTATACCGAATTAAATTCTCTAAAAACGTGTGGTCGAGCTGCGCCATGACGCCATCAAAAAATCTCCTGCGGGTATCGCTCGAGTCGCGAACCAGGTCCGTATCATGCGGATCCATGAGTACGATGGGAAAATTTCCGATGTGATCGGCGAGGCGGGTATAGGGTTTCTGGTCGCGCAGTAGGCTTTTCTTTTGGCCTTTCTGAACCGCGCAGGTGATTTGCGTTTCTGATTCGGGAATGTGTTCGTCTTTTTGGAAGATGAAAGAACCTTGAACCATGAAAAAGGAATCGCCGTGGCGGATGCAGAGGGGATCGGCTACGCCGCGGGCACTTTTGGTCAGCGAAAGAAAATGAATCGCGTCGAGTAGGTTGGTTTTTCCGATTCCGTTTTCGCCTACGATGCAATTGATATTTGAAATGAATTCAAATTGGGCTTCTTCGTAAGACTTAAACTGTTTGACCTGTAACGATTTTAGGTACATAGGGCGAATCCGAATGGCGGAAAGCTGTAAAAATAAAGAATAATACGCGATTTTTTGGCTGCGTGGCGCTTTTGTTTTAATTTCGCATCGATTTTAAATACAATCAATAAGATGGCGAAGAAAGAAACGCAAGCACTGAAGTATTCCAAAGAGACCTACATGTACTGGTATGAGTCGATGCAATTGCAACGCAAGTTCGAAGAGAAATGCGGTCAGTTGTACGGGATGCAAAAAATCAAAGGTTTTTGTCACTTATATATCGGACAAGAAGCGTGTTCATCAGGTGCAAAATCTGCTTTGATTGAAGGCGATAAATACATTACTGCGTACCGTGACCACGGGATTCCTTTGGCTTTAGGTACGTCACCAAACGCGATTATGGCCGAGTTATATGGTAAAATCACAGGTGCTTCAAAAGGTAAAGGTGGTTCGATGCACATCTTCGATAAGGAAGTTGGTTTTGTAGGTGGCCATGGAATCGTAGGTGCGCAGATACCGTTAGGTGCGGGTTTGGCATTTGCTGAAAAATATAAGAAAACAGGTAATGTTTCAATCACCTATTTCGGTGATGGTGCGGTGCGTCAAGGTGCTTTGCACGAGGCTTTTAACATGGCGATGACGTGGAAATTGCCTGCGATATTTGTCGTAGAAAACAACGGTTACGCGATGGGAACGTCGGTAGCGCGTACGTCCAATGTGACGGAATTATATACTATCGGGGAGGCATACGATATGCCATCTGAGCCGGTAGATGCAATGGATGTGGAAGCGGTTCACGAGGCAGTATCTCGTGCTGCGGCGCGTGCACGTGCAGGGGAAGGTCCTACATTTTTAGAGTTTAGAACGTATCGTTACCGGGGGCACTCGATGTCGGATCCACAAAAATACCGTTCGAAAGAGGAGGTTGAGACGTACAAGGATCGTGATCCTATCGAGCAAGTGAAGGCGCGTATTTTGGAAAATGGATTAGCTACGCAAGCAGATTTAGATGCGATCGATGCGAAGATTAAAATCCAAGTACAAGAGTCGGTGGATTTTGCGGAGGTATCTCCTTTCCCAACTGCCGATGAGGCGTACAAAGATGTATATGTACAAGAAGATTACCCGTTTGTAGCGGAGTAAGATTTAATCTGAATATTTTGAAACCCTAGGCCAAACGCCTGGGGTTTTTTTGTAACTTGGGCCTTATGAAAATAGAGATTTGGAGTGATATTATGTGTCCGTTTTGCTACATCGGCAAGCGGCATTTGGAGCAAGCGCTTTTGGCTTTTGAGGGCCGCGATGCGGTGGATATTACGTGGAAAAGCTATCAGTTGGACCCGGAAATTCCCATGCAATTTGACGCACCCGTGGGCGTATATGCCTATTTAGCGGAGCGCAAAGGGTGGTCGATGGAGCAGTCGGTACAAATGCATGATCGTGTGGTCGAGATGGCAGCTGCAGTGGGATTGGATTATCAGTTTGACAAGGCGGTGGTGGCAAATTCATTGTATGCACATCGGGTGATTCAATTAGCCAAAGAAAAAGGATTGGATAACGAAATAGAAGAGGTGTTTTTTAAGGCTTATTTCACGGAGGGTCGGGATTTGGCATCTGTGGAGGAGCTGGTTTCGCTGGGAGAATCGGTTGGGTTATCAGCTGCGGATGTACGCGCAGCGATTGCAAGTGAGGAGCTCGCTTATCGGGTCAGTCAAGATATTCAAGAAGGAGTAAATTTAGGGGTTCGTGGGGTGCCATTTTTTGTGTTTGATCGGAAATTTGGCATATCTGGCGCGGAACCTATTCAAGTTTTTATAGACACATTAAACCAAACATTACATGATGCAAGTTAAAGGGTATGGCGCTACGAGCGCGGAGGCACCTGTTGCGCCGATTACATTTGAACGTCGCGAGGTTGGGCCGCATGATGTGAAGATTGATATTATGTATTGTGGGGTATGTCATTCGGATATTCACATGGTACGTAGTGAGTGGGGGCCATCGATTTACCCAATTGTTCCGGGGCATGAGATTGTGGGTAAGGTGGTGGCGATTGGTTCACATGTAACGAAGTTTAAAGTAGGCCAAACAGCGGGAGTCGGCGTTTTCGTTGATTCTTGTCGGACTTGTCCATCGTGTGAAAAGGGTCAGGAGCAGTATTGCGATGAGGGAATGACGGCAACGTACAATGATCATTACCGGGATGGGAAGACGCAGACTTTTGGAGGATATTCGTCGAATTATGTGATTGATGAAAAATATGCCTTGCATGTCAATTTTGATGAAGCGGATTTAGCACGTGTGGCTCCTTTGTTATGTGCGGGCATTACGACGTATTCGCCATTGCGTTTTGCGGGTGTGGGTAAGGGTCATAAAGTGGCTGTTTTAGGGCTAGGTGGCTTGGGTCACATGGCGGTGAAATTTGCGGCGTCTTTTGGGGCGGAGGTAACGATGTTGTCAACTTCTCCGTCAAAGGAGGCGGATGCACGGGCTTTGGGAGCGGATCATTTTGCGTTATCGACAGATCCTGCGCAAATGAAGGCGCTGGCGGGGTCATTTGATTTTATCTTAAATACGGTCGCTGCGAAGCATGATTTAAATAAGTTTCTTGATTTATTGACGGTGGAAGGCAAGATGTTATTGGTGGGAATTCCGCCGGAGGACAATGCTTTTGGGGCGGCGAAATTGATTTCAAAGCGTCGGAGTATTATAGGTTCGATGATCGGTGGTATTGCTGAGACACAAGAGATGTTGGACTACTGCGCTGAACACGGCATTTTGTCGGACGTGGAGATGATTTCCATGTCGGCTGTGAATGAGGCCTATGAGCGGGTAATCAAGTCGGACGTGAAGTATCGTTTCGTGATTGATATGAAGACGCTGTAAATTATCAGGTAGATTCGGAGTTTACGGCTGTAGCTGCCGGGGTTCAAGACTTCGGCAGCGTCACTATTTTACAGGACACACGTATACGAAAATTCAAATTTGGTCTAAATTAAGGCTGACTTGATGCCTTAAACTTTAGTTTTGGGCTTTCTCATTTTAAATGCCTAGATATGAATCCGATAACAAGTTCTCTGGCAGCTGTTCTTGCTGCTGTTCCAAACGCAAACGCCACGAGCGTTTCTGGTGTTTTAACCACCCAGTTAGAAAATATATTAGGTACTTCGCTCGACATGAAAATTGCAGCTCAGACGTTCGAGTTAGCCGAAAAGGCGGAGGCTCAGGTATTGGCAGAAATCAGTCGGCTCCAACAAATTTTAGGTAGCGCGGGATCGCATAATGAATTTGCGCGTTGGATGGCTAGTTCAAAAGGCGAGGCAGTAGCTGTTTCCAATGAGATATCAGAGGTGTTGAATTTGTTTGATGAATGGAATGCGAAAACAGATGGAGCAATTAATGCAGCTTCAGAGGAAATTGCTCGTCATTGGAAAGAAGGAAACGTAGATGTGAATGAGGCGCATTGGTCTTTAGGTGAGGGAACGGCGACACGTTTAACAGATGCAGAATTACGTTTACACACATTTACAAAAGGCTATGTGATGGAAAAAGCTGCGGCTGTGGCTTTGGCCTCGCCAGGTGTGAATGGCCTTGTGTTGAATGTGGGAGGGGATATTTTGGTGAAGGGGGATTGGACGGAACCGGTTCGTGTGAGTGATCCACGTTTGGATGCGGAAAATGGTGCTTCGCTAGGAGTTGTTTCTCTAGAGAATAAATCAATTGCGACGAGTGGCAATTACCGGCGAGGCGAGGCACTGGATGGCCAATGGTTCTCACACATCATGGATCCACGGTCGGGAATGCCTGCGCAAGATGTGGTATCCGCTACGGTGATTCACCCAGATGCGGTGACTGCTGGGGCTTTGGCAACGGCATTTAATGTGCTTTCTGTTGAGGAGTCGAAGGACCTAGCTGCGAATTATCAAGATCTTGAATACTTAATTGTCACTAAAAATGGCGAGCAAATAGCGAGTGAATCTTGGGCGGGAGCGAATCCTGAGACATCGATTTCAATGGTTAATTTGAAGGAGAAATTGTGGACGGCCAACCAAGAATTATTAATCAACATACAACTGGCTAATTTAGGAGGTGGAGCGCGCCGGCCGTACGTGGCAGTATGGGTAGAGGATGCGAATCATAAACCTGTGCGTCGTTTAGCGCTTTGGTACCGGAAGCCTCGGTGGCTACCTGATTTACGTTCGTTCTCAGATGCGCAGCGTGAGTCACCAATTGACTTAATGTCCATTACATCGGCAACACGTTCAGCAGGAGATTATTCTTTAGTTTGGGATGGTAAAAATGATCAAGGCCAATTTGTCGAGCAGGGAAATTATACGATTTATATCGAGGCGGCGCGTGAGCACGGTACGTATCAATTGATGAAGCAATCCATGAAATTTGATGGCAAAGCCAAAACGCAAGCCATTGCAGGCAACGAAGAGTTGTCGGCCGCTAGTTTAGTTTACCGAACAAAATAAGTATGAAAAGAGTATTTGCCGAATGGTCGAGATGGTTGCACATCTATTTGTCCATGTTCAGTTTTGTGATTGTGCTGTTTTTCTCGGTGACGGGATTGACGTTAAATCACTTGGATTGGTTTCCGGAGAAGGAGGTTTTGCAGGAGGCAGACGGTCGCTTAAACGTGGCTTGGGTAAATGCTGCAGATACGGCTCAGGTCAAAAAATTGGAAATTGTCGAGTTTCTGCGCGCTTCGTACCACGTGAAGGGTCAGTTAAATGATTTTCGAATCGATGAAACGGAATGTTCGATTTCATTCCAAGGTCCAGGTTACACAGCAGATGTGTTTGTGGATCGAGCGAAGGGAACATTTCATTTGTCGGAGCGCTCATTGGGCGCAATTGCCTGGGCAAATGATCTACACAAGGGCCGAGATACGGGTCAGGGCTGGAAATGGGTGATTGATTTTTCTGCCATTTTCATGACGGTAATCTCCCTAACCGGGTTGATTCTCTTATTATTTATCAAGAAAAAACGAGCCAATGGGTTGCTTTGGCTCGTTTTAGGAATAGGGGCTATCGCCTTATTTTATTTCATTTAGTCGCGTTTTGGACGAGGCTTCATTTTAAGGCTGTCGGCTGGATACGTTGCTTTTAGCGTATCCATCTGCGCTTTTGCCCAGGCAATTAATTGGCCTCTTTCTGCATCACTTAAATTGGCTTTCGGGTGCAAGCCCAAGTAAGTATACGACGGCATCGGCATTTCGCCTTCCTCCACGGTCTCAATGACCTCTTCTAATTTATGATTTTGAACGGCGATTGGTAATTTTAAAAAGGTCGAAAAGTTCAAGTGTTCTTTACCTTCTTCGATGTGATGATTTAGCCCAAAGCCAACCGGCTGAATATTTGAATACCAAGGATACGTGGATTGATTTGAATGGCAGTCGGTACATGCATTCGTCAAAATCGTATTCACATGATCCGGAATGATGTATTTCTTCGAAATTGCATAGGTGTTATCATTGCTTGTATTCCGTTCCGGATGGATGAATTGAATGATAATCAGTAGGCCGATAATGGCTAGGGCGATTTTTTTCATAGGGTTAACATGTTTATGGCTCCAATTTATCATGTTTTTGACAAAATGAGGTGTGGTTTGTGAAATATCATACAAAATTTCGACTTTTGATACTTGTCGCCGGGGTCGCAGACCCCGGAAGCGTTCACTTTTCAACGATTCTTTATGCGGATTTTGATACTATGGGTCATGGGGTTTATGCTACTCGGATTTCGGGTGGGGGATACGTACCAACAAGAAATAGAGGCCTTTCATCAGGCTCGTTTGAAGAGTTTGAAATCTGAAAATGGCTGGTTGAATTTAGCGGGATTATTTTGGTTAAACGAAGGGGTTAATACGATCGGTGGAGATGCGAAAAACGATTTCGTTTTTCCTGCAGAGCATGCTGATGCTTTTCTAGGTCAGGTAGTTAAAATAGGAGAATACGTTTATTATGTTCATCAAAAGGATACCTTGCAGGTTTATCCTTATGCTGAAAAACCAGTCATAGTTGCTCATCAAACACTTCGTTGGTTTATCATTAAACGAGGCGAAAAATTCGCGATTAGATTACGAGATTTGGAAGGTGAATATGTAAAGGCGTTCACTGGAATAGCGCATTTCAAGACAGATTCTAGTTGGCGAATAACTGGAAAATTCATCCCAACGAAAGGGCGCAAAATCACGATTATCGATGTTACGGGGCGCTCTTATCAAGAAGATTCTCCTGGAAAAGTTGAGTTTAAGCTTCAAGGCAAGACGTATGCTTTGGAGGCGAGCCAAGAGGGCGAGGAATTGTTTATCGTTTTTGGTGATCAAACGAATAAAGTGGAGACCTATGGCGCTGGGCGTTTTATCTACACGAAATTGCCTGATTCGAATGGAAATGTAGTCATTGATTTCAATAAAGCCTTTAATCCGCCTTGTGCATTTACTCCATTTGCGACTTGCCCATTACCTACGCCAGCAAATAAACTACAAGTGGCTATACGGGCTGGGGAGCAATTTAATGGGCATCATTGATAGGAATATCGATGCATGAGATGACCTTCTTTTTCAAAGGTTGACTCCAATTCAAACGCTAGTTTTTTCAGTAGCCTAATTGATGCGGTATTGTTGGCCTGACAAATAGCTAACACAGGTTCGTTTTCTATCTTTTGATAGGCTAGCCACTCCTTGCTAGCTTCAAACGCATATCCATTTCCCTCAAATTCTGGCAGCAATGCATATCCTAAATCGGGAGAAGGTAAAAAATCACGTTTTACCCAAGTCACTACACCTACCGGGGTTTTATTATGTTTTAATTGAACAACCCAATAGGTAATGTCGGGATTTGCCAACATGTTTTCTATGTAGGTAGTACATGATTCAATTGTCCGCACTTGTCGATCTCCGATGAAGCGAATAAAGCCTGGGCAATTTAGCAGTTGGAGCATAAAGTCGGCATCTTTTATGTCGATTGGGCGCAATTGAAGCCGATTTGTATGAAGGATTTGCATTTATCTAGAAACTTATTTGATACCTCTTTAATTTAGAAGCTGCCGGGGTCGGAGATCCTGGAAGGGTCAACCACCTCTACAATTTTTTCAAACTTACCGCACATCCTCCACCTCGCTGCAAACGGAAAGATAATTTCGAGTTGCGAGTAACAATCGATTTCGTGATCACATAAGCCTCGGGATTTTTTTCAAAATCTGCCGTGTCCGCATCGCGGTAAATCACCGCCTCATACCGCGCGCCTGGATCAAGAAAATTCAACGAAACAGTCATTTCGCGTGCATTTTCATCCGTGATGGAACCAATAAACCAGTCGGAACGCCCACGTGCCTTTCGTGCAATTGTCACAAATTCTCCTGGTTCCGCCGCGATAACCCGCTTCTCATCCCAATCCACCGCCACATCCTTAATGAACTGAAAAGCATCCAAATGCCCCTCGTAGTTCTCCGGCAAATCCGCCGCCATCTGTAATGGACTATAAATAGTGACATATAAGGCGAGCTGCTTTGCTAGTGTCGATCGCACGCGCGTCGTACGCGATGCATCAAATTGATTCAACGACATATGAAATAAACCGGGCGTGTAATCCATTGGACCACCCAACAAACGTGTAAATGGCAAAATTGTAGTGTGCTCTGGTATAATTCCCAGCGTCGGTGCATTATTAAATTCTGACCCACGCGCCGCCTCTGAGGCCATCCAATTCGGATACGTCCGATGCAGGCCGGTTGGGTGTGCAGACTCGTGCGAATCCACCATCAATTTATATGCCGCCGCCTTTTCCGCCACCCGAGCATAATGATTGACCATCCATTGGCTATCATGATGTTCGCCACGCGGAATAATTCGGCCTACATACCCTGTTTTGACCGTATTGATTCCTTTGTCCACCATATATTGGTACGCATCCGCCATGCGACGCTCATAATTCGTAACTGCTCCCGACGTTTCATGGTGCATGATTAAACGAAGGCCTTTTGCGCGTGCATAGGCCGACAAAGAATCGATGTTATAATCTGGATATGGACTCACAAAGTCGAAAACATCCTCTTTCCAATTTCCAAACCAATCTTCCCAGCCTTTATTCCAGCCCTCAACGAGTACACCGTCAAAACCGTGTTTGGCAGCAAAATCAATGTAACGTTTCACATTCGCGGTATTTGCGCCATGTTTTCCTCCTGCCAAAGGCCAATTCGCCTTTCCAATATGCATCTCCCACCACATACCCATAAACTTTTGCGGCTTAATCCACGATACATCTGTCAGAGCCGTGGGGGCATTTAAATTCAAAATCAAACGCGATGCTAAAATGTCCTCCGCGCGATCTGAAATCAAAATTGTACGCCAAGGGGTCGAAAACGGAGTTTGTAAATAGGCTTTGTTCCCCACTGCATCAGGTGTTAATAAGGATGTAAATGTCAAGCCCGATAAGCCTAAATGCATCACCGGATAATTGATAAGCGCCGCCTCATGTATATTAATGTAAATGCCTTCTGCCGACTTCATCATCAGCGGACTCTGCACCGCATGAGGTCCAATAAGCGCGGTCAACGCAATATCTTTTTCTGCAGCTGCTGCTTTCGTGGCATCTATTTCACTTAAATGCGTTTTTTGGTAAGTATATTCATTGGTGTCATAATCTCCCGGAATCCAGAATGCATTGTGGTCACCTGTCATTTGGAATTGTGTTAACTCCTCATCTATTATAAAATGCTGAAACCCGGTCTGCTCAGGAAATTGATATCGGAATCCAATGCCATCATTAAACACTCTAAAGATGAAATCAACGCGTATTTCAGCCGACTGCCCATGGACAATTAACTCCTTGTATTGGTTACGAATCTCACGCTCCTCACCGTACACAGGTGCCCAAACTGAATTATGCGAAGAAGTGTCAACCCCAAGCAAGGTAAAATTTTGCAACGATACAGCTGGCTTTTTTAACACGAAACCTAGCGAAGATAGCCCGACAATTTCCTTCGATTTGTAATAAACTTGATAAGTTAAACGACCATCCAAAGACCGATTAACTTGCAGGGTCAATTGTTGGTTAGGAGAAAATATCGGTAAGATTTTTTGGCCAGACACTAAACCACTCACCAAACAAAAACATATTATTATCAGTTTACGCAACATAAAATCGAAGAATTTAGGCCACAAATTTACCCATCTTCGCTAAATTATTTTTAACATTGAGCACAAATACCCTTAAATCCTATGCTTGAATCATTGACTCATTATTTCGATACTATTCCTAGCTCACATAGAGCCCTTATTTTAGCCGGCGGAATCGCATTTTTTTGGATAATTGAAGGGATCATCCCCTTATTCCAATTCAAATATGTCAAGTGGAAACACGCGAAGATTAACCTCCTATTTACACTTACTACCGTTATCATCAATTTTGCCTTTGCTTTCGCTTTAGTTAAGGCGAGCGACTGGGCAGTTGCAAATCAATTTGGTGTCTTATATTGGTTCCCAATGCCCTTGTGGCTTTTTGCACTGGTTGGCTTACTCTTATTAGATCTTGTTGGCGCCTATCTAATCCACCTCATCGAACACAAGATCAAAGTTTTGTGGAAATTTCACATGATTCACCATGCGGATACGATGGTGGATACAACTACGGCAAATCGTCACCATCCAGGTGAGAGTGTATTTCGGGCTATTTTTGCCATCATTGGTATTTTTGTTTGTGGTGCGCCCATGTGGCTTGTGATGGTTTATCAAAGTGCCAGTGCCTTGTTATCCCAGTTTAATCATGCGAACATCAATTTGCCCGCCTGGTTGGATCGCGGAATCTCTTGGTTGATTGTGTCTCCTAATATGCACAAGATTCACCATCACTATGTGCGTCCTCAAACCGACACAAACTATGGCAATATCTTTTCGATTTGGGATCGTATTTTTGGCACTTATCATGACATGCCTGCGGATCAAATTCAATACGGTCTCGATGTATTACCGTTAAATAATGATTCTGATTTAAAATTTCAAATAGGCATACCTTTTAATAAATCAATCAAGACAGATTAAGTCATTAATTTCCTAAATTTGTACCCTAATACCTCTAGTGCTGATTTTTAATCCCTAATAAAAAGGATATTTTTGTAGTCTTGTTTGCAAATTCATTGATTTCAGAATGAAAAAAGTAGCGATTATCGGGGCAGGCCCAGCTGGTTTAACTGCGGCTTACCTTTTAGGAAAAAGTGGTATTCCCGTTCAAGTTTTTGAGAAGGACCCTACCTATGTAGGTGGAATTTCTCGTACGGAATCCTACAAAGGCTACCATTTTGATATCGGCGGACACCGATTTTTTTCTAAATCTCAGGAAGTTGAAGATTTTTGGACAGAAATCTTAGGCGACGAATTGCTCGAACGTCCCCGTAGTTCACGGATATTTTACAATAAAAATTTCTTTTCATACCCACTCGTGGCCATGGAGGCGCTATTCAAATTAGGCGTTTTCGAAAGCATATTGTGTGTTTTGAGTTATTTGCAGTCTAAAGCCTTTCCGATTAAGAATCCTCAAAATTTTGAAGATTGGGTGACGAACCAATTTGGCAAAAGACTATTCAATATCTTTTTTAAGACATATACAGAGAAGGTTTGGGGTATTCCTTGTAACCAAATTTCGGCGGATTGGGCAGCTCAACGAATCAAAGGGCTTTCTTTAAGCAGTGCCATTTGGAACGCATTATTTTCTAGCCAAAACAAGAAAAAGAAAGGAGATGCTTTAATTAAAACGTTAATTGATTCTTTTCGTTACCCTAAAACTGGCCCTGGACGCATGTGGGAAGTTTGTGCAGAGAAAAGCAAAGCCATGGGTGTTGAAATTATCATGAATACGGGTGTGCAAAAAATCGAAAAGACCGACGGTACATGGCAAGTGCATACGAGCGATGGTAAAAAGGTCGGCGATTTCTCTCACGTATTGTCTACAGCTCCCATGCGCGAGTTGATACCCAATATTTTACCTCAAATGCCATCTAAATCTTTAGTGGCTGCTTCTAAATTAGCCTATCGTGATTTCTTAACTGTCGTACTAATCTGCCGCGATAAAGACGCCTTTACAGATAACTGGATCTATATTCACGATCCAAGTGTTCAAGTAGGTCGTATCCAAAACTTCAAATCTTGGAGTCCATTCATGGTGCCCGATCCAACGATGGCCTGCTACGGTCTTGAGTATTTTTGCTTTGAGGGTGATGGCCTTTGGGATAGCTCAGATGATGCATTAATTGCCCTTGGCAAAAAAGAAATAGCTCAAATTGGGCTTACAGATCCTAGTTCGGTACTAGACGGTTATGTGGTGCGCCAGCCGAAAGCTTACCCGGTGTATGACCATGAGTATAAAGACCATTTGGCCAACATACGTGAAGACTTAGAGGCCTATTCAGGTCTTAGTTTGATCGGCCGTAACGGCATGCACAAGTACAATAACCAAGACCACAGTATGATGACAGCCATGTTAGCGGTTAAAAATATTGTCGCAGGAAAGGAAGTGTACAATTTATGGGATGTCAACGAAGACGCTGAATACCATGAAGGAGGCGACCGTGGTGCAGAGAACAAGTTGGTAGGTAGAGCTGTTCCAAAGAAGATTTAAACAGCTAATAATTTATCGATTGCCAGTAGTTCATCTCGGAATTTAGCTGCCAATGGGAAATCCAATTCGCGCGCGGCACGTTCCATTTCTTTTTGGATAGACTCTTTTTGCTTCTTCAGTTCTGGTTTGGACATATAGGCCAAAAGCGGATCTGCCGCCTGTAAACTTTCTTTCGGTGTAATGCCATAGGACTTCATCGGCTTCGCCATTTTATCCGCAATTGACGTCTGTTCCATGATTTCATCATGACTTCGCCAAATGGTTTTAGGCGTAATTCCATGTTCTGTATTATAGGCCATCTGACGTTCGCGACGGCGATTTGTTTCATTAATCGCTTTCTCCATCGATCCCGTCATCCGATCCGCATACATGATTACTTTGCCGTTTTCATTCCGAGCTGCCCGACCAATCGTTTGAATCAACGAGCGAATATCACGCAAGAAACCTTCTTTATCCGCATCCATAATCGCCACCAAAGAAACTTCTGGAAGATCCAATCCTTCACGTAATAAGTTAACGCCCACCAATACATCAATCACCCCCAAACGTAATTCACGTAAAATCTCCACGCGCTCAAGCGTCTTGATTTCCGAGTGTATGTAGCGGCATTTGATTCCTACCCGATCCATGTATTTGGAAAGTTCTTCCGCCATACGTTTCGTTAGGGTTGTAATCAGCGTACGCTCTTGTTTTTTGATCCGATCATACACTTCATCCATCAAATCATCAATCTGATTTTTAGTTGGCCGCACATTGATCAATGGATCCAACAGTCCCGTTGGCCTAATAATTTGCTCCACCACCACGCCTTCCGACAATTGTAATTCGTAATCAGAAGGGGTAGCTGAGACGAAAATCGTTTGGCCTACTAAGTCTTCAAACTCCTGGAATTTTAACGGTCGGTTATCCATAGCAGAAGGTAATCGAAAACCATATTCCACCAAAGATTCTTTCCGCGATCGGTCACCTCCATACATAGCCCGAATTTGGGGCATAGAGGCATGGCTTTCATCTACAACCATTAAGAAGTCATCCGGGAAAAAGTCGAGTAAGCAAAAGGGCCTTTGACCCGGTTTGCGTTGATCGAAATAACGCGAGTAATTTTCGATGCCTGAGCAATAGCCCAGTTCTCGCATCATTTCTAAATCAAATTCCGTTCGTTGCTTGATGCGTTCCGCTTCTTGCAGTCGGCCATCCCTTCCGAAATAGGAGATCTGATTCACCAAATCTGCCTGAATATCCGAGATCGCGTTATTTAAAGTCTCTCTTCCCGTCACAAATAAGTTGGCCGGGAAAATCGCCACTATCGTTTCCTTCGAAATTTTCTTTCCCGTCCACGGATCGATCCGGTGAATTTCTTCAATCTCATCGCCAAAGAATATCACGCGATACCCAAAGTCAGCATAGGCCAAAAAGATATCGACCGTATCGCCTTTGACCCGAAATGTCCCGCGTAAAAACTCACCTTCCGTACGGGCATATAGAATTTCAACCAACCGAAATAAAAATTGATTTCTAGAAATCGTTTCCCCCACACCAATGCGCATGATTGAATTTTTGTATTCATCGGGGTTTCCCATACCATAAATACAGGAAACGGAGGCGATGACGATGACGTCGCGCCGACCAGACATTAAGGCAGCCGTTGTGGCCAAACGCAATTTTTCAATCTCCTGATTAATCGAAAGGTCTTTTTCAATGTACGTGCCCGTGGACGCTATGAACGCTTCCGGCTGGTAATAATCGTAATAGGATATAAAATATTCAACGGCATTTTCCGGAAAGAACGATTTGAACTCGCCGTATAACTGCGCCGCCAGGGTTTTATTATGACTTAAAATAAGGGTGGGACGGTTGACTTGTTGGATCACATTCGCAATCGTAAACGTCTTTCCGGATCCGGTTACTCCAAGTAAGGTTTGGGATTTTTCGTTTTTGTGTAAACCATCCACTAATTGTTTGATCGCACTAGGCTGATCGCCAGTAGGCTTATAGGAGGATGATAGTTTAAATTCCATGCATCAAAAGTACATAATCGGTAGGATTTATGGTGTACTTCCACTTATTTTTGGCTACTTAAAAAATCATCATGACTAAATTGATTTCCATTTTTGGTGGCTTTGCGTTAGTAGCAACTTTTGCTTGTTCACAAGCAGAAACGCCTGCACCTACACAGCCATTTGTTCCCACGCCACCTGCCCCTCCTAAGGTTTATACATTTTCGGAAAAGCCGATTTGGGTGGATGAGTTTGATATTCCTGGATTGCCAAACGACAAATTTTGGTCTTATGATGTCGGCGGTTCCGGATGGGGAAATAATGAGCTGCAGTTTTACACACAAGCAGATTTAGATAATGCGCACATTGAGAATGGCATTTTAACGATCGAAGCACGCAAGGAACCGATGGGAGCTCGGAGTTATTCTTCAGCTCGAATTGTCACCAAAGGAAAGCAAGATTTTTTATATGGTAAGGTTGAGGTTCGTGCCAAAATTCCAGCAGGCCGCGGTAATTGGCCAGCCATTTGGATGTTGGCTAGCCAGTCCGACTATGGCTCTGCTTATTGGCCAGATAACGGGGAAATTGATATTCTAGAGCATGTGGGTTACAATCCGGGCGTCATGCATTTTTCCATTCATACCAAAGCTTTTAACCACGTAATTAATACGCAAAAAACGGCAACGACTCGCTTGGATGATTTCGATACAGAGTTCCATGTCTATACGATGGAATGGACGCCTCAATATGTGAAGTCTTACATTGATGGAAAATTATACTTTACCTTTGAAAATTCGGGTCGTGGTTGGGAAGAATGGCCATTTGACAAGAAGCAACATATCTTGTTGAATTTGGCGATAGGTGGAAATTGGGGAGGTCAAAAAGGTGTGGACGATACAATTTTCCCCAATAAATTTTTGATTGACTACGTCCGTTTATACGCATTAAATCCTTAGATATGAGATACCCAGCTGCTGCAGAGGCCTTTGATCGCTTGTTATGTGTGATGGATGATTTGCGCGAGAAATGTCCTTGGGATAAAAAGCAGACCATGGATACCTTACGTCATTTGACCATCGAGGAGACGTATGAATTGTCCGATGCGATCTTATCCAAGGATATGGCTGAAATTCGGAAGGAGATTGGGGACGTCATGTTGCATTTGGTTTTTTACAGTAAAATTGGATCGGAGACAGGAGATTTTGATGTGACATCTGTGTTGCATGGGATTTGCGAGAAATTGATTTCGCGGCATCCGCATATTTATGGTGACGTGGTGGCGGAGACGGAGGAGCAGGTGAAGGCCAACTGGGAAGCATTGAAATTAAAAGAAGGCAATAAGTCTGTTTTGGGAGGCGTGCCAAATTCATTGCCGGCCTTAGTGAAAGCTATGCGCATTCAAGAAAAAGCACGTGGCGCTGGGTTTGATTGGGAAGAAAAGGAGCAAGTTTGGGAGAAGGTGGAAGAGGAGCTTGGGGAGTTTAAAGAGACTTTTGTGGGCAAAGAATTAACGGTAGCTCAAAAGGAGGAGGCAGAAGGGGAATTGGGCGATTTGATTTTCAGCTTGGTAAACTTTGCGCGCTTTATTGATATCAATCCTGAGACAGCTGTAGAGCGAACAAATCGAAAATTCATGTATCGTTTTCAGCACCTCGAAAAGCGGGCGGCCGAAATGGGTAAAAACCTATCGGAGATGACCTTATCGGAAATGGATATATACTGGAATGAGGCTAAAAAAATGCCGCCAGGTGTTTAATCCCGGCGGCGTTCATGTTTATTTTGTTGAAAACTGATAGACGGTTTTCGACGTGTAAGTTTCTCCCGGTCGCAGTACAGTCGATGGGAAGTTGGGTTTGTTCGGAGAGTCCGGATAATGCTGTGTTTCTAAACAAAAACCCGTTCTTTTCGTGTATTTGGCACCATATTTACCCGTGAGGTGCCCATCCAAATTATTTCCTGTGTAGAATTGAACCCCTGGTTCGGTGGTGAAAACTTCCATCACCCGACCTGAAGTTGGATCTTCCACGCGTGCGATTTTGCCATAAGCTCCCGGCGCTTTATCAAATGCATAGCAGTGATCATATCCTCCGCCGAAGGCAATTTGCGTATCCTCCGCATTGATATCTAACCCGATTTTTTTAGGAGTCGTAAAATCAAATGGACCACCTTTTACGGATTTGATCTCGCCCGTTGGAATAAGCACCTTGTCAATTGGAATAAAGAATGGTGCGTTTAATTGGATGTTGTGATCCAGCACATCGCGTTTTACATTTCCTGAAAGATTAAAATACGAGTGGTTGCAAATATTCAACACCGTTGCCTGATCTGTTTTTGCCACATAATCCATCGAAATGGCGTTTTCTTCACTGAGTGAATACGTGACTTGAATTTCTAAATTGCCCGGAAATCCTTCTTCTCCATCTGCGGATAAATAGCTTAGGGTGACGCTACCGTCTTTTTTGGCAACTGTTTTCCATACTTTTTTATCGAAGCCTTTTAATCCGCCATGTAGGTGTTGGCCATTATTTTGTGCGGCCAGTGTATAGCTTTTTCCATCTAGGTTGAATTTTCCTGCGGCGATGCGGTTTCCGTACCGACCTACTACGGCTCCGAAATAGGGCGAATCTTTGATGTAATCCGCTACGCTATCGAATCCTAGTACCACATCTTCCATGACTTCGTTTTTATCGGGCACGATGATTTTGGTGATGATGGCTCCGTAATTCATGATATGCACTTCCATACCTTGGGTATTTTTCAGTGTATAGAGTGTAACGGGTTCGTTGGCAGCAGTTTTGCCAAATGGCTTTTCGGAAATAAACATGTTGGTTTTGAGTGAGTTAGATTGCGCATTACCCATAAAAAAGGTACAAGCAAAAATGGCTGCAGCGAGCCAAGAAACTGATTTTTTCATGGTAAATAGGTTATTGAACTTCCAATTTAAAGAATTTGCTTGAAAATAAAATTATTCTACCTATCTTTGCACCCCAATTTAAAAATTGTTTTCCACTTAATTTCAGCACGTTAGCCCAGCGTGTTGATGTATCTAGGGCAAGTATATATGACAAAAGTAAAAAAGGATTTCGACTGGGATTTAGTTGAAGGAAAAGGATTCGGTGGTAATTATACTTCGGATCAAAAAGCACAAATGGAGGCAGCTATTGAGGCTACTCTAAACTCGGTAACTGAGAAGGAAGTTGTGAAGGGGGTTGTTGTGAGCAAGACAGACCGTGAAGTAATTGTAAACATTGGATTTAAGTCTGATGGTTTAGTATCTGCATCTGAATTCCGCGATATGCCGGATTTGAAAGCTGGAGATGAAGTAGAAGTTTACATTGAGAATCAAGAAGATTCAAATGGCCAATTGATCTTATCTCGCAAATTAGCGAAGGTAATGGGCGCTTGGACGAACATTGAGAAAGCTTTGGAAGAAGATACAATCATCAATGGTTTCGTAAAACGTCGTACAAAAGGTGGTTTGATCGTAGATATTTTTGGAATCGAGGCATTCTTGCCAGGATCTCAAATTGATGTGAAGCCAATCCGTGATTTCGATATTTTTGTTGGCAAGAATATGGAAGTTAAGGTGGTTAAAATCAACCATACAAATGACAACGTAGTTGTATCTCACAAAGTATTGATTGAGAAGGATCTTGAGGCGCAACGTCAATTGATCTTGAACAACTTAGATAAGGGTCAAGTATTAGAAGGTGTGATCAAAAACATGACTAATTTCGGTGTGTTCATCGACTTAGGTGGTGTGGATGGTTTATTGCACATTACAGATATCTCGTGGGGACGTATCAACCACCCACAAGAGGTGTTGAAATTAGATCAAAAAATCCAAGTAGTTGTATTAGACTTTGATGAGAACAAGAAGCGTATCTCATTAGGTATGAAGCAATTACAAGCACACCCATGGGAAGCTTTAGCAGCTGACGTGGAAGTTGGATCAAAAGTAAAAGGTAAAATCGTTAACGTTGCGGATTACGGTGCTTTCTTAGAAGTATTGCCAGGCGTTGAAGGTTTGATCCACGTTTCTGAGATGTCATGGTCTCAGCACTTGCGTAACCCACAAGATTTCTTGAAGGTAGGCGATGAAATGGAAGCAGTTGTGTTGACATTAGATCGTTCTGAGCGCAAGATGTCTTTAGGTATCAAGCAATTGACTGAAGATCCTTGGAACAAAACAGATTTGTTGTCTAAATATGCGGTAGGTACAAAGCACAAAGGTACGGTTCGTAACTTGACTAACTTTGGTTTATTCCTTGAGTTAGAAGAGGGGATCGATGGCTTGGTTCACGTATCTGATTTGTCTTGGACAAAGAAAATTAAGCACCCATCTGAGTTTGTTAAGGTTGGAGATGCATTAGACGTAATCGTGATTGAGTTAGACGCGGATAACCGTCGTTTGGCATTAGGTCACAAGCAATTGGAAGAGAATCCATGGGATACATTTGAAAGTGTATTTACAGTAGGTTCTGTTCACAAGGCAACTGTTATTTCGAAGAGCGATAAAATGGCAACACTTGAATTACCTTACGGTATTGAAGGTTTGTCTCCATTGAAGCAATTGACGAAAGCAGATGAGTCGGCTGCTGAAGTAGGTGAGGCGTTGGATTTTGTTGTTACTGAATTCCACAAGGAAGAACGTAAGATTATCCTTTCGCATACACGTACATTCTCAGGTGCGCCAGTTGAAGAAGTAAAAGTAGAGAAGAAGAAAGCAACAAAAACTACAGAGAAGACAGCTACAGTAACTGCTGAGAAGTCGACGATGGGAGATATCGGTGCTTTATCTGCTTTGAAAGAGCAAATGGAAGGCGTTGAGCGTGAGCAAGCGATCAAAAAATTAGAGAAGAAATCTAAGAAAGCAGAGTAATATTTGTTTTAAGTTTTGATCAAAAGGGGATTCGGAAACGAATCCCCTTTTTTTGTGCTATCCTGCCATAGGCCTATAGATTTGGAAAATATCAAGAAAATGATTGCTTATTTCGAGGTATTTTGGCAACTTAGCACCCGGACAATTTTTGAGTCTTTGGCTTAGAAAAAGTCATACAATTTAAATTATTCAACTATGGGAAACAATTCACGAAGAAGCTTTCTTAAGAAAGCAGGATTAGCTGCAGGAAGTTTTTATATCGTACCGCGTCACGTACTCGGAAAAGGATATAAGGCTCCTTCTGACAAATTAAACATTATGGGTATCGGTGCCGGCGGAAAAGGCCAAAGCGATATCATGAGTTCATTCAATAAAGGGGCTGAAAATATTGTTGCCCTAGTCGATGTAGATGATCGCCGCGCAGCACAATCGCGGAAAGACTTCCCTAAAGCAAATTATTATAAAGATTTTCGCAAGGCATTAGAGGCCGAGGGAGATCATGTAGATGCAGTTATTGTGTCTACTCCCGATCATACACACACAACCATTGCGATGGAAGCGATGCGTCGTAAAAAGCACGTGTATGTTCAGAAGCCATTAACGCATGATATATATGAAGCGCGTATGATGACAGAAAAAGCGCGTGAGATGAAAGTAGTTACTCAAATGGGTAACCAAGGTTCATCAGGTGATGGTGTTCGTCAAATGATAGAGTGGTTTGATGGTGGTGTGATTGGCAAGGTTTCAGAAGTATTAGTTTGGACAAATCGTCCCGTATGGCCACAAGGAATTTCATACCCAGCATCGGGACATCCTGTACCAGCTGAATTGGATTGGGATCTTTGGTTAGGACCTGCTAAATACCGTGAGTTTAATCCTGCCTTTATTCCATTTAAGTGGAGAGGCTGGTGGGATTATGGTACAGGTGCGTTAGGTGATATGGGTTGCCACTTATTAGATCCTCCATTCAAAGTATTAGGAATTCGTGATGCATTGAACGTTGAGTGTTCCGTAGGCTCTGTATTTTTAAATGACTGGGTTCCTGAGTGGATTCCAGAAGGATGTCCTCCATCTTCGATGGTTACATTAAACTATGGCCCATCTGCAAAGAACAAGTCTAACGTTAAATTAACTTGGTTTGATGGTGGTCTTCGGGCACCACATCCAGCAGGTATTCCGGCAACTGAAATCATCGGCGATCCAGATGGAACGAATGGTGTTATCTTAATCGGAACCAAAGGAATTATGACATGTGGTACGTATGGTATGTATCCAAAAGTGTTCAAAAATGGTAAGCGTGTGGATGAAGCAGATCTTCCAAAAGCAAGCTTGCCACGCGTAATCGGTGGTGCAGGCGGTCACAATACCCAGTGGGTAGAGGCTTGTAAGGCTGGATTCGGAAACATGGAAGTTAGTTCTCCATTTGATTATGCTGGTCCGTTTACGGAGTCTGTCTTGATGGGTAACTTAGCGATTCGTTCCTATATGTTGCGTGAAGGCGAAGGCCGGAATGCGAAGTATATTGGGCGCCAACAGCTCGAGTGGGATGCGGCCAATATGCGTATCACTAACTTCGAGGCAGCGAACCAATTCGTGAAGCGTGAATACCGCGCTGGCTGGACCATGTAATAAGTTTTCACAGGTTAAATCGAAAAGACGGGGGCCCTCTCCCGTCTTTTTTTTATTTTTGCCAAAATATTAAAACATGCAATTGACCGGAAATACCCCCACTGAAATTTTTAACCAAGTTGAATCGTTTATCTTAGCACAAGGGTATACCATTGTAGCCCAAGATCACGATCGCCCATGGGGAGGCTTTTTCGTCCTCCAAGAAGATCAAGCTCCAAAATTTGCCGCTCAATTTTTTCCGCATCTTTCCTTAGATGCGATTCAAATCACCCAAAAGTTAAGTCCTAAGTTTTTAGTCGTTGGGCCTCAAAAACGACTTTCTTGGCAATACCATTTTCGTCGCGCTGAATTGTGGACTGTCATTCATGGCCCCGTAGGTGTGGCTATTTCAGAAACGGACGAGCAGCAAGAGCCTGGCACCTATCAAGAAGGTGAATGCATTACGTTGCCGATCGGTCAGCGTCATCGCTTGATTGGATTAGGGCAATGGGGTGTGGTTGCAGAGATATGGCAACATACCGATGCGCAGCATCCTTCGGACGAATCAGATATCGTCCGCTTACAAGATGACTACGGCCGTTAAAACTTATTTGTCGCCACCCATCTAAAAATAATACAAGAAAACTTTGTAATCTATTAAAGTTTCCATAGTTTTGCTACCCGATAAATCAACGGGATTAGCAAATGAAATCACGTATTCTAGAAAAAGGAACACAATTATTCTTTCGTTACGGCGTCAAGTCGGTGACGATGGATGCTATTGCGGCCGAATTAGGGATTTCTAAAAAAACGATTTATCAACATTTTCCTGATAAAGACACCATGGTGTTGGAGGTAGTCGAAAGCTTCGTACAGCAGGATGAAGTCAAATGGACTGCACTCGACAAACAATATCCCAATGTCGTAGAAAAGATGTTTAAGTCTTTTGAAATGGTCAAGGAGATGCTCGTCCAGATGAATCCAAGGCTACTATTCGAGATTGAGAAATACTTCCCCAAAGCATTTAACGTATTTCGCGATTATAATGAAAAGGGAATACATGCCCATTTAATTACAGACTTTAAAAAAGGGATTCAGTTTGGCTACTTCAGGAAGGATATCGATGTGGAACTATTAGCTCGATTAAGAATGGCTGAAGTGGGCCTCGCCTTTAACCCGGATTTTTATCCCAATAATAAATTAACACTTTTTGAAACGCAGATTGTGTTCATGGATATTTTCATGCGCGGTATTCTGACAGAGAAAGGTCTAACGCTTTATAATTCATACCAAAACAATTTACAATCATGATCCGCCTAAGAAAAATTTGTGCTGGTCTATTTTTACTTGGTTCGCTCAGTGCCCATGCGCAATCGTTTACGCTCAAAGAAGCAGTAGACTACGCCATTGTACACCATGTGCAAGTAAAGAATAGCCAAATTGACTTGCAGAATGCAAGTGCGAAAATTAATGAAATTCGGGCCATTGGATTGCCGCAAGTGAATGCTGGCCTTTCGTATGGAAACAGCTTAATTCTACAGCGTGTGTTTATTCCCGCCAACCTTTTCAATCCAGCGGCTAAACCTGATGAGTTGATTGCTGCCAAATTTGGTGTGACTAATTCCGGCCAATCTAGTGTCAGCTTAAGCCAATTGGTTTTTGATGGTACCTACCTGTTGGGCCTGAAAGCATCGGAAGTTTACAAAGATTTGTCGGTGAAATCATTAACCCAATCGAAGCAACAAGTAGCAGAGAATGTCACGAAGGCCTATTATGGGATTTTGGTGAATGAAAAAAGGCTATCAATTCTACAATTGAACGTAGGCCGCTTGGACACCTTATTAAAGGAAACGAAAGCGCTTAATGCACAAGGGTTTGTTGAAAAAATTGACGTGCAGCGTCTAGAAGTTCAAGCAAATAACTTGCGGACGGAATTGGAAAATATATACCGCCTGCAAGAATTGAGTTATTCGTTGTTAAAATTTCAGATGGCCTATCCGATTCAGGAGCCATTGCGACTTAGCGAGACTTTAGAGAAAATTGAGTTAAGCCAAAGTTTATTAATCGATCAAGATATTCCGTTCAATTATGGAAATCGTATCGAATATTCCATTCTTAAGACGCAAGAGAATTTAGCGGAGTTGGATTTGAAGAGCATCAAAGCAGGCTATATGCCGCGTTTAGTAGCCGGAGCTAATTATGGCTACAATGCTGGAGCAAATAGTTTTGGTGATTTAGTATCTAGAACTTGGTTTGATAATGCAACGATTAGTTTTTCATTGCAAATCCCAATTTTTGATGGTTTCTCTAAGAAATACAAGGCTATCCAGTCGGCAAACAACTTGCAAAAGGTGCGTCAGAGCTACGACTTGTTGAAGTCTTCCATCGATTTACAACGCTCACAGTCGGCGATATCGCTAAAAAATGCATTGGAATCGTTGAAAGAGCAGAAGGCCAATTTGGATTTGGCGAATGAGATTTCTCGCGTATCGCGTGTGAAGTATACGCAGGGCGTGGGATCTAATCTAGAAGTCCTAAACGCGGAGACATCCATTAAAGAGTCGCAAGCAAATTATTTTACAGCACTTTACAATGCTTTAATCGCCAAAGTAGAGTTAGCTAAATCAAACGGAACCTTATATTCAGAACAATAATCATGAAAAAAATAACTATACTCCTAAGCGCGATTATCTTATTTGCGGCATGCAATAAGTCGGTCGATAAGAAAACAGAATTGGCAAACTTGAAAGCAGAAGCCAAAGAAATCACCGCCAAAATTGCTTCTCTTGAGAAGGAATTAGGTGCTGCAGGTTCAGAGTCAACGAATAGCAAAGTTATTGCGGTAGCGGTTACCCCGATGGCAACGACTACGTTCAAGCACTTTGTAGAAGCACAAGGTAATGTGGTAGCAGAAAACACGGTATTAGTTAGTCCACAAACAGGTGGAGCGATTGTTTCTTTGCCGGTGGTGGCGGGCCAACAAGTCTCTAAGGGACAGTTGATTGCGACATTGGATAACAGCATTTTGACGGAATCGATGGAAGAGGTGAAACACCAATTGGATTTGGCTAAGACCTTGTTTGCCAAGCAAAAGACGCTTTGGGACCAACAAATTGGTACTGAAGTTCAATACTTGAGCGCGAAGTCAAATAAGGAATCATTGGAAAAACGTTTGGTTACTTTGCGTGCTCAGTTAGGAATGTCGCGCGTGGTGGCTCCGATCTCCGGAACGGTTGAGATGGTTCGCCAAAAAGCAGGAGAAATGGCAGCACCAGGTATGCCGATTGTACAAATCGTAAACTTAGGCAACTTAAAGATTGCTGCGAAAATTGCTGACTCGTATGTTGGTTCCGTTAAAGTAGGTGACCCAATCGTGATCAAGTTTCCAGACATCAACAAAGAAATTACAGCACGTATTTCCTTAGTATCTAAAATGGTCAATCCATTAACACGTACGTTTGACATTGAAGCACGTATTCCAAATGCGGGTGGAGATTTGAAGCCAAATCAATTGGCTGTAATCAATATCAATGACACGTCGAAGCCTAACGCCCTAGTAATTGACGAAAACATCATCCAAAAGACTGAAAAAGGCAATTTGGTTTATGTCGCAGTGGAAGAAAATGGAAAGAAAGTTGCTAAAGCTCGTATCGTAACGATGGGTCTTTCGTATAATGGTCAAGCAGAAATTGCCACAGGCTTACAAGCTGGAGATTTAGTTATTACATCAGGCTACCAAGATTTAGTAGACGGACAAGCAATTTCATTCTAAGCCAACCATGGAAAAAAATAAAAAGAACGAGCAACTGCCCGAGGGGAAAGGCTTGATTTATAATATGGTCGGCTGGTTAGGCCAAAACCGCACCACTGTTTACATATTTACATTTATCATTTTTGTGGCCGGATTAGGTATTTATTCAAGCCTACCGAAAGAGCAATTCCCGGATATCGTTGTTCCACAAATGGTGGTTCAAACGGTCTATGCAGGTACAACTCCTGCCGATATTGAAAATACGATCAATAAGCCAATTGAAAAACAGTTAAAATCGATTACCGGGATCAAGAGTGTGAAGTCTAATGCATTGCAGGATATTTCTGTGATTATCGTTGAATTTAATACAGATGTATCTGTTCCTGTGGCGAAGCAACGTGTTCAAGATGCTGTGGACAAAGCCAGCAATGACTTACCTAAAGATTTAACGCGTGATCCAGCAGTAGCTGAGGTGAACTTTTCGGAGTTCCCCATCATGAACATCAACATTGCGGGGGATTATCCATTGGATAAGTTGAAGAAATATGCGGAAGATTTGCAAGATGAAATCGAGGGAATGCCGGAGATTACGCGTGTAGATATCGTAGGAGCATTGAAGCGTGAGATTCAAGTAAACTTGGATTTGTATAAAATGCAGAGTTATGGCTTGACATTTTATGATATTCAATCTGCTGTTCAAGGGGAGAATGTGAATATTTCTGGCGGAGATTTAGATGTGAATGGCGTGCGTCGTTCGCTGCGTGTGGTGGGAGAGTTTAAGTCGGTAGATCAATTGGCCAACCTGATGGTGGGTTCATCTACGGGTGCGCGTGTTCGTTTGAAAGATGTAGCTGATGTGCGCGATGGTTTTGAAGAGAAACAAGATTTCGCCCGCTTGGATAATAAGTCCGTGATTACATTAAACGTAATTAAGCGTAGTGGAGCTAATTTAATTAATGCAGCTGATCGGATTGAAAAGACTATTGAAGAGTATCGTGAGAGTCGTTTTCCTGCAGGTTTAGTTGTTTCTGTGACAGCTGATCAGTCGGAGCGTACACGTGGTGATTTGGCAGATTTGATTAATACTGTGGTCCTTGGATTTATCTTTGTGGTTATCGTGTTAATGTTTTTCATGGGTGTGCGCGATGCGGCATTTGTTGGCCTTTCAGTGCCATTATCAGCCTTATTGACGTTCTTATTCATGCCAGGTTTAGACTTTACGTTGAATACCATCGTATTGTTTGCCTTCCTATTAGGCTTGGGAATTGTGGTGGATGACGCCATTGTGGTCATTGAAAATGCACACCGTTTGTTCAATAACTTTAAGAAATTGACGATCACAGAGGCTGTTAAGTTGGCCGCATCTGAGGTGTTCATTCCGGTGTTGACGGGTACATTGACAACGATATCTCCATTTTTACCATTGTTATTTTGGCCGGGAATCGTAGGGGAATTCATGAAATTCTTGCCTATTACCTTGATCATTACGCTGTTTGCGTCATTGTTTGTGGCCTATGTAATGAACCCTGTGTTTGCGGTTTCATTTATGAAGCGTCATGATGAAGAAGCGAATGATGTAAAGGATCCTAAGTTTGCGGATATCCGTCGGACAGTGGTGATCTTATTAAGTTTAACTGTTTTTGGATATGTATTAGGCTTTGGCTTGGGTCATTTTGGATTTGGCAATTTCGGTTTATTGGCCTTAGTTCTTTATGTGTTTAACCACTTTATCATTACACCAAAATGGGTTGTTCCATTCCAAGAAACGACTTTGCCGGCATTTAAAAATGGGTATCGTCGGGCTATTTCATGGGTATTGGAAGGTCGCCGACCAATCTATGCCACATTGAGTGCATTTGGATTGTTAGTCTTGACAATTGTATTGATGGGCATTGTTAAGCCGTTGGTTATTTTCTTCCCTGCTTCAGATCCAGATTATATTTATATCTATTCGAAAATGCCGATTGGCACAGATTCGAAAGTGACGGATTCGGTGACGAAAATTGTTGAGCAACGTGTTTTTGCCTTTATCAAAAAGGAGAATGCAGGCAAGGCGGTTAATTCGGTGATATCGAATGTGGGTAAGAATGCTGGGGATCCAATGCAGCCAGATCGTGGTGCGACTCCACATAAAAGTAAAGTAACCATTGCTTTTTCACCTAAACAGGAGCGAGGCGAAATTTCTTCTGGTGTATTGTTGGAGAAACTTCAGAAAGAGTTTTTCGAGAAGCCGATTCCAAGTGTGGAAATGGCGATTGAGCGTGAGGCGAAGGGGCCGCCAACAGGTAAGCCTATTTCGATTGAAATTGCCGGAGATGACTTTGCTGTTCTTCAGGATTTGGAGCAAAAAGTTCGGAAGATCATTCAGAAGTCGGGGATTGAAGGAATTCAGGAATTGAAGTCTGATTTGGTGACGAATAAACCTGAAATCATTATTGACGTGAATCGCGAAAAGGCGAGTCGCGAAGGAATTTCTTCGGCGCAAGTTGCCATGGCGGTACGTACCGGATTGTTTGGTGCAGAGATTTCGAAATTCCGGGATGTCAAGGATGAATACCCTATCCAATTGCGTTTAAATGGCGATTCTCGTAATCAAATAGAGAAATTATTATCGATGAATATCACGTATCGAGATATGAATATGGGTGGGGCATTGCGCCAGGTACCACTGAATTCAATCGCTGATATACGCTACGCAACTTCATTTAGCCAGATTAATCGGAAGAATCAGGAACGTGTGGTGACCTTAGGATCTGATGTGGTTCAAGGGTATAATGCCAATGAGATTGTGGGTGAGTTGGAGCAATTGTTTGAAACGATTGACATGCCACAAGGATATAAAATCCGGATGGGTGGCGAGCAGGAGCAGCAAAAAGAATCAGGGGAATTCTTGGGTATCGCATTTTTGGCGGCCTTGGTATTAATCTATTTGATTTTGGCTACTCAGTTCAATTCAGCGGTGAAACCTTTTATTATTTTTGCGACTATTTTACTTTCGTTGATCGGGGTGTTATTAGGCTTTATGGCATTTGGAATGACCTTCTCCGTGATTATGTCGGGTGTGGGTATTATTGCACTAGCTGGTATCGTGGTGAAGAACGGAATCTTATTGATTGAATTCATTGAGGAGTTGCGTTTCAAACGTGGTTATGATTTGAAGGAAGCGATCATTGAAGGAGGAGGAATTCGTTTGACGCCGGTATTATTGACAGCATCTGCTGCGGTATTGGGCTTGATTCCATTGGCGGTAGGATTGAGCATTGATTTTGTGGCCATGTTTACGGAGTTAAATCCACATATATTCTTTGGTTCTGAGTCGGCCGACTTCTGGGGGATTTTGGCGTGGACAATCATCTTTGGATTGACGTTCTCGACTGTGTTAACCTTGTTGATTGTGCCGTGTATGTATTATATCTCGGAGCGAATTAAGCAAAAATTCTTTCCAAAAAGAGCGTAATTTTTGGTGGTTCAAGTAGATTGCGAAAGCCCTCGAACAATGTTCGGGGGTTTTTTGTTAAAAGTATTGGCAATTTTTATTTACGATTGTTTTGAAATAAATAATAAAGAATAAGTCCTAAAACTGGAAAGAGAATGATGAAAATAATACTAATCAATTTTTCTAAGTGGGACTTCTGGCCATCTCTGATTATTTGTAAGATGGTGCGAATGATGAGAAGTACGTAGATTATTGAAATGAACCAAGAGATTCCTTGAAATAGGTCGGCAGATTTGGGAGTAAGAAATCTCATATCAGATTGGGTTGTTAGTTTGTAAGGTATTTATTCATGTTCATACTTGTTATTCCATTTTCGACTATTGTAAAAAAGATTGTATTTAAACGAATGAAACCTTAATTTAACTTTTCAAAATCAACACGATGAAAAAACTATTACTATTATTCTTATTGCCCTATTTGGCTCAAGCACAAGATCGAACTTATGGAAAGTTATGGGCTACTCGCTCGCAAGTAATGGCTCAAAATGGCATGGTTGCCACGTCACACCCCTTGTCGACGCAAGCGGCATTGGATGTCTTAAAGGCAGGAGGAAATGCAATTGATGCGGCAATTGCAGCGAATGCAATGGAGGGTGTGGTTGAACCCCATGTAAATGGAATTGGCGGCGATTTATTTGCGATTGTTTGGGATGCTAAAACAAAAAAATTATACGGGCTTAATGGCTCAGGTCGTTCGCCCAAATCACTGACTTTGGCAGAATTTAAAAAGCGCGGGTTGACGCACATCCCTTCGCTGGGTCCTCTTCCCGTTTCTGTACCTGGTGCGGTGGATGCTTGGTTCGAGTTGCATAAAAAATTCGGCTCGATGCCTATGCCAAAAGTATTGAATTCCGCCGTTTCGTATGCGCGCAATGGTTTCCCAGTACATGGTGAGTTTGCATCCGCATTAACGCGTGTGGAGGCCAATTATGGGAAATTCCCGAATGTGGCTCAGCATTATTATCCAACAGGGAAAGCGCCTGTGGAAGGTGATATTTTCAAAAATCCGAACTTGGCGAATACCCTAGAAAAAATAGGTCGTGATGGTCGGGATGCATTTTACAAAGGCGATATGGCTCGGACGATGGATGCCTTCATGAAGAAGAATGGAGGTTTCTTGAGTTACGATGATTTGGCGTCGCATACGTCGACATGGGTAGAGCCGGTCTCTGTCAACTACCGTGGATATGATGTGTGGGAGTTACCACCGAATAGCCAGGGGATAGCTGCCTTGCAGATGTTGACAATTTTAGAAGGCTATGATTTTTCCAAAATTAAGTTGGGTTCCGCAGAACATGTGCACTTGTTTACCGAGGCCAAAAAGCTTGCTTTTGAGGATCGGGCGAAATATTATGCAGATCCAGAGTTTGCAAAAATTCCAGTTGCGGAACTCATTTCGGAATCTTATGGCGCGAAACGACGGGCGCTCATTAACCCAAACCGTGCTGGTCGGCATTATGAAGCAGGAAATCCTGCGCTAAAGGAGGGTGACACTATTTATTTAACTGTTGCGGATAAAGATGGGAATATGGTTTCATTGATTCAGAGCAATTACCGTGGTTTTGGTTCGGGCATGATGCCAGATGGCTTGGGTTTTATGTTCCAGGATCGTGGCGAATTATACAATTTGAAGGAGGGTGAGAATAATACCTATGCACCAGGGAAAAGACCGTTTCAAACAATCATTCCAGCATTTATGACGAAAGATGGCCAACCGGTTATGAGTTTCGGCGTGATGGGTGGAGCCTTTCAGCCGATGGGTCATGTGCAGATCGTGATGAATGTGGTTGATTTTGGTATGAATGTGCAGGAGGCAGGGGACTTTCCTCGGATGAATCATGAAGGGTCATCGGAGCCAACTGGCGAGAAAATGGAAACTACAGGCGGTATGATTACCTTGGAACACGGCTATCCTTATGAGGTGATTCGGGAATTATTGCAAAAAGGACATCAAGTTGGGTATATGAGTGGAATTTATGGCGGATATCAGTGTATTCGCTGGGACCCTGTCCGGAAGGTGTATTTCGGAGCGACGGAGTCGCGGAAAGATGGGCAGGCTGCCGGGTACTAACCTCCCCCTTACCTTTGGCAATCCTCCAAGGTTTGCCAAAGGTAGGTGAAAAAAAGGAATTTGAAGATGCAAAAACTGATATTCGAACGCGTGTTTACAGGCCATGAATGGCTCTCAAATCAAGCGATATCTATTGAGGATGGTTACATTAATTCCCTGCATCATGAAGTAGGAGGAATCTCCGACGGCTTTCTAGTTCCAGGGTTTATCGACTTGCAAGTATACGGCGGCGGAGGCCTACTTTTTTCAAATCATCAAACCGTAGCGGCCATTCAAGCTACTTTTGACGAACATGTAAAAACAGGAACGGTTGCTTTTCAAATCACTTTAAATTGTTCACCCAAGCAATCGATATGGTCTGCCATAGAGGCATGTAAATCGTATATAGGTAAGGGTTTGGTGGGATTGCACTTGGAAGGCCCATTTTTTAATCCCGTAAAACGGGGGGCTCACAACGAAAAATTTGTCCAAGAACCCACTAAGGAATTTGTGCAAGAAATTATTGATCGTACGCAAGGACTGTCCACGTACATGACCATTGCACCTGAAATGTTTGAGCCGGATGTTTTACGTCTATTGAAAAATAGCCATATCATGTGTTCGATGGGTCATTCAGATGCGACCTATGAACAAGCCCAGCAGGCAGGTATATCTCGGATTACCCATTTGTTTAATGCGATGTCCCAATGGCAAAGCAGATCTTTGGGATTAGTTGGCGCCAGCTTTCGCTCAGATGCCTGGACGAGCATCATAGCAGATGGACTACATTGTGAATTTGAATCGTTGCGTTTGGCGAAACAAATAAAAGGAGAAAAGCTCTTTTTGATTACTGACGCTGTGACGCATGATGAATCTGGTCCTTATATTTTCACGAAAACTGGTATCCGATTTACCAATGAGGCTGGGGTTTTGTCTGGCTCAGCCTTGACGATGGATGAAGCGATTCGGAATTGTGTCCAAAAAGCAGGAATATCGCTGGAAGAGGCTATTCGTATGTCAACAGTTTACCCAGCTGAAGTAGCGAATTTGGCACATTTAGGCTCAATTGGAGTCGGAAAAAGAGCTTGTTTTGTTCATTTGTCGGATGATTTGCACGTGAAGCAAGTTTGGTATGATGGGGAAGCTTTAATAAATTAGAAATGATTCATTTTCCATCGAAACAGCCGCAGGTTCAAACGACCATATTTACAAAAATGTCCCAACTCGCTACCGAGGAGGGGGCTTTAAATTTATCACAAGGTTTTCCTGGTTTTGATTGTTCGGAGGAACTTCAAGAACTCGTTAGGTTTTACGCGAAAGGTCATAATCAATACGCACCTATGACGGGAGTTCCGGTATTCCGACAAAGCATTGCGAACAAAACTAACTCATTTTACGGAGTCTCACTTAATGCTGATACCGAAGTTACTGTTGTTTCTGGGGCTACTGAGGCCCTTTTTGCAGCTATTCACTGCTGTGTTTCTCCTGGAGATGAAGTTATCATGTTTGATCCATCATACGACGCATACGACCCTATCGTGCGCTTGGCAGGTGGTATTCCCGTGCATATTCCGCTAAATTCTTCCAATGGATTTTGCATAGATTGGGAAGAGTTAGGCCGTAAAATCACTCCCCAAACTAGAGCGATTATGGTCAATTCTCCCCATAATCCAACGGGCGCAATTTGGTCTATGGAAGACCTAGATGCTTTTGCTTCTTTGGTGAAGGGGACAAATATTCTGATCGTTTCAGATGAGGTGTATGAGCATATTGTCTTTGATGGTGCGCAGCACGCATCGGTACTTTTACATCCTGAATTACGCCAAAGAAGCTTTGTTTGTGGCTCTTTTGGCAAGACATATCACATTACTGGCTGGAAAATGGGTTATTGCTTAGCACCTCCATATCTCACCCAAGAATTTAGAAAATTGCACCAATGGGTCACATTTTCGAGTGCGACCCCCTTACAATATGCGCTCGCCGAATATTTAAAAACACCGGCTCATTACTTGGGGCTATCCTCATTTTACCAACAGAAACGTGATTTGTTTGCGTCTTATTTCGAGGGTTCTCGGTGGAAGATTTTGCCTTCACACGGAAGCTTTTTTCAGTGTTTGGATTATGCTGAAATTAGTAATGAATCTGATGTAGATTTATCAGTACGTCTGACTAAGGAGTTAAAAGTTGCCTCAATCCCTGTTTCTGTATTTTATGAAACACCTCCCGAAGACCGGATTTTACGTTTTTGCTTCGCCAAAAATGATGATGTCATAATGGAAGCCGCTCAAAAACTTGCGCAGTTATAGATACTTAAGCGCTATTTTTTCGCCAATCACTTCTAAGTAGGAAGCCGCATTAGTCATCGCGTCTGCTGTACTTTTAGATTCGCTCAGAACGCTATAAATATCATTCGCATCCATAAATAAAGGTATTTTTTCTTCATCCTCAAAGGTCCCACATACCAAAATAGTCTGCTTTAATTGCTTGTCGGCTCGCCCCACGACATTAGCTACTAACTTGCCCGACCATGTTTGTTGGTCTATTTTCCCTTCTCCCGTAATAATGTAGTCCGCTTTGCGTATGGCGCGATCTAGATGTACTTTGTTCAGAAGCCATTCCGCTCCAGAGACTATTTTTGCCCCTAAAAAGTAAACAGCACCTGCTCCCAAACCGCCCGCAGCGCCAGCTCCTGGGATCTGAGCGGGAAGCCATTTGGCTATATTGATTAGACCTTTATCTAATTGTTTAATTAATGTCATGTTGGCACCTTTTTGTTTGGCAAAAATATGTGCAGCACCTTGTAGGCCATGCAGCGGATTGTCAACATCAGTTAAGACAACAAATTGCGTTTTCGGAGATGGAGTTTGCCCTTTAATTTGCGTGATATGGACTAAATTTTCGCCAATCGGCTCCAAAACATTCCCATTTTTATCAAGGAATTGATAGCCTAGCGCCGCTGCCATGCCTATTCCCGCATCATTTGTCGCCGAACCTCCTATGGTTAATACGATAGTTTCGGCACCTTGACTGATGGCATGATTGATTAATTGCCCAGTGCCAAACGTATTCGTTTTCAGTGGATTTTGTTCCTTTTTACTTAATAGTTGCAATCCAGAACAACGTGCCATTTCAATGTAAGCAGTTTTTTGGTCGGCTAGCCACAAAAAGGCCGCCTGTATAGGCCTGCCTAGGGGATCATTCACCGTATGCGTTTGCCACGTTCCCCCATGAATGGTATGAATCATTTCCAGTGTGCCTTCTCCACCATCAGCAAGAGGAACAATTTGAATGACAGACTTTTTGCGCTTAGCTAAAATTCCTTTTGCTAGTGCTTCTGCCGCCTCTTGAGCCGTTAAGGATGATTTGAATTTATCTGGACAAATTAAAATATTCACACGCTGAATTTAATGGTTCAATTTACGGACATTTCTTTACTTTTGTGCTCTAACTCATCTATATGAAGTATTTCATTTTATTCATCTTTGCCCTATTATTTAGCGCTTGTACACATCAGCCTGATCTGACCGGTTTTGATGCAGCCTCATTCAAGCAAGATCGTGGGGCATGCGGTGGTAAGCGTGGCCAACAAGTCGCCTGGTTAAAAGCACATAAAATGAATTTTCAGGGAGTAAGTTCAAATAACATGGATGAGATTTTGGGCAAACCAGACTTACAGCAACTAGCCGACCGAAATCAAGAGTATTATATCTACTTTTTGGAGCCGGGACCGCAGTGCCAACAAAAACCTTCACAAGCTAAATCGATTGCCTTTCGATTTAGTGCCATGGGTATCGCCACAGAGATTACTTTTCAAGAAGGAATCCCGCTTTGATTTATTTGCTGAACATTCCTAAGACGGAATTAGTAAAGCCAACAATAAAACTAAAAATCAATGGGGCGATGAATCCGCTTACCTTAAAGCCGGGTACATATACTTCGACCAAATACACCATTCCTACGGTAATTACCAGCGAAAATAGCCCTAGTGTCATAAAGGTTATCGGCAAACTGATAATTTTCAAAATAGGTTTAACGAAGGAATTCAAAAATCCCATCGCAAGCGCTACTAATAAGGCTGTTGTAAATCCATCTACTGTGATCCCCTTTAAATAACGGGGTATAATCATGACCACTCCGGCAATAATAATGTAACGAATAATAAATCCAATCATGTTATTTCTGATGTCTAGCTTGTAATGTCTTAACGATTTCTTCTAACCCAATTCCTCGGTCTTCCAGTAAAACCAATAAGTGGAAAATTAAATCAGCTGCTTCCCCTTTGAACATATCGTCATTTTTCATCAGGGCTTCTATGACTAATTCAACGGCTTCTTCGCCCACTTTTTGAGCAATTTTGTGCGTGCCTTTTTGGAATAAGGAAGCCGTATATGAAGAATCAGAGGAGGCATTTTTGCGTGATCGAATGATGTGTTTTAAGTGATCCAACCAGGCTGCATTATCTGTGTTTGATTCGTTAAAACAAGTTTCTGATCCCGTATGGCATGTTGGCCCAGCTGGATTCGCCTGGATTAAAATAGTGTCTTGGTCACAATCAACAGCAACATTGACAACATCTAAATAGTTTTCAGATGTCTCACCTTTGGTCCATAAGCGATTTTTTGAGCGTGAAAAAAAGGTTACCCGTTTTTCTGCGATGGTTTGGGTATAGGCCTCTTCGTTCATGTACCCGAGCATAAGCACTTTTAGCGTGCTTGCATCTTGAATGATGGCAGGGACTAAACCTTTTGAAAAATCTGGTTGTAAACTCATAAGGGTTAAATTAGTATATCCGCATGGGAATTCCTTTGTTCGCTAAGTATTTTTTCAATTCGATAATCTCAATTTCCTTGAAGTGAAATATACTTGCTGCCAACCCGGCATCAGCTTTTCCTTCCGTGAAAACCTCATAAAAATGCTCCATGGATCCTGCTCCGCCTGATGCAATGATTGGGATCGAAGACTGTGATGAAATACGACTTGTTAAGCCATTTGCAAAACCAGCTTTTGTGCCGTCGGCATCCATTGAAGTCAATAAAATCTCACCAGCACCTCGTGATTCGACTTCTTTGGCCCATGCCATGGTTTGAATTTCCGTAATATTCCGGCCTCCATGGGTATGAACCCAATCATTTCCTTCCACAAATCGAGTATCAATCGCGACGATTATACATTGTGATCCGAATTGTAAGGCCAATTCGTCAATTAATTCAGGCCGACGAACCGCCGATGAGTTAATAGAAACCTTGTCGGCACCAGCATTCAATAAGGCTGAAACATCTTCGATGCTACTAATTCCGCCACCTACTGTAAACGGAATATTCACGTGACGCGCAACTTCACGGACTAGATTGACTAAGGTCTTCCGGTTATCTACTGTGGCCGTGATATCCAAAAAGACTAATTCGTCTGCCCCTTGTTCCGCATACAAAGCTCCTAGTTCCACAGGATCTCCCGCATCCCGCAAATCCACAAAGTTGGTCCCCTTCACAGTCCGACCTTCTTTAATATCCAAACAAGGAATAATTCGTTTCGTTAGCATAGAGATTCTTTGGCAAAAGTGGCTAGATCTTTAAGTGTAATGCGGCCCTCGTAAAAGGCTTTGCCAACAATCACACCGAATAAATTCATTTCGCGTAATTGTACCAAATCTGGTAAGTTGGCAACTCCACCACTCGCAATTATATTTAATCCAGGGTTATTTGCCTGGATTTTTTCATACAAATCAAAGCTCGGGCCTTGCAATAAACCGTCCTTCGCTACGTCAGTTGAAATGACATATTGAGCTCCAGCCACTTGATAATCGGTGAGAAAATCATAAATGGAAATGTTAGAATTTTCTTGCCAACCGGACAAAGCGATTTGCTCGTTGTGTGCATCGGCACCTAATATGATTTTATCTGTTCCGTATTTTTTGAACCAACCATGAACTAATTCAGGATTCCGTACAGCTATACTCCCCGCCGTAATTTGTGCTGCACCGGCTGAAAAAGCTCGGTCAATCATTTCGTCTGATTGTACCCCGCCGCCAAAATCAATATGTAGGGAAGTGTTCGACGCAATACGCTCTAAAACGGCAGCATTAACAATTTCTTTTGCTTTCGCTCCGTCTAAGTCAACTAAATGTAGTCGTTGGATTCCGGCACCTTCGAATGCTTTGGCAATTTCTAAAGGATCAGAACTATAAACTTTTTTTTGTTGGTAATCCCCTTGCGTTAACCGAACGCATTGTCCTCCAATAATATCGATGGCTGGAATGAGTTGGAACATAGATTAAAGCGCTAAGAAGTTTTGAATGATCTTTTGACCGACTATTCCTGATATTTCTGCGTGGAATTGTGCGGCATAGAAGTTGTCTTTTTGCAACATGGCAGAAAATGGTTGCGCATAATCACAAGTTGCAGAAGTATACGGATTAACTGGTGCGTAAAAAGAGTGGACAAAATATACAAATTCCTCTTTTTTAAGCCCTTCCATGAGGATATTCTCACCAGAAGCTTGAATTGAATTCCAGCCTACATGTGGGATTTTCATGTCGGCACTTACGAATCGTTTAACCGGCACATCAAAAACGCCCATACAATTCGTATTATTTTCCTCGGAATCCCGACACAACAATTGCATACCGATACAGGTGGCTAAAACAGGCTGTTTTAATTTGGGGATCAATTGATCCAATCCCTTTTCTCGTAAATAGGCCATCGCCGTACTTGCTTCGCCCACTCCTGGAAAAATGACTTTGTCGGCAGATGCTATCACCTTTTCGTCATCTGTCCATTGGTATTTCATCCCAATTCGGTCCAATGCATACATGACCGACTGCACATTACCGGCATTGTATTTGATGATTGCGATTTCCATGGATGTGTTTTTGGTGGGCAAAATGCCATGCAAAGGTAGACAAAAGGGCTTGGATTATGAAAAGAAGCGTATATTTGTTGCCCTATGTCCCAAAACCGCCGAATCCTTCTGGAAACTCTATACCTCATTTGGATGGGTGCCTTACCCGTTCTTTCAAGTATGTTGTTGGGCTATTTTGCCTTAGCTAATCCGAGTTTTTTTACCAATTTTTCGCTGGGGGAATTTGTGTTTTTCTGGATTAGTGCGGTTTTCATCATGGGACTTGCGTTATGTCCTACGACCTTTTTCGCGATGTTCACGGGTTATGTCTGGGGTTGGTCGGGATTATTTCCTTTGATTATCGCTTATGCCATAGCCTCCTTACTTGGGTATGCTTTGGCTAGAAAAATGAAAGGAGATGCACTCATTGAACTGATTCGTGTCAAGTTTAAAGCGGGGGATTTTCTAGATAACGTTCAGGCGCAATCCTTTGCTTGGGTATTTTTGGCTCGACTATCTCCGGTTTTTCCTTTTGCTATTACAAATGCATTAATGGCATTTTTGGGAGTTCCCTTACGTCAATTTTTCGTAGGTGGCACGCTGGGCATGTTGCCTCGGACGCTGATTGCCTTATGGACTGGGATGCAGGCGGCTTCTTGGGCCAATTTGCTTAATCACCCCGAAATGGTCCGTTGGCAAGACCTAGCAAGTTTAGGCATGTTAGCCGTATCGGTAATAGGTATGCTTTTTCTTGCCAAACGAAAAGCTTAATGTTTTAGGAATAGATAGAGAAGGCCCCACATTGCGGCAAGTTGGCCTATCCAAAATGAAAACATCCACATAATAAGTGCTTTTTCAGATTTAACCATCTTGATTTCTAACTCCATCAACTTTATGTTCAAATATTCCTTGGTCACCAACTCATCCGTTCGCTCCTCAATAGTTCCCTGAACTAGGTCTCAAATTCCATGGCATCTTTTTCCACTAAGTGGAGGTTTTTATGCGCTAATTGATACAATTGAATTGATTTCGCTTCCATGTTTCAAACCTACAAAAACACATTAGATGAGTCAATTCGATACATGAATAGTCCGATATGTATCAGTTTTTTACCAGTAGAGATATCATCATAAAAGTAATAGCTACTTGCCCAATCCAAAGAATAAACATCCATCTGATCAACTCGCGCTCCATTTTCTCAAATGCCCGAATAACAAAGTCAACGCTTATGTGGCTCTCCTCCTCATAACTGCCATCTCGCTCGCCCAAATGTAATTTGGCTCGAACTAATTGATATAATTTTCTGGAGTGTGGTTTCATGTCCTAAAAGTAGGACAGACACGCAAACATGTCAATTCGATTTATGACTAATTTAGATCGCCTCAGAATCAATCACTTGAACTTTTCCCCACAAGTGTTTGTTGGCATCAATGAACTTCTTGTGCAACGGGTGGTACAAATATTCGGATTCTTTCGCTGCATTTTCGAATACTAAAACGACAGAAAAAGTATAACTTCCATCCGTGGCTCCTTTGTCGAATTCCGTTACAATTGGTTTACCTACATGCGCCATTTGTATCATAGGTAAAGTGCCTAATTGTTTTAAAGCGGCCAACAATTGCGTTTTTTCGGCTTCATTGGCTGGGTTTTTAGCCCAAAATAGGACGTGGTGAACAAAGGTCATAGAAGTTTTTGCATTAGGTAAAAGGCTGCTTGCAGCGGTTGCCATTCCGGCTTGTTGGAGGAAATTTCTTCTCGAAGTCATAAATAGGTTTTAAATATTATTCAAGTCTACAATGGAAAATTTACAAAAGCAATTAATCATTACAGGTGCTACCGGTATGGTGGGGGAAGGAGTGTTGCATGAAGCAATCCTTTCTCCCTATGTCAACCAAATCTTGGTCATCAACCGCAAACCTTGCGGAGTGGATCATCCAAAGGTCACAGAATATCTACTGACTGATTTTTTGAAACCAGAAGAAATGCGCGAAGCTATTAAAGGCTACGATGCCTGTTTATTTTGCCTTGGCGTTTCCTCTGTTGGGATGAATGCCGAGGAGTATAAGCAAAAAACATATGACTTGACACTAGGATTTGCGCACGTATTACAAGAAGAAAACCCGAATATGTCGTTTAGCTATATTTCTGGGGCAGGAACTGATTCGACAGAGCAAGGGCGATTAGCATGGGCACGTGTGAAAGGAAAAACTGAAAATGACCTATCGAAATTGGGTTTTGGAGACTATTATTCATTTAGACCTGCCATGATTAAGCCAACTCCCGGTTTGAAAAATGCCTTACCATTCTATAAATACATTAATTGGACCTTCCCGATTTTGAATGCATTGGTTCCACACATGGCTTGTACGCTAAAAGAGTTAGGCGAGGCGATGTTGGAAGTTTCCATATTTGGTTCGGCTAAAAAAACCATTGAAGGGAATGATATTTTGGCATTAGCTAAGCAAATGCGTATGCGTTTATAGCTTTTTGGCTATTTTTGTAGGATACACTAAATGATAACCTGTGAATAAGAAAGTTGTACTCATGATTTTAGATGGTTGGGGAATCGCTACCAACCCAAAAGTTTCAGCTATCGATGCGGCAAAGACACCGTTTATTGATTCATTATATTCGAAATATGCGCATTCAAAGTTGGAAGCATCCGGTGAGGCCGTAGGTTTGCCAGAAGGCCAAATGGGTAATTCCGAGGTAGGACACATGAACTTGGGTGCAGGGCGTGTGGTATATCAGAATTTGGTACGCATCAACAAAGCTGTTCGCGAAAATACATTAGGTCAAGAACCTGAGTTAGCGAAGGCTTTTGATTATGCGAAGAAAGAAAATAAATCAGTTCATTTCATGGGCTTGGTTTCAGATGGAGGCGTTCACGCACACATTGAACATATCAAATCTTTGATGACTTCTGCATCTGATGCGGGTTTGACAAATGTTTTTGTCCACGCATTTACGGATGGTCGTGATACAGATCCGAAGTCGGGAATGAAATTCATGACTGATCTAGTCAACCATACAAAGAAAACAGGAACTGCTGTTGCATCTGTAACGGGTCGTTATTTTGCTATGGACCGCGATAATCGTTGGGAACGTGTGGCCTTGGCTTATCATGCCATGGTGGATGCGGAAGGTACGCCCACGCAGGATGTCTTAGCGGCTATTCAATCAAGTTATGATGCTGGGGTGACAGATGAATTTATTAAGCCAATTATTGCTACAGATGCAGCAGGAAAACCGTTGGCAAAAATAGCTTCAGGTGATGTGGTTATTTGTTTCAATTTCCGCACGGATCGTGGTCGTGAAATTACGCAAGCGTTAACGCAGCGAGATTTCCATGAGGAAAATATGCACAAATTGGATTTGTATTACCTGACGATGACAGAATACGATAAAGAATTCCAAAATGTCAAAGTTATTTTCAATGACTCAAATTTACCTATGACGATGGGAGAGGTGTTAGAAGGTGCAGGTAAAAAGCAAATTCGTATCGCCGAAACGGAGAAATATCCTCACGTAACGTTCTTCTTTTCTGGTGGTCGTGAGCAATTGTTCAAGGGTCAAGAAAATATATTACGAAATTCACCAAAGGTCGCTACATACGATTTGCAACCGGAGATGTCGGCAGCTGATTTATGTGACGCCTTAATTCCCGAGTTGGAAAAAGAAGAGGTTGACTTTGTTTGCTTGAATTTTGCTAATCCAGATATGGTTGGCCATACCGGAGTTTTTGAGGCAGTTGTAAAGGCAGTAGAAACGGTAGATTCCTGTGCGGAGGCTGTTGTGAAAGCAGGTTTGGCACATGGGTATTCTTTCATCATCATTGCGGATCATGGAAATGCGGATGTTATGATGAATGAAGACGGCTCACCGAATACAGCTCATTCAACGAATTTGGTCCCATGTATTTTAGTGGACAATGATTTCCATCCAACACTTCAAAATGGTAAGTTGGGCGATGTTTCGCCCACTATCTTGAAGTTGATGGGCGTGGAACAACCAAAAGAAATGACGGGTGTTCCCTTGTTTTAAGTACAAATAGTCGACAACTGACCATTTGATAAATAACAAAGTTGGGAATTGCCAGTTTTACTATTTCTCTAATTACCTTTATTTGTTTTAAAATCATTTATGGCTAAAGTTGTTATTTTTGGAAATACCAAAACCGCCGAACTGGCTCTATATTACTTGCAGCATGATTCGGATCATGAGGTAGTTGCCTTTACAGTTGAGCAAGATTATATTAAGGAGCCTACATTTCATGGATTACCTCTGGTTCCATTTGAGACAGTAGAAGAAATTTATTCGCCAAAGGAGTTTAAATTTTTTGCGCCGTTGACGGAAAAAAATATGAATCGGGTTCGGGCTCGTGTTTATGAACAAGGTCTAGAAAAGGGCTATTCATACATTTCCTATATCAGTTCACATGCAACAGTTTTAACGGATCAAATAGGGGAGAATTGTTTTATTTTAGAGGACAATACCATACAGCCTTATGTAAAGATTGGCAATAATGTAGTGTTGTGGTCTGGTAATCACATTGGGCATCACGGTACGATTGGAGATCATGTATTCTTTACGTCACATGTTGTCTTATCGGGTGGATGTAACGTTGGCGATTATAGTTTTATCGGGGTAAACGCGACAATCCGAGATCAAACTGTCATAGGAGAGGGGACATTGATTGCAATGGGAGCCAATCTTACACGTCAAAAAACAGATCCTTGGAGTATTTGGAAAGGAAATCCTGCAGAGAAAGCTGCGATATCAAGTAAGGATATTAAGATTTAAAAAAAAAGCCCTTCGTTTAGAAGGGCTTTTTTTATTCAATGGGTTGGTTTGCTTCGTCTACAATCACAAAGATATCTTGTTTAGGTTTCTTCATGAGGTATTTTTCACGAGCGTATTTTTCTAATAAGGCAGGATTGCCGATAACCATTCGTTTCTCCTTTTCTAATTCTTTGATTTTTTGTTGGTAAAAGGCTTTTTCGGCTTTCATTTCGCTTAGCTCACTCCACAAACGATATTGCACAGTTAGATCATTCGAATCCAAGATAAACATCCAAACAAAAAGGATACTTGTTGAAATCGAATAGAAGCGATATTGTCCCCAAAAAAGCCTTTTGACAAAATTCATGATTCCTTAGAAATTCAATCCTGGGAAATATGCATTTGCTCCCAATTCTTCTTCAATACGAAGTAATTGGTTGTATTTAGCCATACGGTCAGAACGAGATGCAGAACCAGTTTTGATTTGACCTGTGTTCAACGCAACAGCTAAGTCGGCAATTGTTGCATCTTCCGTCTCTCCTGAACGGTGCGACATAATGTTTTTGTATGAATTACGTTTCGCTAAGTTGACCGTATCAATTGTTTCAGTTAATGAACCAATTTGGTTTACTTTAACTAATACAGCATTTGCTACTCCTTTTTCGATACCCTCTTGTAAACGTTTTACGTTTGTAACGAATAAATCGTCACCAACTAATTGGCATTTAGAACCAATCAATTTCGTTTGCTCTGCCCAGCCAGCCCAATCGTCTTCAGCCATACCGTCTTCGATTGAAATAATTGGATATTTATCTGCCCAAGTTTTCCAATAAGCAGCCATTTCCATGTTGTTCAATTGCTTACCATCTGATTTTTTGAAGGTATAAAGACCTGTTTTCTCATCATAGAATTCTGAAGCTGCAGCATCCATCGCGATGAAAATTTCTTCGCCTGGCTTGTAACCTGCTTTCTCGATGGATTGCAATACGATTTCGATTGCCTCTTCGTTCGACTTAATGTTTGGTGCAAAACCACCTTCATCACCTACGTTAGTCGAATATCCTTTGGACTTCAACACACCTTTCAATGCATGGAAAACTTCTGTACCCATACGTAATGCATGTGAGAAAGATTCTGCTTTCGCTGGCATAACCATGAATTCCTGGAAGTCGATGGAGTTGTCCGCATGTGAACCACCATTTAAGATGTTCATCATGGGTACTGGCAATGTATTTGCATTTACACCACCGATGTAACGATATAATGGAAGACCTGCTTCTTGAGCTGCTGCTTTCGCAACCGCCATAGAAACACCTAAAATAGCATTTGCTCCTAATTTACCCTTATTTGAAGTGCCATCTAATTCAATCATTAAACGGTCGATCATGTTTTGCTCAGAAACTTCTAAGCCCCATAATTCTTCAGCAATAGCTCTGTTAACATTCTCAACAGCTTTTAAAACCCCTTTACCTACGTAAACTGATTTGTCTTCATCACGAAGTTCAACAGCCTCGTGGATACCTGTAGAAGCTCCTGAAGGAACTGCTGCTCGGCCGAAAGCGCCATCTTCCGTTTTGATATCTACTTCGATTGTTGGATTTCCACGTGAATCTAAAATTTGTCTTGCGTGTACGTACTGTATTGCACTCATCTTTTTATTGTTAGTGTGAATAAATGATTACGTTGTAATTGCTTAAATTGCCTTGCAAAATAACGTAAAATTTGGATAATTTCCGTCGGTTTTGTGTTTAATCATGATTTATATAACCTTGTATCTCATCAAAATGAAAAATTATACTTGTCTAATCCTGTTTTCATTATGCGCTTGGTTTTCAGTTAGCGCACAAGTCGTTGATGTTGAATCCTTTTCAGCTAAAATCACTGAATTACCCAAGGCCACCCTATTGGATGTACGTACCTCTGGTGAGTTTGGTGGAGGTCATTTACCCAAGGCACAAAACATCGATTTTAGGTCTGCTACTTTTGCTCAGGAAATTGATAAACTAGATAAGAGTCAGCCCGTACTTATTTATTGTCTTTCGGGTGGGCGTTCGGCACAAGCGGCTGAAGTGATGCGTGCCAAAGGTTTTCAAGTAACGGAGTTAAAGGGCGGATATTTAAAATGGACCACTAAAATGAAGCCCTTAGAAGGGGTTCCAGCCGTCAAGCATGATGCAGCTTGGAGTTTGGCGGATTTCGAGAAATTAACCAAAGAAAATGGAGCCATTGTTGTTGATTTCTATGCGAAGTGGTGCGCTCCATGTTTAAAAATGATGCCTATGGTGGATAAATTGGCGGGAGAGTTTGCTGGTAAAGTAACGGTGTTAAAGGTAGAGGCTGATGGGAATCAATCGATATTACAAGCCTATGGTATAGATGAAATCCCGAGTTTTATCGTGTTTCACCAAGGTAAAGTGATCGAAAAAACATCGGGATTCCGTGAAGAGCCGAAACTCAAAGAGTTATTTGTTCAGGCTATTGGGACCATTCAGTAGGTTGGCGATCCCATCTGTGAAGTTTTAATTTATCTAAGAGATCTTTTGATAAACCTTTCCCATCAGAACAAGCAATGTTATTGGCTGCGTGATTAATTTTGCGCATGCCTGGAATGATGGTTCCAATGTCTGGGTTTGATAAGATAAATCGGAGTGCCATTTCGGGCATGTCCATACCCTCAGGAATAAGCGGCTTCAGTGCATTCGCGTGATCAACACTGGAGATAAGATTTTCAGGAACAAAATAGGTCGACCTCCAATCGTCTGCCGGGAATGTGGTGTCATAGCTCATGGTTCCCGTTAACGTGCCTTCATCGAAGGGAACGCGAGCAATGATGGCCACATCCAATTCCTTACATAAAGGGAAAAGTAAATCTTCGGGGTTTTGATCGAAAATATTATAGATCACTTGCACGGATGATATTTGACCTGTCTTTAATGTTTGTAGGCAGTTATTGGGTTCCCAGCGATTAACTGAGATACCCCAGTGTGCCACTTTTCCTTCTTGTGTGAGTTTTTCAACAGCTCTTTGCCACTCATCTTGGTTAGCCCACGCATCTTCCCATACGTGAAATTGTTGCAGGTCAATTTGCTCTACTCCTAAGTTTTTTAAGCTTTTTTCTGTGTATTCAATAATATGATCCGCGGGGAAACAATCATTTAACAAGAAATGAGATTTAGATGGCCATGTAAAATTCTTAGGGGGAATTTTGGTAGCAGCATATATTTTAGTGTCATTGTGACGCTTGATTAGTCCACCCAATATTTGTTCACTTTTCCCCTCTGCATATCCCCATGCAGTATCGAAAAAATTGCAGCCCATTGAAACGGCATGGTCTAATGATTTATTTACTTCTTGTATATCTGAACCTGTCCAGCCCGCAAGTCCCCACATTCCGTACCCCATCTCACTTACTTTCCAATTCGTTCTTCCAAATCTTCTTGTTTTCATCTTTTTGAATTAATCTTTATTTGTCGCCCAAGTTAGCTTTTTTATCATTCAATTATAAATCCGCTTAATACGTTTTTGTCTAGATTTTATGAAATTTGAACCTCCTCTTATTCTAAATAAAGTCTTAAAAATATGTTTATACATTTTTTAAACACATTCAATAAAACCTTTTAATAAATGTTTTTTCTATATTAAAACAGCAATAACGCAAATAACGTAAATCTTCTAATTTAAACTGATTGATTAGTCGAAATTTGACTTAACAAATGTCAATCAAGGTATGCAGTTTAATGCCACTTCAGATCCAAGTTCAATCTCTTTAGGAGCCATCAATGTACTTTCGTCTGAAATACTTTTTATACGTGGTGAAGGAAATTATTCAAACTTTTTCTTAAAAGATGGACGTAAAATACTTTCCTGCCGTACATTAAAGTATTTTGCAACCCTGTTAAGTGAAGATGGGTTTATACGTCCATCTAAATCTGCTTTGATTAACCCCTCTGCCATCGTACACATCGATTTTAAGTCACAGAAAACGATACGTTTGGTTAATGATGAGGTAATTTCAATTTCACGTAGACAAGTCCGACCGTTAAAAGAGTATTTTCAAACGCTCGCTTAATTAATAAACTTGTTCCAATATTTTGGGCTGTATTTTTCCCATGCATGACACCCAAATGGCAATTTCCCTCCCAATAGTTCAATTCCAATTTCTGGATTTTTTTCAACTGAGAATGCAAGTGCCTCCCGCCAATTTGGCAATTTCAATAGCCATCGGAATGGATAGGAACGTTTTTGTGCAAAGGAAAACATGGCATCTTCATTGGCTTTCCACTCTTTAAAAAAGTATCCGTAGAATCGGATGTAACGAAGTATCGATTTTACATTACGTAATGAAAGGCCACCATTCATAAGTATTGGCACACTTAATAATGAATCTTTACCTGCTAAATGCTCCTTTTTTAACTTGGGGGCTCCTATATAATCATATCCCTTATTACACCAGTCTACTAATTGATCATCAAATACGTAAGCATCGAGTTGGTAAATTAGTATGTATTCAAACCCGATGAATGCATGGTAAAATGCCTCACTAACAAGTAAATGATTATATGTTTTAGGACTAATGAAATATTTGGCAGGGAATCTTACAACTTTATATGTCTGTATATATGCATCAAGGAATTCTGTATTCAACTCATCCGGTGCTACAATTATAATGGGGTGCTTCCCTAAAACTTTTTGGCACTGACGCAACGACATCTGCTCATTTGTAGAAAGCTTTGCCTGATAAACTGGAATAACAACTGCTACTTGCTGCATATCATTCGAATAAGTCTCCTAGTATGGGTCTCCACCACTTTCCCCCTTCAAGATTTTTATACGCACCTACGAGAGCAAATTTATAAATTGGCACAATTCTTAATAAGCGATTACTAGGTAATTGAGCGCGCATGGCATAAAATTCGAACCGATGTTGAAGTTTATGGATAACGTCAATCGGCACATTAGGCAACGCATTAATGTATTGATACAGTGCTTTAGCATCCGCATGTTTTTTTTGAATACGCAATAACTTATCGTTTCTAGATCTTGTGAAACGATCCATTAAGGAAACGGGTTGATTTTTTGCTTTTAGGCCCACTTGTTGGCTTTCGTGCTCTCGGTATTGGATTAGGGGTTCTGCAATAAAACCAATTTGATTGTTTATCGCTAGCATGAGTGCCATCCAACCGTCATGAATTAATTCAGGAATAATCTCAGGTACCGGCAATAAGTTAGGTAAACAATGCTTACGGATGGCCATAGTAGCACCTGTAACCACGTAGCCTTTTAAAAGTATTTCAAATGAGCCACCCGCTATCCATTTGGCTTGTGCTAGCTGGTTAAATTCTATTTGATTAAATGAGGTATTCCCCGTCTTTAAGCCTCGCTGGTCAATAATTTGCGCATTTGAAAATACGGCATCTTGATTGCTATGTGCTTGGAAATAGGCAGTCATTATTTCCACTTTGTTTGGCATCCAGACATCATCTTGATCACATAAAAAGATAATCTCGCCCGAGCATTTTTGAAGACATTGTTCAAAATTTTTGCTGCTTCCAAGGTTATTCGAATTCCGGTGAATAATAACGGGGAAATTAACTGACTGTCTAAATTTTTCTAGAATTTCGATTGTTGCATCGCGTGATCCATCATCACATACAACCAATTCATGTATAGGTTTTGTTTGTTGCTTGATAGAATCAAGTTGTTTGGGTAAAAATTCCTCCCCGTTATACGTACATAATGCGACTGAAATTGACTCCATATCAATAATTTACATGGGAACGTAAACGAGTTTTTTGGTTTCAAAAAATGGTTCTTCAAAGTAAGAAGGCAAGTCAATTACTTTTGTTTTCCGCTCTAATTCTTCAATTTCTTCTTTTAAATCGCCTCCTTTTAACAAGATTAAACCATTTCTATGTGTATGAAAATGATTTGGGCTAATTTTTTTGCGGACCCAATAATAGAATGGGCTTAAGCGTGTGACGGCCCTACTGATGATGAATTCAAAATCTTGATCTACATCTTCTGCTCGGATGTGTTCGGCACGAACATTCTTTAAACCAAGTCCTTCTGCCACGCCTTCGACTACTTTTATTTTTTTCCCAATACTATCCACCAATAAAAATGAACATTCCGGAAATAGAATGGCTAAGGGGATTCCAGGAAATCCACCACCGGTGCCAACATCTAAAATTTCAGTTCCGGGTCTAAATTGGATGAATTTGGCGATTGCCATAGAATGAAGGACATGGTGCAACATTAAGTTGTCGATATCCTTACGCGATATAACATTGATCTTTTCATTCCACTCGACATATAAAGGGAACAATTGTTCAAATTGCTGTAGCTGAGTGTCCGAGATCTCAGGAAAATACTTTTTAATTAACTCCGCTTTCATAATCGAATTTCAGCTTTAAAGATACATAAATATCATCCCTATTTTTGCCTTCTTCTGGCCTTTTTTGATTCTGATAAGAGCTTTTTTGCCTCGGTATGTTGGGCCGATTTTTTGTCGGCTTTATCTAATACCTCTTTGCAATAGCTTACGGCTAAATCAAAATTTGATTCCTGAAAAGCAATGCGTGCTAGGCCAAGTACAGAAGCCCAATAGTAGCCGGATTCCATTCCATCCGTTTGCTTGCTGAATTCCAGGCATTGTAAAAAGCGTTTTTTTGCTTCGGTAGAATTTTTGAAAACATATAGATTATAGTATCCTAAAATATAGCTTGCGTAACGACCTGATACACCTTCATAGCCTACTTGATGTTTTTCAATGCGATCTAGAATGGATTTGGCTTGCTCCTCAGCTTCGTCCATTCTCCCAACCATGAATGCTGCACGTGCATGATAGCGGTGAAAAAATGGATTTTCAGGAAAATTTTCATGGGTATATTTGGCCATATCGTATGACTTATCGGTCATATTTTCCATAGCATAAATTTGTAACAAGAAGTAGCGCGCCTCTGTTCGCGTGTAAAATGCTTGGTAGCTAACTTGCTCTAATTGCTTTATACCTTGTAATTTATTGGCCTTTGGGAACAACCAAAGTACGGGCCTCAATAGTGGAAAATTTTGCTTAATGAAATGGTAATAATAATTATACAATCCATCACCAAACATAAGCTCTGGACTGAAGTCGGCAAAATTACGTGAATACTCTAAGTACTTAAGTGCATTTTTGGCGGCTAAAGTTGCTCGAGTCCAATTCTTCCTTTCTGCATGTAATCGGCCTTTGAATCCATAAGCCGCCGCCATAAAGAAAGCTGCTTCTGGATTTTCGGTTTCATCCCAAATTACTTCTGCTTTTTCAATACTTCTATCCATATACTCAATCAATCGATCATCGTATACTTCACTTTTAGTGTTGGGAACAATTTTCCACCACTGCATTAGGCCGAGAAGGAAATCGGGCAGGGGATGTTTGGGGTATTTAACTTTAAGGTAATTGAATTCACGTTCCGCCTCCGGGAAGTGAAAGTTGTACATTTGATTGATGGCCGTGGTAGCTTCAATTTGTACTTCGGCTGTGAGTAGGAGCATTCCTTTGGAACGTTCTTTTTCAGCCTCTTCAGTTAATTTCCACCATTGGCCTTGCGTATTGAAGGCCAATGGTAGAAAAAAAGTTAGCAGGGAAAAATGCCTAAGATGATATTTCAATTTCATCTCCATTTTGGTTTAAGAACTTAAATTCTGTAATGCCAAATGAGGAGTCTTCCATGATGGAAATCCATGTTTTGTATTTCACAAACCAATTCATGCGAATCGATGGGAATCCTTTGGTAAAGTAAGCTGATAAGAATGGGTGAACTAACAAGGTTAATTTCTTCTCATTTTGCTTCGTCACAAGATGCTCGACATGTTGGGCAATAATCTCAGAAACAGCAATACTTGCTGTGATACTCCCTGTACCTGCACAACTAGGACAAGTCTCGTGCGTGGACACATTCATTTCAGGCCGCACGCGCTGACGCGTAATTTGCATTAACCCAAATTTAGTCAATGGCAAAATCGTGTATTTTGATCGGTCGCCACGCATTTCATCGCGCATGATATCTTGGATCATCTTGCGATTATCCGCCTTTTTCATGTCGATGAAGTCGATGACAATGATACCGCCCATATCACGTAAACGTAATTGTCGGGCAATTTCTTTGGCCGCTTCTCTATTTACACTTAATGCGGTAGCTTCTTGGTCCTCTTCCGAATTGGATTTGTTTCCCGAGTTTACATCAATAACGTGTAAGGCTTCTGTATGTTCTACGATCAAATAGCCACCACCTGGTAAAGATACCGAGCGGCCGAAGAGCATTTTTAATTGCTTTTCGATGCCTACTTGTTCAAACAATTTCGTTTTCCCCGTATGAAGTTTGACGATTTTCTCTTTTTCTGGAGCAACATTGTGTACGTATTCTTTGGCCTCATTATATAAATCAGGGCTGTCAACGATGACATTGTCGAAATCATTATTTAGTAGATCACGTAGCATGGAGGTTGCCCGACTCATTTCACCGATAATCCTATCAGCTGGTTTTGCATCGACCAATTTTTTAATTCCGTCTTCCCATTTCGCGATAGACTCTTTCAAGTCGCGCTCCATTTCATCTACGGCTTTACCTTCTGCTACGGTGCGCACAATTACGCCATAGTTTTTAGGCTTAATTGAGCTCATGAGCTTTTGCAAGCGATTGCGTTCCGCTTTTGACGTGATTTTTTTCGAAATGTTTACTCCATTTGAGAAGGGAACAAGCACGAGAAATCTTCCTGCGATAGAAATATCACAAGATAACCGAGGGCCTTTGGTGGAGATCGGTTCTTTAACCACTTGAACAAGGGCTAACTGGCCACGAGTTAATACTTTATCTACTTTGCCTAATTTGTCAATTTCCTCTTCTAACTTATAATTCTCTATACGAACGTTTTTACCTTTTTTGGTTAAAACATCACGGGTGAATTTTTGAAGGGTAGCTAAATTTGGCCCAAGGTCATGATAGTGCAAGAATGCATCTTTTTCATAACCAATATCAATAAATGCGGCATTTAATCCCGAAACCAATTTCTTAATCGTACCTAAATAAATGTCTCCAACGGAGAATTGAGGTTCCGACTGTTCAATGTGGTATTCAACAATCCTTTTGTCATGCAAAAGGGCAATTCTATCACCCTTGGGTGTAGAATTAATGATTAGTTCATTACTCACAATGTTTGACGAGAAGAATGTTCATTCAGGTGTAAAACCCAAATATATAATAAGGTAAGTAAACGCCAAAAACAGGCTATTTATTGCTAAATAAAATGCCTGTTTCTGCGTATGTATGACAATCTCACTAAATGAAATTGCTAACTGTTACTATTTCTTCTTGTGACGATTCTTACGAAGACGTTTTTTACGCTTGTGTGTTGAAATCTTATGACGTTTTCTTTTCTTTCCGCAAGGCATAGCTTTTAGCGTTTAAGTTTTTAATAATTTACCAAGCTGACTTTCAGCTTTTCTATTTTTTTGAGAAGTCCACAGTTCGTGAACTCAACAATGTTTAATGCTGCATTTCTGCGAGCAATTCTTTCGCGGCTTTGACCTCTTCCGCATCTTTACTTTCCGTAAGTACACGTTTTAAGACTTTTTTTGCCTCGACTTCTTTATCTAACTGGGCCAAACAAAAACCGAGATTTAAAGCGGCTTTGAAGTTATTAGGTTCCAGCTTCAATATTTGTGTGAATCGTTCTTGGCCTTTGCCAAACTGATTCGATTTAATGGCTAATATCCCCAAATTGAAAATTGCCGGTACAAAAGTCGGCTCTTGTTCAATTACTTCCCTCAGAAGCGTAATGCCCTTCATCGGTGTAGGTGTATCTACATAAGTCATCGCCATGTTCGTCTTAACCAATAGGTTATTCGGATCTAACGCTAACGCTTTTTCAAAATAAGTACGGGCATTTGCCCCCATCAACTTCCCTTTGGAAGCATTGATGGCAAAAGTTTGTGCTTCAAAATACAATTGTCCAGCACGTAATACGTGCGACAATCCCGGATGCTGATCCGCAAATTGTGCTGCAAAATAGGCAGCACTGTCATATTTGTCCACTTGAATAAAAGCTGTTGCCAACTTCTCTAAAGCACCTACTTGAAGGGCTTCTGTTTTCGCTGCATTTAAATTAGCTTTTAACTGAGCTATTTGTTTTTGCTGGCTTGGGGTCAAAGGAGTCGCGTGTGCTTCTTCCTCGACTTTAGCTTCTGGAGCATTTCCAGCATCGCGATTTGCTTCGCCGGATGCAATTTGCCCCGTTTTATTACTCACATTTCCTTTAGGTAATTGAAATATGAGGGCACTTATCCCCAGGCCTAAACATAAAATGAGCGCAAGCGTTCTATTCATTTTATTGACCTAACTTAATAAATTAAGCTTTTGCAGGGTCAGTGCTTGATTTAACTTGTTCAATGAACACCTTGGCCGGCTTAAAGCTGGGCACATAATGTTCGTCAATAGTAATCGACGTGTTTTTAGAAATATTTCGAGCAATTTTTTTAGCCCTCTTCTTATTTATAAAACTTCCAAATCCACGAACATAAATATTTTCCTGATTTGCTAAATTGTCTTTTACGACTTGAAAGAAGTTCTCTAACGTTTCAGATACATCTTTTTTATCAATCCCTGTTTTGCTGGAAATCTCAGCAATTACATCTGCCTTAGTCACGGTAATGAATTCGTTAAGTTATTCGTTGATTCTATTTTGCTTTCCCTCTTGTTCCAAAAGGGACACAAAAGTAAGATTTTTCTTTAATAGAGGCAAATGAAAAGCTGGAATAAAAATTAAAATTTTGATACTTGCCCGTATATTTGAGTTAGAAGATGACTAAAGACAATTTACACCCCTTTTCTGAAGCAATTTTATCGTGGTATTCATCAAATGCCAGAGATTTGCCTTGGCGCCAAACGCAGGACCCCTATGTGATTTGGTTATCCGAGATCATACTCCAGCAGACGCGCGTGGCACAAGGGTTGCCATATTTCCATAAATTATTAAATACCTTTCCTACCATTAACCACCTTGCTGAAGCTGACGAGGCACTTCTTTTTCGAAATTGGCAAGGTCTCGGATATTACAGTCGGGCTAGAAACCTGCATAAGACGGCTAAATTAATAGCTCAAAAATACCATGGGTTATTTCCCCAAACATATCACGAATTAGTAAAGCTACCTGGCATTGGTCCGTATACGGCTGCTGCGATAGCCTCCTTTTCTTTTGGAGAGGCTGTTCCTGTCGTAGATGGGAATGTTTTTCGTATTCTTGCACGGTATTTTGGAATTGAAATAGATATCATGCAATCCTCCGCTCGAAAGGAGTTTACGGAGATAGCTCAGCAGTTAATCCCGACAGATTATGCCGCTACATTTAATCAGGCGATTATGGAGTTTGGCTCGTTACAGTGCAGTCCGGTACCTAATTGCGGAACTTGTCCACTTCGATTGTCTTGTGTTGCTTTTGAGACCCAAAGGACACAATTATTGCCAAATAAATCAAAGAGTAAAGCACCGCGAAATCGCTATTTCAACTATTTTATTGTTGTTCAGCGAAACAAGTTTCTTGTCCGGATGCGTGCAGATAAAGATATTTGGCAAGGGTTATGGGAGTTTGTTCAACATGAAACACTTCAAGTGGCTGAGCTTCCAGATGCAATCGGCCCATTCGAAAATTTACTTACATTCCCAACGACGGAGCTACAAGCTCCCGCCAAGCATTTGCTGAGCCATCAACGGATTTTTACGCGTGCTTGGCTTATCCAAGTACCTGATAATGTCAACATCCCAGTTCCTGAAAATTTTCAATGGATGGACGCACAAGACTTCGAAAATTGCGGGAAACCCGTTTTAATTTTAAATCTGATTACTGATAATTTGGTTTTACATGAATGGCTTCATGAATAGATATACTACATTTGAGCCATCAGTGTCACATAAACCTAACCTTTAAATAGTATAACCATGGCAGGAGTAAACAAAGTGATTATTTTGGGCAATTTAGGTGCGGATCCGGAAGTCCGCGCACTACCCAGCGGAATGAAAGTTGCGAATATCAACATTGCAACATCTGAATCTTATACAGGGAAAGATGGTCAGCGTGTCGAACAAACAGAATGGCATCGGGTTGAATTGTGGGACAATTTAGCCAATATCGCTGAGCAGTATTTGAAAAAGGGGAATCAAGTCTACATTGAAGGTAAAATTCGCTCGGAAGAATGGCAAGACAAATCCGGTGCTACCGTACGAGGGTATCGTATTCGTGCCACTTCGTTGAATTTAATTGGAAGTAGGAACGACCGCCCGGCTGGAGAAACACCTGAATCTCGACCACGGCCAGAACCTGTTACTATTGGAAATCCAGCGCCAGGTAACGTAGCTGCCTTTCCGCCCATGATGGAAGAAGGAGACGATTTGCCCTTTTAATTTTTATGTAAGAAAAAGGGAATAATAGGCCACTCTATTCCCTTTTTCTTAAATTTGCATCAAATGTGCATTATATAACATGGACGCCGACCCCTATACGATTCAATTAGTAACCATTCTTGAGCCTCAGCTCAACTACACTTCAGTATTCGTTATTGGCCTTATCTTACTTGCCTTACTCGGCCTATCTGCTTTATTGGCTGGCTCTGAGGTAGCCTTTTTTTCCTTAAATGCGGACCAACGCATCGCGTTGCGCGAAAGTGATAAATCTGCTGAGAAGGCTGTCAGCATCCTACTTGATAAACCTCAACAATTGCTCGCTACGCTGTTGATTGCCATCAATTTTGTGAATATTATTTTCATTACGCTAGCTAATTACCTGACAGAATTGATTTTAGGGCCACAATCTGTGGGAACTTTAGTCGTAACATTGTTTTTATTAGTTGGCGTCACATTCATTATAACCTTCTTTGGGGAATTAATTCCCAAAGTGTGGGCCCAACAAAACAATCTTAAGTTTGCCCTATTTACTTCACCATTCATTGAGTTTTTTACGCTGATCTTTTTGCCATTGGCCAAGTCATTATTGGCGATTTCTAATTTGATTGAAAAACGAATTGAAAAAAAGTCATATACGCTAACTGCGCATGAATTAAATCATGCTTTAGAGATAACCACGGACGAAAATACAACCGAACAAGAAAAGGACATTTTACGTGGTATTTTGAATTTCGGAAATACATCGGTTAAATCTGTGATGCAAGCGCGTCGTGATATTGTTGCCTTTGATACTGAAATGGATTTTCATGAGTTGATGGATAAAATCAATAAAAATGGGTATTCCCGTGTGCCTGTATTTAAAGATACCATTGATAAAATTGAAGGGATTTTATATATCAAAGATCTATTAAAGCATGTCGACAAAGACGAATCCTTTGATTGGATATCACTACTACACCAACCGTTTTTTGTGCCAGAGAATAAAAAAATCGATGATTTGTTGTACGATTTTCAAGAAAAGCGCGTTCATATGGCTGTTGTGGTTAATGAATATGGTGAAACTGAGGGGCTTGTTACCATGGAGGATATCATCGAGGAGATTGTAGGAGAGATTAACGATGAGTTTGATGATGAGACGAAAGATTACAAGCGTATCGATGATTCTACCTATGTTTTTGAAGCTAAAACCTCTTTGAATGATTTTGGTAAGGTGTTTGATTTAGATAGTACATATTTTGAAAAAGTTCGAGGTGAGAGTGAAACGTTAGGCGGGATGATGATTGAATTATTTGCTCGAATTCCCAACGCGGGCGAGGAAATTTCGTTTGACAAATTTGTATTCAAGGTGCAATCCGTTGACTTGCGCCGAGTTAAAAAAGTTCATGTTAAAGTAGCAATGCAAGAAAAACAGGATGAAGAAGCGACTAATTAAAATCAGCATATTATGTTTTAGCTCTTTATGGCTAAATGCGTGTGACATTAGTCTAGTTCCTGTTGCACCAGACACAGCAAGTTCAACATTTCTCGCGTCGATTGATCTAGGCGATGTAGAGAATCCAGGGCTTTCAGAGGCATCTGGATTAGCCGCAAGTCGTGTGAACCCAGGATATTTTTGGTCCCATAACGATTCTGGCAATCCCAATGTCCTATTTTATTTTGATGATAAAGGAAAAGGGCTTCGCACTTTTGAATTAGTGGGGACCCAAAATCGCGATTGGGAAGATATGGCCATTGTGGGAGAATCTGACGGTTCGGCAACCGTTTATGTGGCTGATTTTGGCGACAATAATGCTGCGTACGCGGATTACACAATTTACTGGTTCAAAGAACCCGTTGTAAATTCGGGGACTTCGTCAAAAATTAGTACAGTTAATTTTTTAAAATTTAAATTACCTGATGGCGCACGCGATATGGAATGTCTTTTGATGGATCAAAAAACCAAAGACATTTTTATCGTATCCAAAAGAGAAAACAATAAGCGCCTATATAAAATTCCAGCTTCCAGTGTTATTCCTTCGGCCAATGTACAAGCAGAATTTGTCCAAGAACTAACTTTTTCTACTCCAATCATTTCAGATCCGCGTGTTATTGCGGTTAATTACATTTCTGGGGGCGCAGTATCCGCTGATAATTCGGAGATATTAATCAAGAACTATTATGAAATGAATTATTGGAAGCGGAGTTCCGGAGAATCAATTCCTTCAGCATTAAAAAGACCACCTGTAAAGGTTACTTACGCTGGGATCAATTCAGATGGAACGGGCCAAGAAATTCAAGGAGAGGCTGTTAGTTTTGCAGCTGATGGATCTGGTTACTATACCCTTGGAGAGGGAAGCGCAGCTCGCTTATATTTTTACAAGAAAAAGTGAGGTTACATAGTCAATTGAGGCTGGTCTTGGTAGGTGTATTGATTTGGGCTAGTCAATCATTTTATGTCAACAATCCTAAGTTGTCGGGTACCAGTTTTGGAGTTACTCAAGATTTAGGTGTGATTTCGAACTTAGAGTTGGATGAGGCGTCAGGGATGGTTGCTTCGTGGCGAAATCCCAATTCATATTGGGTAATTAATGACTCGGAAGATCTCAATCGTATTTTTTTAGTGGATCAAGCCGGACAAGGGAAAGTTGAGTTTTTAATTAATGGATTACGAAATCGTGATTGGGAAGCCTTAGGACGTTGGCAAAATTCAACAGGTCAAACCTATATTTACATTGCGGATATTGGGGATAATGCCGGTAATCAATCAGTGTATTCCATTCATCGATTTTTAGAGCCTTCCCTTACACTATCTAATCCATTGACTCGCGTAATTAATGGAACTCAAACGATACATTTTCAGTTGCCAGATGGTTCTCGTGATTTGGAATGCCTTTTAGTTGATCAAGTTTCCGGCGATATGTTTTTGATTTCAAAGCGCGAAGACAGTAAGCATTTATATCGAATACCAGCAGAAGCTTTTGTCTACGAAAAAAAGTTACATGAAGCTGAGTTTATTCGGGAATTGAATTTTTCTGTGCCAACATCTAACCTAGCAATTTTAAAGCAGTTGTATTTTATCACGGGTGGAGATGTGGCTGTAACTAATGAAGAGATTTTGATTCGGAATTATTTAGAAATTTATTATTGGAAAAAATCAAAGAACGAATCCATAGCGGACGCATTACGCCGCAAACCACAGGTTGTGCCGAGTGCACTTGAGCCTCAAGGTGAGGCGGTTGCCTTTGATCGCAACGGGAATGGATATAGTACAATTTCCGAATTGGCTAGTCAGACGAGTCCAGTACACATTTTTTATACACCTAAGAAATAATCATCAATTTGGCGAAGCTTAATAAGAGCGTCTTCTCGCCCACTCCTTGTTCAAATGTGATATGGGCCTTCCGCTCAGCACCATTGATTTCAAGTTTAGCAATCGTTCCAAACCCAAATTTTTGATGCTCGACCCGTTGGCCTTCCTGTAAACTCATTGGATCCGATTGCTTGAAATCAGCTGAGGGGACGTGTTGGTAATTTGTATTTTGCTTGGGTTTCTGTATCAATTGCGCTGCTGAGACATTTGTAGATTTCTCGACAAATCCTGTTTTTTGCACTGGGCGATAATTAGACACATCCTTTTTGCCTGGCGTTTTAGCCATTTTCAAATAGGTGCTATCTAATTCATCTATAAACCTACTAGGTTCGCATGATTTTAATCGTCCAAACTGATACCTCGATTCCGCATACGAAATCATTAGTTTTTTCTCTGCCCGAGTAATTGCCACATAGAATAATCTACGCTCTTCCTCTAAGTCGGCCTGACTTTGAAGCATCATTTGACTTGGGAATAAGTCTTCTTCGAGGCCAACTAAAAATACATGTTTGAATTCGAGTCCTTTAGCTGAGTGGACAGTCATCAAGGTAACTTTATCGGTATCATTTGGATCCTCCGTGGTATCTGCATTTGTCAGTAAGGAAACGGATTGCAAAAAGGTAGCCAGTGATTTATCTTCGTTTTCCTCCGAATCTACAAATTGCTTGACAGCATTTAATAATTCTTGGACGTTTTGGTAACGCGCAAGTCCTTCTACCGTTTTATCCTCATAAAGCTCACGCACTAAGCCTGAGGTTTTAGCTACATGGCTGGCAACTTCATAGGCATCTTTTCCTTCGACTTCGACCATTAATTTGTAGGACTTAATTAAGTCGGCAAATTGTTCGATTGGTGCAGTGCCACGTACTCCTTGAAATTGCTGAATATTAGCCACAACATCCCAAACAGACGTATTTTGCTCGGCTGCAGTAATGGCTATTTTTGCAATAGTTGTATCGCCAATACCTCGTTTGGGTAAATTGATAATACGTTTAAACGCTTCTTCATCTTGTTGATTGACAACAAATCGCAGGTAGCCTAAAACATCTTTAATTTCTTTCCGTTGGTAAAAAGATAATCCGCCTACGATCTTATACTTGATATTTAGTCGCCTAAGTGACTCTTCGAAAGAACGTGATTGCGCATTTGTTCGATAAAGAATGGCAAAGTCCGACCAGATCAACCCATCACGCTGACGCGTTTCTAAAATAGTCGATGCAATAATTCGCCCTTCCTCATTATCGCTACCCGCCCGAATAATTTCAATTTGGTCCCCGTCCTCGTTCGAGGTAAATACATCTTTTTTCAACTGCGTTTTGTTGCGTGCAATAATTGAGTTTGCAACAGCAACAATAGCTTTCGTTGAACGGTAATTTTCCTCTAATTTGATTGTTGTCAAATCAGGATAATCACGCTCGAAATTCAGAATATTTTGGATGTCGGCACCACGAAAGGCATAAATACTTTGGGCATCATCACCTACCACACAGATGTTTTGATTAACTGCCGATAGTTTTTTCGTAATCAGATATTGAGACACGTTAGTATCCTGAAACTCATCCACCATCACATGTTTAAACTTGTGCTGGTATTTATTTAAAACATCTAAATGATCCCTAAAAAGTATGTTGGTTTGAAAAAGGAGGTCATCGAAATCCATCGCATTCGCTTGAAAACAGCGCTGGCCATACAATTTGTAAAGCTGACCCATCATCGGGATTTTTGCATAGCGATCTTCCTGTTCTAATACGGAGCTGGCCATGTATTGATCCGGTCCAATCAGCCTATTTTTTGCATTAGAAATCCGATTTAGCACAAGGTTAACTTTGTATATTTTATCATCCAAGTTCTGCTCTTTGATGAGTGCTCGAATCAACGATTTCGAATCATCTGTATCATAAATTGAGAAGTTGGACGTGTAGCCTAAACGCGTACCCTCAAAACGTAAGATTTTAGCAAAAACGGAGTGGAATGTGCCCATCCAAATATTTTTAGCCTGGGTTCCGATTACATTTTCAATCCGATGGCGCATTTCGCCAGCAGCTTTATTCGTAAATGTTAGTAACAGGATGCTAAATGGATCTACACCTTTCTCAATTAAATAGGCAGTTCGGTAGGTCAAAACGCGGGTTTTCCCCGAGCCTGCACCAGCGATAATCATTAAAGGGCCGTCGATATGTTCAACTGCTTGACGCTGGGGCACATTAAGGCCTGCCAAATAATCCATAGGGTGATTTTTATTGTTCAATCGGGCAACAAAAATAGGGAAATTTTGATCTTTTTCGGGCCGCTAAACTGATAATTTGTTACTGAGGAAAACCAAACAATGCATGTTCCTTAATCAGTTTGCCAACGGATTCTGGGACTAACTTTTCCCAGTCTCCAGCGCCTTGTTGGATCATTGCTAAAACTTTATCGGTGCGGATATTCATCAATTTTTCGTCTGACTTTTTAATATCCTCTAACTTCTTATTATCGATTAAATATTGCAATAAACCGCGTAAATGGGGCGCCGCTTTGAATGTCTTTAAATTAAGTACCGCACCTCCATCATCAATCGTTGGGTACAAATACAATTTTATATTCGGGCCAAATAAATATGCAAATGCCGATAAAATCCCACCGTCGTTTTGATTGTAGTGTTTTTCTTCAAATATGTACTCCAAGTTTGGCATACCCATAATCAAGGCCATTTTTAGGCGAGAAAATTTGGTTAAGAAAGCTACTAGTTTGAAGTATTCGTGGAAATTCGAAATAAGTACAGTCTGTCCGAGTGAACATAAAATATCTACGCGGTCAAGGAAATCCTTTTCATTAATGTGATGTGATCCATCTTCTAAGCTGCGTAAGGTTAATTCCGAAAGCACACATATTTTATCATCATCCACATCAGATTCTTGCTCGAATTGTGCCTGACCTTTTTTCAACATATCTAAAAAGATGTTTGTAACAGGTCTGAAGCGACCGCGAATTGCTACAATATGCTTTTTCGCTAAGGCATCATAAGGTTGCATGACGGTGCCATCTGGTCCAAAAACGGCTGCCTGAGTATATCCGTGTTTAACTAAATACAACGACATTAACCGATTATCCACGTCCGCAAAATCATCCCCTTCGAAACGAATCATATCTATTTCAATGCGATCTGTGGAGAGGTCGTCCAATAATGACAGCAATAATTTTTCTGGATCTGCGTGTAAGAAATAGCAACCATACAATAAATTAACTCCAATAACTCCTAAGGCTTGTTGCTGTAAAATATTGTCATTATCCAACATGTTTACGTGGATGACTACATTGTTTACTGGGCCATTAGGTTTTAATTGGAAGCGTAATCCTATCCAACCATGCGCATCGTTTGTTTTTTGATAATTTAATGCGGAAACGGTATTAGCGAAAGCGAAAAAACGTTTCTCGTTGGCCGTTTCCGTTAATCGAACCCTCAACAATTTAAACTCACGCGTTAACATTTTCATTAAACGCGGTTCGCAAACATATTTACCAGATTCTTCCTCTCCGTATATGGCATCAGAAAATGCCATGTCATAGGCAGAAATCGTTTTTGCTATAGTTCCTGAAGCTCCTCCTGCCTTGAAGAAATTGGCAGCTACATCTTGACCAGCCCCAATTTCGGCGAATGACCCGTAGATACTTCGATCTAAGTTGATATTTAATGCTTTTTGTTTCGTCCCAATGGACTTCATAGAAGCTGTCATGCGTGATTTGTTGATGATGTTTAGGCAAGCCGCAATTTAAAAAATATTCCCCAAGCTTGGCTCATTTTCTTGAAAAAATCCTAAATCATTTTTTTGTGAAAAAGTGTCAGCCCTGCCATTGGCGCCTCACTAATTACTCCGACGCGCAGGCCAAAGCTCGAGACAACACGTTTGAGTATATCTGAATAATAGAATGCGACCGACCCCGTAAAATGTATGGGCACATCTTTCGAAGCTTCATACTTAATTAGATACAACTGGCAAAAATCTTGAAATGCTTTTTCTATCATTGCATAGCAAAATGGATGTTTCCGATGATCAAATAGAAACTTTGAAAAGGTGGCGAACCATCGATTGGGGAATTCTTTTTGGTACGCATGTTCGAATATATCAAGTCGGGTTAAGGTACCAAATCGTTTGATAAACATATCCCGTAAATCACTAGGTAATTCATGATGTAAATAGGCGAGAATTAGCCGCTTGCCTAGATTGGCTCCGCTTCCCTCGTCGCCTAGCCAAAATCCAAGTGGGGGAATTTGCTCTGTCAATTTTCCTCCTTCAAAATATCCGGAGTTCGCTCCTGTCCCTAAAATGCATGCGATTCCTGGTTCATCACCACATAATGAAATTCCTGCAGCGACTAAATCATTCGCCACTTGGATGGTCGCCTTGCCCATAAACGGTTGAAGGGCCTGCTGGACAACTTCTCGTTTGGAGTCATCAGTGACCCCTGTTCCATAATAAAAAACGTGTTGGATATTCTTTTGAGCTAATTTGTCCAATGTGGGCTTTTGGTCAGAGGTAATTTCATCTGCCGACTGATAATAGGGGTTGATTCCTGCTGAAAAGAAACTTTCGTACGCTTGATTAGGACCAGCAATAAACCGCCATTCTGTTTTTGTTGAACCGCTTTCTACAATTAAAATCATATTAGTTTCCCGATTGGCGTGAATTTTTCAAAAACATTTTCGGCGTGTGGAGCATCAGCTAACTCAGATGTTAAATCCTGGCCTGCCCAATGTTCATAATGCTTTCCATTTTTCCACAATTTCGAGGTAGTCATATCGTAAATGAGTCCTTGAAACGCGATCCAAATTTCAGGCTTATCTTGCCCATTTCGAAGGGATAATTGGGATTTAGTAAATTGAGGAAGCTCGTTTAACACGGGTTTTTAATTTGTACGAAACTAAATAAAAAGAGCCAAACCCCGTTTTATTCCTAAAGATTTTTAATTTTACAACGTAAAAAAATGTACGATGAAAAATTTTATTTGGATTGCAATTGCAGCTTTCATGTTATTCGGATGTAGCAAAGATGAGCCAACACCTGTTTCGGAATTAATTAAGAAATCTTGGTCAGTTAGCTCGGCGCAATGGGATGGAACCACACAGTACACGAAAGGAGGAAGCTCTAACCTTGTTAATGGATATGCACAATTCAAATTAGATCTTAGTGTAGCGGGATCTGTAACACTTACGGAGTTTGATGGAAAGCAGTTTACAGGGACTTATGTGTTAGCAACCGATAATTCTAAAATTACTTTGAGTAATCTGAAAGGTTCAGAAGGAGCTCCCACGGGAACAAGCGGTACGCTTGAATTTCGGATTGTTGGCACGCCTACCGCCACCACATTAGGTTTAGAGACATTAACGACCTACATCAAGGCAAGTAATAAACGCGTTAATTTAGCATTGGTTAACCCGTAATTGGTTATTTTGAATTTATAGCCGTCTTTTGGGGCGGCTTTTTTTATATATGGAAAACAGAACAGAAATAGGAAGTATAGGTGAGTTTGGATTAATCGATCGACTGGCTGAACCATTTAAATCGCATCAAGGATGGACTTCTGTAGGTATCGGAGATGACGCTGCGGTATTGAATTCGGGTGGTAAATTAACAGTTACCACGACGGAATTACTAATTGAAGGGGTACATTTTGATCTTTCCTATACACCACTCTTGCATTTAGGATATAAAATTGTGAGTGTAGCATTGTCTGATTTGGCGGCTATGAACGCGATTCCTGCCCAATTGGTTTTAGGTATTGGTTTGAGTAATCGATTTTCAGTGGAGGCAGTAGAAGAATTGTATCGCGGTGTTAAAAATGCCTGCGAAGAGTATAAAATAGATCTTGTAGGTGGTGACACCACGGCGTCCCCCCAAGGATTAATCATCTCTGTCTCTGCGATTGGCGTAGTGGATGCACCCCAATTAGTGAAACGCAGTGGAGCGAAGCCCAATGACGTCATTTGTGTGACAGGAGATTTTGGAGGGGCTTTACTTGGTTTGCAATCGTTGGAGCGTGAAAAGCAAGTATTTTTAGCAAATCCGGAAATGCAGCCGGAATTAGACAATAAAAGTTATGTGGTCTTACGTCAGCTAAAACCTGTTGCGCGTTTTGACATCATTCACGAGATGCGTGATTTGGGCGTAACTCCCACGTCGATGATCGATAGTTCAGATGGCTTAGCTGCGGAAATTATTCATTTATGTAACGCTTCAGGCACAGGGGCGCGTATTTTCGAAAAAAACATTCCAATAGACGATGAGACATATTTGTCGGCAACGGAATTTAACCTAAGCCCTTTGACAGCTGCATTGAATGGAGGCGAAGATTATGAGTTGGTGTTTACGGTTTCGCAGGCCGACTATGAGAAAGTAGAAAAAATATCGGATGTTACGGCGATTGGATACATGACTGATAAGCAAGATGAGCGTGTCATTGTCATGAAATCAGATCAGTTGGTTAACCTAACGGCTCCCGGATTCGGCGCTTAAAGCTATGGCAGTAGCGATCATGCAACCTTATTTTTTTCCTTACTTGGGCTATTTTCAATTAGTTCAGGCAGCAGATCATTTTGTTTTGTATGATGACGTCATGTTCATTAAAAAGGGATGGATTAATCGTAATCGTATTTGGATGCAAGGGCAGGACTTTATGTTTACAATCCCGCTTGAAAAGCAAAGTCAGAATAAAACAATTCGGGAATCAAACGTCGCGTGGAATACTGAATTCCCGTCAAAATTTTTAGTACAACTGCGTTCAGCTTATAAAAAAGCTCCGCATGTGGATGCCATTATGACGCTGATTGAGGGGGTATTGGTTGAAAAACCTATCAGTTTGGCTGATTTGGCAGGTAATAGTATTCAGGCTACCTGGGATTATTTGGGCTTAACTAAGAAGTTTTATTTTAGCTCAGAGCTTACAGTTTCCACAGAAATTGGGCGGGCAGAGCGATTGATTGAAATAACTAAATCTTTTGGGGAGTCGGTTTACATTAATGCTGCGAACGGAAAAGAATTATACACTAAGCCTAGTTTCGCACAGAAGGGTATTGATTTAAAATTTATTCAATGTGAGCTGCCTGCATATGCTCAAGGAAATGGGGGTGCTTATTTAGCAGGGCTTTCGATGATCGATGTATTAATGTGGAATGATATTCCTCGAATTCGCGAAATGTTAACATGCTACACATTAGACTAAGCTCACATTTCTCCGTATAATAAATTTCATATCGATTTTATCAAGTTATTGGTAACTTTGTTCTTATGACTCAGTCCATCTTCATACGTAAATACTCAAACCGCTTCCTATCTAGGTGGCTGGTATTAGTTATTGACTTGGGGATTGTCATGTTCTCTTTTACGTTGGCAACCTTATTGCGGACGAACTTTAGGTACCATGAAATTGATTTGTACAATTTTCAGTTTCACTTTTTATTTCTTTTCCTCATTCGAATCGGTGCATTTCTTTATTTTCAATCCTTTACAGGGATTATTCGGCACACCAGTATTGAGGATGCTGTATTGATTCTAAAAGCGGTTTTTACGGGTACTTTTATTGCCGCATTATTTTCGATTGCCCTGCGCTATTACAGTGGATTGGATATGTTATTATACGTTCCTTTATCCATTCTAGTCATTGATTTTTTCATCTGTTTGTTTTTGATGGTGACACTTCGATTTCTCGTTAAATCGTTCTATGAGTCCTTCATTAATGAATTTAAGCCTGCTGTTGGAGTGCTAATCTATGGTGCGGGTTATTCAGGCCTATTAACCAAAAATGTTATTCAAAATGATCGTGGGATCAATTACCAAGTGCTTGGTTTTATAGATGATAATGAATCAAAAATAAATAAGACAATTGAAGGTATTCGTGTGTATAGTCTGGTGGAGGCGCTTGACAAATTTGTAGATAATTACGAAGGACTTCAGGTCATCATGGCCATAAATAACATTGGGCTACAAGCAAAACGTAAGATTTCGGATGTCTTTCTTGATCGGGGAGTTGTCGTAAAAACATTACCACCAGTAGATAAATGGGTCGGTGGCGAATTTGCCATTAATCAAATTCACAACGTTAAAATTGAAGATTTACTTGGCCGCGAGGAGATCCAAATGAACAATAAACGGATTAGTGAAGAAATGAATTCACAGGCTATCTTGGTAACTGGAGCGGCCGGTTCAATTGGTAGTGAAATTGTACGCCAACTAATTGCCTATTTCCCCGCCAAAATTATCTTAGTGGACCAAGCAGAATCAGGGTTGTTCGATTTGGAATATGAACTATCCGGGTTGATACCATCTAATACAGAACTAGTTGTTAAGGTGGCTGACGTATCAGACTACCAGCGTATGGCCTATATTTTCAAAACCCATAAGCCAGGAATCGTATTTCACGCTGCAGCATATAAGCACGTGCCATTGATGGAGAAAAACCCGTATGAGGCGGTAAAAATTAATATCATAGGAACACAGGTATTAGCTGAATTAGCGGCTGAAAATGGGGTAGATAAATTTGTGATGGTGTCTACGGATAAGGCGGTAAATCCAACCAACGTGATGGGAGCTACCAAGCGTTTTGCCGAAATGTATACTCAGTCTATGAATCAACTGGAAGGCATGCGCACGAAGTTTATTGCGACACGTTTTGGTAACGTTTTGGGATCTAACGGATCCGTTATTCCATTGTTTAAGAAACAGATTGAACGCGGAGGCCCTGTAACGGTCACTCACCCTGAAATTACACGTTATTTCATGACCATTCCAGAAGCATGTGAGCTAGTGCTTGAAGCAGCTACCATGGGAGAAGGTGGCGAGGTTTTTGTCTTTGATATGGGAGAATCTGTGAAGATTGTTAACCTAGCAAAGAAGATGATTACCCTGAGTGGCTTGCGCGTGGATCGTGACATCGAAATTAAGTATACTGGCCTGCGTCCAGGTGAAAAATTATATGAGGAGTTGTTGAATAATGATGAGAATTCTTTGCCAACACACCACCCCAAAATTTTGATTGCCAAAGTAAATACGCCTACCTATGCATTTATGGAAATTCAAGTAGCCGAAATGCTTCAATTGCTAGCTGATGGGGGAAATAATGAATTAGTGGCTAAAATAAAGCAGGTTATTCCCGAGTATAAATCAAACAATTCAGTCTTCGAAAAACTAGACCGCAAGTCGGTGAGTATCAAACGCTAATCAGTCGTTTCGCAATCCAGATAGAAGCAAGTGTGGCTACAGGTGCAGCCAATATATCCCAAGTGTAGTGCACATGCTGAATTAATAATAGGGCGACTAAAACCCCAGTTAGCATCAAACTTATTTTCCGCTCATTTCCCGTTAAAAAATAGCAGACAAATACCATCGTTGCGGTATGCCCTGAGAAGAAAAGATCCTTGGTTATCGGAAGGCTATCTCGGTATATAAATAGTTCGGCGATTGGGTCATGTAGGTCAACTAACCCTTTTGGAGGGTTTAATGCGACAAAATAGATGCTGGCAAATCGCAGGAGTGTTTCAATATTAAATGCCCAAGCAAATAATAAAAAGCGTTTGGGGTCTTCTAATAAACGTATTAATAAGTAAATAACACTGCTGTAAATGATTCCGAAGATAAGGTAGGAAACATTAGCTGATGGGATTTGCGCTAAAATCCAATCTGGCCAAACTTTACCATCGCGGCTCTGAATCCACTGAAAATAATCAGCTGCTTTCCATGGAAAAATAGCGAATACCCCTAATGCTAAAATCAAACGCCACTGAAATTGTTTATCTTGCCAGGCAGTAGCCCAAGTAGCAGGAATTGATTTTTTAAAACTATTCATCCACTTTATTCGTTATGCTTCTTAGGTTTTCAGTTCTCAAAACTACGTTAAAATTAAAAAGGATATGAGCTTCTATTTGAAAAAAGTCGGATTAATACTGGGCATTGCTGGGGCATTTCTTCATTTTTCTTGTGGAGGAACGTCTATAAAAAAGCCAACCATGCAAGATAATTCAGTCGCAAAATTAGATACAATTACATTCGGAGCCGGATGTTTTTGGTGTGTAGAAGCCGTATACCAGCGGGTCAAAGGAGTTCAATCTGTGACTTCTGGATATATGGGGGGTAAAATTAAGGACCCAACTTATCGTGAAGTGTGTTCTGGCCTTACAGGCCATGCCGAGGTATGCCAAATCACCTACGATCCGAATGTTGTAACGTTTGAGACTTTATTGGAAGTTTTTTGGCAAACACATGACCCAACTACCTTGAATCGACAAGGTGCTGACGTAGGTACGCAATATCGGTCTGCCATATTTTTTAGTAGCGAGGCACAAAAACAAGCAGCTGAAAATTGGAAACGGAATTTGAATGAAAAACACGTATTCCCAAATCCAATTGTTACAGAAATCTCAGCAGCATCTGTTTTCTATCCGGCGGAAGATTACCACCAAGATTACTTCAATCAAAATGGTACGGAACCTTATTGCCAAATTGTGATTAAGCCAAAAATGGACAAATTTCTGAAGGCGTTTAAAGATAAGCTGAATTAGAATCCACCCTTATCGTAGAAGCTTCTCCTTCTCGATAATTTTAGGTCTTGGAGCAATGTGGACTTAACGCGTAAGTCAAACGAGTAATTACTCGCACGTCCATAAAAGGGGCTCGCAATAGGAGTCCAGTTGAAATTCATTTCCCAGCAATGTAAGTCGCGATGTACGGACATGTTTGTGTATGTCAAGCCATTAAATTTGAAATCATAGCCTGAAGACACTGAGAATTTCCATTTTTCTGAAAGGCTAACATCTCCCTGAAATGTTAGACCTGCAATTTTTTGGGCAGCAGCTAGACCCATGCGGCTATAGCTGAATTGATAACTAAATGAAAATGTCCATGGTAAATTCCAATCGACATAATCATCCAAATTTCGGTTAATTTGACGCAATTGCGATTCACTTCCTTCCTTACTCGTTTTATCCTTTGTTTTTGATGGGGCAAACCTACGTCCTATCGATAAATTAAGTCCTTGTAATCGGCCCAATCCCTCGCCCTTACTAAACATTAGGTCGTTGGTTCGTCGGCCCATGTCAAAAAATGCCTTGTCTTGAACATATAGATAGGGGTCAATACTCCCACCGATGTTGATATCAAACTCCCTAACACGCGAATTAGCCGTGAAGCTCAGGTTGGACAATGGAAATTCTTTTGCTAGAAAATTATAACTTCCATTAATCCCAAAGTTGTCGATTAGGTTAATTTTTTCACTTTGTTTGGTCGCGGTATCTGATTTGGTTTTCAGCTTTGCTTCCAATGTATTTTGAATACCGAAACTAACTGCGCCCGTAGCACCTCCATAACTTAATGTTCGTGGATCAAAGCTTGAAATGCGTCGAATATCTCCTATTTGTTCTACTCCTTCAGCATTAATAAACTTACGGTTATTGATGCGGACGTCTTGAAAATAACCTAACGATGGATCCGAAACATCTGGCGCATAACTCAAACTAATACTGGGAACAGCCGTATGGCGTATCGCTTCTAGGCGACCTTTATTGAAACGCGCTGTTCCATATACACGCGTATTCATGCTGGCTGAAAACGAAAGTTGCGAATTGAATTTTGGTAATCCACCCACCGTATCGATGCGCACGGTCGAGTCAACAGGCATGTAGGTGTATTTGTAAGATCGCGTAAACATATTCCCTGATAAAGAAACGCCAGGGGTCAAGTTGATGTAGGGGGTCAGTTTAATATTCGGCAAGGAAAGCGGAACGCTATATTGAAATTTTGTTTGCGCTTTGTCTAACAACATGGGAATTGTACTCGCATTCACAGGAACAACCCCCGGAGGTAAATCATTCAGGGTTGTGGGCACAAATGGCCTTTGAATGACTCCTCGTTGGCTATTTGACTCGCGCGGGAACACATCAAACTCATACCGTGTAAACGGATCCGAAACTTGGTTAGTCACGGATACGCTCCCAGAAAAATCTAGACCAAGTCGGAACTGATCCATAAATTTATCTCCAATCGCATTTTTACGTTTAAATGGCTGGAATTGATTCAAGCCAAAATTGAATTCAGTTCCTGCATCAAATACACGTGTAGTTGTATTTTGGTTGATCCTTAAACTGATACCACTACGAAATATTTGCCCCACGTTTTTGGTGTATTGTACCGAAGAGCCAATGGTATTCGTTAGGTACTGCTGCGTGGAAAATGTGTTGAATTGATTGAAGGAATTAGAGGCAATATTAACAGATGCGGAGAAACTTGAGTTGCCAAGACTTCGCGGGCTATGGGACCATTGTAAAGAGAAGTCCGTTCGCTTGGTTGGGTTGAATTCTGCACCATTACTATTGCGATTAAACGCTAAATTAAAACTACCATTATAGCGATAGCGCTTGTTGTATTGGGAATTTGCGCCTAATCCCCATCCCCCTTTCGAGTATATTTGACCGGTAAATCGAATGCCAATGTTTTCGCTTGCGGCCCAATAGTAACCGCCTTCACGTAAATAAAATCCACGACCTGTAGGTTCCTCCCCATAGGTAGGGAATAGGATACCAGATTTACCCGCTTCCTTTGGTTGCGAGTATGGGAAAAAGCCAAACGGTAATCCGATTGGTAAAGGGATGTCATTTAATTCAAAATGAAAGGGGCCGGAAATAATTTCCTTTTTACCGACGACCTTGATTTTACTCGCATTAATATGGAAGTGTGGATGGCTTAAATTGCATGTCGTGTAGATTGCATTTCGGATGTACAGATTCTCTTCTTCATCTTTTTTAACCGTTTTCCCCTGTACATATCCTTCGCCTTGTTGGGTTACTATCCCCTTAATTGCCGCACGTTTACTTTTGAAATTATAGCGTATCTCATCTGAATCGTATTTGTCGCCCCCTTGCGTAAAGACAGGTAAGCCTTCCATTTTTTGGGCTGTTGAATCATACGTGCCTTTGGCAAATACTTCATTTGATTCCCAATCTAAACGAATGTAATTAGCCTCTAGGCCAATTTCCCCATACTTTACCTTGGCCTTTCCATATAGATGGACCACCTGATTCGCCGCATCCAAGATGGTGGAATCAGCTGCAGAATAATATACGGTCGTTTGCAGGTCTTGGTTTTTATTCAGAGAATCTGACGGAATAACACGTGATTGAGCAGAATCTTTCACGATGACCCGCTGCCCAAAGGAATCCGATATGCCACCAAGGAATAGTCCTATGAACAGAAAAAGGTAATATGTGGATTGCTTTACCAAATGGAATTTAAAAATTATCTTTGTGTGTGGCAATGGGAATTGTAAAATTACATCATTGCTACTTACCATACGTCTAATAATTGAAAAAATAATGTTTTTAGCGATTCGAGTTATTTTTATTGCGGCTTTATTTTTGGTCTTCGGAGTGGTACAAGCAGAACCTCAGCCCACGAATAACCCACCTAAAAAGAATTTAATTCGGACGGTGTGTTTGGATGCAGGCCATGGAGGAAAAGATCCAGGATGTTTAGGTCCCAAAGGTGCCCGCGAAGGAAAAGTAACGTTGAAAATTATATTAGAATTAGGTCGCAAACTGAAAGCTGAATTCCCAGATTTAAAGGTGATTTATACGCGGGAAACAGATGAATTTATTGAGTTATTCGAGCGAGCTGATATTGCCAACAGGAACAAAGCAGATTTATTTATTTCGGTCCACTGCAATGCAGCTGCCAATAAATCAGCTTATGGAACAGAAACCTATACGATGGGTTTGCATAAAACGGACGGAAATTTAAACGTAGCGAAGCGAGAGAACTCGGTAATCTTGCAAGAAAAAGATTATCAAACGGCCTATAATGGGTTTGATCCAAGTTCTCCATTAGCGCACATTATGATGGCAAATTACCAAAGTGCCTTTATGGCTAGCTCGGTTAAATTTGCTTCATTAGTAGAAGACCAATTTGCAAAAACGTACAAACGAAAAAGTTTTGGGGTAAAGCAAGCTGGATTTTTGGTGATTTGGCGTACAGCCATGCCTAGTGTACTCGTGGAGACGGGTTTTTTGACAAATGCCGAGGAAGAGGAATACTTAAACTCAGAGCATGGACAATCCCAAGTGGCAGACGCCATTGCAACAGCATTTAAGAAGTACAAAGAAGACATAGAAAAATAGCCCAAATGTTCAAAAGCAACGAATTAAAGGTAGGTTTTTTGGCCCTAATGGCCTTTTTAATCCTCTATTTTGGGTTCAATTTCTTGAAAGGGAATGACCTGTTTTCGAAGTCGAATACCTACTACATTCAATACGATAATGTGGACGGCCTCACTGCATCCAACATCGTTTTGGTCAATGGTGTCGAGGTAGGCAAAGTGAAAAAGGTATTTTTAGATCCAGCAGACGGAAATAAAATCAAGGTTGAAATTTGGGTCAATAAAGGATTGGTTTTACCAGATAAAACAGTAGCCATTTTGTCAGACGGAGCCTTGCTTGGAGGAAAAGTTATTCGTTTAGAGCTGTTGGGTAAAGGGGCAATTGCCGACGAATCAACGATACTTGGCATAAATGAAAAAGGGCTTTCTTCGTTATTAAAAGAGCGCGCGTTGCCCGTCTTGTCCAATGCCGATTCACTACTCGTTACGTTCAGGAGCGTTAGTTCTAAATTTGAGAAAACAGGCTTGCATCTAAATCGCTTAATTGAAAATTCAAATGTAGCCGTGTCGAATATTAATGGTTCAGTTTCTACCCTAGTAGCTGAGAATAGCGTAAATATTAAGCAGATTACGGCCAATATGCGCAATCTGTCGCAGAGTTTAATTGAGACAGAGAAAGAATTAAAACCGTTACTGACTAAGTTTAATTCGGTAGCCGATTCCATTCAGGCGGCACGGATTGGGCAAACGATTCAAGAGGCGAGTCGCGCAATCACGTCACTTCAGCGTATTGTAACAAAACTAGAGCAAGGTCAAGGAAGCGCGGGTAAGTTTTTAACAAACGATTCCCTTTATACAGGCCTCAATAAGTCAATTGTTGATTTGGATCGCCTATTAATTGATTTTAGAACGCAACCAAAGCGTTATATACATTTCTCTGTTTTTGGGAAAAAAGATCCCAATCCGACCATTGATAAATAGACCCTTACATGGCTACGAAGCAATTGCTTATTTCAGCATCGCCTGAGATAACAGATATTTTAATGGCCGAATTGGGCGAAATTGGATTTGATATTTTTGAGGATCTTGACTCAGGGATTGCTGCTTATTGCCCGGCAGCTTTGTATGTTGCTGGTCAGGCGCAAGAAATTGTAGATCGCTATCGCTTTTTAGGTCCAATCGATGTAGTTTACAATGATATAGAAAAGGAAAATTGGAATGCAGTTTGGGAGACTAATTACGATCCGATTCGCATTTTAGATCAAGTGTACATACGCGCTAGCTTTCATGAGCCCGATCATTCATTTCCAATGGAAATCGTCATTAATCCCAAAATGTCTTTCGGCACGGGGCATCATGAAACAACAGCCTTATTAGTAGCGGCTTTATTAGAATTAGATGTAGCGAATAAATCAGTACTGGATGCCGGGACAGGTACCGGGATTTTGGCCTTTGTCGCTTGGAAGCGTGGCGCTACGCGCGTTCATGGTTTTGATATTGATTCCTGGGCTGTTGAAAATTCCATCGAGAATGCTGGCCTGAACGAATGTGCAGATGTTACTTTTGCACAAGGGACGATACGCGATGAGGATGAAACAAGCTATGATGTTCTTATAGCTAATATCAACCGAAATATTCTGTTGGACGAGATGGAAGAATATAGTAAGCGGATTGTTTCCGGAGGCTATTTATTTTTAAGTGGGTTTTATGCAGCCGATGTGCCATTGCTTCAAAAAGCGGCGGCCTCGTTAGGCTTAACCCTACAAGCGCAAACGGAGAAAGGTCCGTGGACCTGCTTGCGGCTTCAAAAGGCTTAGATTAATTTATTGCCCAAAAAGTCATTAATTCATGAAAAACCCTTATTTTTGAAGGTTTTACGCTTATAACTCGGTTGTTCGAGTTTTTTACAGCACATGAAGATCTCCCCGAACAAACCTTTCCAGGTTGTTTATTCCATATTGTCACATGAATGCCTCGGCTATTTGTTCGAGGTGTTTGTCGTGCAGTTAAACGAGAAGGGGCAGCTGACTTGGGAATATCAAACCCTTACGTCGCGTAATTATCATGAATTTGCCGCCGGATTAGATGAGCGCGATGAAGCGTGTGTGAAGTTGATTGAGGGGATGAAGCCGGCAGCTATTTTTGAAAAGTACAACACGTCGAAGCGTAAAACAATTGAAGAGTTTTATTTAAAGACATTTGATCCAGAGAAAGGGGATAAGGACATCGCAGATACCGTTCACGCAAGTATTGAACGTCGGCGTGGTCAAATATTCGAACTTATTTGTCCTGATAAAACGCTTTTCATCATGGGAAATGATGGAAATCCCATGCGGCAATCTGTGCAAATCCAAGCAGAACCAGTAGAAGTGTTGTTTCACTTCATGCGCAATGAAGAGAATACGCATTATTTTCCGACACTCAAATACCAAGGCAGCAAGCTAGAATTTCAATATAAGGACGCTTTAATTTTGTGTGATGAGCCAGCCTGGATGCTGTTAAATCAAAAACTATACCATTTTAAACCGCAGTTAGAAGGCAAGAAATTACGTGCTTTTCTGAATAAGAAATTTGTAGTTATCCCCAAAAACATGGAGGAAGACTATTTTCGCAAATTTGTTAAGGCCATGGTCGCGCGTTATCCGGTCCATGCCAAAGGTTTTGAAATCACCAATACAGAAAAGAATTGCCAATACTTGTTAGCCTATGGTCCCATCGTACCCAAGGTGGATGGAGATGAAAAGCCAAGTTCGAAAAAGGCATTAGAAGCGGCTGATCGCTGGCAATTTGTCTTGTCTTTTCAATATGGTAATAACCGCTTTCCTTGGGATGGCTTAGCTGCGGAGGCGAATGTGCTCTTCGAAAAGAAAGGTGATAGCTATGCATTTCAAAAGATTATGCGCTCGCTCGTTAAGGAGAAGCGCAGTTTTCAAAGTTTAAAAACCATGGGGCTTCCGATGGAAGCAGATGGAAGAGCAACGATTTCACGCTCAGATGCCGTCCAGTGGCTGACCGCTCATAAACAAGATTTAGACCAAGCAGGATTTACCGTTCAATTTAAAGGGGATGGATCTGCGCCGCGTTACTTCTTAGGTAAACCAGAGATCAGCATTCGAATTGGTGAAAAATTTGATTGGTTTGATATTCAAGCGATTATTTCGTTTGGGCAATTTCAAATTCCATTTTTGAAGATTCGCCAATTGATTCTTCAGAAGAAAAAGGAATTCCACTTGCCTGATGGGTCGATCGCTATTATTCCAGATAATTGGTTTCATGATTATCAAGACTTGTTTTATTTCTCAGAAACGCGTCCAGGTGATGATGGCGTCTATCTACGAAGACAACATTTTCAGTTGATTCAAGAATGGGAAAACCAAGATTTGGTTAAAACTTCGTTGAAGGCAAAAACCCTTAACGACCTTAAATTAGAAACCAAAGATTTCCCTATTCCAAAGAATTTCAAAGGCACACTGCGTCCGTATCAATTAGAAGGATACCGCTGGATGCGTACGCGTCAGGTTGCCGGATTAGGAGCTTGTTTGGCGGATGATATGGGTCTTGGAAAGACTGTACAAACACTCTGTTTGTTGCAAAGTTTGAAGGAGCAAGGGGAGACTCTCCCTTCCTTACTTGTTATGCCCACTTCGTTGTTATACAACTGGGAAATGGAGGCAAAGAAATTTACGCCTCAGCTTCGCGTGTTAGTATATAGTGGGCCCCAACGGGAAAAATTGCAAGCTCAAATTGGCAAGGTTGATTTAATCCTCTGTTCTTTTGGCATGGTTCGATCAGATATTGATTGGTTTGAAAAACAATCCTTCAGTTATGTCATCTTGGATGAATCGCAAGCGATTAAAAACCCATTAGCAAATATTACCAAAGCCGTTCAAAAGTTAAACGCCAAATATCGTTTAGTGATGACGGGGACACCGTTGGAAAATTCCACGATGGACCTGTGGTCGCAGATGAATTTTGTGAATACAGGCTTACTTGGAACACAACGATATTTCAAAGATTCCTTCCAAATTCCTATTGAGAAAAAGGCAGATGGTGATCAGAAAAAGCGTCTTTATTTCTTAATTAAACCTTATTTACTAAGGAGAGAGAAACGTCAGGTGGCGGCCGACTTGCCTGAAAAGATGGAGTCGATCACCTACTGCGCGATGTCTGAGGAGCAAGAGCGTTTATATGACAAGACAAAGTCATTCTACCGGGATGTCTTGTTAAAGCAAATTAAGGATGAAGGTTTGCAGAAATCACGTTTTTCTGTGTTGCAAGGTCTGACGAAGTTGCGCCAACTGGCCAATCACCCAGCATTGTGCGAAGAAGGCTTTACAGGGGAATCTGGTAAAATGGAAGCGGTTTTGGAGAAGCTAGAAACGGTCTTAGAGCAGCATCATAAAGTGTTGATTTTCAGTCAGTTTGTGCAACATTTAGGGCTGATTCGCAAGGCTTTGGACGAACGAGGAATTGCATATGCTTATTTGGATGGAAGCACATCAGATCGGATGGGTCAAGTGGAAAGTTTCCAAAAAGATGATGGACAGTCGGTGTTTTTAATTTCCTTAAAAGCCGGTGGAGTTGGTTTAAATTTAACTGCAGCGGACTACGTATTTTTATTAGACCCGTGGTGGAATCCAGCTGCAGAAGCACAGGCGATTGACCGCGCCCACCGGATTGGTCAAAAGAAAACGGTATTTACGTACAAGTTTATCAGTAAGGAAACGGTGGAGGAGAAAATCTTGTCGCTCCAGCAGCGTAAATTGGATTTGGCAAATGACTTAGTAACTTCGGATGAAAGCATCCTACGGGCTTTGAGCGAGGATGAAGTATTAGATTTATTGAGCTAGCGTTTAATCAATACGTTTTTAGCTACTTCATGACTGATTAATACGGGAGGGTTTCCGTCGATGCGTAAAGACACTGATAAGTCAAAAGCATTAATTTCTGTTATTTCTAAGTTTGCCCCTAATTTCAAATTTAGTTTGGTCAGTAACTGTAGAAATACAGCTGAATCTTGAGCTACACCCACGAGTTTTCCGGCTTTACCAATTGGCATGTTAGCCAATGGGATATATCCTAATTGCGGTAATTCGCCTTTTTTGTTAGGTATGGGATCGCCATGCGGATCGGTACGCGGATAATCTAAAAAGGCATCCAATTTGTCGACGAGTACCTCGGACTCAATATGTTCCAGCTGCTCGGCAATTTCGTGTACTTCATCCCAGTTGAAGCCCATTTTATTAACCAAGAATACCTCCCATAATCGATGTTTACGAACGATATCTAAGGCTATTTTTTCTCCCGTTTCACTCAAACGAACCCCTTGGTATTTTTGGTAGTTAACCCATCCTTTGTCAGACATTTTACGTAACATGTCAGTGACTGAAGCGGCTTTATTTTGGGTTAATTCGGCGATGGCATTGGTTGAAATATCATCACTAGTCGACTCGGAGAGCCTGTAAATGATTTTCAAATAGTTTTCTTCAGCGAATGATATAGCCATAGCGAGATTTAGAAATTCAAAAGTACAAAATATTTAGTAATAAAATTTTTAGGCTAGACTAAAAATTAATTTAGAATATTAGCTATATTTGATTTTTATTTTTGTCTATGTCGCAGCCTTGGCGTTCTGAAGTTAAATCCCATTCACTCAGTGAAGTGTATGCGAGTATCCCAATACCGCAGGGGGGAGGCTTTTGGAAGAATCTTCGCGCATTCATGGGCCCTGGATTTATGGTAGCTGTAGGCTATATGGATCCTGGCAATTGGGCAACAGATTTAGCAGGTGGTGCACAATTTGGCTACACGCTCTTATCCGTTATTTTAATTTCCAGTTTGTTTGCGATTCTGTTGCAGCATTTGGCGCTCAAGTTAGGCGTGGCTACTGGACGTGATTTAGCCCAAGCATGTGGCGATGCCTTTTCAAAACCCGTAGCTATTTTCTTATGGTTAATTTGTGAGGCAGCCATCGCTGCCTGTGATTTGGCCGAAGTGATTGGGTCGGCATTAGCCTTACATTTACTGTTCGGAATCCCTATCTTAAGTGGTATTGTGATTACGATTTTGGATGTATTCCTGATTTTATATTTTCAGAACCGAGGGTTTCGTGTTTTGGAGTCAATTGTTTTGGCACTACTAGCTGTGATTAGTATTTGCTTTGTGTACGAGATTTTTTTAGCTCAACCAGCCATTGGTCCTGTATTAAAGGGACTTATTCCTACTCCTGGAATCTTTCAAGATTCGAATCAATTGTATGTGGCGATTGGTATTTTAGGTGCGACCGTCATGCCGCATAATTTATATTTACACTCGAGCATTGTGCAGACTCGGGCCTTTGCGCACACAGATGAGCAACGAGCTAAAGCGATTAAATTCGCAACGTGGGACTCCACCATTTCGTTGTCCTTAGCCTTTTTTATCAATGCAGCGATTCTTATTCTAGCTGCTGCAGCATTTCATTGGAGCGGTCAGCAGCATGTTGCAGATATTCGGGATGCGTTTGAATTATTAAATCCCGCTTTGGGGAGTCGCTGGGCTGCAATACTTTTTGCTGTAGCCTTATTAGCCTCCGGTCAAAACGCAACATTAACGGGTACGCTTGCCGGCCAGATCGTAATGGAAGGTTTTCTCGACCTCAGGTTGAAACCTTGGATTCGCCGACTGATTACTCGAATGCTCGCCATTTTACCTGCCTTTTTTATCACATGGGTGTGGGGAGAAAGTAAGATTGGCGATTTACTGATTTTCAGTCAAGTCGTTCTTTCGATGCAACTAAGCTTTGCAGTGATACCATTAGTGTGGTTTACGAGTGATGCTAAAAAGATGGGAAAATTTGTCAATGCTCCTTGGTTGACCGTTAGCGCTTGGATTATCAGCGCGATCATTCTTAGCCTAAATCTGTATTTGTTAGCTCAAATTTTATTTGACATGTAGCCACTGGTTATCAGTGCCAACTTGTTCCATTAATTCCCAGTAAAGTGCTTTAAATGGGCTTTTGATGCCTTTTTCAAGACAGACATCCGATTTGATCTTGAGTATTTCATCTGCAAGACCTGCTGTGTAGAACGAGTCCAATGTATGTGTTCCCCCTTCTACGAGGATGGATTGAATTCCTTCAGCGTGGCAGTACTGCATAAGTCCTTTCAGCATATTATCCCCTAATGCAATCCAATGCTTGTTGCCTTTGACAATGGCATATTCACGTGTAAATATGTAAAGCGGTGAATTGTCTGTAACTAATGTCAATGCACGTTGCATGCGATTGTGGGGATCAATGACCATGCGAATAGGTGAATTTCCCGGCCAAAAACGCGCATCTAATTTTGGATTATCTGCATTGGCCGTATTAACCCCAATCAAAATGGCCTGATGCTGAGTGCGCATTTTATGAACGAGCTGTTGGCTCACCTGATTCGAAAACGTAACGGGTTCCCCATTTTCACGCGCTATGAATCCATCAGCTGACTCTGCAAATTTGAGTGTGATCCAAGGCCTCCCTTTTTCATGGAAGTGAAAAAAATGGCGATTAATTTGAGCTCCTTTTGAGGCTAAAATGCCGGTTTCAACTTCAATTTCAGCCTGCAATAAGCGTTCAATTCCCTTTCCGGCAACTAAGGGGTTGGGATCCAAATTGCAAATAACGACGCGGGCTACCTGTTCCCGAATCAATAAATTAGCACAGGGGGGTGTTTTGCCAAAATGACTACATGGCTCCAAACTCACGTACACGGTAGCACCTTGAGCGGACTGTTGAAGATTTTGAAATGCATTTACTTCCGCATGTGCTCCGCCATATTGGGCATGATGTCCCTCGCCTATGACTTGATTGTCGCGAACGATGACGCAGCCAACTAATGGATTGGGTGCTACGTGCCCTTCACCTAACAAGGCTAGGTCTAAGGCACGTTGCATCCAAATCTCATCTTTAGTCATTGACAACTTTTTTCCGGCTCGATGACATGTAACTGTAAATAGCAGGAATGATATAAAGTGTTAAAGTGGTCGAGAATAACATACCACCTACGACCGCAATACCCATGGAAACGCGGCTTTGTGAGCCCGAACCCAAGGCTAGTGCAATAGGCAAAATACCTAAAATCGTACATAGGGATGTCATAATGATGGGACGGAAACGAGCAGATGCTGCATTTTTTACCGCCTCCATTTTTAATAAACCCGTTTCTTTTTGTTGGTTCGCAAATTCAACAATCAAAATACCATTTTTAGTTACGAGTCCGATCAATACAATGATTCCGATTTGTGAGAAAATGTTTAGTGTTTGGCCGAAATCCCAAAGCGACAATAGCGCTCCCGCCACAGCTAATGGTACGGTAAACAAGATGATGAATGGATCGACAAAACTTTCAAACTGGGCAGAAAGAATCAGGTAGATCAATAAGATGGCTAGTGCAAACGCAAATAATAAAGAAGAACTCGATTCTTTGAATTGCTTACTTTGTCCATCGTAAGCCGTTGAGAATGATTCATCAAAAGTTTCTTTCGCTAGTTTATCCATTTCGTCAAGGGCCTCACCTAAGGTCACCCCTTTCGCCATTTGAGCCGTAACTGTAGCTGCAGAGTAGCGGTTAAAGCGGAATAATTGAGGCGGAGTACTTTGCTCTGTGATTTTCACCATGTTGTCTAATTGAATTAGATCACCTCGGTTGTTTTTCACATATAGGGATTTTAGGTCATTGACATCATTTCGAGAGGTACGGTTAATTTGTCCAATCACCTGATATTGTTTTCCGTCCATGATAAAATACCCGAATCGACGTCCAGAAAGGCCTAATTGGAGCGTTTGGGCTACATCTTGAATCGATACCCCCAAATTTTGCGCTTTGGAACGGTCAATCTCCAAGCGTAGTTCTGGTTTAGTGAACTTTAAATTGATATCAGAAATTTCAAATTTTGGAGACTCGCGCACCTTAGCCATAAATTGTGGCATCATCTTTTTTAACCTCTCAAAGTTAGGCGCTTGCACCACGAACGCTACAGGTAATCCACCACCTCCGCGCTGACCTGTCTGTAACGTAGGCTCTTGAATCACAATCGATTTCGCGCCTGTAAATTTCTTTATCTTAGGCTGAAGCGCATCTACAATTTCTTGTTGGCTTCTACGCTTCGTTGTATCGCTCAACAATATCCGAATCATTCCCGAATTCGAACCGGCATTTCCAAAGCCAGGAGAAGTGATTGTATAAATCGCATTTCTTTCTGATTCCGGAATTTCTTTCATGATGAAATTGGTGATTTCATCCGTAAAATTCAGCATGTATTCAAATGTAGATCCTTCAGGTGCAGTAGCACTCACGCGCATTTGCGCGCGATCTTCTAATGGAGCTAATTCTGACGGGATGGCACCTGTTTTGAATAGGGTATAAATTATGCCGATTAGGCCAACCATCACTACCCACGCAATCCAACGAGCTTTTAAAAATGAATTTAGGGAGCTTTCGTATGCCTGTGTTAACCACACAAAAAATGGCTCGGTTACGTTGTAAAACCAAGGCTTGGAATGCCCACCTTTGAGTAATTTAGAGCTTAACATAGGTGTTAAGGTCAATGATACAAAAGCTGAAATGATTACGGATCCTGCTACCACGATTCCAAACTCGCGGAATAATTGGCCCGTGATTCCTTCCAAGAAAATAACAGGTAAGAATACTGCAGCAAGTGTTACCGTGGTGGAAATTACGGCGAAGTAAATTTCATTCGAACCAGCTAAGGCTGCCTGCCATGGCGTTAGCCCCTCCTCAATTTTTGAGTAGATATTTTCAAGTACTACAATCGCGTCATCTACAACAAGTCCGATGGACAAGACGATTCCAAGTAAGGTTAATACGTTGATGGAGAATCCCGCCAAATACATGAAAAAGAACACTCCGATCAGAGAGACAGGAATCGCAGTCAATGGAATGATTGTTGACCGCCAGTCACGCAAGAATAGGAAGATCACGATTGTTACCAACAAAATGGCAATCATGATCGTTTCTTCTACTTCTTCAATGGATTTCCGTACATATTTTGTGTTGTCAAATCCCTCCTTCAAAATCACATCACCCGGGATGGTCGTTTGAATTTGCTTCATTTTTTTATGGATCTGATCGACAATATCGATTTGATTAGAACCTGGTTGTGGAATAACAGCGATCGAAATCATCGGCATCATGTCACGCTTAAAGAATGTTTTCTCATTTTCTGGAGCTAATTCAGCATTTCCTACATCCGAAAATTTAACCGAACGGTCGCCTTCTTCCCGAATAATCAAGTTATTAAAATCATCTACCGTGGTTAAGCGGCCCTGTGTCCGTACTGTAAGCTCCGTGTTATTTCCTTCGATGCTACCTGATGGGAGTTCGATATTTTGTTTGGTTAATGCACTAACGATGTCAGGGGCTGTTAAACGGAATGAAGCTAAACGCTCAGGATCGATATGCAAACGCATGGCATATTTCTTTTCACCCCACATTTGGACGGAAGAAACGCCTGGAATCGTTTGAAGTTTTTCCTTCACATTCCGAGTTGCAATTTCATTTAGACTTAAAAGATCACGTGTGTTCGAATAGATATTTAAGTTATAGATAGGATTGGAATCCGCATCAGCTTTGGATACAACCGGTGGATCCACATCTTTAGGAAGCAAAGCTAGGGAACGCGAAACGCGGTCTCTAACATCATTTGCCGCATCTTCAATATTAACCGCCAAATCAAACTCGACCGTAATGCTCGATCGGCCATCCCGGCTAGAACTCGATAGCGTCTTAATTCCAGCAATACCATTAATGGATTCCTCGAGTGGTTCGGTAATTTGTGACTCAATAATATCCGCATTCGCACCCGTATAACTCGTCTGGACGGTAACTACCGGTGGGTCTACGGAAGGATATTCACGAATACCCAAATAAGAATATCCAATCAAACCAAATACGATGATCGATACCGACATCACTATGGATAGGACAGGTCGTTTAATGCTAGTTTCTGATAATGAGGCCATATGTTAAGCTAGGTTTTTTTGAGGTAGTTGGGCATACACGTCCTCGAATGTTAATTCAGACGCTGTACCAGTAGAATTAAAAACGATCCGAGCAATGCCATCATGTTGATAAGCACCCGAATACACATTATAACGGTCGAAATTTACAAATCGGCCGCAAAGAATCAGCGCAGGAATACGAAACGCATTCGCAATATGTGCGGGACCTGATTCCACGCCAATGAAATATTCCGCATCGCGCACAATCTCTAACGTTTCACGAAGCGATGTTTTTCCCACAAGTGAACGAAATTTAGGCGACTGATAGGCAAGCGGTTCAATAACGCCTATTTCTACGATGTCAACGTCATTTTCTTCAATGATTTGATCAAGCAGCTGACACCATAAATGATCTTGCCAATCGCGCATTTGGGCATTCGATTTACGATGAATAACCCAGTAAGGTTTCGTCAAAAAGTTGTTTTTTGTGCCTTTTTCAAGGTAGACATGGGGATAGCCACCTATTTTTCCAAGATCGGCCAATTGCGATACAACTTCTAACAGGTTAAACTGGTGCAAGTAATTTGCTTTCGTTAACTCAAGTGCAGTAGCTTTTGGATTTTCTAAAAACCGACCCGGGAAGAATGTGTCACTCCGTAGGTCATTCATATGTAAATTGTAAAAGACATCAAAGGGATGCTTTTTCGTTAGATACATGCTAAACAATACACTTGGTTCGTCGATAAGCCATTCGATTTTCGGGTGATTTTCAAGTAAAGCCCGAAAAGCCGGTTTAATAATCCATGCGATTTTTGCATGAGGAAATTTCTTCGTTAATGCATCAATAATTGGTTCAGCTGCAACAATATCACCAAGATGTTCGGCAAGTAAAATACCTATAAATGTATCGTTTGGCTGTTGGCTTTTTTGTATTCGAATCTGCACATACATACGGACATAGGCAATTTGAGCCGCTAGCACATGTGCTAGCTTCTTCCATTTATATTGCCAAACTGACCATTTCCAAGGCATGATTCCTTATTGAAGAACTTCTTTGATTTCAACTTCGCCGTCTGGTTTCACTTGAATGATGCCATTGGTGATTAACGTATCTCCGATACTCAAGCCAGAAAGAATCTCAACATTTTTCTCGCCACGGTTCCCCAATTCCACTTTGACAGGAATTGATTTTCCGTTCTTGACAACGAATACACGGTTGCCTTTTGCCTCTGGCACGACAGCCTCCGTAGGCACTAAAATGGCACTACCCTTCGTTTTTAAAATTAAGTTTACTTTCGCGAAAGCTCCTGGAACCAAACTACCTGATGGGTTCGGCGCTAGGGCACGAATTTGAAGCGTACGTGTTAATGGATCAATTTTAGGATCGATGGCATACACATTTCCGCGGTACATTTTTTCTTCGCTTTCCGTCACAAATTCAATTGTGCTTCCTTTGCGAATCGCTGTGGCGTATTTCGCTGGAATAGAGAATTCGATTTTTGCTGGATTGGTGTTTGTTAAGGTGGCAATTCGTGTGGCCGGGGAGATATAACTTCCTAATGAAACATAACGAAAGCCAACTGTCCCAGAGAAAGGCGCCAATACCGTAGTTTTTAAGATTTGTGCTTTCAAGTCTTCGATATCAGCTGATATCGTATTAACAGAGTTGACCGCAATATCATATTCGCGTTGAGAAATAGCCTCTTTTTGTAAAAGGACTTTTTGGCGAGCCTCATTATCCTCCGCTAATTTCTTGTTGAAACCTAATTTGCGTAATCGAGCTTGTAAATCGTCATCATTGATGCGGAATAAAACGGTTCCTTTTTTGACAACATCGCCTTCTTTAATGTTTAATAAGATAATTCTACCCGCGATTTCGGAGCGCACCTCAACTTCTTCATTAGCCAAAATTGACCCTGTCGAACTTATCAAATCATCCAAACGCGTGGATTTAACCACAGTAACGACCACGGCAGTCTTTCCTCCTTTGCCATTCTTGTCTTTTTTGGAATCTTCCGTTTTTTCTTTGCTGAAAGATTTTTTGATTTTGGGATAAAAGGCTAGTCCTAAAACAAGGCCTACGATCAAAACTCCAAGGATCGATTTCGTTACTTTATTCATGTGTTTATAGTCAAACGGTTTAAATCAAAATTTAAATTACTGAGTTTTGCTTAGCTGGCTATCCTCAATTATAGGTTTATTCTTTTTTTCCTTGATTTAGCCAAGGTAAAATTTGCTCATTTTGTATTTGATTCATCACAAAATGGCTCTGCGCATTACCAATATTTTTGATGCTGGCCAATTTATGTAAAATAAAATTCCGGTATTCATCCATGTCGGAAACCACGATTTTCAACAAAAAATCACTGTGTCCGGAAACGCAATAACACTCTTGAACTTCAAGCAACGACATGACATCGGTCTCAAATTGTTTCAAATAGTCCGCGGCATGCTCTTTCAACGAAATATCGCAAAACACAGTTAGCGATTTGCCTAGTTTATTGGGATTAATCATGGCACGGTAACCCGTAATCACTCCCTCTTTTTCCATGCGTTTAATGCGCTCATGCACGGGTGTCGCACTCATACCCAGTCGCGCAGCCATTTCCTTATTCGACAAGAAGGCATCTTCATGAAGAAATGCCAAAATTTGCTTATCAATATCGTCGATCTTTGCCATGGTTAATTCGCGCTAGGGATTAATGAGGCACCAACTGAAACTACGCCAACGAGCGTATCGGTTCGCATGTATTGTTCCAATTCCACCTGGTATTTTCCGCGACGAGGGAATTTCAATCCCTTTAAAATCGTATAGGAATGGCTATACATATCACCTACACCACCGCCTTTTGGCTTACCTGTTTTGGGGTCGTATAAAATGGCTTCTGCGAAAGCTTTTTTCCACACGCCTTTATTCTCCTGAATGAGCCTACAATTAAAGTATAAATTGTAAAATGGATAATCGTTAGATTGGCGCATGGCCACCTGTAAATCATAGGTCTTAGTCGTATCCTGAATTTCGAAAGGGAATACAATTTGTTTTTTTTGTACCCATCCATGTTCAGCCAATGATTCAGATTGGTCAAAAACGGCGTCCGATTGACAAGAGCTACTCAGGACGCTTATCAATCCCATAACCCATAAAATGTTAAAGGTTATTTTCATTTTAATTTAGGCTGATGGGGCTTCAGAAGATCCACCTTCACGCGGCGGTCTTGGTTTGAATTTCTTCTTGAATTTCTTTTTGAAGGGTTTCGGTTGGCCCGTTCCATCCGCTGCTCCACCTTCAGCTGAAGGATTTACATCTGCGTTCGGTTGGGGTGCGCGCTCTGGCCGTGGTCCCCGATTGTCAGGTCTCGGCCCTCTTTCAGGTCTCGGACCGCGATTTTCAGGAGTAGCACCATCAATGCTTGTATTTTCACCTGCTGGTTTTGGTCCGCGGTTATCTGGTCTCGGCCCACGATCTGGGCGAGGACCTCTATTCTCAAAGCGATCACGTCCGCCACGATTTCCACCTTTTCCGTTTCCGGCTCCCGGTTTTTTACCACCGTATTTTTTGTCCATCCGCTCCAAATCAGAATTTAATTCAGATAAGCTTGGCTTTTCAGGAACAGGGGCGTCTGGATTTAAGTCACTGAATGACTCAGGTATGATGCCTTTTTTATTTAAGTCGATGATTTCTTTAACACGATCGCAGCTCACAGGAATCCATATCGCTTCTTCTCCCACAATCCCAAACCACATCATACGTTTGAAGATATCTGTCTTCTGTAGGATGGCTTCTCCTTTTTTCGTTTTTAATCGTCCTTCAATCGTTGGGATGCTTTTAAGCGCATCCATATACGTTTCTAACTCGTAGTTTAAACAACACTTTAATCGACCACATTGGCCACTTAACTTCACCGGATTTAAGGATAAATTTTGATATCTAGCCGCCGAGGTAGTTACATTCTTAAAGTCGGTGAGCCACGTAGAACAGCACAATTCACGTCCACAAACGCCAATACCGCCTAATCTTCCTGCCTCTTGACGCGAAGAAATCTGTTTCATTTCCACACGAACTTTAAACTCGGTGGCTAATAACTTGATCAACTCACGAAAATCGACACGGTCTTCAGAAGAATAATAAAAGATAGCTTTCGTCCCATCAGATTGAAATTCGACATCCGAAAGCTTCATATTTAATTTAAGATCACCGATGATTTGTCGGCCCCGATACATCGTAGGCAAATCACGCGCAATCATTTGAGTATGTTTTTCAAGATCTTTTTCGCTCGCAATTCGAATGATATTTTTCAAATTATCATCGTCTTTGATCGATTTTTTCATCAATTGCAAACGAACTAATTCGCCTTGCAATGAAACAACTCCGAGATGAATTCCCGACGTCGATTCCACCATGATGGCATCTCCTGTATGCAACATCAGGCCATTTGAATTTCGGAAATATTCTTTCCGGCCTCCCTTGAATTTAACCTCTACTACATGAAAACGCTGAAATTGAGGGACATCCAAGTCGGAAAGCCAATCAAAAACATTCATTTTATTGCAGCCACCTGTTCCACAACCGCCATTACTTTGGCAGCCCGAAACAACTTCTCCTTCTACACCTTTGGATCCACAAGATCCTGTTGAACACGATTTACATGCCATAATTTATTGATTCCATCGATCGCTTATCCTTTGTAACGCAGGATGTCGAGACCAATATCTCTTCTAAAGTTTTTACCTTCAAATTGGACCGATTGGGCCGCCTTTTGAGACTTTTGTATCGCCTTCTCCAGGGTATTTGAAGTTGCTGTGAGTGCAATAACCCGCCCCCCACTAGTCAAAATTTGTCCATTTTCTTCCCGCGTTCCCGCTTGGAAGATTAACGCGTCTGCTACTTGATCCAATCCAGAAATCACATCACCCTTTCGGTATTCTTCCGGGTATCCGCCAGCAACCACCATGGTCGTTACCGCAAATTGCTCTGAGATTTGAATTTGTTCCTCGTTTAAGGTCCCACGCGCAGCCGCAAGCAGTAAAGATAGGAAATCCGATTCGATTCTAGGTAAGACTACCTCGGTTTCAGGATCACCCATCCGTGCATTATACTCAATCACATAAGGTTCCCCTTCATGATTCATTAAGCCAATAAAAATAAATCCTTGATACGATATGCCTTCTTTCTTCAGTCCAGCAAGCGTAGGCTTGATTACTTTTTGGTCTACCACCTCCATGAATTTAGACGTAGCGAACGGTACCGGCGAAACCGCACCCATGCCTCCCGTATTCAATCCCTCATCATTCTCTCCAATCCGTTTGTAATCTTTTGCCTCAGGTAAAACCACGTAATTTTCGCCATCTGTTAAAACAAAAACAGATAATTCAATGCCGCGTAAAAATTGCTCAATGACCACCTTATCTGACGCCGCACCAAACTTCGAATCCAACAACATTTCTGACAATGCTGTCTGAGCCTCCGCTAACGTTTGAGCAATGATTACTCCTTTTCCCGCTGCAAGGCCATCCGCTTTTAATACGATAGGTAATGATTGTTTTTCCAAATACGCTAATCCAGCCTCAATCGTATCTTTCGTAAATGTTTCCGAAGCAGCAGTAGGTACACCATGCGTGTGCATGAATTTTTTTGAAAAGTCTTTACTCCCTTCTAATTGTGCTCCGGCAGCTCCAGGCCCCACGATTCCCACATGTTTTAAGTCGTCCTGCGACTCGATAAAATCACGCACTCCTTTGACAAGCGGCTCCTCAGGGCCAACCACAACTAATTCAATTTGGTTTTCTCTGATTACGCGAACAATTCCTTCCAAATCCGCCACGCCAATCGGTAAATTTGTGCCTAAACTGGCAGTCCCCGGATTCCCTGGGGCAATAAATAAACTACTTAGTAATGGGCTTTGGGAAACCTTCCACGCAAATGCATGTTCACGACCACCTGACCCGATAATTAAAACATTCATAAATTTAATTGGCTAATTCACTCAAAAACTTAATGCGCATTAAACGCAACTCTTCTTCATTAACATCCTCAATGTTGCACTCATCTAACGCCTGGGCGATGTTGTCCGTGTCGGCCGACATGAAATACTCGAAAATTTCATCTTGCTTATCTGGCTCAATGACCTGATTGATAAAATAATCTAAGTTTAATTTAGTGCCTGAATAACAAATGGTCTCGATCTCTTCAATCAATTCCGCCATGCTTAATTCTTTCTGCTCAGCAATCAAGTCCAAATCAATCTTGCGATCGACCTGCTGAATGATATAAATCTTAATTTTAGATTTGTTGACAGTCGACTTAACAACGACTTCCTTCGCAGTCTCAATCTCGTTCTCCTCCACATACCGAATGATTGCATCCAGGAATTGCTTCCCAAACTTCACCACTTTTCCCATCCCTACGCCGTTAATCTGCGCCATTTCTTCCTGGGTAGTTGGATATGTCGTAGCCATTTCCTCTAACGATGGGTCTTGGAAGATGACATAAGGAGGTAAGTTTTTCTCCTTCGCTACTTTTTTACGAAGGGTCTTTAATATCTCAAATAAGGCATCATCATATGCTTTCGCCCCTAATGCCGCATTTTCTTCCTCATTTTCAGCGGTTATCGCTTCTTGCTCATAATCATGATCACGTGAGAATGTCAACGGATATGAGTCTTTTAAATAAGCCTCTGATTTATCATTTAGTTTGAGGACACCATAATTTTCGATGTCTTTGGCCAATAAATCATAAATCACTAATTGCTTAATAAATGAAATCCAGGGTGATTTTTGGCTCTCCGGATTTGGTTCTTTTTTAGATTTCTTAAGCAGTTTTGGTTTCTTCGGTGCGTCATCATCGCCCTCCTCATCATCGTCATCATCCTCTTCTTCCGGTTCAATGACATTCCATGGGGCAATCGCTCCCATGCCAAAACAACTTAACTTTTCATGCTCATAGCTCTGGGTGTATTGATTGCTTTTGCCTTCTAATACATCTGCCAAATGCTCTGCGTCAAATTTTTCTCCCGTTTGTTTTACCGCATCTAGGACCCAAGTAACCTCTTTCTCTGCCTTGAATGTGGCCGTTGGGTGCATGCAATTGTCACAAAACCCGCAATTTTCAGCCATGTGCTCGCCAAAATAGCTGAGTAGTTGCTTGCGCCGACAAACCCCTAAATTGGCATAATAGACCATTTCGCTTAAGAGCAATTTGGCATTTTCCTTTTCTGAAACGGCTTTGTCTTTATTGAATTTATCTAGCTTGAGAATATCGTCGTACGTGTAAAATAAGATACAGGTACCGTCTAATCCATCGCGTCCTGCACGACCAGTTTCCTGATAATAACCTTCCAGTGATTTGGGTGCATCGTAGTGAATAACAAAACGTACATCGGGCTTGTCGATACCCATACCAAAAGCAATCGTCGCAACCATCACATCCACTTCCTCATTCAAGAAAGCTTCTTGATTGCTCATGCGAACTTGAGGATCTAAGCCAGCGTGATAGGGTAGGGCATTGATCCCATTGACCAATAAAAGGTCTGAAATTTCCTCAACACGTTTCCGGCTTAAGCAGTAAATAATCCCTGCTTTACCTGAATGACCCTTGATATAGCGAATCAATTGCTTATCAATGTCTTTCTTAGAGCGAATTTCGTAGTATAGATTTTTCCGATTAAACGAGGTCTTAAACACCGTCGCGTCTTCTAAATTTAAGGTCTTTTGAATGTCCTGCTGGACTTTAGGTGTCGCAGTTGCGGTCAATGCGATGATAGGCAATTTCGCATTGATATTTTCTATGATCGTGCGAATTTTGCGATACTCAGGACGGAAATCATGTCCCCATTCTGAAATACAATGCGCCTCATCAATGGCCACAAAGGATATATTTGCTTGCTGGAGAAAGTTCAAATTCTCCTGCTTATTCAACGATTCAGGCGCGATATATAATAATTTCACCACACCGCTAATTACCTCAGCTTTGACGCGGTTGATTTCGGCCCTACTTAATGAAGAATTTAAAAACTGCGCATTGATGCCAAATGCGACCATTTGGTCTACCTGGTTTTTCATCAACGCAATTAATGGAGAAATGACAATGGCCGTACCCGGCATCACAATGGCAGGTAATTGGTAGCACAAGGATTTGCCTGCACCCGTAGGCATCAGGACAAAACTATGGTTTCCGGCTATGGTATTTTGGATGATGGCCTCTTGTTCACCTCGAAACTGGCTAAAGCCAAATGTCTTTTTGAGTTGCTCTTTTAAAACATCAGGTGAAATGGAATTGGTCATACGATTGATCGTGGCGTTTGTGTTTCTTTCTTAGCGGAATTCTTTTGATTGTCTTATCTTTGAACCCTGAAATCCTTACTAACATTGAAATTAAGCAAAAATATTCAATCCACAGCAAAAAAAGTTTTAATGCAAGAAGCGGAGGCCATTTTGCTTGTTGGCCAAGCAATTGATTCCGAATTTGAAGCTTGCGTCGAACATTTACTTGCCCAGTCAGGAAGGATTGTCTTTACAGGCATCGGGAAATCAGCGATCATCGCCCAAAAAATTGTGGCAACCATGAATTCCACAGGTACGCCTGCATTATTCATGCATGCGGCGGATGCGATTCACGGCGATTTGGGTATGATTCAGGCCGGCGATTCCGTGATTTGCATTTCCAAATCAGGAGATACCCCCGAAATTAAGGTACTTGTGCCATTGATCAAGCGTTTAGGCGTCTCGTTGATCGCCATGGTGTCAAATAAACAGTCATATTTGGGCCAGCAGGCCGATTTTGTTTTACATGCCCTAGCAGAAAAGGAAGCAGATTTGATGAATTTGGCGCCTACGACTTCAACTACCGTTGCACTCGCTTTAGGTGATGCATTAGCTGTTTGCTTATTAGAATGCAAAGGATTTACGGCTCAGGATTTTGCCAAATATCATCCTGGTGGAGCCTTAGGGAAGCGGATGTATTTGAAGGTATCAGATATTTATCCGCAACACGATTTCCCTTCTATAAAACCTACAGCCACGATTAAAGAGGCAATTCACGAAATTAGTTCGAAGCGTTTAGGTGCCACCGCTGTGGTAGATGGGGATCAATTATTAGGAATCGTTACGGATGGGGATGTGCGGCGGATGCTAGAGAAGCAGGCCGACTGGTCTACCATTCAGGTCATCGATATGATGAATCCAAACCCTAAAACCATAGATTCGGAAGCGTATGCCACGGAGGCGTTGGCGATTATGCAGTCCTTAAACATTACCCAGTTGGTCGTTATGTCAACAAAAAAGGCCGTGGGATTTGTACATCTCCACGACCTATTAAAAGAGGGAATCGTCTAATTTTAGCGCATGCGGTTTGACGACTGCACAAGCATCTCATCTTTTCGAATCAAGCGGTTAGCAATCATATTCGCTAGTAATGCAACGACCATAGCGTAAAATCCATAGCCATATTTTCCTTGAACTTCTGGATCAAATGTAGGCATCGCCTCCTTGAATATTACCCAAAATGAATAGGCCATCGCACCTGCAAGCAATAGGGAGTTAACCAAACCTAACATCATTTGACGCATGCGATTCTTAAATGAAAAGATGGTAATCAACGTAATGATAGTCGATAACGTAATTAAGATGGTTATGGCAATGGCATGATGCGTTGCAGTAATTTGCTCACCTTGCGATACGGTCCATTCGTTGAAGAAAAGGGTCGCTTTCTGACCTGATGCACCTATTTTACTCCAAATAGGCCAGCCAGTTGATGTTACCAGGCTATTGGCGATAATGACTAAAGCTAATAAAAGCGTTTGAGGTCTCTGAATCATACGTATTATTGTTTGATGCGAAATTAAGCATTTTCTTGAAAAAGCTTAGCAGCGATTTTAGCTGAGCTGAGACATAAAGGAATTCCGCCTCCTGGATGTACACTTCCTCCAATCCAAAATAAATTTTTAATAGCTGGTCGGTAGTTTGGGTGCCGCAAGAAAGCCGCAAATTTATTATTGGACGCGTTGCCATACAATGCACCACCGGATGAAGAGGTACGTGTTTCTATCCGGCGCGGATCGAGGTAGTCCTCGGAAACGATGTGTTTTTCAAGGTCTACCCCTAGGATACGACTTATTTTAGCTATGACATTTTTGCGGGTCGCGTTAACTAAATGGTCCCAGTCCTGCCCACTATTTGCGGGGGCGTTCATGAGTACAAACCAATTTTCACAACCTACGGGCGCGTCATCAGGAGCCACTTTACTCGAAATATGTACATAGTCCGTGGGGTCCTCATCCATGGTCTGGCCGTTGAAAATAGCTTCAAATTCCCGTTTATAATGATCCGAAAAAAAGATGTTGTGAACACCTAATTCGTCAAAAGTTCGGTTAACGCCCCAATAAAAAATAATTCCAGAGCTTGATTTAGGCTGATTGAGCAGTTTTTTAGGCTTGGGTAGGGTTGTTAATAAGCGTTCATAGGTTGGCCGAATATCCGCATTACTAGCGACGAAGTCGAAATCATACGTTCCCTTGCTTGTTTTAATTCCTGTTACTTGGCTAGCGGTACAACGTATTTCGGTTACCGGTTCTTCCAAGTGGAATGTAACGCCCAATTCTTGTGCTAATCGGGTTAAAGATCTAGGTATTTCAATCATGCCCCCTGCCGGGAAATAGGCACCTAAATTATATTCGAGGTGAGGAATGATGCTCAGGGTTGCTGGTGTTTGATACGGATCGGAACCGTTGTATGTGGCGTATCGGTCAAATAATTGAACCGTTTTTGGGTTTTTAAATCGCTTGCGGTGGCTGTTGTGCATCGTGTCGAATAGACCGAGGCGGTGCAAATTAGCATATCCAGTCAGGGCTTTTTTGCCTGTCCAGGTGGATAATTTGTGTAATGAATTGTCTAAAAAAAGATCGCTAACGATATTGTATTTCGTGCCCGCATGCGCAATATATGTGCGGACATTTTGGGCAGATTCGCCCAATACCTCCGCAATTTCAGTAGCTGTTTTGTCGGGATCCTGATGCGTGTGGAGTCGGGTGCCGTCTTCCCAGAAGTACCGACAAATCTCCGGTAATCGTTCATATTGGAAGTAGTCGCGTGGATTTTTTCCGGCGAGCGCAAATAACTCGTCTACTAATTGCGGTAAGGTAAATAGGGAAGGGCCTGCATCGAATCGGTAACCATCCAGCGTGATTTCAGCTAATTTTCCACCCGGATACGCATTGGCCTCAAACACGTGAACTTGTTGGCCCAAGCATGCCATGCGAATCGCAAAAGCGATGCCCCCAATTCCTGATCCTACGATTCCTATTTGCGCCACTGGTTTATAATTAATGCCCTAAATTAACTAAATAAGAATAAACGGGTAAATGTTTTACACTCCATTTCATTTTCTGTAATTTTGCACGAATTTTTAAATTAAAATATGCTACGCACACACACAAACGGCGAATTGCGCATGGGTCATGTAGGCCAAACGGTCACTCTATGTGGTTGGATTCAAAAGACGCGCGATAAAGGAGGGATGATTTGGGTTGACTTACGTGACCGGTATGGGATCACGCAGCTGATGCTTGAGGAGGGTAAATCTACACCAGAGGCATTGCAAATTGCGCGTGGTTTAGGTCGGGAGTTTGTGGTAGAGGCGAAAGGTGTGGTGGTAGAGCGTTTGGCGAAGAATGATAAGCTAGGTACTGGTGATATTGAAATTAAGGTGACGGAAATTCGTGTGTTAAATCCTGCGAAATTACCTCCGTTTTTAATTGAGGATGAGACGGATGGTGGGGATGATATTCGAATGAAATATCGGTATTTGGATTTGCGTCGCACGCCGATTCGTGAAAGTTTGCGTTTGCGTCATCAAGTAGGTCGCGAGGTGCGCAACTATTTAGATAAGCAAGATTTTATTGAGGTTGAGACACCTGTTTTGATTAAATCGACACCAGAAGGAGCACGTGATTTTGTGGTACCTTCTCGAATGAACCCAGGTGAATTTTATGCTTTGCCGCAATCTCCACAAACATTTAAGCAGTTATTGATGGTATCTGGTTTCGATCGATACTATCAAATTGTGAAGTGTTTCCGTGATGAAGATTTGCGTGCGGATCGTCAGCCTGAGTTCACGCAGATTGACTGTGAGATGTCATTCGTGGAGCAGGAGGATATATTGAATATGTTTGAAGGCTTGATTCGCCATTTATTTTCAGCGGTAAAAGGATTGGATATCGGCGAGGTTCCACGCATGACCTATGCGGATGCGATGAAATATTATGGTTCAGATAAGCCAGATATTCGTTTTGACATGAAGTTTGTGGAGTTGAAAGGTGAGGGGGTAGATTTGACTTCTGGAAAGGATTTTCAGGTATTTGATGCGGCAAATACCGTGGTAGGTATTTGTGTCAAAGGTGCTGCGGAGTACACGCGTAAGCAATTAGATGAATTAACTGATTTTGTTCGTCGGCCACAGATCGGCGCGAAAGGCTTAATTTATGCGCGAGTTCAGCCGGATGGTATCGTAAAATCTTCGGTGGATAAGTTTTATTCAGAGGCCGACTTGGCGACTTGGGCTTCGGCCTTTGATGCAGCACCGGGCGACTTAATTTTAGTGCTATCGGGTGACGGAGATAAGGTGCGTAAGCAGTTGAATGAATTGCGTTTAGAGATGGGTAATCGCATGGGATTACGTGATCCAAATAATTATAAAGTACACTGGGTGGTTGATTTTCCTTTGTTGGAATATGGCGAAGAAGAGGACCGTTGGTTCGCGATGCACCATCCATTCACAAGTCCAAAGCCAGAAGATGTCGCCTTGATGGAAGCTGGGGAATTGGGCAAAGTTCGTGCCAATGCCTACGATTTAGTCGTGAATGGCGTGGAAGTAGGTGGAGGTTCGATCCGGATCTTCCAAAAAGATTTGCAATCAAAAATGTTTAAGGTATTAGGTTTCACGGAAGAAGAGGCGCAGGCGCAATTCGGATTCTTGTTGGACGCTTTTGAATATGGTGCACCTCCACATGGTGGATTGGCGTTTGGGTTTGATCGTTTATGCTCGTTATTCGGAGGTACAGAATCGATTCGTGATTACATCGCCTTCCCTAAGAATAATGCGGGTCGCGATGTGATGATTGACTCGCCTTCGCCATTAGCGCAAGCGCAATTAGATGAGTTGAAGATTAAGACGACCGTTTAGAACGTCTAGGATATATGTAAAAAGGGGGCTGCTACGCGGCCCCCTTTTTTTATTAAAAATCGTAATGGAAAACGGGGCTCGTCCACTCGCCCGCATTGATATTGATGACTTCTTTAATTTCACCGTGGTGAATGTCGAATACCCAGCCGTGAAGATGTGGTAACTTGCGCGTTGCCCAAGCTTTCTGCACAATCGTCGTTTTTGCTAAATTTTGAATTTGCTCGGCCACATTCATTTCGACTAGTTTATTGAAACGTAGCTGCTCATCTTCAATATTTTGCAATGCTTCAAAGTTCTTCTCATAAACTTCTTTAATGTTGCGAAGCCACTTATTGATAAGTCCAAAATCCTGATTGGTCATGGCTGCTTTGACCCCGCCGCAATTGTAATGCCCACAAACAATAATGTGTTTTACCTCAAGTACTTCCACAGCATATTGTAGGACGGAGAGTAAATTAATGTCCGTATGCACAACCATATTCGCCACATTGCGGTGGACGAAAATATCGCCTGGGTCAGCATGTGTAATTTCCTCAGCAGGTACCCGGCTATCCGCACAACCAATCCAAAGGAATAATGGATTTTGGTCTTTGGATAGATTATCAAAGTAGCTTTTATCGAGCTCCAAGCGTTCGCTGGCCCAAGCTTTATTGCTTAGCAATAGTTTTTTATATTCGTTCATAGTTATTTCTTTTTTAAATCTGCTTCGATACCTCTTTCGTGGGCGCTAGCGATAAATTCTTCAATTAGTTGCTTAATGTCATGATCCATAAAATGGACCTTGGATACATCGATGAATACTTCTGAGCCTGACGGGATGATTCGAAGTGCTTCCTTTAGTGCCATTTTATGCAAGAAGGTGACATCTTTTTGAAATTTGATTAACACCTCATTATCTTTTTTATAGACGGAGAAAACAGACGAGTAATTGGTTGCTACGACAAAAATTAGGCCAACGAGCGTACCGATGAAAATTCCCCAGAGTAGATCCACCCCAACGACAATCAAAATGGTGACTAGAAATGGGGTCCACTGTTTCCATCCTTCTGCAAAAACCTTTTTGAACTCTTTTGGGTGGGCTAATTTATATCCGGTAAAGAGTAAAATACTGGCGAGACATGCTAATGGAATTTTATTCAAATAGAGCGGCAGTGCAAGTACGGCTATGAGCAATAACACGCCATGGGTAAAGCTCGAAATTCGTGTTTTCCCACCCGAGTAAATATTGGTAGAAGAACGAACGATGACTGAGGTAATAGGTAAACCACCCAATAGACCACTTGAAATATTACCAACTCCCTGGGCAATTAGTTCGCGATCTGCCGATGCAATTCGTTTTTGTGGATCCAGTGCTTCGGTGGCTTCTAACGAAAGTAAACTTTCCAGTGAGGCAACAATAGCGAGCGTAATCGCTACCGTGTAAACCTTCGGTTGCGAAAGAAAGCTCCAGTCTGGACTACTAATTCCAGAGGCAATCGCCCCCACTGATTCGAATATAGGCAGATTAACCATGTGATCTGCAGAATCACCTAAATACCACGCAGGCATTTGGTATAGAAAAAATGCATTAAGTCCGACGCCCGCAAGAACGACAAAAAGAGATGCAGGCAATGCATTAAGTACCTTGATTTTTTCACCCAATGCTGTCCAGGAAAACAAAAGGATTAAGCCTGTTGCAGAAATGATGAGCGCACCCATTTTTATCTCTAAGATAGATTTCGCGAGTTCCGTAAATGTATTTTGACCGTCTGAAATCTGTGAAAATTCAAAATCACCAATAAAATCTAAGTCGTCACCAAAGGCATGTGGTATTTGTTTTAAAATGATCACAATTCCAATGGCAACGAGCATGCCACGAATTACGGATGATGGGAAAAACCCACCAATTTTACCCATTTTGACAACGCCTAAAAGTATTTGAATGATTCCGGCAAGAATGACAGCCACCAGAAAACCAGAGAAACTCTGCAAGTCTGCAATGGCATTTGCCACGATGATTGTTAGCCCGGCAGCAGGGCCACTAACGGATAATTCGGAGCCAGATATTAGGGAAACGACAATGCCGCCCACGATTCCAGCGACTAATCCAGCCATCATCGGAGCGCCCGATGCTAGGGCTATTCCTAAGCAAAGGGGAAGTGCGACCAGAAATACGGATATACCGGCTTTCCAATCCCCCTTTAGAAAGGACTGTAAGTATTGATTCATATAGATATATTTAATTAATGAAAAATTAGTTGGAGTCAATTCCGCCAGTCGGGAGGGGGAACGATCGGATTGACGTGGCCAACTGATTCGCCTACAATATAAAATTTATCTGAAAGTCTTTCATCTAGCCAAATTGGAATAAGGGTGTATGCCCAAGATATCAAGGTCTCATTAGGGAAATCCTCATCTTCATCGGCCAACTCATCCCCTTCGTCACGATTTTCTTGTTTTGGATTCTCTGGTTTAGAATGATGTTCCGTCTGTGTACTGAAATGCACTGTTGACATGATAGCGGGAATCGCATAAGCATTTGATTGCCAAGTGCATAGGAGACAAACCCAGAAAATGAGCAGCGTCCGCATTAGTCGAATTTAGTTTTCGTTTGACTGGTTATTTTTCCTTTTTCATCACGCTCTTGCACGATGATAGGTTCTATTTCTTCAAATTTATCTTTGCCGTATCGCAGTTCTTTTTTGAGGCGTCCGCCACTGCCAAATTCGTAAAATTCGCGCCATCTTCCGATGCGTACGCCCTCATCTAATTTTCCCTCCAAAGCCAAATTTCCCGACGGATAAAACAACAAATACTGTCCTGTTGACTTTCCATAAACGAACGGAATAACTTCTTTGATTTTGAGTTTAGCCGCATCAAAATAACTTATGTTAGACCCTGCAGGAAACCCGCGATCAAAATAAATTTTCGTTAGTAGTATTCCTTCAGAATCATACGTTTCCCAGCGGCCATCCTTAGCTCCCATATAAAAATTGCCCTCTTCTACGACCATTTCGTTAACAATTTTCCGATAAGGACCGTGACAAATTTGAGCGCGTTGGTTCTCTTTCAGCGGTGTATTGACGATACGAGATTGCCCGGGATCATACCACCAAATTTCTTGTACATATGGACTTACAGCTTCATCTTCCACATATTTGACGACATTAAATTCCTCCAGTGTAGCTCTTCCGCCATTGCCATAATTGCCCACACGGCGCTCCGTTTTTGTCCCTTCATATTCATCTTTGGGCAGAACTTTCTTTTTTAGACGCCGGGCAGTCATACTTGCTTTTAAGCTCACATCTTCCCAAATCGCCTGACTTTCATTTTTGATATTTTTGGCTGATTCTAGGCCTTGCTCTAGTCCTGTGCTGAGCCGACCGCCAAACAAGCCTCCTGCTTTTTTTGTCGTATCTGTAACAGGTTTGGTAGTTGAAAAAATGGATTTGTCTTGTGCCTCACTGCGGAAGCAAATGAATACAAACAGAGCGAAAATTAATCCATTAAATTTCATAGGTATGGAACGATGAACGTCCAAAAAAATTTCTCAAAAATAGGAATTTAAATGTATCCCTCGGGTAGTTTGTGTATTTTTGTAACGTTTTTTATTACGAGAAGCTAAATAATCAAATTACACATTGGAAAAGCACGCAAAAATATATGTCGCTGGACACCGAGGGATGGTCGGTTCTGCCATCGTTCGTTCCCTTCAAAAAAATGGATATACGAATCTGGTTGTAAGAACTTCTCAGGAGCTTGATTTGCGAAGCCAACAAGCCGTTGCGGACTTTTTTGCCAGCGAAAAACCAGCGTATGTTTTTTTAGCGGCTGCCAAAGTGGGAGGGATTGTTGCGAATAATACGTATCGCGCCGACTTCCTTTATGAAAATCTTGCGATTCAAAACAATGTAATTCACGCCGCTTATGTAAATCAGGTGACTAAATTGATGTTTCTTGGGTCGTCGTGCATTTATCCTAAATTAGCCCCGCAACCACTTAAGGAATCTTATTTATTGACGGGACTTTTGGAGTCTACAAATGAACCTTATGCGATCGCAAAAATCGCAGGAATTAAGATGTGCGAAGCCTATCGGGCCCAATATGGGTGTAATTATATCTCGGTCATGCCTACGAATTTATATGGCCCCAATGACAATTACGATCTACAAAACTCACATGTTTTACCTGCCATGATTCGCAAGTTTCATGAAGCAAAAGCACGAGGAGACCAATCGATGGAATTGTGGGGGACAGGTTCTCCCATGCGCGAATTCTTGTATGCAGATGATTTAGCGGAGGCGTGCTTGTTTCTGATGGAAACCTATAATGAAGCGGAATTGGTGAATATTGGCACGGGAGTAGATGTGACAATTAAAGAATTGGCTGAAACCGTACAAAAGATCGTTGGCTTTACAGGCGAGATCAAATGGGATACCAATCGCCCAGATGGCACTCCACGTAAACTAATGGATGTCAGCAAGTTACATGGACTCGGATGGAAACATCGTATTGAATTATCTGATGGAATTCAGTTAGCCTATCAAGACTTCTTGGCCAATGTCTCTATTCGTAAATAATGGAAAAAGAGCAGGATTGGTTTAGTACCTGGTTTGATTCTCCATATTACCATTTGCTCTATGCGGAGCGCGATGAAGCAGAAGCCGCATCATTTATTCAAGCGCTTCAACAGCGTTTGCAAATCCCCCAAAATGCCCTTGTACTCGATGCTGCCTGTGGAAAAGGTCGGCATGCTAAAACACTCCAGCTATTAGGTCTTAACGTCGACGCTTTTGATTTGTCACCCCAAAATATTCAGGCTGCGAATACATTAGCCTCCGAAGATTTAAGCTTTTTTGTGCACGATATTCGCGTCCGAGTACCCAAGCATGGTGCGTATGATGTTGTATTTAACTTCTTTACCAGCTTCGGTTACTTTGATCAAGCAGCTGATAATTTATTAGCCTTTCAAACCTTCGCTGATGCATTAAAGCCAGGTGGAATTTTAGTCATGGATTTTTTTAATCCTACCTATGTTCTAGCCAATTTGGTGCGAGAGGAAGTTGTTGCGCGTGGGGGGATTTCGTTTGCAATTAAGCGTTGGGAGGCCAACGGGTTTTTGCATAAGTCCATTGTTTTTTCGGATCAAGGCAAAGATTTTCAGTTTATGGAAAAAGTGGAATTGATTGGTAAACAGGACTTTATCGCGTATGCGGCACAGTCTGGATTAAGTTTAGTAGATTTATTGGGCGATTATTCGCTGGCGCAATTCGACGAAAAAACCTCACCGCGAATGGTTTTTATTTGGGTGAAAAAATAAAAATTATGGATACTTTTCAAGCCCTTTGGACAGCAGAATCCAGCGAGGGGGGATTTACTACCTCAATCCAATCTTTGCCTATTGAGATTTTGGGCAATCAGGAAGTGCTTATTCGAGTTAGTTATTCTTCACTCAATTTTAAGGATGCACTTTCTGCATCAGGCCACCGCGGAATAACGCGAGATTTTCCACATATTCCTGGAATTGATGCAGCAGGAGTCGTAGTGTCAGATCAGCGTGGGATTTTTCATCCGGGAGATGAGGTCATTGTCACCGGTTTCGATCAAGGAATGAATAGTCATGGCGGGCTATCTGAGTACATTTCAGTTCCTGGTGACTGGGTGATTGCGGTGCCTAGTGGCCTTACGGTACGATCTGCCATGCAATTAGGTACGGCAGGATTGACGGCCGGGTTAGCCATTCAAGCATTATTAGCCAATGGCCTCAGTCCAAATTCTGGTGAAATTCTTGTCACAGGAGCAACTGGTGGAGTTGGCATGATTGCCGTAGCATTGTTGGCAAAGCTGCAATTTAATGTGGTTGCCATGTGCGGAAAACCAGAATTGGATCAGAAATTAATGGAGCTGGGGGCAAAACGAATTGTGCGCCGACAAGAATTTTTGGCGGAGAAACCGCGTGCGTTGTATCCCATGCAATTTGCTGGGGCAATTGATGTGCTTGGGGGAGATGTACTCGTAAAATTGTTGAAAAGTTTGCATTATGATGGCGTAGTGGCAGCATGTGGTATGGCATCAGGTGTCGATTTACCACTGCAAGTGTATCCATTTATCCTGCGCGGTGCGCGGTTGATTGGGATTTATTCCGCGGATGCCCCGTTAACGCGTAAGCAAGAAATTTGGCAATTATTAGCGTCTGAGTGGGCAATACCTTTGGAGAGTTTATCTAATGAAATTTCATTGGAGGAAGCCCCCAAAATCTTAGATGATTTCTTGGCTAATCGTTCTTTCGGACGCTACGTCGTTAAAATTTAATGAATTTGATTGGTTTTTGACCGACTATTCCTTCGAACTGAATAAAATAAATACCACTAGGGACACTCCGTAAATCTATGATCTCGGTGTTTAATGGCTTTTCTACCCAGCGTTTTCCCGTTAGGTCTACGATGGCGATACGCGCCGGAATTGTTTTCCATTTATCAGGAATCCCGAGTTGAATTCCGCCTTGGGTGGGATTCGGATATGCCGTGATTTGAGAAAACGGATTCTCTAATTCTTGTCCAAGAATACTAATAAATAATTTATCGGAAGTGGCTAGACATCCATTTATGTCAACTAATTGGATTTTGTAGGCACCTGATTGCGTAGGGAGGTATTTGAGTTCTGTGGCTCCAGGAATTTTTGTTTCCTCTAAAAACCACTGCATATTAGTTCCTTCTGTCGAGTTCAAATATCCATCTCTGTAGGAAATCAGGGGCGATGCTGGGGTTGTTACATTCAATGTGAAGGCATTGGAAAGTGTTGGGCAAACACCACCAAAACTAGCGGAAACTTGATAAGATCCACTTTTTGTCGCTACGATGCTTTTGCCACTTTGTCCCGTAGGCGAACCATTAATTTGCCAAGATAAATCTGCTGGGTCATTAGTAATCGCTGTGATCGTTTCACTGGTGCCATTGCAAATCGTTTTGCTTCCTGATTTATCCATGCTGATTGTCGGTGCTTTCAGTTGGCTCACTGGCACTTTAACCCGCGGACTTGGGCATCCCAACGAATTAAATTTCATGTCATATAGGTAATAATAACCTGACGCAATCGGAGATCCATTAAATAAGGCGCCCGTCATGGATAAAATATGCGGAATCGCGTACGGATACCCTAGGTTAGTGGGGGCAGTTACGGTATCTGCGAGTGATCGATTGCTACGGAAGATTGTTGCGCCATTGCTGCAATTCTGCGAAATTAGGTAATTACCAGGTTTAGGGAAGGGTAAATTAAGTTCAACAATTTGGCCAGGATCATTTTTGTCATCCGTAAGTTGGCTATTGATTTTATTAAAATTACGCTGTGTTCGGGTGGCAATGAGGTCTTTGGCGATTGAGTATACCAATTCCCCTGTGTCTTGATTTAACACGGAAAAGGTAATGGTTCCGGATGTACCCACATATACGCGAGCAGTCGTTAAGATCACAGGTGATTTGATTTCTATAATGGGTGCTGGTCCGAAGTTTTCAAAGTAGGTCCCTGATCCAAATGCAGCCTTAGTTGCTGGACCTAACGTGCCTGAAAAATCTGCTGTGGAAACAAAATAATCACGTCCTGGTGTCGCAGCCACTTTTAGGCCTGAGCCAATTAATGTATTGTTGCTGTACCAAAGCGGATAACCGTTTGTTGAATTTAAGGTCAAGGCATTCGAGCCGAGGCAGCTAGTTCCCGTTGCGATTGGAGCTGGCGGTATTTCTGTTTGGTATGGAATAGATACCTCATTATTTGCGGCAAATTGGTCGCCAACAAGTCTAGATTGTAATTTAAATTGATAGTTTTTACCTGCTTCTAATGTGACTGGACCACTCACTGAAATGGTTGTTTCTTTCCCGGATGCAAGGGTGGGCACCGTGCCTGTCAACTGGCCTATTTCATTTTGATTTAATAAAACACTAACTCGGATGGGAATTTGTGTTTGGGCTTTGCTACCTAAATTTTTGATTCTCGCTTGTACTGTTGTTGACCCGGAAGTAGCGCAATTGAACCCACTGGTACTGCTAAGTGAAAGCGCGGCGATGTCATTTGAAGCTTGGGTGATTTCTAAAAGGAATTCGTTTGTTTCACCGCTTGCGTAGTTTCCGCAGGTACTCGGACGTCCATTTGTGCTCGAAATGAGTCGCATGCGGTAATAATTTCCAGCTGTAGCGAGTGGGGATATTTGAATGCTTTCACGAAAATTGGAGTTGGCTTGAAATGACTTCACCGTTTCTTCTGCATCCTCGAAATCTCCATCTTGATTCCAGTCGACAAGTAGCAAAGCATCTTTTAGCTGTGCATTTGAAAAATCAATTTGGTAATCCAACTGGGATCCTTGTTCGGTTTGAATTCTTTTTTGCGTAAAATCTGTTGCAGTTGCATCTGCAAATTCCGTCGTGCCAAATTTTGATTTTGTGATGCTATTGACATTTGTCGTTGGTGCAGCAGCACAATATGCCGTCCCGCCAATACCCGAGATGATTAAGCTGAAGTCTTGTTTTTCTGATCTTAAGGAGCCTTTATGGGTAAGAATTAAGGTATAGATTTGTCCGGGGATGGCTCCGATGACCCGAATTTTCTCTACGTTATCGCGGAAGTTATTCCCTGTGGTTGCTGGATTTCCTGGATTGTCTGGATCTAAAATGAAGGGGAGGGAAATTCCTTGTGGACCTTGAATTTGGATGTCCAAGTCATTGACAAGGCGCGGACTCCGATTATTTAGATTTTCGGGAGATAATGAAAGGACGGAACTTTCGGGGTCAGTCCACGATATGGTCACTTCTAAATCGCCTTTTCCGGACGCAATCAATGGAATGGTTTGTCTGGTGCCCGTTGTTAACGTTCCTTCTGTAATTCGATGCGATCCGTTTTTATTTTGCACAACCGATGCCGCCTGCTCTGCATTAATGAGTCCCCACCCACTTTGGTAGTCGGGCCCTGCATTACCCATGTCTAAAGCGGTGTGTATCGCTAAACCTTTCAGTGTTGCCGCACGCATGAATACACCTTTATTTAGACGATTGTATAATTGTTGTAATAAAAACAAAGATCCGGCGACTTGTGGAGAAGCCATCGAGGTTCCGCTGAGAGTCGCATAGGAAGAATTTCCTGTATTTGATGTTGACAATACATCAGTTCCGATACCTACCACATCAGGTTTAATACGTCCGTCGTCTGTGGGGCCCCAACAAGAAAAATCGCTTATGAGCACATCTTTCCCATACATCGGTACTTGCGTACTTAGCTCAGCTGCACCTACTGTTAATATATTTTTTGCATTTCCTGTTGTCGAGATGATGTCATATCCATCATTTTTTGCGCGTGAAACAGACGATGAATCCCGGGTATTTCGGAGTAAATAAAAGGTGCCAGGGGCAGGACCTGTTTGGCTCCGGCTGTTCCCCGCTGATTTGGTCATCAGATACATGGGGGCATTGTAAGCGATGCGATCGAGGGCTTGTGCATTGCTATCATAAAAGCCAAACTTATAGTCCTCAGATGAGCTAACCGCATCATTTCCCCACCATTGCCACTTTAATTTAGTCGCATCATAAACCCAGCCCGCTTGATAACCATAGGAATGATTACTTATTAATAATTTGAGCGATGCAGCGCTAATTTCTGTATTGTCATTACTATAATCCCAAGCCTTCAAATCTGCCCCAAAGGCCATCCCGCGAGCAGCGCTATTTACGCCTGCTGCGATCAAGGTTCCAGCCACGTGTGTGCTGTGTTGATCTGATGTAATGGAAGATTCTTGTGAGCTAATGCGACCTGTAAATTCTTGATGGGTTGTCAAAGGCACTCCTCCATCCCATATTCCCAGCCAGCCAGAAAGTGTATCTGAGCCTCCACTTAAGTTAAGCCCGAGACTACCTCCGCGATAAAGCTGGTCGGTACGCGTCATTTGGCCTGCAAAACGATTCGAGTGATTTGTTAAGTACAATGCTTCGCCAATTTCGTTGAATTGCTCGAAGACTAACTTTCTGCCTTCTCCTAGATCATCTTTAAGGTGAATGCCTCGAATTTTAGCCTGTGATTGACTTTTTTGATATAGACTGTCGCGGAGTTTACTGAAAGCAGTTGCGTTTGCTTGGCGTTTGGTTAATTCGTCATCTCGTCTGTAAAGTGATTTTACTTGACCCGTCAGTGAAATACTTTCTGCCAAAAGTAAGGTCAAAAGTAACCAGGAAAGACAATGACGCGAAGCCTTCGAAAGCATGTAGCAAATAAATTTATGCTCAATTTAGGCTTTTTCTTTTATTTCTACACGAAAGGTTTTTCGGTGAATAGGAGTAGGGCCATGTTGTATGACTGCTTTTCGATGTTCGATCGTCGGATACCCTGCATTTCGTTCCCAGCCATATCCAGGAAATTGCTTCGCTGCGTCTTTCATCCACTGATCTCGGTAGGTTTTGGCTAAAATCGATGCAGCTGCGATGGAAAAAAATTTCGAGTCGCCTTTTACGATGCAGGTATGCGCGATAAACGGATATTCAATGAACCGGTTACCGTCTACCAATAAATGGTCTGGCCGTATGGGAAGTTGGTCCACGGCGCGGTGCATAGCTAGAACACTCGCTTTATAAATATTGATTTCGTCAATTTTTGCGTGGTCTACTTCTGCGATGGCATAGGCAATCGACTGATTTTTGATGATGTCAATCAGCGTGTCGCGCTGTTTGGAAGATAATTTCTTCGAGTCAGTCAATAAAGGGTAGTAAAAGTCTTTGGGTAAAATTACGGCAGCCGCAACTACGGGCCCTGCTAAGCATCCGCGACCTGCCTCATCAAGTCCGGCCTCAACCCCATCGGCTGAATAAAACGCCAAAAGTTCACTCACTTTATTTTGCATATAATGTACCCATTAATCAAAATTAGTTGGTGATTACATAAATATGGGTTAAAATTGAAGATTATTTCCAAAGGTATCCTTATGTTACGTCAAATTACGCTGCTCACTATTGCCATTTTTGCATTTGTAGGCCAAGTTGCTGCCCAAAAATACAAGCCCAAAAAGATCTTTCATTTAGAGGCAAAATCCGCTCGATTTGTTGGCAGTGGCGTTTCAAACGAATCGTATTACTTTAAGCCTTCCTTAGAATTAGGATTAGGAATTCAGTTTCCCATTACATCGCGGGTCAATTTCAGCCCTCAATTATCTTTATCTCAACGGGGCTTCAGTGGCAAAACAATATTTTCTGATTCCGCATACACGAAACGCAACATTACCACACAATACCTTGATGTTAGTCCAAACTTTGAAATCAAGTTGGGTAGCCTTTCTGAATTTGGAAGCGGTTATTCTATTTGGGGAGGACCTTATTTAGGCGTTGGTCTTTGGGACAATTCAACCTATGAGAGACGTGCGCAGACACCTTCGGGGAGTTTTGCTACAACGACTACGACAGGAGAAAGTTTTTCTCGAGATATCCGTCGCTTAGATATGGGATTGAAAGTAGGTATTGGTGTTGTCACCCAAAATTTTGTTTCTTTTGGTCTTACGTACCAAACAGGCTTAATGAATATTTCAACTGAGCCTGGCGAACTACGAAATCAATCACTAGGTTTCTATATGCGCGTCTTTTTTGACGAGATTCTATAAGGCTAGCGCGTAAATAAAAGGCGTTCCCCTTTTTTCGAAAGATCAAATTTCCCTGCTTGATAGGCTAGATGTCCTGACACAAATGTGTGGCTTATGCTATGGGCAAATGTATGGCCCTCGAGTGGAGACCAACCGCATTGATATTCAAGATTTGATTTAGTAACCGTATACGGCGTTTGCATATCTACAATCGCCAAATCAGCCCAATATCCCTCCCGAATATATCCTCGCTCCGAGATTTGGAAACACTCGGCGACATGATGTGCTGTTTTTTCTGCGATTTGTTCTAGGGTGAGGACACCTTCTGCCGACAGCTCTAATAACATCAATAAAGGATGTTGCACCAAAGGCAAGCCGGATGGGGACTTCCAATATCCTTGTTGTTTTTCTTCCCAGGTATGTGGTGCGTGGTCTGTTGCAATGACATCAATGGCACCAGATTGCAATGCCGCCCGAATGGCTTGTCGGTGTCTGGCTTCTTTTATAGCCGGATTACATTTGATTAGGTCGCCTAGCGTTTCATAATCCGATGCATCAAACCACAGATGATGTACGCAAGCTTCCGAGGTGATGCGTTTATCTTTGACAGGTTTGCCTGTCTCAAATAAAGCAAGTTCTTCCGCTGTTGTAATGTGAAGAATATGTAAACGAGTATTTGATTTTTTGGCTAAATCCACCGCCATCGATGAAGATAAATAACAAGCCTCTTCATTTCGAATTAATGGATGAATAAATGAAGGAGCATCCTCTGGATATTTCGCGCGGAATAATTCCAATCGTGCACGCACAGTCGCCTCATCTTCGCAATGTGTAGCGATCAGCATGTCACTGCTGGCAAATAGCGTTTCCAGCGTTTTCATGTTATCGACTAACATGTTTCCGGTACTAGAACCCATAAACACCTTTATTCCACATACATTTTGCTTATTGGTTTTCAGCACTTCTTCCAAATTGTCATTAGCCGCTCCCATGAAAAAAGAGTAGTTGGCCAACGAACTCTCGTGTGCAATGTGGTATTTATCTGCTAATAATTCTTGAGTCAATGCATTGGGAACGGTATTCGGCATTTCCATAAACGAAGTCACTCCGCCAGCAACTGCAGCGCGCGCTTCACTGGCGATGGTCGCTTTATGGGTTAAACCAGGTTCTCTGAAATGGACCTGATCATCAATCATGCCTGGGAAGATATATTTCCCTGTCAAATCGATTACTGTATCCGCTGGAGTAGCACTGATTTGCGATGCAATTTGGTCAATTCGGCCATGTTTAATTCGTATGTCTCCCGCATTTATTTTTCCTTCATTGACAATACGTGCATGCTGCAAAAGATACTGGGCCATGTTAATCGATTTTGATTTGGGTAATTCTGAATTCCGTCCGTCGGTTTTGTTGGTGCATCTCCTCAGGGCAATCAACGCCATCTACACAGCCATTTAATAACTGACTTTCGCCATAGCCTTTCGGTTTGATTCGTTGTGGGTTAATGCCTTTGGCAATAATATAATTAACCGCAGACTCGGCTCTTTCTTGCGATAATTTTTGATTATATGCTTTGGTAGACCGAGCATCCGTATGTGCGCCTAATTCTAAATTGATTTGTGGGTTGTCATTCAAGAAGTAAACGACCTTATCTAATTCTTCTGCTGCATCTGGCCGGATGTCTGATTTATTTACATTGTAGTAAATGGAGTGAATGCCGTATAACTGCGATATTTCTTGGCCTACTTCCGGTTGATCCATCGCCAATTCGAAGGTGTACGTTGTATCGGTTTGTTCCTTAACCAATTTGTTCAAAGGAATAATTCGTCCTTGCATGGAGAATGAATTGCGAACAGTTAGGTAAGAATCTTTGGAACCCTTAAAGTTTAGGTCATCTGTTTCCTGTAAGTCAAAAATGGGCAAATACCCCTGTTTATCAGAGCTGAATACCTGCGCGTCTTCATTATCTCGCTTGATGCTGACACTAGCACCAGGGATGGCTTTCCCCTCCAGATTTACAACGCGCGATTTCAAATGATACGCGATAGTTTTGTGGCCTGGACTTTCCTTTGGTTTTTGCGGATTTTCGATCCCCCACCATGTATTTTCAGCTTGAGGAGATTTGAAATAATAAATGTCATCATCTCCTTTGCCACCGGGTCTATTAGAACTAAAATACCCAGAGGTAGAATCAGCAAAGCAAATGGCAAAATCATCTCCAATCGAGTTAATAGGTGCACCTAAATGTTCCACAACGATTTCATTCTCGTTACGACTTGCTACAAATAAATCTAAACCACCGATGGAAGGGTGCCCATCGGAAGCAAAATACAATTTACCCGCATCACTCACCTGTGGAAATGCTTCATCTCCCGGAGTATTTATGGTAGATCCCATGTTGATCGGTCGGCCGAACCTCCCTGAATTATCAATGTTCACGCGATACAAATCTAATCCACCTTTACCACCTCTGCGGTTAGAGCTGAAATAGAGTGTTCGGTCATCGGTTGAAAAGCATGGGCTTCCATCCCAGGCGATTGAATCTGAGATAGCAAGTCGCTCTGGGGCCGACCACGAATCTCCTATCTTGGTAGAAATGAATAAATCCACATCGGGTGATGCATCTTTTTTCCCTGTATTACCTCTGGCAAAAACCATTTTTTTGCCATCGTGTGTGAAGGCCGGAGTACCATCGTTGGCGTTTTCTAAATAGATTTTTTGGCTAAATAAAGTAGGTGTACCAATCTCCAAATCAGATTTCAGCGGTGCGGAAACCAAACCCAAGAACGGCAGGCCATTATTTTTGTAAATCAACGGTTTACTTGAGCTTGTAAAAAGCAGGTTGGTGCCTTGCAAAACAGGCGCAAACTCTGTTTGAGCGGTATTTCCAACGATGGGATACACTTGTACTAGGCTTTTTTGGTTGAGCAATTCGGGTATTTTACTCAAGTTTTCCAATTCCATTTCGGCTTTTATTTGATTAGGCCGACTAGGTTTTGAGAGTAAGAATTTTTCGAGGTAAGATTTTGCTTTGGTGTAGTCGCCTGTTGATTTGGCCGCCATAGCGATGTGGTAGGCGAGTAAGTCGTCCGGAATGCCGGCTTGTAATGCTTTTTCTAAGAAGGGTAGCGCTAGACTGATTCGATTTGAAAGTCGGTAAGATTCCCCAATTATATAGGCAGATTGATTATCTAGTGCCTTTTTAGCGGCAAGAGGTTTTAATGTTTGGATTGCCCATTCATACTCTCCTCGTTCAAAATAGTTTTGTCCTTTCTGCGAGACAGATTGCAATAAACTGCACCCGGATCCGATTGAAATAATCAGGATAATGATGAAAGGCCAAGCTAATTTTGAATTCAATCGCGACATAGTGGATGTAAGAACTTTCAAATGTAATAAGCTATGCTCATTATTTTCATGTACATTTGTAGAAATTATCAATTAGTAGGGGAAATATATCCCCATGTAATCCAGCAGTGATGTTGCATATTTTATGAGAAAAAGAATTCAAAAGGACGACAACCGTCGTTCAGATGCTCCGCGTAACGCTTCCGCATCTCGATCTGATAGCAGATCATCATCAAGAAATTTTGGAGATAGTTCGACAGGCCCGCGCAGCGAGTCAAGAGGAGAACGTAAACCATTCAACCGCGAAGGATCGAGCGATCGTCCATACACGCCTCGCGCACCACGTGCAGAAGGTGGCGAACGTCGTCCATATAACCGCGAAGGATCTAGCGATCGTCCGTACACACCTCGCGCACCACGTGCAGAAGGTGGCGAACGTCGTCCATATAACCGCGAAGGATCGAGTGATCGTCCGTACACACCTCGCGCACCACGTGCAGAAGGTGGTGAGCGTCGTCCATACAACCGGGAAGGATCTGGCGATCGTCCGTATACACCTCGTGCGCCACGTGCAGAAGGTGGTGAACGTCGTCCATATAACCGCGAAGGATCTAGCGATCGTCCGTATACACCTCGTGCACCACGCGAAGAAGGTGACGAACGTCGTCCGTATACGCCTCGTGCACCGCGCGAAGAAGGCGAACGTCGTGCCTATAATGGGAAACCATTTACGCCGCGCGCACCACGTCAAGAATTTGATGGGGGCGAAAATTCGCCAAAGCCTTACCGTCGCGATGGTGGTGATTTCGAGCCTCGTCCAGAGCTTGAAGAACGCCCAAGCTTTGAGCCTAGAGAGGAGCGTCGTTCGTTTACACCACGCGAAGAGGGCGGCCGCAAAGCGAAATTTTCACAACGTGAGACGTTTAAGAGTAGAAATCGCCATGATGAGGCGCCTGCCTTTACCCCACAATATAAATTAGATCGTTACAAAGAACGTGCTCCTGCCAAAATTCAAAAGAAAATTGCCCAAACAGAAAGAAGAGGGGATGAAGTTCGTTTGAATCGTTTCATTGCCAACGCAGGAATTTGCTCACGCCGTGATGCAGATAAGTTGATCGAAGCGGGAGAAATTAAAGTGAATAACAAGGTAGTTACTGAAATGGGTTACCAAGTGATGCCTACGGATGTAGTCAAATATGGTAATCGCCGATTAAACCGCGAGAAGCCAGCCTATGTCTTATTAAATAAGCCAAAAGATTTCTTAACGACAACAGAAGATCCTCAAGATCGTAAGACTGTTATGGAATTAGTGAAAAATGCGGGCGAATCACGAATTTATCCTGTGGGTCGTTTGGACCGAAATACAACAGGCTTAATTTTATTGACTAACGATGGCGAATTAGCAGATAAATTGACACACCCATCGAATGAAATTGAAAAAATCTATCAAGCTGAATTAGATAAACCACTTACCGATGAGGACTTTGAGAAAATCAAGGCAGGTTTAAATTTAGAAGATGGTGAAATTAAAGTAGATGATTTGGCGAAAGTAACTCCCGATGGCTATGTTATCGGTGTAAAAATTCACTCAGGTAAAAACCGGATTGTCCGTCGTATTTTTGAACACTTAGGTTATGAAGTGACAAAACTAGATCGTACCACGTTTGCAGGCCTAACTAAGAAGGATCTGCCTCGCGGAAGCTGGCGCTACTTAACTGAGCGTGAGTTAGTGAAGTTGAAATACTTATTGTAGCATAAAAAAAGGCCCGACGAACATCGGGCCTTTTTTGTGTATAAAGCAGAACGCTTAGATATTCATTAACGATTCGCGGCGTCTCATTTTTCCTGCTGGAATACCAAACATCATTTTGAAACGACGGCAGAAATAGGCGGTGTCTTTGTAGCCAACCTCTGAACCAATTGCGCGAATTGATTTTTTGGTGGTACGAAGAAGGCCTACAGCTGCTTCCATACGCTGGTATTCGATGTAATCTTGTGGATTGATACCTGTCAACATTTTGAAATATTGACCTACGTAGTCCTCTGATACATTCGCGACATTAGCCAAAACTTTGTTTGACAAATCACCACCGATATGGTCTTTGATGTACGCAAATATGTCTATTAAACGTGGATCTTTGAAGTAAGTACTGTTTGTTGCTAGTTGCTCAACGAATAAACGGTTTTGGATAATGTATCGAATAACTTCAATAACAATTTCCTCCGTTTTGATTTTAATGATTCGGCCTTTCCCTATTTCGTCCGACATATCCTCGAGCAAGATCTCTTTGATCGTTTGCGCAAGTTTTTCGTCTTTCTTAATTAAGAATGGAGGAATATCTAGCGATGTAAAGAAATTAACGGAATCAAATACTTTAGCTTCGAAAGCGACCATGCCAAATGAATTGTTGTGCGAGCCGACAAGAGATGAATCCATGTTCAGGTCGAAATACAATTCACGATGCGTCATGAATTCTTCGTTGTTAACAGCCTTTGGTTTTTCTGCATTTCCGTAGGTTACGCTAATCATTTTACCTCCGGGAATAAATAGCATATCGCCTTCCTCAACTGGGGTCTCTTCCTCTCCAAATGAAACCTCTCCTTTGTACAAAATCAAGAGGGAGTTTTCTACATCATAGTAATTTTTGATGCGAATAGGTTGTAATATTCTAATGTTGCGGGCCTTGATAAATTTCACCCCAAGGGACTCTATGATTTTATTATAATCTTCCATATAATTTGCAATTATTGGCTTTAAACACTAGTTTGATTTACAAAACTTGGACAAAACTAATAAATCAGATAATAATTCCAAATTATTTTAGGTAATTTTTTGGCTAAATTGGCAAATCATTTTTAGTGTATTTTATTGTAATATACCCATAAGCTATATTTGAAGGATTTTGGTTGTTTATCAAGCTATACTAGGCTATTTTTTATAATTATTTTTAGAGTTGGCAGAAAATTGAAATAAAATAAATTATTAGGTCATTTTTTATCTGTAAATTTGTTTTTTATGAAATTAGGAGGCGCACAGACGCCCTTTTTTTGAAACACCATGGGACTATTTAATTTCCTCACAAAGGACATTGCAATCGATTTAGGAACTGCAAATACCTTGATTATTCACAAAGACCAAGTGGTTGTCGATGAGCCATCGATCATTGCCCTCGATCGTAACACCAATAAGGTATTGGCTGTTGGTCGACAAGCGATGATGATGCATGAGAAAACCAACGATAACATTAAGACGATTCGTCCGCTGAAGGATGGAGTAATTGCGGACTTTACCGCGGCGGAATTAATGATGCGTGGTTTAATCAAAATGATGGATAAGGGAAATTCCTTTTTCACACCTGCTTTACGTATGGTTATTTGTATTCCATCAGGCATCACAGAGGTTGAGAAACGTGCGGTAAAAGATTCAGCAGAACATGCTGGAGCACGTGAGGTTTACATGGTACATGAGCCAATTGCTGCTGCGATTGGTATTGGTATTGATATTGAACAGCCGAATGGCTCACTAGTTGTTGATATTGGCGGAGGAACAACCGAGGTTGCGATTATCTCATTAAGCGGTATCGTTGTTGAAAATTCGATTCGTGTCGCAGGAGATGAATTCACGCGGGACATTAAAGATTATTTATTGCGCGAACACAAGTTGGTGATCGGTGAGCGTTCTGCAGAACAAATTAAAATTCAAGTAGGCGCTGCCTTACCTGAATTAGATAACCCACCAGCTGATTTTGAAATTCGTGGGCGTGATCAAATGACTGGTATTCCTAAAGAAATTTTGATCAACTATTCTGAGATTGCCTATGCATTAGATAGTTCTATTACGAAGATTGAGGTTGCCATCATGGAAACCTTACAACGTGCTCCAGCGGAACTTTCTGGTGATATCTTCCACAACGGTATTCACTTAGCCGGTGGAGGTGCCATGTTGCACGGTTTGGACAAACGTATCGAGAAGAAGACTCAATTGAAAGTACACGTGGCCGACGATCCATTGAAAGCGGTTGTTCGTGGTACGGGTGAGATCTTGAAGAACTTGGAAAAATATAAGCCTGTTTTAATTACCTAGTTTTTCTTCCCCATTTAAATCGCGTTTGGCATGAACCAATTGTTCCAATTCCTACTGAGACAGCGGACATTCCTCCTGTTTTTGGTGCTGGAAATTGTGAATCTTTGGGCTATATTTAGTTACAATACATACCAACATACCTGGTATTTTAATACCACGAATCAGTGGGCGGCCTCCATTTTATCTACTACACAAGAGGTTAAAAAGTATCATCAGTTACGTATTGTGAATGGCCAATTAGCTGCTGAAAATGCGCGTTTACACACGCAGATTTTACAATTACGAAGTCAGCAACAGCCTGCGGGGAAAATTCCTTACTTTGCGAGTGCCGCGCTAATGAATCGCTACCAGGCGATTGCTTGTAAGGTGATTGATCAAACGACCCAACTTTCCCAAAATTATTTGACAATTGATAAAGGATTATCCGATGGCATTAAGCCGGGGATGGCAGTTATTTCATCCACGGGAATCGTGGGGAAAGTCATGTCAAGTACCGAGAATTTATCGCTAATTGTTTCGGTTTTACATACGAGTAATACGGTTTCTGCTAAACTGAAATCATCTGGCGAGTTGGGATACATGAAGTGGTCTGGCTACCAAGCTGAGGTTGGGGAGCTTATGGATGTGTCGAAATATAAAAAGGTTACGAAAGGGGACACCGTGGTGACGTCTGACTATAATGCTGTTTTCCCTCCTAATGTACCTATTGGAATTGTAGCCAAAGTGGGAAAGGAGAAGGATGATACATTTCACGATATTAAAGTCATGTTGCTGACACAGTTTTCTACGTTGCAATATGTATATGTAATCAAGAATCGATTGGCTTACCAACAAGCCAAATTGGAACAAAATAAACCTAAAACGGAATAGCATGAATGCGAGTTTGTCGGTGAAATGGTTTCTTGGAGCCATGGCAGCAATGGCCATGCAAGTGTTGTTTTTGCGGGATATTGCTTTAGCCAATGTGGCCTTTTGTTTTATTTATCTATGGGTAATTATTAAAGCGCCCATGCGCACTTCGACTCCATTACTGCTTATGGTGGCTTTTTTTTCAGGCTGGCTTATTGATGTTTTTTACAATACCCATGGACTTCATGCATTTGGTACCGTCTTAGTTGCTTTGTTGCGTCCTACTTTCTTTCGGATTTTAACACCTGCCAATGGATACGATGAGCGGTCAGAGATCTCATTAGCTGAAATGAAGTGGTTATGGTTTTTTTCTTATGTAGGATTGATGCTTGTTACCCACCATTTGGTCTTATTTCTTTTTGAGGCGAGTGACTTTGCTTTGTTTGGGCTAAGTCTTTTACGGGCAATTAGTTCAGCGATACTGGGGATACTCGTTTTCGGGTTTTTGGAATTTTTTAATCGCGGCCAATAAGTCTTTTTGGCAGATAATGAACGGTTTATTTTTTGGATTCGAATTTGTAGGTAATAGTCTGTGCAACATTTTGCCTAAATGCCTAACCGATGGACACTCCAGTACTAGATTCGAAAATTTCACCTGCCAAGGCCCATGCCATTTTTCAGCAGGAGTTTTTCCCCCATATGGATGCGATGTATAATTTCGCATTAAAATTAACAAATGATGAAGATGAGGCACAGGACTTAGTTCAAGATACCTGTATAAAAGCCTATCGATTCATTCATTCGTTTGAGCCGGGGACGTACGCCAAAGCTTGGTTATTCCGAATTCTCAAGAATAATTTCATTAATGATTACCGTAAAAAATCACGTGGACCATCCAAAGTCGAGTTTGAATGGGTAGAACAATCCATTACTGGTGATGAGGATTCAGAGCCAGCTTACCAGGCCGACTTGCAAGCAGAGACCGTGAATGAGATGCTTGGAGATGAGATAACAGCAGCTATCCAAGCCCTTCCTGTAGATTTTCGCATGATCATTATTCTTTGTGACCTAGAAGAATTCAGTTACGAAGAAATGGCTCGGATATTAAATATTCCCATTGGGACCGTTCGTTCACGGTTACATCGTGCGCGCGCACTTTTGAAAGAGTCGTTGGCCAATTATGCCAAAACAAAAGGATATGCCTGACACTTTGTCATTGATCATTTGAACTAATTTGGCCCGAGTCATTGTTACGTAAGGGTCGTCCAAAGTAAGCTATTAGGAATGAAAACGAATTGTGCCCAACATCAAGATTGCCTTCAGGTAATTCAGCGGATATTAGATAAAGAAGCAACTGCTGAAGAAGTAGCGCGCTTTATGGCAAATAAGGATCAATGCTTGCCTTGCCAAGAGGGATATGATTTAGAGTTGTCCTTGAAAAAAGCAATTAAAAACAATTGTTCGGCCTCGTGTCCTTCGGACTTATTTGCACGGATAAAGACAAAACTTTTTTTGGTTTTAATCCTTATTTCCATCTTAATTCCCTTATTTTGTTAGCTTAAATCAAAGCCAAACACCTTGGAAGGTAAATTAATTATATTCTCTGCGCCATCCGGTTCAGGAAAAACAACAATCGTCAAACAATTACTTGCGAATAATCCCAATCTTGGATTTTCTATTTCTGCATGCACACGGGATAAGCGTGGTCGGTCGGAGCAAGATGGGCAAGATTATTACTTTTTAACGCCCGATGAATTTCGTACAAAAATTGATGAAGATGCTTTTGTGGAATGGGAGGAAGTATATCCGGGGGCCTATTATGGTACTTTAAAATCTGAAATCGAACGCATTTGGGCATCTGGGAAACATGTGATTTTTGATGTAGATGTTAAAGGAGGGCTTGCCTTGAAGAACTATTATAAAGAACGTGCCTTAGCTGTTTTTGTCAAAGTTCCTTCGCTTGAGATTTTAGAGGATCGTTTGCGTTCGCGAGGTACGGAAACGGAGGAGTCGCTTTCTAAACGTATTTTTAAAATGAAGTTTGAATGGGCTTTTCAAGATAAATTCGATGTTATTTTAGTGAACGATCAGCTAGCGGATGCGGTAAAAGAAGCCCAACGACTATTCGACGAACTTACGCACTAATATGAAAGTTGGCCTATTTTTCGGTTCATTTAACCCCATACATCATGGCCACCTAATGGTTGCCCAAGCGGTGTTAAATCAGACGGATCTAGACCAAATTTGGTTTGTGGTATCACCTCAAAATCCTCATAAAAAAAGCAAATCCTTGTTGCATGAGTTTGACCGGCTCGATATGGTGGAGCGTGCGATTGAGGATAATTTCAAATTTAAGAGTTGTGATATTGAGTTCCACCTAAGCAAACCTTCCTATACGATTGATACGCTAACGCATTTGTCGGCACGGCATCCCACACACACATTCTCTTTAATTATTGGCGGAGATAACTTGGAACAGTTTACGAGTTGGAAAAACTACCACCAAATACTTGATTATTATGGGCTTTTCGTATACCCTAGAGGGGAGGAGCCAAAGAGTGATTTATGGCAGCATAAACAGGTAACGCGGATCGAAGCGCCGGTTTTACAGATTTCAGCGACGTACATTCGTGCGTGCATTCAACAAGGGCAATCCATAAAATATCTAGTTCCTGAACAAGTCGAGGAACATATCGCTATCAAAAAATTCTACCTTTAGGGCTTTTCGCCTAAGGTCTTGCATTCATTTTTCAGCCCGTTTCCCTACGTTCGTTTACTCATTTATTGGATTGCGGGGACGTTGATGGCTTGCTATTGTCCCTTATGGGCTTGGGCTCCTTTGGCTACATGTGGTCTTTGCATTTGTCTAATCCAATCGGAGTTTTTACTTGCGCTTGCATTCATTACGCTCAGTGTTTTTCGTTATGGGCAGCTAAAGATTCCATGTGCTTTAGCTTATGACTTATCAACTCGTGCGTGTGTAATACAAGTTGACGGACAGCCAGTAGAGAAGGCAAATACCTGGTCTGTCATGGGCAAGGCAATTGCCTTGCGCGATCAGGGTGCTTGGATTGCCGGCTCAGGATTTTGGAAGGTTTATGTTGATAAGACGGCGCCTGTGCCTAAGGCAGGAGCACGGTATTTAATTTCAGGATATTTGAATCCTATTGCTGCGCCACTTTTCCCAGGCGGAATGGACTGGCCAGTATATTATGCTCAAAGGGGGGTAGGCGGTCAAATATATGCCAAAAAGGACTATTGGCTGCCATTAGGAGGTTCTGCATCAACTTGGGATTGGCTGAATCAAGGCCGGAAGTATTTCCAGTTGGCCCTGCGGAGGGCCCTGCCTGTGGGTGTCAATCGAGATGTGGCGGAGGCTATGTTTTTAGGGGTTTCGTCTTCGATAGATTTCGAAACGATGCAGCGCTATGCTTCGTTAGGTGCGATTCATATCTTATCTGTTTCGGGCTTGCACGTGGGGTTTTTATATGTGGGCTTAGCCTTTATTTTCGGGTTTTTACGTCGGTGGCCTTGGATGCATTTCTTTATGATTATGCTTTTTTTATGGGCGTATGCGGGTATGACTGGTTTTTCTGGCCCCGTATTACGTTCGGCTTGGATGTTTTCGATTGTTTTGGGGGCTAGGTCATTTCGCTTAAATCATCATCCGGTGAATACGCTCGCTTTTTCTTGTTTGGTTCTTCTGGTTTGGGATCCACATTATTTATTTCAGGCGGGATTTCAGTTGTCCTACATGGCTGTTCTAGGTCTGATTTTATTTCAAGGATGGCTAACAAATATGGTCACCAGTAGATTTTGGATTTGCAATCAGCTTTGGGAGGTCACGTGTGTGGCCATTGCAGCTCAGGCACTTACGTGGCCTTTAGTCATTTTTTATTTCCATCAATATCCGAATCCAGTTCATTTCTTTCTGTTAAACCCGCTCTTGATTCTGATCTCAAGTATTACACTTGGGGTAGGATTTGTTTTTTTGGCGTTAAGCCCACTGGCAATTTCTTGGTTAGGGGACTTATTGGAACTTTGCTTTACCTGTTTTCATGGCCTCCTGTTTTTTGTTGCGGATTATTTTCACCCGGTGATTCCGTTACTTCAACTTGATTTTACCATGCTTGGGGCGTATTATTTATCGATTATTTTGGTTGGGTTATGGTGGAGATTTCGAAAGGTTAGTTTATTAATCAGTTTGTCCATTTTGTGGATAGCCATCAGTGTGCCCAGATGGTTTTGGGCACCTGCGGACGGAATGTTTGTCACGGTTCATCAGGCTCAGGTTGTTAGCATTCAAGTAGCAGGAACTCATGCCGCTCTTTATGGAGCCATGTCACCAGCTTGGGTACAATCGAATGTTATTCCCATGCTCGCACAAAGACGTGTGCAAGATACAATTTCACGTAAGCTCCCACAGGCTTGGAGTTTTGGCGAGCATACATTTTATGTAGCCCATGAACCATGCAAGCCCAGGATGGCGGGAATCACCGACTTGATTATTGAACCCTCTAAATCATCTCGCGATTTGCGGTGGCTTCAATTTTGGCCACACGCACATTGGTATTTTGTGCGCCGGCCTAGCGCTTATCGGCTAGGTCAGTTACGTGGTTTCCGTTCTAAAGGGATAACGTTTTTAGGAGAGGTTCCTGCCGTTTATATCAAAAAAAAGGCTGCCCGAAGGCAGCCTGAAATGTATTAGCTAGGTTTCTTCTCGTTACGCTTACGCTCGTTTGGATCTAGCCAAATTTTACGCATACGTAAAGATTTTGGTGTAATTTCTAAGTATTCATCTTTCTGAATAAATTCCATACACTCTTCTAATGAGAAGTTTAATTTCGGTGCAATTTTGGTATTTGAATCCGTACCTGAAGCGCGCATGTTAGTTAACTGCTTCGATGCTTGTAAGTTGACCTCAATATCATTTTGACGGTTGTGCTCGCCTACAACCATTCCTGTGTAAACCTCTTCACCTGGATCGATGAAAAACACCCCTCTATCTTGTAATTTATCAATTGCATAAGGAATCGCAGGACCTGTGTTCATCGAAATCAATGAACCGTTAATACGGCCTGGAATCGCTCCTTTGAATTCTTCATAGGCAATGAAACGGTGCGCCATGATCGCCTCTCCAAAAGTCGCCGTTAACACTTTAGAACGTAAACCAATCAAACCACGAGATGGAATGTTGAATTCTAAGTGTTGTAAGTCACCTTTAGGTTCCATGATCAACAATTCACCTTTTCCTTGCGTAGCTAATTCGATTACCTTACCAGCAACTTCTGCAGGCACATCTACAACCAATGATTCAATTGGCTCTAAACGCTCGCCGTTTGGACCTTCTTTGAAGATAACTTGAGGCTGACCTACTTGTAATTCATATCCCTCGCGACGCATAGTCTCGATTAACACCGACAAGTGAAGAATACCACGTCCAAATACCAAGAACTTATCTTCGCTTTCTGTTGTAACAACTTTCAAGGCTAAGTTTTTCTCTGTCTCTTTGAACAGACGATCACGGATGTGTCGAGATGTTACTAATTTTCCTTCTTTACCAAAGAATGGAGAGTTATTAATCGTGAACAACATGTTCATCGTAGGCTCGTCGATCGCGATACGTGCTAAAGCCTCTGGATTCTCTGCATCAGCAACTGTGTCACCAATTTCGAAATCTTCGATACCTGTAACTGCGCAAATCTCTCCACACTCTACTTTCTCTACTTTGACTTTTCCAAGACCTTCAAATACTTGAAGTTCTTTGATACGCATTTTCTTAGTCGACCCATCTGATTTGCAAAGTGAAATTTGCATACCTTCTGTCAAAGTTCCACGCTCTAAACGACCGATCGCGATACGACCGACGAAAGATGAGTAGTCTAATGACGTAATCTGCATTTGAGGTGTACCTTCTTGAACTTTAGAAGCTGGTATGTGCTCGATAATTGCATCCAATAATGGAATAATATTATCTGTTGGCTTTTTCCAATCTGTACTCATCCATCCTTGCTTCGATGAACCGTAGATACATGGGAAATCTAACTGATCTTCCGTTGCGTCTAAGTTAAACATCAAATCGAATACACTTTCGTGTACTTCGTCTGGGCGGCAATTTTCTTTATCTACTTTATTGACAATCACGATTGGTTTTAAACCTAATGCGATTGCTTTTGACAATACAAAACGTGTTTGAGGCATTGGGCCTTCGAAAGCATCCACCAATAAGATAACACCATCTGCCATACGTAGCACACGCTCTACCTCACCACCAAAGTCGGCGTGACCAGGTGTGTCAATGATGTTAATTTTTACCCCATTGTAACGAACGGATACGTTTTTTGACGTAATCGTAATACCGCGTTCACGCTCTAAGTCGTTATTATCTAGGATCAAATCTCCAAATTCTTGGTTTTCACGGAAGATTTTAGAGGCATGAATAATTTTGTCCACAAGAGTCGTTTTACCGTGGTCAACGTGGGCAATAATGGCAATGTTACGAATGCTTTGCATAAAAATGTAGGCGTTGAATGAATTAAAATTCTCCTTAGTCGGGGAATTTAAGGTGCAAAGGTAGGTATAATTTCTTTGAAAAGTGCTAATTGATTAAAAATCAGCGAGCGCGAATTTAGTGGGCCACAGTGTGAACGGCCTTTTGCGCAGGTTTAGCTTGATATAGTTCAGCTATTTTTTGTGCAATTCCAACAGAATCTATCCCACATAGGTGATATAATTCAGCTTGTTCTCCGTGTTCGATTAGTGAATCTGGAATTCCCAATCGGATGAGCTGGTTGGTGTATCTATTATCTACCATGAATTCCGCAATAGCAGAGCCGAAGCCTCCTACAATGGATGCGTCTTCTACGGTGATTACCGAGGGGTATGTCTTGAAAACATCATGTAATAGAGCTTCATCGAGTGGTTTTACGAAACGCATATCGAATAAAGCTGGTTCTAAACCTTGTTCGCGCAATAAATGACATGCTTTTTCTGCCTCATTACCAATATGGCCAATAGACAATACAGCAACCTGTTTTCCCGCTAAGACTTGTTGGCCTTTGCCAATTTCCAATTGCTCAAAATCAGTCCGCCAAACGGGCATAACACCCTCGCCACGTGGGTAGCGAATCGACATGGCCATCCCTAAATCCTTGAATGAATCTAGCTGGGCCGTAAACATCATGTTGCGTAATTCTTGTTCATTGCGCGGAGCAGCAACAATCATATTTGGAATGCAGCGCATGTAGGCTAAGTCCAAATTGCCATGGTGCGTTGCCCCATCTGCCCCAGCGAGGCCTGCCCGATCTAGACAAAAGATAACGGGTAGTTTTTGGATACATACATCATGAATGACTTGGTCGTATCCACGTTGCATAAAGGAACTATAAATATTACAAAATACGGTTAAGCCTTGTGTGGCTAAGCCGGCTGAAAATGTAACGGCGTGTTGTTCTGCGATGCCTACATCAAATGCACGTTCGGGCATGGCACGCATCATAATATTCATGGAAGATCCGGAAGGCATCGCTGGCGTGACCCCCATGATTTTTTCATTTTTTTCGGCGAGCTCGAGTAAGGTATTTCCGAAAACCTCCTGGTATTTAGGGGGCTGTGGATTATCAAATGTCTTTTTATGAATTTCGCCAGTTATCTTATCAAACTTGCCCGGCGCATGCCAAAGTGTTTGATCTTTTTCGGCCAATGAATACCCTTTGCCTTTTGTCGTGATGCAATGCAAAATTTTGGGTCCGGGAATATCCTTTAAATCGCGAAGAATTGTCGCTAGGTTATCCACATCGTGGCCATCAATGGGTCCGAAATAACGCAAGTTAAGGGACTCGAATAAGTTACTTTGCTTCAACAAAGTAGCTTTTAATCCATTTTCTATTTTGGAAACAATTTCCTGGGCAGACTTCCCAAAAGTGGACATTTTACCTAATAAATTCCACACATCATCCTTCACCTTATTGTAGGTATGGGAGGTGGTAATATCTGTTAAGTATTCCTTTAACGCACCTACATTGGGATCAATGGCCATGCAGTTGTCATTTAAAATGATCAACATGTTGTTAGGAATATCACCTGCATGGTTCATGGCTTCGAACGCCATACCGGCTGTCATGGAACCATCGCCAATAACGGCGATGTGCTGGCGATTGAATTCTTTCTTATATCGAGATGCAACTGCCATACCTAAAGCAGCAGAAATGGACGTACTTGAGTGTCCTACTCCGAATGCATCATATTTGCTTTCTGAACGTTTCGGGAATCCACTAATTCCTCCGAAAAGTCGGTTCGTATGAAATACAGGCTGTCGGCCCGTTAAAATCTTATGTCCATACGCTTGATGACCTACGTCCCACACCAACTGGTCGTCGGGGGTATTGAAAACATAGTGCAGCGCTACGGTTAATTCTGTGACACCTAAAGATGCGCCAAAGTGGCCTCCATTGACGGAAACATGATCGATGATATATTGTCTCAATTCCTGGCATACAGCGGGAAGCTGATCCGCGGGAAGCTTGCGCAAATCCGCTGGGGATTGAATCTTGCTCAGTAAAGGCCCGGCTGGGAATTGGGTAGACACGATATAAATTTATTCAAGTGAAAGATTAACCACACAAAGGTAAAAATGTTTTTCTGGCTTATTCATTTTTTTGACTCGCCTGGAACAATCTCTTTTTCTCTAATTTACTTAAACTATCAAATCCCGATTTAGAAATTTTATCTAAAATCTGGTTAAGTTCCTCTTCGTCAACTACTTCTGAGGATGTGGTCGATACAGTTTTTTGTGCAGCGACCGTTACATAAGTAAGTACTTTTTCTATTTGCTGGGTGGCAGTCTGTGTGCGCTTACTATATAAGGCAAAAAGTACCCCTACGAGGGCTCCTCCTAAATGAGCGATATTCCCACCGCCATTGGACCCAACGCTTTCTAGCACGGACCAGATTACATAGAATCCTGAAATATATTTGATTGCAATGGGCCCAATTAGAAACAAATGGACTGTGTAGTTTGGCCGTAAAGTGGCTGCCGCAGTAACGATCGCATACACACCTGCCGATGCCCCCATTAAAAACATGGGACCTTGATTCACGTAATAGGGGATGGTGTTCAAGGCACCAATGTAAGTGACTGCACCCGCTAGGCCCCCTATGAAGTACAATTGAATCGTCTTGTTTTGACCTAAAAAATCCTGTAAAATTTGTCCAAACCAGTATAAAAATAGCATGTTGAAAACCACATGCATGAGGTCAACATGGATAAAAAAATAGGTTAGGAAAGTCCATGGTTTCCGACTGAAATCAGCGAATGAGGATGATAAGGTTAGTTGCTCTAAAAAAGATTCAAAAAACTCAGATTTCCCTGCTAGAATGAGGGTAACTTTTGTAAGCATTAAGGCAATAAAAATTCCTACATTGATCACGATCAATTGCATCAGACCACGATTGGGCTGCTGGAATACTAACTTCATATCTTGCCAAATGCTGCGCATATCAATAGAAATTATTTCGTTTCGTTCCCCAAACTTTTAATAAAATCACGGCAAAAATCATCCCACCAATATGTGCAAAGTGAGCAACATTATCTCCTTCATATTGTTGGATGCCTTGATAAAGCTCATACAATCCATAAAAACTCACAAAGTATTTGGCTTTGATGGGGATAGGAAGTGGGAATAAAAACATCTCTGAATTCGGAAATAGGTACCCGAACGCCATTAATATGCCAAATATTGATCCTGAGGCGCCCCCTAAAATACTGCGATTGATATATTCGTCATAATTGGCATGTACCCATTCGATATTGAGCGCGACACCTTGCGGAGATCCAATCACAGCATAATGCTGCGCGTAGTCCATTAAATTAAATGAACTTGGATTACTTAATACGAGTTCAGTTGCACGTCGAATATCTGCAAAATCTACAAAATGTTGGATCCCCACATAGAGCAAACCTGCACCAATCCCGCAGAAAAAATAGAAGAAAAGAAATCGCTGAGCCCCCCATATACGCTCGAGTAAGGAGCCGAACATATAAAGTCCGAACATGTTGCCTAGCAGGTGAAAAAAGCTGCCATGCACAAACATATAGGTAACGAGCTGAAAGGGATAAAAATCCTTCGCACCAAAATAATGTAAACTTAAGTATTCATCTGGCAAAAACGATTTGGCCAGAAACATACCTACGTTAATGAGAATCAATAAACGAACGTTGGGTGTTAAATCTCTAAACATATTTATTCTTCGTAGCCCCAGTCGATGCGGGTTTTCATGTCTTTAATTAAAAGGCCCATGGATTTGAAACTGGCTCGTATCTCATCCACTTTGTCATATTGACGATTGGCCTTAAAGTCTTGGTACAATTGCAACATGCCTTTGATTAGTTGGTCCTGATTTTCAGGGAACTCCTCAAGTAAACCTAATACATCCTCCATAAAGCTGATGTAATTAGTTTTTAAAGCATCAAATCCGGCTTGGCCTATTTGTTCAAAACTTAGTTGGCCTGTATACAATTGATTAATCTTCTTTAATAACGAAAATAGGCTAGCAATTGTTACGGCCGTATTTAAGTCATCATTCATCCCGTCATAGCATCCTTGGATATCGGCATGCATTTCAGCTAATACCGTTTCGTCCGTAGCCTCAATGGTTTCGGATGGGAACGTCATTGATTTGATGATGCGTAACCCATTAGCCATACGCTTATAGCCTTTTTGGGCGGCTTTTAAGGCATCGTTTGAAAAGTCTAAGGTGCTTCTATATTGTGATTGCAACATAAAGAAACGTACCGTCATGGGGCTGTAAGGTTGTTCCAAAAGCGGATGATTTCCTGTGATTAATTCATTAGGTAAAAATGAATTCCCAAGAGATTTGCTCATTTTTTGGCCATTGACCGTAAGCATATTTGTGTGCATCCAATAACGTACAGGTGCACGACCATGTGCGGCTTTCGCTTGCGCGATTTCGCATTCGTGGTGTGGGAATTTCAAGTCCATGCCACCTCCGTGAATATCAAAGGTGTCACCTAGATATTTGTGGCTCATACACGTACATTCGAGGTGCCAACCCGGAAATCCGTCTCCCCAAGGAGATGGCCAGCGCATGATATGTTCAGGAGATGCTTTTTTCCAAAGCGCGAAATCGAGTGGGCTACGCTTTTCGCCTACGCCGTCTAAATCCCGTGTTTCGGTCAATAAATCATCTAAAATACGTCCAGATAATTTACCGTAATCGCCTCCTTGTTTGTTGTAGGCCTCTATGTCAAAATAAATAGAGCCATTCGATTCATACGCCATGCCTTTATCAAGCAAGGTTTTAGTCGTTTCAATTTGTTCCACGATGTGTCCTGTAGCCGTCGGTTCAATGCTAGGAGGCAATAAATTGAATTTTTGCAGTACTTCGTGAAAATCATTGGTATACCGCTGCACAATTTCCATGGGCTCCAGTTTCTCCAATTTGGCCATTTTGCCAATTTTGTCTTCGCCTTCATCACCGTCACCTACTAAGTGGCCGACATCCGTGATATTGCGTACATAGCGTACTTTATAGCCAATTTTCTTTAAATAGCGATGCAGGATATCAAAGGAGGTAAACGTTCGAATATTTCCTAAATGAGCATAATTATAGACTGTTGGCCCACAAACATACAATCCCACATGTGGCGCATTGATCGCTTCGAAGATTTCTTTTTCTCGACTTAGGGTGTTGTATATTTTGAGTGGCTGCATGAATACCGGATCTGGGTTCTGTATAAGGAATTAAAATTAATCGTATTCTTTTAATTCACCAAACAAATGAGGGGCTTGCGAATTGTATTATCTTTGTATGTTTTTGGTCAAAAAATGCTTTCGCCAATATGGTTTTAAAGGAAATAGGGGACGATAGAGCTCTTAAACGAGAATTTTTAAGAATAGCAGTTGAACTATATGCGACAGATCCGAATTGGATTCGTCCGTTAGATAACGATATTGAGTCAATATTTGATCCGAAAAAAAACACACAGTTTAAAAACGGCGAAGCTATCCGCTGGATATTGCTTGACGACGCGGGCAAAACCATTGGTCGTGTCGCGGCCTTTTATTCGAAATCTTCCGATGAAGTACCTGTGGGTGGCATGGGATTTTTTGAATGTATTGAAAATCAAGTTGCGGCATTTACTTTATTTGATGCTTGCAAGCAATGGCTGATCTCCAAAGGGATAGAAGGAATGGATGGCCCCATTAATTTTGGGGAGCGGGATAGTTTTTGGGGTTTGATGGTTCAGGGTTGGGAGTATGAGCCAACGTATAAAATGCCTTGGACGAAGCCTTATTACATCGATTACTTTGAAGCTTACGGATTTCAAGATTATTTTAAGCAGCATGTTTTTGTGTCTTCGATTACGGGAGCCAACGTGACTGCGGGAATCGAAGAAAAAGCTGAGCGGATTTATCAGAATCCGGATTATACGTTTAAACATATTGAAAAGTCGAACCTGCCTAAGTACGCTGAAGATTTTCGAATCATCTTCAATGCGGCATGGTCTAAGTTCCCTGGTGTTTCTGCCATGTCCTCCGAACAAGCGCAAAAGTTGGTGCAGAAAATGAAGCCCATCATCGATGAACAATTACTCTGGTTCGCTTATGGCCCCGATGGAGAGCCTGTTGCCTTTTTTATTGTGATTCCTGATTTGAATCAAATCGTTAAACATTTAAATGGAAAGTTGAATGTTTGGGGGATGATCAAGTTCGTTCTGTTAAAGCTTCGCGGTACGCTGACGCGTACGTGTGGATTGATTTTCGGTGTGGTTCCTGAGCATCAGGGCAAAGGTGTCGAATCTGCCATTGCATTGCGTTTCCGAACGGCTGCGCGTGAAAATCCTTTTTATCCTTATACGACCATGGACATGAACTGGGTAGGGGATTTTAATCCAAAAATGCTTCGGTTTGTCTCTCAGCTAGGTGCGACAAACGACAAAACATATATTACTTATCGTTTATTTTTTAACCCCAATCAGCCGTTTAGTCGGTGTGCTAAAGTAGGCTAAAATCACCTTATATGAGTTTATTAACAATTGGAACAGTTGCGTTCGACGCGCTAGAAACGCCCTATGGCAAAACAGATAAAATTATCGGTGGATCTTGTACTTACATTGCTTTGTCTGCTGCATTTTTCCAACCCAAAGTAAATGTGGTGGCTGTTGTCGGTGATGACTTTCCGCAAGCTTACATGGATACATTGGAATCCAAAGGAATTAACCTGGACGGTCTTCAAATAAAGGCAGGCGAGAAATCTTTTTTCTGGGCAGGAAAATATCACAACAACATGAATTCTCGGGATACGTTGGTGACCGACTTAAATGTATTGGCTGATTTCAAACCTGTGATTCCTACTAGCTATCAAGATTGCGAATACTTAATGTTGGGTAACTTAACGCCTCAAGTTCAAATCGAAGCGATCGAAGGTCTTACCAAACGCCCTAAGTTAGTGGTGATGGATACCATGAACTTTTGGATGGATGTAGCGATGGATGATTTGAAACGGGTGTTGAAGATGGTTGATGTACTTTGTATTAATGATGAGGAGGCACGCCAATTATCTGAGCAATATTCGTTGCGCACTGCGGCTAAATTAATCATGGAGATGGGGCCTAAAACGCTTATTATCAAAAAAGGAGAGCATGGTGCACTTTTGTTCCAAGGTTCGAATATGTTTTATTGCCCTGCATTGCCGCTTGAGGAAGTATTTGATCCAACAGGTGCTGGCGATACATTTGTGGGTGGTTTTATTGGCTACTTGGCAAAAACGGATGACATCTCTTTTGAGAATATGCGTAAGGCGATCGTTTATGGATCAGCTATGGCATCTTTCTGTGTAGAGAAATTTCGGTACGGAACGTTTGTTGGAAATCACTGACCATGATTTAGAGGGTCGTGTGAATGAATTCCGTGAATTGGCGCGATTCTAAATTGCGCCTACAATCACCTCGTGAAGATTTGAGGGATCTAGATATTGATTTGCTAGTTCTCTCAAATCTTTTGGGGTACATGCCGTGATTTGATGTTGGAAATGATCGTAAAAATCAAGTGGCAATCCCTCCAAATAGATTACTTTAAGTTTGTCGGCAATATCAAACGCTTGTGTCAGTTCCCCTGTAAAGCTGCCCATCAAATAGTTTTTGACAATCTCAAGTTCATCAGTAGAGACTAAATGTTGCTGGAGTTCGTGAATTTCTCTACGGATTTCACTACACGTTTCAGCGGCATTTTCTTTATTTACGTCTGTTCCTACAGCCCAGTAGCCCGCACGCTTTAACGGGACAATGGAAGAAGAAATTCCGTACGTAAATCCTTTTTCTTCCCGAATATTTTTTTGTAGCCTTGATCCGAAAAAACCACCTAAAATGGTATTCAAAACGCTGAACTTGTAGTAGTCAGGATTCTGGCGATTCATGCTCACTTGCCCCATGCGAATTGAACATTGTAGGGCATTTTCGCGTGATTCATGCGTACAAATGGCTGGAGTAGAAACGATGGCTGGTCGGTCATTTGTAGTAATTTTTGACTTGCTGGATTGATCCACAAATGAGGCGACTGTCGCGATGGCGTCAGCGCTTATTTGACCCGAAAGAAATATGGTCGGCTTTTGCTCAAGCCAATAGTTCTGATGAAAACCAACTAAATCGGTGCGCGTAATTTGCTGAAGGCTTTCTGCTTTACTTACGCGGCCATAGGGGTCATTAGGAAATAATTGTGAGCGAAAAATCTGACTGGCACTAAAGGCTGTTTTTTGCCAGTTTAATTTACTCTTTTGGATTTCGATCGCGATTTCTTTTTCAAATTCCTCTTCCGGGAAAGTGGCATGTTGAATAATTTCAAAAACCAAGGGCATCAGCGACTCGAAGTGCTTCGTTAATCCATAGACTGTGAACGTGGCATGGTCTAGGCTTGATTGTACATCCCAGAAAGCCCCGAAGAAGTCGAATTTCTGATTTAATTCTTGGGCAGTATGCTGTTGTGTTCCACGTTTCATCAGCATAGCAGTTAGGCTAGCCACGCCAGCTTTAATGGCTTCAGTGGCACCTGCTTGAATGGTATACTCGAATTTAAATACGGGCTGCTCGCCAAGTGAGATGGAATGAATATTTACTCCATGCTCGGTTGTGTACGTTTGAGTGGAAGGAAATTGAACCCAATTAATTGGATAGGATGGGGGAGCAAAAGTCCGATCAAGCATGTGCATTTAGGAATAGGCATAAAACACAAATGACATCCCGAGAGATGTCATTTGATGAACGATAATCGTTAAATTATTTTCTTTCTTGGTTGATTGCAGCCAATAATGAAATACGTAATGTGTTCGCTAATGGGCTGCTAGAACCTGTTGGTACTAGATAAGCAAAATCAAAACCATATTTTTGGTCTAATTTAAATCCTACACCCATGGTGAAATATTTACGATCACCTTTCATCGCACTTTCATTGAAGTAACCACCGCGAATCGCAAATGTATTGTTGTAAAGATATTCAGCACCCAAAGAAGCAGTAACTTCTTTTAATTCTTCACCGAACCCATCTGGAGCATCAAATAATGAACCAAAGATTCCACCAATTGCTGTTGTGTTGTTAGGATCTGTACCTGTTACGGCTCCGTTTGCATCAACAGACTGTGGCGTTGGAACCATTAATTTGTTTAAATCTAATGTTAATGTCAATTTGTTTTTTTCGTCGATGTTCTTTACTCCAGCAACACCCATACGTAGGTTAGTTGGAATGAAGTTTTTATCTAAACCACCATAAGAAACTTTACCAGAAATGTTAGATAAAACTAAACCATAAGTTAAGTTCCAATTTTTTTCTGTTACTGAGTTCCAGTATAATGCCAAATCAGCAGCAACTGTTTGAGCAGGCTTCATTTGAGAGCCTTGCGCTTGATAGCCACCAGTTAAATTTGAATTAATGTATTTTAGATTTACACCTAATGACAACGCGTTTGATAATTTACGCGCATGTGCAACAGTTAAGGCATATTCTTTCGAATTGAAGTTTCCTGCACTTGTACCATTTGCAGTTGTTGCTTGAAATAAGCCTTGATCAAAATAGTTGATTGAGAAACCAAATGCTTGATCTTTTGATGTTTTCTTGTATCCTGCAATGTTATACAATGCCATGTCATTTACTAAATTACGCAACCAAGGAGTGTATGAAATAGCAAATCCTAGGTCTTTATCTGCCGTCGCAAGTTTTGCTGGATTCCAGTAAATTGCATTAACGTCTGAAGAAATGGCAACACCTGCATCACCCATACCTGCAGAACGCGCATCAGGAGAAACATTTAAAAACAACATCGTAGGAGTTGGAACGCGACCTGCGTTCGTTTGGCCCAATACGGTAGTTGGTAATTGTCCAAAGGTTAGCGTGCTAATAGATACAGCAACTAAAGTAAAAACTACTTTTTGGATGATCGATTTATTCGTTGTCATTGTATTAAATTTATAAGAGAGTCTCTTAGCATTAAAGCTAGATTCAAAAATAGTTATTTTTAAGGTAAATGTTCGAAATTTGAAAAAAATCTTTGTCAAAATTTATTTTAGGGTCAATATTTTGGATTTAACAGTTTCGATGATTTTACCTTGACTGTCACGTATATTTATCCTAACAAAGCCCACAACTCCTGCTCCTAGCATATCCACAGAAAACTCAAATCCTGACTCTTGGCCGCCGAACGGAGTTAAACTACCAGCTTGTGTATGGATTTTTTCTCCCATCAAATTAAAAATCTCAAGTTCATATCGATCGCTACTCCAAATACGGGTTACCTCTGTTCGGAAAGTCATTTTTTCTTTAGCTGGATTCGGAAATAAGATCCAAGGCTGCCGACTTGACGAATTTTCTACTACCGTGAATGTTAACGATTGTTGGCTGGCATTATTGTTAGTGTCCCAACAATTCACCCCTAACGTATAGGCGCCTGGAGACAGATTTGTTAGTCGATAGCGCATGCTACCTTGATTGGGCAAATCTACCGTTGGCTCCCAAAAAGGTAATATGGGAATCTTTAGCGTATCATTTAGCGTCAGGTAGGCTGGTTCATTCATGGGCCCTAGCCAGCGCAGTCCTTGTTCATCTGAAATATTGATAAGCACAATCGGATTGGAAGAGACAGGATTTTGCTTGAGTTCGTCCGGAAATGAAATTTGTATAACCGGGGCTTTTGTATCTGGTAAGGTGTTTTGTTTTTTATCAACCAGTTGGTATCCAGAAATGGGCATGCCTGTATTCGATTGGCCAATAAGCTTTAGCTCGATTTTCCCTCCTTTAGAAGGAATGCTATTTCCCGAGATGGATGCATTGCCTTGTTTCATGGTATGCGCCGACTTGCCTATGAGTTTTCCAGGTGCGAAATAGCTAAAGGCATCGCCTTTTGTTCCTAGTGTTTTTACTTTCGAGTTTTCCGAATAATAGTAGGCCGCCACTTGGCCGTCAGCCGGGCTTTCTGATTTAGCCGTATAATTATCGCCATTGGCCGAAATAGTAATCTGGGCACTTTGCCAAGGTAAAGGGCTGCTCGGATCTCCCAACAAACTGATGTTCCGATTAATGACTCCGGTTTTGCTGGCATTTTTTGTGTCTCGAAATAAGTCACCTAGCCGGTAATCCTTGTTTCTAAGATTTGCTTTTAAAAAGCTGTAAAACGCCTTTCCAAACAGATAATTGCTACTTTGAAATACAGGTCTTGTTGTACTGATTAGTGCAATAGATCCTCCCTGCGGAGAAAGCAAGGCTATTTCTCCTCCAGAAAGTTGGTTAGGATCATCGAACCGACCAAACTGACAAGTTGCCGTAAGTAAGATGGGAAGGTTTTGGCTGTTTTTTAGGCCAACAAGATCATTGTTGGTGAGAATTTTTTCATCAGTCCATCCACTTTCGGAACCGTGGCCAACAAAATGGATGAAATCGGCTTCTTGATTAAATAGGGAAAGCACTTGTTTTTTGGCTGCATTAGATGTGTATTGACCATTAGCAACTTCCATGGGGAATTGATCCAAATAAGTTTTCTGATAATCGAATGCCAAATTACTCGCTTGCATACTGGTCGAAAAGTCTTCCGCATCTTGCATGTGAATCGAAAAATCACCGTCATCTGCAACCCAGCTAAATCGATAGGGCCGTTTGGTGGCTACCGATGGTTTACTTTGGTAGTCAATTAATTTTTGAACGAACATGTTAGCCTCATCGGGATTCTTTGCAGGAATTCGGCCAACAGCCAGTTGGAGATTCGGTTGGGTATTCTCCCAGTCCCCCGCTTGGGTATCTATAATTCCAAAGTAATCGTCGGATGAATAACTCATTAGGGGTTGCGTAGATTCGAGACTTTGATAAGTAGGCACATAGCAGCTTTTTTCTAATGCACTGGCCACGGCCGATTTGCCTTTGTAGTCTATAGAAGCATCACCTAAAATTAATACATACCGCAAAGCCGTTTGCTTAGCCAATGCTTGTAGGTAATTTCTAATGGCACTTACATCTTGTTTTCCTCCTGAAAATTCATGGTAAATTTGGGCTGTTGTAACTGTTTGAGTAGGAATTTTTTGGATGTCTGACTTGAATTTAGCCAGTTTTTCTGCTGCTGAGCGTAAAGGCGGGCTTGTGATGATGATGAATTGTAACTTTGGATCTTGAGCCAGGAGGTCCTGATTCGAAAACCGATCGCGCCAAACAGGGTATGACGCCAGGTTTGTATTTCCAAGGGCTAATTGGCTGCCAGGAGAAATACGAATTTCCATCTCTGTGCCAGGAGCTTGTATTTTTTGCCATTCATTTTGTCCATTTTTAAACCAAACTAGACTCGCAGGTTGCAAATTTGGTATTTGTAAGTTGGCCGTTGTATCTCGTGAATTGGTAAACAAATAAAGTGGGAGCTCCGTATTTGCATTAAATTTTCTAGCATAAGCAAGCTGAATATAATTTACATATCCAGTTCCTGAAGTTGTTTGATAGGCGATATTCCAATTCCAATTTGAGCTAGCTGGAGCTACATTGATGGGCTGTCTTATATCTGTAAAAAATGCTTTTTGATCGTATCTATTCCCGGATATTGCTGGAATTTCGGTTGAAATGGGGGTATTACCTGGAATAGATAGTGTGAATTTACTGGCGCTTGTAGCGCCGGCATAAAATCGAGCTTTTAGTTCTCCAGGTGATCCATCTTTAACATCTTTTAGCGCATATTGTAGGGCTAAATTTCCAGATCCATAAAGTGCATCTCCCAACCAGATGCGTCCGGATTGAATGAGGTTATATTTTTCCGGTTCGTATCGTGAAAGTGTGGTACCGAAGTTGAGTGGACTTCCGTTACCCTTTGATGGTCTAAATAAATTAATGCGCAGAGGTTTTGGGTCGTCTATGCGTAAATAATAGTAGCTCGAGTCGGTATACGCATGTGTTGTTTGGTTCCAGGAAGCTGATTTTGCGTCAAATTGAAGTTCATTTGGTGATTCTCCCCAAAAAATTAGTTGGCCTGATTCTTCTAATGAAGCCGGAACTGGATATAAGTTATTTGTGAGCGCTTTTGCGGGATCTTGTAAAAGCATTCCGGGCGCAGATGTATAGAGTCCGATGTTCCGGGTGTCCCCGGTAATGTTTTGTTTACGTAACCACGCTTGATCGATTCGATAGAATCCGGAGTTAGCAATCGCTATCCGATGCCAAGTACCATCTTTGAAAGGAGATTGCGAAAAGGTTGCAAGGGGTAGTCCAACGAGTAAAATGCCAATAAACTTGAATTTACGCCAAAGGTTCTTGCGGTTGTACATATGCGTTTTTGGCAACTAGATAGTTTCTCCCTGATTGAGTGTCTTGACAAATGTAGCGTGTTCTGCGAAGTTTCCCTTTGATGAGGATCAGGTTTTTTAGTTGGAACACAGTTCCTTCTTCTAAATCAATAAGCCGAGTACCTATGGCTGGTTGGGAATCGAATGTTGCTAATACGTTCACAAGTGGCGTATAGCCCGTAGACGTTGCAGCCGGGTTTTGAAGGTATTTCTTTAATACATGCACGAGCGAGGCGGGCAATAATTCCTCGTCTAAAATAGGCTCAAATAGTTCATAGAAATTACGTTTCCATTCGTTTCCATGTGGGTTTACTTTACTTTTGTGGATATCGTACGTCACCCGGTGTGCCACTTCATGTATGTAAGTGACTAAAAAAGCATACGGGTTTAAGTTGTGATTGACCGTAATTTGATAGCCTTTGGTAGGAGAATAGCGGAAGTCACCAAGTTTTGTGCCGCGTGCTTTCGAAACAATAAAGTCGAATGGATGGTCTTGCCATAATTGAAAGCAATATTCTGCCACTTCAGGAGGGAAGTGATCAAAGAATGATTCTATTTTTTTGCTTTTCGTCATTCGAGGGAATAAAAAAAGTCCTCCACAAGTGAAGGACTCTTTTCTGTAGCTTGGCTAAAATTATTTAGCAGCAGCAGTGTCAGCAGCAGCAGTGTCAGCAGCAGCAGAATCAACTGGTGCAGCAGCAGCAGTATCAACAGCAACTGAATCAGCAGCAGCCTCAGTTTTTTTCTCACCACAAGATGCTAAAGTTACCATACCAGCAACGAAAGCTAAAGCGAATACTTTTTTCATTTTTGTAATATTTTAAGGTTTGAGTTCCAAAAGTAGTAGGAAAATTTAGATTCCCCAAAGATTTGCTATTTTTTTTAAGATTTTTTTAAGGTTTGGCTAATATTTTGCCAAAAAGTGCCTCATTTTGCCAGAAATCAAGTTCTATTTTTAAGAAATCTTAAGGTTTACTTAAGATTGAGTATAATACTTGGAGAATATATAGCAAGTTTACTTGATTAAATCCTTAAATCGGTCGTAAAACCCGCTGCTTTTGAAGGTGAAGGATTTGTGTAAAACATAGTTTGACATAAAGCTGAATCCCATTCCATTCACGGTAGTTCCCACTTGTGTCACATTGATGCGCTTAATCGAATATGGTATTTGAATGAAATAGTCCGCATACGTACGCGAAATAATGGAATAGGGCATGACACTAAAAAGCCATGTGACAAAGCCAGAAAATGTGGCAACGAGTAAGAATTTGATCATTTCGCGCTGCGTCTGTTTAGTTTGACGCGCATTAAATGCAAATAATTTAGTTAGGATAAAGCCAACGATCAGCGAAACAAAGTAAGCGGGTAAGATAGTAGATTCGTACGGCAGTCGAAACCAATCCTTTAATAAACCTCCTGCTAATAACTGAATCACAGCCCCAATTCCCGCAATGATAAAGTATGCGATTAAATCTTTGCGATTAAATAGGCTGGTTTGCTTCTTCAAATCAATAGCTGCTTAAAATAAAGTTTTAACGAATGTAGGATAAAGACCTAACACAAGTGTTCCTACTGTACTAATCACTAAAGCTAATTTATATAAACCGGGAATTTGAATCGTTTCCATTTCGCTCGTTTTAAAATAAGCTGCAATGATTCCTTTGAAATAATAGTAAATACCTACGGCCGACATTAATACAGCTACGATAATTGAATAGGTAATGTTGCGGTGGAATGTGTCTGAAAAAACAAAAAACTTTCCCCAAAATCCACCTGTTAATGGTATGCCTGCAAGCGATAATAGTGATATGGTCAGGCAAAATGCCAACAATGGATTCTGTTTCGCTAAACCGTCAAATGCTTGAAAATTTTCTGGTTTTTCCACCCGGCCTGTTTGATATTCTGAAACGATTTTGAAAATCGCAAAAGCTGTTACCGTTGCCAATGTATACGCTAATGAATAATAAAGTATCGTCGATGTCGTCGTTGCCTGGTTGGCAGATACCGTCATCAACATATACCCAGCGTGCGAGATACTAGAATAGGCTAACATGCGCTTCATGCTTTGTTGGTATACCGCCGTCACATTACCAATCACTAAGGTCAACATACTTATAAAATATACCGGCAGTGCCCACGTATTATACAACCCACCAAACATGCCTGAAAACACATGAAATAATGCCGCAAAACCTGCTGTTTTCACGACTGTGGACATAAACATCGTAAAGATAGTTGGCGCTCCATCATATACATCTGGGGTCCAAAAATGGAAAGGAGCTGCTGAAACCTTGAAAAGCATACCTACAAGCATGAGTAAAATACCTGCATACAAGAAAGTTGGCATAGATTCTTTCGGTGTACTTGCAATCGCGTTTGCTATATTGGCAATATAAAATGAGCGTGTAGCTCCATAAACTAAGGTAATACCGAATAGTAAAATACCCGTCGCAAAAGCACCCATTAATAAATACTTAATCGCAGCTTCATTAGATCGCAAATTACGTTTGTCGGAGCCCGTCAAAACATACATGGATACCGAAAGGATTTCTAGGCCCACGAACAGCATGATTAAATGGTCGAAGGAAACCATGAGAATAGCACCTTCAACCGAGAATAACATGATGGCATAGTATTCAGCCGGATGTGTATGTTCATCGTCTTGGCCAAATGCATTCGAAAATGCTACGACAAAAAACGCAGCTAATTGAATAATGATACTAAAATTAATAGAGGTGTTCGTCGAGCGGAACATATTGCCGAACCACAGATATTCATGATTCCAATCCGCCACCGTTAAGCCCATGCTAAGTGCTAAAAAACCTAACGTGAATGTTTGAATGGTTTTTCTTGAAAGCCAAAAACCTAAAAATAGATTACTAATTCCAAAAATTGATAAAGCAATAATAGCCGTCATAATAGATGCGTTATAGATCTTAGTTAAGTAATTGCGTTAATTTCTCCACGCTTTCTGCGCTGTAATTAAGTACGACTTGAGGGAAAATTCCACCCAAGAGTACAAGGATAACTAGCGGCACTAAGACCATTTTTTCTGCTGATGTTAAATCTTCAAATTCTTTTGTAATGCGCGAAACATTACCAAACATGCTTTTTTGAATTAAGCGTAACGTGTATACCGCTCCCAAAATGATGGTAATCCCAGCAATTATCCCCATCCACATATCTTGATCAAAGACACTTTTTAATAATAGAAACTCGCCGATAAATCCATTCGTTAATGGCAAAGCAACTGACCCTAAACTTAACACAACGAATGCCACGCTCAACATATATGATGCTTGCGTAATTCCTCCTAATTGGGCAATTTCGCGTGTTTTTGTTCTACGCTCAATGATTTCAATGATGAAAAATAATCCCACGATATTTATACCATGCGAAAGCATTTGGTACAAAGCTCCTTGAATACCTGCCAAACTACCTGTTAATATCCCTGCCGACATAAGCCCTACGTGTGCAAAAGAAGAATATGCGATTAGACGTTTCGCATCTTTTTGTTGGATTGCGATGATTGAACCATATATTATACCAATGATGGAAAGAATCATGACGCTTGTTCCCCACGTGATGAGTCCCAATGGAAACATGGGTAATACAAGCCGAATCACGCCATAGGTACCCATTTTTAACATGATTCCCCCTAGCAACATACTACCTTGTGCTGGGGAAGTCGTGTAGGTATCTGGTTGCCACGTATGGAATGGGAAAATGGGCATCTTGATTGCAAATGCAATAAAGAATGCTAGAAACAAATAGTTTTGAGAAGTCGCAGGTAAACTACGCGCCGTCTCAACCAATACTTCAATATCAGATGAAGCTACTGCACCCGGTGTACGCAGATACACGTAGATTAAGCCGATTAACAAGAATAGTGAACCAAAAAGTGTGTAGACAAAAAACTTAAATGTGATTGCAATGCGATTTTCCCCACCAAATTGCGCCGAAAGGAAATAAATTGGTAATAAGGAAGCTTCGAAGAAAAAGTAGAATAAGAATGCGTCTTTCGCTAAAAATGATCCCACTAAAGCAGTTTGCATCGCTAAGATTAATCCTTGATAAACAGGATTATTGGCTTTTTCTGTATTTGCCGTGCTGCCAACAATAAATGGAATTAAAAGGCCGGTCAAACCAATCAATATTCCGTTAATTCCATCTACCCAAAGTGAAAATGAAAGCCCCGCTTCTGGAATCCACGGATAGGAAATAGTGAGTGCATTAGGAGACTGACTTGATTGAATCAACACATATGCAACTGCTATCGCCTCAATGATTGATCCAGTTAAGGAAATGACAAATGCATTTTTAGGTTTAGCTAGTAGTAAAAAGCTACCTAATGCAAGTGGAAATAAAAGAATGAAAAGTAAATACATGCCTTTAGCGTCGATTAAAGATTATAAAATCCAAGTCTTTAGACCCAAAAATAAAATGACCGTTACAGAAATAACAATCATAAAAATGTAGTAGCCTACGTTCCCCGTTTGGATCCGTCGGAATTCTGTAGAAGCATATTGAACAATTTTGCCCACACCCTCTACGATTAAATCCAAAACTAAAAACTCGAAAATTTGATACAAGAAATTACTCAAGAGACTAATTGGGCGAACAATTAGCATGTCATACAATTCATCGATATAGAATTTATGGTATACTACCTTTTGAATTCCTGAAACTGATTCATCCGATCCTGGGACAGATTTCTGCATACCAAAAACATAGATTGCCAGCGCCGCAGGTAAAAAGGCAGCTAATAGTGGCGCTCCTCCTTCTAAGCTTAAGAAATTAACTTCGGCGGCCTCACCAGCTGCAGGAAGTAGTGGGGCTAACCAATGGGCTAAAAATTCATTTCCGCCGGCAAAATGTGGCAAATTGATGATTCCACCTCCGACTGAGAAAATAGCTAAAATGATCAATGGTAGTGTCATCGTCCACGGCGATTCATGTAAATGGTCTGCCTGTTTTTGCGAACCTCTGAATTCGCCGAAGAATGTTAAAATAAATACGCGGAACATGTAGAATGACGTCATGGCTGAACCTAAGATCGCCAACCACCACATGATTGGATCGTGATGATACAAGCTAGCCAATATCTCATCTTTAGAGAAGAAACCAGCAAAAGGAGGTATACCCGCAATGGCAATTGTCCCTAACAAAAATGTTATGTAAGTGATAGGTAAATGACTTTTTAATCCACCCATTTTACGAATGTCTTGCTCGTCGGACATCGCGTGAATCACAGAACCTGCCCCTAAAAACAACAAGGCCTTAAAGAATGCGTGCGTCATGACGTGAAAGAAAGATGCCGTATAAGCTGAGGCACCTAATCCCATAAACATGTAGCCTAATTGGGATACCGTAGAATAGGCTAATACTTTTTTGATGTCGTTTTGGAATAAACCAATTGCTGCACCGAGTAAAGCGGTAGCAAGGCCAATCCAGCCAACAAAATGCAATACGTCTGGACTTAACTCGAACAATACATTAGCGCGGATGACCATGTAGATACCTGCCGTTACCATCGTTGCCGCGTGGATTAATGCCGAAACTGGTGTTGGACCAGCCATGGCATCAGGTAGCCAAGTAAACAACGGAATTTGTGCTGACTTGCCCATGGCACCGATAAACAAACAGAAAGAAATTAAGCCTACATTTTCAGGAACATTGCCTTCGCTAATGGCTGAAAAAATAGCCGTATAATCCGTTGTGCCGAAATCTTGAATTAACAAGAAGATACCTACTAAGAATCCCAAGTCACCTATCCGATTCATGATAAACGCTTTACGCGCCGCATCTCCATAACTATTTTTCTGATTCCAAAATCCGATCAATAAATAGGAGCAAAGTCCTACCCCTTCCCAGCCAATAAATAGCACAGTAAAATTGGCACCTAAAACCAATATCAACATGAAAAATATAAACAGGTTCAAAAAGGCAAAGAATTTGCCCAAACCTGCATCATGAGCCATATAGCCCATCGAATACACATGAATCAACGTCCCTACACCCGTGATAATGAGCAGCATTAGGAGGGACAATTGATCTACTTGAAAAGCAAATGGAATAGACAATTCGCCTAATTTGATCCATTCGGCTAATGTGTAAATCTGCGTTTGGCCGTCAAAATTTAAAAATAATTGCAAGGATAAAGCAAAAGCCACCACAGGTGGAATGGTTCCGATTATACCGGCTAATTGCTTATTTAATTTGGGGAATGCGAGTCCATTTACGAGAAAACCAATAAACGGAAGCAAGGGAATTAAATAGAATAATGACATATGATTAGGCTGATTGAATGTGTGCAGGAATTAATTTTTTAATTTATTAAGCACACCGATATCAATACTTTGAATGTTTCGGTAAATCATAACAATAATGGCTAGGCCTACAGCAACTTCAGCCGCGGCAACTGCCATAATAAAGAAGACAAAAATTTGACCTGCTGGATCTGAAAAATAAGATGAAAATGCGGCCAACAATAAATTGACAGCATTCAGCATGAGCTCAACGGCCATGAATACAATAATTGCATTGCGGCGGGTCAAAACTCCCAAAATTCCAATGCAGAATAAAGCGGAGCTTACAAGAATGTAATGAGTTAGTGGTATTGTACGTAATACTTCTGGAATCGATTGCATAGTCGTTATTTAAATGCATTTATGCGAGGCAAAAATACGAATTAAACTGAATTTTATAGCCCCTAACGTTGAAAACCTTGTAATTTAATTTCAGTCAATTTTCGTTTTGTATCCATCGGGAAATCACCTTTCATCATCCAATCATAATAGGAAGGATCTGATTTAAGTACTTCCAAAATAGGTCTACCAATATGTTTGCCAAAATTAAAAACCGCAATTTGATCTTTGTTGTAAACCATTCGATTGGCAAAATCAATCGAGTTTGAGGCACTCAATTCGTGTAATTTATTCACATCATTTTGAATCGGGAAATACTCATTTCCTTCAGCATCTTTCATGCTGGTGTTTGCATATCGTTTTACTTGTGCATTTAGCACTTCCAACGTAGCTAGCACATCTGCCTCTGCACCATGTGCACCTACCAGCTCCTTGTCGCAATAGAATCTGAATGCAGCTGTTAAATTTCGCGGCTCCATCATGTGGAAAATACGTTGGGCATCCACTAATTTTCGATTTTTCATATCAAAATCTACATCGTTGCGTAGAAATTCTTCAACCAACATAGGTACATCAAATCGGTTCGAATTAAATCCGGCTAAATCACAACCATCTAAAAACGTGGCCAATGATTTCGCTACTTGCTTGAAATTAGGCTCATTTTGAACATCGGCATCATAGATTCCATGAACTAATGAAGCTTCTAATGGAATTGGAATACCGGGATTTACACGTCTCGTTTTTACCTCTACAGAGCCATCAATATTGGCTTTGGCAATCGATATTTCGACGATTCGGTCGCGATTGACCATAATTCCCGTGGTTTCTAAATCGAAAAAGGCCAACGGTCTTTTGAGTTGCAGTTGATGCTCCATAGCTTTTGGAATTTAATAGGCGCAAAGGTAGCTTATTATTACCTTTGTTCGATGAAATTTACCCCTAAAGCAATTTTTTTTGATTGGGATCATACCATTTGGGATCACGATCGAAATGCAAATGAAGTATTAGTAGCATTATTCGACGAATTCAATCTGCCGATTGCCGATAAGAATTATATGTGGAATACATTTCAGCAACTAAATGATTCGCTTTGGGAGGATTATCAAATGGGTCGCATTTCTCAAAAAACACTTCGGGAGACTAGATTTGTGCGTTTTTTTGAGTCACTACAAATAGATGGGCCGGCGCATGAATTTTCAGAAGCTTATTTATATCAAACACCACGAAAAACACATTTGATTGCTGATTCATTTGAGGTGGTCGAAATTCTGGCTCAAAAATACCCACTATATATTTTAACGAATGGCTTTAATGATATTCAATGGGTTAAAATTGAGGGTGCCGGCATGCGTCATTTTTTTAAGGAGGTAATTACTTCTGAAACTACAGGTCACAAAAAACCTGCTCCTGAATTTTTTGATCATGCATTGCAAATAGCGGGAGTTAAACCTGAGGAAGCTTTAATGATTGGAGATCATCCGGTCATTGATATTCATGGGGCAGGACAGGCAGGAATTGCGGGGATTCATTTGAATCAGCGAAATGTAGCTTCCTCATGTGAGATCCAAATTCAAGAAATGCGCGCGTTGCTTGATTGGATCAACTAATTATTCAAAAAGGGAAAGTTGGTTGTCATTCGCTTTCCGATCGACAATCTTTTTGTCGCGAATGAATCGCTTGTTCTCCTCTAAAAAAGCGGTAAACTTTTCGATTTGTTCATACAAGGGATTGAAGTCCATGGTATTTAGATGATAGGATTCTACATATACATCCGTAAAATCTGTAATGACGTAGTCGAGTTGTTCAATACCAAATTTTTGCAGACCTAATAAATATAGGTTTTGGTGATTCTTTAAAAACCTTCCCGGCTCATAGAAAGATGTGCTCTTTAAATCAAAGGCGACATGTTCTCCAACGCCATCCACGTAGCCATAAATTTGGGTGTTTTTATAGCGGGACTCCACATAAAATTGCGTTTTGTATTTATCCGGAATTAGGTTACGTGCTTTGTCGATAATTCCTTCGGCAAATAAATCTTCATTTTCCCCTAAGGTTACAGCTCTTTCGAAATCGACGCCTTTTTGTTGGGCCTTTGTCGTTGGTTTTTTTACGCGATTAATACGCTCAATCATCTCAATTTCATCCACAATTATTTTGCCATGCGCATCACGCGTTTGGTTTAAATACAAGGAGAATGAATTTAAGAGGGTCGGGTATAGTCGAAAAATCATACGTGTTTATCCGATTTGAAGGCGAGAAACAGGAGTATTATTTACCAGATGTGATTCAGTAATTTCTTCAACATCTGCTAGCTGAACATTTCCATAAAATACACCTTCGGGATATACGACCATGGTAGGCCCTTTTCCACAAAAGTCTAGGCATCCTGCTCGTTGAATTCTAATTTTCGTGTCCAAACCCTGTGCTGCCCAGGTAGCTTTAAATTTTTCTACAAGCTCCATCCCATGTCCGGAACCACAACATTTTTTAGGGGCATCTTTGTCATTTGAGCAGATAAATACATGTTTTTCGAAGTGCATTAGGAGATAGGTTTAAGTTCAACAACAATTGGGCAATGGTCAGAGTGCATCGCATCTGGTAATATATAGGCATTGTGAATACGTTCTTTTAACGTGTCCGAGGCGAGGTGATAATCGATGCGCCAACCTAAGTTTTTTCCACGCGCACCAGCACGATAGCTCCACCAGGAATATTGGTGTGGTTCGTCGGAACGAATCAGACGAAAAGTATCCACAAAGCCATTTTGAATGAAATTTTCCATCCATTCTCTTTCTTCGGGCAAAAATCCAGAGCTATTGGCATTTCCCTTTGGATTATGAATATCAATTGCGCGGTGACAAATATTGTAATCACCTGAAATGATCAGATGCGGAATTTGAGTTCGTAGTTTAGATGTATACGCATGGAAGTCGGCCAGCCAATCCATCTTAAATGCTTGGCGTTCATCCCCACTTGAGCCTGAAGGCATATAGACACTCATCACAGAAACATGATCAAAGTCGATACGGATAACTCGGCCTTCAGAATCGTATTTTTCCATGCCACATCCGATTTCAACATGATTTGGTTTGAGCTTGGAAAATATGGCAACGCCAGAATAACCTTTTTTTTGTGCTGAATGCCAGTAGATGTGGTAGCCAAGCGCTTCAATTTCTTGCGTGTCTACCTGTTCACGTTCCGCTTTAAGTTCTTGAATACAAATAATATCAGCTGCTTGTTCGGCCAACCAAGATGTGAATCCTTTTTGGATGGCGGCACGAATGCCATTCACATTGTAACTGATTATTTTCATTTAGATTAAAAGATTTCAGATTCAAAGTAATGCACAATATGTGCTTTCAGCAAGAGATCTTGTTCTTTTAAATTGAGGGTTGGCACAGGTTTAACTAAATTCCAATGTGGCCATCCTTCAGTATCAAGACCCTCTAGCGCATAAAAACCGCTGTAGCTGAGGACTTTACATGTAGCAATGTGCATCAAATCTTGCTTTTGTTCTTTTGTGAAATGTACATGGCCTTGTCCCAACTCTTGTACACCAATCAAAAATAGAACGGATTCTAAATCGGTAGGTCGTTTCTGAAATTGATTTTCAAAAAAGTCTAATACCGCTTCAAATGAAGCGTGCACGATGGCGGGTTCAAATTCCATGGGAATGTTTAGGGAACGACAATAGAAACCTTAAATTTGGATGACTCCAACACGGCTTTTTGTCCTTTGGGATTATTGCCAATAAGTACGAGGTTACCTTCAATTTCCGTATCAGACAGATACGTGATGTTTAGGCGTCCTACCCCATTTTGAACGCCTGAACTGTCGGGCATTTTGGCTTCGTAAAAATTATTTTTATTTCTGAAGTCATCCACATTGTGAATGATATTTCCAATATTTCCAGACTCACCATCTCCAGGAATAAAATAGGTTCCAGTGCCTCTGAGCTGTAATATCTTCACGTAAATAGTTTCTTTCGATTGCTGATTTGTGGCAATCAAACTCAACGTTTTTTGGCCTGATTCAAGACGAACACTTGCTGAGACGGCATCACATTGAATCACGTGTTCACCTTCGTGACCGAATTCTATTGTGCCGACTAAATAACCTTTTTGCGTAGGCGTGTCACTAAATGAATTTTCGAAACTGATAATCAGTACAAATAATCCAAGTCCGGTATAGAGAAAATTGACTGGATTCTCAATAAATGATTTAAAGAAAGAACTGATCCAGTTTGTTTTCATGAAACGCTTAAATCCATACTTACGGGAAGTAGAGTTGCTCATTGCGTTAGAAGATTAATAATAATTAGATCAATTTTATTGGACAACAAAAATACGACAAGTTATTTATCAGGCAATGGTATTTATTGTCCATTTGTAAAATTAATTATTTTAAGGTCATTTGTTCTTTGTTAATTATAGGCAATGATAGGTCGATTTGGTAAATTTGAAAACTCTTTAGCGCCATCATAGTTATTTGGGCTAAGAAATCTAGTTAATTACTTAATTTGAGAGTTCATGAAGTCATTTTCGATTCCTTCGTTATTTAAAAGTAATCTTATTGGTCGAATTAAAGAGGTTCGCCGACTTCGTGACAAACTTAAGCGAGATTTCAGTCCTACCAAACTAGAATTTGGTCCATTAGAAGTTCACCTTTCTCGTCACTTTGGTTTTTGCTATGGTGTAGAGAATGCCGTGGAAACAGCCTATCGCATTATAGAGGAAAATCCGGATAAACGTATTTTTTTACTTTCAGAGATGATTCATAATCCTGCTGTCAATGCAGATTTATTGGATCGCGGGGTACAATTTTTGCAAGACACGAAGGGGGTGCCTCTTATTCCTTATTCTGAACTAAATGCAGATGATATCGTTATTGTTCCTGCTTTTGGTACCACGCTTGAAACGCAAGAACGTCTACAATTACAAGGAATCGATACCTATGCGTATGATACAACATGTCCTTTTGTGGAAAAGGTTTGGAATCGGGCGGATGCGATTGGAAAAAATAACTATACCGTAATTGTGCACGGTAAACCAAGTCACGAGGAAACTAAAGCGACCTTCTCTCATTCGAAGGCGATAACTCCTACCTTGGTCATCAAGGATTTATCACAGGCCAAATTGCTTACTCAATTTATACGGAAAGAAAGTTCTGCTGAGGAGTTCTACGATATGTTTGAAGGGCAATATTCGGTAGGATTTAATCCGGATACAGATTTAGAAAGACTCGGTGTTGTCAATCAGACGACTATGCTGGCCACAGATACGCAAGAAATTGTTGAATATTTACGTGAGGTCATCGTTGATTATTACCATTTAAGTCCAGATCAGGTAACACAACATTTTGCCGATACCCGAGATACCTTGTGCTATGCGACGAATGATAATCAAAGTGCAACGTATGGTTTGTTGCAAGTGGAGGCAGATTTTGCACTGGTTGCCGGTGGGTATAACTCCTCGAATACGGCACATTTAGTGGATTTATGTGATGAGAAATTACCTACTTACTTTATTAAATCCGCTGATCAATTGGTATCTAATCAAGAAGTGATCCACTTTAGTAATCGGAAAAAAGCAGAGATTAATTCGGTGGATTTCATCCCCAATAAAGAAAAGGTAGTCGTTTTATTAACTTGTGGGGCTTCCTGTCCAGACGCAGTAATTGAGGAAATACTTCGAAAATTAGTCTCTTTTTTCCCAGGAGCAATTTCGCCTGATGATGTGGTAGCTACTTGGGAGGCCCAACTTAGTAACTAGCTAAAATCTTGTTGACCGCCGGTAAGTAACCCTCGCCAAACAAGTTTACATGTACCATCAGTGGGTACAAATTATAGAGTGGAATGCGCTCGTGAAATCCCTTTTCAATAGGAAATGTGGCATGATAAGCCTCATAAAATTTCGTATCAAAACCGCCAAACATAGTTGTAAATGCTAATTCAGCCTCGCGTAATCCATAGTAGCAGCATGGGTCCACGAGTGTGACAAGTCCTTGTTCATTCACCATCGCATTTCCCGACCATAAATCTCCATGAATTAAAGCAGGCGCCTCATGTGGCAATAAATCAGGTAGTTTCTCGTAAAGTCTTTGAAAGTTTTCAGCTAATTCAGGAGTGATTTTTCGATCATATAAGGCACGGTCAACCTGTTTGTTGAGTCGGTTTTCTATAAAAAATTCTACTCCGTCTTTTTTCCACGAATTTTCCTGGGTAGCAGCACCAATAAAATTAGTGTAGTCTAGCCCATGTCCAAGGGAAGAAGTGTTTTTATGTAAATGCGCTAATTTTTCACCAAAATCATGCCAATAATTTGCATGCTTATCTGCTGATTCTATGCACTCCATCATCAAATATTCCTTTTCATCGAGTTGGCCAACTCCCAATACTTGAGGCACCTGAATGGCACCCGTAGCATGGATCATTTGTAAATTTTTGGCCTCTGCTTCAAAAAGTCCTTGATGGTCGCCTTGCGTCCACTTAATGAAATATTCGGTGTTTTTAACGCGCAACCTAACTGCCAAATTGAAATTCCCCCCATAGAAAAATTGGAAGTCATCGATTTGAGTTGACTCCCCAGTATGTTTGCTCAATATTTGGGCAATAAACTGATATTGTTCTTGGGATTGTTGTGACATAGCTATCGGATCAAGGGCAAAGCTAGGAATTATTTTTGGGCTGTACTGCTTTTTTGAATAAAGGTACGGTGCTACAAGGCTCGCCAAAAAAAATGCTTTTCGCAACGGGTTGTAGTTTTTGCATTAATGCCACATAGGCATCTGTAGGCACAGACTCCTTTGAACAGCCTTTGATGACGATTCGTGTATCTTGAAATTCTGCCGCATCAATCGACTCAATTTTGCTTAGATATAACGTTTTTTCTAAATCAGCCAGATTGCCAAAAATGGCCAAACGTGCGACAGGGTTGAGGTAGGTGGCCGCCAACATATATGCCCACGTGGGAATAATGGCGTCTGCAGTACAACCGATGGCCACGAATTTGTCTTGGTATGCCGACCAGTCATGCCCGGCCAAAAATTCACGGTACTCTTTTTCTTTCAAGGCTAAACCCATGAAAAGGAGTGGAGCTAAATCGAAAAAGATCCGGTCGCCAGGCGTGCGCATGGTTTCTAAATCCAATTGGATTAAGCCACTTTGATTAACGCGATTGATGATAGGTTCTTCCATATTAACTTTTGGATGTTTTGGGTTTTGTACCCATAAATTCTTTTAAATAGTTTGGCTCTGTCGTTACAATTGGCGCGAATACGTTGTTCTGAAATTGCTCGAATGCGAGTAATCCCATGTTTTTTGCTTCAGGATATGGGTGCGCCTCCGAAAATTCAATCAGGGGATGTTGGCATGTTTCCTGCCACTTCATAGCGCCATTCCCGAATGCTATCATCTTTTGATTGATCGATTGAAATGTGTCTGGTTCCAAAATGACCGCTTGAGTTTCTAAGGCAATTGTCTTGTTATGTGGATCCAAAATAGCAGCATAAACTTCCATACGCCTAGCATCGATCATGGGGAGTAAAAGGCTATTCGGCTTTTTTCCCCAAGCCGCGGCCATGATTTCCAATGTATTTAGGGTAATTAGTGGGAGGTCAAGGCCAAAGCAAAGTCCTTTGGCTGTCGCTAATCCAATGCGTAATCCTGTGTATGAACCTGGTCCATTCGAAATGGCAATGGCAGCTAATTGGTTTGCTTGTATTTCAGCTTGCTGAAGCGCCTGTTCGATTAATCGGGTTAATTTTTTGCCATGAACTCCTTCTTCTTGCGACTCACATGAATAGCATAACTTTCCATCCTGATGTAGCGCAACAGAACAGAGGGGAGTCGTCGTTTCGATGGAAAGAATATAACTCATTAGCTTATTTTAACGTCAAAATGGACTGGAATTTATTCGGTTTCTGCAACAAGGATTCACCCGCTTGAATGATGGGATCATGGGTATTTGCCCATTGATTTACCCCTTTCTGCAAATAATAATGTAAAATAATTTCTTGGCTTATCAATTGTTTCAATTCCTCTTGATTGGCTTGAATCTCTTGGTGTAAGGTGATTTTTTCCCCTGCCTTTGCAGCTAGTAAAGACTGATTCAACGTGGCATATGCTGGGTCTTTTTCGGTAGCGGCTAGTAAGGTTTTTACTTGGGATTGAATGGTACTTTCGAAGGTAAAGTCACTTTGTATGAGCCAAGATTCAAAGCTAACAAGATCTGATTGCGTGAATTCAAATTTTGCTGCGGATGAAATGCTTGGATTTTTGATTCGATAGGCTAGTGCGAAAAGATATATTTTATATTGTTTAAGCAGTGCATGTATGAAGGACGATTGCTGTGATTTAAGCACAACCTGATCTGGTGTAATTCCACCACCTTCCACTACTTTACGCCCATTTTTGGTTAGAAATGTGCGATTCGTTGAATCCGCATGTGTGATCGCAGATCCATTTTTGTATTCGACAGCTTGAATGCAGCGTCCACTTGGCGTATAATATTTTGCTGTCGTGATTTTAATTTTAGTGTGAAACGGCAAATCACGTGTGACCTGTACAAGTCCTTTGCCATAACTTTTTTGACCGATAATGACCGCCCGATCATAATCTTGTAAAACACCTGCCACAATTTCTGCTGCAGATGCTGAATTTTTATTGATCAAAACAACCATGGGTGTTTCGGTATCAAAGCTGGCGTTTAGGCCCGCATAGGATTTATTCCATTCTTCAATTTTCCCACGCGTTTCAACAATTTTTGTTCCCTTGGGTAGGAACAAATTACAAATGTCAATGGCCTGAGTAAGGAGTCCACCCGGATTATTGCGTAAATCTAATATGAGGGACTTCATCCCTTGTTGTTTTAGGGAAACTAGCGCACTTTTCATCTCTTTAGCTGCACTAGCGTTAAATTCGTCCAATTGAATGTATCCGATTCCTGGTTGGATTATTCCAAAATAGCTAACATTTTTAATCTGAACAGTGGCACGTGTCAAGGTTATTTTTTGCGTGCTTTGTGCCCCAGGTCTTTGTATTTCGATCACTAAAGGGGCATTTTCCGCTCCTTTCATTAGTTGGGCAGGATCTGTTTCTATTTTGGATGTGATACGGATGTCATTGATTGCGATGAGTTGATCGCCAATCTGTAATCCAGCTTTTTCAGCAGGGCTATCAGATTCAATAAAAGTAATGTGATGTTGTTGATTAATCTCGCTGAGCTGAATACCAATCCCTTGGTACTTACCTGTTGTCATTAACAAAAAGTCTTCCAGCTCATCCTCTGGATAAAAAACGGTGTAGGGGTCGAATGATTTAAGTAATGCATCCACGGATGTTTGCATGGCCTTTTGAGGATCTACTTCATCCACATAATACTTATTCAGTTCTTTAAAAACAGATGCGTAGATGTCAAGATTTTTGGCAATTTCAAATAATCGATCATTGGTGGCAACGAATGAAGCTGATGCTAACGAAATCCCTAGCACCAAGCTGAAAATAAAGAAGTACCTCTTTTTCGTAAATCTCATGATTTTGCTGTGCTAAATTCCTTCAATATGGATTCCATGCGTTTTTTGATCAGGTCATACGGTTCAATTGCGGACCCAATATAAACAAAACCCATGTAGCAAGGAAGCGCTTGAAAGTCGTCCCCTTCGAAAAAGGGCTTGGTAAGTCTGTAGGCCTCTCGGATCCGGCGTTTGATCAAATTACGATCAACTGCTTTTTTGAATTTACGCTTTGGGACAGATATAACGATTTGGGGCTTGTTGGGGCTCGTACCTGAAGGAGTTACCTGGTACAAAACTCGAAAAGGATAGACAAATCGGTTGTGTACCGTTTGGCTATCCTTTTGGAATAAAGAATCTATAATTTTGAGTTGCGTTAAACGCTCTGATTTCGGAAAATTAAATTTCACGGCAAGAATACTTTTTAAGTAACAGCTAGCCAGAAATCAGCTCTACTCTAATCTATGGCTTATTTACCTCTCTTCTCGTCAGAAACAGATAATTTATGACGACCTTTTGCGCGACGTGCAGTTAACACACGACGACCATTTGCAGTAGACATACGCTCACGGAATCCGTGCTTGTTCTTTCTTTTACGTACTGAGGGTTGGAACGTTCTTTTCATTGCTTTATTAATTTAAATCCGACCGTTAGCATCGAATTGGGTTTGCAAAGGTACGTAAAAATATATTTTTGTCAAGCCCCAAGTAAAAAAAATATAATATTTAAATTTGTTCTTTGTCCCACACCGTGAAAGTATCCATTTTAACTGTCGCTTATCAATCGGCTGCTACCTTAAGGCAGACCATCGATAGTGTATTAAGTCAAGATTATTCCAATATCGAATATTGGGTCATCGATGGAGGTTCCAATGATGGTAGTGTAGAGATCTTGGAATCCTATGCGGGAAGAATTCATTTTATTTCTGAAAAGGATTCGGGCATATATGATGCCTTGAATAAAGGTTTAGCGCGTATATCTGGTGACATAGTAGGCGTAATCGGAGCTGATGATTTTTACCCAACCTCTGACGTCGTTTCATCCGTTGTAGCTAGTTTTCAGTCAAATCAAACCGATGCCATTTACGGCGATATTCAATTTGTAGATCCTGAATCCATGCGTGTGGTGCGGTACTGGAAAGCCGGAGCGTATCAAGTCAAAAATTGGCTTTACGGCTGGATGCCACCTCATTTGTCATTTTATGTCAAGCGAGATGTATATGAGCGATTGGGGAATTATCGAACAGATTTTACGTGTGCTGCCGACTATGAGTGGATGTTACGGGCGCTGTATAAACATCGGATATCTGTTGCGTACTTGCCTAAATTACTGATGACAATGCGTAACGGTGGAACAAGTACGGCTTCGTGGAAGCATCGCTGGGTAGCCAATCGCGAGGATCGCAAGGCTTGGGCGTTAAATGATTTAAAGCCATATTTTTTTACGGTAACACTCAAGCCCATTCGTAAAATCATTCAATTGTTTCAATAAAAAAAACCTCTTCAGTTTCCTGGAGAGGTTTTTTGTGTGTGAAGTCAAACGAAAGTTAAACTTTGATTTCAACATCTACACCTGAAGGCAATTCTAATTTCATCAACGCGTCTACTGTTTTGGCAGAAGAAGAGAAGATGTCAATTAAACGCTTATACGTACATAATTGGAATTGCTCACGCGCTTTCTTGTTCACGTGTGGTGAACGCAAAACAGTAAATTTCTCAATTTTTGTAGGTAATGGAATCGGGCCTGAAACAACAGCACCTGTAGCTTTAACCGCCTTAACGATTTTTTCAGCTGATTTGTCAACCAATGTATGGTCGAACGACTTCAACTTAATGCGAATTTTTTGATTCATAAAATTTGGTTCATTAGGTGTATACCGCGCGAAAGAACCATTAACTCCGCTGGGTATTTTACTCGACTGCAAAAGTATATCATAAAAGGCTGACTACCAAATCTCTGCTAGAATTTTTGTCGGGCCACCGCTTGTTGCAATTCCTTATCAAATACGGATTTGCTCGCTGTAAATAGCTTTTTATCTAAAATATTCAAGCGATTCATGGCCTCTTTGGCATAATCGATTTCACCCATTTTCAACGCCTGAAGTGCATAAATCCATTGGAAAACGGCCTCATTTTCATTCCACCGAGCCGCTTGCAAGCTGGCTTCATATGCTTGTTTTTCTCTTTTATTGGTATTCAAAATCAGGATTGCTTCTTGCAGTATGTCGGGTTGGAATGGATATGCTTCAATGGCCAAAAGAGCAGATTTCAAGTCTTTCTTGGGAAGTTGGCCGCGAGTCATCCGCATAGATTTTCGCCAATAATCAACAATGTTTTTGTAGGCATCTAGTTTTCCTGTTGCATCTGAATCCACAACAAGGCTGAGTTTCTCGAGTGCGCGCAATGGTTTTTGATGATAGTAATCCTGCCAAGCATCGAGCAGAAGTAGTTCAGGGAAAATTGTATTTCCGTATCCTTTTGCAATCCATCGCTGCGTGGGCAATATGTCTAGTTTGCCTTTGAAATAAAGCATGGAGTTGTAAATGTTTGCCCAATCGCGCAAATCGCCTGTTGGATCAAGGTTTTCAATCGAAGGGGTGTCGGTCGCAAAAGTGCCGTTTTTGAGTAAAATGGCAAGTTTATTGGTATGAATGGAGGGATTATCTATTGGCAAATCTAGTATGACCTTTTTCTGGGAATATAATAGGTTAGCTTGCGCTAGTGCATTTTTTGGAAAGGCTAATGCTGCTTTTTGGTAAAAATATTGGGCCGAGTCTACAATCTGAAGACTTTCATAGGTGCGAGCCATTTGGGTCAATATGCGCAGGTTTTCGGGGAAGATTTGGTTAGCCTTTTGCAGTGTAAAAAGTGCTTGAAAGTACTGATTTTCTTGTTGGAATATATTGGCCAATCCCACATAGCTTGCGTCTGTCGGATGTTTCAATTGGCTAGTACTCAAATAATAGGCAGCAGTTTCAAGATCATGCGCTTCCAAGGCTAAATTTGCTAACCGAAAGCTACTTTGTCCATTTAATTTACTGTGCCCCATCGCATGTTGATAGGCAAATTCTGCTTGCTTTTTATCATGCAGCAACCAGGCAATATCGCCAGATTGATTTGCAAGCGCAGCTTTGACTTGATGCCAGGCGCTTCCATTCCGAGCAAATACCCAGGCGATACTTAGGATACAAATACCGATGTAAATTAGGTTCAATGGTACCCGAGGCGCTTTATGTGTAATCTTGTATACAGGTAGATTCTGGCGGATGGGTGTTTGAAAATTACTAATCAGGAAAAGTGGGAAAAGTATGGCCATGGTTAAATGGCATATCAAGGTCCAATGTTCCCATGCTGCGATGCCAGCGTCATTCCCGAGCGAAGCCCAGTTAAAGAGGACTGCTATGGCAATGAATCCAAGGCCAATGCGGAGAAGTCCATGGTGTTTATCGTCCCATAGGAATAAAATCCAACTTGCGATTCCGAAAAGGATTGGAGGTATATGCAGTCCTAAATCCCAATAAAGATGTGTATTTGCGTAGCTGAGAAATAAATTTCCCGCATAAAATCCAGCTAGAATCGTCCAATTTTTTAAGCTAAGTGAATAAGAATTCGTGTGTCCAATCTGAAAAATAGCTTGGGGTATCGCTGATGAGGACAAAATTGATAGCGCCATGAGGGCAGCAATACCAAGCATATTTAGTTGATCCGAGAGAAAGAGGAGTAGTTCTGTTGTATTTATTTGTGGTAATGACCAAAAAATAATACCTAATCCAAGTACTAGGCCGCTACCTAGGTAGTCCCACGAAATGCGTGTTGATTTTTTGAATAAAACAATAAGTACGCTGAGACCGATGCTAAATAGGGAAAAGGAAATTACCAGCGGCCAGGAAGCAGGTGTAATGACGGATAAATTGAACGACTGGCGAACAAATAAGATCGTTGACTGTAATTGTAAAGCTTGGTTTTGGTCAACAGTTCCTTGGTCTGGGATTAATTCGCTTATTTCATTGACTTGAATAAGTTCGGGTTTTAGCCAGAATAAAAATACGAGGCAAGAGAGGCAAAGGTAGCTTAGAAGGCTAAGAACTATCGTTTGAATTTTTTGTTGCACGATTTTGGCTGAATTTTAAAAATCTAATTTCTACATAAACTTTAATTCATTCAAAGAATCGGGCCGATATTGTCAAAAAAAAGGAGAAAAATACAATATCCGTTTTGCATATTGGAATTTACCCACTAATTTTGCAGTTCGAATGGATTTCTCATTTTCATATAATTAATTTTCAAATGGCAAACGCAGTTAATAAAGGGAGAGTTGCTCAAGTTATTGGGCCCGTAGTCGATGTAAGCTTCGAAGGAGAAGGTTCACATTTACCAGCGATTTTAAACGCTCTTTCTGTTACCAAATCAAATGGTCAGCATCTTATTTTAGAGGTTCAGCAACATTTAGGCGAAGATCGTGTAAGAACAATCGCAATGGAGGGTACAGAAGGTCTTCAAAGAGGTCAAGAGGTAATCGACAAAGGAACTCCAATGACCATGCCTACGGGTGATGGAATTAAAGGCCGTTTGTTTAATGTGGTAGGAGATGCTATTGATGGTATTTCACAGCCTAAGTCTGACAAAGGCTTGCCAATTCACCGTGCTGCGCCAAAATTTGATGAATTAGCGACAACAACTGAGGTCTTATTCACAGGAATTAAAGTTATCGACTTATTAGCTCCTTATGTAAAAGGGGGTAAAATTGGTTTGTTCGGTGGTGCCGGTGTAGGTAAAACTGTATTGATCATGGAGTTGATTAATAATATCGCGAAGGCTTACGAAGGTTTATCTGTTTTTGCAGGTGTAGGAGAGCGTACGCGTGAAGGAAATGACTTATTACGTGAGATGATTGAATCTGGCGTTATTAAATATGGTGAAGAGTTTAAGCATTCAATGGAAGCTGGGGAGTGGGATCTATCTAAAGTAGATCAAACTGAATTAGCGAAGTCACAAGCTACCTTGGTGTTCGGTCAAATGAACGAGCCTCCTGGAGCACGTGCACGTGTGGCTTTGTCAGGATTGACTGTAGCAGAGCACTTCCGTGATGGAGATGGCGAAGGTCAAGGACGTGATATCTTGTTCTTTATCGATAATATCTTCCGTTTTACACAAGCTGGTTCTGAGGTATCTGCCCTATTGGGTCGTATGCCATCAGCGGTAGGTTACCAACCAACATTGGCGACTGAGATGGGAGCGATGCAAGAGCGTATTACGTCGACAAAACGTGGTTCGATTACCTCGGTACAAGCGGTTTACGTACCTGCCGATGACTTAACGGATCCAGCGCCGGCAACAACGTTTGCTCACTTAGATGCGACAACGGTATTGTCTCGTAAGATTGCTGAATTAGGTATTTACCCTGCGGTGGATCCTTTGGATTCTTCATCTCGTATTTTATCTGCTGAAGTTTTAGGTGATTCTCACTACAATACAGCGCAACGTGTGAAGGAAATTTTACAGCGTTACAAAGAGTTACAAGATATCATCGCGATCTTAGGTTTGGATGAATTATCTGAAGAAGATAAATTAGTTGTTTCTCGCGCTCGTCGTGTACAACGTTTCTTATCTCAACCTTTCTTCGTAGCTGAACAATTTACAGGCTTGAAAGGCGTTCTAGTAGATATCAACGATACAATCAAAGGATTCAACGCAATCATTGATGGAGAATATGATCATTTACCTGAAGCTGCTTTCAACTTAGTGGGAACCATTGAAGATGCTGTTGTTAAAGGAGAAAAATTGATTGCAGAAGCTGCGAAATAATAAAAACTATGTTTGTAGAAATAATAACACCTGACCGTAAGGTATTCGCCGGAGAGGCTTCTGTGGTAACTTTACCAGGCGTGGATGGATCTTTTCAAATTTTGAATGATCACGCGGCCTTGGTTAGTACGCTAGAGAAAGGTACGCTATCGGCTGATAAGGATGTTTTTCAAATTGAAGGTGGTGTCGTTGAAGTATTAAACAATAAAGTTTTAATCCTTGCAGAAGGCATAAATTAATCATCAATGAAACGAGTTGCGATTTTATTTCTAGGTTTAGGTTTGCTGTCATCTTGTTCAGAAAAAACGCAGTTAACAGGTTCTTTAATGACTTTGATTAAAGAGAACCAATTGCCTTTAGATAAAATTCAGTTTTATAATGACAATGCCTTGTTTTTGGAACGCGAATTAAATGCTTCTGATGCCAATGTAAAATCGGGTAAGGTGATGATTGTCAATGGTAAGTCAATTAATCGTGTAAATCTAGAGCCACAAACGCCTGGCGTTTTAGTGAAAGAATCACAAGATCAATTATTGATTTCTTTTGAGGCAGGTGCTGGAATAGAAAAAAGCTTACATTTTGCTCCTGTTTTAGGTGAGCGAGGCGAGTATTACTATCAGTTAGTAGATGATTCGGGTAGTCCTACCTTTTCCCGCTTATCGTATGACGGTAACAAATATTTACTTTACAACAAGAAGAAGGTTCGTTTGCTAATCATGAAATCATCTTTTTCAGGTTTGAAGGTTAATAGCAAACGTATGCGTGGAAATCGAATCAAATAAGAATAGTTTCTAGAATTTTCAAAATAGGATGCTTGCATCCTATTTTTTTTTGTTTCAAATTTACTTGAGTATGCGCGCATACAAATACAAAATATGAAAGCAGAAAAAACCGTCGATTTCCAAATTAAGTCTAGTTGGTATGCTATCTCCCGCATGTACAACACATTTTCCGCCCAATTTGACATGACCATGGCTATCGGCTATGTGCTGTTGCACATCGACAAAGAAGGTACGCCTGCTACAAAAATTGCACCAGCGCTTGGTTTAGAGTCCAGAAGCTTAACGCGTATGTTGAAGACATTGGAGGATAAAAAATGGATCCGACGGGAGGCGAATTATGCCGATAAGCGTGTGGTAAAAATATTTTTAACTGATTTAGGGAAGCAGAAGCGTGATCAAGCGCGGCAAGGAGTTATTTTATTTAATGAGCTTGTTTATCAGCGCATTGGTGAGCAAAAAATTAGTGATTTTTTTGAAGTAATCGCTTCGATCAATCAGATATTAGAGCAAGAGTCAAATACAATTATAGAGTCTGTGTCAACAAAACTAAAGATAAAGCCATGAGTAGTTCAATAGCCATAAAGGGAGGTGAATTTTTAATTCGTCCGGTAGAACCTTTAGAAGTATTTATTCCGGAGGATTTCACTGAGGAGCAAAAGATGATCGGTCAAACGTGTCTTGATTTCATCAAGGCTGAAGTGCATCCTATTTTAGACCAGATTGATTATGCCACTGATACCTCGGTGATGGTTGGCCTTTTAGATAAGGCGGGCGAGTTAGGGTTGTTGGGCACTTCGGTTCCTGAGGAATATGGTGGCTTCGGTATGGATTTTAATACTTCTATGCTTGTGGCTGAGGCTTGTGGCGCTGGTCATTCTTTTGCTGTGGCACTTTCAGCGCATACGGGTATTGGAACCTTGCCTATTGTATATTATGGGACAGAGGCGCAAAAGCAAATGTATCTTCCCAAATTAGCATCAGGCGAATGGAAAGCCGCTTATTGCTTGACTGAGCCAGATTCCGGTTCTGATGCGAATGCAGCGAAGACGAAAGCAAAATTAAATTCAGCGGGGACACATTATGTGATTAATGGTCAGAAAATGTGGATTACGAATGGAGGATTTGCCGACTTATTTATTGTTTTTGCTAAGATTGACGATGACAAGAAGTTAACAGCTTTTCTAGTTGAAAAGTCATTTCCGGGCATAACCATGAATGCTGAGGAGCATAAAATGGGGATAAAAGGGAGTTCGACACGTCAAGTATTTTTTACGGACTGTGAGGTTCCTAAAGAAAATTTACTTTTTGAGCGAGAAGGAGGATTTAAAATTGCCGTAAATATTCTGAATATTGGTCGAATCAAATTAGCTGCAGCTGTGTTGGGTGGAGCAAAACAGGTAGTCGATCAGGCGGTGAATTATTCTTTTGAGCGTAAGCAATTTGGTCAATCAATTCAATCTTTTGGTGCGATTCAGGCTAAGTTGGCCTCGATGATTGTAAAAATTTATGCTTCAGAATCTGCGTCTTACCGTGCCGGTCAAAATATCGATGATTCGATTGTGAGTTTAAAGGCTGGAGGCATGGGTGATGCTGAGGCGAAGTTGAAGGGTGTTGAACAATTTGCCATAGAATGCGCCATTTTAAAGGTGCACGCTTCTGAGGTTCTTGATTTTGTCGTAGATGAAGGCGTTCAGATTTTTGGAGGAATGGGTTTTTCTGCGGAGGCGCCCATGGAGCGGGCTTACCGGGATTCACGTATTAACAGAATCTTTGAAGGGACAAACGAAATAAACCGTTTGCTTGCGATTGGAACCGTATTAAAGCGGGCCATGAAAGGGGAAATTGAATTAATGCCTGCGGCTATGGCTGTGGGTAAAGAGATTTTAGGAGTTCCAGATTTTATTAGTTCGGTGCCTGAGGGAATTTTTGGGAAAGAGTATCAGGTGATTGCGAATCTAAAAAAGGCAATACTAATGACTTCTGGTGCTGCTTTACAAAAATTTACAACGGCAATTGAGCAAGAGCAAGAAATTTTGATGGGTGTCTCGGATATGATGATTGAGGTGTACATCGCTGAATCTGCTTTAGCACGTGTTGATAAATTAGTTCAGCGTGATGGTCAGGATAAGCATCAGGTTGCCTATGAATGTGCACTTGTTTATTTACATGAGGCTGTAGATAAAATACATAATGCAGGAAAAGAGGTTATCATGGGATTTGCAAAAGGGGATGAGCTTAATGTATTGTTATTGGGATTGAAACGCTTTACGAAAATCGCACCTAAGAATTTAATTGAAGCAAGACGTGTGATTGCACAAGCTGCAATTGCAAAAAATGGCTATATTTTTTAATTTTTTCGGTTTTCAGGACAAATTATATATTTTTGATTTATATTTTTGCTAAAATCTTAATAACCCATAGTTACTTAACTTTAATTTTATGAAAAAACTACTATTAGTCTTGGCGATGATGCCGTTCTTTTTCGCTTGTTCTAGCAAGAAGAAAATGGCTGAGTTACAGTCTCGTTTGACAGAATTGCAAACTAGCAGTGACCAAGCGGTTTCACGTGCTAAATCAGATTTAGCTGATTGTCAATCATTGACAGCGAGTCTTCAAGGTGAAATCAAGAAGAGAGATGCTGATTTGGAAACTAAAACAGCTGCATTGAAGTCAATTCAGGAGCAATTAGATTATATGAAGAAGACAAATACAAATTTGTTGGATCGTTTGTCTGATCTTTCTGTTATTAATAAATCAGGTGCTGAGAGTATCCGTAAGTCATTAGATGCATTAAACGAACAAGGAAAATACATCAAAGACTTGAACTCATCTATTCAACGTAAAGACTCTGTTAATTTATCTTTAGTGATGAATTTGAAACGTTCTTTGGCTGATATTAACGATGAAGATGTAACTGTTGAAGTGAAAAAAGGTGTTGTTTACATCTCAATCTCTGATAAATTAATGTTTGCTTCGGGTTCAGCTAATGTAAATTCGAAAGCGGAAGCTGTATTAGCGAAAGTTGCTAAGGTGGTAAATGATCACAAAGATTTAGACATCTTGGTAGAAGGGCATACAGATGCGGTGCCTATTTCGACACCAGAATTTAAGGACAACTGGGATCTTTCTGCAAAGCGTGCTACATCTGTTGTTCGTTTGTTGCAGACGAAATTTGGAGTTGATCCTGAGCGTATGACTGCTGGAGGTCGTGGTGAATTTGAACCACAATCAGGTAATAACAGCCGCGCGGGACGTAAGCAGAATCGTCGTACAGAGATTATCGTGACTCCGAAGTTGGATCAGTTTTTTAACCTAATGACTCCTCAGACTTCTGGGAACTAATTAGGAGATTAGTATACATAAAAAAAGGCCTCATGAATGAGGCCTTTTTTTATGCGAATGTTCTTCGAACAAAATCTAGTTTTCTACGTGAGATGGGCAATGTGGTTCCTAGTGCTGTGGGAACTTCAGTTGCGCCTTGAGCATCGAATGCAGGGATATTTTCTTTGTTGACAAGATAGGACTTGTGTATACGTACAAATTGATTTAACCGTAATTGAGCTTCAAATTTTTTAAGGGTTTTTGCCATGACCACTTGTTTTTGATTTTTCAAGTGAACAATGCTGTAATTCCCTTTACCTTCAATGTATACAATGGTGTTTACAGGGCAGTTTTCAATTCCTGGTAATTTGATATCAATTTTCATACGTTCGCACTATTTTGCTTTTAAACTTTACAAACCTATAAAATTGGCTTATAGTAAAGCAAATTGACTTATCTAACGGTTGATTTTTTATCAAAAGGGCTTAGGGAGTTGTTGAAAATAAAAAAAGGTCTTCGATTGAAGACCTTTTTGCTCTGTAGCGGGGGCCAGACTCGAACTGACGACCTTTGGGTTATGAGCCCAACGAGCTACCAACTGCTCCACCCCGCGATGTAATTGGAGTGCAAATATGCAGGGTTATTTCGTGAAAAACAAGTATCTTTGCTAAAATAATCAATTTTTCCCTTAAGGGCATTGTTGTTTTTATATGGCCCATCAGCATAAAGCAGGTTTTATTAGTATCATTGGAAAGCCCAACGTAGGTAAGAGTACGTTGATGAATGCACTCGTGGGAGAGCGCCTTTCGATTGTGAGTTCGAAAGCGCAAACTACGCGTCATCGCATTCTAGGAATGCTTAACGGTGAGCATGAGGGTGATGAGTACCAAATCATATATTCTGATACACCAGGTGTACTGATGCCAAAGTATGAATTGCACAAGTCGATGATGGCTTTTGTGAAGAATTCATTAGAGGATGCAGATGTTGTGCTTTATGTGACAGATGTTTTTGATACCTATGAAGATTTGGATTTTTTGACAAATTGGAAGGATCATACAGAGACGCCTATTGTTGTACTAATCAACAAAATTGATTTGGTTACACAGGAGCGCTTGCAAGAATGTTTAGATTACTGGCAAGGGATTTTTCCTGGTCGGGCTATTTTACCCATTTCTGCTCAAGAAGGCGTGCATTTAGATCAAATTTTCAAACACATTGTTGAAAATTTGCCAGTTCATCCTCCATTTTTTGACAAGGATGAATTGACCGATAAACCAGAGCGGTTTTTTGCGGCTGAGATTATTCGGGAAAAGATTTTGATGAATTACAAAAAGGAGATTCCGTATTCTTGTGAAGTAGTGGTCACTTTGTTTAAAGAAGAGCCTGCTATTTTGCGAATTGCAACGGAGATTTACGTAGAACGTGTTTCCCAAAGAGCCATCATTATTGGTCATAAAGGGGAGAGCATAAAGAAGGTTGGGATTCAAGCACGGGCCGACTTAGAAGCGTTTTTTGGTAAGAAAGTATTTTTAGAGCAATTTGTGAAGGTTGAGCCAGATTGGCGTGCAAAAGCAGATAAATTGCGATCATTCGGGTATTCACCTGATTAATTTTTAAGACAAATGTCAAATATTGTAGCCATTGTAGGCCGTCCCAATGTGGGAAAATCAACGTTGTTCAATCGTTTAATTGAACAGAAAAAAGCAATCATGGACAACATGTCGGGCGTCACGCGCGATCGACATTATGGGTATGGCCAATGGACCGGAAAATTCTTTTCGGTTATTGATACCGGTGGATATGTGCATGGTTCCGAAGATATTTTCGAAGGTGCTATTCGCGAACAAGTCGAATTGGCGATTGAAGAATCTGCGGTATTATTGTTCGTCGTAGATTGTCAAACTGGATTAACCGATTTAGATAAGGATTTTGCTAAGGTATTACGTCGGTCAAAAAAACCTGTCATTTTAGTAGCTAATAAGGCCGATACGCATGAAAAAGCGATGGCTTCAGCGGAATTTTATGAGCTAGGTTTAGGAGACCCTTTTCCAATTGCAGCAGAAAGTGGTAGTGGCACTGGAGATATGTTGGATGTAATGATCTCACATTTTAAAGACGAAGGAATTGAAAATCCAGAAGCTGGTGTGCCGCGTGTTGCTATTCTTGGACGCCCGAATGTAGGGAAATCATCCTTTTTAAATGCGTTGCTTGGACGTGATCGTTCGATTGTCACCGATATGGCTGGGACGACACGTGATGCGATTCAAAACCGCTACACCCTTTATGGAAAAGATTTTATAATCACGGACACCGCAGGTATACGTCGTAAGGCGCGTATTGATGATAATATTGAGTATTACTCTGTTCTTCGTTCTATTAAGGCCTTAGAGGAGTGCGATATTGCTATCATATTGATTGATGCGACTACGATTGACCCGTTAACGGGTTTAGAGGCGCAAGACATGAATATTGTCAGTATGGCTGATAAAGCTAAGAAAGGCATTGTCTTGATGGTGAATAAGTGGGATTTGGTTGCGAAAGATACCAATACGGCAAACGCACTTGAAAAGGCTATCAAAGAACGAATGGCTCCATTGAATTACATGCCAGTGATATTTACATCTGTGATGGAGAAGAAGCGAATTTTCCAAGTTTTGGAAATGATGCTTCAGGTATATGAAAATCGTTCACAAAAAATATCTACATCCAAATTAAACGATGTGATGTTGGACGTTATCCAAAGCTATCCACCACCAGCTTGGAAAGGGAAATATATTAAAATTAAATATTGCACGCAGGTTTCTACACCATACCCAACGTTCATTTTCTTCTGTAATTTACCTCAGTATATTAAAGAAAGTTATGAGCGTTATTTAGAGAATCAAATGCGAAAGAATTTTCAATTGGATGGTACCCCCATCTCCTTATTTTTCCGCAAGAAATAGTTTATCTATCGACGAAAGGCTGATTTTCCCTAATTGGCCTTTCGCTCCGATTCCCCAGATTTCCTCACCTACTTGTATGATATTGTGATAGGAGCTAGGACCTAGGTTTTTCCATTGTTTCTTTTTTTCATGATAGGCCGCGCTTTGACTCGGTCCGGATACAATCCAATATGGTTTAGCCCAAATCACCTTTTCCATGTAGAAGGAGGGATTATCATTTAATTTCTGCCAGCTTTTCCCGCCATCCTGCGTTGTCAATATTGGGATGGAACTCTCATTTAACTTTCGGTAATCTCCACCTACAGCCCAAAATGTTTTCTTATTTTTCGAACCAATTGAAAAATAGCCTTTGGCTTCCCCGGTTGGTATGTTAGTCTCCGTATAATTCCACGCTGATTTTGGATTATGTTTCTGGTAAATTCGAGCAAGCGTACCGCCACCGCCTGTCAGCAACAAATGATCGCCTTGCATACTTAAACTTGATCCACTAGCCGCAAAGAATGCTTCTTTAGGTTGAAGTAACGGAGAATTTGCTGTGTCAATTTGGGTAAATATATTGTTTCTTATTTGGAATAAGGTAAGTTTTTGTTGAATTGGATCTGCTAAAAGCCAGCCTTCTTGTTGGTTAATATCCCATTGCATACAGTCAAAGAAAAATCCAGGTTCCTTCTTTTCAAATACTATTTTCCAATTCTCGCCTGCATCTAGTGTATGCCATATACTCGCTTTCCCTTCTTCAGATGGTCCCGCACTCATGAGTAAAACGTCTTGTTTGTTAAGAATAACCAGATCTCGGAAATCAAGTTTCTCAGCACCCGGAATTTGCATGAATCTCCAGGTCTTTCCAGCATCTGAAGAATGGCCAAATGTACCTTGGGTACCACCTGCCCAAATCTCTTGACCTAAAGACTTTAAGGCTCTAAAGGATGATTTGGTAGGTATCTCAACGGGCATCCATTGACCAAAGCTTTGGCATAAGATACCTATGAAGCAAATTATTGTATATTTTTTCATCATAAAAAAAGCCGCTCTTTTGGGAGAGCGGCTTAAAGATATTAGAAGAATTTTATTTGTTTACAATAATCTTGCCAACGAATGATTTGTCTTCAGCGGCTTTGATTTGTAAAATGTAAATTCCGTTTGCTAGGCCAGATACATTTAGTTTGTTTGTACCTAGTGTATTTTCCAACTTACCGGAGAATACAGCGCGTCCTACCATATCGAAGATCATTACATCAGCATTTGACCAATCCTCTAAGATTTGGATATCGATGTTCCCTGCTGTTGCTGGATTTGGATAAATCGCAACACCTGAGAACTCAGGATCTACGGCATAGTTGTAGCTAACTGTTCTCGTAAAGCAATTTAATGGAGTTCCTTCGATAACATATGCATATCTTCTTCTAACCGTATAGTCTCCTGCAGTCTTCACCTTCGTGATAAATGATTTAGGATTCAATAACGTTGTTCCAAATTTCCATTCGTAATCACCGCCTTTACCAGCGCCGTCTGTAGCTAAGAAGTTTAATGCCTTTAAGGTATATACTCCTTCTTTAACGATGGATGCATTAGGTGAAACTGGATTTTCTTGAACAATTACTTTAATCTCGCTAGAGAAAAGAGAAATACATCCATTTCCGTCAGTTACTTTAGCTGAATAAGATCCACTTGTTCTAACACCAGTATATACTTTACCTGTTGAAGCGGAGCTTGTTCCTTTATTAATGAACCAGTTTGTCGTAAAATTGGTGGTAGCAACTAAGTTAACGGCATTGAACACATTAAAGTCTGCATCAGAGCGTTGGCAGAAAATTGGAGATAATCCATTTTCTACAGCAACCGATGGTGCTGCTGGCAATTTAAATACTTTGATTTCAGTTGTATCAGATGGCAAAGAGAAACAACCTAAGGTGTCTATCGTACGAACTGTAAAGAAACCTATTTTTGAAATATCGATAATTTTAGTTGTCAAAGCATTATTCCACAAATACTTGGTTGGTTGACCATTAGGCAAGTCTGAAGACTCTAATCTAGCTTGAATTGGCTTGTCTTCACAGAATCCTGTTGGAGTCAACGCTTTGATTGTTGGCTTTACTGGACGCTCATAATTTGTAACTGCTACTGAATCAGATTGATCAGAGGTACACCCGTAGTTGGAAACATAGTTTACTGTAACAGATACATTACTACCAATCACAAATGTAGGTTTCGTTCCATAATTAGGAGCTGCAACACCATTGACGAACCAATTAAATTTCTCTGGTCTTGTTGGCTTGCTCTTCGCTTGATCAGCCGGATTGTACAAATAACCCTGATTCAATACGAATGCAGAATCTTTAACGGCTAAAGTAGTTGTCGCATCTAAACAGTATTTAGGATTTCCGACGATTGAAGGCTTTGGTAATTTAACATACCACAACATGATTTCATTGGAGGTTTTTGTTGGGCATTCCGCGTCTTTGGGAGTCAATCGGATAAAATATTTACCACGGCTATTATCCGCAATTAATTTTGCTGTTAAGGTTTCAGAATCTGCACCTGTTGCGCCACGAGCAGCTGCGCCGTATAAACCTTTAGATTCAGCTTCTTCCATTAACCAAAGAGCATTGACGTACGGGCGATATTTATTGATGTCATAGCTTGAATTAATGACAACGGTCTCTCCTTTGCAAACTTCTTTTGTAAAGGCATCTGGTGGACCTACTGCTGAAATAGAAACATTTGGTGCGCCAATAGCACGTTTTAGACCAAATCTAAATCCTTTTTGGGAATATGAACCTTCAAGGCCTGCAACGTTATTAAATGTACATTCTGCTGAGTAGGTGCCTTCTTGAAAATTATTACCACTAAGTGTTAAAAATTCATCTCCTGCATTCCAAACAGTTCCATTTGGAGTAACCCAACGGGTTTCTCCAAAACAGCCATCCGCGCGCAACCGAGTGGTGCCTGTATTAGTGTCATCTGCATCCGAACACTCTAATCGCTGTACAGAAATAGTTGGTTTGTAATCACTGATACGAGGAATCATTACAGCAATAGTCACTCGTGTATATGTGCCATAGCTTCCATTAGGGCTTTTGCAACGGACAAAATAACTATAAGGTTCTTTGGCATCTCGTCCAAATTTATTTAACACAACGGTTTGAACATTAAGTCTGCCATCGGCACCTGAACCTGATGCATAATACTCATCCCAATCGCCTGGAGCATCCATTTCTGTTGTGCCGAATTTATTTTCGGAACGCCAATCATACGTATATGGGCTCGGACAACCTGTGGCTACAAACTTACTTGCATACCCGTCGACTCCCGCAATGGTCACATTGCCAACCTTACCGTCGATTCTTGCTTGCTGTCCAAATGCAGCGGCGCTAGTCAATAACACAAGGGCTGCAATGAGGTTGTTTTTAAAAGATTTAGTCATTATCGTAAGAAATAATTGAGTAGATGATTTGGATTTTTTTTACTTGTAATTTTCCAAGCCACAAGTTAAAAATTTTTTTCTGATTTACAGAAGAAATTTATCGTTAGGTCACTTTTTGTGCATTTTTTTCATGCAAGGATTTATCAGAATCGGCTGTCGGCATTCATGAAATATTGTTTAAATTTGAAGCTTGATTCCAAGTGTTAGGGATACAAAAATTCTGATGTCATATTATAAGTTTTAACAATCATTGATTAAATGGAAGAGTTGCATTCGAAGTCGTTGAATTTTTTAGAAGAGATTGTTCAAGATGATCTTGCAGCTGGTAAATATCCTAATGGGATTTTTACTCGATTCCCGCCTGAGCCTAATGGATACTTACATATTGGCCATGCCAAAAGTATTTGTTTGAATTTTGGACTTGCCCAACGCTTCGGTGGTCGTACGAATTTACGTTTTGATGATACCAATCCGATGACTGAGGAAACAGAATATGTTGATTCGATCAAGCATGATGTTTCCTGGTTGGGGTTTCAGTGGGAGAATGAATTATATGCCTCTAACTATTTCGAGCAAATCTACCAATTTGCTATCAGCCTAATCGAAAAATCTTTGGCCTATGTAGACGACTCTTCTGCAGAAGAAATTGCTGCTCAAAAAGGTACCCCGACCACACCAGGCACCAATAGCCCATTTCGCGACCGTTCAGTCGCTGAAAATTTAGCACTATTTAAAGCCATGCGCAATGGCGAATTTCCAGACGGCGCAAAGGTTTTACGAGCCAAAATAGACATGGGACACCCCAACATGCACATGCGAGACCCTTTAATGTATCGCATTCGGCACGTTCCTCATCACCGCACTGGTAATCAATGGTGTATTTATCCCATGTACGACTTTGCCCATGGACAAAGTGACTCCATGGAAGGGATTACCCATTCTATTTGTACGCTAGAGTTTGATGTGCACCGTCCCTTATACGATTGGTTTATAAATAAATTAGAAATTTTCCCAACCCATCAGTACGAATTTGCGCGCTTAAATCTGTCACATACCGTCATGAGCAAGCGCAAATTGTTACAAATGGTGAATGAGAAATTAGTTAGCGGCTGGGACGATCCGCGCATGCCCACGATTTCGGGATTACGCCGAAGAGGTTATACGGCTGCGTCCATCCGTAATTTTTGTGACCGAATTGGAGTTGCGAAGCGCGACAACCTAATAGATATTAGTTTGTTGGAATTCTGTATCCGTGAGGATTTGAATAAAACGGCCGACCGCGTGATGGCTGTGATGGATCCCGTTAAATTAATTATCACAAATTATCCAGATGGTCAAGTCGAAGATTTGATGATTGAAAATAATCCGGAAGATCCTGAAACAGGCAAACGAATTGTGCCATTTACCAAAGAACTTTATATTGAGCGGGATGATTTCATGGTTGACCCTCCGAAAAAGTTTTTCCGATTGGGGCCTGGCCTTCAGGTTCGGCTAAAAGGGGCTTATATTATCACTTGTGATCAATTCGAATTGAACTCTGATGGCTCTGTCAAGGAGATTCACGCAACTTATATTCCTGAGTCCAAGTCAGGCCAAGATACATCAGGTATTCATGTAAAAGGCACGATTCATTGGGTTTCAATTCCGCATGCAATTCAAGCAGAAGTTCGTTTATTTGATCGTTTGCTTATCGTGGAAGATGCAGGTGAATTAGGGGATGATTACACAAAATTCATTAATCCTGAATCTCTCGAGGTGATTACAAACGTTTTTGTAGAACCTAGCTTAAATCAAGCTAAGGTTGAAGAAGCTGTTCAGTTTATACGTAAAGGATATTTCTGCCTGGATAAAGACTCAAGTCCAGATCATTTAGTATTTAATCGAACCGTATCGTTAAAAGATACGTGGGCGAAAGAACAAAAGAAGTAATTATTTTTTGGCGAAAAGGGAATCGACAAAAGCGGTCTTATTAAACACTTGCAAGTCAGATACTTTTTCGCCAACCCCTATGTATTTAACCGGAATTTTGAATTGATCCGAAATCCCTATCACCACACCACCCTTCGCAGTCCCATCTAATTTGGTAATTGCGAGTGCCGTGATTTCAGTTACTTTCGTGAATTCTTGTGCCTGAATAAAGGCATTTTGGCCTGTAGATCCATCCAGAACGAGTAAAACTTCATGCGGAGCCTCAGGAATGAATTTCTGAATGACACGTTTGATTTTGCCTAGCTCAGTCATCAAGTTGACTTTGGTGTGTAATCTGCCCGCCGTATCAATGATTACAATATCAGCCTGCATGTCCACGGCCTGTTTCACCGCATCATAAGCTACCGCTGCCGGATCCGTATTCATTCCATGATCAATGACCGGGATTCCTACGCGCTCTCCCCAAAGTTTCAATTGGTCCACTGCGGCTGCACGAAACGTGTCCGCAGCTCCTAGAACAACCTTTAATCCATTTTGATGAAACTGGGAGGCTAATTTTCCAATGGTCGTCGTTTTTCCAACTCCATTAACACCCACCACCATGATCACATAGGGTTTTTGGCTAGGTTCCGCAAACGCATTTTCAATGTCGTATGATTTGTTCTCATCCAACAGCGCCGCAACCTCTTCCCGTAATACTTGATCTAATTCCTCCGTAGAAACAAACTTATCGCGTTCCACACGACGCTCAATGCGCTCAATGATTTTTAGTGTGGTGGCTACGCCAACATCCGATGTCAATAAGATTTCTTCTAGCTCATCTAATACATCATCGTCAACTTTGGATTTCCCCAAAACCGCACGACCCATCTTAGAAATTAAGCCCTCCTTGGTCTTTTCCAAGCCTTTATCTAAGGCCTGCTCGAGGTCTGCTTGCTCCTCAGGAGCCGGCTTCTTCTTGAAAAAATCAAATAATCCCATCCGCTTGTGCGTATTTTATGAGGTGAAGGTAATAAAAAAAAGTCCCTGATGAAGGGACTTCAAATATTCTAGCTAAAAATGTGCCGACGAAAAAATTAGTTTTTCAACGCTGCATTAACCTCATCTTGAAGAATAATCTCTTCTTTGAAGGTATACGCACCTGTCGTTGGGTTTTTAACCGCCTTAATGATTTTAGCGTACTTAACGCCTCCTTCTTTCTTTAGTGTTGCAACTACTTTCTTTGCCATAATTCCTGGGTATTAAACCTATTTAATTTCTTTGTGTAGAGTAACTTTCTTCAATACTGGGTTGTATTTCTTCAACTCAATACGTGCAGTCGTGTTTTTACGGTTCTTCGTTGTAATATAACGAGACATTCCTGGTAGACCAGACTCTTTGTGCTCCGTGCATTCTAAGATTACCTGAATGCGATTTCCTTTCTTTGCCATAATTGTAAATTGGTTACGCCTCTGTTCGAAACGGATTACAAAGGTAGAAGAATTATTTTTTTTGCCAAAACCTTTATTGAAAATATCTATGAAAAAACAGATAATTTCAATCTGTTAACTGAAGATACCGCTCAAATACATCTTGGAGGCTTTTATTTCTCCCATAGTTTCTTCATTTTTGTTTAATGAATTCTATTCAATACGATTTCCGTCCGGAGAATTTTAAGCTTTCAGATCCTAATCAATATGATTTGGCCGACTTGAAAGCAGAAGAGATGATCATTTCGCTCGGGCCACAACACCCATCTACGCACGGTGTATTACGATTGGAAGTCATTTCAGATGGGGAACTTATTGTTGACGTGGTCCCGCACCTAGGTTATTTGCACCGCTGCTTCGAGAAACACGCTCAATCTTTGCCCTACAATCAAATCATTCCTTACGTAGACCGACTTGATTACATGGCCTCCATGAACTCAGAACACGCCTACGTGATGGGTATTGAAAAGATGTTGGGCATAACAGGGACGCTACCCAAACGTATTGAATACATTCGTGTTTTAGTCGCAGAATTAAATCGCATTGCTTCACATTTTGTGGCTGTTGGGACTTACGGGTTAGATATTGGTGCATACACACCATTTTTATGGCTCATGCGTGATCGCGAGCACATTCAACGCTTATTGGAATGGCTGTCCGGCGCCCGGATGTTGTATAACTATGTTTGGGTTGGAGGATTGTTTTACGATTTGCCCGTAGGCTTTGAAGAGCGTACTGCGGAGTTAATTCCCGTATTAAAAAATACGATTCGGGAAGTCCAACAAATCGTCGAAGGAAATAGTATTTTCATTAAGCGTACGGCCAATGTAGGTGTTTTGCCCCTAAATCTAGCCATAAATACTGGCTGCACTGGTCCAGTATTACGTGGTTCAGGTTTGGCATTTGATTTACGTCGCGTTGACGGATATTCTGTATATCCAGATTTGGAATTTGATATTCCTGTCGGGGCAGGTTTACACGGTCAAACGGGTGATTGCTGGGATCGAAATCATGTGCGCGTACTTGAATGCATTGAATCCATTCGAATTATTGAGCAATGTTTGGAAGCACTAACTGGCGAACATAAGCGTACCCAAGCGTTTAATCCGCAGGAATTTGTCCCGAAAAAAATACGACCAGTCGCACAAGATATGTACGTAAGGGCTGAAAATCCGAAAGGAGAACTCGGATTCTTTATTCGGGCCGATGGGAAATCAGACATACCATCACGCATGAAAGTGCGCGCCTGTTCATTTCACCACCTTTCCGTAATTCCAGATTTGGCCAAAGGGGCCTATTTAGCAGATTTAGTAGCCATCATCGGTTCCATGGACTTAGTGATGGGCGAAGTAGATAGATAATATGACACACGCATTTTTGCCTGCCTTAGAAGCAGAGATAAGTCGCCAACAAATGGGTAAGGAGCCCAAAGAATTGTATGATCCAATTCAATACCTCATGCAATTGGGAGGGAAGCGCATTCGCCCTGTCCTTTGTTTGCTGAGCTACTCCCTATTTAAATCAGACTGGGAAAAAGTGGTTCCTTCAGCTTTGTCGATTGAAATTTTCCACAATTTCACGCTGATGCACGACGACATTATGGACAAAGCGCCGCTTCGTAGAGGCAAGCCTACCGTCCATGAAAAATGGAATGACAACATCGCCATTCTCTCAGGGGATGTCATGCTCGTTAATGCCTATCAATACCTGAATCAATGTGATCATCTGAGTTTAAATGCCTATCAGTATTTATTGACGCGTTTTAATCGGACAGCTGCAGAGGTTTGTGAGGGCCAACAAATGGACATGAATTTCGAGACGCGTGCTGAAGTCAGCGTGGAGGAATACATCGAAATGATTCGATTAAAGACTTCAGTATTAATTGGGTTGTCCATGGAAATGGGCGCAATTTTGGCAGAAATGGATAAGCCAACTTCCCAGGCATTGTATGCGATTGGTGAAGCGGTAGGTTTAGGCTTTCAATTGAAAGATGATTTACTCGATGTGTACGGTGACCCGGAGAAATTTGGGAAGCAAGTAGGTGGAGACATCCTGGCAAATAAAAAAACCTATTTGTTGATACGTGCTTTTGAAACTGCCAAAGGTGAGCAGTTAGCGTCACTCACAGATTGGATACAAAGACCAAACCCAAATCCTCAGGAAAAAGTACAGGCTGTAACTCAGCTCTATACAGATTTGGGAATTCGAGAAGAAACGGAGGCCAAAATCAATGCGTATTTTGATCAAGCTTTTGAAGCCGTTGGGTTACTTTCCATCGAACCAGATAAAAAATCTGCCTTGAGCAAGTTTATGGCCGGGTTGGTTGATCGAGAAGTTTAGTGTAGTTTTGTAGTCTTGTCAAAGCTTCCTCGCGGAGCTTTTTTATGTTATGGATCAATCAATGTCAATTAGCTTACTGGTCATGGTAATTACCGTGGCAATCTCCGTCTTAGCTATGCAAAAGTCTAGCTGGATGAACACTATGACCATGAATCCATATCGAATTGCGAAAAAGCATGAATATTGGCGGTTTATAACTTCTGGGTTTATTCATGCCGACTTTACCCATTTGTTTTTTAACCTGTTCTCGTTTTACTTTTTTGGTGGTCAATTAGAGTACATTTTTAACATGATATTTCCTGGATATGGGGTGGCCATGTTCGTGCTATTTTATTTATCGGCTATCGTTGCCGCAGATTTGCCTACCTATTTCAAGCAGCAAAAAAATCCATATTTTAATTCCCTGGGAGCTTCTGGAGCTGTTTCGGCCGTCATTTTTGCCGGAATTTTATTTTTCCCTACCGAGAAAATTTATCTTTTTGGCCTCTTAGGTATTCCTGGATTTATCTACGCAGGATTGTTTACCTGGTATTCGATCGAAATGGATAAGCGTGGACGCGATTATGTAAATCATTCAGCTCATTTGTACGGTGCGCTTTATGGCATCGTTTTCATGACACTGACTTATCCGCAAGTTTGGTTAACATTTGTTCAACAAATTAAAGCCATGCTATGATTAAACGGATCGCCATTTTAGGATCGACAGGATCTATCGGAACACAAGCGTTGGACGTTATCAAGCAACATCCCGATGCGTTTGAAGTGGCCGTACTAACAGCGCAATCAAACGCAGATTTATTAGTCGAACAAGCCATACAATTTCATCCAAGTCAGGTAGTGATCGGTGATGAGGCAAAATATACATTTGTCAAAAATGCCCTTTCAGGAACAGCTATTGAAGTTTTAGCAGGAGCAGACGCTTTGCTAGAAGTTGTTTGCTATGATCATGTAGATGTTGTTTTGACGGCTTTGGTTGGATATGCTGGTTTACTTCCTACTGTGAAAGCAATCAAAGCAGGTAAGCCAATAGCCTTAGCCAATAAAGAAACATTGGTTGTCGCTGGTGCACTGATTATGCCATTAGCGCGTGAAATGGGTGTGCCGATTTTACCAGTAGATTCAGAACATTCAGCCATTTTTCAATGTCTGATGGGCGAGTCGCACAATCCGATTGAAAAGGTTATTTTGACTGCTTCTGGAGGTCCATTTCGAGGAAAGAAGCGCGAAGATTTAGCTCAAGTAACAAGAGCCCAAGCGTTGAAGCACCCCAATTGGACCATGGGGGCGAAGATTACCATTGACTCTGCTAGTCTCATGAACAAGGGCTTGGAGGTGATAGAAGCCGCTTGGTTGTTTGATGTGCAAGCTTCCCAAATCGATGTGGTGGTTCATCCGCAATCAATAGTTCACTCGCTGGTTCAATTTGAGGATGGATCAATCAAGGCGCAATTGGGCTTGCCCGACATGAAATTACCGATTCAATTTGCCTTAGGGTACCCCAATCGCATGCAGGCGAATTTCCCTAGATTTGATTTCAAAGACTACGCATCCTTGACTTTTGAGCAACCGGATTTGGAAACATTTCGGAATTTAGGCCTTGCCTTTCAAGCATTAGAAAAAGGAGGGAATATGCCTTGTATTTTAAATGCTGCCAACGAAGTAGCCGTTGACGCATTTTTGAAAGATGAAATCGGATTCCTGCAGATGTCAGATTTGTTGGCAAACTGCATGGCTCAGGGAACTTTTTTGACTTCGCCGAGCTTAGAGGATTACGTAAATACAGATAAAACTACACGAATAATGGCCCAGGAATGGGTTTCTAAATTAAAGAAATAGGTATGGAAGGTTTGATTATGGCAGGGCAGTTGATCTTAGGGCTGTCGATTTTAGTTACGTTACACGAGTTTGGCCACTTTATTACAGCCAAATGGTTCAAAATGCGCGTAGAAAAATTTTATCTGTTTTTTGATTTTCTTTTCCCAATTCCTACCGTATTGAATTTTGCCTTATTCAAAAAGAAAGTAGGGGATACTGAATATGGTCTTGGCTGGTTCCCGCTCGGTGGATATGTATCTATTGCTGGAATGATTGATGAGACGCAGGATGCGGCCGACTTGGCTAAAGAGCCTGAACCGTGGGAATTCCGCGCGAAACCAGCTTGGCAACGATTAATTGTGATGCTTGGTGGTGTAATCGTAAACGTAATCACGGGTGTGGTCATCTTTGTTTGTTTGACCTATTCCAATGGCAATAACTTCATTTCAAAAACGGAATTGAATAAGAACGGAATTGTAGCCCTTGAATTAGGTAAGCAAATTGGTCTACAAACAGGTGATAAAATTGTGAAAGTAAATGGTTCGGATTTTAAGTCACTTGCCGACTTGCGTACTTCCGATGTGTTGTTGGGCGACAATTCTTCCTACACCGTATTACGTGGCGACCAAACGATTCAGGTGAAAATTCCATCTGATTTTATTGAGAAATTGAGCGATAAAAAAGCTGGTTTCATTGAGCCAATGGCTGCTTTTAAAGTAGCAGCAGTTGCGGCGCCAGAGCAGCCTTCGATGTTTGGAGGATCTTCAGGAGAGATGTTGCCAGCATTCTCAGCTGGATTAAAAGAGGGGGATTACATTACTTCCGTTAATCAAACGCCAATTCACTTTTACCATGAGGCAAAAGAAGCGATTTCGAAAGAAGCAGGTAAGCCCATTCGTTTAGGAATTCTCCGTCAAGGCAAAGCAGATACCTTAGAAATGGTTGTCGCAAAAACAGGCCAAATTGGATTTGCCCCTGAATTGTTAATTCAAATGACGCACGAGGACTATAATTTTGGCCAAGCAGTAAGCATTGGTTCTGGTCGGGCATTTTCAGTTATTTCAGATAACGTGCGTGGATTTAAGAAAATCGCTTCTGGTGATGTTTCTGCTTCAAAGGCGTTAAGTGGTCCCATTGGTATTGCTCAAATGTTTGGCGGAGTCTGGGATTGGACGCGTTTCTGGATGTTGACCGGATTGTTATCCATGGCACTTGCTTTCATGAACATTTTGCCTATTCCTGCCTTGGACGGCGGGCATGCGATTTTCTTGATTTATGAAATGATTACGGGAAAACCCGCTTCTGAGAAGGTATTGGAAAAGGCCCAGCAAGTAGGTATGTTGATCTTATTAGCCTTAATGGCCTATACTTTTGGCAACGATATTTTTAAAGCATTCTTCTAATTTTGAGAGCCAAATTAATCCTATTGCTATTATTGACGACGCCCATTTTTGGGCGTTCGTTGCATCCGTTCCATTCTAGCGTGGGCGATTGCATCTATAATGCAAAGGATAAAGTATGGGAAATCAGCATTCGGCTTTTTGAAGATGATTTAACTTTAGGTATTAGTCAATTTACTGGAGCCCCATTTTCATTTCATAAAAACCCGCAAGTCGATCCCATTTTAGAGAAATATGTCCGAAATTATTTTGGCATTCAGGTGAATCAAAAAAGAACTACTCCGTACCGATGGATTGGTTGGGAGTCTGTCGACGACATGATCTGGGTTTATCTCGAGATACCCTCTGACCAAGAACTATCCGGTGTTTTTATTGAAAATAGCTTGTTGGCCGATTCATTCCCCGATCAAACCAATCTATTACAAGTGGTACGAAATACTCAAAAACGAAGTTATTTGTTCCGTAAAAACGAATGGGTTCAACGGCTCGAATAGGTGAATGTCTGCCAAATGGTCATGTGGCATGAAAATTGATAATTAGGGTCCCACTTCTGGAATTAAATCGAGGGGGAAATTTTAAATAGTGTGTATGAATAATTCAAACGACCTTTTTAAGCATTTGCGCTTATCAGACATGTCTGATTTTGAGAATATAGAATTGATCCCGATCGGATCAGAGGGGATGGGGCAAGATGACAAAATGGGCGTTTTGTCAGAAGAACTACCCATACTTCCCATTCGCAATATTGTTTTGTTTCCAGGGATGGTGATTCCGATTACGGTAAGCCGTCAAAAATCCGTTCGACTTGTTAAGAAAGCATATAAAGGGGATCGGACAATTGGCGTATTGGTGCAAGCCAACAATTCTAAGGAAGAACCCCAGCCGGACGATTTGTATAAGATTGGAACCGTAGGTCACATCATAAAAATGTTTGTGCTGCCTGGTGGAAATACGACCATTATCGTTCAAGGCCGCAAGCGATTTGAAGTAAAAGATTACATCAAAACTGAACCTAATTTAATCGCAAAAGTAGCCTACATTGAAGATACCTTTCCGAAGAAATTGAACAAGGAAAACAAAGCCTTGATTTCAACGCTCAAGGAAAACGCGACTAAGATTTTAAACTTAAATCCTGAGATTCCTCGGGAGGCTCAAATTGCACTCGATAATATAGAATCCAATTCCTATTTGGTGCATTTCTTGTCATCCAATATCAACGCGGAATTAATCGAAAAGCAGGCTTTGTTAGAGACGCTTGACGGGATTGAGCAAGCAACGAGGTTGTTGGAGCACATGCTCACCGACATCCAATTGCTGGAGTTGAAACGCGAAATACAAAGTAAAGCATCGAGTGATATTGATCAGCAGCAGCGGGATTATTACATACGCCAACAAATCAAAGTTTTACAAGAGGAGTTAGGAGTGGAAAGTCCAGAGCAGGAACTGGATGGATTGCGTGCGAAGGCAGCAAAGAAAAAATGGACGAAAGAGGTCAATGATTTCTTTCATAAGGAACTTTCCAAATTGCAGCGTACCAATTCCATGTCGCCCGAATACCCGATGCTCATGAATTACGTAGAGCTTTTGGTCGACTTACCTTGGTCGGAATATTCGAAAGATAATTTTGATCTGATAAAGGCAAAAAAGGTATTGGATGCGGATCATTTTGGCTTGGAAAAAGTTAAAGAACGCATCATTGAATATTTGGCAGTTTTGAAAATGAAGGGTGACATGAAAGCCCCGATTTTATGCCTTTATGGTCCTCCGGGAGTTGGTAAAACTTCTTTGGGTCGATCCGTAGCCAAGGCCCTTGGGCGCAAATATGTCCGTATGGCTTTAGGTGGCTTGCATGATGAGTCTGAGATTCGCGGACACCGGAAAACCTATATTGGTGCGATGCCGGGAAAAGTGATTCAAAACATAAAAAAGGCAGGGTCGTCCAATCCCGTATTCATCTTAGATGAGATTGATAAGGTAGGAGGAGATCATCGGGGTGATCCACAATCTGCCTTATTGGAGGTGTTGGATCCAGAGCAAAACAATAGTTTTTTAGATAATTATTTAGAAGTAGAATACGATTTATCGCGTGTGATGTTTATTGCGACAGCCAATAATCTGGATACGATTCATCCAGCTTTGCGTGATCGGATGGAAATCATTGAGGTGAGTGGGTACACCATGGAGGAAAAGGTGCAGATTGCTAAAAAACATTTGATACCCAAGCAGAAATCGGAGCATGGCTTAGAAAAGGCAAGTTTTACCTTATCTGATGTAGCAATCCAAAAATTAATCGAAGGATATACACGTGAATCAGGCGTTCGGAAACTGGAGCAAGAGATTGGTCGTGTCGTTCGTAAGATTACCAAATCAATTGCCATCGGGGAAACCTATCCAGCCAAAGTTGTACCTGTTGACATCGTTCGGATGTTAGGCCAAGAGGTATTTGAAAATGATTCGTACGAGAATAATGAGTATGCCGGTGTGGTCACTGGTTTGGCTTGGACGCCTGTGGGTGGTGATATTTTGTTTATCGAAACGCTACTAAATAAAGGTAAAGGTCAGCTGACATTATCAGGCCAACTGGGTGATGTGATGAAGGAGTCGGCGGTTGCTGCCTTAAGTTTCTTGAAGGCACATGCGGATGATTACGGCATTGATTACCGAATTTTTGATCAGTATAATTTACATATTCACGTTCCTGCAGGAGCTGTTCCAAAGGATGGTCCATCAGCAGGTATAACCATGTTAACTGCCATTGCTTCGGCATTAACACAGCGCCGTGTAAAATCGAATTTAGCGATGACTGGCGAAATTACGTTACGTGGGAAAGTCCTCCCAGTGGGTGGAATTAAAGAGAAAATTTTGGCGGCTAAACGTGCTGGAATAAAGGAGATCATCATGTGTGTAAAGAACCGCAAGGATGTAGAGGAGATTGAGCCTCATTACATTGCTGATCTTCGATTCCATTATGTGGAACATGCAACGGAAGTGTTGGCGCTTGCCTTGTTATCGGAGCAGGTTAAAAAGCCTGTTCAATTCGTTTTTCAGGAGGAAACTAAGGCGATGGTGTCTGCTGAGGTATAACTAATCTGACCAGCTTCTAAGCAATATTGAATGACTTTAGCTGCCTCTGTTCGCGTGAGTGGGCGGAGGCAGTCGGTCAAATCTTCTAGGGTCATCGGCCCATTTTTCAGGTAATTAAGAATTAATTTTTGTTCAACTTCCATGCCTTCTGGGAAAGCGCGGCCATTTTGTTCTTTTTTACGCTGAACACATATATCACACACGCCACAATTAATGAATAATTGCTCACCAAAATACGCACTGATCTTACGCGTCCGACATGTTTTTTGGTCACGAACATAGGATTCAACGGCATCGATTTTTGATTTACTGCGATCTTTTTTTTGTATGTACTCGGACCAGGTAATGGGCAGATTATCGATGTTTGCGCGTGGTGTTAGTAAGGTAAGTTTAGGTAACCCATTTTGTTTTTCGTATTCGATGATTTCGAATTTGGCCAATAGATTTAAGTAGCGTTCGATTTCTTCGACAGGAACTTTAAGTTGGATACTTAGTGACGCTTCAGAAATTGATACGAATTGGGTATATAAATTCCCGCCAAATTGCCTCAGTAAAAACTTCAAGAAGGATTCGAATTTTTCATTTCGAATTTGGAAATCGTAAAGTTCGGTTGCATTGACCTGAATCTTGATTTTGGATGGATTTTGAAATGCATCGCTCATCAGGAATAAACCTTCAGATTCAAGTGTTTTTAGTGCATAAAACGTCTCCGAGGTGGGTAGTTGGAATCTGCGCGCCATTTCAGTCCAGTCAAAATCATAGGTACTTAGTTCTCCACTTCCTGCCGCGATTTGCAAGAAATTACTCATGGCTTGGTAGGTTTTTTGAAGAACTTCTGCACTTGGGAATGATTTTTCCCAGTTTTTCTGTAGCTCGATCAGATCGTTTTCTTCAACCATCGCTACGGCATAGGCTTTTTGTTCATCTCTTCCTGCCCGACCGGCCTCTTGGTAATAGGCTTCCAAAGAGTCTGGCAGATCCACATGGACAACCAGGCGAACATCTGATTTATCGATTCCCATCCCAAAGGCATTGGTCGCCACGATGCATTGGATTTGATTAGCGATCCATGCTTTTTGTCGGCTGGTTCGTTGGTCTGGACTCAAGCCTGCATGGTAAAAATCGGCTTTCATTCCTTGTTTTTGCAGATATGCAGCGATTTCCTGCGTTTTTCTTCGGTTGCGTGCGTAGATAATCGAAGAGCCGCCTACTTTCTTTAGCATGTTGAACAGTTGAGGTTCTTTGTCCTCCACCCACAAACATGAATAGGATAGGTTAGCCCGTTGGAAACTTTTTTGAAAGACCTTGGGGTTTTTGAGCTGTAATTTATCGAGTATATCTTGTTGGACTTCCTGATTGGCAGATGCAGTTAGCGCAATACATGGGGTAGATTCCGGTATTAATTGCTTGAAATTGATAATTTCTAAATAGGCCGGCCGGAAGTCGTAACCCCATTGCGAGATGCAATGTGCTTCATCGATAACGAGCAAATTGATTTGCATTTGTTTGGCACGCGCAATAAACAAATCCGTTTTTAGGCGTTCAGGGGAAATGTATAGAAACTTGATTGCGCCGTAAATGCAATTGTCTAGAAGGATATCAATTTGCCGATTGGACATGCCTGAAAAAATGGCTACCGCCGGAATGCCTCGTTGGGTTAACTGATCCACCTGATCTTGCATTAAGGCAATCAACGGCGAAACAACGATGCAAATCCCGTCTTGAGCCATGGCGGGCACTTGAAAACAAATGGATTTTCCACCACCGGTAGGAAGTAAGGCAAGGGTATCTTGTTGCTTAAGTACAGATTCGATGATCTCCTGCTGGAGTGGTCGAAAGGTGCTATGGCCCCAATAGTTTGCTAATATGTGATGAATATCCGCCATTTGTTCAATCAAAAATACCAAAAAAAGCGTGTATCGAGACCGCTTGATTTTATTTTAAAAATAAACTGAAGAAATATGCGGTAGAATTTATGCCAAAGCTTATTTTTATAATCGATAAAAATAAATGTAGCATGTTGAATGAGCAGGATTTAGGCCAATTGAGGGCAAGAGGGATAAGTGAGGAGGAAATAAGCCAACAAGTTGGATATTTTGAAAATGGGTTTCCCTGGATGGCTTTAGAGAAGTCGGCAACGGTAGGAGATGGGATCATTCGCTTTTCCGAAGTGGAATTAGCTGATTTTGTCAGTTTGTTTGAACAGGAGCGTTCAGCCCTTTCGATATTAAAAATGGTTCCAGCATCCGGCGCTGCCACGCGCATGTTTAAGTCATTATTTGAGCATTTAACGACTGGAGAGTCCAACAAGGAATCGCGTTTGTTTTTCGAAAAAATTCAGGAATTCGCTTTTTATCCAGCGTTGAAAAAATGGATTACCTCGAGTGATGGCGAAACGGAGGTTTTATCACGCTTATTGTCTTCTCCAGGGCTTGAATATGGAATTTTACCCAAAGGTTTATTGGAATTTCATGCCTATGAAACGGGTGCGCGAACGCCTTTTGAGGAGCACTTAGTGGAGGCAGCCTTGTACGCATCAGATGGTGCGTTGGCACGTTTACACTTTACCGTTTCCCCTGAACACCGTTCTCGTTTTGAAGCCTTGGCAGCTCGTTTGATTCCAGTTTGGGAGGCACATTTTGGTATCCGATATGAATTGAGTTTTTCGGAGCAAAAGCCAAGCACGGATACGGTTGCGGTGAATATGGACAATACCTTATTTAGGGAGTCGGATGGATCACTATTGTTTCGTCCAGCGGGACATGGTGCTTTGTTGGAGAATTTAAATGACTTACAAGCGGATGTAATTTTTATCAAGAATATTGATAATGTCGTTCCTGATTCGCTTAAAGATTCGACGATTTTATATAAGAAGGCATTGGGTGGATTATTGGTCTCTATATTAGCTAAAACAGAATCGTTAGCGAGTCAATTGCGCGCGAATCCTTCGGAGGAACTAATTGCGGAGGCGCTTGTTTTTATGGGTACTTATTTGGGTTATGTGCCATCATCTGATTTCCAACAGGTTTTTTTGGCGGATCAAGTTGATGTGCTCTTGTCTGTTTTAGCTCGGCCTACGCGTGTTTGTGGTGTTGTAAAGAATACGGGAGAGCCGGGTGGCGGTCCTTTTTGGTGTCCGGATGAAACGGGAAATTTATCCTTACAATTGGTTGAGTCAGCTCAAGTAGATATGAACAATCCAGGCCAAAAAGAACTGTTTGCTGGATCGACGCATTTTAATCCGGTGGATTTGGTTTGTGCGCCACGGGGCTTAGATTTATTGGCATTTCGGGATATGGCAACTGGATTTATAACGGAGAAAACCAAAGATGGTCGTGGATTGAAAGCGCAAGAGTTGCCAGGTTTGTGGAATGGTGCGATGGCCTATTGGAATACGGTGTTTGTGGAGGTTCCGTTGGAAACGTTTAATCCAGTAAAGACGGTAATAGATTTATTACGTGATGCACACCAAAACAATGGATAGATTTTTACTTATTAAAAAAACACTTATTTTTGCACCTCTTCCAGCAGATTGTTTAGGAAGTATATAAATGCTTGATTACAAAAACCTTGTCCGGGATCCAGGCAAGGTTTTTTTTATCAAATATGTGTAATAATGACCAAGTAATTTTTACTCAATTTGAGCTTTTAAGATCAGTATAAAAATAAAGAAGAATGGGCTGAGTTCGAAACCGCTGTTTGGTAGAGGAGAATGTCACCCGATCAATGTAACACGTATATTATGGCTTTAGAACAAACATGGCGGTGGTTTGGACCGAATGACCCCGTTAAATTATCCGATGTACGCCAGGCGGGGGCAACAGGAATTGTGAGTGCATTGCATCAAATTCCCAATGGTCAAGTGTGGGAATTAAGCGATATTTTGGAGCGAAAAGCGCTGATTGAAGCCGCGGGATTAACATGGTCTGTGATCGAAAGTATCCCAGTTCACGAGGATATTAAAACACGTTCGGGCAATTACCAGCAATACATCGAAAATTATAAGACGTCGATAAGGAATGTAGGCAAAGCAGGATTAGACCTCGTTTGCTATAATTTCATGCCCATTCTAGACTGGACGCGCACGGACTTGGATTTCCGTTTTCCAGATGGAAGTACGGGATTACGATTTGATGCAGCCGAATTTTGTGCTTTTGAATTGTTCTTATTAAAGCGTCCAGGAGCAGCGCAACATTACACCCCGGAGCAAATCGCCCGCGCAGAAAAATGGTTAGCGTCAGCTACGCAAGCACAGCAAGATAAATTAATTCGCAATATAATCGCCGGTTTACCTGGTTCGGAGGAGAGCTTTACGTTAAAGTCTTTCCAAGAAGCTTTGGATACCTATGCAAACGTAGGAGAGCAGGAATTACGCGCGAATCTCTATGATTTCATCCGAGAAATAACACCTGCAGCTGAGGAGGCGGGAGTGATGTTGTCGATTCACCCAGATGATCCTCCGTATCCAATATTGGGATTGCCAAGGGTGGTAAGTACGGAAAGTGATGCCAATCAATTATTGGCTGCTTATGAAAGTAATGCCAATGGCTTGTGTTTCTGCACGGGAAGCTATGGCGTTCGAGAAGACAACGATTTAGTGGGTATGGTAGCGCGTTTAGGGCATCGTTTTAATTTTATTCATTTGCGTGCGACGCGCCGGGATGAGTTTGGTAATTTTCATGAGGCAGATCATTTGGATGGAGATGTGGATATGTTTGGCGTGATGCAGGGTTTGGTGAAGGAGCAGGACAAGCGTATCGCTGAAGGTAGAAAAGATTATCGTTTACCGTTCCGTCCAGATCATGGGCATCGCATGTTGGATGATTTGCAAGAGGGGAAAAAGACTAACCCAGGGTATACGGCGATTGGTCGTCTGCGTGGTTTGGCGGAACTGCGCGGATTGGAAATGGGGATTCGTGGCTTTTTGAAATAATTTTCTACTATCCCGTTTTGTTTTCTATTTCTTATTGTTAACTTTGCACCCCCATTAGTGTGGGATAACTCTATCTAATTGAGTTTGACATGCTTGAGAGGGATTAAATGATTTTATAATTAAACAGGTAATTACGCTAAAATGCCAACTATTCAGCAATTAGTGCGCAAGGGACGTGAGCAAATGACTTGGAAATCTAAGTCACCTGCTTTGGATTCTTGTCCACAAAGAAGAGGGGTTTGTACTCGTGTATACACGACGACTCCAAAGAAACCAAACTCAGCGATGCGTAAAGTAGCGCGTGTACGTTTGACAAACCAAAAAGAGGTGAATGCCTACATTCCAGGTGAAGGTCACAACTTGCAAGAGCACTCGATCGTTTTGATCCGTGGTGGTCGTGTGAAAGACTTACCAGGGGTTCGTTACCACATTATTCGTGGAGCATTGGATACTGCCGGTGTAACTGGTCGTTTACAATCTCGTTCGAAGTATGGTGCTAAACGTCCTAAACCAGGTCAAGCAGCTCCAACAGGTAAGAAGAAATAATTTTTAACAGGAAGATCCAGTATGCTATGTTAAAGCAGAAGGTTGGGTCGAAATTAAACAACTAACAACATGAGAAAGGCGAAACCAAAAAAGCGCTACGTATTACCAGATCCTAAATTTAAGGATGTATTAGTGACTAAGTTTGTAAACAACTTAATGTACGACGGAAAGAAGTCAACTGCATTTACTATTTTTTATGATGCATTGGACAAGGTTGAGGAGCGTACTAAAGAGAACGGTTTAGAAACTTGGAAAAAAGCATTAAACAATGTGATGCCATCTGTCGAGGTTAAGAGCCGTCGTGTGGGTGGTGCCAACTTCCAAGTACCAACAGAAGTACGCGCTGAACGTAAAGTTTCATTGGGAATGAAGTGGTTAATTGGTTATGCACGTAAGCGTGGTGACAAAACAATGATGGATCGTTTAGCGAACGAAATCATTGCAGCATCTAAAGGTGAGGGAGCAGCAGTGAAGAAGAAAGATGATACGCACAGAATGGCGGAGGCGAACAAAGCGTTCTCTCACTTCCGTTTCTAATTCAATTGAATTATGTCAAAAGGCCGACCAGCAATGGTTGGCCTTTTTTTTTGCCCTGTGGAGTTAATCGAGCGGGCTAGTGGAGTATTCCTAGAATTTTATTAGCTTTGGCAAAATTCAACAAATTAATATGATTTCTAAGAAGGCCAAATATGCGTTAAAGGCGCTAAAAGTACTTGCTCAGTCATATGAGAAGGGCCCATTGTTAATTTCGCATATTGCGGAATCAGAAAAAATACCCAAAAAGTTTTTGGAAGCAATTTTATTAGAGTTGCGTAACCATGGGATTTTGCAGAGTCAAAAAGGTAAAGGTGGTGGTTATTACTTACGTGTTCCTCCAAGTGAAGTTACGTTTGCAAAAATTATCCGGATTGTGGATGGTCCTATTGCGCCAGCTTTGTGTGTATCCTTACATTTTTATGGAAAATGTGATGATTGTGCGGATGAGGAAGCGTGCCAGTTGCGAACGGTATTAGCTAAATGGCGAGATGCCAATTTATCTGTTTTAGAAAAGACAACATTAGAGGAGCTTATTTAAGCTCCTTTTTTTATTCGTATAAGTGATCCAAATTTTTCATTTTGAAATCATCGGGATCTAGTTCTAAGAATTCTTCCCAGAATGGATTTTCTGGAACTGCGGCTTTGCAGATGATGGGTGTTTTCTTGATGGGGTGGATAAAATACAATCGACGTGCGTGTAGGTTTATGCTGGCGTCTATGTTGGGTTTATCGTATCCGTACTTGATATCACCACGGATGGGGCATCCTAGCGTAGCTAATTGTACACGAATTTGATGTGGTCTTCCGGTGATGGGTTCCACTTCGACTAGGTAGTGTAGGTTGATTTTCCCTAGTATTTTATAGTTCAGTTCGGCTTTGAGTGCTTTTCCTTCGGGGTAGTCGTATGCGGTTGTGATATTCTTTGCTTCATTCTTCAAAAGGTAGTGTGTTAATTTTCCTTTCTCTGGATAAGGCTTCTTGCGTGTGACTGCCCAGTACGTTTTTTGAATATCGCGTTTACGAAACATTTCCATCATACGTTCGAGTGCCTTGGATGTACGGGCAAAAATAACAAGACCACTCACCGGTCGGTCTAGTCGGTGAACGGGATGAAGGAATACGGCGCCGGGTTTCTGGTACTTTTCTTTGATGTAGTCTTTGAGAACATCGGTTAGTGTAACGTCACCGGTGCTATCACCTTGTACGAGAATACCTGCCCTTTTATTGACGATAAGGAGGTGGTTATCTTCGTAGATGATGTGATAGTCTTTCATTGGAATGTATTTTTAACCCGAAAGATCGGGCCAGATTTGCGATGCAAAGGTAGGATTATTTCGCGATAAGTCGGCAGGCGCAAAATATTTTAAAATTTTTTCCGTCAATTTTCTCTTGATTTTCAGCGAATTAGGTATTGTGGTATAAATTAATTCGTGTTGCGAGTTGGTATTTATAAATTATTCCTACATCTTTGCACTCCCAATTGCTAGGAAAACGATTCTAGCGCATTGACTGGAGGCGTGGTTACTGGGTTTCGGCTTGGTGATTGAGCAAGAAGTTAAAAGAGTTCTTTGACGTGTTGGTAGAAATAAAGACGAGGTTAGTTCTTTAAATGAGCTAATCAGAATAAGTAGCATTCAAGACAAGGATATAGACAATTTTCTTATATTAAAATAA
>NZ_JBBKXZ010000010.1:0-284 GCF_042715545.1 Aquirufa avitistagni | reverse complement strand
TTTATCGACGAGTTACGTTAGTTATGTGGGGTATGATTTGACTGTGAATGCGGGAGGTAGTGTACGCATAGGAGGGGTATTGGATGTGGGGAGTTGGGATAATAATAGCATCAGGAATCCTGGCCGCCCGGGCAATGTGCGTATGGTAGTGGGTGGAGATTTGGTATTGAGTGGCAGTGGTCAGGTATTGAGTAAGGGCTGGCGTAATGTGGTTGTTTCTAGTGATTATAATGGTGGAGTTGGCGGCTCACAGAGTTATGTGGTGAGTGGGGGGATTGAGATGG
>NZ_JBBKXZ010000001.1:1312912-1314658 GCF_042715545.1 Aquirufa avitistagni | reverse complement strand
TAGTTATACACGCCTAGACTTTTCTTGGAAGTTTACTCACTACACTCGTTTTGGCATTGCTGCCGCCTCTCAAAGACACTATTCCGTCAGTATCTGGTAACCTGTAATCTCCGTCATCTATTTGCCCAATAAGTAAGTACAGGAATATTAACCTGTTGTGCATTAGGTTGTCGCTTTCGCTAGACCCTTAGCCCCCGACTAACCCTCAGTTGATTAGCATAGCTGAGGAAACCTTAGTCTTTCGGCGTGAGGGTTTCTCGCCCTCATTATCGTTACTCATGCCTACATTTGCTTTTCTGAACGCTCCAGCAAAGCTCGTCGCTTCACCTTCACCGCAGATCAGAATGCTCCCCTACCAGTATATAAATATAATCCAAAGCTTCGGTACTTTACTTGATGCCCGTTTATTATCGATGCCCGCCTCGCTCGACCAGTGAGCTGTTACGCACTCTTTAAATGAATAGCTGCTTCCAAGCTAACATCCTGGCTGTCACTGCAATCAGACTTCCTTAGTTCAACTTAGTAAAGATTTTGGGACCTTAGCTGTTGGTCTGGGTTCTTTCCCTCTCGGATTGGGACCTTAGCACCCCAACCCTCACTCCCGGGTATATTTTAAGCCATTCAGAGTTCGTCAGGATTTGGTAGGATTTGACTCCCCCTAGTCCTATCGGTAGCTTTACCTGCTTAAAACTTAACCCCGAGGCTGTTCCTAAAAACATTTCGGGGAGTACGAGCTATTTCTCAGTTTGATTGGCCTTTCACCCCTACCCACAAGTCATCCAAATACTTTTCAACGTAAACTGGTTCGGTCCTCCACTCCGTGTTATCGGAGCTTCAACCTGCTCATGGGTAGATCACAAAGTTTCGCGTCTACTCCCACTGACTAAGCGCCCTATTCAGACTCGCTTTCGCTCCGGCTGCTCACGTCAACGTGATTAACCTCGCCAGTGAAAGTAACTCGTAGGCTCATTATGCAAAAGGCACGCCGTCACCCCAAAAAGGGCTCCGACCGCTTGTAAGCGTATGGTTTCAGGGTCTTTTCACCCCCTTACTCAGGGTACTTTTCACCTTTCCTTCACAGTACTCGTTCACTATCGGTCTCTTGGTAGTATTTAGCCTTACCGGATGGTGCCGGCAGATTCAAAGGGGATTTCTCCAGTCCCCCCCTACTCAGGATACCACTACAATTATATAAGCTTACCAATACAGGGCTCTCACCTTCTACGGCCCGCCTTCCCAGACAGTTCTCGTTCCTTTATATAATCGATATCGTGGTCCTACAACCCCAGTCTTGCCGCAACAACACTGGTTTGGGCTAATCCGCGTTCGCTCGCCACTACTTACGGAATCACTTTTGTTTTCTCTTCCTCTGCTTACTTAGATGTTTCAGTTCAGCAGGTTCGCCTTCTATATTAAATAGAATAATAGATCTTCAATCTACTGGGTTGCCCCATTCGGAAATCATCGGATCAAAGGTCTTGTGCACCTCCCCGAAGCTTATCGCAGCTTAACACGTCCTTCATCGCCTCCAAGAGCCTAGGCATCCCCCATACGCCCTTAATTCACTTACTATTTTATAAAATATCTTCTATCTCCAAAGAGATATCAATAATTCTAATTTGCTCTTACTCTTTACTTTATTCTCACAATATGTCAAAGAACCTTGTGTAAACTTTGATAGATAAATCCATCGCATTTACATCGTTCCCAAGTCCAAACTCTCATTCGAGTAGGGGAGGGTGGTGT